>NZ_WMII01000009.1 GCF_009711265.1 Paracoccus shanxieyensis | reverse complement strand
GAGAGTTCGTGAAGACCGGCAAACTGAACGTCCGCGATCTGGTGACCTGGCTGATCGCCGATCTGGCGAAACTGGCCGCGCGGCGCTTCATCCTTGGCCCCATCGCCAACGCGCTCTCGGGCGCGCTTGGCGGTGCGGGCGGGATCTTCGCCAATATCCTGCACGCGGGCGGCATCGTCGGATCGTCCGGCCCCTCGCGCATGGTCCCGGCCATGGCCTTCGCCGCCGCGCCCCGGATGCATTCGGGTGGCGCTGTCGGCCTTCGGCACGACGAAGTCCCAGCAATCCTGCAACGCGGCGAACGGGTGCTCTCGCGCCGGGAGGCGCAGAGCTACGGCGCGGGCGGCGGAATCAACGTCACCATCATCGCGCGCGACGCCGAGAGCTTCCGGCAGTCCCGCACGCAGGTCGCGGCGGACATCGCCCGGGCCGTCTCGCTGGGACGGAGGGGAATGTGATGGCGTTCCATGAGGTCCGGTTTCCGGACAACATCAGCCGGGGCGCGCGTGGCGGGCCCGAGCGGCGCACTCAAATCGTCGAACTGGCTTCGGGCGACGAGGAACGCAACGCCAGTTGGGCCAATTCGCGACGCCGCTACGATGTGGCCTATGGCATCCGCCGGTCCGACGATCTGGCAGCGGTGGTCGCCTTCTTCGAGGCGAGGAACGGCCGCCTGCATGGCTTCCGGTTCAAGGATTGGGGCGACCACAAGTCCTGCCTGCCTTCGGGCACGCCATCGCCGACCGACCAGGCGATCGGCACCGGTGATGGCGCGACGACCACCTTCCAGCTGGTCAAGCGCTACGCCTCGGGCAGCCAGACATGGGTGCGGACCATCGCAAAGCCGGTCGCGGGCTCGGTCACCATCGCCTTGAATGGCGCGCCCCAGGCGTCCGGCTGGTCCATCGATACCACGACCGGCGTCATCACCTTCAACACCGCACCGGGTTCCGGCGTCGCGGTCACCGCAGGCTTCGAATTCGACGTACCGGTCCGCTTCGACACCGACGTGCTCGACGTGACGCTCGACCTTGAGAGGCTGGGCTCGATCACCTCCATTCCGCTTCTGGAGATCCGACGATGAACGATGAAACCGGATTTCTGGCGGCGGCGCTGAAGGAACTCCTCGCCTCCACGGCGGTGATCCTCGCCGCGTGGGGTGCGCTCGGGGGCGCGACCAACGCGCTGACGACAAAAATGCGCCTGCGCGACGCGCTGCGCCACATCCTGCTTGGCGGTCTGATCGCAGCCGGGATGGGGAGTCTCTCGATGACGATCATCACCCGCTGGCTCGGCCTGCCCCCCGAGGCGATCCCGGCCGGGGGCGCGGCCGGATCGGCCGCCTATCTGGTTGGCGTTTTCGGTCCTGCTTTTATCGAGGTGCTGCTCGCCCGTCTGCGCCAGGCCGGGAAAGGCGATGGCGATGCATGACCTTCTCCGCCTTGCGCGCTCCCTGCGCTGCGACCCGGCCGATCCCTGCCAGGCCTTCCGCCACCGCCTGGGCGTCGGCATCGCCATCGCCGCGCTGATCCTGATCCTCTCGCTTCTGGGGTGACATCCATGCGCATGACTGACCGGGGGCTGCTGGCCCTCGTCCGGCACGAAGGCATCGTGCCCGGACCTTATTTGGACGTGAAACAGGTCTGGACCTTCGGTATCGGCCACACGGCTGCCGCAGGGGCACCCGATCCAGCCACGATGCCGCGCGGCGTGCCCGCCGATCTCGATGCCGGGATCCGCGAGGCTTTTGGGGTCTCCCGCGCCGACCTCGCGCGTTACGAGGACGCCGTCCTGCGCGCCGTGAAGGTGCCGCTCAAGCCGCACGAGTTCGATGCGCTGGTTTCGTTTCACTACAACACCGGCGGCATCGCCAAGGCGGCGCTCACCCGGCACCTGAATGCAGGCGACCGGGCTGCCGCGGCGGCAGCCTTCATGGGCTGGCTCAAGCCCGTCGCGATCCACGAACGCCGTGAAGACGAGCGGGACCTCTTCGCCACGGGCCGCTATCCCGCCGGCACCATTCCCGTCTGGTCGGTGGATCGCAGCGGACGCGTCGATTTCTCGCGACCGATCCGGCGCCTGACCGAGGACGTCGCGCTGGCGCTGCTGCGCCCCGCAAGCGTGCCGGTGCCGACGCAAACCATTGTCGCCCCGTCCTGGTGGCGGAGGCTGTTGGCGCATTTCAAAGGAAAGGCAAGATCATGAACTGGAACCTCGCGCGTGGGCTGATCTATCTTGCCTGTCTGGCGGCCTCTGGTCTGGCGATGGCCGGGCTGGCTGATTTCGATCTGACGACCGGCACCTTCGACCTGAGGCCCTTCAATCTCTATGCCCTGACCGGCGCTGGCGGTGGTGTGGTCTCGTCCGCGCTGGCCTCGCTGGCATTGCTTCGCGGCTGGGGGCGGAAGTGAAGTCCCTCTCGCCCGCCCTGCAGGCCCATCTCGACGAGGGCACGACCACGCTCGGCTGGTGCTGGCGGATCGCCCGGGCCGATGGGGTCACCTTCGGCTTCACTGACCACGACCGCGCGCTGAACTTCGACGGCACCGATTTCGAACATGAGAGCGGGCTGACGGCGTCCGAGGTTCGCTCCGGCTCGGACCTTTCCGTCGATGCGCAGGACGCCGAAGGCGTGCTGACCTCGGACCGGATCACCGAGACCGACATCCTCGATGGCCGCTGGGACAATGCTGCGGTCGAGGTCTGGCGGGTGAACTGGGCCGACACCGGTCAGCGTGTTCTGATGCGGCGCGGGGCCATCGGCCAGATCAGGCGCGGGCGGCTCGCTTTCGTGGCCGAGGTCCGCTCGCTGGCCCATGTCCTCGGGCAGACGGTCGGACGAACCTTCCAGGCGACCTGCGATGCCGCGCTCGGCGATGCGCGCTGCGGCGTCGATCTGGCGGATCCGGCCTTCAAGGGAACCGGCGCCGTCATCGATCTGCTGCGCGACCGCGCCTTCACTGCCTCCGGCCTTGGCGCCTTCGAGGTCGGCTGGTTCATCTTCGGCACAATTGAATGGACCTCTGGCGCAAACGCTGGCCGGCGCACCGAAGTGCTGGGCCATGACGTGACGGACGGCATCGCATTGCTGACCCTGCTCGAAGCGCCGGTGCGCGCGATCGCCGAGGGGGACGGCTTCATCATCCGTGCGGGCTGCGACAAGCGGATGGAGACCTGCGGGGCGAAGTTCGCCAATACCGCCAACTTCCGCGGCTTCCCGCACATCCCCGGCCAGGATGCCGTGCTGCGCTATGCCACGAAGGACGGCGGGCACGAGGGGTCCGTGCTGTGAACTCCGCCGATCCCACCCGCGTCATTGCCATTGCGCGGTCATGGCTCGGCACGCCGTACCACGATCAGGCCAGCCTTCGGGGCGTCGGCTGCGACTGCCTTGGCCTCGCGCGCGGCGTCTGGCGCGAGGTGGTGGGCCCCGAGCCGTTCCCGATCCCGCCCTACAGCCGAGACTGGGGCGAGACGGGGCCGCGCGAGGTGCTGGCCGAGGGCGCGCGGCGCATGATGATCGAGGTGTCGCCCGCCGAGGCCGGTCCCGGCGCGCTGGTCCTGTTCCGCATGAGGCCCCGCGCCATCGCCAAGCATGTCGGGATCCTGACCGGGCCGGACAGCTTCCTCCATGCCTACGAGCGGCTCGGCGTGATCGAGGAACCGCTCACCAACGCCTGGCGGCGGCGCATCGCCTTCGCCTTCCTGTTTCCGCAACGCTGAGACCCCGACATGGCCACCCTCATTCTCGGCGCCGCCGGTGCCGCCATCGGCGGCGGTTTCGGCGGTGCAATCCTCGGTTTCAGTGGTGCGACGATCGGCGGGTTCATCGGCTCCACCATCGGCTCTGCCGTCGACAGCTGGATCGTGTCTTCGCTCGCACCGACACAGCGGATCGAAGGGGCGCGGCTCGACAGCTTGCGCATCACCTCCTCCACCGAGGGGGCCGTGATCCCGCGCCTCTATGGCCGGATGCGCATCGGCGGCAACATCATCTGGGCGACCGATTTCCGCGAGGAGACGAAGACCACCACGCAGGGTGGCGGCAAGGGGGGCGGAGGCGGCAAGGTCAAGACCACCGAGTACCTGTACTATGCATCCTTCGCCGTCGCTTTGTGTGAAGGACCAATCACCGGCATTGGGCGCATCTGGGCCGACGGCAAGCCGATAGACCTCTCCGGCGTCACCTGGCGCTGGTATCCGGGCGACGAGGCGCAGACGGCCGATCCGTTCATCGCGGCGAAGATGGGCGCGGCCAACACGCCCGCTTATCGCGGCACGGCCTATGTCGTCTTCGAGGAACTGCCGCTGTCGAGCTACGGCAACCGCCTGCCGCAGCTTTCATTCGAGGTGTTCCGGCCGCTCGCCGATCCCGACACCGCCGAGGGACTGACCCGCGCCGTCACCATGATCCCGGCCTCGGGCGAGTTCACCTATGCCACACAAGCCATCCGCAAAACCTCGGGCGGCGCGACGGTTTCCGAGAACCTGAACGCGCTGCCCGCCACCGCCGACATGGTCGTCGCACTCGACCGCCTGCAGGCCATGGCGCCGGCCGTCGAGAGCGTCAGCCTCGTCGTGGCCTGGTTCGGCGATGACCTGCGCGCGGGAACCTGCAAGCTGCGCCCCGGCGTCGAGGTGTCGGCCAAGTCGACCACGCCCGCCAGCTGGTCGGTCAATGGCGTCAGTCGCGCCAATGCTTTCCTGGTCAGCCGCGACAACCAGGACCGCCCGGTCTATGGCGGCACGCCCGCCGATTTTGCTGTGGTACAGGCGATCCGGGAGATGAAGGCACGCGGCCTGCGCGTCACCTTCTATCCCTTCCTGCTGCTGGACGTCCCACCCGGCAACATGAAGCCCAATCCCTACAGCGCCAATGCCGCGGCCTTGGGCCAGCCGACATTCCCCTGGCGGGGGCGGATCACCTGTTCCCCGGCTGCGGGTTTTGCAGGGTCGGTGGACAAGACCGCCCCCGCTGCCACGCAGGTGTCGGCACTGTTCGGCACGGCGACACCCGCGAACTTCAGCGTGTCAGGCACCAATATCAACTGGACCGGGCCGGTCGGGGAATGGTCGTTGCGCCGGATGATCCTGCACTACGCGCATCTGTGCAAAGCGGCCGGGGGCGTCGATGCCTTCCTGATCGGTTCCGAAATGCCGGGGCTGACCACCATCCGCTCGGGCGCCAGCAGCTATCCGGCGGTGCAGGCCTATCGGGATCTGGCCACCGATGTCCGGTCCATCCTCGGGGGAGGCACCAAGCTCGGCTACGCCGCCGACTGGTCGGAATATTTCGGGCACCATCCGAATGATGCCAGCGGCGACGTCTTCTTCCACCTCGACCCGCTCTGGGCCGATCCCGAGATCGACTTCGTCGGCATCGACAACTACATGCCGCTCTCCGACTGGCGCGACGGGTTCGACCATGCGGATGCCGCCGAGGGTTGGCCCGCGATCTACGACCGGGCCTATCTGCAGGCGAACATCGCCGGCGGCGAAGGGTTTGAGTGGTTCTACGCCTCGGCCGCCGACCGCTCTGCGCAAATCCGCACGCCCATCACCGACGGCGCAGCAGGCAAGCCTTGGGTCTTCCGTTACAAGGATCTGCGCGCCTGGTGGTCGAACCCGCATTACGACCGCCCGGGCGGGGTGGAGAGCAGCACGCCGACCGCATGGGGGCCGCAATCGAAGCCGATCCGCTTCACCGAACTCGGCTGCCCGGCCATCGACCGGGGCACCAACCAGCCCAACGTCTTCTTCGACCCGAAATCCTCCGAGAGCTTCACGCCCTATTTCTCGCGGGGCTGGCGCGACGACACCATCCAGCGCGCCTATCTCGAGGCGACCTATCTCTTCTGGGGCGAAGCTGCGAACAACCCGCTGTCCTCGGTCTACGGCGACCGGATGGTCGATGTCTCCGAATGCGCGGCCTGGACCTGGGACGCGCGGCCGTACCCGTTCTTTCCCGAACTGACCGATGTCTGGACCGACGGACCGAACTGGCGGCTCGGCCATTGGCTGACCGGCCGCCTCGGGGCGGTGTCGCTCGCCGCGCTCGTGCGGCACCTCTGCCTGCGCGCGGGGCTTCCCGAAGATCGCGTCGACGTCACCGGCCTCTGGGGCGCGGTCGAGGGCTATGCCATCGGTGCGCTGGAGAGCCCGCGCGCTTCAATCACCACGTTGGCGCGCCACTTCGGCTTCGACGCCGTCGAGACCGAAGGCGTGATCCGCTTCGTCATGCATGGGCGGGCGGCGGTGGCGAGCGTCACGCCGGACGACCTGGTCGCCGCGCGCGAGGGCGACGTGCTGGAACTGACGCGCGGCCAGGAGACGGAGTTGCCCCAGGCCCTGAAATGGCAGGTCGCCCGCGCGGACGAGGATTACGAGGCCGCGCAGGTCGAGGCCCGGCGGATCACCGTCGACACGACCCGGATCGCCTCCGAGAGCTTCCCCATGGCGGTGCCGCCGGAGGAGGCCGAGCGCCGTTGCCGCCGCGCGCTGATGGAAGCGTGGACCGGCCGTGAAAGCGCGGCTTTCCGGCTGCCGCCCTCTCGGCTGGCATTCGACCCGGCCGATGTGGTTATGCTCGCCCATGACGGCCGGTCAATCCCGCTGCGGCTCATCTCGATTGCCGACACCGACGCGCGCGGCATCGAGGCCGTCCGCCAGGACCGGGAGGCCTACGACCTCCCGCCCGGCGCGCCGCGACCCTCGACGCTGTCGCAGGCCGTGGTGTTCGGCGCGCCCGAGGCGGTCCTCCTCGACCTGCCGCAGCTCACCGAGGACCAGGCCGCGCATCGGCCATTCGCGGCGGCGCATGCCGTGCCTTGGCCGGGCGAGTTGGCGGTGTTCCGCAGCCCCTCGACGGACGGGTTCGACCTGCTGACCACGTTTGACAGCCGCGCCCGGATCGGCACGCTGGTCTCGGACTTCTACGCCGGGCCGACGTCGCGCTTCGACCTCGGCAATGCGCTGGTGGTCGATCTGCTGACCGGCACGCTGGAAAGTGTCACCGACCTGACGCTGTTCGGCGGGGCGAACGCGCTGGCCATCGAGAGCGCGCCCGGCACCTGGGAGATTGTGCAGGCTGGCGCGGCCGAACTGATCGCTCCTGGCCGGTATCGCCTCACCCGACTCCTGCGCGGCCAGAGGGGGACAGCTGGTGCGATGGGCAATCCGGCGCCCATAGGCGCACGGGTCGTGGTGCTGGACAGCGCGCTCGCGTCTCTGCCCATCGCCGAGGCCCATCTCGGCATCCCATGGAACTGGCGCATCGGCCCCGCAAGCCGCCCGGTCAGCGACGAGACCTACATCGCGCAGGCCTTCACGCCGGTTGGCGTGGGGCTGCGGCCATTCTCTGTCGCCCATGTCGAGCAGCCGTGGCGCAGGCCGCGCTCGCCGGGCGATCTGACCATCCGCTGGACCCGCCGGTCCCGCGCGCTCGCCGCCGACAGCTGGGGCGGGCTCGAGGTGCCGCTGGCCGAAGAGCTCGAAGTCTACGAGGTCGAGATTCTCGACGGCGCCACCGTAAAGCGGGTGCTGAGCACCGCCACCACCAGCGCGATCTACACCGCCGCCGCCCAGACCGCCGACTGGGGCGCAATGCTGGGCCCCGGCGACACCCTCGACATTCGCATCTATCAGCTCTCCGCCCTCGCGGGGCGGGGCGCGCCGAAAACCGTCACGCTGACCTTCTGAAGGCCATCCCATGTCCGACGCAACGACCCATCTGCTGCTGCCCTATATCCTCGCGGCGCAGGCCCAGAAGCATGTCACCCATAACGAGGCGCTGCGGATCCTCGACGGACTCGTCCAGCTCTCGGTCCTCGATCGGGATCTGACCGTTCCGCCGGGAAGCCCCGCCGATGGCGACCGCTACATCGTTGCTTCGGGTGCCAACGGCGACTGGGCGGGCTGGGATCTGAACATCGCCCTCTCGACCGACGGCGCCTGGCTGCGCCTTCCACCGCGCACCGGATGGCGCGCGTGGGTCGAGGACGAGGGCCTGCTGCTCGTCTGGACCGGTGCCGCCTGGGAGGTCGTGGGCGAACCGAGCGACATCTCGGATGCGGTCTTCAGCCTGATCAACGATTCCGATCCCACCAAGAAGGCGGTCTTCTCGCTCTCCGGTATCAGCACCGGCACGACCCGCAGCTACACGCTGCCGAACACCTCGTCGGAACTGGCAATCCTCGCGGGCACGCAGACCTTCACCGGCAACAAGACCTTCTCTGGCACGCTGACCGCCTCTGGCACCGTCACGGTCTCGGCCGCGACCGCGACCATCGGCACGGCGGCGGGCACCGCCACCTACGGCATGGGCACCGGCGCAACGACCACCGGTATCACCAAGACCGTGAACCTCGGCACCGGCGGCGCATCGGGATCGAACACGGTCGTCAACATCGGCCCCGCGACCTCTGGCGCGAACGGCACGACGGTCGTCAACACGCCGACCGTCACCTTCGCCAATGCCGTGACGCAGGTCGGCATGCCGCAGGCGAACCTGACCGCGCAGCTTCTGGGCCTCGGCGGGGCAACGGCGGACAGCTTCAACCGGGTGTCGGTGAACACACCGGCCGTGCTGTTGAACAACGCAGGCGCGGGCATCGAGGTGACAGTCAACAAGGCCGCCACCGGGAATGACGCGGCCTTCGCCTTCAAGACCGGCTTCTCGGCGCGCGCGCTGATCGGGTTGCTCGGCAACGACGACTTCAGCTTCAAGGTCAGCCCGGACGGCTCCGCCTTCTTCGATGCGATCCGGATCGACCGATCCAGCGGCCAGGTGGAACTGCCGCAGCCCGCGGTGTTGCCGGGGCTGGCCGCTGCGCCATCCCCGCCGCCCGTGGGCAAGGCCGCCGTCTATGCCCGCAACCGCGCCGGGGCACCTTGGATCGACGTCATGCGACCCTCGGGACGGGACTTTCCCCTGCAGCCGCATTTCGGGGTGAACCGGATCGCCAACTGGTCACCCTCGACCGGCACCACGATCAACAGCGAGGGCCTGCCCATCACGTCCGTCGGCACCGTCTCGCACCCGACGCTGGCCGCCACGAACCTCGCCGCCTCGATGCGCCGCTGGCGCCTGACTTCGGCGGCGGTGGTGGATTCGGCCGCCGACCAGCGATCAGCAGGCTGGGCCTGCTGGCGCGGCAATGCGGCGGGGCTGGGCGGCTGGACTTTCGTCACGCGGATTTCGCTGACGACGCTGCAGGCGACCGGCATGGGCTTCTTCGGCCTCTACGGCTCTACCGCTGCGTTGGCCACCACCCTGACTCTGGCCGCCGCCATCAACTGCATCGGTATCGGCTTCCAGCGCGGCACCCACACACGCTGGCAACTCGTGGCCAACGACGGCACGGGCGCGCCGACGCTGACCGACGTGGGCGCGAGTTTCGCCGTCGCAACGGGGGGCGTGCTGACGCTGTTCATCGCGGCACCGCCCAATGGCAGCTCGGTCTGGGCGCGGGTGGTCGACGAGGTTTCCGGCGCGGTGTTCGAGCAGGAGGTCACCGCCGACCTGCCAGCGGCCACGCAGTTCCTGTCACCGCGCCTCTTCCTCAACACCGGCGCGACCGCCGCCGCCGTCGCCTACGACTGCGCGGGGGTCTATGTCGAGACGGATTTCTGATCTGTAGATATGGACTGCCGTGTGCATGCCGGGCCGGGCAACACCATCGAGGCAACCGCCGAATGCCTCGACCGGAGCAATACGCCCGGCCCGGTTCACCTATTCACGTTTCAGAAAGCGGAAGGGGATTCGCTGCAGGTTGGAGATAACACAGTGGCCCGGCATGTCGTGTCAGGCAATGGGAACAATTCTGCCCCCCTGTCAGGGCTGTTTTCGGCGCTTTGGAATTGTGATGCCGGACGGTTTTCTACTTGAAATCTACGCTTTCCCGACACCGGTCGCCCGGGTCGCAGACCGCTGTGCCGACCGCGCAGTCGCTGGTATCGCCGCCGCAGCAGTTCTCTGTGAGATAGGCCATCAGCCCGTTCATCGCCGCACAGTTGGCGGTGTAGATCAAAGGATCGCCCCTCGCGGCGGAACGTCACCAGGCCGGCATGCTTCAGTTGGCTCAGATGAAACGAGAGGGTGGTCGAGTGCAGGCCGAGCCTCTCGCCGATATGCCCGACAGCGCGCCCTTCGCTCCCGGCCTGCACCAGCATCCGAAAGATATCGAGACGGGTCTCCTGCGCGAGCGCGGCCAAGGCCGCTATGGTGCCCATTTTTTCCATATCTCCAGAATCGTGTAAATGTTTCTGTGCCACGAATAAGAGCGGCGCCGGAACTGCCTCCGGCGCCATTCACTACCTACCGGCTCGATCCGCCGTAGACGATGCCGTTCGGGCGATCACCAACCGGTAGGGTCTTGACGACGTGCTGGCTCCCCACTTCGATGATCGACACGGTATCGTCGGCGATGTTGGTCACGAACACGAATGCCCCGTCGGTCGATACCGAGACCCCATGGGCGCCGCCGCCGGTGGCGAGGGTCTTCACGACCTGACCGGTCGCGGTGTCGATCACGGACACGGTGTTGTTAGGCTCCGCGTCGGTGCCCTGGTTTGCCACATAGACGTAGGCTCCATCGGGGGTCGCAACCATCTGGATCGGGTTCGGCCCGACGTCGATCCTGTTCATCACCTCGCGGGAGGCGGTGTCGATGACGGCCATCCGGTTCTCGTCCCGGAGAGAGACGTAGACCTGATCGCCAGACGGGGTAAACCCGACCTGAACGGGCGCTGCGCCCACCGGAATGCGCGCAACTTCCGTCAGATCCTGCGTGTCGATGACGGAAACCGAGCCATCCTCGACATTAGCCACATAGAGTTGGCTCTCATCGGGGCTGAGGCGAAGGCCGTGCGGATAATCCCCCGTCGCGATGCGCCCGATGACCTCTCCCTTTGCGAGGTCGACCACGGCGATCTCGTCGCCGCCGGCCAGCGAGACAAATGCGCGCCCCTGCCGGTCAGCGACCACATGGGCCGGATGCGAGCCTACCGTCACGGTCGCCGTGGGCGCCGAGAGGTTCCGCGGATCGAGAATGACCAGCAAACCCTCGGCCGCGCCCTCCGCGCCATGCCCATGGCCGTCCGAGCCGTGATCCCCCTCGGCGGCAGGATCTCCGACCGCCAGCAGAAGCTTGCCATCCGGCGTCAGATCGACGTTGTGAGGCGCGACCGGGATCGTAACCGTGTCGACCGCCCCCGTGCCGAGATCGAAGGCGCTGATGGAATTGCCGCCCTCGTTGGCGGAGTAGACCGTTCCGCCGGTCTGAGCAAAGGGCGACGGCGCGTCGCCGGCCTTCGCCTCCAGCCATGCCTGCATCTCGGCGATCTCGGCTTCCTGCGCCGCGATGATCTGGTCCGCCCATGCCCTGGTCTGCGGGTCGTTTCCGTATTGCTGGACGATCCGGGCCATGTCGATCGCGCCCTGATGATGGGGGATCATGCCCCGGACGAAGGCGACATCCGGATCATCCGCCATGACGCCGTCCATCATCGGCCCGTGCATTTCATTCATCGCTTCGACGTAGGCCCGGGTGAACTCCGGAAGGCTTTCGTTGGCCGGGGCGGCACCCTCGTTCGGCGCGCCCATCATCCCCTGCATCATTCCGCCCTGCATCATCTGGTGCATCGCGCTCATGCATTCCGGGGCCATCGCCTGCATCATGGCTTGGCACTGCTCTGGCATCATCCCTTGCATACCAGCCATCTGGCCTGAGGGAGGCGTCGGCACGGGAGCCTGCTGCACTTGCGCGGGCGGGGTTCCCGGGTGATGGGCGTCATGCCCGGCCTGAGCGAGGGCAGCGCCAGGCAGGCCTGCCAGGACGCCGAGGGAAAGGGCGATTGCGGTTCGGTTCATTGATTTCATCCTTTGGATCCAGAGCGCTGACCCGGGGTTTCGGGTCGCGGTTCTCCGTTCTGTTCGCTGGTCTTTCGGGTTTGCACAGGAGCGGCCGGAGACAACATTCGTTCTCGCGGCCATCCCCTGCGCATCACGCAGCGATAGGACGTGGTGGCCTCAGGATGCCTTCGGGGAAACGGTCGTGCGGATCAGGGCGCACAACCGTGAAAGCCTCACCGCTCGTCGGCGGGCCGAACTCCGGCGGCGCGACGGGAACTGCGGCGGTCAGGCAGGTCTGACAGCAATCCGCAAGGTTTGGGCTACCGTCCGTGTTCACGCAGCTTGGCGATTGATTGGCGCCATGGTCGTCCGACGCGTGATGCTGGGTGCAGTGGCTTGCCTGGGCAGCGGCCTGTTGCTGGTGGATGGCGTGTCCAGTCGGGCTCGCATGGACTGGGACCTGCAGAACCAGTGCGCCGATGGCAAGCAGCAGGATGCAGATCGCAAACCGGCGCAGTCGGCCGCAACTCGCCCGAAATTTGACCCCGGCCCGTTTGGTCATGCGCCACCTTCCTTGCCGGCGGCACGCCGGCCCTGCGCGATGTCGCGTTCATGTCGCGCGCCACCCGACGTGGGGCGCCAGCCCCGCGGACGGAGGCAGGCCGCCACAGCGAGGTGCTGTTTGAGATCATCCGCGAGCCTGGCGTTCATGTCGGCGGCGCCTTTCAGATTTCCCGCGAACCGAGGAAGCGCCCGAAGCTCCGGGTGGTCGGGCCGAACAGGAACGCTTCATACGGCTCGGGATCGACGCCCGGGAAATCCATGCCGGGCGAGCCGGCAGGCATGCCGGGAACGGCCAGCCCCGTCACGTCAGGCCGCTCGGCCAGCAGGCGGCGGATCGCTGCGGCAGGCACATGACCCTCGATCACATAGCCGTCCACCTCGGCAGTGTGGCACGATGCCAGTTCGGCCGGCACGCCGAGGCGCTGCTTGAAGCTGTCCATGTCGGTGGATTCCACCACCCGCACCGGGAATCCCGCATCCTCGATGTGCGCGATCCAGCCATCGCAGCAGCCGCAGGACGGATCCTTGGTAACGCTCACCAGCGGCAGCGTTTCGGCATGTCCCCAGCCGGCCGTGGACATCAGCAGGGGCAGCGCGCCGGCAGCGGCCAGGATGGCGCGCCGGCTGATGTTGCTGTCGTTTCTCATAGTCACACCTTTTTCCATGGATTCATTGTCTCGCCGTCACGGTCCGCATCCGGCTCACAAGGGAGTGATGGGCAAACCGAGGGCCTTGGCACCGGCATCGTCATAGCTTCACCCTCCGCAGCCGAGCGGCATTGGTGATGACGCTGACCGATGAGAGCGCCATGGCGGCGGCCGCAATGATCGGCGACAGCAGGATGCCGAAGAACGGATAGAGGACTCCGGCTGCGACCGGCACGCCGAGCGCGTTGTAGATGAAAGCGAAGAACAGGTTCTGGCGGATGTTGCCCATCACCGCCTGCGACAGCCGGCGGGCGCGGACGATGCCGTTCAGATCGCCCTTCAGCAGCGTGACACCGGCGCTTTCCATCGCCACATCGGTGCCTGTGCCCATGGCGATGCCGACATCGGCGGCCGCCAGCGCCGGCGCGTCGTTCACCCCATCGCCCGCCATCGCCACAACTTCGCCCGCCGCCTTGTGCCGCTGCACCACCGCGCTTTTCTGATCGGGCAGAACCTCGGCCTCGACCTCGTCGATGCCGAGATGGCGCGCGACGGCCTTCGCTGTGGTCCAGTTGTCGCCGGTGAGCATGACCACGCGGATGCCTTGTTCCTTGAGCGCGGCCAGCGCCTCCGGCGTCGATGGCTTGACCGG
The DNA here is from genome assembly GCF_009711265.1 of Paracoccus shanxieyensis. GTDB lineage: Bacteria > Pseudomonadota > Alphaproteobacteria > Rhodobacterales > Rhodobacteraceae > Paracoccus > Paracoccus shanxieyensis. Next base: position 158,257 of record NZ_WMII01000009.1, on the reverse strand, counting down.
ATCGGCAATGGCGAAGATCGCGGCGACGCGGCCATCCACCCCCATGAAGATCGCGGTCGCCCCGTCCTCGCGCAGCCGGTCGGCCTCATCGGCGAGCGGAGCGACATCGACGCCTTGCTCGGCGAGGAACTTCGCATTGCCAAGCGGAATGCGCTTGCCTTCGACCACCCCGAGCGCGCCCTTCCCGGTCGGCGAGTCGAAATCCGCAACCGGCGCCGTCGCGATCCCGCGCTCCTCGGCGGCGCGGACGATGGCCAGCGCCAGCGGATGCTCGCTGGCCCGCTCCACACTGGCGGCAAGCCGCAGCGCCTCGTCCTCGCTGAAGCCAGCAGCCGGAACGATGGCGGTCACAGCGGGCCGGCCCTCGGTCAGAGTGCCGGTCTTGTCGACGATGATGGTGTTGACCTTCTCCATATTCTCCAGCGCCTCGGCGTTCTTGATCAGCACGCCCGCCTGCGCGCCACGGCCGACGCCGACCATGATCGACATCGGCGTCGCCAACCCCAACGCGCAGGGACAGGCGATGATCAGCACCGACACGGCAGCGATCAGACCGAAGAAGAAACGCGGCTCCGGGCCCCAGATCGACCAGGCGATGAAGGCAAGGATCGCGATCACGATCACCGCCGGCACGAACCAGCCCGACACTTGGTCGGCGAGGCGCTGGATCGGCGCGCGGCTCCGCTGCGCCTCGGCGACAAGCTGGACGATCTGCGACAACATGGTGTCGCGGCCAACTTTCCGCGCCTCGATCACCAGCGCGCCGGACTGGTTCATGGTGCCGCCGATGGCCGATGCACCGGCCTCCTTGGTCACAGGCATCGATTCACCCGTCACCATCGATTCATCGACGGCGCTGCGGCCTTCCAGCACTTCGCCATCGACCGGCACCTTCTCGCCGGGACGCACACGCAGGCGGTCGCCGACATGCACGCTGTCGAGCGGAACCTCCTCCTCCATGCCATCGTCGCGAATGATCCGGGCGGTCTTGGGGGCGAGGTCGAGCAGCGCGCGGATGGCGCCGCTGGTGCTCTCTCGCGCCCGCAGTTCCAACACCTGCCCGAGCAGCACCAGCACGGTGATGACCGCCGCCGCCTCGAAATAGACCGCGACGGAACCGTCATGCTGGCGAAACGCATCGGGAAAGATACCGGGCGCAACTGTGGCGACGACGCTGTAGATCCAGGCGGTCCCGGTGCCCATGGCGATCAGGGTGAACATGTTGAGGCTGCGGTTGACCAGCGACTGCCAGCCGCGCTGAAAGAATGGCCAGCCGGCCCAGAGAACGACCGGCGTTGCGAGGATCAGTTGCAGCCAGTTCGAGGTCAGCTGGCCGACATAATGGCTCAAGCCAAGAAAATGGCCGCCCATTTCGAGGACGACCACTGGTATCGTCAGCGCCAGTCCGATCCAGAACCGACGTGTCATGTCGATCAGTTCCTCGTTGGGTCCGGCCTCGAGACTGACCAGCACCGGCTCCAGCGCCATGCCGCAGATCGGGCAGGAGCCGGGGCCGACCTGCCGGATCTCCGGGTGCATCGGGCAGGTATAGATCGTCCCCTCGGGCACCGGCTCTGCCGTGGCCGCCGCGGTCGCCGGATCGAGGTAACGTTCCGGCTCTGCCAGGAACTTGGCCCGGCAGCCGGCGGAGCAGAAGTAATACGGCCGGCCGGCATGCTCGGCCTTGTGCTCGGTCGTGTGCGGGTCGACCATCATGCCGCAGACAGGGTCCTTGACCTTGTGCGTGTCGTCCCGCGCGACGGCGGCGTGGTCATGCGCGTGATCGTGCACATGGCCGTGGTTGTGGTGATGGTGATCTGTCTTGCTGGCCATTTCTCACGCCTCCTTGGCGGTTTGCCCGATCATGCGTTGACTGCGAATTCGGTCATCATGCCGGTCTCGAGATGCGGCATGTGGTGGCAATGCAGCATCCAGCGCGCGACCTCGCCGGCGTCGAGCGCGATATCGACCATCGACATCGGCGGCACGTATACCGTGTCGCGCAGCGCGCCTCGGACCGCACGCCCGTTCAACCCGACGACTTGGAACACATGTCCGTGCAGATGCATCGGGTGGCCCATCATCGACATGTTGTGGAAGGACAGCACGACCCGCTCGCCGCTCTGTGCGGCAAGCGGGCGATGCTGGCCCCAGACGGCCCCGTTGATCGTCCACACATAGGGCTGCATCGAGCCGCCCAGCATCACCATGTGGCTGCGGTCCACCGGCCGATCCGGCAAAGCGCCCGCGGCGATCAGACGCGTCTCCTGCGCAAGGTCGCTGTCGAAGGCAGGCGCTTCGGCCTCCGCCATGGTGTCGATGCGCCGTATTTCGGCGCCCTGCGTGGTAAGGATCAGCCCGGTCCGCTCTCGCGCGCCTTCCCGCAGCGCGAGGATCGGCCAGGCGCCGCCCTCCTGCGGCAGGTCGATCTCGAGGTCGAGCCGTTGGCCCATGGCCAAGCCGAACCGCGTGCCGGGGACGGGCTGAACGGCATGGCCATCGACCGCGACGAGCCGGGCCTGCGCTTCGCCAGTCTCGATCCAGAACACCGTTGCCGCGGCGGCGTTGATCACCCGCAGCCGGATGCGCCCGCCGCGCTCGACCTGCACCACCTCGGGATCCGAAAGCGTGCGGTCGTTGGCGAGATAGGCGTCCCAGTCGTAGTCGTTGAGGTCCATCGCCATGCCGTCCATGGCGCCCATTCCCGTCATGCCACCCATGGCGCCGTGATCCATGCCACCCATCGGCATGTTCCCCATCGCGCCGTGGTCCATGGCCGCCATGCCGCCCATGACCGCGCCGTGGCCGCCTCCATGACCGCCGGCGGTCCCGTGGCCGCCAAGGATCTCGGCCATCACCTCCTCGGGTGCCTTGAACGAGAAATCATGCAGGAACAGCACCACCTCCTGCCGGTCGGCGGCGACATCCTCGGCGCTGCGCACGATCAGCGGCGCGGCCAGAAGGCGCATCTCGTGCAGCGGCACATGCGCGTGCATCCAGTAGGTGCCGGGCAGCGGCGCGAAGTCATAGGCGCGAGTCTCGCCGGGGGCGAGCATCGGCAAAGGCATGTCGGGCACGCCATCCTGTGCGTTGGGCGGGATCTGGCCGTGCCAGTGGATCAGCGTGTCAGTATCGAGATCGTTGCGCAGATCCACCCGGAACCGCGCGCCGGGATCGAGTGTCAGCCCCTGTCCGGCTGGCCCGGCAAGACCCCAGACGGTGGCGGCGCGACCGTCGATGTCGAGCGTCCGGGTGGCGGCGTGCAGCGACAGCGGGGCGGCGCCCTGCGCTGCCGCGATCCGGGGCAGATGCGCATAGGCCAGCATGGCGGCGCCAGCGGCAAGAAAGCCGCGTCGTGAAAGGGTATTCATGGTCGTCTCCTCGGGACAGCTCGTCCCGTTCATCAAAACCGACAAGACGCCGCGGGCCTCGGCCCGGACGCGCGATCAGAGGAGACGGTGCTTGGGAGGTCGTTCGTTCAGTCCAGGTGCCCGACCGGCAAGCACTGCACCGGTGGGCAGGTCATGGCTGGCAGGCGCGTAAACGCTGGGCGAGTCTTCCCTCGGAAATGTCAGAAAGACCAAAAGACCTGAACAAAGCAACTCACAGCTTCCAGCATCCATCGATCCGCAGTGCTGTTCGCCGTCACAGGAACGGTCGCTGCCGGCCGCAACCTGCATCATCTCGCCGACATGCACCGAGTGATCCGGCTCTGCGCTCAAGCGCGCCGCATGCGCGGAGGTCACCGTCGTCATGACGGCGATCGCGAGTACGGCAAGCATGGTGACGAGGCGCGAGAACATGCCGGAAAGATAGGCGCTGGTCACGGGAATGTCCATTGCCTCCGGCGTCGCGCCTCTGGCAGAAATTCATCCTCGGCATATAGCCAATAGAAATTCCTCGCCACCAATCATGCAACTCATGCGAAAAGAACTCCGTAATATCTTGTGGCCCGGGTTGCTCGTCGGAGGCCTGGTCATGGCGGTCTTCGCTGGCAGGCACTATGCCCAGACCGCATCCAACGCCGCGTCATCTGCAGAAGTCATCGAACAGGGCCGGCAGATCTATGCGGACCAATGTGCGTCCTGCCACGGTGCGCAGCTCGAGGGGCAGCCGGACTGGAAGACGCCCCTTCCGTCCGGGCGTCTCCCGGCGCCACCGCACGATGCCGGCGGCCACACGTGGCACCATCCCGATGACATCCTGTTCCGCATCGTCAGGGAAGGCACGGCCGCCATCGTCGGGGGCGGCTATGAGAGCGACATGCCGGGGTTTGCCGATCTTCTCAGCGACGCCGAGATCCGGGCTGTCCTCGCCTATATCAAGAGCACCTGGCCAGAGCGCGAGCGGACCTACCAGGAGAATGTGTCGCAACCACACTGATGGCACCTTCGGGATGGAGCTGCCCCTGCGACCGGCAGTGCAATTTCCCGAGGCCCACCGGTCACAGTTGATGCCGCCGAACAGAAGCGGCATGTTTGGATCGACCTGATGGCGAAACCTTTGGGAGGGATGTTCGTGGGATTATTCATGGCTTACTTGGCATTTGAAGCGCGCTCGATCTTGGCGCCGCCTCGGGTTTTCCCTCGATGAACAATCCCGGCTCCAGTTCATCGAAGCGGGTTCAGGACCGCACGGACCGACTCAACAAGAACTGCTTCTGCGTTACACTGGACCTTCCATCGCTGCGCGAAGCGATGGAGCGCGAGGCCGGTGAGCCGGCATTCTTCGAGACGTTCATCCGCCCCAAGGCCCATCTGTTCTCGCACGTACCGGTGTTCCTTTCGGCCACCACCGTGGATGAGATGCGCGCCATCGCAGCGGCTGTGGAGACCACCGCCCAACTCGCGGCATACAAAGCCGCGGTCCTTTCCTGGGCGCCGGAAATCGCGCGGGCGGATCACGGTCCGATCGGGGCATTGATGGGCTACGACTTTCATCTTGGCGAAGACGGCCCCCGGCTGATCGAGATCAATACCAACGCCGGCGGGGCATTTCTCAATGCCTTTCTTGCAAGGGCGCAGCGCGCGTGTTGTGCCGAAATGGACATCCCCCCGACGCTGCTATCCTTTGAGGACGCGGCGTTCCGCATGTTCCAGAACGAATGGATTCGGCAGCGTGGAACGGGCGCGCCAGAACGCATCGCCATCGTCGACGACAATCCGCCGGAACAGTATCTTTATCCCGAATTCGTGCTCGCGCGGCAAGTTTTGGCGGCACGAGGGGTAGACGCGGTCATCGCCGACGCCGGTCACCTTAGCTACGACGATGGTCAGCTCAGCGTCGACGGAAAGACGATCGATCTCGTTTACAACCGGGTCACCGATTTCGCCTTTGATCAGCCCGAGCACAAGGCATTGCAGGAATCCTACCGTGATGGCGCGGTTGTCGTAACGCCGAATCCGCACAACCACGCGCTCCTTGCCGACAAGCGCAACCTTTCGCTTCTTTCGAATTCCGCGACACTTGAGGCATGGGGAGTCGACCCGGGGATTCGGGCCGGGCTTGCTGCCGTTCCACGCACCGTTCTGGTCAATCCCGACAACGCTGATGCACTTTGGAAATCCCGCAAGGACCTGTTCTTCAAGCCGACAGGAGGACATGGTGGCAAGGCGGTATATCGTGGCGACAAGCTGACGAAAGGAGTCTGGGCGGAGATCGCGGGAGGCGGATACGTTGCCCAGACGCTGGTCCGCCCCAGCGAGCGCATGATCAAGATCGACGAGACACCCCAGAGGCGCAAAATGGACGTGCGACTGTATACCTATGATGGGCAGGTGCTTCTGGTGGCCGCGCGCCTTTATCAAGGCCAGACCACAAATTTCAGGACGCTAGGGGGTGGGTTCGCGCCGGTGTTCGTGATCTGAAGCGAGAGTTGTTGGGATCTTGTATAATGAAATCAATACCTTAAGGTGGAGAAGGTTGGACGTCAGACCCATCCCCTCCGCCATATACATCTCTAGCCTTGCACAGCATATCCGACCTCAGGCCTTTACAGGTTACGACTATGGCCGCACCACAAGCAACAGATCCTACGTTTTTTTCATCAAGATCTCGCCAGAGATGATGCAGTCATCACGTTCAAGGATCTCATATGCACACACTATGCAACAACCAGAGCACATGCGAATTCAGTCTATCCGCTTGGTGGCATTGCCTCCCGTCATTGCCGGCTCGCAGCCTCGGATAAGGCATTTTTTGGGATTAAATAACGCCTGAGCAAGATTCGGCTAAGCTGGACACCGCGTTGAAATACCTGCGCGATCAAGGCATGGACGTTGCGCTGCTTCGAAAGATGCACCAGAGCAATACTGAAACATTCGGCGCAGCCATCAGTTACCGACATGGTAACCCGTACCGCGTCTTTAACGGACCGAATATTACATATCACAGGCGCCTATTGTTTGTGGCCGCCGAGCATTGGCGGACCGGGACTGGTTTTCAGGAACTGACCGAGGCAGCAATCGAGCGCTTTGACGTCAGCGCTCGATAAAAGCCCCATCCACCGGCACACAGCCACGCCCCACCAATCACCAGCGCCCTGCAGCGATCCACTGCAATCCGGTCAGAGAGGGCATGAACAGGTATTCGCCGCCGCGCAGGCGGTTGAAGGTGGTCACGCCGTTCACGCGTTGGCGGGCGGGGTCTTTCGGGATGGTGAAACTGCCCGGCTTGTCGTGCAGGCCGACGATCGGGTCGCGCTCCTCGGCCAGATCGATGAAATTGCCGCGATTGACCCATTCCTGCTGCAGAAACTCGATCGTGTCATAGGCGCGCGCGCTGATGAAGATGAAGAAGATGCCGCGCTGATCATCGCCATCGTCCCTGGCGGTCACATCCGGCGTCCATTTCGGACCGAAGGTCGATGACCGACGGATGATGCGGTGAATGTTCACATCGGTCAGGATGGTCAGTTGGCTGTCGCGCGGGTTCATGCGCCGCATATGGCTGGCGTGGGGACAGACAAGCCCCGCCGCGTCATCCTTGAACGAGAAATCGTTGCTGCGCTGCGGATCTGCCCCCAGCGCCTCGTCGTCATGGTCGGGCGACAGCGGCAGCGGCGCACCCGAGCGCCAGCGTCCGAACATCTTGGCGGCCAGCTTATGCTGCGCTTCCTCGCCCTCGGCATGGGCGCGAAGGAAATCATTGAACGCGCCGACCCGGCTGTCATATTTCCGCAGCACCACGAAACTGCCATTGCGGCCAAGTGCCTCGGGCTGCGGGATCGACAGCGGCGCGCCGGTCTCACTGTTTTCGCCAAGGATGAACTCGCCCGGCGCAATGGCGCGTTCCTGTCCCGGCTGCGGCTCGACCCCCGCGCCCGCCACCGTCGGCTGCGAGATCGAATCGCGAAAGCCGAACGGGTTCTTGGCTTCGGCATCGGCGCCGAATTCATGCGTGCCGACCAATGTCACGCCGCTCGAGGCGCGATATTCGCCCATGGCCTTTTCGACCGCGATATCCAGCCGGTCCTTGTCGACGGCATAGATGGTCAGCGCGATGTGGCAGTGATCGTCGCGATAGGCGTCCTCCCAGTCCTGAGGGGCGTTTTCGCCGAAGTCGCGCAATTGCTCGGCGCGTTTGGCCATGCCCTGCTGGAACGCCAGCGGAAAGGTTTTCAACGAGGCCTCGGGCACCCCCAGCGCCTTCAGCCCGGCATGGCTGATGGCAACGCCGGTCCATGCCTCCAGATCCTCGGTCCATGTCCCGGCCGAGGGGATGTGCTGGGCCAGACGGCCAAGCAGGGCGCGCCCGCCCTCGGCCTCATCGACATGCAGCATGGCGTGGATGCCGACATAGGGCTCGGGCCGGGACCGCAGGATCAGCGCCTGAATGTCGTCCAGTTGCAGCGTCACGCGATCTGGCCGAAAGCGGTCGCGAATCTTTTCAAGCAGGGACATCAGTAATCCACCCCATGCGGTTTCGAGATCGCGGCCGACAGCTTGGTCAGCGCCGCGCGGGTGGCGGGGTCGGCCTCGGCATTCTCGGCCATGGTATCCAGAAACGCGTCCAGCGCATGCGACATGCGCTGCAGGCGGCGCACATCGACCACTGTCACCTGCGGATTGGCGACAAACCACGCGGCGGCGTCGATCTGGTGGCTGGCGATGAAATCCTTGACATCGGGCGAGGCGATGCCGGGCCAGCCTTCGACATTGGCAAACAGCAGATCCATCAGATCCGGGATCTTGGTCGCGAAATCGTTGATATAGGTGTCCCAGTCGCCGTCATAGGCGGTGGCAAACAGGATCTTGGTGTTGTTTTCCAGAAACACGAAGCGCATGTCATGCAGCGTCGAGACCTTCTGCGCGCCGTCGAAGCTGCCGCCCGTCAGATCGAAGATGCGCCGCATCCGTTCGGCCGCACCCGGCTTCAGATCGGCGATCACCGTCAGCTCCGAGACATTGCCCGACTGGCGGCCCGCGCGGCCTGCGGATTTCGAGCTGCCCTTCAGATCAGGCTCATGCTGCCGGATCAGCTTGTTGATGGCGTCTTTCGCCAGCGTCGGTGCGTCAGCGGCGATTTCCGCGGCAACGCGCCGGAATTCGGCCAGCCGGGTTTCATGCTCAAGACGGGGGTCTGTGGTATCGACCATGGCGTCAGTCCTTTTCTTGGGGTCGGTCAGTCGGCGATTTCAGCCAGCGAGTCCGGCTCGCGCCGCTCAAGCGCGTTCAGCCGGTGTCGCAGCGCCGATGAGGATTCGTAGGCGGCCTTGCGGATGCGCATGATGCCCCCCAGGGGCCGATGCGCCGCCACGCCGTTCCACGGGTTGAAGGCAAGGTGGTCATCGCCCTGCACCTGCCGCGGCGGCGAATAGCTGTCCTGCGGATCGAAGTGCAGCGTAGCGATGACACGATGCGGCGAGATTTCGGGATCCCACAGGATCGCGGCATCCTCGACAGGCATCGCCTTTGGATCGGTGCAAAGCTGCGCGCGCAGTTCATAGGTTGCGCCGCGCGTGCTGAACCAGTCGGTGATCGCATCGCGCATCGCCGAATAGCCGCCCTTGACCTGCTGGCCGGTCAGTTCGGCCACCTCGCCCGTGGGGGCAATCGACAGCTTGGCCAGATAATCGCCATAGCGCAGCGCCGCCTGCGTGTGAAACGTCTCGCCCAGCGGGTGGCCCTGATCGCGGGCCAGACCGTCCAGCGTCGCATTGGCCCGTCCGCCCAAGGCCTCGACCGCGCCCTTGACGCCGCGCGCGGCCGCCGCGGCAAGCTGTTGCACCACGTCAGGCGCGGCGGATTTCGATTCCAGCAGACCCAGCAATTGATCGTATTTCGCAATGGTCCCGAAGGCGAGCGTCGGGAAATTCACCATCAGGACATCCTGATTGCTGCCGCCCAGTTCGGGGGTCAGCCGTTCACCCTGAACCCCGATGATCTTGGTGGCAAAGCCATGCGGCTGCGGGATGGCATCGCTGTGGATATCGCTGGCGGCGGATGAGATGCGCGAGACGATCTCATGCGTGCGCGGCTGGGCAAAGATGCCCTGCGCCAGTTCGGGCGGCAGATCGGCAAGGATGGTCAGCCGACCCTTGATGACCGCATGGCTTTTGGCATGGGCATCGCGATGGGCGTGGCGATGGCGTTCGGCGTCGGCTGCCTGCTTGGCGGCCATGCGCGCCACGATCTCGCGGGTCAGCTTGTCTTCATCGGGTTGCGTGGTTTCGATGGCTTCGCTGTATCGGACGGGTTGCATTCCATACTCCGGCGGCTGTCTCGGATTTAACATATCAACCGATATTTGAGTTTCATCCCGGACCGATTTCCCTTGCGTCAACTGCGCAGGGGCGCAGGCATTCTATTGTAAAAGACAACGACCGGCGTCATGTCTGCGGGATGGAAAATCCCCGCAGTCCGACCCTGCCCGCCCGCACCCGACGCGAAATGCAGGCCGAAACCCGCGCCCGGCTGATGCAGGCCGCGCTGCAGATCATTGCCGCGCGCGGCGTGGCCGCAGCCTCAATTCGCGGCATCTGCGATGCGGCAGGATTTTCGCAAGGCGCGTTCTATTCCAACTTTGCCAGCAAGGACGATCTGCTGATCGCGCTGATCCAGGACCACATGGCCGGGCTGGTCGACGATCTGGATCGGACCATCGCCCAGACCGAGGGGCTGTCCTTGCAAGACAGCCTGGCACTGGTGCTGCCGAAATTCACCACGCTGGCGCAGATGCCCGCCGCGTCTGTCGTCGTGGTCGAGCTGCATCTGCATGCCCGCCGCAGCCCGTCTTTTGCCAAGCGCTTCGCTCCGGTGCGGCAGGCCTATCAGGCGCAGTTCACGCGGATCACCCAACACCTGATCGCGCGGCATGACCTGCGGCCCAGCGTCCCTGCCCCGCAGATCGCATGGGCAATGACGGCCTTCTGGTCGGGCGCGGTCACGCAAGCGGCCCCCGACGAGGCGACGGGGTTCGAGGCGCTGATGGCACGGCTTTTCGAAAGCCTGACCGGCGCGGCGGACCAGACGCCCAAGACGACGCGCGCCTGAGCTTTGCCCATCCCTCTCTTGCGTCCGGGGCCGCCGCGTCGCAAGCTGCCCGCGCGAACAGGCCGGAGCCAAGATGACTTCTGAACATGCCCGACACGAGATCTCGGACCTGATCCTGCGTGTCGCTCAACGGGACCGTCTGGCCTTCGACACTTTGTATACCGCGACTTCGGCGAAACTTTTCGGCACCTGCCTTCGTGTCTTGAAAGACCGGGCCGAAGCCGAGGAAGCCGTGCAGGAGGTATTCGTCAAGATCTGGCTGAAGGCCGACCGGTTCGCGGTGACCGGCCAAAGCCCGATGTCCTGGCTGATTGCCATTGCCCGGCATCAGGCCATCGACCGGCTGCGGGCGCGGCGCGAAACCGCCTCGGCACTGGAGGACGGCGCGCTGCAGATCCGCGATCCCTTGCCCGGCCCCGAGGCTCAGGCAGTCGCCGCAGGTCAGCGCCGCCAGCTGGACGGCTGCCTGCAGGAACTTGAGGACGAGCGGGCGAATGCCGTGCGCGCGGCCTATCTGGACGGCGACAGCTATGCCGATCTGGCGGCGCGCCACGATGTGCCGTTGAATACGATGCGAACATGGCTCAGGCGCAGCCTGATGCGGTTGAAGGAGTGTCTGCAGCGATGAGCGACACCGATCTTGATGACCTGACCCAAGGTGGCGACGATCTTCTGGCCGCCGAATTCGTGCTGGGCGCGCTGCCCGTGGCCGAACAGGCCGTGCTGGCCCGCAGGGCGGAAACCGATCTGGCCTTTGCCCGGCTTGTGGGCGAATGGGAAGAGCGGCTGAGCCCGCTGGCCGATGGCATCGTGCCGCAGGACCTGCCGCCCGCCATCAAGGACGCGCTGAACCTGCGGCTGTTCGGTCAGCCCGTGCGCGCGCCCGGTCTGTGGTCGCGGCTTGCGCTGTGGCGCGGAATTGCGGGCGTGGCGACGGCGGCCTTTCTGCTGGCGGTGGCTTTGCCCGGCCTTCAGCCCACCCTGCCCGCCGATCGCCTTGCGGCCTCGCTGACGGCGCAGGACAGCGGCGTGACCTATCTGGTCGTCTACGATTCCGCGACGGGCAGCGTCAGCCTTGCGCATATGACGGGCGATCCGGTCGCCGGGCGCGACTTCCAGCTTTGGGTGGCGCGGGGATCCGAGGCGCCGGTCTCGCTGGGGGTGATCCCGGCGGGGGTGTCCACACGGGTCGAGGTCTCGGACCAGATCCGCGCGCTGATGACCAATGCCGCGCATATGGCGATCAGTCTGGAACCGCCCGGAGGCTCGCCCACCGGGCAGCCGACCGGGCCGGTTCTGGCCGTGGGCGACCTGCTGGACATCTGATCCCGAAAGAAAATGCGGCCCCGTGCGAAAAAAATCGCCGGGGCTGAAACTTTCCCGAAACGCCATCCGTGACTTCTTCCGTCTCCCGATCACCGGGCGACATTTCGGGAGGATCCCAGATGAAGACCTTTGCCAAAGCCATCTTCGCAGGCTGTTTCGCGTTGGCCACCGCAGGCGCGGCGCTGGCGCAGGACAATCCCATGGTCGGCGGTGCCGCCATGTTCGCCGACAAGAACATCGTCGAAAACGCCGTGAACTCGGCCGATCACACCACGCTGGTCGCCGCTGTTCAGGCCGCCGGACTGGCCGAGACCTTGCAGGGGCCGGGCCCCTTCACCGTCTTTGCCCCCACCAATGAAGCCTTTGCCGCCCTGCCCGCCGGGACGGTCGAAACGCTGCTGAAGCCCGAGAACAAGGCAGCCCTGACCAAGGTGCTGACCTGCCATGTGGTCGCGGCCAAAGCCATGGCCGCCGATGTGCAGAAAATGGTCGCCGATGACGGCGGCAAGCATGTCATCGACACCGTCGGCGGCTGCAAGATCACCGCCGAGGTCAAGGACGGCATGGTGATGCTGACCGACGAAAACGGTGGCATGGCCACTGTCACCATTGCCGATGTCGTGCAATCGAATGGCGTGATCCACGTCATCGACAAAGTTCTGCTGCCGAAGGGCTGATTTCCCTCCGGCACAGCCCGGGCCGTATCTCGCGCGGTCTTTCCCTCCCGCACGGATACGGTCCGTCATCGCCGGGATCTCCGGCAAAAACCCAACCAAAGAAGGAATTTTTCCATGAATGCGATCAAATCCGTTGCCGCTGGCCTGCTGATCTCGGCCATTGCCGCCCCCGCCATGGCGGCCACGGTCGTCGGCCTGTCGGGCGATAATGAATTGCACTGGCTGGACACCGAAAGCTGGACCCGCACCGGCGGCGTCACCGTTTCGGGCGTCGAAGGCCGGCTTCTGGGCATCGACGTGCGCCCGGCGGACGGGATGCTGTATGGCGTCTTTGCCGATGGCACGCTGGCCACCATCGACCCGCAGACGGGCATGGCCACCAAGGTCAGCACGCTGGCCACGAAACTGGCCGATGGCGTGTCGGCCACGGTTGATTTCAACCCGGTCGCCGACAAGCTGCGCGTCATGGGCAGCGACGGCACCAGCCTGCGCGTCACCGTCGACACCGGCGAAGTGGTGACCGATGGCAGCCACGCCTATGCCGATGGCACCTCGCCCAATGTGATCGCCGGGGCCTATACCAATTCCCATGCGGGCACGGAAAAGACCCAGCTGTTCAACATCGACGGCAAGGCCGGCTGGCTGGTGCTGCAGCATCCGCCGAATGACGGCACGCTGAACGCCGTGGGCGATATCGGCGTCAAGCCGACCGAGGCCGGGTTCGACATCGCCTCGGACGGTCAGGGCGGCAATGCGGCATGGCTGGTGGTGGATGGCGGCTTCCATTCCGTCAACCTCGAGACTGGCGCGACCACCGAGGTCGGCAAGATCGACGGCGCCAATGTGCGCGACATCGCCATCCTGCCCGCGATGTGACCTGACGCGGCGGTGCGCCACGTGCCCGTCGCCTGACCCTACGGCATGGCCGCGGCCCGGGAACAAAGCCCGGGCCGCGTTCGTTGCAAGGCCTTGGGCCGTGGCAGGATCCACGCCATCCCGCAGACCCAAGCATCCCCATCACGAACCGAGGGCAGAATGAGCGATTTCCTGAACCTTCTGGGCCGCAGCCTGATCGCGCTGCTGTTCATCGGCGGCGCGGTCCAGAAGCTGACTGACCCCGCGCCGGTCAAGCAGATGCTGCAATCCGTTCACATGCCCGCCTTTGCGGTCTGGCCGCTGGCGCTGTTCAACCTGATCGCCGGGCTTGCGCTGGTCTTTGGGCCGGGCGTCAAGACCTGGGCCATCGTGCTGGCGCTTTACTGCATGATGACCAGCTATTTCCATTGGCAGCTGCGCGCAGACCCGTGGCAGATGACGATCTTCGTCAAGAACTGGGCCATCGCGGGCGGGCTGCTGATCCTTGCTGCGCAGGGCCCGGGCAACTGGGTCTGGCGCGGCTGACGCCCGGGATGTTCCAAGACAAACTTTATCAATGAACCCCGAAGCCGATTGGGACGTTTGGCGACACGCGGTCGTGATCGGGTTTGGAACACAGCAGGCCGCAGCATGTCGTCGATGGGACCAAGGGGAACTGCCATGAAACACGGATTGCTGTCGGCGACAGTCGCGCTGCTCTTTGCTGCAAGCACAGCACAGGCTCAGGTCGTCGTCTCGTCGAAAATCGACACCGAGGGCGGCGTCATCGGATCGCTGATCCTTGCCGTTCTGGACAATGCCGGGATCCAGACGGAAAACCGCCTGCAACTGGGCGCGACCCCCGTGGTCCGCCAGGCCATCATCGCCGGTGAGATCGACATCTATCCCGAATATACCGGCAATGCGGCCTATTTCTTCAACCGCGCCGATGAGCCGATCTGGAAGGACCCGGACGCCGCCTATCAGACGGCCAAGGAACTGGACCAGCAGGCCAATCGCATCGTCTGGCTGACCCCCGCGCCCGCCAACAACACATGGGGCATCGCCCTGCGCGAGGATCTGGCCAAGGCGCAAGGCATCACCACGTTCAGCCAGTTTGCCGAATGGGTCAGGAATGGCGGCGATGTGAAGCTGGCGGCCTCGTCCGAGTTCGTGAACTCGGCCCCGGCCTTGCCCGCCTTTCAGGCGGCCTATGGTTTCACGATGAAGCCCGAACAGCTTGTCGTCCTGTCGGGTGGCGATACCGCCGCAACCATTCAGGCGGCGGCGAATGGCACCAGCGGCGTGAACGCGGCCATGGTCTATGGCACGGATGGCGCCATTCCCTTTGCCAATCTGCGCGTGCTGCAAGACGACCGCGCGGCCCAGCCGGTCTATCAGCCGACCGCGATCATCCGTCAGGACGTGCTGCAGGAAAACCCGCAGATCGCCGATCTGCTGAAGCCGGTGTTTCAGGCCCTGACGCTTGAGGAATTGCAAAAGATGAATGGCCGCGTGCAGGTCGAAGGCATCCCCGCCGCCGATGTGGCGCAAGAGTTCCTGACCTCGCATCAGCTTCTGGCCAAGTGAACCGCGTCGGGCTGGCCATGGCGGTTCCGCTGGCCTTGGGGCTGGCGCTGCCCTTGGCCAGTTTCAGGCCGAACCGCATCGCGGCCGGGGAAAGCCATTATCTGCTGGCTTTGCATCCCTTGGCCGCCGTGCTGCTGGCGGGCTTTGCGCTGGCGGTCATCGTCCTGCGCCGCAAAACCGTGCTGCCGCTGGCCGCCATCCTGCTGTGGCTGGCGCTGATGGGCTGGGTTGCGCGCGATCTGGCACTGGGGGCTGCCGCCTATGCCCGCGTCACGCCGGGGCCGGGCTTCTGGAGCGTGCTGGTGGCCATGCTGATCCTGCTGGTCGATGCGCTGGCCCATCAGCGCCCCGGCCCGCTGCTGCGCCTTGGCATTCTGGCGGGCATGGCCGCGGCGATCCTGCTGATGCTGCATGGCGGGCTGTGGGACAGCGTGTCCTATATGCAAGAATATCGCAGCCGCAGTGCCAGTTTCTGGCGCGAGGCCCGGACCCATCTGACCCTTGCGCTGGGCTCGTTCGCGGCGGCGACCGTGGCGGGCTTTGTCATCGGCGCGCTGGCGCATCGCCTTGCATCCCTGCGCGCGCCGGTGGTGGGCGTGCTGACGCTGATCCAGACGATCCCGTCGATTGCGATGTTCGGGATGCTGATGCTGCCCTTGGGCTGGCTTGCGGCGCAGATCCCGGCGCTTGGCATCAGCGGCATCGGCATGGCCCCGGCCTTTGTCGCGCTGTTTCTGTATGCGCTGCTGCCGATGGTGGCGAATACGCTGGCGGGCCTGTCGGCCGTTCCCGCCAATGTGACCGAGGCCGCGCGCGGCATGGGCATGACCGGCCCGCAGCGCTTCGTCCAGATCGAGCTGCCGCTGGCCTTGCCGATCCTGCTGACCGGGGCAAGGATCGTGCTGGTGCAGAATATCGGCCTTGCGACCGTCGGCGCGCTGATCGGCGCCGGGGGCTTTGGCACCTTCGTGTTTCAGGGGCTGGGGCAGACGGCCTCGGATCTGATCCTGCTGGGTGCCTTGCCGACCGTCGCGCTGGCCTTTGCCGCAGCGGTGGTCTTTGACGCGGTGATCGAGATGACAGGCCGGGGGCGGACATGATCGAGTTGCGGCAGCTTTCCAAATCCTATGGCTCGGAAAAGGCGGTGGATGGTGTCTCGCTGGACGTGCCGCGTGGGACGATCACGGCCATCGTCGGCACCTCGGGGTCGGGCAAGTCGACGTTGCTGCGGCTGGTGAACCGGCTGATCGTGCCCGATCATGGTCAGGTCGTGATCGACGGGCAGGATGCGGCGCGGCTGCCGCAGGCAGATCTGCGCCGCCGCATCGGCTATGTCATTCAGGATAACGGCCTGTTTCCGCACTGGACCGCCGCGCGCAATATCGGCACGGTGCCGCGGCTTCTGGGCTGGGATGCACCCCGCATCGCCAGCCGCGTGGCGGAACTGCTGGAGCTGTTGCAGCTGCAGCCGCAGATCGCCAGCCGCTATCCGCATGAACTGTCGGGCGGACAGGCGCAGCGTGTGGGGGTGGCCCGCGCGCTTGCGGCGGATCCCGATGTCTTGCTGATGGACGAACCCTTTGGCGCGCTGGATCCGGTGGTGCGCAAACGCGCAAGGCAGGATCTGCGGGCGCTGCAACAGCGCATCGGCACCACGATCCTGCTGGTCACGCATGACATGGATGAGGCGATCGGGCTGGGCGATCAGATCGCCGTCATGCGCAACGGCCGGATCGAGCAATGCGACACCCCCGCCCGCATCCTTGCCGATCCCGCCACGCCCTTCGTCCGCGATCTGGTCGGCGAAGGCCAGCGCGCCTTTCGCTATCTGTCGATCCAGACCGTCGCGAGCCTGCGCGAAAGCGGCCAGATTGCGGGCACGGCCCTGCCGCCGGAGACGCCGCTTTCGACCGCGCTGGAACAGATGCTGTGGACCGGCTGCGACATGCTGCCCATCGCGGGTGGCGGCGTCATCCGGCGCGATGCCATCCTGAAAGCCGCGCAAGGATGAGCCGCTGGCTGACCCCGCTGCTGGCGGCCGTAGTCGCGGCGTTTCTGTTGCGCCCGCAGCTTTTCGCGCCGCTGCTGGCGCCGATTTCGGCCGGGGGGCCTGCGATCTATGACCGCGCCTCGCTGCTGGCGCTGACCGTATCGCATCTTGGCATCGTGCTGATGGCGATCCTGCCCGCCACGTTGCTGGCCATCGGCTGCGCCGTGCTGGTCACGCGCAGATCGGGGGCCGAGTTCCTGCCGCTGTCGCGCGCCATCGTGGGCTTCGGCCAATCCTTCCCGCCGCTGGCCGTGCTGGCGTTGACGGTTCCGGTGCTGGGTTTCGGGACATGGCCGACGGTGGTGGCGCTGTTTCTGTATGCCCTGTTGCCGATCTTTGAAAACGCGCTGGCGGGCTTGCAGAACATCCGCCCGAATATCCTTGAGGCGGCGGATGGCGCAGGCATGCGCCCCGCGCAGCGCATCCGCCTTGTGGAACTGCCGCTGGCCGCGCCGCTGATCCTTGAGGGCGTGCGCATCGCGGCCATCGTGTCGCTGTCGACGGCGACCATCGGCTCGACCGTCGCGGCAAAAGGGCTGGGCGAGGTCATCATTGCCGGGCTGAACGCGCAAAATTCGGCCTTTGTCGTGCAGGGCGGGCTGCTGACCGGGGCCTTGGCGGTGCTGATCTCGCAAGTGTTCAGCCTGCTGATCCGGCGGCTGGATGTCCGCACGCATCGGAATGAATGAAAGGCGCGGCTGAACACCGCGCCTTTCCCTGGTCATCGCAGGGCTGGATCAGCCGTTGACCCATTCAAAGGCCGGGGCGTTTTCCAGCGCCGCACGGTCCGCCTTGAAGACGATGAAGTAATCGTTCTCGCTGTCGCCATCGCGGATCACGTCAAGCTGGTCCTTGGCCACTGCCACGGACTTTTCGCCCATGCCAAGGAAGCCGCCGATATCGACCAGAACGGCCTTGACCTGACCATCCGCGCCGATCACCAGATCGCTGATCTCACCGACATCATCCCAATCCGCATCGACCTCATTCATCGGAGCGGTGGTATCGACATCGGCTTCGGAGACATACAGACGCTTGCCGATGAAGGTCTCGGCGGACATGTCCCCGGCCATGCCGGTATACCCAAAGCCCGCAGCGGTCGCGGCGGTGTCGGTCATCGGCGTTGCCGCCCCAGCGCCCGCACCATCCGCCGCAGCCGGGGCGGTCTCCGTGCCGGCGGGCATCGTCGCAGGCGCCTCGGTGGTTGCGGCGGGCGGCGTGGTTTCGGTCGCGGTCTGGGCAAATGACGGAGCCGCAAGCATGGCAACAAGGGTGGTCGAAAGAAGTAGTCTGCTCATTTTGAACTCCTGTTTCATTGTCCGGCCATCCGCAGCCGGTTGAGCAAAAAACAGGCAAAAGCCCTGAACTGTTCCACGAAAACTTAACAGATAAGCAAATTTTAAGTGATGACCCCGCTGCTGCAGCCATTCGCTTAACAAAGGATGATCCATGCTGCGGCGCAGGAACAACTGCTGGCCCGGCCGGTTTACCTGATGCGCCAACGGTGGCGATTTTTCCGAGAGAACAAGATGGCAGGACGGCTGATTGTGGTTTCCAACCGCATTCCGACTGACGACAACGTGTCAGGCGGTCTGATGGTCGCGCTTCACGACGCATTGGGCTATTCGGGCGGTATCTGGATCGGTGCGCATTCGGAAACCAGCGAAAACACCGATGATATCGTGGATCTGGGCGGCACGGCCTATCGCAAGCTGGCCTTTCGCCTGACCGATGAGGAATTGCAGAATTATTACCTTGGCTATGCCAATTCGGTGCTGTGGCCGCTGTGCCACCGGCGCGGCGATCTGGTCGAGATGAACTCGGATTATCAGGCGGCCTATCGCCGGGTGAATGCGCGGGTGGCGCGCATCCTGTCGCAGGTGATCCAGCCCGACGATATCGTCTGGGTGCATGACTATCACTTCCTGCCTTTGGGCGCGGAAATGCGGCGCCTGGGTGTGACGAACCGGGTCGGGTTCTTTCTGCATGTCCCCTTTCCCTCACTGGGGGATCTGTCGGTGCTGTCGCAGCCGCAGGAATTCGCCGCCGATCTGGCCAGCTACAATCTGATCGGCCTGCAGACCCGCGCCGATGTGGCCCGCTGCCTTGAGATGTATCGCGCCGATCCCCGGGCGGAATTCATGAATGACGGCAGCATCAAGTTTCTGGACCGCATCACCTCGGTCCGGTCCTTCCCCATCGGCATCGACACCAAGGGCTTCGCGCTTGAGGCGCAGCAGAACGAACAGCCCTTCGGCAAGCAGGCGCCGGAAACCTTCCTGATCGGGGTGGACCGGCTGGATTATTCCAAGGGGCTGCCGAACCGCTTCAAGGGCTTCGCCGCCTATCTGCAACGCCGCCCGGATGGCAGCCAGCCCTGCCTTGTGCAGATCGCGCCGCCGACGCGCGAAAAGGTGCGCGCCTATCAGGACATCACCCGCGAGCTGGAAGAGATCGCCGGTCACGTCAATGGCTCATTCGCCGAACTGGACTGGACGCCGCTGCGCTATATCCACCGCTCGGTGCCACGCGCGCGTCTGGCGCGGCTTTATCGCAAGGCCAGGGCCTGTCTGGTCACCTCGCTGGCCGATGGCATGAACCTTGTCGCCAAGGAATATGTCGCGGCGCAGGATCCCGAGGATCCGGGCGTGCTGATCCTGTCGCGTTTCGCTGGCGCGGCCGAGGACATGACGCAGGCCGTGCTGATCAACCCCTATGACATCGAGGACATTGCCCGCGCCATCGACGTGGCGCTGGCCATGCCGCTGGCGGAACGCAAGGCCCGCAACGCCGCGCTGTTGCAGGTGGTCGAGGCGACGGATGTATCAGTCTGGTCGCAGAACTTCCTGCGCGTGCTGAAGGCATGTCCGGCCGATTTCGACTTCGCGCCGTTCTTTCCTGAAGACACGCCCGCGCCCGCCCGCGACATCGCCAAACTGGACGTGGCCTGACCCCGGCAAGGCCCCGCCGGTGCAAATCAACATATTTTGCATCGGGGAACATGGCGCGCGGTCAGCCGTTGATCCCGGACACCATGCAGGAGGAGATCATGGACCATACGAACCACACCCGCCTGAATGAAACCCAACTGACCGAAGACACGCTGCAAGGCGCCACGATCTATGGCCCCGGCGACGAAAAGATCGGCTCGGTCAGCCATGTCCATGGCGCGGGCGCGGATGCCAGCGTCGTCATCGACGTGGGCGGCTTTCTGGGCATCGGCGCGAAACCCGTGGCCGTGCCCGTGCGCCAGCTTGATTTCATGACCGATGAGCATGGCGAGGTTCACGCGGTATCCAGCTGGACCAAGGATGAGCTGAAAGCCATGCCCGAACATCATCATTAAGCCGAGACCAGCCATGCAAGATCGCAAATCCGACGAACAGCGCGTGCCCGCGCAGCAGTCCGAACAGGACCGCAGCTATCCCGAAGGGATGGACCGCGAACGCAGCCAGCCCGATCACGACCAGACCACCCGCCCCTCGCAGCGCAAGGATGACGGGGGCAATGCGCGGATCGACACGCCGACCACCAGCAGGCAGCCGCAATATCACGGCACCGATGCCTCGGGCGCGGCCAGCGGCGATCCGACCGAATAGGCACTGCCGCAGCCCGTCATCCGACCGGGGCGGGCTGCGTATCATCTGGATCTGCAAGCGGGAGACCGTTCATGGAAGCCAAATCCAAGGCCCAGCAGAAAGCAGCCGGTGCCGCATTGTCGGCAAAACGCGGCGACAGCAAGAAATCCGACCTGCGCGGCGCATCCAAGGAAATGTTCGACTCGATGACCGAGGGCGAACTTGCCGACATGGCCAGCACGAAGCGCAAGGGCAAGCCCGAGCGCAAGACCTGACCCGATCACGAAGAACCGCGTTCGGCGGAACATCCTGCCGCGCCGGCCGTTGATGTGACACAAGACCGAAAGGACATGATGATGACCATCAAGAACCTCGAAGATCTTTACCGCGACCAGTTACAAGACCTGCATTCCGCCCTTGGTCAATCCATGGCCGTCGTCGGCGAGATGGGTCAGGCCGCCAGCAATTCCGACCTTGCCGACGCGCTGATCGCAGGCCAGCAGGGCATTGCCAAAGGCATCGAGACCCTGGCCAGCCTGTGCGCCGAAAACGGCGTCGATCCGAATGGCGAACATTGCAAGGGCATGGAAGGCATCGTGGCCGAGGCGCGCAAACACGCGCTGGACACCAAGTTCGCCGACGAGGATGCGCAGGACGCGGCGATCATCACGCAATATCAGCGCATGGCGCATTATGCGATCGCGGGATATGGCTGCGTGCGCACCTTTGCCAACCGGCTGGGCCATGACGCCCAAGGCGCGCGGTTGCAGGAAGAACTGGACCAGACGCATGGCGGCGACAAGCACATGACCCAACTGGCCGAGGGCGGCATCAACGCGGCCGCCATGACGCCTGCCGAGTAAGATCCTGTTGCCCTGACGGATGCAGACAAGCCGCCCCTTGGGCGGCTTGTTTCATGTCCGCATGCAGGTAATCCGCCGGTTCAGGCGATGCCCGCGCCGCCGGTCACGCCATAGACCTCGCCGGTGATGAAACTGGCCTCGGGACTGGCCAGCAGCACATAGACCGGCGCCAGTTCGACCGGCTGGCCGGGGCGACCAAAAGCCGAGTTCTGGCCGAAATTGCGCACCTTGCGCGTGGGTTGCCCACCCGAGGGTTGCAGCACTGTCCAGACCGGACCGGGCGCCACGACATTCACCCGGATGCCGCGCTCGATCATCTGCTGCGCCAGCGCCTTGCTATAGGCGACGATCCCGGCCTTGGTCGTGGCGTAATCCAGAAGGATCGCCGAGGGATCATAGGCCTGAACCGAGGCGGTGGTGATGATCGCGCTTCCGGCGGGCATATGCGACACCGCCGCCTGCGCGATCCAGTGCAGCGCGTAAAGATTGGTCTTCATCGTGCGGTCGAAATCGTCGGTGGAAAGCTGCGTCAGATCGGTGCGAAACTGCTGGCGCGCGGCATTGATGACCAGAATGTCCAGCCCGCCCAGATCCTGCACGGCGCGGTCGACCAGCTTGCGGCACCAGTTTTCATCCGTGATGTCGCCGGGCAGCAGCACCGCCTTGCGGCCCTCGGCGCGGATCAGATCGGCTACCTCGGCGGCGTCCTCGGCCTCGCTTTCCAGAAAGGAGATCGCGACATCCGCCCCTTCGCGCGCATACGCGATGGCGGCGGCGCGACCGATGCCGGAATCGCCCCCGGTGATCAGCGCCCGCTGGCCCCGCAGCTTGCCCGCGCCCTGATAGCTGGTTTCGCCGTGATCGGCGGGCGGGTCCAGCCTGGCCACGATGCCCGGCGCGGGTTGTTCCTGCGAGGGAAAGGGCGGTTGCGGATAAAGGCTGCGGGGATCGCTCAGTTCGGGACGGTCGGCCATGTCGTCGGGCTCCTGCTTTGGGTGTTTCGGTCGGCGCGGTCAGTCGTCGCGGAAGACGCGCTTGCGGATGGCGGCTTCGATCGGCTCGTCTGCGGCCTGCGTTTCGACATCGGCCTGCAGGATGCGCACGGCCAAGGCCGACAGGGCGGACCAGATCTCATATCGGGACCATCCCGCAGCCTCGGCCTGATCGGCCAGTTCCAGCGCCGCGATCTCGATCGCGTCGGCGCAATCATTGTCGCGGTCGTCATAGGGGCCAAGATTTTTCGGCGCGTGCATGGCTTTCCATTCTCCTGCCTTCGGTCGGTCTTGCGCATCGGCCCTGACCGCTGGCCGAGCATGTCCCGACAAGGCTGGGTCCCGCCCGTTCTCAACCGATGGTGGTCATGGACAAAAGCCCGGCTGGGGCTGGGAAGTTCCTGACCGGCAGGCGATGTTAACATTTACTAGGTGCGGCTTCGGTCCCACGCCGCGGGCAAATTTCCACGCAGGCGGAACTCACGCGGCTGTGACCGCTTGTGTTCGGGTGATCGTATGGGACATCGGGCGGTTTGACGGCAAAAGCGACGGTTCTTTGTGGCGCGGTGATCCTGCTTGCGGGCTGCGAGGGCAGGCAATCGGCCCTGTCGCCTGCGGGCGAAGACGCGGCCCAGCTGAAATTCCTGTTTCTTGTCATGCTGGCCGGGGCCGTGGTGCTGTGGCTGGCGCTGAACGGGATCTTTTACTACGTCACGCGCCGCCAGCCCAAGGCGTTCCGCCTGAAACATCCCGACCGGCTGATCCTTGGCGCGGGGGTGATCTTTCCCACCGTGCTGATCGGGGCGCTGCTGGTCTGGGGCCTGTCGATCATGCCGCAGCAGCGCGCCTCGGGCGACGGGCTGACCATCCGCATCAAGGCCGAGGAATGGTGGTGGCGCGTCGAATACTGGCCCGAAGGCGCGACCCAGCCCGTCATCGCCGCCAATGAGGTGCGCCTGCCCACCGGCAGCCGCTCGGAATTGCGGCTGACCGCCAATCTTTACATCCATTCGCTGTGGATCCCGGCGCTTGGCGGCAAGATGGACATGATCCCCGGACGCGAAACGGTCCTGACCCTGCACCCCGAAAAGCCCGGCATCTATCGCGGCCAATGCGCCGAATTCTGCGGGGCCTCGCACGCGCTGATGGCCTTTGAAACCGTGGTCATGCCGCCCGAGGAATTTGCCGACTGGTTGCAGGCCGAAGCCGCCCCCGCGCGTCCCGCCGCAGATCCCGCAGGCGAGGCGCTGTTTCGCGACGAGGGCTGCGGCGCCTGCCACGCGGTGCGCGGCACCGATTTCACCGGCCAGACCGGGCCGGACCTCACGCATCTGGCATCGCGCGCCTCGCTGGCGGCGGGGATCATGCAGGTCACGCGCGACGATCTGAAACGCTGGATCGCCCATACCGGCGACATCAAACCCGAGGTCGCCATGCCCGCCTATGACTGGCTGTCCGACGCGCAGCTGGACCAGCTTGCCACCTATCTGGAGGGGCTGAAATGATCGACCGCACCCCGCGCGGCCCCTATCCCCCGACCGAGGAGATGCTGTCCCAGCCCGTCCCCGAACAGATCAGCCGCGAACAGGCCGCGCGGCTGGAACAGGTCTGGAGAACCAAGACCGGCATCCGCTATCTGATGTCGGTCAACAATTCCGAGGTCGGCAAATGGTATTCGCTGACCTGCTTTGCCTTCATGCTGGTGGCGGGCGTGCTGGCGCTGCTGATGCGGGTGCAGCTGGCCTATCCGGACATGAAGTTTCTGGATGCCGACCGCTTCAACCAGTTCTTCACCATGCATGGCTCGGCCATGATGTTCCTGTTCGCCGTGCCGCTGTTCGAGGCGATGGCGATCCTGATCCTGCCCGCCTTTCTGGGCGCGCGCGACATGCCGTTTCCGCGCCTGTCGGCCTTTGGCTATTGGTCGTTCCTGATCGGCGGCGTCTTCGTGCTGGGCTCGGTGTTTTTCGATGCCGCGCCGAAATCGGGCTGGTTCATGTATCCGCCGCTGGCCACCGAGGATGAGGGTGTCGGCTCGGACATCTGGCTGCTGGGGTTGTCCTTCATCGAGATCGCCTCGATTGCCGCGGCGGTCGAACTGATCGTCGGCGTGCTGAAATGCCGCCCCCCCGGCATGCGCGTCAACATGATGCCGCTTTACGCGTGGTATGTTCTCGTCGTCGGCGGGATGATCCTGTTTGCCTTTCCGCCGCTGATCGCGGGCGATCTGCTGTTCGAGCTGGAGCGCGCGCTGGACTGGCCGTTCTTTGACCACACGCGCGGCGGCGATCCGATCTTCTGGCAGCACCTGTTCTGGATCTTTGGCCACCCCGAGGTCTATATCGTCTTTCTGCCCTCGATCGCCATTGCCGCCATGGTCGTGCCGACCGTCGCGCAGCGCCCCATCGTCGGCTATTCGTGGATCGTGCTGTCTGCCGTGGGCACCGGCTTTCTGTCCTTCGGCCTGTGGGTGCATCACATGTTCACCACCGGGCTGCCGCTGATCTCATTGGGGTTCTTTTCGGCGGCATCCGAGGCGGTGGTGATCCCGACCGGCATCCAGATCTTTGCCTTTCTTGCCACGCTGATCGTCGGGCGTGTCACCGTCAGCCTGCCGCTTCTGTGGATCGCGGGCGGGCTTGCGATCTTCACGGCGGGCGGGCTGACCGGCGTGATGCTGGCCATCGCCCCCTTCGACTGGCAGGTGCATGATACCTATTTCGTCGTGGCGCATCTGCATTACACGCTGTTTGGCGGCATGATCCTGCCGGTCATGGCGGGGATCTATTACTTCTTTCCCTTCTTCACCAAGCGCATGCTGTCCGAGCGCCTGGGCAAATGGGCATTCTGGCTGATCTTTGGCGGCTTCAACCTGACCTTTCTGCCGATGCATCTGACGGGCCTTCTGGGCATGCCGCGCCGGGTCTTCACCTATCCCGGAGATCTTGGCTGGAACACGCTGAACATGGTGTCGACCATCGGCGCCTTCATCATCGCGGCGGGCTTCGTGATCTTTACCTATGATCTGCTGCGTCCCGGCAAGCCGCGCCTTGCCAGCCGCAATCCGTGGAAGGCGGGAACGCTGGAATGGACAGATACCGTCGAGGGCGAAGATTGGGGCGTGCGGTCCATCCCCTATATCACCTCGCGCTATCCGCTGTGGGACCAGCCCGATCTGGTCAAGCGCATGGATGCGGGCCGCTATTACCTGCCCGATGCCCAAGAGGGGCTGCGGGAAACCATGGTCACCTCGGTGATCGACGCCCGGCCCGTGCAGGTCCAGCGCGTCACGGGGGATGCGTGGATCACGCTGGGCGCAGCGGCCTTCACCGGCGGCTGCTTCATCCTGCCGACCTTCCACATGTATGTTCCGGCGGCGATTTCGGGCGTGATCGCGGTTGCCTGCATCATCTATTGGCTGTGGACCTCGACCGCGCGCAAGCCGGAAAAGCAGATGAAGGATGTCGGACTGGGGCTGTCGCTGCCGACCTATGCCTCGGGGCCGGAATCGGTCGGCTGGTGGGCGATGTGGATCACCATGCTGGGCGATTCCACGGCCTTTGCCTCGATCGTCTTCGGCTTTTTCTTCTACTGGACCAGCCGCGCCGATTTCCTGCCGCCCGATGCGCTGCATGCCGATACGGGGCTGCTGGCGCTGGCGGTGGCGGCGTTGGGGCTGGCATGGGGGCTGACCTATGCCGCCCGCTTCCTGAACCGCGCGGGGCGCATCCGTGCCTGCCGCGCGGCGCTTGTGGCCGCGCCCCTGCTGGCTGCGGCGGGGGGTGCTGCGCTGGTGGCCTCGGTGATGGGGCTTTCGCCCTCCAGCCATGTCTATCCGGCGGTCGTCTGCGCGCTGGTGATCTGGACCGTCGCCCATATCGCGGTCGGCGTGCTGATGCAGCTTTACTGCCTTGCGGGCAGCGTCTTCGGCAAGATCGACCCCGACCATGACGCGGATCTGTGGAACGTCACGCTGTATTGGCATTTCCATGTGCTGACCGTGCTGGTCACCGCCGCAATCATCGGCCTTGCGCCGCATCTGTTATAAGGTCCGCCATGCCCGATATCAGCGCCCGCGAAGACCAGGAGGAGTTCCGCGACGAAAGCGCCAGCCTGTGGCGCATCGCCTTGTCGCCGACGGTCTGGGCGTTTCATTTTCTGCTGTGCTATGGCGGCGGCGCGGTCTGGTGCGCCAAGTTCGGATCGTCGCAGGGGGTGCTGTTCTTGCGGCTGTCGGTGCTTGGCCTGACCGTGCTGGCGCTGGCGATCATCCTGTGGCAGGCGCGCAGGTCCATTCAGCAATGGCACCCCGGAACGCGCGGCGATACCAGTCTGCACCAGCCCGAAAGCCGGCACCGGTTTCTGGGCCATGCGGCGCTGCTCTTGTCGATCATCTCGGGGATCGGGGTGGTCTATGTCGCCCTGCCCGCCCTGTTCATCGCGAGTTGCCAATGAGCATGCGCGGCCTGTGCATCCTTGGCGCGGCGGGGCTGTTGGCGGCGATCTGGCTGATCCCGCTGCCCGACACGGCGCGGTTTCCGCTGCATATGCTGCGGCATATGGTGCTGGTGGCGCTGGCCGCGCCGCTTCTGGTGCTGGGCTTTCCGCGTCTGGGCCGGATCTTCGCCATGCCAGCCCTGCTGGCGGCGGGGCTTGAGTTCCTGCTGGTCTGGGGCTGGCATTTGCCCGCCGCCCATGGCGCGGCCTATCGGCTGCCCGGCGCCTTCGTGCTGGAGCAGGCGACCTTTCTGCTGGCCGGTCTGTTCGTCTGGGCGGGCTGCCTGCATGGTCCGCGCCTTCTGGGGGCGGCGGGGCTTTTGCTGACCTCGATGCACATGACGCTGCTGGGGGCGCTGCTGACGCTGGCGCCGCGCGATCTTTATGCAAGCTATTGCGGCACGCCGCCCGATCCCGAAGGTCAGGCGCTTGGCGGCATGCTGATGCTGGCCATCGGCACGCCGGTCTATCTGCTGGCGGGCGTCGCTTTGGCCGCCAGCGCCCTGTCCCAACCCGAGGCTGCGACATGAAACACGTCATCGCCACATTGGCAGGACTGGCTGTGCTGGGCGCGATTGCCGGCTTGGCGGTGGTATTCTTTGGCTTGTTCGATACCTCGGCCCGGCGCGGGCATTGGGCGATCACCGACTGGGCGATGCATACGACCTTTGAAAACGCCGTCAAATGGCGCGCGCCCGCCGCGTCCGAGGTGCCGCCCGATCTGGACGACCCGGCCCTGATCGAGCTGGGCGCGCGGCATTACGCCAGCGCCTGCGTCACCTGCCACGCCACGCCCGGCCGCGATGCCGACGCCACCATTGCCGCCATGGTGCCGCATCCGCCGCAGATCCAGCAGGCGGTGAAGCCATGGCAGCCCCAGCACCTGCACTGGATCGTCGATCAGGGCGTGAAGATGACCGGAATGCCCGCCTGGCCCGCCGAGGGACGCAAGGATGAGGTCTGGGCCGTGGTGGCCTTTCTGAACGCCGTCCGCGATGGCATGACGGCCGAGGATTACACCGCTTTGACCCAGACCGGGGAACAGGGCTATTGCGCCAGCTGCCATGGCCCGGACGGCACGTCGCGCGCGCCCCGTCTGGATATCCTCAGCCCCGATTATATCGCGGCATCGCTGGCCGCGTATCGTTCGGGCGCGCGAGCCAGCGGCATTATGCAGCACGCCGCAAGCAAACTGCCCGCCACCGCCGATGCCCGGCTGGCATCTGCGATGGCCGATCTGCCCGCACCACCTCGGCCTGCCGTGACCGGCGACGCAGATGCCGGCGCGGTGCTGGCCGACCAAGGCGCGGGCGAAGTGCCCAGTTGCCTTGCCTGTCACGGCCCGCAGAACCGCAACCCCCTGATCCCCAGCCTTGACGGCCAAGGCCAAAGCTATCTGGCCGCGCAACTGCGCCTGTGGCGCGACGGCCATCGCGGCGGTGCCGCGCGCGCGCCCCTGATGGCGCAGGCCGCGCAACAGCTGACGGATGACCAGATTGCCGCACTGGCGGCCTATTTCGCGATGCGGTGAACGGATCGCTCAACTCTGCGTTGGGTCAGGAAAGCAGCCACGAAAGTTCCTGATGCCCATTGAAACAAAAGAAGATCTTCACCAGAAAATGGGACATCAAGCCGGGTCTCCGGCACAGATACCGGCCAAGGGCTGGGTGCAGATCCTGTGGCGCGTGCAATCCGAAATCACCCGCGATCATATCGGCGTCGTCGCGGCGGGCATCGCGTTTTACGGGCTGATCGCGATCTTTCCCGCGATCGCGGCGATTGTCGGCATCTCCGGGCTGATCCTTGACCCGGCCGATCTGGACGCGACCACCGACACCATCGTCGCCGTCCTGCCCCCTGATGCCGCCGCCATCATCCGCGACCAGATGGTCAAGGTCACCAGCAGCGAAACCGGCACGGGACTTGTCGCGGCATCGGGGCTGCTGCTGGCGATCTATGGCGCGATGAAGGGCGTCATGACGCTGATCGAGGGGCTGAACATCGCCTATGACGAAGAGGAAACCCGGGGTTACCTGCGGCTTTACCTGACCGGCTTTGCCATCACGCTGGCGCTGGTCGTGGGCTTTATCCTTGCCATCGGCCTGATCGTCGTGCTGCCCGCGCTGGTCGAATTGCTGCATCTGGGACCGCGTTTCGCCGCGATGGTGTGCTGGATCAACTGGCCGATCCTTGCGGTCTTCATGATGATGGGGCTGGCGATGCTGTATCGCTTCGGCCCGGCGCGGTCGGCGGCACGCTGGCGCTGGCTCAGCCTTGGCGCGGCGCTGGCGACGGTGCTGTGGATCGCGGCCTCGTTGGGATTTTCGGCCTATGCCAGCAATTTCGGCAGCTATACGGAAACCTATGGCACGCTGGCGGGGGTGATCCTGCTGCTGACATGGCTGTGGCTGTCGGCCTATGTCATCCTTGCCGGGGCAGAACTGAATGCCGAGACCGAGCAGCAGACCCTGCGCGACACCACCACCGGCGCGCCCGAGCCGATGGGCCAGCGCGGCGCGGTCAAGGCCGATACGCCGCCGCCGGATCTGCCCGACGCGGCCCCGGAGGCTTCGGGCCCACACGCTTCGGACACGGTCGCTTCGGGCCTATACGCTTCCGGCCCAAAGGCTTCGGCCCCGCCGCGCCAGCGCGATGACACCACGCCCGTGACCGAGCTTGGCCTTGCTGCCGTGCTGGCGGGCCGCGCTGTGTGGCGGATGCTCAGGGCGCCAAGACGCTGACCCGCTTCACGCTTCGGGGTCGATCAGCATCAGCCCCGAGGCCGGATCATGCCGCTTGCGCAGATGGCGCGGCTGTTCGGTCAGGATGATCTCCAGCGTCGGCCGCACCAGACCGCCTTGCAGATGCCCGGCCACCGCGCTGCCGTCACGCTTGCCCAGCACGGCGTGGACATGCAGCGCGGGCGCGCCCTTGTCATCCAGCGCGATATCGCCGGTCAGGGATGCGACCTCGGTCTGTTCCTCGACCGGGATCGGCTCATAGGTCTTGCTGCTCCAGTCGAAAAACGCCAGCGTCGCGGTCTGAAACGCGCCAATGGCCTTGAAGCTGGCGGCGCTCAGCCGCTCGGCTTTCGCAAAGGACATCAGGCACGCCATCACCTCATCGCCTTCTTCCAGAATGACGGCATAGGTTCGTTCGGCGTCGCTGTGCAGCAGTTTCGTCTTCATCGCATGTCCTTTTGGGGTAATGAAAAATGGCCTGACGCATCACGGATCTTGCCGGGTGCATCAGGCCGGTTGCGCGGGACAAGTCAGCGGGCGATGGGTCTGACGCCATCGCCCGCACTCAGCTTCGCGACCTATTCCCCGCCATTGGTGGCGCGGTCGTTCTGTCTGGCATGGCGGTCGCCCGCCTCGCGGTTTTCGCCACCGGCATTGGGCGGATTGGCGTTGTGCAGCTGCTGCGGGTTCTTGATGTTGCGCAAATTGCCCAGCTTTTCATGCTGCGCCTGTTGCTTGGTGTTGAAGTCCTCATTGGCCTTTTCGGGATCGAATTTCTGGCCCATCTGGTGTCTCCTTTCAGGGTGTCATTGTTCCGCGGGTGCCTGTCCCTCGCCCTGCTGGGCGGGCGCGCTGATGCTGGCGGGGTCTTCCTGCTGCTCATCGGCGTGCCAGAATTGCCGCAAGACGAAGATCGCCACGATCACCGCCACGACGATGGCAATGATGACGACAGCCCCCCGGCCCGCCTGACGCGGAGGCGGGGTCTGCCGATGTGGATCGGGATTGTTCATGCGGCGTCCTTTCGCTGTGGTTCGGAAATCATGCCAGATCGCGGACCTGCGGCTCGCGCGCCCAGTATCTTTGCGTGGCGGCCTTGGTCAGCCCGGCCAGATCGGTGATCCCGGCATCGGCTTTGATGCCTGCACGATCCAGCAGCGGCTGCGCGCCCGCGTCATGGCCGATGGCTTTCAGATGCGCGAAGGCGTCCGACACAAAGCCCACCGCCGCGCTGTCTTGCGCCAGTTTCTGCGCCGCATCCGTGGTCAGGACCAGCGCCACCGCGTCAAACAGCCATGACGGCGACCCCGCAAGCTGGCCATCCGCCGTCAGCGTGCCGTCCTGCAATTTCAGCCCGCCGACCTTGGGCGCGATGGTAAAGGGCGTGCCCCCGGCCTGCCGGATGTCGTCGGACAGCTTCTGGATGGCCGCATTGTCCGAGCCTGCATCGAACAGGATGCCGACCTTGCGGCCCTGCAACGTCGCATGCCAGTTCTTCTGGATCGACAGCGCATCCGAGATGTCCAGATCCGTCGCCGCCTGCGCAGACGGGGCGGCGTCGGGCAGATCCAGCGCCAGCCCCTCGGCCACGCGCTGCGCCAAGGTGTCATCGACATTGCGCAATTGCGACAGCACCCGGCGGCGGATGTGATCCAGCCCCACCTTGGACAGCTCGAACACGATGGCCGAGGCGATATGCGCCTGCTCGTTTTCTGTCTGCGAGCGCCAGAACATGCGCGGCTGGCTGAAATGGTCGGCAAAGCTTTCGGCACGCTGGCGCAGCTTTTCGCCCTCGACCCGCTGCGGCGCGGTGCGATAGCCTCTGGCCGAGGCGCGCGGGCCGCCATCCTCGCCTGCTTCGGACAGGCTGTTCGGCTCATAATTCGCCCGACCCTCTGGCACCTGCGTCTGCATCATGCCGTCGCGCATCATATTGGCATAGGGGCATTTCGGCGCATTGACCGGGATCTGGTGGAAATTCGTCGTGCCCAGCCGCGATTTCTGCGTGTCCAGATAGGAAAACAGCCGCCCCTGCAGCAGCGGATCATCGGAAAAGTCGATGCCCGGCACCACGTTCGAGGGCAGGAAGGCCAGCTGTTCGTTTTCGGCGAAATGGTTGTCGGGGTTGCGGTCCAGCACCATACGGCCGATCACGCGCAGCGCCACGACCTCTTCGGGGATGATCTTGGTCGCGTCCAGCACGTCATAGGGCAGGCTGTCGGCCAAGGCCTGATCGAACACCTGAATGCCCAGTTCCCATTCGGGGTGGTCCCCGGCCTCGATCGCCTCCCACAGATCGCGGCGGTGGAAATCGTTATCCGCGCCCTGCAGCTTGGCGCTTTCGTCCCAGACCAGCGATTGCATGCCCAGCTTGGGCCGCCAATGGAACTTGACGAACTGCGCCTGACCCGCCTCATTCACCAGCTTGAAGGTATGCACGCCAAAGCCCTGCATCATCCGGTAGCTGCGCGGGATGCCGCGATCGGACATGGCCCACATGACCGTGTGCATGGTTTCCGGCATCAGCGAGACGAAATCCCAGAACGTGTCATGCGCCGAGGCCGCCTGCGGAAAACCGCGATCCGCCTCCATCTTGACCGAGTGGATCAGGTCGGGAAACTTGATCGCGTCCTGAATGAAGAAGACCGGGATATTGTTGCCCACCAGATCCCAATTGCCCTGATCGGTATAGAATTTCGTGGCAAATCCGCGCACATCGCGCGGCGTATCGACCGAGCCCGCGCCGCCCGCGACGGTGGAAAAGCGCACGATCACCGGCGTGCGCTTGCCCGCTTCGGCAAACAGGCTGGCGCGGCTTAAATCCGGGATAGGGTCGGTGCATTCGAAATAGCCATGCGCGACCGAGCCGCGGGCATGGACGATGCGTTCCGGAATGCGTTCATGGTCGAAGTGAAAGATCTTTTCGCGCAGCACGAAATCTTCCAGCAGGGTCGGACCGCGATCCCCGGCCTTCAGGCTGTTCTGGTTGTCCGATACCGGCACGCCATGGTTCGTCGTCAGAACCTGATCCTTGCCCGAGGCAAGCTGCTGGGTTTCGCCTCCGTTGCCGGTCTCTGCGTTGCCGGTGTCTGCGTTGCCCGCGTCGTCGCGATCAAGGGAATTCGCCATCTTTTACCTTCCGGATTTGGGGTGGGTTGGCCTGCCCAAAAAACGTGCCGGCGGCGGGGCAGTTCCGTAAAGAAATGATGGCCGGGGACGATCCTGCCCATGGTCGCGGAACCTTGCAGGAAAGCTGACGTTCGATTTTCAGCAACTCGCGTCACGGATCTGCGGATGACCTCTCCTCAAATTGCTGCTTTCGCTATCATTTTCGCAATGATGGGTTTGTTTCTTTGGGGAAGGCTGCGATACGACATCGTGGCGATGCTGGCGCTGATGGCATCGCTTGCGGCAGGCACGGTCGCGCCCGAGGATGCATTTCGCGGCTTCAGCGACGATATCGTCATCATCGTCGGCAGCGCGCTGGTGGTCAGCGCCGCCGTGTCCAGATCGGCGCTGATCGAAACCGCGCTGCGCTGGCTGGTGCGCAAGCTCAGCCGGTTTCAGGTGCAGCTTCTGGTTCTGGTCGGCTCGGTCACGCTGCTCTCGGCGCTGATCAAGAATATCGGCGCGCTGGCGATGATGATGCCCGCCGCGCTGAAGATGGCCAAGAAATCCGGCAACTCGCCCTCGCGCTATCTGATGCCGATGGCCTTTGGGTCGCTTCTGGGCGGGCTGATCACCATGGTCGGCACCTCGCCCAATATCATCGTGTCGCAGGTGCGTCAGGATTTGACGGGCCAGCCGTTCAAGATGTTCGATTATGCCCCGGTGGGTCTGGGTCTGTCGCTGATCGGCATGGTGTTTCTGCTGCTGGCCTATCGCCTGCTGCCCGCCGACCGCCGCACCACCGCGACACTGGGCGAGACGGTGAATATCGGCAATTACGCCAGCGAGGCGACGGTCCCGGATGACGCGCCCGCCGTCGGCAAGACCATCGGCGCATTTCTGGGCATGGCGGATGGCGAGGTGGCGGTGACGGGCCTGATCCGCGCCGACAAGCGCCGTCAGATCACCCTGTCCGATACCGTGATCGAGGCGGGCGACATCTTGCAACTGCGCGGACAGCCCGACGGGCTGGAGCGTGCGGCCTCGGTCGGGGGGCTGTCGCTGGCGGGGCAGGACAAGGTCGAGGAACTGGCCGTCAAGACCGCCGTGATCGAGGCCGTGGTCCAGACCAGCGCCCCGGTCATCGGCAAAAGCGCAGGCGCCATGCGGCTGTTTGAACGGCACGGGGTCAATCTGGTGGCCATCGCCCGCGCCGGCCATCGCATGACCGAACGGCTGGCGCAGGCGCGGCTGCAACCGGGCGATGTCGTGCTGCTGCAGGGTCCGCTGGACGTTCTGCCCGAAACAATTACCACGCTGGGGCTGTTGCCGCTGGCCGAGCGGGAATTGCGCATCGGCTCGGTCCGGCGCGACGTGCTGCCGGTCATCATTCTGGCCGTCGCCATGGGGCTGACCGCCTTTGGCTATGTTCCCGTCGCTGTGGCGTTCTTCGGCGCCGCGCTGGCGATGATGCTGACCGGCGCGATCAGCCCCGAGGCCGCCTATGAGGCGATCGAATGGCCGATCCTGATCATGCTGGGCGCGCTGATCCCGGTCAGCGGCGCGTTGCAGACCACAGGCGGCACCGATCTGATCGGCACGCTGCTGTCGGGGCTGGCCACAGGGCTGCCCGCATGGGGTGCGGTGGCGCTGATCATGGTGGCCGCGATGGCGGTGACACCGTTTCTGAACAATGCCGCCACCGTGCTGGTCATGGCCCCCATCGCCGCGACATTCGCCGGCACGCTGGGCTTCAAGCCCGATGCGTTTCTGATGGCGGTGGCGGTCGGCGCGGGCTGCGATTTCCTGACGCCCATCGGGCATCAGTGCAATACGCTGGTGATGGGCCCCGGCGGCTATCGCTTCGGCGATTACGCGCGGCTGGGCGCGCCGCTGTCGGTTCTGGTCGTGGTGCTGGGCACGCCGCTGATCCTTGCTGTCTGGCCGGTCTGAGCGCGCGGCAATTCACCCGCCCGCAGAAATGCCATGCGGAAAGGTGATCCGAACCGCCGCGCCGCGCGTAGTCTGTGCAGTGAGGTCACAAAGGGCGGGGACGACCATGGCACAGATGCTTTTCCTTTACGCGGTGACGGCGGCGGTCTTTCTGGGGCTGGACATGCTGGGCATCCGCTACATCGTCCGCCCGGTCTTTGACACGCATGTCGGGCATCTGCTGGCGCAGCCCTTGCGGCTGGGTCCGGCGGCGGTCTTTTATCTGCTTTACGTCGTGGGGCTGCTGATCTTTGTGTCATGGCCCGCGCTGAAGGCCGGGTCACCGTTGCAGGCGCTGGTCTTTGGCGCGCTGCTGGGGGCGATGTGCTATGGCACCTATGAGATGACGAACTATGCCACGCTGGCCGACTGGTCGTGGCAGCAGGTCATCGTCGACGGACTGTGGGGCACATTCCTGACCGGCTTTGCGGCATGGGCCGGGGTGGCCGTGGTCAGCGGTCGGCTGACCTGATGCCCGGCCCTCAACGCAGCAGCCGCGCCGTCAGCCGCAGCGACAGGCCGTAAGGCAACGCCCGCAGCAGCTTGACGCCCCATGTGAAGCGTTTCGGGAAATGCAGCTCGAACGCCCGCGTCTGCAGGCCACGGATCACCGCCTGCGCCGCCTGTTCGGGCGTGATGATCGCGGGCATCTTGAAGCGGTTCTTTTCGGTCAGCCGCGTCGCCACGAACCCGGGCGAGACCAGCCGCACATCGACGCGCGGCGCAAGCTCGGCGCGCAGGGTTTCGGCCAGATTGGCCACCGCCGCCTTGGTCGCGCTGTAGGGCTGGCCGCTGGGCAGGCCGAAATACCCCGCGACCGAGCCGAACAGCACCAGTTGCCCGCCATCGCGCAGCAAGGGCGGCGTCAGGCGCGCCACCTCGAAACTGCCCAGCAGATTGACCGCGACCAGCTTTGCGGTGGCCTCGGGGTCCAGATCCGCGACGCGGCCCGGATCATAAAGCGCGGCGGTGCAGATGACGGCATCAAGGCTGCCGGGCGGGATCGTCGCCACCACATCCGCCAGCGATTGCGGCTGAGCCAGATCCAGCACCGCAACCCGCGCATCGCCGCATTCCGCGGCCAGCTCAGCCAAGGCCGCACCATTGCGCGCCGACAGGATCAGTCGGGCACCTTCGCGTGCAAAGCCCCGCGCCAGCGCCGCGCCGATGCCGTCGCTGGCGCCGATGATCCAGATTGTCTTGCCTGAAAAGCCCATGATCTCAGATCCGGAAAAGCGGTTGCAGCAGGCGCGGGATCATCCCGCGAAACCGCAACGGCGCGTCGGTGGCCGCCAGACAGATGCAGGGACCGTCCGGTCCGGCAATCGGCTGGTGGTCGATATCGTCATGGGCGGTTTCGACATCGCCGCGACCGAAGCGGCCCTGACTGTCGGAAAAGCTGCCCTGCAGCACCAGCGTCAACTCCAGCCCGCCATGGCTGTGTTCCGGCACCGCCCGCCCCGGCGGGATATAGAGCAGCCGCAACGAGCCGTGGGCGTCGGCAGTCAGGATCTGCTGCCGGATGCCGCCGCCCAGCATGCGCCATTTCGGCGGCTGCCCGCCAAGCGCCTGCATGACCGCCGCCGGAAAGATGCCCGATCCCGCCGGGGCGTCCGGCATGGGTGGCGCGGCTTGCACCGCCGCGATCAGCCGCTGGCCCGCCCCCGCGCTGACCGCGACCGGCGCGATGCCGTCCAGCAATGCCCCGCCCAGCATCTCGACCGCCTCGGCCTCGGCGCGGCAGGCATCGCACAGCGACAGATGCGCCGCGACGACCACCGCGAAGGGATGCGGCAGGTTGCCGGAGGCGAAAGCGCGCAGCAGGTCGTCCGGGATATGGTGGGTGATGCCGGTCATGGCTGCCTCAGATCGTTCAGGTCGCGCCGCAGCCGTTCCAGTCCCAGCCGGATGCGCGATTTGATGGTGCCCAGTGGCAGGCCGCTGATCTCGCTGATGCGGCTATGCGGCAGATCCTCGAAATAGGCCTGCTCCAGCACGCGGGCCTGATCGGGCGACAGCGCGGCCAGCGCCTTGCGCAACAGCGCGGCCTCTTGCCCAAGGCCAAGGATCTGCGCGGCATCAGCCTGGGCTGCGTCGGGGGCTGCGATGATGTCGGCCTCGGGCGGGGGCCTGCGCCGGGCAAGGTCGATGCTACGGTTGCGCGCGATGCGATAGATCCAGGCGCTGGCCTCGGCCCGGTGCGGATCGAACTGCGCGGCCTTCTGCCAGACGGCCAGCATCACGTCCTGCACCACATCCTCGGCGCTGCCGTCGCGCAGACCGCCGCGCATCAGCATCGCCTTGAGGCGCGGAGCGAAATGCTGAAACAGCAGCAGGAATGCGTCAAGATCGCGCTGGTCGCGCACCGCCAGCAGCCAAAGCGTCGGCTGGCTTGGGTCGGCATGGTCCTGTCGCAAATCGCCGATCCCCTTCCCGGTCGTGGGGGCGTGGCCGCCATGCAGCGCAGTGCCGCGTGGGGGCGGCGCGATCACGTCATGGCTGCTGCGGTTGTCCTGCATCATGTCAGGGATACGCGCTGACCGGCCGATCAGATCACTGCGGCGCAGAAAAAGCAATTCCGCAGCGAATAAATCGCGCGCCGGGTGATCCGATCGGCCCCCGCTTGCGTAACCTTTCCGACGGCAGTGAAGGAGACGGTCTTGCCCTTTGACCTCACGCGTGGCGCACCGCTGAAGATTGCCATCATCGGCGGCGGGATTTCGGGACTGTCGGCAGCGTGGCTGCTGTCGGGCCACCATCAGGTCACGCTTTACGAAAGTGCGGCGCGGCTAGGCGGACATGCCCGCACGGTCATGGCCGGGCGGCGTGGCGATGTGGCGGTCGATACCGGGTTCATCGTCTTCAACTATGCCAATTATCCGCATCTTTCGGCGCTGTTTCGTGACCTTGACGTGCCTGTGCAGCGCAGCGATATGAGCTTTGGCGTGTCGCTGGGCAATGGCCGGGTGGAATATGCCCTGCGCTCGGTCGGGGCGCTGTTTGCGCAGCGCGCGAACCTCATGCGTCCGGGCTTTTACCGCATGATCCGCGACATCCTGCGCTTCAATGCCCGCGCCGAGGCTTTGGCCAAGGGCCAGCCCGACCTGACCATTGGCCAGTTGATCGCCCAGATGCGGCTGGGGGACCGGTTCCGCGACGATTACCTGTATCCGATCTGCGGCGCGATCTGGTCCACCCCGGCCAGCCAGATCGGCGATTTTCCGGCGGAAACGCTGCTGCGATTTCTGGCCAATCACGCGCTGATGTCCAAGGGCGGGCAGCATCAGTGGTGGACGGTCTCGGGCGGCAGCGCAAGCTATGTCGAAAAGCTTGCGACCCAGTTGCAGCGGCGCGGCGTGGTGCTGCGGCCTGCAACGCCGGTGCGCCGCGTCCAGCGCGATGCCACTGGCGTCACGGTTCAGGCCGACGGTGCCGCGCAGCGGTTCGATCAGGTCATCATGGCCTGCCATGCCGATCAGACGCTGGCGCTGCTGGCAGATCCCCTGCCACCCGAACGCGCGGCGCTTGGCGCGGTGCGGTTTCAGGACAACCGCGCCGTGCTGCATGCCGATCCGCGCGTCATGCCCGCCCGCCGCGCCTGCTGGAGTTCGTGGATCTATCGCGCCGACGATCCGCAATCGGACCGCGCGGTCGGCGTCACCTATTGGATGAACCGCCTGCAATCCCTGCCCGAGGATGACCCGCTGTTCGTCAGCCTGAACCCCGAGGCCGCGATTGATCCGGCGCTGATCTATGACCAGACCACGTTCCGCCATCCGGTCTTCGATCAGGCGGCGATCCGGGCGCAGGCCAGCCTGCGCGCGATGCAGGGCACGCATCACACCTGGTTTGCGGGCGCCTGGCTGCGCAACGGCTTTCACGAAGACGGCTTCGCCAGCGCCATGCGCATCGCCCGCCACCTGCTGCCCGCGAAGGTCTGAGCGATGGCGGATGACCTTGCTTCGGTGCTGGCGGCGGGCGGGGTCTTGCACCTGCCATCGGACGTGGCGCATGCCCGGCGCGGCGATGTGCGCCACGCCTTTCGTTACGGCGTCGATTACCTGCTGCTGGCCCCCGAGACGGTGCGGCCGCGCGGTCTGTTCCGACTGGGCAGGCGCGGGCTTTTCAGCTTTTGCGCCGCCGATCATGGCGGCATGCGCGGTGCGGGCGAAGGCGCGGCATGGGCGTGGCGGATGCTGGACCGGGCGGGGCTTGCCCGCGACGCGCAGATGACGCTGGCG
Source organism: Paracoccus shanxieyensis (assembly GCF_009711265.1). GTDB lineage: Bacteria > Pseudomonadota > Alphaproteobacteria > Rhodobacterales > Rhodobacteraceae > Paracoccus > Paracoccus shanxieyensis. Next base: position 119,254 of record NZ_WMII01000009.1, on the reverse strand, counting down.
CTGATGGCGCAGCCGCGATGTCTGGGCTTCTGGTTCAACCCGGTCAGCTTCTGGCTGGTGCTGCGGGGCGGCGATCTGCTGGCCGTCATCGCCGAGGTCAACAACACCTTTGGCCAGCGCCATTCCTACCTGTGCCACAATCCCGGCTTCGCGCCGATCCGCGCCGAAGACCGGCTGCGCACGGACAAGGTGTTTCACGTCTCGCCGTTTCAGGATGTCGCGGGCAGCTATGAGTTCCGCTTTGCCGTCACGCCCAGCCGCATTTCCGTGCTGATCCGCCAAAGCTGCGGCAGCACCGGGATGATTGCCACGCTGCACGCCACACCCCGGCCCCTGCGCCAGCGCGCGCTGATTGCTGCCGCCCTGCGCCGTCCGGGCGGCGCGCTGCGCATCCTTGCCCTGATCTATTGGCAGGCGCTGCGCCTGCGGCTCAAGGGCATCGCCTATCGTCCCCTGCCCGCCCCCCCGTCCAAGGAGATCAGCCGATGAGCCCGTTTCAGACCCGTTTCCTGACCTCGCTGGAGGGTATCCGGCACGGGCGGCTGTCGCTGACCACGCCCGAAGGCCATCGCCACAGTTTCGGCGGCAACGGCCCCGAGGCGCAGATCCACATCACCGACTGGGCCATGCTGTCTGCGCTGGCGCGGCGCGGCGATGTGGGTTTTGGCGAAAGCCATATCGCGGGCCATTGGGACAGCCCCGACCTTGAGGCGCTCTTGTCGCTGGCCATCCAAAACAGCGATCATCTGGGCGGGCAGGACAGGCCGGGTCTGCTGGCAGGCTGGGGTTTTCGGCTGATCGACGGGCTGCGCCGGAACTCGGTCGCGGGTTCGGCGCGAAATATCCGGGCGCATTACGATGTCGGCAACGAATTCTATCAGCTTTGGCTGGATCCGGGGATGAGCTATTCCTCGGCGCTGTTTCAGGACACCGACGATCTGGAAACCGCGCAGCTGCGCAAGAACGACCGCATCCTGTCGCGGCTTGCATCGGGCGAACGCATTCTGGAGATCGGCTGCGGCTGGGGCGGCTTTGCCGAACGCGCCGCCGATCACGGCCGCCATGTCACCGGGCTGACGCTGTCGCCGTCGCAGCGCGGCTATGCCGATGCGCGGCTGGATGGCCGGGCCGAGATCCGCCTGCAGGATTACCGCCACGCCACCGGGCGCTTTGACAACATCGTCTCGGTCGAGATGGTCGAGGCGGTGGGCGAACGCTATTGGCCGACCTATTTCGCGGCGCTGAAGGCGCGGCTGGCACCGGGCGGGCGGGCGGTGCTGCAGGCGATCACCGTGCCGGATGCGGAATTCTCGGTCTATCGCAAACGCTCGGATTTCATCCGGCAGCATATCTTTCCGGGCGGGATGCTGCCCAGCCCGGCGATCCTTGCACATCAGGGCACAAAGGCGGGGCTTGCGCTGAAGGACAGCTTTTCCTTTGGGCAGGATTACGCCCGCACCTGCCGGATCTGGGCCGCGCGCATGGCCAAGGCCGCGCCGCGCATCCGCGGCTTTGGCTATGACGATGCCTTTCTGCGCGGCTGGCGCTATTATCTGGAAAGCTGCGCCGCGACCTTCGCCACCGGGCGCACCGATGTGGTGCAGGTGGAATATGCCCATGCGTAAGGTGCGGCCTAAGCGGTCTGGCCCAGCATCCCGGCATCGTGGATGATGCGGCCGCCGCAGATGGTCAGCGCCACGCCCAGATCCGGGATCGCGGCAGGCGCGACCGCCTCGATATCGCCGCCCAGCAGGACCAGATCGGCGGCAAGGCCGGGGCGCAGGCAGCCAGTCACATGGTCGCGATGCGCGGCCCACGCGCCGCCTGCGGTATAGGCCCGCAGCACCTGCATCAGCGTCAGCCGTTCGTCCCGCGCCCCCGCATAGGGCTGCCTCGTCAGGGCCGCCGCAATGCCGCGCAGCACCGAGACATCGGCGACCGGCCAATCGCTTGAGAAAGCGACAGGCGCACCCGCTTCGGCCAGACTGCGGCACAGATAGGCGTCCGGCCACCGCGCAGCGCCGATGCGCGACAGCGTGGGCTCTGACGGGAAATCCATCGCCCCCGGCACATGCGGCGGCTGCAGGCTGGCGGTGATGCCCAAGTCGCCAAGCCGCGCCACATCGTCTGCCTCGATCAGTTCGATATGTTCGATGCGGTGGCGGCTGTCGCGCGGCCCGTTCGCATCGCGCGCCGCCGCATATCCGTCGATCACCGTTCGGACCGCGCCATCGCCGATGGCATGGACCGCGATCTGCAAGCCGCGCCGGTCGATCTGGGTGGCGATCTGGTTGAACCGCTCGGGCGCAAAAAGCGGGCCGGGCTGGTCGGGATCACCGCGCAGCAGGAATGCCGTGCCGCTGTCGATCACCCCGTCCATGAACATCTTGACGAAGCCCGAACTGATCCAGTCATCGTCGAAATCCGCAGCCATGTCCGAGGCGCGCTGCAAGGCATCCAGCGCCATATGCGGCTTGAAATGGAACGGCACCTTGACCCGCAGCGGCAGTTGGCCATTGTCGCGCATCTGGGCCAGCAGCTCCAGCGTGTAGCGGTTGCCGTCCATGTTCACGAGGCTGGTGATGCCCTCCGCCGCGCAATGCGCCATGCCACGCAGCAGCAGCGCCGTATCGGCGGCACGCTGGGCGGGGTCGGGGGCCGGGTCGGGTTCTTCGCCGGTGGCGATGCCCAGATTGATGCGCCCCTCACCGGCAAAGGCGATCAGCGGACCAAAGGCCTCGAATTCGCGCAGCTCGCCGGTGGCAAGCCCGTCCGCGCCCATCACCACCTCATGACCATGCGGCATCACCGCGCCATGCAGCAGCCCTGCGGCCTGCAATGCGGCGGTATTGGCCCAGACGGTATGCAGATCGGGCGACATCATCGCGATGGGCCGATCCGCGATCATCGCGTCCAGATCGTGCCGCGTCGTGGGGTGGTCCAGAATGTCGTAATGCGCCTCTTGCGCCATCAGCAGCGGCGCATCGGGGTTGGCTGCGGCAAAGTCGCGAAACGCCGCCGCGACGTCCTTGGCGCCATGCAGGTGGCCGATATGCAGATGCGTCAGATCGGCCCCGCCCAGACCGACATGGACATGGCTTTCAAAAAAGCCCGGCAGCAAGCTGCGCCCGCCCGCGTCGATCAGCGATGTCTGCGGCCCGGCCAGCGTCGCGATCTGCGCCGCATCGCCCACGGCAAGGATGCGGCCCCCGCCCACCGCCACGGCCTCGGCCCTTGGATGGTCGGGATCCATGGTCAGGACGCGGGCATGGGTCAGGATCAGATCGGCGGGCGGCATGGGCGCAGGCGCTATTTCAGCTTGATGGCGAAATGCTTGCGGACCGGTGCCTCGATGGTCCATGTGCCCTTGAAGGTCGGCTCGACCACGAAGGCATCGCCGGGGTTCAGCGTGACGGGCACGCCGCCATCAGGGGTGATGGTGATGCGCCCCTCGATCAGATGCACGAATTCGTAGAACTGATAGGTCGCGTGCCACGTCCCGGTCGTCGCTTCCCATGTCCCCGAGATCATGCTGCCATCGGCCGAGGTGTTCTGGATCCAATAGCGCATGGTCGGCTCGCCCTCGATCTTGGTCCAGCCGTCAAGATCGGTGGTGATGGGCTGGGGGCCCGGTTCGGGAAAGCGGAAAACCGTATCGCTCATGTCTGTCCTCATCGGCAGGGGTGTCGGGCCAATTGGTAGGCGCAGCCCGCGCGGCACGCAAGCGCCGGCTAAAGGGGCTGCCAAAAGGGCTGGCGGCGGCGCGTCAAATCGTCAAAGACTGGCGCACAAGCAGGGCCGGACATAGGGCCGGACACAGGGGGGGGACAGCTCACGTCATGCAGATCCGCAAGGCCAAGGCAACCGACAGCGCGCATCTGGTGCGTTTCATCAATATGGCCGCGGACGATCTGCCGTTGCATTTCTGGCGCAAATCCGTCGGCCCCGAAGGCGATCCATGGGCGCTGGGGCGCGAGCGTGCCGCGCGCGAGACCGGCAATTTTTCCTATAGCAATGCGTGGCTGGCCCAGATCGACGGCGAGGTCGCGGCCTGCCTGCTGGGCTATGCCGCCGAGACCGCGCCCGGCCCCATCGCCCCCGACACGCCGCCGATCTTCGTGCCGCTGTTGCAGCTTGAGGCCTTGGCGCCGGGGTCGTGGTATCTGAATGTGCTGGCGACATATCCGCAGTTTCGCGGCAAAGGTCTGGGCGGCGCTTTGCTGGCCCATGCGGAAACCGTCGCGGCAAAGGCCGGTCACGATACGATCAGCCTGATTGCCGCCGACACGCATCAGGACGCGCTGCGGCTTTATACTGCCAAGGGCTACCTTCAGGTCGCGCATCGCCCCGTGGTCAAGGGCGACTGGCAGGTCGATGCCAATGAATGGATCCTGTTCACCAAACCCCTGCCCGCTGTCTGATCCGCGCCATCTGATCCGCGCCGGTTTCGCTTTGTCGCGTCCCCGCCTTGCGCTAGGCTGGGGCCAGTCCTGATGCACCCCGAGGCATTCGATGCGACCGCCCCGCCTTGCCATGTTCACCGCAGCCCTTGCCACATGTTCGGCCCTGTCGGCCTGCGGTCATGTCGATTACAACAACGCCCCACGCGGCGAATTCAGCGGCAACCTGTTCGTGATGTGGGTCGGCGAAGGCGGCGCGTCCGGAGATGGCAAGTTTCTGTTCGTGCCCGATCCCGGCAACCCGCTGAGCTTTACCCTGCCCGGCGATGACGGCAAACCGCTGCGCATCCAGCCGCAGATGATGTATACCGACGGCGGCTCGATCCCGAAGATCGGTCAGGTGTTCAACGGCTTCGGACCATGGGGCTATGCGCGCGCCTATATGATCCATGACTGGCTGTATGTCGCCCGGCACTGCAATCTGGACGGCATGCCGACCGGACCCGAGGCCGGGATGGCCGCGATCAGCTTTCAGCAATCCGCCGATATTCTGGCATCCGCAATCCGGGCGCTGGTCACAAGCGGGCGCGTCAAGGAAAACGATGTCGCGGGGCGGACGATCTCGGGTGCAGTGGCGGGGCCGATTGCGCGCGAGCTGTGGGACAAACGCGGCGCCTGCCCGCAGCCCCGCGTGGCCGAGATGGACCGGCTGGCCGCCGAAGCCGCGATCCCCGGATCGTCGCAACGCAGGGCGGCCCGACGCGCGGGCGTGCCTGTGGCAATGGTCGTCGGCCAGTTCGGGTTCTAGCGGCCCCCCGGGCTTGCCCATATATTCGGCAAACTGCCGATTGACCGCAGAAAAGCGCGGGACGTGCCGCATTTTCGCCATGGGCAAGGTTGCGGATCCTGCGGCCGTCATGCAACGCCGCTTGCAACCGGAGGCCCATGGCGATGCAGAAACGCCTTTCCATCGTTCTGATCGAAACCGATCTGGACCGCGCGCAACCCATCATGGACGGGCTGCGCGGACTTGGCGCGCATGACATCCATCTGATTTCCGACGAGGCCGGTCTGGCGCGCCGCATCGCCGCCTTTCAGCCTGATATCGTGCTGATCGACCTTGCCAATCCCTCGCGCGATATTCTTGAGGAAATGGCCGTCGCCGCCGCGCCGATGGACCGGCCCGTGGCCATGTTTGTCGACCGTTCGGACGAACAATTGACCCGCGCGGCGATCGAGGCGGGGGTCTCGGCCTATGTCGTGGACGGGTTGCGCGCCGACCGCATCAAGCCGGTGCTGGACGCAGCCATTGCGCGGTTTCACATGTTCCAGCGCATGCGCGCCGAACTGGCCGCCAGCCGCGCCGCATTGGAGGAACGCAAGATCATCGACCGCGCCAAGGCCATTCTGATGAAGGCGCGCGGCGTGGATGAGGAAGCGGCCTATGCCCTGTTGCGCAAGGCCGCGATGGATCAGGGCCGCCGCGTCGCGGATGTCGCGCAACAGCTGGTGCTGGCGGCGGGGTTGCTGACATGAAGCTGGACACGCTGCGACTGGGCTATGTGCCGCTGACCGATGCCGCGCCGCTGATCATCGCGCATGAGCTGGGCTTTGCCGCCGAGGAAGGTCTGGCCTTCGATCTGGTGCGCCTGTCGGCTTGGGCGCAGAACCGCGATCTGCTGGGGGCGGGCGTCATCGACGCGGCGCATATGCTGGCCCCCATGCCCATCGCGCAGGCGATAAAGCTGGGGCCAGAGCTTCCGGCCATGGATCTGGTGATGTTCCTGTCGCATGGCGGTCAGGCCATCGCGATCAGCAACGCCTTGACGGCGCGGCTGCGCGATGCGGGCCATAACTTCGATTTCGCCGATGCCCGGCGCGCCGGGGTGATGCTGCGGCAGGTTGCGGGCGACACGCTGCGTGTCGGCGTGCCCTTCCGCTTTTCCACGCAGGCCGAACTGGTGTTTCACTGGCTGGAGGCCATCGCCTTTGACGGCGCGATCGAGGTCGTCACCGTGCCGCCGACCATGATGGCCGATGCCATGGCCGCGGGCGAGGTCGACGCCTTCTGCGTCGGTGAGCCATGGGCCTCATTCGCGGTCGAGCGTGGCATCGGCGCGCTGCTGCTGCCCGGCCGCGCGATCTGGGCCGCGCCGCCGGAAAAAGGGCTGGTGCTGCGGCGCGATTTCACTCTGGCCCGCGCCGAACAGACCGGGCGGCTGATGCGCGCGGTCTGGCGGGCCGGGCAATGGCTGGACGAGGCTGAAAATCGGGGCACGGCGGCAGAGATCCTGTCGCGGCGGGACTATCTGAACCTGCCCTCGGAACTGACCGAGCGTGGGCTGGTCGGCCGTCTGCTGGTCACGCCCAGCGGCGACACGCGCGACTGTCAGGATTTCATCACCTTCAACCGGGGCGCAGCGACATTCCCGTGGAAAAGTCTGGCCGCGCTGTTTGCCGATCGCATCATCCGTCGCCACGGGCTTGACCCCGAACCCGCGCAGCGCGCCGCGATGGCATGTTACCGCACCGATCTTTATCGCCAGCACCTGCGCGCGGCAGGCGCGCCCCTGCCCGGCGCGTCACTGCGGGTCGAGGGCATGATCGACGCGCCCCGCCGTGTCGCCGCCGAGCGCGGGCAGATGATTCTGGGCGCGGATGCGTTTTTCGACGGCCGGATCTATGAGCCGCCATTCGCAAGCTGATCGCTTTGCAAGCAGGCCACGCCATTTGAGCAAATAATTCATGCGCTGCGACTGAATTCGCGCCAGTTCACCGGCAAACATCTGCGCGCTGCTTGAGCGGCGGGCCGCGATTGGGGCATGTTTGATCTACGGCAAGGCGCAACGGCGTGACCCTGCCCGCTTGCGATGATGCAAGCACGATCCCGCGATGAGGCGGTATCCCCGAAAGTGTCTGGCTGCACGGCTGCGCTTTGACGCGCTGCGCTGTTCGCTGCCTGATGCATCGCCCGACAGCCATCCGCATTCGCCCCTCGGAGCCATCATGACCGCCGTATCCCGCCTGAATCCGCGCCACGCGCCGGGTCGATCGACCTTGTGCCCCTGCCAGTCCCTGCGCCCCCCGATGCCGGGCCTTGCTGCCGCATCTGCCGTAACGGGATGCGCGCCATGAAAAAGAAACTTGTCGTCATCGGTGCAGGCATGGCCTCGGGCCGGATGCTTGAGGCGCTGTTCGAGGCCGCCCCCGACGCCTATGACGTGACGCTGTTCAACGCCGAGCCGCGCGGCAATTACAACCGCCTGATGCTGTCGCCGGTGCTGTCGGGCGAAAAGACCTATGCGCAGATCGTCACGCATGATGCGGACTGGTATGCCCGCCATGGCGTCGATTGCCGCTTTGGCGAACCCGTGGTCCGCATCGACCGCGACGCGCGCCGGGTGCAGTCCAACCAGTCCAGCGCCGAATATGACGCGCTGGTGATCGCCACCGGCTCGGCCCCGTTCATCATCCCGGTGCCCGGCAAGGATCTGCCCGGCGTCGTGGCCTATCGCGATTTGGAAGACACGCAGGCGATGATGGCGACCGCCGGCAAGGATGCCGTGGTCATCGGCGGCGGCCTGCTGGGGCTGGAGGCGGCGGCCGGCATGGCCGCGCGCGGTGCCCGCGTCACGGTGATCCACCTGATGGGCCATCTGATGGAGCGTCAGCTGGACCCCGCCGCAGGTTACCTGCTGCAAAAGGATCTGGAGCGTCGCGGCATCACCGTGCATTGCAAGGGCGCGACCAAGGCGATCCTTGGCACCGACCGCGCCGAGGCCGTGCTGCTGGAAGATGGCACCGTCTATCCCGCCGATCTGGTCTGCATGGCCGTGGGCATCCGGCCCGAAACCCGCCTTGCCAACGATGCGCATCTTGAGGTCGAACGCGGCATCATCGTTGATGACGCCCTGCGCACCAGCGATCCGCATGTCTTTGCGCTGGGGGAATGCGTGGAACATCGCGGGCAGGTCTTTGGCCTTGTCGCGCCGCTTTACGATCAGGCCAAGGTGCTGGCCCAGACGCTGCTGGACCGGCAGGCGGTGTTTTCTGCGGTGCAGACGGCGACCAAGCTGAAGGTGACGGGCTGCGATCTGTTCAGCGCCGGCGATTTCGCCGATGCACCGGGGCGCGAGGATATCGTCTTCCGTGATCCGGGCCGCGGCATCTACAAGCGGCTGGTGCTGGAAAACGACCGCATCATCGGCACGGTCATGTATGGCAATACCGCGGATGGCAGCTGGTTCTATGGGCTGATGAAGGACGCAGCCGACATCCGCGACATGCGCGACACGCTGATCTTTGGTCCGGGTTTTCAGGGCGGTGCCTCGGCCGATCCCATGGCCGCCATCGCGGCCCTGCCCCCCGAGGCCGAGATCTGCGGCTGCAACGGCGTGACCAAGGGCAGCATCATGGCGGCGGCGGCGGGCGGGGCCTGCACGTTGGACCAGATGCGCGCCTGCACCAAGGCCAGCGCCTCTTGCGGCACCTGCACCGGCCTTGTGCAGCAGGTCATGGCTTTCGCGCTGGGGGATGAGGTTGCCGACGCCCCGGCCGGGATGTGCAAATGCACCGATCACAGCCACGAGGACCTGCGCCGTCTGATCCGCACCATGGGGCTGAAATCCATTCCCGCCGTCATGCAGGAACTGGGCTGGAAAACCTCGGGCGGCTGCCATTCCTGCCGCCCGGCGCTGAATTACTATCTGCTGGCGGAATATCCGCTGGACTATCGCGACGACCGCCAGTCGCGTTTCGTCAACGAACGCAACCACGCCAATATCCAGAAGGACGGCACCTATTCGGTGGTGCCGCGCATGTGGGGCGGCGTCACCACCCCGGATGAGCTGCGCGCCATCGCCGATGCCGCCGACAAATACAACGTCCCCATGGTCAAGGTGACGGGGGGCCAGCGCATCGACCTCTTGGGCGTGCGCAAGGAAGACCTGCCGCATATGTGGGCCGATCTGAACGCGGCGGGCATGGTGTCGGGTGCGGCCTATTCCAAGGGGCTGCGCACGGTGAAAACCTGCGTCGGCAAGGAATTCTGCCGCGTCGGCACGCAGGATTCGACCGGGCTGGGCATCAAGCTGGAAAAGCTGATGTGGGGATCTTGTACGCCGCACAAGCTGAAGCTGGGCGTCAGCGGCTGCCCGCGCAACTGCGCCGAGGCGACCTGCAAGGATATCGGCGTCGTCTGCGTGGACAGCGGCTATATGATCTCGATCGGCGGGGCGGCGGGGATGGAGGTCAAAGAGACCCAGGCCCTTGCCGCCACCCCCTCCGAGGACGAGGCGATCCAGATCATTCTGGCCGTGACCCAGCTTTACCGCGAACATGCCCGCTATCTGGACCGCATCTGGAAATGGATGGGCAAGGTCGGGCTGGACTGGATCAAGGCGCAGGTCGTCGAGGATCTGGACAACCGCCGCGCGCTGGTCGAGCGGTTCGAGATCAGCCAGTCCGTCTATCGCACCGATCCATGGGCCGAACTGTCGACGCCTGCCGAGGTGCCAAAATGGGGGCCGCTGGCCGATCTGACGCTGGAGGCCGCGGAATGAGCGGGTTTCTGGACATCGGCGCGCTGGCCGACATCCCCGCGCAGGGCGCGCGGCTGGTCAGGACCGCGCAGGGCTGCATCGCCGTCTTCCGCACCGCCGACGACCGCGTTTTCGCCCTGGACGACCGCTGCCCGCACAAGGGCGGGCCTTTGTCCGAAGGCATCGTGCATGGCACCAGCGTGACCTGCCCGCTGCATAACTGGGTTTTCGATCTGAACACCGGCACGGCGCAGGGCGCCGATGACGGCGCGGTCGCGACCTATCCCATCCGCGTCGAGGCAGGCCGCATCCTGATCGACGCCAGCCTGATCCACAGAACCAAGGCCGCCTGAAAGGACACGCCATGAACAAGATGACCATAGACGAACTGACCCGCGACGATCTGACCGCGATGATCCTGCGCGCCAAGAAACGCGCCGACCTGTCATGGGCGGCGCTGGCCGAACTGATCGGCATGTCGCCGGTCTGGCTGCATTCAGCGGCTACCGGCATGAACGCCTTTCCCGAAGACAAGGCCCGCAGCTTTGCCAGCATCCTTGGCCTGCCCGACAGCGCCGTGGCGCTTCTGACCGAAAGCCCGCTGAAAGTCTGGGAACAGGCCGTGCCGACCGATCCCTGCCTGTATCGGCTTTACGAAATCGTCGGCGTCTATGGCCCGACGATCAAGGCCCTGATCAATGAGGAATTCGGCAATGGCATCATGTCGGCCATCGACTTCTCGATGCATCTGGAACGCGAGAAAAACCCCAAGGGCGACCGCGTGAAGCTGACCATGTCCGGCAAATATCTGGCCTATTCGAACTGGTAACCCCCGCCGAACGCCCCGGCCACGTCCGGGTGCTGCGCAACAGGAAGGAACCTCCATGTCCTATGTAAATCCGGCGGATTTCGCCAAGAAGATGATCGACGCCGGCGAGGCCAAGGTCTTCATGTCTACCAAGGATACGCTGATCCGGGCCTATATGGCGGGCGCGATCCTTGCGCTGGCCGCGGCATTCGCCGTGACCGTCACCGTCAATACCGGCAACCCGCTGATCGGCGCGCTGCTGTTCCCGGTCGGGTTCTGCATGCTGTATCTCTTGGGCTTCGACCTGCTGACCGGCGTGTTCACGCTGGTGCCGCTTGCGCTGATCGACAAGCGGCGCGGCGTCACCATGCGCGGATTGTGGCGCAACTGGGGGCTGGTCTTTCTGGGCAACTTCGCCGGGGCCTTCACCGTTGCGCTGTTCATGGCGATCATCGTGACCTTCGGTTGGACGACCGAGCCGAATGCCGTGGGCCAGCAGATCGGCCATATCGGCGAAGGCCGCACGCTGGGCTATGCCGCCCATGGCGCGGGCGGGATGCTGACGCTGTTCGTGCGGGCGGTGATGTGCAACTGGATGGTGTCGACGGGTGTCGTCGCGGCGATGATGTCGACCAGCGTCTCGGGCAAGATCATGGCGATGTGGATGCCCATTCTGGTCTTTTTCTACATGGGCTTTGAACATTCCATCGTGAACATGTTCCTGTTCCCCTCGGGGCTGCTGCTGGGCGGGAACTTCACCATCATGGATTACCTGATCTGGAACGAGATCCCGACGGTGATCGGCAATCTGGTCGGCGGGCTGACCTTCGTGGGCGCGATGATCTATGCCACGCATTACAAGACCTCGCCCCGGATCGAGGCTGAGGACAGCGCAAAACCCGCCGCATTCCCGGCCGAGTGATCCCGCAGCATTCCCGGCCGCGCGGCCGCGCGATCCCATCCAAGGCAGGCACGCCGCATCCGGCATCGGTTGCGGCGTGCTTTTCGCCCCGACTCAGCCCGGCAGTGCCTCCAGTTCCGGGAAGGGCTGCCAATGCACATCGGCGCGGTCGCAGATCGGGTGGTCAAGGCTGCCACCGGCGATCTTGCCATCCCGCAGCGGGATCCCAAGACTGTGGACCCCGGTATAGCGCCCCGAAACATCCTTGCTGTCGGCGCGCACGCAGACGCCCTGCCCGCCACCGGGCAGGGTCGCGACATTGGAGATCTCGGCATTGCGGATCGAGGCCGGGTTATAGATCAGTTCGCGCGCGCCGGTCACGATCACGGCCTTGACGGCAGGGCTGGGCGGCGTCGCACGCGCGATCACCTCGGCATAGTCATCCGACACCGCCGTCGCGGCGCAGGCGGCCAGAAAAAGCGGTCCGAGGATCAAAAGGCGTGTTTTCAGCATGTTCGCTTCCCTGTGCAACGTGACGCTAGGGTAGAAACTCGCGCGCGGATCGGCAAGCCCGTGTCCGCGTGCGGTGATGCAAAGAATGGCCGGGCGCGTGTCGCGCCGCCCGGCCCGGTCGCCCGCCTCAGGCCGCCAGCCCGCCATGCGGATCCAGCACGAATTTCTTGGCCACGCCGTCGTCGAAGCTGGCATAGCCCGCGACCGCCTGATCCAGCGGGATGATCGTGGCATTCACGATATCGGCGATGGGCAGGCGGTCGTGCAGAATGGCCTGCATCAACTGCCGGTTATATTTCAGCACCGGCGTCTGTCCGGTATGCAGCGATTGCGCCTTGGCCCAGCCCAAACCAAAGCGCATCGACAGGCTGCCCTGCTTCGCCGCATCATCGACCGCGCCGGGATCTTCGGTGACGTAAAGCCCGGGAATGCCGATATTGCCCGCCGCGCGGGTGATCTGCATCATCTGGTTCAGCACGATGGCGGGCTGTTCGCCGCCCGAATGGCCGCGCGCCTCGAAGCCCACGGCGTCGATGGCCGCATCGACCTCGGGGCTGCCGGTGATCTCGGCGATCATCTCGGGCAGGTTGTCGCCTTTGGACAGATCGACCGGCTCGAAGCCGACCTTGCGGGCATGTTCCAGCCGTTCCTTGTTGAAATCGCCGATCATCACCACCGCCGCGCCCAGGATGCGGGCCGAGGCCGCCGCCGCCAGACCGACCGGCCCCGCGCCCGCGACATAGACGATCGAGCCGACGCCCACGCCCGCCTTCCATGCGCCGTGAAAGCCGGTGGGCAGAATGTCCGACAGCATGGTCAGATCGAGGATTTTCGACATGGCGCGGTCGCGATCCGGGAATTTCAGCAGATTGAAATCGGCATACGGCACCATGACATAGCGCGCCTGCCCGCCGATCCAGCCGCCCATATCGACATAGCCATAGGCCCCGCCCGCACGCGCCGGATTGACGGTCAGACAGACGCCGGTATCGCCTTCGCGGCAGCAGCGGCAGCGGCCGCAGGCGACGTTGAAGGGCACAGATACGATGTCGCCGATGTCCAGCATCTCAACATCGGCGCCCTTCTCGATCACCTCGCCAGTAATTTCATGGCCCAGCACCAGACCGGGTTCCGCCGTCGTGCGGCCACGCACCATATGCTGATCCGAGCCGCAGATATTCGTCGAGATCACCTTCAGGATGACGCCATGTTCGATCTTGCGGCCATCCGGCGCGTGCAGGCCGGGATCGGCGATATTCTGGACCTCGACCTTGCCGGGACCGATATAGACCACGCCTCTGTTGCTGCTCATCCGATCTTCCCTCCTTGATCGTCGCTGCCAAGCGCGGCCTCCACCGCGCGTCGAAATGCCCGCCACGGGGACGGACAGAGTTCAAGGCTAACGCAGTCGGCGCCGGGGCCATGTGTCATTTGCGACTTGGGCTGTCTGGAACAGGACATGGCTTGCGGGGCGGCGGGGGCGTGACGTTTTCAAGGACCTTGCGCAGATGCGCTTTGACCGGAGCGCGGGGGGCTTGGCCGTTGCGATATGACGCTGGGACGCATCCGCCGACACCATCGCGCGGCATATCTGCTTGCCGTGCGCGGCGTGGTCGCGACGACCAGCTTTGACGTTCGGCATGTGCCTTGGGCTGTTGCGATAAACCGGGACGGTGCCCTGCCCGGTCCGCGCCTTGGGTTCCGCGCACCGGCGCGCGCTTCGCAAAACGAAGAAAGCCCCGGACTTAACCGAGGCTTTTCAACGTAATCATGGTGGGCGATAACGGATTTGAACCGCTGACATCTTCGATGTGAACGAAGCGCTCTACCGCTGAGCTAATCGCCCGGTCCGCGCTAGATAGCGACAGCGCCGCCGACCTGCAAGAGGCAAAATATCGGTGCGCCTCAATCCTCATCATCATTGCCCGAGGCAATGTCGGCATTGCGGCGACGCAGCCGCAATACGATCACCTCGGCCCCGGACACATCGCGTTGCCGGTTGATGCGGGCGCGACCCAAAGGCGGCAGGGCCAGCGTCTGACCGGCGGCCATGGCATCGCCAAGCTCGGCAAGGGTTGCTTCGACGATCTCTTTGATCTGGGCATTTCGCATCCCGGTCCGCTGGGCAATCCGTGCCAGAAACTGCCGTTTCTGCAGGACCCGCGCCGTGCCCGGATCGCTTTCATTGGTGTCATCCGCCATTTTTTGCGGGCGATTGCGGTGCAATTCCTCCTCATGGCCATGTGTTGCCATGTAACCTCCTGCATATGTTGAACGCAGTATACCGATTAAAAAGAACCGCGCGGAGATGCTCCGCGCGGTTCAATTGCCTTAATGGGCGATCTTGGTGCCCCCGCTGCCCTGATCCCGGGCTGCGGCCAGTCTGCTGGCCTCGGCCGCTTCTTCCGCGGCCTCGTCCCATTCGATGGCATCGGGCATCCTGACCAGCGCGTGACGCAGAACCTCGCGCACATGGCTGACCGGAATGATCTTCAGCCCTTCCTTCACATTGGCCGGGATATCGGCCAGATCCTTTTCGTTATCGGCGGGGATCAGAACCGTCTTGATGCCGCCGCGCAGCGCCGCCAGAAGCTTTTCCTTCAGCCCGCCAATCGCCAGCGCGTTGCCGCGCAGGGTCACTTCGCCGGTCATTGCGACATCCTTGCGCACCGGAATCTGCGTCAGAACCGACACGATCGAGGTCACCATGGCCAGACCCGCCGAGGGCCCATCCTTGGGCGTCGCACCTTCGGGAACGTGAACGTGGATGTCCACGGTCTCGAACTTGGTGGGCTTCACGCCGATTTCCGGGCTGATCGAGCGCACGAAGGACGACGCGGCATCGATCGATTCCTTCATGACATCGCCCAGTTTACCGGTCGTCTTCATGCGGCCCTTGCCCGGCAGCTTCAGCGCTTCGATCTGCAGCAGATCGCCGCCGACCTGCGTCCAGGCCAGACCCGTCACCACGCCGATCTGATCGTCCTTTTCGGCCAGACCATAGCGATAGCGGCGCACGCCCAGATATTCCTCGGCCTTGGCCTCATCGACGGCGACCGAGGTCAGCTTGCCCTTCAGGATCTCGGTCACCGCCTTGCGGGCCAGCTTGGCGATTTCACGCTCCAGCGACCGCACACCGGCTTCGCGGGTGTAATAGCGGATCACATGGGTCAGCGCGTCGTCGCTGATCGAGAATTCCCCCTTGCGCAGACCATTGGCGGTGATCTGCTTGGGCAGCAGGTGATGACGCGCGATTTCGCGTTTCTCATCCTCGGTATAGCCGGCCAGCGGAATGAACTCCATCCGGTCCAGAAGCGGGCCCGGCATATTGTAGCTGTTGGCCGTGGTCACGAACATCACGTTCGACAGATCGTATTCCACCTCAAGATAGTGGTCGACGAAGGTCGCGTTCTGTTCCGGATCCAGCACCTCCAGCATCGCACTGGCCGGGTCACCCCGGAAATCCTGCCCCATCTTGTCGATTTCATCGAGAAGAATCAGCGGATTGGTGGTCTTGGCCTTTTTCAGCGCTTGGATGATCTTGCCGGGCATCGAGCCGATATAGGTCCGGCGGTGGCCGCGGATCTCGGATTCGTCGCGCACCCCACCCAGCGAGATGCGGATGAATTCGCGCCCCGTGGCCTTCGCAACGGACCGGCCCAGCGAGGTCTTGCCGACACCCGGAGGGCCGACAAGGCACAGGATCGGGCCTTTCAGCTTGGCCGAACGGTTCTGCACCGCCAGATATTCGACGATGCGTTCCTTGACCTTGTCCAGACCATAGTGATCCGCATCCAGCACCTGTTCGGCCCGGCCCAGATCCTTGCGGGTGCGCGACTTGACGCCCCACGGCAAAGCCAGCAGCCAGTCCAGATAGTTGCGCGACACCGTGGCCTCGGCGGACATCGGCGACATGGATTTCAGCTTTTTCAGCTCGGCATCGGCCTTTTCACGGGCTTCCTTGCTGAACTTGGTCGAGGCGATCTTTTCCTCAAGCTCGGTCAGTTCGTTGCTGCCGTCCTCACCATCGCCCAACTCCTTCTGAATGGCCTTCATCTGCTCATTCAGATAGTATTCGCGCTGGGTCTTCTCCATCTGCGTCTTGACGCGGGACTTGATCTTCTTCTCGACCTGCAGGACCGACATTTCGCCCTGCATCAGGCCATAGACCTTTTCCAGCCGCTCGGCCGTGTTCAGCGTCTCAAGCAGTTCCTGTTTCTTGTCTAGCGAGATGCCCAGATGGCCGCTGACCAGATCGGCCAAGCGGGCAGGCTCACGGGCTTCGGCGACGGCCGAAACCACCTCTTCGGGGATGTTCTTGCGCACTTTCACATAGCGCTCGAACTCTTCGGCCACGGCGCGGGTCAGCGCGGCGCGCGTGTCAGAATCGCCGTCTTCCTCGGTCAGGGCGTCGCAGCTTGCCTCGAAATAGTTCTCATTGGCGATGAAGCCGGTGATCTGCACGCGCGCCTTGCCCTCGACCAGCACCTTCACGGTGCCATCGGGCAATTTCAGCAATTGCAGAACATTGGCCAGCACGCCGGTGCGGAAAATCCCGTCATCGGCAGGCTCATCCACCGCAGCATCCTTTTGCGCCGCAAGCAGAATCGGGCGATCCTGCTCCATCACCGCTTCAAGGGCCCGAACGGATTTCTCGCGACCCACGAAAAGCGGCACGATCATGTGCGGAAAGACCACGATGTCCCGCAGCGGCAGGACAGGATGGGTCTGATGGGCGAATTCGTTCATGGAATCAGTCCTTTCTCGCCAAGAGACATGGCCCCGGAATAGGCAGCGCAAGTCCCCTGCTCTCAGACAAGATAAGAAGGGCGATCCGCATGTTCAATGGCTTCTTGGTTCCCACTCTGTTCCCTGATCCTGCGCAATGACAATGGCCCCCGGCAACAGCCGAGGGCCCATGTATAGGCTGAAGGCGATTACCTGCCCATTAATGGCAGGCAAGATCGCAAAACTTCAAACTTTATCGTGGAAAAAGTCGTCGACTTTGCGTTCTGCTTCTTCTTTGGTCCAGCCGTATTTTTCCTGCAGCTTGCCGGCCAGCTTGTCGCGCTTGCCGCCCACCTCGGTCAGCTCGTCATCGGTCAGGTCGCCCCATTTTTCCTTGACCGAGCCTTTGACCTGGTTCCATTTGCCTTCGATGATATCCCAATTCATTACGCGTTCCTTTCCGTGTTTCAGGATCGTCTTGCGATCACAGGAAAAACGCCCGGCGCGCCCGGTGGTTCCGTGCTTTCGCGCCACACCGATCACGCCCGCGTGATCGGCGCATCATGCCGATAGCCGCAGCCGCGTCGCCTGATCCAGAAACGGAAATTCGCGCTGCAGCACGCTGGCGAACCGCGCATCGGCGATGTCGTCGATGCCGCTGCCGGACCGCACCTCTTTCGAATCGTGCCCCGCCGTCTTGGTCTGCAGCGATCCATGCACCGTGGGATCCGACAAGGACGGGAACCGGCGCGCTAAAGCATAATGGCCATAGGCAAAGATCGGTTTGCGGTCAGGCAGACGTGCCGCGACGCCCGCGCCGTGAAAGGGCTTCATCACCTCGTATCGCTGCGCGCCCGCACCATATTGCGTGACCAGCAGCGCGCGCGGCAGGGAAAAGGCGAAATGCGGGTGATCGCGCATCGCCGCCGCCGCCCGGCGCAGATGGGCGATGTAATGCACGGTCAGGCAATCGTCGTCATCCAGCCGGAATTGCAGCAGCGGGCCTGCGGTGTCCAGAACCGGCTCCAGCGCCCGCCCGACATCGGTCGCATCCGAGACCAGCAGCCGAACGCGCGGCACGCTGTCGCAAAGCCGCTGCAACCGCGCCCGCAACGGCGCGGGCAGTTCGGGCGAGGTCAGGACAAGAAAATCGAAATCCCGGTCGGTCTGCGCCGCGATCGAGGGCAGCGTCAGGGTCTCGAAACTCTGGAAGCGCTGCTCCAGCCGATCTGGCAGATAAAGCTCGGAGGCGACGCGCTGGCGGGCGGCCTCTTGCTCCGGCGAATCCAGCGCGGTGCCCTTATAGGCGCCCCAGTCGCCCCGACCCAGATACGAAAAGCGGCAAATTCCCATAATGGGTTCGGACAAGAAACGGACCCTGCAAATCGAGTGATTGAAGCAGCGCGACCCATGCCGCTGCACGCGGCACATGGTCAATCTTGGTACCCGAGGTCGGACTCGAACCGACATGCCTTGCGGCGGCGGATTTTGAATCCGCTACGTCTACCATTCCGTCACTCGGGCATCGCGTCTTCCGCCTAAGGCGAGACGCGGGACTTTGCAAGGGGGCCGATCAGGCCCGCCCCAGTTTCTTCAGCCTTGCGTCGCGCAGTTGCGCGAAATCGTCACCGGCGTGATAGGACGACCGGGTCAGCGGCGTGGCCGAAACCATCAGGAAGCCCTTGCCATAGGCCGATTTTTCATAGCCCGCGAATTCCTCCGGGGTGACGAAGCGGTCGACCCGGTGATGCTTCGGCGTCGGCTGCAGATACTGGCCGATCGTCATGAAGTCGATATCGGCGGCGCGCATGTCGTCCATGACCTGCAGCACCGAACCGCGATCCTCACCCAGCCCCACCATGATCCCCGATTTGGTGAACATGGCCGGGTCCAGTTCCTTGACCTTCTGCAACAGCCGCAGCGAATGGAAATAGCGCGCGCCGGGCCGGACGGTCGGGTAAAGATGCGGCACGGTTTCCAGATTGTGGTTGAACACGTCCGGCCGTGCCTCGACCACGATCTCCAGCGCGCCGGGCTTCGATTTCAGAAAATCGGGCGTCAGCACCTCGATGGTCGATGAGGGCGAGCGGTGGCGGATGGCGCGGATGGTCTGGGCGAAATGCTCGGCCCCGCCATCGTCCAGATCGTCGCGGTCGACCGAGGTGATGACGACATGGTTCAGTCCCAGCTTCTGCACGGCATGGGCGACGCGGCCCGGCTCGAACACGTCCAGCGCATTGGGCTTGCCGGTGGCGACATTGCAGAAGGTGCAGCCGCGGGTGCAGATCTCGCCCATGATCATCATGGTGGCGTGGCCCTGCGACCAGCATTCGCCGACATTGGGGCAGCCGGCTTCTTCGCAGACGGTGGACAGGCGGTTTTCGCGCATGATGTCGCGGGTCTGCTTGTAGCCTTCCGAAGTCGGCGCCTTCACCCGGATCCAGGAGGGCTTCTTTGGCTGTTCCTGATCGGGCCGATGGGCCTTTTCGGGATGGCGTTGATCGGGCATCCGAAGATCGCGCAAGGTCTTGGTCCTTTCGGTCGCGGTTCTCTCACAGATAGACCCTCGGCCAGCGGAACGCAACGCCACGGCCACATGCAAAAGGCAGGGATCGCCCCCGCCTTTCGTGCTGTGTCATGCGGGCCACCGGCCCGCGCCGGGAAAGGGTCTCAATGGCCCTGCGCCCGGCTGGCCTTCCTTGCGTTGCGGGCCCACATGTTCAGCCCCTCGACCAGCGCCGAAAACGCCATCGCTGCATAGATATAGCCCTTGGGCACATGCACGCCGAAGCCTTCCGCGATCAGCGTGGTTCCGATCAGCAGCAGGAAGGACAGCGCCAGCATGACGATGGTCGGGTTCTTCTCGATGAAATTCGCCAGAGGGTTCGCGGCCAGCAGCATCACGGTGACGGCGGCGACTACGGCGACGACCATGATCGGCACATGCGGCGTCATGCCGACGGCGGTGATGATGCTGTCGATCGAAAACACCAGATCCAGCACAAGGATCTGCGCGATGACGCCGCCAAAGGTCGCGGTGGCCGCGCCGATCATGATGTCTTCGTGGTCATCGGGATCGACATGGTGGTGGATCTCTTTCGTGGCCTTCCAGACCAGAAACAGCCCGCCCAGAATCAGGATGATGTCTTTCCAAGACAGCTCATTGCCCAAAATGGTGATGACCGGCTCGGTCAGGCGCACGATCCAGGCCACCGTGGCCAGAAGGCCCAGCCGCATGACCAGCGCAAGGCCGATGCCGATGCGCCGGGCGCGCTCACGCTGCCCCTGCGGCAGCTTGTTCGTCAGAATCGAGATGAAAATCAGGTTGTCGATGCCAAGCACGACCTCCATCACCACCAGCGTGGCCAACGCGACCCACGCGGCGGGGTCCTGCATCAGGGCGTAAATGCTGTCCATTAGTCCTTTTCCATGGATAGACGCGCGCGGCCAGACCGACGGGTCATGTGCCGATCTGACAATTCGCCGCCCGTTCAGCGGGTTCCATCGCATCTGACAGGAAGTTTCCGCCGTGCAGCGTTGCGCATTCTGCACCGCGGCACTAGGTTGCGGGCGGGGAGGCCGGAACTGCCGCTCGTGGGACCGCCTGCGGGCAAGGCTGCACAAGGAGATTCACATGAAGATTGGCAACAAACTGCCGCAAGTGACCTTCCGCACCCGCGTGCGCGACGAATCCATCGAAGGCCCCAACCCCTATCGTTGGCAGGACGTGACCAGCGAAGACTATTTCGCCGGCAAGCGCGTGGTGCTGTTCTCGCTGCCGGGGGCGTTCACGCCCACCTGCTCGACCTACCAGCTGCCCGGCTTTGAAAAGGCCTTTGCCGAGATGACCGGGCTGGGGATCGACGCGATCTATTGCATGTCGGTCAATGACAGCTTCGTCATGAACCAATGGGCGAAATCGCAGAACCTCGCCAATGTCACCGTGATCCCCGACGGCTCGGGCGAATTCACCGACAAGATCGGCATGCTGGTGCGCAAGGACAATCTGGGCTTCGGCGCGCGC
Organism: Paracoccus shanxieyensis; assembly: GCF_009711265.1. Classification (GTDB taxonomy): domain Bacteria; phylum Pseudomonadota; class Alphaproteobacteria; order Rhodobacterales; family Rhodobacteraceae; genus Paracoccus; species Paracoccus shanxieyensis. The sequence goes on along the minus strand of NZ_WMII01000009.1, from coordinate 98,340 downwards.
AGCTGGCGCTATGCCGCCATCGTCAATGACGGCGTGATCGAGGCATGGTTCGAAGAGCCGGGCCGCTGCGACGATTGCGGCGACGATCCCTATAGCGAAACCTCGCCGGAAAACGTCATGGCATGGCTGAAGGCCAAGGCCAACGTCGCAGCCTGACACGGCCTGAGCCGGATACGGCAAGGGCGCCCGAACGGGCGCCCTTTTGCTTTTCCCCTGTGCGGTAAGCTCAGCCGATCAGCGGCGACCCCGAGCCATAGGTCTCGCGGTAATGCCGGTCCAGACGCATCAGCGCCAGCCGCAGGACGATCTTGCCGGACCGCGCCGACCAGCCCAGCCGCCGCTCGGTCATCTCGATCCCTTCCAGAAAGCAGCAGACCCGCAGGCACATGTCGCCCATGCCCGGCCCCAGTTCGCGCAAGGCCGCAGCCACCCGGTTGCGGGCGCTTTCCGAACCGCCGCCATAGCCCGCCCCGCCGCGCGACACATCGGCCCCGGCGGTCAGGAAACGGTCCCAGTTCTGCGTGACGCGCGGGCCCATCTGCGCCAGTTCGAAATCCTCGCGCAGCCGTTCACCGGCGCTGACCATTTCGGCGGCCAGAAACAGGCTGCCATCCGGCTCGCGGCGGCGGGCCAGCATCATCAGCGGGCTTTCGGCGATATTGACGCGGGTGCGGCGGCGGGTGCCGTCCTCGGGGTCGGTGATGTGACGATCTTCCCAGATCCGGTGCTGATCGGCGTGATCGAAAAGCGCGGCTTCCTCAGCCATGCCCGCGACGACCTCGGGGGCATCGACAGGCTCGGCCTGTGCGAAATCACCCTGCCCCGGCAATGGCCCCGAACGCCGCGCCGCCAGCAGCCCGCGCAGCGCGGTGCGGCCCTGCGATGAGATGGTATAGCGGTTGATGCGGCCCTGCCCGACAAGCTGCACCCAAGTCCGCACCGCCATATGTTCGGCCAGTTCGCGATCCAGAATGGCGGTGCGAATTTCGTCGCGCACGACGATGGCCTTGTCCATGCCCTCGGCCACCACCATCTGCGCGCCCGGTTCGGCCAGACGCCGCAGGATGCGGGCGATCTGGCGCATGCCGCTGCGCCCCGGCGCGGTGGCCATGGCAGCGGGCGCTTCGGGATGGGCGGGCAGCGGCTGTTCGGCGGCCCGTTCCACCGCGCGGTCGATCAGCGGATCGTCGCGCCGCGCCTCGAACCGGCGGATGCGGCGCAGGATGGTCGAGGCATGACAACCCAGTTCGCGCGCCAGGGCCCGGATCGACTCGCCGCCTTCGACATGGCGCAGATAAAGCCCCATATCGCCGTCCGACGACGGCGCGGCATCGGCCCGGACGGGCAAGGCGGCGGTGGCGGGAAATTGCGGGATCGTCAAGGCCGGTGCGGCATCCGCCTGTGGCTGCGCCCCGATGCCGACAGCCAATCCGGCCGGCATGGCACCAAGGACGAAATCTCCCGTCTGAATGGTCATCGTCATTCCTTCATTTCCTGCAGGCGAGCCGACAATCGCTCGCCGATGGGTTGTTGTCAGCATCAGCCAAACCGACCGACTTGTGGTGTGGATTGGGCAATATTTGCTAACAATTCCTAAAGAATCCTTGCTAGGGCGCGCGCAACAGCACGCCGCAACGCAACACACGCATCGGTTGTGCAAAATTCTTCCTGCAACGATCGGCAGGAGAAACGCCATGACCACAAATTCGAACGTGATTCAGTTTCAGCCACGCCCGCAAAGGCCGGAATTCCGCCGCCCCCGGCTGCTGGTGCAGGCGGCCCGCGCGGGGCTGTCCTCGTGGAACCGCAAGCGCGACATGCGCCGCCTGTTCAAAAGCGACGAGATCCCGCTGCCCGGCCACACCCTGCCCCGCCTGCACGCCGAGGAGCAGCGTCTGGACATGGCCCGGCGCGGCTCAGAGGCGGATTATGACGTGCAGCGCCACATCCTGCTGCTGGTCGCCATCATCGCCGAAACGCTGGACAGCGCGACAGCGCCGGTCACTTACCCCGCAAAAGCGACCCAAGCACGCCCCTGACCAGCGCCTGCCCGGTCTTGGTGCCGATCTGCCGGGCCAGACTTTTGCCGAAGGCGGTGGCGATGCTGTCGCTGCTTGAGGCCCGGCGCGTTGTCTTTTCCCGCGGCGCGGGGGCCGGGTCGCGGATCTGGATCCCCGCATCGTAACGCCTGCCGCGCGCGTGTTCACGCGGGATGGCGAACAGATCATCATCCTGCGCCGGGGCCTCTGCCTTGGCGGCCTGCGCTGCAGCCGCATCGGCGCGCTTGGCCAGCAGCTCATAGGCAGATTCGCGGTCCAGCGTCTTGCCGTATTTCAGTCCCATCGGAGAATTCGCGATGATCGCGCCGCGCTCGGCATCGGTGATCGGACCGTTCTGCGCCAAAGGCGGGCGGATCAGCGTGCGCTGTGCGATCCCCGGCACGCCCTTGGCCTCCAGAAGCGAGGTGACGGCCTCGCCCGTGCCAACGGCCTGAATCGCTTCGGCAATGTCGAAATCGGGATTGCTGCGATAGTTCTGCGCCGCCAGCCGCAGCGCCTTCTGATCCTTGGCGGTAAAGGCGCGCAAGGCGTGCTGCACCCGGTTGCCCAACTGGCCCAGCACCGATTCCGGCAGATCCGCCGGGTTCTGGCTGATGAACCAGATGCTGACACCCTTGGACCGGATCAGCCGCGCCACCTGTTCGATCTTGTCGACCAGCGCCGGAGGGGCGCCCGCGAACAGCAGATGCGCCTCATCAAAGAAAAACGCGATGCGCGGCTTGTCCGGATCGCCCACCTCGGGCAGTTGCTCGAACAGTTCCGACATCAGCCACAGCAGGAAAGTCGCGTAAAGCCGCGGCGAGTTCATCAGCTTTTCAGCCGACAGGATATTCACCATCCCCTTGCCCGAGGCATCCAGCCGCATCATGTCCGACAGTTCCAGCGCCGGTTCGCCAAACAGCAGATTGCCGCCTTCGTTTTCCAGCACCATCAGCGCCCGCTGGATCGCCCCGACCGAGGCCGTCGAGACATTGCCGTATTTCAGCGACAGATCCTTGGCGTTCTGACCAACCCAGACCAGCATCGCTTGCAGGTCCTTCATGTCCAGCAGCGCCAGCCCCTCCTCATCGGCGACGCGGAACGCGATGTTCAGCACGCCCTCCTGGACATCGGTCAGATTCATCAGCCGCGACAGCAGCAGCGGCCCCATCTCGGCCGGGGTGGTCCGCACGGGATGGCCGCGTTCACCCCAGATATCCCAGAAGGTCACGGGAAAGGCCTGATAATCCAGCGAGATGCCGATCTGCGCCGCGCGTTTCTCGAACGGCTCTTTCAGCGGGCCATCGGGATCGCCCGCCTTGGCAATGCCCGCCAGATCGCCCTTCACATCGGACATGAAGACCGGCACCCCGGCCTTGGAAAAGGATTCGGCCAGCGTCTGCAGCGTCACCGTCTTGCCGGTGCCCGTCGCGCCCGCGATCAGCCCGTGGCGGTTGGCGTATTTCAGCAGCAGGTTCTGAGGCAGGGCGTAATCCCCCCCGCCGCCACCGACAAAGACCGTTCCGGCATCCAGATCGACGATTTCGGCCATGCTACCCTCTTGGCTGAGTTACGAAAAAACAAGGCAATACCTTTGGACAATACTCTGCAAACAGAAATGTGCCAGTCTGGAGCTGCGCGCGCGGACAGCAGTAATCCCGCCGCATCCTCCCTGACGGACTGCCGCGCCTGCGGGCGCGGCTTTTTTCATGGCAGGAAATATGACGCCACGATGACAAAACCTGACGATTCGAACAGTTGACGTGCGTCTCGGCGCATTCTAGCTTCCCAGGCAATGACGACCGGCCAGTCCGGCAGGGAAGGTAAAAAAGGGAACCCGGGATGCGGCGACGCGTTCCGGGTTCCTTGTTTCAGGCCGCACGATCTGCCGGGCGGACCGGGACGCGACATCGCGCCCAAGCGGGCTTTCGCCTTTCCTACGCCTATCACACGGCAAGGAAACACAAAGTTGACAGTTTGGCGGGGGATCGCCCCTGACAAGGCGCGGGGCGCGTGCTACCACCGCCCGGACAACCTGGACCAAAGGAAAGAACCATGGCCATTCGGACGTCTGCTTCCCTGATTGCCGCCATCTTTGCAATTGCCGGCCCCGGCATGGCACTGGCGCAGGAAACCCCGGCCCCCGCCGCGCCCGCAGAAGCGCCCGCCGCCGAGGCCCCGGCCCCTGCCGCCCCGGCCCCCACGGCTCCGGCCGCTGCCGCCGACGCGGCCCCCGGCACCACCGCCCCCGCCAATGGCGAGCCGCAGCCCGGTCAGACCTATGTGAAATCGACGCATGGCGACTGGACGCTGCGCTGCATGAAGACGCCGGACAACAACGACCCGTGCGAGCTTTACCAGCTTCTGAAAGACGCGCAGGGCGCTTCGGTCGCGGAAACCTCGATCCTGCCGATGAGCGGTGGTGAGGTTTCGGCCGTGGTGACGATCGTGGCGCCGCTGGAAACCGACCTTCAGGCCGGGATGCAGCTGCAGATCGACCAGAATCAGGCCCGCCGTTATCCCTTCATGCTGTGCGCGCCGGTCGGCTGCGTGTCGCGGATCGGCCTGACCGAAGCCGAGCTGGGCAATATGAAGCGCGGAAAAAGCGCCACCGTCAGCCTGCTGCCCTTCGGCGCGCCGAACAACCAACCCGTGCGCCTGACCATGTCGCTCAGCGGCATCACCGCAGGGATCGACGCGCTGGTCGCGGCCAACAAGGATCTGCCGGAAGCGACCCCGGTCGCACCCACCGCAGCGCCCGCAGCCGCGCCTGCGGCCCCGGCAGCCCCCGCTGCTCCGGCAGCCCCGCAGCAATAACGAAAAAGGGGCGCTGACCGCGCCCCTTTCTTGCATGTCCGAAAGGGCCGGGAATCGCACCCGGCCCTTTTGCGTTCGCCCTTACTGCACCGGCAGCGCGACGAAGCGCGGCTCGCCCGCGCGGCGCACCATCATCAGGATCGACTTGCGCCCGGCATCGCGGGCGTCCTTGATGCGGGCTTCCAGCTCGGCCAGCGTGGTCACGGGCTGCTGGCCCGCCTCGGTGATGACATCGCCCGCGCTCAGGCCCTTGTCGGCAGCGGCACCCTCGGGGGCGACCTGCTGCACGACCAGACCCTGCATGTCGCGCGACACGCCAAGTTCACCGGCAATCTCGGGGGTCAGCGGCACGACATTCATGCCCATGATTTCCGAGCTGCTGTCCTCGGTCGCCTCGCCGTTCTGGTCGCTGGCATTGGCGCCGCTGCCTTCGGCCAGTTCGCGACGGCCCAGCGTGATCTTCAGATCGACGGGCTTGCCCTCGCGCTGAACGGTCACGTCCACGGCCTCGCCCACGGGCGCATCGGCCACGCGGCGCACCAGATCGCGCGGATCCTTGACCTCGCCCCCGGCGAAATTGGTGATGACATCGCCCGCCTTCATCCCGGCATCCAGCGCCGGGCCCTCGGGCACATCGGTGACCATCGCGCCTTCGGCACTGGCAAGGCCAAGGCTTTCGGCGATATCGTCGCTGACGGGCTGGATCTTGACGCCCAGCCAGCCACGGCGGGTTTCGCCGAATTCCTCAAGCTGCTCGACGACCTTGCCGACGACATTCGACGCCATCGAGAAGCCGATCCCGATCGAGCCGCCATTGGGCGACAGGATCGCGGTGTTCACGCCGATCACCTCGCCATCCATGTTGAACAGCGGCCCGCCCGAGTTGCCGCGGTTGATCGCCGCATCGGTCTGGATGAAATCGTCATAGGTGCCCGACAGCGCCCGGTTGCGCGCCGAGACGATCCCGGTCGAGGCCGAGAAGCCCTGCCCCAGCGGGTTGCCCAGGGCCAGCACCCAGTCGCCGACGCGGGAATTGTCGCTGTCGCCGAACTTGACGAAAGGCAGAGGATCGGGGCTTTCGACGCGCAGCACGGCGATATCGGTCTTTTCGTCCTTGCCCACCACTTTCGCCGGCAGCTTCTTGCCCGAGAAGAACTCGATCTCGATGGCATCGGCCCCGTCGATGACGTGGTTGTTGGTGACGATCAGCCCATCCGCCGACACGACGAAGCCCGATCCCAGTGCGTTCGAGCGCTGTTCGGCCTGCGGGCCGCCACGACCAAAGGGCATCTGCTGCCCGTCCGGCCCCTGCGGCATGCCGGGGAAACCGAATTCGCGGAACAGATCGCTGAAGGGGCTGCCTTCGGGGATCTGCAAACCGCCCGCCAGAGGCGAGGATACGGTCGAGGTGGTGGTGATGTTCACGACGGCCGGGCTGACCTGTTCGACCAGATCGGCAAATGTCTCGGGCATCACCTGCTCGCGCCGGGCCTGATTTTCAGGCGCGACCAGCGGCTGGTTGTTGTTGGCGGCTTCCTGCGGATCCTGCGTCGCGGGAGCCTGCGCAATCGCCGCCGATGATGCGGCAATCGCGATTGCCAGCCCCGAGGCGGTCAGGAAATAACGGGGGGACAAGTTCTTCATCTGGATGGTCTCCTTCGCTGCCGGTGGGTCAAGGGCCACGCTGGCAATATGTTCATGTTGAAGGGGATTTCTAAGGCCGTTGCAAATGAACCACGCTCGCAAGGAATGAACTGATCGTGACTTGCCACGGCAGGGGCGTCAAGCCGCCACAAGGCCCCTGCCGCAAGGCCAGGTTTCGGGCGGTTTGCCGAATGCAGAGGCGATTGATGCAAAGTCAGACAACGGGCCTTCCTGCGAAGACCCGCTGCCTGTGAACTCCGCCTGGCGGGGCCGCGATCAGCTGCAGCCGCTGGTGCCGCCGCAGGTGTTGCACTTCATGCAGGTGCCGTTACGGACCAGCGTGTAATTGCCGCATTCGCCGCAGGGATCGCCCTCATAGCCCTGCATCCGCGCTTTCGCCCGCAGATCCGCCGCACCGGGCTGGGCCGTGGCAATCGCCGTGACCGAGCTTTGCAGCACCATCAGATCCTGCGGCAGGCGCTTCCTCAGATAGCCGGTCGAACTGATCTGCTTCAGCATCTCCAGCGAGCGTGAGCCCGCATTGCTGACCGGAGCGACATTCGGCTGTCCCTCGGCCTCGCCCCCGCCCATATCGCCGAATCGCGCGCCCTGCGGCGCGACATGCGCCAGATCGGTGCGGTCCAGATAGCTGACGGCCAGTTCGCGGAAGATATAGTCCAGCACCGAGGTCGCATTCTTGATGCTGTCATTGCCCTGCACCATGCCCGCAGGCTCGAACCGGGTGAAGGTGAAGGCATCGACGAATTCGTCCAGCGGCACGCCATATTGCAGACCGACCGAGACGGCGATGGCGAAATTGTTCATCATCGCCCGGAAGCCCGCACCTTCCTTGTGCATGTCGATGAAGATCTCGCCCAGACTGCCATTGTCGTATTCGCCGGTGCGCAGATAGACCTTGTGCCCGCCGACGATGGCCTTCTGGGTATAGCCCTTGCGGCGCTGCGGCAGCTTTTCGCGATGGCTGCGCACGGCCTCTTTGACGATGATCTTTTCGACGATCTTCTCGGCGATGACCGCGACCTTTTCGGCGCCGTTGCCGGTGGCAAGGATCTCCTCGGCCGCCTCGTCATCCTCGACCAGCGCCGAGGCCAGAGGTTGCGACAGTTTCGAGCCGTCGCGATACAGCGCATTGGCCTTGATCCCCAGCGACCATGACAGCTCATAGGCGGCCAGCGCATCGGCGATCGTGGCGCTGGCGGGCATGTTGATCGTCTTCGAGATCGCACCGGAAATGAAGCTCTGCGCCGCCGCCATCATGCGGATATGGCTTTCGACCGACAGATAGCGCGTGCCTTGCTTGCCGCAGGCATTGGCGCAGTCAAAGACCGGATAATGCGCGGCCAGCAGATGCGGCGCGCCCTCCAGCGTCATCGTGCCGCAGACATGATCGTTGGCGGCGTCGATCTGCGCCTTGGTAAAGCCCAGATGGCGCAGCAGATCGAAGGTCGGATCCAGCAGCTTGCCTTCGGGGATGCCCAGCGTCTCGCGGCAGAAATCCTGCCCCAGCGTCCATTGGTTGAAGACAAAGCGGATGTCGAACGCCTGCGGCAGCGCGGCCTCGATCTTTTCCAGCTCGCGCGGGCCGAAGCCGTGACCGATCAGACTGGCGGGGTTGATGGCGGGGCAATTGCCAAGACTGGCATGGCCCACGGCATAGGCGATGATCTCCTCGATCTGGGCGGGACCATAGCCCAGCCCGGCCAGCGCCGCCGGAACCGAGCGGTTGATGATCTTGAAATACCCGCCGCCCGCCAGCTTCTTGAACTTGACCAGCGCGAAATCCGGCTCGATCCCCGTGGTGTCGCAATCCATCACCAGCCCGATGGTGCCGGTGGGCGCGATGACGCTGGTCTGGGCATTGCGGAAGCCGTGTTCTTCGCCCAGCGACAGCGCCTCGTCCCATGCGCCCTGCGCCAGCGCGACAAGCCGCGGATCGGGGCAGTTCGCGGCATCCAGATCGACCGGGCGCACATTCACCCCGTCATAGGCCCCGGTGCCATGCGCGGCGGCACGGTGGTTGCGGATGACGCGCAGCATCTGATCGGCGTTGCGGCGATAGCCGGGAAACGCCCCCAGCTTCGCCGCCATCTCGGCCGAGGTGGCATAGGCCACGCCGGTCATGATCGCCGTCAACGCGCCGCACAGCGCCCGGCCGGCTGCGCTGTCATAGCCCAGCCCCATATTCATCAGCAGACCGCCGATATTGGCATAGCCCAGCCCCAGCGTGCGGAAATCATAGCTGCGCTGCGCAATCTCTTTCGAGGGGAACTGCGCCATCAGCACGCTGATCTCCAGCGTGACGGTCCAAAGCCGGCTGGCATGGACATAGGCATCGGCATCGAACCCCGCCCCGTCCCAGAAGCTCAGCAGGTTCATCGAGGCCAGATTGCAGGCCGTATCGTCCAGAAACATGTATTCGCTGCACGGATTGCTGCCCCGGATCGGCCCGTCCGCCGGGCAGGTATGCCAGGCGTTCACCGTGTCGTGGAACTGGATGCCCGGATCGGCACAGGCCCATGCGGCATGGCCGATCTGGTCCCACAGATCGCGCGCGCTGACAGTCTTGGCGATGCCGCCATCGGTGCGGCGCAGCAATTCCCAATCCGCATCCGCACGCACCGCGCGCAGGAACGCATCCGTCACCCGCACCGAATTGTTGGAATTCTGCCCCGAAACCGAGGAATAGGCCTGCGAGTCCCAATCGGTATCATAGGTCGGGAACTCAATCGAATCAAAGCCCTGACAGGCATATTGCAGAACCCGGTTGACATAGGTCTCGGGGATCATGCTGCGTTTTGCCGCCCGGATGGCCGATGTCAACGCCGCGTTCCGGGCGGGATCGGTGGCCGCATCAGCCTCCCCGTCCCATTGCCGGATCGCGGCGAAGATCTCGTTCAGCTTCCGTTCGTGCATCTTGGAACCAGCCACCAGCGAGGCGACCTTCTGTTCTTCGATGACCTTCCAGTTGATGAACTGCTCGATGTCGGGGTGATCCATGTCGCAGATCACCATCTTTGCCGCGCGTCGGGTCGTTCCGCCCGATTTGATCGCGCCGGCTGCCCGGTCTCCGATCTTCAGAAAGCCCATCAGCCCCGAAGATCTGCCGCCGCCCGACAGTTTCTCGCCCTCTCCACGAAGGGACGAAAAATTGGTGCCCGTTCCCGAGCCGTATTTGAACAGCCGCGCCTCGCGCAGCCACAGATCCATGATGCCGCCTTCGTTCACCAGATCGTCGGACACCGACTGGATGAAACAGGCATGCGGCTGCGGATGCTCATAGGCGCTGTCCGAACGCACCAGCTTGCCCGACTTGTGATCGACATAGAAATGCCCCTGCGACGGCCCGTCGATGCCATAAGCCCAATGCAGGCCGGTATTGAACCATTGCGGGCTGTTCGGCGCGCCCATCTGACGGGCCAGCATGAAGCGCATCTCATCGAAATAGGCGCGGGCGTCTTCTTCGTTCGAAAAATACTCACCCTTCCAGCCCCAATAGGTCCAGGCACCCGCCAGTCGGTCGAACACCTGCCGGGCCGAGCTTTCCGCGCCGAACCGCTGATCCTCGGGCAACCCCGCAAGCGCCTCGTGATCGGCGACCGAGCGCCACAGGAATTCGGGCACGCCCTTTTCCTTGACCCGCTTCAGCCGCGCCGGAACGCCTGCCCGGCGGAAATACTTCTGCGCGATCACATCCGAGGCGACCTGCGACCAGCCCTGCGGGATTTCCACGGCATCGTTCTGAAACACGATGCTGCCATCGGGATTGCGGATCTCGCTGGCCGTCCGCGCAAAGCCGATATCGCCATAAGCGCCGCCCTCGGTGGTCGTGAAGCGTCGTTCGATGCGCATTGCCCCGGTTCCCCTGCTGTTCGGCCACACGGCATCCGCGCCCCAAAGCCCATGGCCAAAGCGCTGCAATCCGCCGATCATGCCGATGTCATTTATGTTTTTGGCGACGCAGCTACCTATCCGCAGAAATACAAGATTTGGTGGAGCGTCGCGGACTGAACACAAATTGCCGCGCGTCCGCCCATGATTCAACGCTAAAATTTTCAGGGCTTTGCCGGTCGCGCTGTTGACAGGGCGCTGTTGCACCGCGCCCTACAGATTCGCGCTGTCCCATCTGTTAATAACGGTGAATTTTCAGCCGTGCCGGGAAACGCAAGGCATATGGCCGGTTTCCGATCTTCCGTTCACCTGTTTTCCACAGGCTTGTCCACCGCGATCCGCGCCGGATGTTGGGGCTTCGTTCCCTGCGCGGCTAGCGTGGATTTTTTGTGCCCAGATCCAGAATTTCCTGGTCCGTCACCAGAAAATCCAGCGGCTGATCGGTGATCTCGGCGGGAATTGCCCGAATCTCTTGCACGGCATAGGCGAATCCGATCGCCGTGATGCCGCCTTTGCGGCGCAGGGCCTGCAAGGTGCGGTCATAAAAGCCGCCGCCATAGCCCAGCCGGTTGCCGTCGCGGTCAAACCCCGCCAAGGGCACGATCAGCACCTGCGGCACCAGTTCGGGCGCATCGGCGGGCGGATGGCTGGTGCCGAAGCTTCCGCCCTCCAGGACGCCGTCATAGCGGCGAAAGATCAGCGGACGCGCCGGACCCAGCACCACCGGCAGGCAGACCGGCCCCTCATGCGCGGCCATGGCATCGCGCGGGTCGGCCTCATCGCGCATCGGCCAATAACCGGCCAGCACCTTGCCGCGATGGCCGGAAAGCAGATCGGTCAGATGCCGGGTCAGCGCGGCATCGTCGCCGCCCTGCCCGCGCGCGGCCAGCGCCTGCCTGCGCAGCGCGGATTTCAGATCAGGATCCATGAGGCCAGCCCCAGAAAGGCGAAAAAGCCCATCATGTCGGTCATCGTGGTGACAAACGTCCCCGAGGCCAGCGCCGGATCAAGCCCCATGCGGTTCAGCGTCAGGGGCACCAGCACGCCCCCCATGGCAGCCACGATCTGGTTGGCGATCATCGCCAGCCCCAGCACGACGCCGATCATCGGCTGCCCAAGGATGAACACCCCCGCCAGCGTCAGGATCACCGCCAGCCCAAGCCCGTTCAGAAGTCCGGCGAACAGTTCGCGCAGCACCACGCGGCGGGCATTCGACAGCGTCAGTTCGCGCGTGGCCAGCGCCCGGACGGCCACGGCCAGCGATTGCGTGCCCGCGATCCCGCCGGTCGAGGCGACGATGGGCATCAGCGCGGCCAGAATGACCAGCGCCGACAGCGTGGCCTCGAATCGCGAGATGACCAGCGCCGACAGCGAGGCGGTGAACAGGTTGATGACCAGCCATGGCAAACGCTGCTTGGCGGTCTGCAGCGGCCCGTCCGAGACATGGCTTTCGTCCGAGACGCGGGCCATGCGCAGGAAGTCTTCCTCATGCTCTTCGTCCAGCACCGCCATGGCGTCGTCGATGGTGATGATCCCGACCAGCCGGTCGTGATCGTCGACCACCGGCGCCGAGATCAGGTGATACTTGTTGAAGGCAAAGGCCACATCGCCTTCGTCCTGCCGGGCCGAGATGGTGCGGAAGCTGTCCTCGGCGATGTCGCGCAGCGGCGTGTCGCGGCGCGAGGCCAGCAACTTGCCCAGCGTGACGTAACCCAGAGGCCTGCGGCGCGGATCGACCAGCACGACGTGATAGAACTGGTCGGGCAGCCAGTCTTCCTGCCGCAGAAAGTCGATGGTTTCGCCCACGGTCCAGTGTTCGGGCGCGGTCACCACCTCGGACTGCATCAGACGACCGGCCGAATATTCGGGATAGGTCATCGACTGTTCGACGGCGGCACGGTCGCTTTCGTCCAGCGCGGCAAGGATGGCCTGCTGTTCGGGTTCCTCAAGGTCTTCCAGAAGGTCAACGACATCGTCGCTGTCCATCTCGCGCACGGCTTCGGCCAGCACCTCGGGGGGCAGTTGTTCGACGACCTCTTCGCGGATGGATTCGTCGATCTCGGACAGGATGTCGCCGTCGATCTCGCCGGAATAAAGCTCAAGGAACTGCTTGCGCCGCTGCGGCGTCATCTGCTCGATCAGGTCGGCGATGTCGGCGGCATGGACCGGGGCCAGCAGCGCGTCCAGACGCGGGCCGTTGCCCTCTTCGATGGCGCGGCCGATCACCTCGCGATCATGGTCGTCCAGTTGCGACTTGTCCGCAGAGGTTTCGAGTTCGGCATCACGCGGATCGGTCATGGCTGGCTCCTTCCGGACGGGCAATCGTTCTTGGACCGCAGCTTACGCCGGGTCGTGGGCGGTCTCAATTACACGGCTACGATCCTGCCAGCAATTCCAAAGCCTGTGCATGAAGCGCAGGCGACGCTGCCGCGACAATTTGCCCACCGCCATGCGCCGCGCCGCCTTTCCAGTCAGTGACCACCCCGCCCGCGGCCTGCACCACGGCGATCGGCGCCATCACGTCATAGCTTTGCAGCCCGGCTTCGATCACCAGATCGACATGGCCCGCCGCCAGCAGCGCATAGGCATAGCAGTCCAGCCCATAGCGCGTCAGCCGCACCTGCCGCGCAACGCGGGTAAATGCCGCAAGCTCGTCGGCAGTGCCGACCTCGGGATAGGTGGTCATCAGCGTGGCCTGCGCCAGATCGACGCCCGTGCGGCAGGCCAGCGGCGTCTGCGCCTCGCGCCCGGTCAGCCGGGCGATGCCGAAGCCGCCCTCGAAGCGTTCACCCAGATGCGGCTGATCGACGATGCCATAGACCGGGCCGCTGTCACCTGCGACGCCGATCAGCACGCCCCAGCTGGGCGCACCGGCCATGAAGGCGCGCGTGCCGTCGATCGGGTCCAGAACCCATGTCAGGCCGCTGCTGCCGGGGGTGGCGCCATATTCCTCGCCCAGAATGGCATCCTGCGGGCGGCGCCGGGCCAGAATGGCGCGCATCGCACGCTCACTGGCGCGGTCGGCCTCGGTCACGGGGTCGAAGCCCTGCGCGGCCTTGTTGTCGGGGCGAAGTTCGGGGCTGCGGAACAGGCGCAGGGTTTCACCGCGCGCCGCATCCGCCAGAAGATGGGCCGTCTGCATGATATCGCTGGCGGTTTCCGCCGATATCACGGTTCCCGTGCGACCCCGGCCCTGTTCAAGATCCCGGTCCATGCCTGCCCCCGCAATCATCAATCGCGGTCAGACTTAGCCGGGAAGATCCGAAAGAGAAAGTCGTTTGCTGGCGCGGCCAAGCTCAGGCCGCGTCCGACAGCACCCGGGCCAGTTCAAAGATCTGGCGACGCTGCGCCTCGGGCATGGCGTAATAGGCGCGCACCAGTTGCAGCGCTTCCTTGTCGGCCAGAATATCGCCTTCGACCGCGTCATGAACCTGACCGTCTTCCAGACCCTCGAAGAAGAAGCTGACCGGCACATCGACAGCGCGCGCGATGTCCCAAAGCCGCGAGGCGGAAACCCGGTTCATGCCGGTTTCGTATTTCTGGATCTGCTGGAACTTGATGCCGACCTTTTCGGCCAGTTGCTGCTGCGTCATGCCGATCATCCAGCGGCGATGACGGATCCGTTTCCCGACATGAACGTCGACGTTATGCTTCATGTTAACACCTCACTCAATCCAAACGTGCGCTACACCAACAAAACGCAACTTTCGAGCTTCAAACTGCCCACTTGACGAAAAAGACAAGGTCTCTGACGGTCAGGCGGACAACCCGGACAAACACGCCCCGAGCGTTGCTGAAATCATATATGACAGGGGGGATGATGCCTGAATACCCGAAAGTGATGAGGTTGTCTGAAAAGGCAGTTTCGCCCGCGATGGGCGAGCATGACCCCGGCATGCCGCAACGCGGCGAAGTGCTGGTCAGGCTGCATGCCGCCGCGCTGAATTTTGCAGATCTGCTGATGCTTCAAGGCAGTTATCAGGACACGCCTCCGCGTCCCTTCATCCCGGGAATGGAGGGCTCGGGCGTGGTTCTTGCTGCGGGCGAAACGTCCGGCCTGCGCCCCGGCGCGCGGGTGCTGGTGCAGGCGCAGGGCACCATGGCGCAAAGCAATATCTTCCCCGCCGATGCCTGCCTGCCGATCCCCGACAGCATGAGCCATGAGGCCGCCGCAGGCTTTGCCATCGCCTATGGCACCAGCCATCTTGCCCTGACCCGGCGGGCGGCGCTGCAACCCGGCGAGACGCTGGCGGTGCTGGGGGCTGCGGGCGGTGTCGGGCTGACGGCGGTGGAAATCGGCGCGGCGCTGGGGGCGCGGGTCATCGCCGTCGCGCGCGGCGCGGACCGGCTGGCCGCCGCGCGCGATGCCGGGGCCGATCTGTGCATCGACAGCGACACCTGCCCCGATCTGAAGGCCGCGCTGCGGCAGGCGGGCGGCGTCGATGTGGTCTATGATCCGGTTGGCGATGCCCCCGGCGAGGCCGCCTTTGGCGCGCTGAATCGCGGCGGGCGCTTTCTGGTCATCGGCTTTGCCGCAGGACGGCCGCCGCGCCTGCCGCTGAACCATGCGCTGGTCAAGAACATCGCCATTCACGGCTTTTACTGGGGCGGCTATCGCAGCCTGAAACCTGCCTCGCTGCGCGACAGCCTGACCGAACTGCTGGCGATGTATGACGCGGGCAGGTTGCATCCGCATGTCGGCGCCACCCTGCCGCTTGAGCGCCTGCCCGAGGGCTATGATCTGTTGGCCAGCCGCAAGACCATCGGCAAAATCATCGTCACGATCTGAATTTTCCGTCATAGGGCGATGTTTTAACGTCCTGACGCATTGAAAGAATCGCTGCCTCTGACAATATATCGCACGATGGTGGGCCGATCCGGCCGCACCGCGATTTTCGACCGGGGAGAACCTATGCAAGATTACAATTCGATCCGCACGGCCGGGACCGCGACGCGCTCGGCCGAGGTGGATGAGGGCCTTCGCGCCTATATGACCAAGGTCTACAGCCTGATGGCTGTGGCCATGCTGGTAACGGCGGGCGCCGCCTGGGGCATCGCCGGTCTGGCGCTGTCCGATGTGCCCACCCCCTACCGTCTGGGTGCCACGAAATACCTGACCGAATTCGGTGCGACGCTGTATACCTCGCCGCTGAAATGGGTGGTGATGTTTGCGCCGCTGATCATGGTCTTTGCCTTCGGCGCGGCGCTGAAGCGCCTGTCGGTGCAAGGCGCGACCACGCTGTTCTACGCCTTCGCCGCGGTGATGGGCATCTCGATCAGCTGGATCTTCGTGTCGTTCACGTCCTATTCGATCGTGCAGACCTTCCTGGTCACCGCAATCGCCTTTGCCGGTCTGTCGCTTTACGGCTACACGACCAAGAAGGATCTGTCGGGCATGGGCACCTTCCTGATGATGGGCGTGATCGGCCTGATCGTGGCCTCGATCATCAACATCTTCCTGCAATCCAGCGCCATGCAGTTCGCCATCTCGGCGATCGGTGTGCTGATCTTCGCGGGCCTGACCGCCTTCGATACGCAGAACATCAAGAACACCTATATCGCGCTGGCGAATTCCGACCGGGACTTCCTTGGCAAAAGCGCCATCATGGGTGCGCTGCAGCTTTACCTGAACTTCCTGAACATGTTCATGTTCCTGCTGCAGTTCATGGGCAACCGCGAGTAATCGCGCCACATCCCGAAAACAGATTCGCGACAAAGGCCGGGCAAATGCCCGGCCTTTTACCATTCGTTCGCGCTGCGCCCCGCAGGCGATCCGCCGCGCCGCAATCAGGACAGGAAATTTCGCATTTTTCTGCGGACATGTTGTTCAAAACAGACACCAAAAATCCGCAAGCAATAACAATGTGATGACATGGTTAATAATCGTTAACCACCTCAAAACAAACGATTTAATACTGAACGGTTCAATTCTCGAACTTGCGTAAAAATTGAGTCTTTTTAGACAAACACACGTCGGCATCAGATCTGCCGATGCTGTTTCAGAACGTCAGCCGCAAGTGCAGAAAGATCCAAAAAAACGCCGTTTTGGCGAAGGACGCCGCTTGCGCTGATGTCTGTCGCAGCAAACCCGACGCTGCCCGCGGGCACGTCTGATAGCGAGTGTAAGAATGACATCTTCTGCATTTAACAATAACCCCGCCCCGGTCTCGGTGCTGGAGCACCCGATCTATCTGGGCAAGATGCCCGATATGGACCCGAACGAATGGTGGCCGGGCGCCGAAAAGGCCCGCGCGACGCTGGGCGGGACCACGCAGGGAAATTCCGGCCAGCCGCTTTACAAGAATGTCGTCGATCTGAACGTCTATGACGCCAACAAGGACGGCTACATCTTTGGCAATGACGGGCCGGGCTGGTTCGGCGAAACCGTCAAGCACGCGGCCACCGGCACGCCGGGCGCCTACAAGGTCGACACGTTCTTCATCGTCAAGGACGCCTCGGTCACCTTCCAGAATGCCGACGGCACGACGACGACCGAACAGGTCACCGTGCGCGTCATGCAGGATACCGGCGGCAACACCTTCCTGATGCCGCCCCCGAAAATCGCCCCGCAGGCCGAGATCGACGCCATGACCTCGCGGCCCATCGTGTCGGTCGAATTCCCGAAAGACGCCCACAATTACGACCTGTGGCATTTCGGCTTCCTGACCGACCGCACCGAGTTCAACCAGCACATCCCGTGCTTTGCCGCCGGAACGCTGATCGCGACCGAGACAGGGGATCTGCCGGTCGAAATGCTGGTCGAAGGCATGCGCATCGCCACGCTGGACAACGGGGCGCAGCAGCTGCGCTGGATCGGCAGCCGCAAGCTGGACGCCGCCACGCTGGAAGCCAATCCCAATCTGCGCCCGGTCCGCATCAGCGCGGGCGCGCTTGGCAATGGCCTGCCGCGGCGTGATCTGGTCGTGTCGCCGCAGCACCGCATTCTGGTGCGCTCGAAGATCGCGTCGAAAATGTTCGGCGCGTCCGAGGTGCTGGTCGCGGCCAAGCAATTGCTGCAGATCGAGGGTATCGACATCGCGACGGATCTGACCGAGGTGGAATATTTCCACTTCCTGTTCGACCGCCACGAGATCGTGCTGTCCGAAGGTGCCGCGACTGAATCGCTTTATACCGGGGCCGAGGCGCTGAAATCCGTCGGCGATGCGGCGCGCGAAGAAATCTTCGCGATCTTCCCCGAGCTGCGCGACATGTCCGAAGACACGCTGCCACAAAGCGCGCGGATCCTTGCATCGGGCCGCATGGGCCGCAAGCTGGCCGTGCGCCACGCCCAGCATGACAAGGCGCTGATCGACTGATCCGCCACGGGAAGGGCCGGCATCGACGCTGGCCCTTCCGCTTCAGGACGGGCGCTCATAGCTGCCGATGAAGCGATCTGCCCCCACGTCATCGCCTTGATGGTCGCGGTTCCACGCCTCGGCTGCGGCCCAACGCGGGTTTTCATCGCCCAGAAAGCGCTGCAAGCCCCAAAAGCCGTATTGCGAGCTGCCCGCGCATTCCACGAACATGTTGAACCCCTGCCCTCCGGCTGCGGTCCATTCCCGGAACGCCGCCTGATAGATCTGGCCCATTTCGGCGGAATAGTTGAAGCGGGTATAGAACTCCGACAGCGCGGCGTCCTGCTGCACCTCATGCGGCGGGATGATATGCGTGCCGCCCTCATACATGATCAGGTTCAGGCGGTATTTCCGTGCAATCGCCGCCTGATAATCCCAGACCGCGCGCAGGCTGGCGATGGTGCGGCCGCTTTCCGGCCAGCCGCCATGCAGGATCTGATCGCGCAGGGCCGTGCGCGCGCGCTCAGCCGGGCCCGCCAGCAAGGCCCGGACGCGCGCCACATTGTCGTCGCGGTCCATGCCGCCGTCGAAATAGCCCGACACCGCATAGGCGTCGAAATACGCATGCGGCGCCGCACGCCCCGGATTGTCCGCCCGCCAGTCCGGCGCCTCAAGGACCGGCCATTCCAGCCCCTGCCAATGCGTATGGGTCGAGATCACCTTGACGCAGGTCGCACGGTTCTGCGCATGGACCTGATCCAGAATGCGCGCCATTTCGACCGATCTTGCGGCATAGATCTGCATGAACCCGTCGCCCTGACCGGGCCAGAGTTGCCGCGCCTGTTCGATCGCCCAAAGGCTTTGGTCGAATTGCGAATTCCAGACCTCGTTGGAATATTCGTAATGCGCGCGCAGCCCGGCGCTCAGATAGGTCTGCACATATTCGGAAAATCGCCGGATATATTCGGGCTGGGCAAGATGCGGGATGTTGAACCACGGCTGGGCGCCGATGGCATTTGCCAGCCGCACCATCACCTCGACCGGCGCGCCGCGCCATGTGTAAAAGGCATCGGTCGGGCGGGGCCTATCCTGCCATGCCACCTGCCCCGAGTCGTTCGTCTGCATCCAGTCCATGAAGCGGATCAGCCGGTAATTTCGGATCGCGTCCAACCATTCGACGCGAAAGATATTGCCCGAATTATAGCGGCGGATATTGTCCTGCTGCACGATGCGAATGTCGCGGATCGGCCCGGCATCGACGCGCCGCACCCGAAGCTCCAGCAGACGGCCCGGCGCGGGGTCAAAATCGAAATCGAAGCGGTTCTTGCGCCGTTCGACGTTCTGGCCGCCGATCAGCTCGACCTCGCCCTCGCCCTCCCAGACGGCGATATAGCGCCCGGCCAGATCGCGCGCGCGGTGGTCCAGATCGGTCAGCAGGACGGTGCTGACGCCGTCCAGCCCGTGCGGGACGGCCCGCAGCCAGCCAAAGGCGTCGATGGCACCTGCCGCCTGCAACTGCGCAAAACTGACGGCCCCGAACGTGTCGCCGCGCCTGCCGCTCCACGGGCGCGCCATCTTGAAATGGTCCAGAAAAGGCTGGGCCGTGCTCCAATCCGCCAGACCGTTCAGCCCGACGGCCAGTGCGGGATCGGTCACGGTATCGGCAATCGGCTTCATCGGGCATCCGCAGGGCTGGGCCAGAGCGCCCAAGGCGGCCTCCGGCAGGTGCGCGCCGCGCTGTCAGGCGGCTTCTGGCGACGATTGGCCGGCAATGCGTCCCGCGGTTCGAAGCTGCGCGACGGACTGCCCGAAACCAACCGGGTTGTTCAGGAAGCTGGTAGGCGCGGAGGGATTTGAACCCCCAACCAAGGCGTTATGAGCGCCCTGCTCTGACCATTGAGCTACGCGCCCGCAACCCGGCTCTCGATACCGCATCGGCCTTGCGCGTGCAATCTGCGGATTGGTCCGCCGATCGGGCCTGCGCGGAGTGGTCGTGACTTGCCTTGCGTATCTGGCGGCGGTGGCATCTTTCAGACCTGCGGGACCGACAATGTGGCCCGCCCCCGTCCCTGTTCTTTCGCGGCATACAGCGCCGTGTCGGCATCGGCCAGCATCCGCACCGGATCGGCAATCTTGTAATCGCGCGACAGGCTGATGCCCATGCTGGCCGAGACGCGGCATTCGACGCCCGCCGCCGCGATGGGCTCCTCGATCCGGCGGATGATGCGTTTCGCTAGGTTCTGCAGATCGCCCGCGCAGGGGGGATTGATCAGCAAAAGCAGGAACTCATCCCCGCCCGAGCGGCCCAGCCGGTCGGTCGCCCGCGTCTCGTGGCGCAGGACGCGGGCAACGTGGCGCAGAACCTCATCGCCCGCGCCGTGGCCATGCAGATCGTTGACCTGCTTGAACAGATCAAGGTCCAGCTGCACCAGCGCAAAGGGCGTGGCCGTCGCGTTGCGCGCGGCCAGATCCAGCGCCGCCTCGAACCCACGCCGGTTCATCAACCCGGTCAGCGGATCGGTAATCGCCAGCGTCTGGGCCACTTCGCGGGCTTCCTCCAGCCGACGGTTGGCGCGGGCAAGTTCGCCCATGACCGCCTGATTGGCCTCATGCAGGAACAAGAACTCCATCGCCATGTCCGAGGGCGCGAAATCGGCATCGCTCAGCCCCAGCGCGCGGACGGCGCGGGCCAGCGCGATGCCAAAACCGAAATTCATCAGCGCGCCATCGCCACGAAGCTGGCCCTGCCCGCGCAAGGTGATCGCCGGATCGTCGCGCAGCCGCAAAAACAGCCGTTCACCACGGGCGATCCGCTGCATCAGCGCCGTCATCGCCGTCGCATCGGCGGGCATCCGGTCGATCAGGAAACAATCCTCGAACCGGCGTCCGGCCAGAATCCGGCGCAGGATACGACCGGCCGAGACGATGCCGCCGCCGCTGTCCAGTTCCAGATGCATCGGCATCAGGACATCAAGTTCGGTCATGGTATCGGTGGTCATGCGGCCTGTCCCGGCGGGTGGTCGGGCGCAAGGTCGAACGGGCGGCTGGCGGCATGTTCGACCAGCGCGATGCTGAGCGTGATGGTGCAGCCATCGACCGAAATCAGCGCCAGCGTGCCGTAATCGTCAGCCATGCCGCGCAAGGCCCCGGCAATGGCCCAGATCCAGCCGCGCGGCATGCCTTTCGCGCCGATCACATAATCGCCCATCTCATCCTGCGAGACCTGCAATTCCTCCAGCGCCAGATCCGGCAGGATCATGCGGGCCCGGCCCGGAAGCTCTTCCAGAGACAGGACGAAATCGCCGAAATCGCGTCCGCCAAAGCGCAGCAGGCGGCGGATCGGCTCGACCCGGACCAGCCACGCGCCCAGATCCTCAAGCAGTTCATGCACGGGCTTGCCCAGTGAGATGGCGGCCGCATTCAGAACGCGCGACGTGGCCCCCAGTTTCGGGCCGGACATGCTGAGAAACCCCTGCGGCTCGACCCGCGCGCGGCACAGCGTGTCGTTCCAGAAGGCGTTGCCATAGCTGGATTTCAGAAAGCTTTCGATCGCGTGGTTGATCATTCCGTCCATGGATCAATCCCTGCCCCTGTTGCGGCGCGCATCTGTCCAGTCGCGCGCACCCGAAGCGGTGCGGACCGTGACGATATTCAGCCCTGCCGGTGATGGGTTCAGCGCCACCGCGCCGCTGCGCCGCAGCCGGGCCGGATCCAGCACCAGACAGGGCGCATCCTTCGCGATGGGCAAATCGGTATTCGCCACAAGGATCGTATCCTTCCGGCACAGCGCCGCTGCGTTTTCGGCCCCGCGCTTGCCCGACAGATGGTGCAGCGTGACGGCGCGACCGCCAGCCTGCAGGACCGTCTGGCGGTGGTTCTCGGGCCCCTGCCACAACGGGCGCGCCGCAGCGGCGGTCTGATCGGCGCGGTCGCCATCTGCGTCCAGCCAGTTCGATACCGTGAAGCTGCCGCCCCTTGGACGCGACATCGCGCGGCCCTGCGCGGTCATGACGCCCACGGCGTCGCCCTCGGCCGAGATCAGCACCTGCGGGCGCGTGGCCATGCCCCAGATAACGGCCGCCGCCACAAGGCAGGCCATGCCAAGAAGGCGGTGCGGTGCGCTCAGCCGTGCCGCGTCGGGCGTGCCGCGCAGGCCCGCCAGCACCACCAGACACGCGCCGACCCCCAGCAGAGGCAGCACAGCCCCCGGCGGCGCGGGCAGATAGGCCACCGCACCGTTCAGACCGGCAACCCATTCCGCGATGAACAGCATCCACTTGGTCCCCAGCCCCATCAGCCACAGCGCGGGCTGCGCCATTCCCAGCGGCGCCAGTACCGCAGCGATCACCCCGGCGGGCATCACGATGGTGCCGACGACCGGCACCACCAGCAAATTCGCCAGGGTGCCATATTGCGACATGCGCCCGAAATGCGCGGCGGCAAAGGGCGTCGTCGCCAGCCCCGCCGCCACCGAGGCCAGGATCAGCATGGCCGCCGGTCTCAGCAAGGCGGGGACATGGTGCTGGACGCTTTGCCATGGCCGCTGCGACAGGATCAGCGCGACCGTGGCCGAAAAGCTCATCTGGAAACCGGCCGAGGTCATGCCTTCGGGCATATAGAAAAACAGCACCATGGCGGCCAGCGCGACGGTGCGCAGCGACACCGCGCGGCGGTCGGCGATGATGGCCAGCAGCATGACCGCGACCATGATGAAGGACCGCTCGGTCGCGACACCGCCACCCGAGATCCACAGATACAGCAGGGCCGCCAGCAACGCGACGCCCGCCGCCCATTTGTGCAGCCTTGTGCCCAGCGGCACGCCGCAAAGCTGGACGCCGACGCCCAGCAAGCGCACCGCCGCATAGACGAACCCGGCCAGCATCGTCATGTGCAGCCCCGAGATCGAGATGATGTGGTAAAGGCTGGAGGCGCGCATCACGTCATTCGTGGCCTCGGCAATGCCGGAACGGTCCCCCGTCATCAGCGCCGAAGCCACGGCCCCGGCCTGCCCGCCAATGCTGTCCATCATCGCCTGACTGATCCGCATCCGCAGCCGGTGCAGCGCCAGCATCCCACCCTCATGCGGGGGGGCCACGGTCAGCACCGGCACACGGGAATAGCCGACGGCCCCCAGCCCCTCGAACCAGGCCAGACGGCGAAAATCGAAACCGCCGGGCTCGGCCGGGCCATTGGGCGGGCCCAGATGCGCGGTGGTCATCACATGCTGACCCGGAACCGGCATCGGATCGGTCACGAACAGCGAGATCCGCACATGTCTTGGCGTTCTGTCGGGGGCCACGCGTTCCAGCACGACCTGATCCAGCGTCAGCCGCAGCCGATCCCCCGAGGAACGGTCGATTTCCACCACCCGCCCCTCGACCGCGCCATAATAGCGGAAATCCAGAATGGGTGCGGCAACCGACCACGACCTGAGGCCGATCAGCAGAAATCCCAGCGCAACCATAAAGATCGCGATTCCCCAGATGCGCAGCATATCGCCGCGATCCCAGCCGACATGACCAAGCCGCACCAGACGACCTGCACCAAGCGCCAGACAGATCGCCAGCACCGCCACGGCAGATGCGGCCAGATAATGCGCGGCCCCCGGCTGGGATCGCAGGGCGAACCACAGCCCGATGCCAAGCCCCATCCAGAAGGGCAGCCATGGCAGCATTCCGGCGCGCAGGGCGATCGGTGCGCGGCTGCGCGCAGGCGCCATCGTTCGGCCCTGTGCAGGGCGCGCGGCTGCGTAAGCCATGCCGCCATGTGCCACATCCGTCGCCAAAACTTGTCCTCGCCCCGCAGCTTGCGTATCTCTGTGCCCGAGATTGGCATGCCGGCCCTTTCAAAAGGATTAACGGCATCTGCATGAAACCCACATTTCTGGACTGTCTGGCCTGATGACCGAAAACCGCCCCGTCGTAACCCGCTTCGCCCCTTCGCCCACCGGCTATCTGCATATCGGCGGCGCGCGGACGGCGCTGTTCAACTGGCTTTACGCCCGTGGCCGGGGCGGAAAATTCCTGCTGCGGATCGAGGATACCGACCGCGCCCGATCCACTCCGGAAGCGACCGAGGCTATCCTGAAGGGCCTGACATGGCTGGGTCTGGACTGGGACGGCGCACCTGTCAGCCAGTTCGAGGGCCGCGACCGCCATGCCGAGGTCGCCCGCGAGATGCTGGCCAATGGCAGCGCCTATAAATGCTTTTCGACGCCCGAAGAGATCGAGGCCTTCCGCGAGACGGCGCGCGCCGAAGGCCGCTCGACGCTGTTTCTGTCGCCTTGGCGCGACGCCGATCCCGCGACCTATCCCGAGGCACCCTATGTCATCCGCCTGCGCGCCCCGCGCGAAGGGCAGACGGTGGTGCGCGATGCGGTGCAGGGCGATGTGACCTTTGGCAATGACCAGCTGGACGACATGATCCTGCTGCGCTCGGACGGCACGCCGACATATATGCACGCGGTGGTGGTGGACGATCACGACATGGGCGTGACGCATATCATCCGCGGCGACGACCATCTGACGAATGCCGCGCGCCAGCAGCAGGTCTATCAGGGCATGGGCTGGGACATTCCTGTCTTTGCCCACATCCCGCTGATTCACGGCACCGATGGCAAGAAACTTTCGAAACGTCACGGCGCGGTCGGGCTGCATGAATACGCAGCCGCAGGCTATCCCGCTGCGGCGATGCGGAATTATCTGGCACGGCTGGGCTGGAGCCATGGCGATGATGAGTTATTCGACGACGCGCAGGCCCTGGAATGGTTCGATCTGCCCGGCATTGGCAAGGCGCCTGCCCGGCTGGATTTCAAGAAACTGGAACATGTCAGCGGCTATCATATCGGCCAGATGCCGGATGAGGATCTGATGCAGGAGATTGCGGATTACCTTGGCGAAACCGGGCAAAACCCGCTAGGGCCGGTGCAGATCACGCGGTTGCAGGCGATTCTTCCGGTGCTGAAGGCCAAGGCCAAGACGCTGCCCGCCCTGCTGGAACAAGGCCATTTCGCGCTGACCGAACGCCCGGTGCAGATCGAGGAAAAGGCCCTGACCGCGCTGGATACGGTATCCCGTGGTATACTAGCCGAATTGACTGCCGCATTGCAGCATGATAGCTGGATCCGCGAGGACCTCGAGGCGGCCGCCAAGCTGATTGGCGAACGTCACGGGCTGGGACTTGGCAAGATCGCGGCGCCGCTTCGCGCCGCTTTGGCTGGCCGCAGCTCTACCCCGAGCGTATTCGATATGATGTTGGCGCTTGGCCGCGAGGAAACTCTGGCCCGGCTGCAGGATCAGGCGGGCTGATCGCCCGCGCCCCATCTTCCGGCGGCGCGCCGGAGACAGGTGTTAACAGGAGACTGGGAATGGCAGAAAGCAAATCCGCAAAACTGCTGGTCGAAGGCAAGGAAATCGAACTTCCGATCCTTAGCCCGACCGCAGGTCCGGATGTCATGGATATCCGCAAGCTTTATGGTCAGGCGGACGTGTTTACCTACGACCCCGGCTTCACCTCGACCGCATCCTGCGATTCGGCCATCACCTTCATTGATGGTGACAAGGGTGAGCTGTGGTATCGTGGCTACCCGATCGAGCAACTGGCCGATCAGTCGAACTATCTGGAAGTCTGCTACCTGCTGCTTTACGGCGAACTGCCGAGCGCGGCGCAGATGAAGGATTTCGAAACCCGCGTCACGCGCCACACCATGGTGCATGAGCAGATGCACAACTTCTTCCGCGGTTTCCGCCGGGACGCGCACCCGATGGCAACCATGGTGGGCGTTGTGGGTGCCATGTCGGCCTTCTACCACGATTCGACCGACATTTCGGATCCCGAACAGCGCGAGATCGCCTCGATCCGCCTGATCGCCAAGCTGCCGACGATCGCGGCCATGGCCTATAAATATTCGATCGGCCAGCCCTTCGTCTATCCGCGCAATGATCTGAGCTATGCGGCGAACTTCCTGCATATGTGCTTCTCGGTTCCGGCCGAGCAGTATCGCGTCGAGCCCGCTTTGGCGAAAGCCATGGACCGGATCATGACGCTGCATGCCGATCACGAACAGAACGCCTCGACCTCGACCGTGCGTCTGGCGGGCTCGTCGGGGGCGAACCCGTTTGCCTGTATCGCGGCGGGCATCGCCTGTCTGTGGGGTCCGGCGCATGGCGGTGCGAACCAGGCCTGTCTGGAAATGCTGCGCGAGATCGGGTCCGTGGACCGCATCCCGGAATATATCGCCCGCGCCAAGGACAAGGACGATCCGTTCCGCCTGATGGGCTTTGGCCACCGCGTCTACAAGAACTTCGACCCGCGTGCGAAGGTCATGAAGGAATCGGCGGACGAGGTTCTGGAACTGCTGGGCGTACAGGACAACCCGATCCTGCAGGTCGCCAAGGAGCTGGAGAAGATCGCGCTGGAGGACGATTATTTCGTCTCGAAGAAGCTTTATCCCAACGTCGATTTCTATTCGGGCATCATTCTGGAGGCCATGGGCTTCCCGACCTCGATGTTCACGCCGATCTTTGCGCTGTCGCGCACCGTCGGCTGGATCTCGCAGTGGAAAGAGATGATCGGCGATCCGCAGAACAAGATCGGCCGCCCGCGCCAGCTGTATGTCGGCGCGCCGCGTCGCGACTATACCGAGATGTCGAAACGCTGAGCGGCATTGACAAGATTGGACGGCCCCGCGATCTGCGGGGCCGTTTTCGTTGAGGGGCGCTGCCCCTCGCCGCCTTGCGGCGGCTCACCCCGGGGTATTTCGGGAAACAAGGATGCGGCAGGCTTGCCAAGACGCCCGGCCGGATGCCACATCAGCATCATGAGTGAGAAATCCAAGATCGCGCTGGTCACCGGCGCTTCGCGCGGCCTTGGCGCCGCATTGGCCGAGGGTCTGGCGGCGCGAGGGATGCATGTTCTGGCCGTGGCTCGCACGGTGGGCGCGCTGGAAGAGCTTGACGACCGCATCCGCCACGCGGGCGGCAGCGCCACGCTGGTTCCGCTGGATCTGGGCCAGTCCGCGCCGGTGCTGAAGCTGGCCGAGGCGGTATCCAGCCGCTGGGGCGGGCTGGATCTGTGGGTGCATTCTGCCGTGCATGCCGCGCCGCTGGCACCGGCGGGGCATATCGACGGCAAGGATTTCCAGAAATCAATCGATCTGAATGTCGTGGCACTGCGCGGCATGATCGGGCTGTTCGAGCCCCTGCTGCGGGCGCGTCAGGGCACGGCGCTGTTCTTTGACGATCCGCGTGCGGGCGAGAAGTTCTTTGGCAGCTATGGCGCCAGCAAGGCGGCGCAGATGGCGTTGCTGCGCAGTTGGCAGGCGGAATGCGCGCAGATCGGGCCGCGGGTCCGGATCGCCACGCCCGCGCCGATGCCCACCGCCACGCGTGCGCGGTTTTTCCCGGGCGAGGATCGCGGCACGCTGGTGCCCTGCCGGGACGAGGCCGAGCGGATTCTGGGCGAGCTGCTTTAGCGCGCCAGCCCGAGGATGCGGTCGATGTCCAGATGGGTTTCCAGATGTCTGGCCAGCCGGTCCAGCACGGCCTCGACCCCCGCCGCATAGTCCAGTGTGGATGAGCCGCCCAGCCGGGCCAGCCATGCGGCGCGAAAGCCGTTATCGGTAAAAATCCCGTGCAGATAGGTGCCCATGATCCGCCCGTCGGCGCTGATCGCGCCGTCTGGCTCGGGGATATTGGCGAAGGGGCGCTGGCTGTCGGGGCCGTGGCTGCGGCCCATATGGATCTCATATCCCTGAACCAGATGCCCCAGCGCCTGTCCATGGATGCGGGTCAGGCGCTTTTCGGCGGCCATGTGCGTGTCGATCTGCAAAAGGCCCAAGCCCGGATCGCTGCCCGGCGCGCCGTCATGTCCGTCCGGGTCGTGGATATGGCGTCCCAGCATCTGGTAGCCGCCGCAGATCCCCAGCACATGCCCGCCGCGCCGCACATGCGCGGCAAGGTCGATGTCCCAGCCCTGCGCCCGCAGAAAGGCCAGATCGCCGCGCGTCGATTTGCTGCCCGGCAGAATCACCAGATCGGCATCTCCCGGCAGCGCCCGCCCAGGCGGCACCATGGTCAGCCGCACGCCCGGCTCGGCCGCCAGGGGATCCAGATCGTCGAAATTGGCGATGCGCGATAGCATCGGGCAGGCGATGTGCAGCGCACCGCCCCCCGAGGCGCGGCGGAGATCGACCGCATCCTCGGCGGGCAGCAGGCTGGCATCGGCGAACCATGGCACCAGTCCCAGATCGGGCCAGCCGGTGCGCGCGGCAATGAAGGCGCGGCCCTGATCGAAAAGCGCCGGATCGCCGCGAAAGCGGTTCACGATGAAGCCTTGGATCATCGCGGCATCCTGCGGGTCGATCACCGCCTGCGTGCCGACGATCTGCGCGATGACGCCGCCCCGGTCGATATCGCCCGCCAGCACCACCGGCACATCTGCCGTGCGGGCAAAGCCCATATTGGCAATGTCGCAGGGGCGCAGGTTCACCTCGGCCGGGCTGCCGGCGCCTTCGACGATGATCAGATCGTGGCGGGCTTTCAGTTGCGCAAAGCTGTCCATGACCGCTGACATCAGCCCGGCCTTCAGCGCGCCGTAATCGGCCGCCGCCGCGCGCGTCACCGCCCGGCCCTGCACGATGACCTGCGCGGCCCGGTCGGTTTCGGGCTTCAGAAGCACCGGGTTCATATGCACCGAGGGTTCAAGCCCCGCCGCAAGCGCCTGCAGGGCCTGCGCGCGGCCGATCTCGCCGCCATCAGCGGTCACGGCGGCGTTGTTCGACATGTTCTGCGGCTTGAAGGGCGCAACCGACATGCCGCGCGCCCGCGCCGCCCGGCACAACCCCGCAACAAGAAGCGATTTTCCGACATTCGAGCCGGTTCCCTGAATCATCACCGCCCGCATGGAAGCCTCCGCTTGCCAATCCCGCCCTTGGTGACTAGATAGGCGCGTCGCTGAATGAAAGGCCCCGTGGTGGAAAACGTCGTCCTTACCGTGCATCTGATCCTTGCTGTCCTGCTGATCGGGGTCGTGCTGCTGCAACGGTCCGAAGGCGGCGGCCTTGGCATGGGCGGCGGTGGCGGCGGCGGAAACGGCGTCATGACCGGGCGTCAGGCGGCCAATGCGCTGACCCGGATCACCTGGGGTCTGGCCGTGGCCTTTCTGGTCACCTCGCTGGCACTGACGATCATTGCGGCGCGCAATGCCTCCAGCGGTTCGATCGTCGATCAGCTTGGTCTGGGCGGCAACGAACAACAGCCGACGACGACCCTGCCCGGCATCGGCGATTATGCGCCGCCTCCGGCTGCGGGCCAGCCTGTGCTGCCGCCGGTTCCGGGTGGCACTGCGGCACCGGCGACGACCGCGCCCGCGACCGATCAGAACAGCGGGCCGATCACGCCTTCGGCCCCCGCAGCGGAAGCACCCGCAACCGAAGCCCCGGCAACGCAAGCACCCGCGACCGAGGCCCCGGCGGCCGACGCGCCGGCAACCCCGGCACCTGCCCAGAACTGACACAACAAATAGGGGCGCCCATGGCGCCCTCTACGACAACTTGCGGTCCGTTGCGGCCACGGGGTTTATCGGTTATAACCCGAGTCCCGTGATGCCGGTCTTTTTTCGGGCCGCATTCGCTATTTCACGAACGGAATCACGGGGGCCAGATGGCGCGCTATATCTTCATCACCGGCGGTGTTGTTTCTTCCCTTGGCAAGGGTCTGGCATCGGCGGCGCTGGGTGCGCTGTTGCAGGCGCGCGGCTATACCGTCCGCCTGCGCAAGCTGGATCCCTATCTGAACGTCGATCCTGGCACCATGTCGCCCTTTGAACATGGCGAGGTCTTCGTGACCGATGACGGCGCGGAAACCGATCTGGATCTGGGCCATTATGAGCGTTTCACCGGGGTTTCGGCGCGCAAGACCGACTCGGTGTCCTCGGGGCGGATCTATTCCAACGTGCTGGAAAAGGAACGCAAGGGCGCCTATCTGGGCAAGACCATTCAGGTCATTCCGCACGTCACCAATGAAATCAAGGACTTCCTTGCCGTGGGCGAGGATGAGGTCGATTTCATGCTGTGCGAGATCGGCGGCACGGTCGGCGATATCGAGGGCCTGCCCTTCTTCGAGGCCATCCGCCAGTTTGCCCAAGACCGCCCGCGCGGGCGCTGCATCTTCATGCATCTGACGCTGCTGCCCTATCTGGCGGCCAGCGGAGAGCTGAAGACCAAGCCGACGCAGCATTCTGTGAAGGAATTGCGCTCGATCGGGTTGCAGCCCGATGTGCTGGTCTGCCGCAGCGAACAGCCGATCCCGGAAAAGGAACGCGCCAAGATCGCGCTGTTCTGCAACGTGCGGCCCGATGCGGTGATCCCGGCCTATGATCTGAAATCGATCTATGAGGCGCCCTTGGCCTATCACCGCGCCGGTCTGGATCAGGCGGTGCTGGATGCGTTCCAGATCAGCCCCGCACCGCGCCCCGACATGTCGCGCTGGGAAGACGTGATGGACCGGCTGAACAATGCCGAAGGCCAGATCAAGGTGGCCATCGTCGGCAAATACACCCAGCTTGAGGACGCCTATAAGTCGATTTCCGAGGCGCTGACCCATGGCGGCATGGCCAACCGCGTCCGCGTCAAGGCCGATTGGGTCGACAGCGAAAAGCTGGAGGGTCAGGGCACGCATCTGCTGGACGGCTATGACGGCATCATCGTTCCCGGCGGCTTTGGCGAACGCGGCACCGAAGGCATGGTCGCGACCGCGAAATATGCCCGCGAAAAGAAGGTGCCCTATCTGGGCATCTGTCTGGGCATGCAGATGGCCGTGATCGAGGCCGCGCGCAATCTGGCCGACATGCCCGATGCCGGTTCCGAGGAATTCGACCACGAGGCCGGCGAGACGCGCTTCACCCCGGTCGTCTATCACCTCAAGGAATGGGTGCAGGGCAATTACACCGTCCAGCGCAAGGTCACCGACGACAAGGGCGGCACCATGCGTCTGGGCGCCTATACCGCCGTGCTGGCGCCGGGCTCGAAGATCTCCGAGATCTATGACGGCGCGCTGGAGATCGAGGATCGCCACCGCCACCGCTATGAGGTCGACGGCAAATATCGTGACCAGCTTGAGGCGGCGGGTCTGTCCTTTTCGGGGATGTCGCCGGATGGCCGCCTGCCGGAAGTCGTCGAATATCGCGACCATCCGTGGTTCATCGGCGTGCAGTCGCATCCGGAACTGAAATCCAAACCCTTCCAGCCCGCGCCGCTGTTCGCAGGCTTCGTGCGCGCCGCGATGGAGAATGAGCGGCTTGTGTAACGCTAGCCCTCGCGAGGCCCCCACAATTTCTGGCGTTCAAGACCTTCTCAATCAGATACTGACTGAGAAAAATATCTTGGAAGCGGCTGGAGAAGTGGAGATGTTCTTTCGTGGGCACAGCAGCACTACATATGAGATGGAAGCTGGCATCTTCCGGAAGAGAGGGCACAAGATCAATGAAACGGAAATGCTATACAGCATTGAAGCTGAGGCTCCTAGCGAGTTTACTTCAGATCGCCTGACATTCGACAAACTTGTTCGCGCACAGCACTACGGGCTTCGAACTAGGTTGCTGGATATAACAACGAACCCCCTGATAGCTTTATACTTTGCCAGCGCGCCCGAGCCAGATAACTCGCCAAACTCAAAAGACGGGCATATACACATCCTGAAGCTACGCCGACCAGAAATAAAATACTTTGCCAGTGACACGGTAAGTTGCATTGCAAACCTCGCTTACCTTTCGCATGGCGAGAAGCAAGATTTAATATCAAATTTTGAATATTTAATCAAAGATCTATTTTCAAAACTATATGAAAATAATAATGTGGATCTAGATAATTCACAGCACGCACCAATAAATATAATCCGCGCAGCAAGGAATGATAAGCGCCTATACAACACTCTTATTCAGAGATTCAATGATCACAGCGCCACTCAGAGACTGGTTCAGTGCATAAGAGTCGAGAAGCCACACTTCACGAACCAAATAGACCCCGCCGATATCATAACTCCAACCATCACCCTCCCTCGAAAAAGCAATGCCAGGATTGCTGCGCAGGCCGGTGCTTTTATCACCTATGGGCTAAGATCTTTTTTCGACACGTCGAAAATATCATCAATGCCGGAAGGTCACGTTAAGTTGGTTGTATCTAAAGACTACAAAGAGAAAATTAGGCGTGAATTAGCCACTTTGGGAATTGACGCTGGAACTGTGTATCCAGAACTCAGTTTTACAGCGGAAAAAATCAATCAGAGGTTTGAATACGTCCCGCCATGACTCGCCTTGTCCTGATTTTTGCGCTTTGCGCCGGTCCCGCCCCGGCCGATGCGCCGCTGTTCCTGCTGGACCAGACCACGCTGCCCTTTGATCTGGGGCCGGGCGCGCCGCAGAACCAGCCCTCGCGGCAGGCGAATTCCCCGCATGCCGCAGCGAATTCAGCGGCAAGCCCGGCCAATTCCGGCTCGGCCTATGCCAATTCGCCGCGCAATCCGGCGAATGAAAAGCGGGTGATCTTTACTGCCGACGGGTAGGTCGTGGGCTATTACGCCCCCACGGCGACCGGCACGCTGAACCTGTTCGATCTGCAGGGCAAGCGCGTGCTCTATCGCCCGAAATCCAGCAAAAGCCTGTTTTCCGGCGATGGTCGCTGGTGCGGCACGGTCGCGGATGCCGATCAGGGCACGATGGCCTTCGGAATCATCCGGACCTGTGCCACGCTGTTCTGACCGTACGGATACGCAACTGTCACATCCTGACGCTAGATCGCGCGTAAACGCGCAGGAGATGCACATGCAGGACCAAGGCCCCAAGAACTGGCTGGAAGCCGAACTGGAAGACACGCTGGACGAGGATTATGAGATCGAGCTGGAAGATGCCGTGCTTTCGCAGGAAATCGCGCGCATCTACCGCGACGCGCATCCCAACCAGATGCCGCGCAACGATTATTTCCGTGAATTGCTGCGTCTGCAGTCGGAACTGATCAAGCTGCAGGATTGGGTCAGCTATCACAAGGAAAAGGTCGTGGTGCTGTTCGAGGGCCGCGACAGCGCCGGAAAGGGCGGCGCGATCAAGCGCATCACCCAGCGTCTGAACCCGCGCGTCTGCCGCGTGGTGGCCCTGCCCGCGCCCTCGGACCGCGAAAAGACGCAATGGTATTTCCAGCGCTATGTCCCGCACCTGCCTGCGGGCGGCGAAATCGTGCTGTTCGACCGCAGCTGGTATAACCGCGCGGGCGTCGAGCGTGTCATGGGCTTTGCGACCGAGCCGCAGGTCGAGGAATTCTTCCACGACGTGCCGGAATTTGAACGGATGCTGGTGCGCTCGGGGATCCGGGTGGTGAAATACTGGTTCTCGGTCACGGATGAGGAACAGCAGATGCGGTTCCTGATGCGCATTCATGATCCGATGAAGCAGTGGAAGCTGTCGCCGATGGACCTGCAATCTCGCGTCCGCTGGGAGGATTACACCAAGGCCAAAGAGGAAATGCTGGAACGCACCAACATTCCCGAAGCGCCGTGGTATGTCGTGCCGGGCAATGACAAGAAGCGCGCGCGGCTGAACTGCATCAGCCACCTGCTGAGCCTGATCCCCTATGAGCCGGTCCCGCATGATGAAATTACCCTGCCCGACCGCGTGTTCAACCCCGATTACGAACGCGACATCCTGCCGCCCGATCTGTATGTGCCGCAGAAATACTGACCGCGGGTAAGGCCGTCTGATCCGCCAATTGATCCCCGGTCATGGCTTGCCTTGGCCGGGGATCTGCGTTGAATGGGGCCTGTGAACGGGGTCCGTGAATGGGGGGATGCCATGCCGAAAGCCTATTGGATCGCACAGGTCTCGGTCGATGATCCGGATGCCTATGAGGCCTATCGGGCGGCCAACGCGGCGGCATTCGCAAAATACGGCGCCCGCTTTCTGGTGCGGGGCGCCGAACCCGATCTGCGCGAGGGCGAGATGCGCCCGCGCCTTGTCGTGATCGAATTTGCCGATCTGGACACCGCGCGCGCCTGCTACGACAGCCCGGAATATCAGGCGGCGCTGCGGCTGCGCCAGCCCTGCTCGACGGCGGATCTGGCCATCGTTCCGGGCTATGATCCGGAAAAGTGACGAATTCGTTATGACTTGCGCCGGAAACATTTCCTGTCTTCTGCCCGACACCGAACTGATCTAGACTCGGCCAATGTTCCGCAATCTTCTCAGCCGCCTTTTCGCCGACATGCCGGGTTCGGCCGTCCTGAACTCGCAAGATGGCGAGGTCGCGATCGCGGCTTTGCTGGTCCGCATCGCCCGTGCCGACGACCGTTATTCGGAAACCGAACGGCGCCGGATCGAAGGCGTGCTGGCACGCCGTCGCGGGTTGTCCCATGACGAAGCGGTCGAACGCCGCGTCGCCGCCGAGATGATCGAGGCCGAGGCCCCCGATACCGTGCGCTTTACCCGGATCGTCAAGGAACGCGTCGATCTGGACGACCGCCAGAACGTCATCGCCGCCATGTGGGAAGTCGCCTATGCCGATGGCAAGCGCAGCGCCGAGGAAGACAGCATGGTGCGTCTTGTCGCCAGCCTGCTGGGGGTGAACGACCGCGATTCGAACCTTGTGCGCCAGCGCGTGCTTGATGATCTGGGCATCCGCGGCCACTAAGCGGGCACGTTGCGTTCCTGCCGTTAAGGTCAGGCAGGAAAGCGTTGCAATCCCGTCGCAAATATCGCCTGATTACCGCATGAACCACACCCCGACCCGCATTGCGACCGACGCCGAAGGCCCGGTCATCCAGATCCGCGACCTGCACAAGGCCTATGGCCAGCTTGAGGTTATCAAGGGCGTCAGCCTGACCGCGCCGCGCGGCCATGTCATCAGCCTGATCGGATCCTCGGGATCGGGCAAATCGACGCTGCTGCGCTGCTGCAACCTGCTGGAAGACAGCCAGCAGGGCGATATCCTGTTCGAGGGCGAGCCGGTGAAATGGCGCGGGCAAGGCGTGGCCCGTGTCCCCGCCGACCGGGCGCAGGTGACGCGGCTGCGCACCAACCTGTCCATGGTGTTTCAGCAATTCAACCTGTGGTCGCACATGACCGTGCTGCAAAACGTCATGGAGGCTCCGGTGCAGGTGCTGAAACGCGACCCCGCCAAGGTCGAGGCGCGGGCGCGCGAATTGCTGGCCAAGGTCGGCATTGGCGACAAGGCCGACAACTGGCCCGCCCAGCTGTCGGGCGGCCAGCAGCAGCGCGCCGCCATCGCCCGTGCGCTGTGCATGGAGCCCAAGGCCCTGCTGCTGGACGAACCGACCAGCGCGCTGGACCCGGAACTGCAAAAGGAAGTGGTGCGCGTCATCAAGGATCTGGCGGCCGAGCATCGCACCATGCTGCTGGTCACCCATGATATGCGCCTTGCCGCCGATGTCAGCGATCACGTCGTCTTTCTGCATCAGGGCCGGATCGAGGAAGAAGGCCCCCCCGCCCAATTGTTTCATGCGCCCCGTTCCGAACGGCTGCGCCAATTCCTAAGCGCCACAATGGCCGAATAAGACCGACAGGAGAGTCTGATGAAGAAACTGATGCTTGCCGCCGCCGCGCTGGCGATGACCGCCGGGATGGGCATGGCGCAGAACGTGCGCATCGCGACCGAGGGCGCCTATCCTCCCTACAACCTCGTGAACGACAAGGGTGAGGTCGACGGCTTCGAAATCGAGCTGGGCAATGAGTTGTGCAAGCGCGCCGAGCTGCAATGCACCTGGGTCAAGAACGACTGGGACAGCATCATCCCCAACCTGAACAGCTCGAACTATGATGCGATCATGGCGGGCATGTCGATCACCGAGGAACGCCGCAAGGCGGTGCTGTTCACGCAGAACTATCTGCCGCCGACGCCCTCGGCCTATGCTGCCCCCGAGGCGGATGTGGACGTGACCCAGGGCATCGTCGCGGCGCAGACCAACACCATTCAGGCCGCCCATGTCGCCGAATCGGGTGCAGAGCTTCTGGAATTCGCCACGCCCGACGAAGCCGTGGGCGCGGTCCGCAATGGCGAGGCCGAGGCGGTCTTTGCCGACAAGGACTTCCTGTCGCCGGTGGTGAACGAATCCAATGGCGCGATGGTCTGGGTGACCGGGCAGGACAATATCCCGCTGGGCGAAGGCATCGGCATGGCGCTGCGCCAGTCCGATACCGAGCTGAAGGCCAAGTTTGATACCGCCATCACCTCGATGAAGGAAGACGGTTCGCTGAACGAGATGATCAAGAAATGGTTTGGTGACGGCGCCGAATATTTCTGATGTTCAGGCCCCGTCCGTCATGGGCGGGGCAATCTGGTGATCCATGTTTGCGTCCTGCGCCGATCCGAAAACCCTTGAAGGGCTTGCCTGGCTGATCTGCTATCTGGGATCGGGCAAGCATGTGCTGTTCTATCTGTCCTTCGGGACGGTCCTGCTGCTGCTGGCGATCACCGCGCCGGCGGCGCTGCTGTTCGGCTTTGGCGGGGCCATGGCCTCGCGGTCGCGCATCGCGCCGCTGCGCTGGTTTGGCAAGACCTATACCTCGATGGTGCGGGGCGTGCCGGACATCATCTTCTTCCTGTTCGTGCCCATCGCGCTGGATCAGGGCTTTGAATGGCTGCGCGCGCAGGTGTTCTGCGATCCCGGCGCACCGATCCGGCAGGGCAATGAATTCGTCGTCTGCGCGGCGGCCAAGCTGCCTTTGTCGACCGCGCCGCAATGGATCCATCAGATCTATGGCGTCACGCTGGCGGTCATCGCCTTTGCCATCGTCTTCGGCGCCTTTGCCGCGAATGTGCTGTATGGCGCGATGAACGCCGTTCCCCGCGCCCAGATCGAAACCGCCGAGGCTTACGGCATGTCGCCCGGACAGGTGAACCGCCGCATCCTGATCCCGCAGATGTGGACCTATGCCCTGCCCGGTCTGGCCAATCTGTGGATGATCCTGATCAAGGCCACGCCGCTACTGTTCGTCCTTGGCGTCGAGGACATCGTCTATTGGGCGCGCGAATTGGGCAGCGCCAAGACCAGCGCCTATTCCTATCCGCATCCGGATTGGCGGCTTTACTATTTTCTGGGCATCCTTGTGTTCTACCTGCTGATGACATGGATTTCGGAACGGGTGTTCCGGCGCATCCGCACGCGGCTTTCGGCAGGTCAGGCCACCTTGGCCGGTGAGGCGATGCGAAAGGCCCCCGCATGAGCCAGTGCCTGCAAACCCTGCAAGATTACGGCCTGCGCGCCATCGGCATTGGCGAACGCCTGCTGCCGCGCGAAGGCTTTACGCTGTGTGAACATTTCACGCTGATCGGCTCGGGGCTGATCTGGAACGTGTATTTCGGGGCGCTGGCGCTGTTCTTCGGCTTCTTTCTGGCCAATGCGCTGGCGATGGCGCGGCTGGGCGGGCCGTGGCTGCGCAAACCGGCCGAGCTGTTCATCTTTGTGTTTCGCGGCAGCCCGCTGTTCATCCAGTTCTTCGTCGCCTATGAGGCGCTGGTGCAGCTGCCCCGCGCGGGCATCGACATCTTCGGGCTGACGGTGGAAACCGCGTGGATCACCCGCGCATGGGCCGGGGCGCTGCTGGTTCTGGTGCTGAACACCGCGGCCTATTCGGCGGAAATCTTCTATGGCGCGCTGCGCAACCTGCCCAAGGGCGAGCTTGAGGCCGCGGATGCCTATGGCATGGCGGGCTGGACCCGCTATCGCCGCGTGGTCTGGCCCAACGCGATGCGGCTGGCATGGCCTGCCTATACCAATGAGGCGATCTTTCTGTTCCACGCCACGACGCTGGTGTTCTTTTCCAGCTTCCCGGCGTTCCGCCAGCAGGGCGATGCGCTGTATTACGCCAGCTTTTTCGCCGAAAAGACCTTCAACCCCTTCGTCGCCTATCCCATCGCGGCGATGTATTTCATTCTCGTGACCCTGTGCCTGATCGGGCTGTTCGGGGTCGTCAACCGGCGGCTGAACCGCCATGTGCCCGGCGCTGCCAAACGCATCCGCTATCGGCCAAATCTTTTCAGGTGACAAATGGACTGGCTGCGTGAGCATCCCGAAGTCAAGACAATCCGCGTGGCTGCCGCTGATCTGAACGGCATGGCGCGCGGCAAGCGCGTTCCGGCCCGTTTCGCGGACAAGATCCTGACAGAAGGGACGAAATTCCCGTTCTCGGTCCTGAATATGGACATCTGGGGCGAGGATGTCGAAGACAGCCCGCTGGTGTTTCAGTCCGGCGATCCCGATGGCCTGCTGCTGCCGACGGAACGCGGCTTCATGCCGATGCCCTGGCTGGAGGCGCCGACCGGCCTGTTGCCGCTGTGGATGTTCCATCCCGATGGCCGCCCCTATGAGGGCGATCCGCGACAGGCATTGGCCCGCGTCGTCGAACGCTACAAGGCCGCCGGGCTGACGCCGGTCGTCGCGACCGAGCTGGAGTTTTTCCTGATCGACGACAGCGGCGGACAATTGCGCGTGCCGCCCAGCCCGCGCTCGGGCAAGCGCCGCACCGGGGCCGAAACACTCAGCCTGCGGGCGCTGGACGCTTTCGACCGCTTCTTCACCTCGCTTTACGACGCCTGCGAGGCGATGGACATTCCCGCCGATACCGCGATTTCGGAAGCCGCGCCCGGTCAGTTCGAAATCAACCTGATGCACCAGTCCGACCCGATGAAGGCCGCCGATGATTCCTGGCTTTTCAAGCAATTGGTCAAGGGGCTGGCGCGCAGCTATGGCTTTGCTGGATCCTTCATGGCCAAGCCCTATGAGGAATGGAACGGCTCGGGAATGCATATGCATTTCTCGATCCTTGATCAGCAGGGCAACAATATCTTTGACGATGGCGGCGATCTGGGCACCGACAAGCTGCGTCACGCCGTGGCCGGATGTCTGGCGGCGATGCCCGGCTCGACCCTGCTGTTTGCACCGCATGAGAACAGCTATGACCGGCTGGTGCCGAACGCCCATGCGCCGACGGGGCTGGGCTGGGCCTATGAAAACCGCACCTCGGCCATCCGCATCCCGTCATCGGGGCCCAAGGCGCGGCGGATCGAACACCGTGTGGCGGGCGGCGATGTGAACCCCTACCTGACGGTCGCCGCCATCCTTGGCGCGGCCTTGAACGGGCTGGAGGACGGCATCGAGCCGCCGCCGCCCATTCACGGCAACGCCTATGAACAGGGTCTGGCGCAACTGCCCGCCACATGGGGGGCAGCCATCGACGCCTTTGACAGCTGCCCGCAGATCAAACGGATCTTCCCCGCGCATCTGATCGAAAACTTCGTCATGACCAAGCGGCAAGAGCTGCATTACATGGCCGAGCTGTCAGATGAGGAAACGGTTGAACTTTATCTTGATACGGTTTGAAAAGGCGCGGTTTTAAGCCGCGCCAAACACTTTGTCGAAAGCCGGGACCAGCCGCGCCAGCGTGCCGTCGACATCGCCCAGCTTGTCCAGTCCGAACAGCCCGATGCGGAAGCTGCGAAAGCCCTCGCCCTCGCCGACCTGCAGGGGGACGCCTGCGGCGATCTGATAGCCCTGGGCCAGAAACTTCTTGCCGTTCTGCACCTCGGGATCGTCGGTATAGCACACGACCACACCCGGCGCGGCAAAGCCCTCGGCCGCGACCGACCGCAATCCGCGCCGCGCCAGTTCCGCGCGCACCGCGTCGCCCAGCCGCCATTGCGCATCGCGCGCGGCCTGAAACCCCAGCGCCTCGGTTTCCTGCATGGCGGCGTGCAGCCCGACAATGGCATCGGTGGGCATGGTGGCGTGATAGGCGTGGCCGCCATCTTCATAGGCCTTCATGATCGCGCGCCATTTCTTCAGATCCAGCGCGAAACTGTCCGAGGCGGTCTCCTCAAGCCGACCCAGCGCGCGCGGCGACAGCATCACCATCCCCGCCGAGGGCGAGGCCGACCAGCCCTTTTGCGGTGCCGAGATCAGCACATCCACGCCCGTCGCCGCCATATCCACCCAGATCGCCCCCGAGGCGATGCAGTCCAGCACCATGATCGCGCCGACCTCATGCGCGGCATCGGCCAGCGCGGTGATGTAATCATCGGGCAGGATCATCCCGGCGGCGGTTTCGACATGCGGGGCAAAGACCGCATCGGGACGGGTGTCGCGGATCCTGGCCACGACTTCCTCGATCGGCGCCGGGGCAAAGGGCGCTTGCGGTTCATTGCCGCTGGGCCGGGCCATCATCACGGTGGTGTCGCGGGCAAAGCCGCCCGCCTCGAAGATCTGGCTCCAGCGGAAGCTGAAAAAGCCGTTCCGCACGATCAGCGCATGGGCGTCGCGGCCGAACTGGCGCGCCACGGCCTCCATGGCGCAGGTGCCGCCGCCGGGGATCAGCGCCACCGCCTCGGCGCCATAGACCTTGCGCAGGCTGGCCGAGATATCGCGCATGATGCCCTGATATTTCTGCGACATATGGTTCAGCGAGCGGTCGGTGAACACCACCGAAAACTCTTGCAGGCCATCGGGATCGACATCGGGGCGAAGTCCGGGCACGGCTTTATCCTTTCATGCTGCGGGTTTGCGCAACAGCCTAATGCTTGCACCCGACGCCCGCCAGCCCCACAAAACGGCTAGGGCCTTGTCCGCACCCAAGCCCCCGACTACCTTTGAAACGAAGAATCAACAGGCCAATCATGCGCATCGGCATCCTGAAATGCGGCCAGTCGCCCGACACCATTCGCGGCGAACTTGGCGATTACGACACCATGTTTGAACGGCTGCTGGCCGGACGCGGGTTCGACTTCACCAGCTATCATGTCGAGGCGATGGAGTTTCCCGCCTCGGTCCATGATGCGCAGGGCTGGCTGCTGACCGGATCGCGCCATGGCGCTTATGAGGATCACGCCTTCATCCCGCCGCTTGAGGCGTTCATCCGTGACGCCTATGCCGCGCATGTGCCCATGGTCGGCATCTGCTTTGGCCATCAGATTATCGCGCAGGCCCTTGGCGGCAAGGTCGAGAAATATGCCGGCGGCTGGTCGGTCGGGGCGCAGGATTACGATTTCGGCGGCCAGCACATCACGCTGAACGCATGGCATCAGGATCAGGTCACGCGCCGCCCCGAAGGCGCGCAGATCGCGGCGACGAACGGGTTTTGTGAAAACGCCGCGCTGGTCTATGACGACCGCGCCCTGACCGTGCAGGCGCATCCGGAATTCGGAGATGACTTCATTCAGGGTCTGATCGACACCCGCGCCAAGGGCGTCGTCCCCGATGATCTGCTGGCCCGCGCCGCGTCGCGGATGGGCGGCCCGCGTCAGTCCGACGCCATCGCCGACCGGATCGAAAACTTCTTCAAGGCGCCGCGCGCGTCACAAGCGCAAGGTGCCGCATGAAAGCCAGATGGATCGAAGAAACCCCGCAAGCGGCGCAGGATTATGTCGACGGCCGCCGGCTGGATGAGGTGGAATGCATCGTCGCCGATATCGCCGGGGTGGCGCGGGGCAAGGCGATGCCCGCCTCGAAATTCGCGCATCAGGAACGCTTCTACCTGCCGAACTCGATCTTTTTGCAGACGATCACCGGCGATTGGGCCGATAATCCCACCGGCGCCTTTACCGAACCGGACATGGTTCTGACCCCGGATTTCAGCACCGCCACCGCCGCGCCCTGGACGGCGGATGTGACCTTGCAGGTCATCCATGACGTGACGAACCAGTCGGGCGAGCCGGTGCCGACCGCACCGCGCAATGTGCTCAAGCGCGTGGTCGAGCTGTATCGTGCCAAGGGCTGGACCCCCATCGTCGCGCCCGAGATGGAGTTCTTTTTGGTCGCGCGCAATATCGACCCCAACCAGCCGATCATTCCGCCCATGGGCCGCTCGGGGCGCCGGGCGGCGGCGAAACAGGCCTATTCCATGTCGGCGGTGGATGAATACGGCAAGGTGATCGACGACATCTATGATTTTGCCGAGGCGCAGGGCTTCGAGATCGACGGCATCCTGCAGGAAGGCGGCGCGGGTCAGGTGGAAATCAACCTGAACCATGGCGACCCGGTGCATCTGGCCGATCAGATCTTTTACTTCAAGCGCCTGATCCGCGAGGCCGCGCTGCGCCACGACTGCTTTGCCACCTTCATGGCCAAGCCCATCGAAAACGAGCCGGGCAGTGCCATGCATATCCATCACTCGGTGGTCGGGGTGCAGGACGGGCGCAACATCTTTTCGGACGATCAGGGCCGCGAGACGGCGGCTTTCATGCATTTCATTGGCGGCATGCAGCGGCATCTGCCTGCGGCGATCGCGCTGCTGGCGCCCTATGTCAACAGCTATCGCCGTTATGTCCCTGATTTCGCGGCGCCAATTAATCTGGAATGGGGGCGCGACAACCGCACGACCGGCTTGCGCGTGCCGATTTCCGGCCCCGAGGCGCGGCGGGTCGAAAACCGGTTGGCGGGGATGGATTGCAACCCCTATCTGGGGCTGGCCGCCAGTCTGGCCTGCGGTTATCTGGGCCTGATCGAGCAGGAGAACCCGCGCGCCGAATGTCTGGGTGACGCCTATATGTCGCAGGACGAGTTGCCCTATAACCTTGGCGATGCGCTGGATCTGATGGAGGAGAACGAGGCCATGCGCGAGGTGCTGGGTGCCGAGTTCGTTGCCACCTATCAGTCGGTCAAGCGCAATGAATACAAGGAGTTCCTGCAGGTCATCAGCCCGTGGGAACGTGAGCATCTGCTGCTGAACGTCTGAGGCGGGTGGCCGGCGCCGCATGAGTATTTGAAGAACGAAGAAGGCGCGATGAACCTGCTGCATTCCAATGACCGTCTGGGGGAATATCCGTCCAGCCTTTATGCGGCCACGCGGGTGGATCTTGCACCATTCGCGGCGCTGGCCGGGGATGCGCGGGCGGATGTGGTGGTGGTCGGTGGCGGCTATACCGGGCTGTCCGCCGCGCTGCATCTGGCCGAAGCCGGGCGCGATGTGGTGCTGCTGGAGGCGCATCGCGTGGGCTTTGGCGCATCCGGGCGGAATGGCGGGCAGTTGGGATCGGGTCAGCGGCTGGAGGTCGATGATCTGGAGGCCATCGCCGGGCGCGACGCCGCGCGGCGCCTGTGGGACATGGCCGAGGAGGCCAAGGCGCTGACCCGCGATCTGGCCGCGCGGGCGGGCGTGCCGGTGGCCGATGGCATCGCGCATGCCTTTCGCAAGCCTGCCGAATTCGACCATGCGCGGCGGATGATCGACAAGCTGGCGCGCGATTACGGCTATGACCGCATCGCGGCGCTGGACCGCGCGGAATTCCGGGCGCTTCTGCCCTCGGAGGCCTATGTCGCGGGGGAGCTGGACATGGGTGCGGGACATCTGCATCCGCTGAATCTGGCGCTTGGCATGGCGCGGCTGGCCGATGCCGCCGGGGCGCGCATCCATGAACTGTCGGAAGTGACCGGGATCCGGCATGGCGATGCGGCGGGCAAGACCGTGGTCAGCACCGCGCAGGGCCGGGTCATCTGCGATCAGCTGATCCTGGCCGCCAATGGCTATCTGGGCGATCTGGAGCCGAAGGTCACGGCGCGCGTCATGCCGATCAACAACTTCATCGTCGCGACCGAGCCTTTGGGCGCGCGCCGCGCGCAGGTCCTGACCCGCGACATCGGCGTGCATGACACGAAATTCGTGGTGAATTACTGGCGCGTCGATCCCGAGGGGCGACTGATCTTTGGCGGCGGCGAGAATGTCAGCTATCGCTTTCCCGGCGATATCCTTGGCAAGGTGCGCAAGCCCTTGCTGGAGATCTATCCCGGCCTGCGCGACGTGAAGCTGACCCATGCCTGGGGCGGGACATTGGCCATCACCATGAACCGGCTGCCCTGCTTTATCCGGCCCGCGCCGAACTGTCTGTCGGCCAGCGGCTATTCCGGGCACGGGCTGGCCATCGCCACTTTGGCCGGCAAGCAGATGGCGCTGGCGGTTCTGGGCCAGTCCGAGGGGTTCGATACCATGGCCGCCCTGCCGCATCCGCCGTTTCCCGGCGGTATGGCCCTGCGCTGGCCGCTGCTGGTGGCGGGCATGTCGTGGTATTCGCTGCGCGACCGGCTGGGGATCTGACCCGACCGGCTTGGCGGCTGTCAGGCGATATGCGCCAGCGGGTCGCGGATGCGGGCGACCTGTGCCACATCGCTTTCCGCTTCAAGCGCGGTCAGCAGCGCGTGCAGATGTTCGCTGTCGCGCAGTTCGACCTCGACCCGCAGGCGATAGAAATCCGGCTTGCGATCCGAGAATTCCATATCCGAGATATTGGCGCCCTGCAGGCCGATCAGCGTGCAGATCCGGCCCAGCACCCCGGCATCGTTGCGGATCGTCAGCGACAGATTGGTGGAATAGGCGGGCGGATGCTGGCCTTCGCGCCAATGCAGATCGACCCAGCGTTCCGGGCTGTCCTCGAACTCGGCCAGAACCGGGCAGTCGATGGCGTGAATGACCACGCCCTTGCCGCGATAGGTGATGCCGATGATGCGTTCGCCCGGCAGCGGGTTGCAGCAGGGCGCGCGGGTGAATTCCTGATCGGCCTCAAGCCCCGCAACGGCGCGCTTGGCGTCGATCTCGCTGCGCTTGGCGGCAAGTTCGGGATACAGCGCCGACAGCACGTCATGCGCCGAGATCTCGGCGCTGCCGATACGGGCCAGCAATTCGTCGGTATCGGGCAGCGCCATGGTCCGCGCCGCCGTGCGCAGCGCCTTGTCGGTCACGCGGCGGCCGACATGTTCAAACGCCACCCGCACCAGTTCCGAGCCCAGCCGGATGAAGCGCGAGCGATCCTCTTGCCGCAGGCTGCGCCGGATGGCGGCCTTGGCGCGGCCGGTCACGACGATATCCAGCCATGTCGGCTGCGGCCGCTGCCCCGAG
Organism: Paracoccus shanxieyensis; assembly: GCF_009711265.1. GTDB lineage: Bacteria > Pseudomonadota > Alphaproteobacteria > Rhodobacterales > Rhodobacteraceae > Paracoccus > Paracoccus shanxieyensis. Next base: position 53,756 of record NZ_WMII01000009.1, on the reverse strand, counting down.
GCCGCGATGATTTCCACCGACTGGCCGTTCTTCAGCCGCGTCCACAGCGGCACACGGATGCCGTCGATCTTGGCACCGACGCAGGAATTGCCCAGCCGGGTGTGGATGGCATAGGCGAAGTCGATGGGCGTCGCGCCTTTCGGCAGCGGCATCACATCGCCCTTGGGCGAGAAGCAGAAGACCTGATCGGAATACATCTCCATCTTGACGTGTTCCAGAAACTCGTCGTGGTCTTCCTCGCCGAAACGCTCGGTCAGGCTGGCGATCCATTCGCCGGGATCGACGGCAAAAGGGTTCTGCGTGCGCGCCCCGTCGCGATAGGCCCAATGCGCGGCGACGCCGGATTCCGCGACCTCGTGCATCTGGCGGGTGCGGATCTGCACCTCGACGCGCTTGCCGTCGCGGCCCGACACCGTGGTGTGGATCGAACGGTAGCCGTTGGCCTTGGGCTGGCTGATGTAATCCTTGAACCGCCCCGGCACCGCGCGCCAGCGATGGTGGATGACACCCAGCGTGCGATAGCAATCCGCCTCGGTCCGGGTGATGATGCGGAAGCCATAGATATCGGACAGCCGCGAGAAGGACAGCTGCTTTTCCTGCATCTTGCGCCAGATGCTGAAGGGCTTTTTCGCGCGGCCATAGACATCGGCCTCAAGCCCCTCGCGTTCCAGTTCGGCGCGGATATCGGCGGTGATCTTGGGGATCACATCGCCGGATTCGCGCTGCAGGCTGACAAAGCGGCGGATGATCGAATTGCGGGCTTCGGGGTTGATGACCTTGAAGGCAAGGTCTTCCAGCTCCTCGCGCATCCATTGCATGCCCATGCGCCCGGCCAAGGGCGCATAGATATCCATCGTTTCGCGCGCCTTTTGCGTCTGCTTTTCGGCGCGCATCGACTTGATGGTGCGCATATTGTGCAGCCGGTCGGCCAGCTTGACCAGAATAACGCGAAGATCGCGCGACATGGCCATGAAAAGCTTGCGGAAATTCTCGGCCTGCTTGGAGTGCACGCCGGAAAGTTGCAGATTGGTCAGCTTGGTGACGCCATCGACCAGATCGGCAATTTCGCGGCCGAACATCTGCGACACCTCGCCCCAGGTCGAGCGGGTGTCTTCGATCGTGTCATGCAGCAGTGCGGTGATGATCGTCGCATCGTCCAGCCGCATTTCGGTCAGGATGGCGGCGACGGAGACCGGATGCGTGAAATAGGGCTCGCCCGACTGGCGGAACTGCCCTTCATGCATGCGACGCCCATATTCATAGGCGTCGCGGATCAGATCTGCGTTGGTGCGCGGATTGTAGTTGCGGACAAGCGCGATAAGGTCTTCGACGTCGATCATCTGTGCCGAAGACCCCTGAACCCCTTAGCCGCGGCCCTGAGCTTCCAGCATCATGCGCAGCATCCGCTCTTCCGATTCCTCATCGACGGGCTTCGGACGATCGACTTCTGCGCCAAGAAGCAGCGCCATCGCGTCTTCTTCGGGCTCATCAACCTCAATCTGGGTCTGGGTGGCTTCGATCATGCGTTCGCGCAATTCGTCGACCGGCTGCGTCTCATCCGCGATTTCACGCAGGGACACGACCGGGTTCTTGTCATTGTCGCGATCGACGGTCAGCGGACTTCCAGCGGCGATTTCGCGCGCGCGATGGGCGGCCAGCATCACCAGATCGAAACGGTTCGGAACCTTGTCAACGCAATCTTCGACTGTCACGCGGGCCATCGGTCACCTTCGGTTTGGAATCGGTTATCTGGGCGAAGCCGCATATTTCAGCAATCGCCAAGGGAATGTCAAGTTGTGACCGGCCTTATATCCTGCCGGGCCGAGGCTGGCAAGTCCGCCAGAAGCTGCGCCACGCTGCGATCCAGCACCGGATGCACCCATTGCGGCGCGACCTGCGCCAAGGGGACCAGCACGAAGCCGCGATCCTGCATGCGGGGATGCGGCAGAATCAACTGCTCGGGCGTCTCACGCGCCTGCCGTTCCGGCGCCAGACCGCGCCATTGCGCCTGTGTGTCGGGATCGGGCAGCACCGCATCGCCGAACGCGATCAGGTCCAGATCGATGCCCCGCGCGGCCCAGCGGCCCGCATCGCGGCTGCGCCCCAGTTCAGCTTCGATCCGGTGCAGCAACCTGAGTAAATTTTGAGCATCGAGCCGGCTCACGAGGGTTAACGCTGCGTTAACGAAGTCGGGACCACTGCCTGCCGGATAGGCGGGAGTCTGCCAGAACTGGCTGACGGAAATCACTGAAACATCATTTGCTTGCGCTATCATCGCGATTGCGGCACGCAGGGTCTTGCCGGGCGGACCTGCCGAACTTGGCAGGTTTCCGCCCGCTGCGACCAGGGCTAGTGTCCCGTTAGTTAAAAGTTTCTCTGTCATATCGAGGGTATCGTGTTTTACAAAGACGACCGGCTGGCGTTGTTCATCGACGGGTCCAATTTATATGCCGCCGCCAAGTCGCTGGGTTTCGACATTGATTACAAGCTGCTGCGTCAGGAATTCGAGCGCCGTGGCAAGTTGATCCGCGCCTATTACTACACCGCCCTGCTGGAGAACGAGGATTATTCGCCGATCCGCCCGCTGGTGGACTGGCTGCATTACAACGGCTTTACCATGGTGACGAAGCCCGCCCGCGAATACACCGACGCGATGGGCCGCCGCAAGGTCAAGGGCAATATGGATGTCGAACTGGTGGTGAACGCCATGGAACTGGCGCCGCGACTGGATCATGCGGTGCTGTTTTCCGGCGATGGCGATTTCCGTCCGCTGGTCGAGGCATTGCAGCGCATGGGCGTGCGCGTCTCGGTCGTCTCGACCATGCGCAGCCAGCCGCCGATGATCGCGGATGAGTTGCGCCGTCAGGCCGACAATTTCATCGAGCTGGACGCGCTGCGCGATGTGATCGGTCGTCCGCCGCGTGAAAACGGCAATGGCAACGGCCAGCACGGCAGTCAGCACACGCCCGAGGGCTAAGCGCATCCGGTTGGACAAGCTGCCCGCCCGGGCGTAAACCGGACCATCGGCATCCTGGCCGAACCGGAGAAGCTTGCCATGCAGAAAGCCGCGATATGAGCCTGACACCGATTTTCAGCCCCGGTTTCCGGCCCGCCTCGGATATTGCGGTGATCGTGGCCTGCGACGCGAATTATCTGCCCTATGCGGCGGTCCCGGCGTTGGCCATGGCCGCAGCGGGGCACGGCCATGACGTGCTGATCGGCGGGCCCGAGCCCGTCTCGATGCCCGAGGTGCTGACGCAGGCCGGGATCGGCCATGTCGCCGCGCGCGACGACGCACTTCTGGATGCGCTGCCGCTGGATGCCCGCCGCTCGCTTGCGACCTATATGGAGCTGTTTCTGGGCAATGCGCTGCGCGGCCATTACCGTCGCATTCTGGTGATCGACGCCGATATTCTGTATGAGCGCGGCGATCCGGCGCGGCTCTTGTCAACCGACATGCTGGGCCGCGCGGTGGCTGCGGTGCGCGACAACCGGCAATGGCGGACGCCGGGACGCAAGGTGCGCGAGTTCCAGAAACTGGGCCAGCCCGCGCATCCCTATTTCAATGCAGGCGTGGTGATGATCGATACCGAGGCCTTTGCCCGCGACGATCTGCCCGCCCGCGCCGCCAGCTTCGCGCGCAGCCATCTGGCCGGTCTGGGCCGCGATCAGGCGCTGATGAACGGCATCCTGCAAGGCGACTGGGCCGAGATCAGCCCGCTGTGGAACTGGCAGTTCACCTCGGCCTCGGCGCATCTGACCGCGATGGTGGATCCCTGTCTGATCCATTTCATCGGCACGCGGAAGCCGTGGTTGGAGGCGTCGCAGGGCGTCGTGCCGATGCGGATGCGGGACGCCTTTGGCCGGGTTCTGGCGCGGCATTTCCCGCAAGCGCCGCAAGTCGCCATGTCGGCCCGCAGGCACTGGCCCGAGCCTGCCGCGCTGCGGGCCGCGCTGTTTCGCCAATGGCGGGCTGCGGGGCCGATGCTGCGCTATCTGAACCGCTTTCCCGATCAATACACGCTGCTGGACCCGCGCGCCGTCTGATTGCCGCGCCGCCTGACTGCTGCGCTGTCTGATCGGCCCGCCATGGCCCCGACATCTGACCGGGCGGTCTAACGCTCGGTCAGCTTCAGCTCGATCCGGCGGTTCTGGGCATTGGCCTCGGGGCTGCTGCCCTGCGCCACCGGGCGCGTATCGGCAAACCCTGCGGGCAGCAGGCGATTTGCCGGAAAGCCCAGATCCTCGACCATATAGCGCACCACCGACAGCGCGCGCGCCTGGCTCAGTTCCCAGTTGTCGCGATAGCGGCCCTGCCCGGAAAGCGGCTGGCTGTCGGTATGGCCATCGACCCGGATGATCCAGTCGATTTCCGGCGGGATCTCGGACGAGATTTGCTGCAAAAGCTGCGTGACCCCGGCGATCTGGTTGCGGCCCTCGCTGGACAGCGTTGCCTCGCCTGCGGGAAACAGCACCTCGGAGGAAAAGGCGAAGCGGTCGCCCACCACGCGCACGCCCTCGCGGCCCTGCAGGATCTGCGACAGCCGCCCGAAGAATTCCGAGCGGTAGCGCGCCAGATCGCGCGCCTCGGCCTCGGCCTTGCTGCGGGCGTCGGCCTCCAGCGCGCGGCGCTGGCGTTCCTCATCTGCGGCGCGGACCAGCGCAAGGTTCAACTGCTGGCCCAGATCCTCGGCCCGCAGATCGGCGGCGCGTTTGTCGTCGCCCGCGGTTTGCAGGACCGTCTGCAGCCGCCCTAGCTGGTCGTTCAGCCCGGCCACCTGTTCATTCAGCAGGGCGACCCGGCGCTGTTCTTCGGTCGACAGGGCCTGCTGATCGGCCAGCTTCTGCTGCGCCAAGGCCAGCAGACCGGCCTGCCGTTCCGCCTCGGTCGCCTGCGCATCGGCGCGCGTGCCCAGATCCTTGCGCGCGGCTTCGGCGGCGGCCAGCAGGGTCAGCGTCTCTTCGGCCTTCTTGCGCGAGGCATCCAGCGCCAGCGCCGTCGCGTTCAGTTCGGCATCGGAATTGGCCAGCCGTTGCTCCAGCGCCTCGGCAGCGGCCTTGTCGGCCAGCCGCGCGGCCTCGGCATCGGAAAGCTGCTGCCGGGTGCTGTCCAGTTGCGTGCCCGCATCGGCATTGCGGCGGCGCAGATCGGCGATCAGCGCCTCCAGCGCCTCGCGCCGAGCCGCGGCCAGACGCGCCGCTTCGGTCTGGGCATCCACCTCTCCGCGCGCCTGCGCCACGGCCGCTTCCGAGGCGCGCAGCCGCGCCCGTTCCGCCGCCAGATCGCGGTCCAGCCCCTGCGCCCGGTCCTGCGAGGTCGACAGCGCATCGCTGAGCGCGGCCACCCGGCTGCCAAGCTGGGTCAATTCGCTTTCCTGACTGCTGACGACCGTGCCAAGCTGGCGCAACTGGCTGTCCTGCGAGGTGATCTGCTGGCGCAGCACCGATTGCAGCACCATGAAGATGGTCAGCGCAAAGATCAGCACCAGCAGCAGCGTCGACATGGCATCGACGAAGCCCGGCCAGATCACCGCCGAAAAGCGTTCGCGCCCGCTGTTGCGGCTGCTAAGCCCCATCGCGCGCCTCCAGCGCCCGGATGGCGCGGGTCAGCGCGGCCATATCCTCGCGCAGTTCGGCGATCAGCCCGTCGCGACCGCTGGCCGCTTCCTCGACCAGACGGCCCAGTTGCACGTCGATCGAGCGCAGGCGCATCCGCGCCTCGGGGTCGTCCTGCGCCGCGCCGGGGCGTGCCTCGGCCAGTTCGACCAGACGCGCCTGCCCGTCGGCCAGCCGGGCCAGTGCCCGCGCCGCAGCACCATCCCCGGAAGCCGCCGGTTGCGGCGCGGCCAAAGCAAGGCGCTGCTGGCTTTCGGTGATCCGCTCCAGCGCCTGCGCCATCTCGGGCGGCATTGCTGTGGGCTGCGCGGCCAATGCGATCAGGCGGTCCTGCCGCTCGATCAGGCTGGTAAATGCCTGCTCCAACCCCGAGGTGAGATCCTCAAGCCGGCTGTCGCCACCCTGCCCGGCCTGCACCGCCACCAGCAGCCGGTCCTGCCCGTCCGCAAGCCGTTCGACCATCTGCGCCAGACGGCTCTGCGCGTCGCTGGCCACCTGACGCTCCAGCGCGACCTGACCGGCCAGCGCATCCCGGTCCGAGCCGACCAGCTGCGTCAACTGCTGCACGCCCGCCGCCAGCGCCATCGAGCGGCTGTCGGCATCGGCGGCCTCTTCGTCGCGCAGCACATCGCGCGCGGCATAGAAATCCTGCAAGCCGGCGATCTGGCCGCTGACACCCTGCAAGAATTCGGCCAAGGCCACATGTTCGCCGCCCTCGCCCGACATGCCGATGCGGGTAAAGCCCGACAGCCATTCCTCAAGCTCGCGGTAAAAGCGGTTCTGGCCATGGCTCGCGAACAGCTCCAGCAGGCCGACGATCAGCGACCCCGCCAGACCCAGAAGCGAGCTTGAAAACGCCGTCGCCATGCCGCCAAGCTGGGTTTCCAGCCCGTGCATCAGCTTGTCGAAGACCTCGATCCCGCTTTCGCCCTGACCGGGGGCAAGCGTGCGGATGGTTTCGACGATGGCCGGAACCGTGGTCGCCAGCCCATAGAACGTGCCCAGAAGCCCCAGAAAGATCAGCAAATTCGCCAGATAGCGCGTGATATCGCGCGCCTCGTCGATACGGGTTGCGACCGAATCCTGAATCGAGCGCGCCGATTCCGTGGAAATCGCGCCCCCCATCGGCCCGCGCGCGCCCAGCAGCGCGGCCAGCGGCGCCAGCAGACGCGGCGGACGTTCCGGCGCGGTCTGGTCCAAGGGGCCATAGCCGAACTTGCCCGCCGCGAACCGCTCGATCCAGCTGACCGAATGCACCAGTTGGCCGACCTGCCAGAAACAGGTCAGCACGCCCAGCACAAAGACCAGCAGGATCGCGCCGTTCAGCGCCGGGTTCGCCGCAAAGATCGGCAGGATCTGGCGATAGGCGAACCATGTCCCCATGCCGACCAGCACCAGCACGATCAGCATCAGCACGATCTGACGCACCGGCTGCGAGAAATGCGGATCCGCCGCGTCGGGCCTGCCCGAGTGCCGCTTGGCCGCAAGCCGGGCCGCGCGGTCGCGCCGCCCCTCACGCCCCTGATGCGACGACGTGCCGTCGCCGGGGTTCTGCGCCTCTGACTGGGACAAATCGACCCCCGCTTCCTGATCCATCGCGCGCGAGTGTAGCCCCGGCCCGGCATGATGCAAGCGCATCGAAAACATTTGACGCGAAAGGCTTACCGCTGCCCGGCCTGCGCGCCCCGGATCGCGGCCACACGGCGCGCCAGTTCGGCAATATCGGGATCGTCGATGCCCAGTGTGCCCAGATGTGCGGCGGTGTTCATCAGGTAATCGGCATTCGGCCCCCGCCCGCCGACAGAACGCGCGATGATCTGCGCCTGCTGATCCAGATCCAGATCCCGGCAATATTGCGCGTGATCCTGTCGCATCACATAGGCCACGGCCTCAACGGCGCGGCCATCCGCCAGCACCAGCGGCACCAGCCGCTCGGCATAGGCCTGCGTCGGCAATTCGCGTTCGCGCAGCCCCGCCAGCACCGTGTCCCAGTCGCGGGCCAGAACGCCAAGCGCCAGCCCCAGACAATGCGTGCCCGGCTCCTCGTCCAGCGCCAGCACCAGCCCCGGTGCGTCAGGCGTGCCGCGATGCACCACGGATTGCATGCAAAAGCGCCGGGCAAAGCCCTCAAGCCGCGCGATCTGGCGGGTGGCGACCGGGAAATCCGGCTGCCACATCAAGGATCCATAGGCAAAGACCCATGCCTTTGGCTGTTCGTCGCGCATATCTGCCGCCCTTTCCCTTGGTCCCGGTTTAGGACAGGATGCCGCGCGATCCAAGTCGTCTGACCAGCCATCGGGGAATACCATGCGCCGCCTTCTGTCCTTGCTGCTGCTTCTGGCCCTGCTGCTGGCGGGGGCGTGGATCGGCGGCGAAACCTATGCCGCCGCGCAACTGCGCCAGCTTTCGGCCGCGGGCCTTGGCTTTCAGGCGCAAAGCGTTGCGCCGCTGCGCAACCTGCACCGCATCGGCATCCGCCTTCAGGACCCGCAGATCCAGACCACATTCGGCCGGATCGAGGCGCCGCAGGCGGTGATCTCGGTCCTTCCGCTGAACCCGATGCGCGCCCGGTTGCAACTGCCCCCGACGCTGGCGCTGGATCTGGGCCAAGGCCCGATGCCGCTGGACCTGACCGATCCCCGCATCGAGACCCGGTTGCAACCGCTGGCGGGCTTTGCGCCGCGATGGGCGCATCTTTCATCCGGGCCGGTGGCGCTGGATGGCAGGCCGCTGGCTTCGGGGCTGTCGGTCGATGCCCGGATGGCGGCTCTGGATGCCAAGGCGCCACAGGATGCGGCGGCGGCCTATGACGTGACATGGCGGCTGGACCAGTTCGACCCCACCGCCTTTCCGCAACTGGCGGACATGGCCGATGGTATCGGCGGTGCGGGTCCGGTGATGTTTCAGGGCAAGGGCCGGGTCTGGCTGGACACCGCGCCGACGCCCGCCGCCTTGGCCGCGATCCCCGCCCCGATGCCCAACGCCCTGCGCATCGATGAGGCCAAGCTGAGCATCGGCAGGCTGACCGCGCGCGTCATCGGCCAGATCCGGCCGGACGATCAGGGACGCGCGACCGGGGCGCTTGCCCTCTATTCCCGCGACGCGACCCCCATGCTGGAGGCGGCGGGGGATTCCGGGCTGATCCCGAAAAACGCCGTGCGGCTGGCCGGGGCGATGATCCGCTCGATCTCGGCCATGCCCATGCCGGGCGAACAGACGGATGGCGCGCCTGCCGCGCCCGGCGCGATGACCTATCCCCGCCCGGAGCCGGGCGAGTTGCGCCTGCCGCTGATCATGGCCGATGGCCGCATGTCGCTGGGGCCGATCCCGCTGGGACCGGCACCGCAATTGCGGCCCTAGGGTTTCGGCACGCCGCGTCCGAAATCGGGTGCGGCGGTGTCCTGCCCGGCTTCGATGATGCCGCGACGGATCGCGCGGGTCCGGGTGAAATAGTCGTGCAGATGCGGGCCGTCGCCCATGCGGATGGCGCGTTGCAGCACGAACAATTCCTCGGTGAAGCGGCCAAGGATGTCCAGAACCGCCTCTCTGTTTTGCAAGAACACATCGCGCCACATGGTCGGGTCCGAGGCAGCAATGCGGGTGAAATCGCGAAACCCGGCGGCGGAATATTGCACCACTTCCGATTCCGTGACCCGCTTCAGATGATCGGCGACGCCCACCATCGTATAGGCGATCAGATGCGGGGTGTGGCTGGTCACCGCCAAGACCAGATCGTGATGCTGCGCATCCATGCGTTCGGTCTTGGCCCCCATGGCCTGCACCAGCCCCTCCAGCCGGACGATGGCAGCCTCGTCGCAGCCCTCGGCCGGGGTGAACAGCCACCAGCGGTTCTGATACAGGCTGGCAAACCCGGCCTTGGGCCCGGAATGTTCGGTCCCCGCCAAGGGGTGGCCCGGTACGAAATGCACGCCCTCGGGGATATGCGGCGCCACGGCCTGAATCACGGCCTGCTTGACCGAGCCCACATCCGTCACCGTCGCCCCCGGCTTCAGATGCGGCGCAATCTCGGCGGCAACGGCATCCATCGCGCCGACCGGAACCGCCAGCACGATCAGATCGGCGCCCTGAACCGCCTCGGCAGCGGTGGCAAAGACCTGATCAACCAGCCCGATCTCCAGCGCGGTATCCCGCGTCTCGGCACTGCGGGCATGGCCGACGATGGAGCCGGCAAGCCCCTTTTCGCGCATGGCCAAGGCCATCGACCCGGCAATCAGCCCCAGACCGATCAGCGCCACGCGGTCATAGATCACGCTCATGCGGATGCCCCCGCGCGCTCGGCCATGAACTGGCCGATGACATGGGCCACGCGGCGGCAGGATGCCTCGTCGCCGACGGTGATGCGCAGGCACTGCGGCAGGCCGTAGCCCGCCACCAGCCGCACGATCAGGCCCTGCGCCTTCAGCGCCTCGTCACAGGCTTTGGCGATCGTCTCATCGGCAAAGCGCGCCAGAATGAAATTGGCGCAGGACGTGTCCGAGGGCACGCCCTTCTCGGCCAGCGCCTCGGCCAGCCAGGCCCGCATCCGGGCGTTTTCCGACTGGCAGCGCGCGATGTGGTCACGGTCACGCATGGCGGCCTCGGCAGCGTCCAGTGCGGGTTGCGACAGGTTGAACGGACCGCGGATGCGGTTCAGCACGTCGATGATCTCGCGCGGGCCATAGCCCCAGCCGACGCGCAACCCGCCCAGACCATAGATCTTGGAAAATGTCCGCGTCATCACGACATTGGGCAGCCGCGTCGCCAGATCGGCACCGCCATCATAGCCCTCGACATATTCCGCATAGGCCGCATCCACGACCAGAATGGCCTGCGGCACGGCCCGCGCCAGCCGCTCCAGTTCGGGCAGGCCGATCATCGTGCCGGTCGGGTTGTTCGGGTTCGCCACGAAAACCAGCCGCGTGCGCGGGCTCGCCCCGGCGATCAGCGCATCGATATCGGTCACGCGGTCGCGCTCGGCCACCTGCACCGGGGTCGCACCTGCCGCAAGGGCGCTGATGCGATACATCAGAAACCCGTGCTCGGTGAACAGAACCTCGGTGCCCGGCCCGGCATAGGCCTGACACAGAAAATGGATGATCTCGTCCGAGCCGACACCGCAGATGATGCGCTCGGGATCCAGCCCATGCACCTCGCCGATGGCGGCGCGCAGGCTGGCATGGTCGGTATTGGGATAGCGATGCAGCGCATGCGCCGCCCGCACCAGCGCCTCGCGCGCCTTGTCCGAAGGGCCGAACGGGTTTTCATTGGACGAGAGCTTCACCACATTCTCGATCCCGGCCACCTTGGCGGCACCGCCCTGATACAGGGCGATCTCCATGATGCCGGGTTGCGGAGCGATGGTCGGTTGGTTCTGCGACATTTCGGGCCTCTCTCAAGCCCGCATCTCTTAGCCCCGGCAACCTGACAAGGAAAGCCAATTCACCGCAGCCGGGCGGCTCGCCCCGGCTTCCTTGTTTTTCAAATACCCATATGGCGGCGCAACTGGCGCGGCGTGGCGCATCACTCGGCAGCGCGTGCCTTCTCAAGTTCGGGCATGAAGATATTGTCCAGATTGCCCGCGATCAGCGGCCCGGCAAAGCGGTAGACCACCTCGCCCTTGCCATTGACGATGAAGGTCTCGGGTGGCGCGGTCACGCCCCAGTCGATGGCGGTGCGGCCGCGCGGATCGGTGGCGATGGCGCGGAAGGGATCGCCATGGTCGTCCAGAAACCGCAGGGCCCCGGCCTCGGGATCCTTCAGATCGACGCCATAGACCGGCATTTGCTTCGACAGTTCCGTCAGCGTCGGATGCTCGGCGCGGCAGGGCGGGCACCAGCTGGCCCAGAAATTCACCAGCTTCAGCCCCGGCTCGCGCAGCATCGCATCGCTCAGTTGCACCTTGCCCGGCAAGGTGGTCTGCCCCAGCGCAGGCGCCGCCCGCCCCGCCATGGCCGAGGGGATGGCATCCGGGTCGTCGCGCATCAGCGCCCAGCCGGCCATGCCGGCGAAGGCCGCAAAGATCGCGACGGGCAGCAGCATCAGGGGGGACAGCCTAGCCACGGTTCTCATGCTCCTGCAGTGCGGCGCGGGCACGGGCATTCGCGCGAATGGTCTGCCCGATGATCCCGGCCAGCAGCAGCAGGCTGATGCCATAGGCCCACAGCACCGTGGCAGCGTATTTTCCAAGCTCGATCATGCGCGATGCTCCCGTGCCAGAAGGGCGGCCAGACGGCGATGGCGGATCTCGGTCCGGGCGCGCACCAGCACCAGCGCCAGAAACAGCAGGAAGAACCCCAGCATCGAGACGTAAAGCGGATATTTATAGACACTCGACATCCGCTCACCCGAAGCCACCGACAGCGACGCGCCCTGATGCAGCCCCTGATTCCAGAAATTCACCGCATAGCGCGACAGCAGCGCAAAGACCGAGCCGACCAGACACAGCACGCTGGTCAGATCGGCTGCGCTGTCGGGATCCTCGACCGCGGCCCACAGCGCCACATATCCCAGATAGAACAGGAACAGGATCAGGAATGAGGTCAGGCGCGGATCCCATTCCCACCACGTCCCCCACATCGGCTGGCCCCAGATCGCGCCCGTCAACAGCGCGATCAGCGCCATGACCGCACCGACGGGCGCTGCGGCCTTGGCCACCAGCGCGCTGACATGGTGGCGCCGGATCAGCCAGATCAGTGACGCGACCAGCATCATCAGCCAGCCATTGATCGCCATCAGCGCCGCAGGCACATGCAGGAAGATAATCTTGACGGTCGCGCCCTGCCGGTAATCCTGCGGGGTCAGAAAGCCCCAGACCACCCCGCCCACGCAACAGATCACCGCCCCCGCCACGATCCATGGCAGGACCGCGCCCGAGGCGCGCATGAACTTGACGGGGTTGGCATATTCCCAGATCGACATGGTTCGTTCCTAGCGTGAGGCGCGGGCTTGCTCAACCAGACTTACGTCGCGATCACCGCAGGTTGACGCGCAGGGCGGCGGCGGCGGCAAAGGGGATCAGCGCCAGAACCGCCAGCGTGATCGCCGCCAGAAAGACCAGCGGCGTTGCAAAATCAAGGCCCGCCGCCGCGCGGCGCACCGCCTCGGCCCCAAAGATCAGCGTTGGCATGTAAAGTGGCAGCACCAGCAGCGACAACAGCAAGCCCCCCCGGCGCAGACCCACCGTGACCGCCGCGCCGAAGGCCCCCAGCATCGACAAAGCGGGCGTGCCGATCAGCAAGGATGCCAGCAGCGCGCCGTAAGCCGTTCCCGGCAGATGCAACATGACCCCCAGCACCGGCGCAAAGACGACCAGCGGCAGGCCCGTGGTCAGCCAATGTGCAAGCGCCTTGATGGCGACCGTGCCCTCCAGCGGCAGCGGCGCGGTCGCCAGCAGATCCAGACTGCCATCCTCGTGATCCAGCGCGAAGATGCGGTCCAGCGACAACAGGCACGACAGCAGCGCCCCCACCCACAGGATGCCCGGCGCGATCGCCGCAAGCTGACCGCCCTGCGGTCCGACGCCAAAGGGCACCAGCGTGCACAGGATCAGAAAGAAGGCCAGCGCCAGCCCGAAGCCGCCGCCCGCGCGCAGGGCAAGGCGCAGATCGCGCAAAAGCAGCGCCGTCATCCGAATGCCTCGTTGAAACCCGCAGGGCGCGGCGTCGGGGCGGCGCTGGCGCGGTAGGGCGTCAGGTCCAGCACCTCGGCGTCCAGCCCCAGATCGATATGCGTGGCGATCAGCGCCGCACCGCCCTGCCCCAGATGCCGGCGCAGCATATCCGCAAAAAGCCCGACAGATGCGGCATCCAGCGACACGGTAGGTTCGTCCAGCAGCCAGACCCTGCGGCCCGTCACCAGCAACCGCGCAAGGCCAAGGCGGCGCTTCTGGCCTGCCGACAGCGCATGGGCCGGGCGCGCGGCCAGCGGCTGCAGCGCCATCGCGGCCAATGCCCCGGCGATGGGCGGACCGCCAAAGACCCGGCGCCAGAAATCAAGATTTTCGCGCGCGGTCAGCGCGGGCTTCAGCCCGTCGGCATGACCGGCATAGGCGGTATCCTCGCCCTCGATCAGGCCCGAGACCGGCTTTTGCAGCCCCGCCAAGGTGCGCAGAAGCGTGGTCTTGCCGATGCCGTTCGGTCCGCGCAGGATCAGGGCCCGGCCGGGATCCAGCTGAAAGGAAACGCCCTCCAGCGCGCGCAACCCGCCGCGAGCAACCGCCAGATCGCGCGCGGCCAGCAGGCTCATATCGGCAAAAGCGCGCAGGCGACGCGCCTGCCTTCGGACAGCGTGACATTATAGCTGCGTGCCGCCGAGGGCGTGTTCATCGGCTCGGCCATGATGTCCGCAGCCTCCAGCGCCTGAGCCAGCGCGCGCGGCGGAAAGGCCACATCCGCGCCCATGCCCAGAAACAGCACATCCACCTTGCCCGCCAGCGCCAGAAGCGCCGCGTGATCGTCGATCCCGGCCCAGGGCGCCATGCCGGTTTCGGTCACGATCACCGCGCCGTGATGCACCTTGCCGCCGACGCGGAAAAAGCCGGGGCCATAGCCGTCCACCGGCACGGCCCCGCCAAGGAATTCGGTCGGTGTCATCACCGACATCAGGGCGCGTCCCGGAAGGCGGCGGGAATGTCTTCGCCCGGCGCTTTTTCCTTTTTCTCGCCCGGCTTGGTCCAGTCGCGTTTGACGCCCAGCCACAGCACGATGTTCTTGGCGACATAGATCGTCGAGTAGCAGCCGACCAGCACGCCCCACAGCATCGCGATTACGAATTCGCGGATCACGTCGCCGCCAAAGATCAGCATGGCCCCCAGCGCGATGCTGGTCGTCACCGCCGTCATGATCGTGCGCGACAGGGTTTCGTTACAGGTCAGGTTCATCACGTCGATCAGCGGCATGTTCTTGAACTTGATCAGGTTCTCGCGCAGGCGGTCAAAGACCACGACCGTATCGTTGACCGAAAAGCCCAGCGTGGTCAGCAGCGCCGCGATGGTCGTCAGATCGAATTTCAGCTGGAACAGCGAAAACAGCCCGATGGTCAGCAGCACGTCATGCACGATCGACACGACCGCCCCCAGCGCGAACTGCCATTCGAACCGCAGCCAGATATAGAACATGATCCCCAGCGTCGCCGCGCCCACCGCATAGATCGCGGTCTTGATCAGCTCACCCGAGACCTTGGGGCCGACCGATTCGACGGCGGCGAATTTCACCTGCGGATCGACGGTCTGCAGCGCGGCCTGCACCTGATTAAGCTGTTCGGGCGTGACCGAGCCGGTTTCCTCGGTCGTGCCGATGCGGATCATCGCGACATGCTGGGTGGCGCCAAAGCTGGGATCGAACACCTCGGTGATCGAGACATCGCCAAGGTTCAGGCTGTCCAGCGCCTGCCGGTAATCCCCGACCTCGAAGGCGGTCGGGCTTTCGGTGCGGATCGTGGTGCCGCCCTTGAAGTCGATGCCGAAGTTCAGCCCCATCACCAGCGTGATGACAACGGATGCCACCATCGCAAAGCCCGACAGACCGAAGGTCAGCCATTGCCAGCGGAAGAAGTTGAAATGCGTGACGTCGGGGACGAGTTTCAGACGAAAGGCCATGTTCCTGCTCCCCTTACAGAATCAGTTCTTTGGGTTTGCGCCAGTCCAGCCACATCACGATCATCAACCGCGTGAAGAAGATGGCGGTAAAGACCGAGGTCACCAGACCGATGGTCAGCGTCACGGCAAAGCCCTTGACCGGGCCCGAGCCCAGAAAGAACATCACCATGGCCGCGATGAATGAGGTCACGTTGGCGTCGATGATGGCCGACATGGCTTCCTTGAAGCCGTCGTCGATGGCCTTGACCACCCGCTTTCCGCGCCGCAATTCCTCGCGGATGCGTTCATAGATGATGACGTTGGCATCGACCGCCGTGCCGACGGTCAGCACGATCCCGGCGATCCCCGGCAGCGTCAGCGTGGCCCCCATCATCGACATGACCGACAGGATCAGGATGACGTTCGTGACCACGGCGATCGAGGCAAACACCCCGAACAGCCCATAGCTGACGATCATATAGGCCACGACCGCCGCCGTCGCGATGACCGAGGACAGACGCCCCGCATCGATCGAATCCTGCCCCAGTTCCGGGCCGATGGTGCGTTCTTCAAGGAAGGTCATCTCGGCGGGCAGCGCACCCGCGCGCAGCAGGACCGCTAAGCGGGTCGAGCCGTCCACATCCATCGCCCCCGAGATCTGCCCCGATCCGGTGGTGATCGCCTGCCGGATGACCGGGGCGGAAATCACCTGATCGTCCAGCACGATGGCGAAGGGCTGGCCGATATTGGCCGAGGTATAGGCGCCGAAGCGTTTCGCCCCGGCCGGACCAAAGCGGAAATCGACCGCAGGCTGGCCGTTCTGGTCGAAGGCCGGGCGGGCGTCGGTCAGATCCTCGCCGGTGACGACGGGGTTGCTTTCCAGCGTGTAGAAGATCCCCGGCTCATCCATCGAGGGCAGGACGACCTGCCCCTGACCGGGCCGCGCATTGGCGTCGGTGGTGCGGCCGACAACCGGGTTGAAGGTCAGTTTCGCGGTGGTGCCGATCAGTTGCTTCAGCTCTTCGGCCGAACCGATGCCCGGCACCTGAATCAGGATGCGGTCGGCGCCCTGACGCATGATCGTCGGTTCGCGCGTGCCGACCTCGTCGATCCGGCGGCGAATGATCTCCAGCGATTGCTGCACGGTGCGGTCATCGGTGGCCGAACGCTCGGCATCCGACAGTTGCACGGTCAGGCGATTGCCGCTGCCGCTGATCGCCAGATCGCTTTGCCCTGCCCCGGTGATCGAGGTGACGGGCACGGCCAGACCGCGGGCGATTTCCACCGCGCGCGCCATCTGGGCCGGGTTGCTGATCTCGACGATCAGCTGCCCGTCGGGGGCCGCGACGCGGCGGACCGAGCCCACGGTGTCGCGCTGTGCGACCAGCGCGTCGCGCAGTTCTGGCCAAAGCGCGTCCATCCGCACCTTGTAGACATCCGCGACATGAACCTCGCCCAGAAGATGCGCGCCGCCGCGCAGGTCCAGACCCAGATTGACCAGCCCCGAGGGCAGCCAGTTGGGCCATGCGTCGCGCGCGGCGATATCCTCGGGGGTCTCGACGCCGCTGCGTTCGATATTCGCAATGGCATCGTTATGGCCTTCAACCTTGTTGTAGAACAGGTTGGGCATCGCAAAGGCAAATCCCAGGACAATCAGCCCCAGGATCAGCACGCGTTTCCATGTCGGGATGTGCAGCATCGGCAGCTAACTCAGCTGTTGGCGGCGACGGGCGCGGTTTTGGTCACGACGCCGGTGATCGACGACCGCACGACGCGGGTTTTCACGCCCGGTGCGATCTCGACTTCCAGCTCATTGTCGCGGACCGTGGTGACCTTGCCGATCAGCCCGCCCTGCGTGATGACCTCATCGCCTTTTTTCAGAGCCTCGACCATGCTGCGATGTTCCTTCATGCGCTTCTGCTGCGGCCGGATCATCAGGAAATACATGATGACGAAGATCAGGATCAGCGGCACGAAGGACGCGATGCTGGACATTCCAGAGGGCGCGGCGGCGGCCTGAGCATAGGCGGGGGTCACGAACATGAGGAGATCCCTTGTCGAATGGCTCCGGGCATCCCCCGGCGGAATTGGCGCGCACCCTAGCCGCGCGCCCGCAGGATGGCAAGAAAGCGCGGGATGACGAATGCGCCAGCGTGGCGGTTACTTTGGCCGTGGACATGGACGTGGACATGGCGGGCGCCCTGTGGCAGTCGGGGACCGGTTCGATCAGGAAAAAGGGCCGCCGATGGCCGAGGACGCACTTCACCCCGCACTTGCCGACCGCATCGACGATACCGGCATTCCGCGCCTGCTGGCGATCATGGCCGCGCTGCGCGATCCCAAGACCGGCTGCCCATGGGACATCGAACAAAGCTTTGCCACCATCGCGCCCTATACCATCGAAGAGGCGCATGAGGTCGCCGATGCCATCACCCGCGAGGCATGGGACGAACTGCCCGGAGAGCTGGGCGATCTGCTGTTGCAGGTGGTGTTTCACAGCCAGATGGCCGCCGAAGCCGGGCTGTTCGGGTTTCAGGATGTCGTGGCCGCGGTCTCCGACAAGATGGTGACGCGCCATCCGCATATCTTTGGCAGCGAATCCCGCGACAAATCCGCCGATCAGCAGGTCGCGGATTGGGAAACCATCAAGGCGCAGGAACGCGCGGGCAAGGCCGAAC
Organism: Paracoccus shanxieyensis; assembly: GCF_009711265.1. GTDB lineage: Bacteria > Pseudomonadota > Alphaproteobacteria > Rhodobacterales > Rhodobacteraceae > Paracoccus > Paracoccus shanxieyensis. The sequence goes on along the minus strand of NZ_WMII01000009.1, from coordinate 35,888 downwards.
GCGGCGTGCTGGACGGCGTGGCGCTTGGCCTGCCCGGCCTGACCCGCGCGCTGAAGCTGCAAAACCGCGCCGCCCGCGTCGGCTTCGACTGGCCCGACCCGGATGACGTGCTGGCCAAGCTGCGCGAGGAATGCGACGAGCTGGTCGAGGCGCGCGACAGCGGCGATCAGGCGCATCTGACCGAGGAATTCGGCGATCTGCTGTTCGTCATGGCCAATCTGGCGCGGCATCTGAAGATCGACCCCGAAGAAGCCCTGCGCGCCGCCAACGCGAAATTCACCCGCCGCTTCCGGTCGATCGAGGCCGCGCTGGCCGCCCAAGGCCGCCGCCCCGAAGACAGCGATCTGGCCGAGATGGACGCGCTGTGGGATCAGGCCAAGGCGGCCGAACGTCAGGTCTAGGCCGTCAACGCGGCGGCCTGCGTCACCTCGGCCAGTGCTGCGTCATAGACCGCCAGCGCCGATGCGCGATCCGTGGCGCGCGACGCGCCCTCGGACAAGAGCCGCCGCCATCCCCGCGCGCCGGGCCGGCCATGAAACAGTCCCAGCATATGCCGCGAAAACTGATGCAGCCGCCCGCCGCCATCCAGATGCGCGGCGATGACCGGACGCATGGCCATGGCGGCCTCGACCGGGCAGGCAAAGCGCGGGGTCTGATCCCAAAGCGTATCCGCCGCACCCAGAATGTCCCACGGCTGGTGATAGGCCGCGCGGCCCACCATCACCCCATCCATGACCCCCAGATGACCGCGCACCTGATCCATCGCGGCGATGCCGCCATTGATCGACATGTGCAGATCGGCGAACTGCGCCTTCATCTGGTGGACCAGCGGATAGTCCAAGGGCGGGATCTCGCGGTTTTCCTTGGGCGAGAGGCCCTGTAGCCATGCCTTGCGCGCATGCACCGCGATGCGCCGGATGCCCGTGTCGCGCATCAGGGCGATGAAGCCCGGCAGCACGTCCTGCGGGATCTGGTCATCCACGCCGATGCGGCATTTGACCGTCACCTCGACGGGGCTGGCCTGCATCATCGCCGCCACGCAATCGGCCACAAGCTGCGGCGTGGTCATCAGCACCGCCCCGAAACAGCCCGACTGCACCCGGTCGCTGGGGCAGCCGACATTCAGGTTGATCTCATCATATCCCCAATCGGCGGCGATGCGCGTGGCCTCGGCCAGCATCGCCGGATCCGAGCCGCCAAGCTGCAAGGCCACCGGATGATCGCCCGCGTCATAATCCAGCAGCCGCGCTCGGTCGCCATGGATCACCGCCTGCGCCGTCACCATCTCGGTATAAAGCAGCGCGCGGCGGGACAGCATGCGGTGAAACACCCGGCAATTGCGGTCGGTCCAATCCATCATCGGCGCCACCGAAAGCCGCGCGGCGTCGGTGTCGCTGATGAAATTCGGGGTTCCGGCCTGCTTTAGCAACGTCCAAGGCTCCATGGTTTTAACGCGGTTCCTGCCGATCGGGCAGCAGGACCAAGGGCCGTCAGTCGGACGGCAAGGGCCTTCTATACCGCACCGATGCGCCTGATGCGAGAGCCCGCGCATGACCTTGCCCAAGGCGTCGTGCCGGGCCGTGTCGGTATCCTTCAGACGCGTGGACCGTGCCCTCGCACATGATGCTAAACCATGCAGTTCACGCCAAAGATGAAAAATACCAAGACAAAGCAGACGTTAACACTTGCTTTACCGATGCGATACTCCACTCTGGGTTGCATCATCACCCAGAATCCCCGAGGCAAATCATGCTTAGATATCTTGCGCCAGCCGCGTTGCTGGCAGCGTCCGGCTGCACCGATGTCAAACGCGCATACGAGACGCCCCCGGTCGCGGTCAGCACCGCGCAGGGCGCGGTCACATGCCAGCTTTACACGCCAAATGCCGTGCTTTGGGACCGCGCGCTCAGCAAACCGGCGACGATGAGCGACGCCGATGCCAACCGTCAGTGCCGGGCCGAGGGAGAGCTGCGGCGCGGGAAATCCGGGACAGGATCGCCGGACCCATCGTGATCGCAGCGTTCTGAGCGCGCATCTGCCAGCAATCGCTGGCCGCGCGACGATCAGGCCCATCCGCATGACGGCCTGAAAACCGCACGACGCAGCACCCGCCCCGTCATGCCGCAAGGCGCCGGGGCAAGTTTTGTTGCGAATTTGTCTTTGGTGGGTTAAGGCTTTCGACGCACCGTTTTTTCCTGCGCACCCTGTTGTCCTCCCGTTAGGCCTCAGTCTGCTGTGATCTGACCGAGCCAAGCCGCCGCATCCTGTGGGCGGCAACCTGAAAGGACAAACACGATGGCAAACGGCACCGTGAAATGGTTTAACCCCACCAAGGGATTTGGTTTCATCGCCCCCGAAGAGGGCGGACAGGACGTGTTCCTGCACATCTCGGCGGTTGAGCGCGCTGGCCTGGCATCGGTTCCCGATGGACAGAAGATCACCTTCGACATCGAGCGCGGCCGCGACGGTCGTCAATCGGCCACGAATATCGCGCTGGTCTGATCGCGCCTCAAGCCGATCCGACATAGCCCCCGGCGCCGCAACGCCGGGGGTTTTTTCGTTCTCAGACGGATCATTGGGGCCCACGGGGTCGCTGCAAAAGCTGCGCGACACGGGCATTGCAGGCTTTCAGTGTGGACGAACAGGACGCGGCCCGGCGACATGCCCGCAGCGCCAAGGCGCCGACCGAAACACGACCCGACCAAAAGACCGGCGGGCCAGCGGCAACGCCCGACCGGCACGGGGCCAGCGCCCCGTTACACGGCCAGCCGTTGTGCTGCGATCCCTGCCCCGCAGATCCAAGGTTTGCAGGTTGCAACGGCCCGACCCACAGAGTAACGCAAAGACCCACAAGATCCGCCAGCTTGCCGCCAGCCCGATCAGGTTACGCAAAGAAACAATGACATGAACCTTTGGCTTTCCCGGCGCGGTCTTCTGGCAAGCCTGCTTTCGGCCTGCGCCGTGTCGGCCACGCAAGCGCAAACCTCGACCCGCCAGCGCAATCGCGGCAATCAGCAACCCGCCGAGCAGATCGACGATCCGCTGGCCAGCCATTTCGACCTTGGCACGGGGGACGCGCGCTGGCGCGTCTTCGTCGGGCGCCCAAAGGTCGAACCGCCGCCGCAAGGCTATTCGGCGATTGTCGCGGTCGACGGCAATGCGACCTTCCCGATCCTTTGGCACCTGCGTCAGCAGATGGCCCCGGATGCGCCGGTCGTGCTGATTGCGGTCGGCTATCCGGTGGATGACAGGTTCGACACCACGCGCCGCTGGTTCGACCTGACCTCGCCGGGGAAACAGGCCGTGCCCGCACAGGAAGGCCGGCGCGGCCCCGGAGACCGACCGACCGGCGGACAGCAGGCGTTTCTGGATCTGATCGCCGGTCCCGTGCTGGATCAGGTGGGAAACACCCTGCCCCTGAACCGCGCCGACATCACCTTGTTCGGCCATTCGCTGGGTGGGCTGTTCGTGCTGAACGCGCTGTTCACGCGGCCCGAACTGTTCGCCCGCTACGCCGCCGCCGATCCGTCGACCTGGTGGAACGCGGACGAACCCCTGCGCGAGGCGCGGGCGTTTCGCGGTGGCATCCGGGCGGCGGGCGGGCAACTGCGTCCGGCAAAGCCGCTGCTGATCGCAAATTCCGGCCCGCGCGTTCCGGCGATTCTGGCGGAACTTTCAGGCATCGACGGGTTGGCGCTGATCCACCGCCCGCATCCCGATGAAAGCCATGGCTCGCTGATTTCTCCGGCCGCGCGGCAGGCGATGGCGCTGCATCTGGGGTTGGCTGAATAAACTCGCTTGGCGCGCGCGCGCGTGACGCTGGGCGCGGTGACCTGCCCGCGCCCGACCTTTCGCACCGCCGCAACGGGTGTCCGGAACATCCGCACCGATCAACGCGTTACACCAGACAACTGGAAACGGAGATTTCCCATGAAAGGCCTGATCGCTTGGTTTCTTGGCGTGCCGATTGTCGTCATCGTGCTGCTTTACGTCACGGGGATCTTCTGAACCCGCGATTTTTCCGGCATCGGCGCGGGGGCTAACCCGTGCCGATGTCGCAAGGGTAACCGGCAGTTGAATGCGCGGCGATTAATACACAGCAAGTCGCGGAACCGCCCGATCCGCCAGAGGTTACCTAACGGCAGCAAAGCAGGAAAAGCCATGCGTATCGATCTGACCCGCGATCCCCAAAAGCAACTGCAATGCGAAAACGACATCCTGCGCAAACGGGTCGCCTATCTTGAGGCCATGCTGGGCGTCACGCAGGCCGCCGAGGCCAATACGGATCGCGCGCCCGCCGCGTCTCCTCCGCCGACCTGACCTTCTGTCTTGCAGATCTGCAGCCGAAGGATGCGCCGCCCGCGCGTAACCGGCGCGGTAACAATGCACCCCAGAAACTCCGTGTCGCCCCATGCAGGAGGGCAATCCGTCTTGGCAATTCTGGCCAAATACAGACCGATGCCTGAATTTTGGCAGGAATACGCGGGAACTGCGCCACGCGGTGCGAAACAACACCGACGCGGCGTCAAATAAACTTGTTCGTTCAGATAAATCCGCTATGCCAGGTAGGTGCAGTCGCGCGGTGCGCGCGCGCAAAGGGAGACGCCGATGGATCAAGACAGCGAACATGAGAAAAACGAGCTGGACGAGTTGCGCCAGCGCGTCGCGGGGCTGGAAGATCTGGTGTTCACCCTGTCGATCTGGATGAAATCCTATGCGCTGTCGGTTGCGGCGGAAGAGCCGGAAGACCCGCGGCTGGTCGTGCAGCCCTTCAGCCTGACCGCCAAGCAGCGCGCGATCCTGCGATCGGTGATCCCGCCGGATTCCATCGCCCAGCGGTAAAACCGCGGTTCTGGACGTGACGGCCCGGTGACCGCATCCGCCATTCTGCGGGCCGATCTGCGCGGGGAACTTTAGCATTCTCTTTGACTTACGATCATGCCCCGCCGCATTTGGCGGCGCATGAAACCAGTCAAAGGCTTGTGAAATGACGAAATGGCGCTGGATCCTATCGCGACTGACACGGCGGGTCTGGCTGCGCACCAGCCTGATCGGGCTCATTGGCATTCTGACGGCGATTCTGGCGGCGGTGGTCGAACGCTATATCCCATGGTCGCTGCCCGGTCGGATCGGGGCGGATGCGGTCGGCGGGCTTTTGAACATCATCGCCTCCAGCATGTTGGCCGTCACCACGTTTTCGCTGTCGGTGATGACCTCGGCCTATGGCTCGGCCACGAACAATGTGACGCCCCGCGCCACCAAGCTGCTGATCGAGGACCGGGTGACGCAGAATGCGCTGTCGACCTTTATCGGCTCATTCCTGTTTGCCGTGGTCGGGCTGATCGTGCTTGCGACCGGATCTTACGGCGAACGCGGGCGGACGGTGCTGTTCTGCTTTACCATCGGCATCATCGGCCTGATCGTCATCTCGCTGCTGCGCTGGATCGACCACCTGACCCGTCTGGGCCGCGTCGGTGAGACGACGGGCCGTGTCGAGGACGCCGCGCGCAACGCCATCAAGGCCCGTATCGCCGAGCCGTTTCTGGGCTGTTCGCCGTTGCGGGGCGATCTGCCGCATCATCACGAGGTGGTATCCGAACAGGTCGGCTATCTGCAGCATATCGACACGGCGGCGCTGCAGGGTTTTGCCGAGGATCAGGACATCCAGATCTCGGTTCCGGTGCTGCCTGGCAGCTTCATCTATGACGGCACGGTGCTGGCGCGGCTGTCGCGCGGTGTGAAGGATGCGGACAAGATCCGCGCATGTTTCACCATCGGCGACGAACGCAGCTTCGATCAGGACCCGCGCTTCGGCATGGTGGTGATGACCGAGATCGCCTCGCGCGCGCTGTCCTCGGCCACCAACGATCCGGGCACCGCGCTGGACGTGATCGGGCGGTCCACGCGGCTGCTGACGATCTGGGCCAAACGCGACCAGCACCAGCCCAAGCCGCGCCATCCCCGCATCTTCGTCACGCCGCTGCGGGATGCGGACATGCTGGAGGACGCCTTCATGCTGATCGCCCGCGACGGCGCAGGGCTGATCGAGGTGCAGTTGCGCCTGCAAAAATCGCTGGCAGCGCTTGGCAGGCTGGGAAACGCGGATTTCCGCAAAGCCGTCGCCGATCAGGCGGCGCTGGCGGCGGCCCGCGCGCAAGAGGCCTTGCCGATGCAGATCGAACGCGACCAGCTGTCACGCCTGCGTCAAAGTCCTCCCGCCCCGTGATCCGGACGCTGGCTGACGATCCGGCATGTCAGGCAAATTGCCATCCGCGACGCCGTATGAAACACGGATCACGCAAGTCGCAATGGCAAGAGGACCAGCATGACCTACGCTCCCATCACGATATCGGCCAAATTCGATCTGTTCTCGGAACAGTGGCAGCCCAAGGTCATCGCCGAGATGAACGACTACCAGTTCAAGCTGGTCCGGCTGCAGGGCGATTTCGTCTGGCACAGCCACGCCGATACCGATGAGACTTTCATCGTTCTACATGGCCAGCTTCGGATCGATTTTCGCGATGGCGCGGTCGAGTTGAAAGCGGGTGACATGTTCGTGGTCCCCAAGGGCAAGGAACACAAACCCTATGCCGCGACCGAGGCGCAGGTCATGCTGATCGAGCCGCGCGGCGTGGCCAATACCGGCGACCTTGCCGCGGGCGAACGCACCGCGTCGAATGATGTGTGGGTCTGACCGGGCGATCCTGCGAGCGGCGACGGTCCTGCATGACAGCCGCCTCGCATCCTCAAGGGGGATATGGTGGGCGGTGAGGGACTCGAACCCCCGACATCTTCGGTGTAAACGAAGCGCTCTACCAACTGAGCTAACCGCCCGCCCTTCGCGGCTCTTAGCGCGAAGCGCGGGCGGGTTGCAAGCGGCTCAGCGCCGAAGCCGCGCGATCAGCGCCGAGGTGTCCCAGCGCCCGCCGCCCATCTGCTGCACCTCTTTGTAGAACTGGTCGACAAGCGCCGTCACCGGCAGGCTGGCGCCGTTTTCATCTGCGGTCTGCAGGCAGATGCCCAGATCCTTGCGCATCCAGTCCACAGCGAAGCCGAAATCGAAGCGATTCTCGGCCATGGTCTGATGACGGGCCTGCATCTGCCAGCTGCCTGCCGCGCCCTGACTGATGACCTCGACCACCTCGGGGATGGAAAGCCCGGCCTTCTCGGCGAAGTTCAGCGATTCCGACAGGCCCTGCACCACACCGGCGATGGCGATCTGGTTGCACATCTTGGTCAATTGCCCCGCGCCCGAGGGCCCCATCAGGCGGCAGATCTTGGCATAGGCGGCGATCACCGGCTCGGCCGCAGCATAATCCGCGGCCGAGCCGCCGCACATCACCGAAAGCTGGCCATTCTCGGCCCCGGCCTGCCCGCCCGAGACCGGCGCATCCAGAAAGCCAAAGCCCTGTTCGCCGGCAATCGCCGACAATTCCCGCGTGACCGCAGCCGAGACGGTGGTGTGATCGACAAAGACCGCGCCCGCCGCCATGCCTGCAAACGCGCCATCGGGGCCGGTGCAGACCTGCCGCAGATCATCGTCATTGCCGACGCAGGCCATGACGAATTCAGCACCCTCGGCGGCTTCGGCCGCGGTGGTGGCGACCTGACCGGGGTGCTTTTCCACCCAAAGCGCGGCTTTTGCAGGGCTGCGGTTCCAGACCGTGACCTGATGGCCTTGTGCCGCCAGATGACCGGCCATTGGAAAGCCCATGACGCCAAGTCCCAGAAATGCAACGCGTGCCATCAAATTCTCCTTGAGCTTGTGAAAGGCGCGTTGATCCGGGACGCGCCCTGTCCTATGCAACCCGATGAATTCCATCACCTGCCGCGGGGGTCAACACCTCTGCGCGCCCCAAGCTCGGGACTGCGCCCTTTTCCCATGGTGACACTTTTCCGCTGGCTTGTGCGCCTGACGGTGGCCCTGATCGCAATCGGCCTGCTGATGGGCGTGCTGGCATGGTATTTTGCCGTGCGCTCTTTGCCCGATTACGGCGCGACCTATTCCGTGCCGGGCATCGCCCAGCCGGTCGAGATCGTGCGCACCACCGAAGACGTGCCGCATATCTTCGGCAGCTCGGATCGCGACGTGTTTTTTGCGCTGGGGATGGTCCATGCGCAGGACCGGCTGTTTCAGATGAACGTGCTGCGCCGTGCGGCTCAGGGGCGGCTGGCCGAGATCTATGGCCCCGGCGCGGCTGGCGCGGACGATCTGGCGCGCAGGCTGGGGCTTTACCGCAATGCCCGCGCCTCGCTTGAGGCGCAGACGCCGGACACCATGCAGGCGCTGCGCGCCTATGCCGATGGGGTGAATGCGTGGATCCATCAGGTGAACCTTGGCGCGCGCGGGCGTGGCGCGCCGGAGCTGTTCCTGTTTCCCGACGACATCTCATACTGGGAGCCCGCGGATTCGCTGGCGATCCTGAAGCTGCTGGCCGCAAGCTCGACCGTGCAGCTGCGCCGCGAGGTGCTGCGCGCCCGCCTGTCGCTGATCGCGCCGCAGCGCGGGCAGGACTTGCTGGCCGCCCCGAATGAGCCGCCTTTGCCCGGCTATGCCGCGATGTTTTCCGGCGATCAGTTCACCGGGGCCGAACGGCGCGGCGCCCAGCCCGACTGGGCCAGCCAGCTTGCCGGATATCTGGCCCCGTCGCTGGGCGCATCGGCCAATGGCTGGGCGGCGGCGGCGCAGCGCACGGCAGCGGGCGGCGCCCTGCTGGCCAATGATCCGCAATTCGCGCTGACCGCGCCGGGGCTGTGGTATCTGGCGCGGATCGAGCTTGCCTCGGGCGGGGTCATCGGCGGCACCATACCGGGCATCCCGGCGGTGCTGTCGGGGCGCAATACCAAGCTTGCATGGGGGATCACGCCCGCGCAGATCGACGATCAGGACCTGTTCATCGAAGAGGTGCAGCCGGGCGACGCCAACCGCTATCGCGGCATTGATGGCTGGACCCAGTTCCAGACCCGGCAGGAAACCATCCGCATCGCCGGGGCCGAGCCGCGCCAGATCACCCTGCGCGACACCCAGAACGGCCCGGTGCTGCCCGGCATGCACTTGAACATCGACACGATCCTGCCCGCCGGTCATGTCGCGGCGCTGGCATGGACCGGCGGCTATGGCGGCGACAGTTCCATGAGCGCGCTGGTCGGGCTGATGCACGCCCAGACCCGTCAGGACGCAGCCCGCGTGCTGGGGGCGATGATCGCACCCGCGCTGGACGTGACGCTGGCCGATGCGGATGGCGTGGGCCAGGTCCGCGCCGGAGCCTTGCCGATCCGCGCAGCCAACAGCCCCTCGATGGGGCGGCTGCCGCAGCCCGGCTGGCTGCCCGAGGCGCGCTGGCAGGGCCTTGCCGCCGCCCCCGAAACGCTGACGCAACTGGCCCCCTCCACCGGCATCGTCGCCACGACCGGCGCGATCCTTCAGGGCGACACGGCGCAGGGCTATGACCGCTCGGGGCATTTCCGGCTGGACCGGCTGAGCCACCTGATCCAATCGCGCGAGGTGCATTCCCGCGACAGCTTCATCGCCGCGCAGAACGATATCGTCAGCCCGGTGGCGCGCGCGCTGCTGCCGCTGGTCGGCGCGGATCTGTGGTTCACCGGCGAGCCCGCGGCGCAGGGCACGCCCGAACGCCAGCGGCAGGACGCGCTGGCGCTTCTGGCCAATTGGGACGGCGCGATGAGCGAGCATCTGCCCGAGCCGCTGATCTATGCGGCATGGATGCGGGCCTTGCAGGACCGGATCGTGCGCGATGAGCTTGGCCCGCTTGCCGATGAACTGACCGAGCTTTACCCCGATTTCCTGATGCGCGTCTTCCGCAACGCCAATGGTGCCGGGGTGTGGTGCGACATCCGCCAGTCCACCCCCGTCGAAACCTGCACCGAGATCGCGCGTCAGGCGCTGGACGCGGTGCTGCTGGATCTGACCTCGCGCTTTGGACCCGATCTGGCAAGCTGGCGTTGGGGCGATCTGCACCGCGCGCGCCACGCCCATCCGGCGCTTGGCGATCTGCGCGGGCTGTCCTATCTGGTCAACCTGATCCAGCCCACCTCGGGCGGGTTTTCGACCATCGCGCAGGCAAGCGGGCTGGGTCATGGCGTCAATCCATGGCTCAACGTGCGCGGCGCGACCTATCGCGGCGTCTATGATCTGGCCGATCCCGACAGTTCGGTCTTCATCGTCTCGACCGGGCAATCGGGCCATCCGCTGTCGCGCCATTACGACGATCTGGCCGAGCTGTGGCGGCGGGGCGAATATATCCGCATGTCGCTGGACCCGGCACTGGCCCGCGCGGCCTCGGCAGGCATCACCCATCTGCAACCGGCACCGGGCGACTAGACGGGGCTTGCATCCCGCGCAAGTCCCGGCTTTCCTGCGGCAAAATCATCACGAGGCACCAACGAATGGCGCGCAAGATCATCATCGACACTGATCCCGGACAGGACGATGCCGTCGCCATCATTCTTGCGCTGGCCAGCCCCGAGCTTGAGGTGCTGGGCCTGACCACCGTGGCCGGAAACGTGCCTTTGGCGCGCACGCAGGAAAATGCCCGCATCATCTGCCAGATCGCCGGACGCGGCGATGTCGCGGTCTATGCCGGCTGCGACCGGCCGCTGCTGCGCGATCTGGTGACGGCGGAACATGTGCATGGCAAGACCGGCCTTGACGGCGTGCCGCTGTTTCAGCCTGCGGCCCCCCTTGCCCCCGGCCATGCGGTCGATTTCATCATCGACACGCTGCGCCGCGAAGCGCCGGGCACGGTCACGCTGGTCCCCATCGGGCCGCTGACGAACATCGCCACCGCCTTTCGCAAGGCCCCCGACATCATCGCCCGCGTCCAGGAAATCGTGCTGATGGGCGGCGCCTATTTCGAGGTCGGCAACATCACCCCGGCGGCCGAGTTCAACATCTATGTCGATCCCGAAGCCGCAGCCGAGGTCTTTGCCGCAGGTGTGCCGCTGACCGTCATGTCGCTGGACGTGACCCACAAGGCGCTGACCAGCCGCGCATGGGTCGAGACGATGCGCGAAAGCGGCCCCATCGGTCAGGCCATCGCCAGCTGGACCGATTTCTTCGAGCGTTACGACCGCGAGAAATACGGCAGCCTTGGCGCGCCGCTGCACGATCCCTGCACCATCGGCTGGCTGATCCGGCCCGACCTGTTCAAGGGCAAGCACATCAATGTGGTGATCGAGACCAAGGGCGAATTCACCCAAGGCATGACCGTCGCCGACTGGTGGGGCGTCAGCGGCAGACCTGCCAATGCCATGTTCATCAGCGATCTGGACCGCGACGGCTTTTTCGATCTGCTGGTTCAGCGCGTCACGGCCTTGGACGCCGCCGCGCGTTAGGGCGCGGGCGTGGGTGTCGGGGCGGGGCTGGTCTGGTCGGCGCCCTGCTCGGCCTGCCCGGCTTGCGCAGGCTGCACCGGACCCGTGCCAATTTCCTGATCCAGCCGCTGGATCAACATCTGCGTCACATCGGCGGATTGCGCCGAAACGAAGATCGCGCGCTGGTCCAGCACCACCGCCGCGCCGCGTTCCTGCATCAGCGCCGACAGGACCGGCAGCATGGCACGGAAGAAGGCCGCGCGTTCGTCGTCGACATGGGTCTGCAGATCGCGCGTCACCGCGTCGCGTTCGCGGCGCACCTCGGACACGCGGGTGTCGAACTCATCGGCGCGCTGGCGGAACTCCTCGGGGGTCAGCGTGGCGCGCAGCGTCGTCAGTTGCTGTTCTTCGGCGGTGAACTGATTGGCCAGACGTTCGTTTTCTGCGGCGATCTGACGCTTTTGCGCCTCAAGATCGCCCTGCACGCGCTGGCCCCATGTCGACCCGGCGAAAACCGCATCCGGGTCGATGGTCATGATCGGCGGAAAGCCCTGCGCCGTCGCGCTGTCGGCGGGCGTCTGGATCACCAGCGGCGCGGCGGTTCCCGGTGCGGGCTGCGGCTGCGGCTCGGTCGGCGGACGCTCGACCTCGATCCGGCTGCCGGAAGGCCGCGACGTGTCCTGCGCCAGCACAGGCGACGCGCCAGCCGCCACGGCCAGCGCGCAAGCAAGGATCGCGCCCGCCCCGCGCATCAGAACTGCGTCGAGATGGTCAGATCGAAGGGCTGCTCTTCGTCGTAATCTTCTTTCTTCAGCGCCTTGGCAAAGTTGAAGCGCAAGGGGCCGATGGGCGTGGTCCAGAACACCGAAGCCCCGATCGAGGCGCGGACATGCATGCCGTCATCCACAGGGGTATACGAGGCCCCGATGTTATCATCCAGACCCCAGACCGACCCGATATCGGCGAACAGACCGCCCTTGATGCCATATTCCTCGGGCAGGCCCAGCGGGAATTGCGCCTCGGTGCGCAGCGCCCAGAAATAGTTGCCGCCAAGCGCGTCTTCGTTCGGGGCCAGCAGATCGCGCGGGCCAAAGCCGTTCGGTTCAAACCCGCGGATCTTGCCGTTGCCCGAATAGCGGTTCATGAACCGGCTGTTCTGGTCATTCAGCATATAGACCGCACCCGCCTCGAATTCCGACAGGAAGGTCACGCTTTCGCGCCATGCGCGGCTTTCGACGCCGGCATAGAGGTTTGTGGTGATCGAATCGACATCGCCGCCCAGCCCGGCATAATCCTGCCCGAAGCGGAACCGATAGCTGGTCAGCGGATCCAGACCGGCGATGCGGCTGTCATAGCTGTAGGTGTAACCGATGGCCGAGGTGAAATAGCCCCCCTGTTCGCGGAACAGGATCGGCGAAGAGCCGGTAGGTTCAGTTGTCTCAGGATCAACCCCAAGCGGGTCCACATCGAAGATCGAATCCTTGCTGAGCTTGTAGCGCAGTTCCAGCCGCGCGCTGTCCGAGATCGGGAAGTCCATCGCCGTCAGCAGACCGACGGTGCGGGTGTTATAGTCCGAATTCAGCCGGTCGGTGGTGTTATACCAAAGCTGCGCCCGCGCCTTCAGGTCGCGGCCCAGGAAATAGGGCTCGATGAAGGTCAGCCCCGAGGATTGCGTGCCCGAGCCGGTGGCAAAGGACAGGTTCACCTCCTGCCCACGCCCCAGAAAGTTCTTTTCGTTCAGCGCGACGTTGAAGCCTATCCCCGAGGACACGCCATAGCTGGCCCCGAAGCTGAGGCTGCCGGTCGGCTGCTCTTCGACGTTCACATCGACGACCACCTGATCGCCGGTGGTGCCGGGACGGCTTTCCGCCTGCACATCGGCGAAATATCCCAGCGCGCGCAGGCGTTCGGCCGAGTTGCGGATCTCGCGCGGGTTGAAGGGGTCGCCTTCGACCGTGGCGAACTGGCGGCGGATCACCTCGTCCAGCGTGGTGGTGTTGCCTTCGATGTCGATGCGCTCGACGAAAACACGCTGGCCACGGGTCAGCGCAAAGGTCAGATCCAGCGTCTGGCCGCGGGGATTGCGGGTCACGCGCGGCTCGATATTGACGAAGTTCAGGCCCTTCTGGATCGCCAGTTGCTCCATCCGGCGGATGGTGGTGTCGATGCTGGTCGGGTTATAGACCGCACCCTGACGCACACGGACCTGCTGCTGGAATTCGGCGGCATCGACGCCGGGAATTTCGCTGACCGTGTTCACATTGCCGAAGGTATAGCGCGGGCCTTCCTGGATCTGGAAGGTGATATAGAACGCATCGCGGGCCTGCGCGACCTCGGGGGCCACGGCCTGCACGCGGAAATCGGCATAACCGCGCGAGCGATAGAAATCGGTCAGCAGCTTTTCATCGACGGGCAGCCGCTCGGGCGCGAAGGTGTCGCGGCGGATGAAGGTGCGCAGCAGGCCCGCCTGCTTGGTCTGCAAGACGTTGCGCAGGCGCTGATCCGAAAAGGCGCGGTTGCCGACAAAGCCGATCCGCTCGATCTCGGTCAGGTTGCCTTCGCGGATTTCAAAGACCAGATCGACCTGATTGTTGCCGCGACGGATGATCTTGGGATCGACGCGGGCGGCCAGACGGCCCTGCCCGGCATAGGCCTGACTGATCGCTGCGGCATCCGCTTCGGCCTGCGCGGGCGAATAGACCCGGCGGGCCTGCGATTTGACGATCTCGGACAGGTTTTCGTCTTTCAGGCGGCTGTTGCCTTCAAAGGCGATGCGGCTGATCGTCGGATATTCCGCGACACGCACCACCAGCGTCCCGGCCGAAGGCGTGACCTCGACGCTTTCGAACAGTCCCGAATTCTGCAGCCGCTGCACCGCCGCGTTCAGGTCTCCGCCCGACACGTCGCGCCCGCGCGGCAGGTCCAGATAGGACAGGATCGTCGCAGGCTCGATGCGCTGATTGCCCTCGATCCGGACGTTGTTGAAGACATAGGCCGATGCCGTGCCGGGGATCATCGCCACGGGAGCAGTCACCGCCAATGCAGAGATCAGCGCAAGCGCGCCCTTGCCGAGTTTCCTGTCCGTCATCCGCCCCTCGCGCGTATTTGCCTGTCGGCGGTTTATCCGCCCGAATTGCCGAATGGATACAGCCAAGTGGGCAGGACTGTCAAAAGGCAACGCCCCTTATGGGCAGAAAAGATCGTTGGTCAGGCCGAAAATCATCAGCGACAGCACGGCTGCCATGCCAAGCGCCGACAGAATGTCCAGCACCCGGTCCGACGGACGGCGGCCCGCGACGGCCTCATAGGCGTAAAACATCAGATGCCCGCCATCCAGAACCGGCACCGGCAAAAGGTTCAGAAAGCCGATGGCCGCGGACAAGACCGCGATCCACCAGATGAAATCCATCCCCCCCGCCGAGGCCGCCTGCCCGGTGCTTTCCGCGATGCTGATCGCGCCGCCCAGATTGCAGGTGCCGATCTGACCGCTGACCATCGCCCACAGGCCCGAAACCGAGGATGCGATGATGTCCCATGTCCGCGCCGCCCCCAGACCCAGCGCCTCGGCCGGGCCGACCGGGCGCGTGGCCGGGTCGAAATAGGTGCCGCCGCCGGTCACGCCGATCATCCAGCGTTTCTCATAGCCATCCGCCGTCGGCAGATCCTGTTCGCGGGCAGCCAGCGTGTAATCCGCCTCTCCCGCGCCTTCGCGCCACACGCGCAGCAGGACGGGATTGCCTTCCGCCGCGACGACCCGCGTGCGCAGCTCATCGAAACGCGATACCGGCGCGCCGTCGATGGCAAGGATGACATCGCCGCCCCGCAACCCCGCCGAGGCCGCCGGGCTGCGCGGTGCGACGCCGGTGATCAGCGCGGGCATGGGATCGGGGCCCTGCACGACCATCTGCGCCCCGTCGCGCTGCACCGTCCAGTCATGCGCCGCGCGCGCGGGCAGATCCGCGGCGATTTGCCCCAGATCGGCCCAGCTTGCGACCGGCTTGCCGTCCAGCGCAACGATCTTGTCGCCCGCCTGCAGGCCCATGGCGATGCCGGGCGGCGTCGGGTGCAGCTTGCCCACGGCGGGCGTGTCGGCAGGCAGGCCCTGCCACATCGCCATGCCGCCAAAGACCAGAATCGACAGGATGAAGTTGAAGACCGGCCCCGCCGCCACGGTGGCGATGCGCGCCCAAAGCGGCGCGCCGGGCAGGCTGGCGCGGCTTTGCGCCGGATCGACCGTCGCGCCCGAGCCGGCGCTGGCCGCATTGGCATCGCCCAGAAAGCGCACATAGCCGCCCAGCGGGATCGCGGCCAGTTGCCAGACCGTGCCGCGCTTGTCGCGCCACGACAGCAGACGAGGGCCAAAGCCCAGCGAAAACACCTCGGCCTTGATGCCGGACAGGCGGCCGATGATGTAATGGCCGTATTCATGCACGGTCACGATGATCGACAGCGCCAGCACGAAAGCGCAGATCGTCCAGAGCAGCCCGCCAAGTTCCGCAAGCATCGCCATTACGCCGCCCCCGCCTTGCAGGCCGCCAGCCTGCGCGCCACCGCGTCCCAGACCAGCACGGTTTCCAGATCGGCGGGGCTTTCGGCAAAGCCCGCCTCGCGCGCGGCGGCGTCCAGCGTGCGCTCGACCGCGGGGGCCATGTCCATGAAACCGATGCGCCCGGCGATGAAATCGTCCAGCGCCTGTTCCTTGGCGGCGTTGAAGACCGCGCCCGCCGCGCCGCCCGCCTGAATGACCTCGCGCGCAAGGCGCAGCGCAGGCCAGCGGGTTTCGTCGGGGGCGGTGAATGTCAGGCTGCCAAGCGCCGCAAGATCCAGCCGCGCCACCGGCAGATCGGCGCGCGCGGGCCAGTTCAGCGCATAGCCGATGGCATGGCGCATATCCGGCGCGCCCAGATGCGCGATGCAGCCGCCATCGGTATGGCTGACCATGGCGTGAATGATCGACTGCGGATGCACCAACACCTTGATGCGGTCGGCGCCCAGCCCGAAAAACTCATGCGTTTCGATGACTTCCAGCGCCTTGTTGAACATGCTGGCGCTGTCGATGGTGATGCGCTGACCCATGGCCCAGTTCGGATGGCACGAGGCCTCGGCCACGGTGGCGCTGGCCAGTTTCTCGGGCGGCCAGTCGCGGAACGCGCCGCCCGAAGCGGTGATGGTGACATACTCGACGGAATCGAGATTATCTCCATTAAGTGACTGAAAAATTGCAGAATGTTCTGAATCCACCGGCAGGATCGTGGCGCCTTTGTCGGCAGCCAGCCCCATGACCAGCCGACCGGCGGCGACAAGGCTTTCCTTGTTGGCAAGGGCCAGCGTGCCCGCACGGCGCAGAACCTCAAGCCCCGGCGGCAGACCGGCCGCGCCGATGATCGCCGACAGCGTCCAGTCGGCGGGGCGTGCGGCGGCCTCGACGATGGCATCGGCTCCGGCAGCGGCCTCGATCCCGCTGCCCGCCAGTGCGGCGCGCAAGTCGTCCAGCTTTTCCGGCAGGGCCGTCACCGCGACCTCGGCCCGCAGCGCGCGCGCCATTTCGGCCAGCCGGGCGACATTCGCGGCTCCGCTCAGCGCAACGGTGCGGAACGCCGATGGTCCGCCCGCCCGCATCAGCAGATCGAATGCACTTTCGCCGATAGAGCCGGTGGCCCCCAGCACCGAGATGCTGCGCATGTTCCTAGTCTCCGATTACCGGCAACAGATGGACCAGCATCAGCAGCAGCGCAAGCAGAAGCGCCCCCGTCATGGCGTCGAAACGGTCCATCACGCCGCCATGTCCGGGGATCAGGGCCGAGCTGTCCTTGGCCCCGACCCGGCGCTTCAGCCAGCTTTCGGCGATATCGCCGAACTGCCCGGCAATGGCCAGCGCCGGGCCGATCAGCAGCACCGACCACGGCGCCTCGCCCGTGGCCAGCAGGCCAAGCGCCAGCACGAAGGCTCCGGCCCAACCGGCCAGCGTGCCGCTCCAGGTCTTTTTCGGGCTGATCGACGGCCAGAACTTGCGCCCGCCCAGCTTGCGCCCGACGAAATAGCCCAGCACATCCGATTGCACGACGGTCGCGACGATCCAGAACACCGTCGCCAGCCCCATCACCTCGCGCATGGCGACCAGCGCATAGGCCGCGCCAAGGATCGAGATGGTAAACGTCACATAGGCCAGCCGTTCATGGCTGTGCGTGCCGGGCAGACCGGCAAGGATCGGCACCACGATCAGCAGCAATGGCAGATCGCCGGGGATCATCAGCATGGTCAGCAAGACCAGCGCCGACAGGCAGCCGATCAGCACCGGATGGCGCGGGCTGTGGAATTCGGGATGCCGCCAGCCGGTCAGCCGCGCCAGTTCCCACATCATCAGCCCGGCAATGACCGACACGCCAAGCCGCATCCACAGCCCCGAGGACAAAAGCAGGATGACGCCCAGCACAAGCAGCAAGGCTCCCCAGCCGAACCGCTTGCGCAGATCGGCCCATTTGCCCGGCTTGAGCTTGTCGCGGAACCGCTTGCGGGGAAGCTGAGGCCCCGTCATGCGCCCCCGAAGCGCCGCTCGCGCAGCCCGAAACGGTCAAGGATCTGGCCCAGATGCTCGGGCGTGAAATCCGGCCAGAGCGTCGGCGTGAATTCATATTCCGAATAGGCGGCCTGAAACGGCAGGAAGTTCGAGGTCCGCGTCTCGCCCGAGGTGCGGATCACCAGATCGGGGTCGGGATGGCCCGCCGTGTCCAGACAGGCGGCAAAATCGGCCTCGGTCGGGACGGTGATTTCGCCGCGGGTGACGCGCTCGGCCAGACGGCGCGCCGCGCGTGCGATTTCATCGCGTCCGCCATAATTGATCGCGACGGTCAGGTTCAGGCGGGTATTTCCGGCGGTGCGCGCCTCGATCCCGGCCATCAGCCGTTGCAGGCGCTGGTCCAGCCGCTCGCGCCCGCCGATGAAGCGCATCCGCACGCCTTCGGCGGCCATGCCATCGGCCTCGCGTTCGATATAGCGGGCAAAGATCTTCATCAGGCCCAGCACTTCTTCGGTCGTGCGCTTCCAGTTCTCGGTCGAGAAGGCGTAAAGCGTCAGCCAGTTCACCCCCATATCGGGGCAGGCGCGCACGATCTGCTTGACGCGCTCGGCGCCCTTGCGGTGACCGACAAGCCGAGGCCAGCCTTTGTTGACGGCCCAGCGACCGTTGCCATCCATGATGATGGCAACGTGCCGGGGCTTGGCGTCCGGACCCGAAGGCTTGGACAGGCTGGCGGCAGTTTCGGCCATCTGGATCAGACCTGCATGATTTCGGCTTGTTTCGATTCAAGCGCCTGATCGACGGCGGCGATGGATTTGTCGGTCAGTTCCTGCACCGAGCTTTCCCAGAATTTCTGGTCATCCTCGGACATGCCGGCCGACTTGGCCTTCTTGATCTGGTCCATGCCGTCGCGGCGCACGTTGCGGATCGCGACGCGGGCATGTTCGGCATATTGCGCGGCCACGCGGGTCAGGTCGCGGCGGCGCTCTTCGTTCAGTTCCGGGATCGGCAGCATGATGATGGTGCCGTTCAACTGCGGATTGATCCCCAGCCCCGAATCGCGGATGGCCTTTTCGGCCTTGGCGACCAGTGCCTTGTCCCAGACGTTGATCGTCACCAGCCGCGGCTCGGGCACGTTCACCGTGCCGATCTGGTTGATCGGCGTGGGCGAGCCATAGGCATCGACCATGATCGGCTCGACCATGCTGGCCGAGGCGCGGCCCGTGCGCAGCGACGCGAATTCATGGCGCAGGGATTCCATTGCGCCCTTCATGCGGCGTTCCAGGTCGTCGGTGTCGATCTCGATCTCGTCGGACATGTAGGATCATGGCCTCTCTGCTGTGGTTTTTCGTGCTTTTAGCCGAGAGCCTCGGACAAGGCAAAGCCTATGCGGAAATTTTAGCCATGCACCCGCGTATAAGTGCCCTGCCCGGCAAGAATCCCCCGGAAACCGCCCGGCTCGTCCAGCGAGAACACGATGATCGGCAGGTTGTTGTCGCGCGCCAGCGCAATGGCCGAGGCATCCATGACGCCCAGATGTTTTTGCAGCACCTCATCATAGGTCACGCTGTCATAGCGCTTGGCATCAGCGTGCTTCTTGGGATCCTTGTCATAGACGCCATCGACCTTGGTGCCTTTGAAGATCGCCTCGCAGCCCATTTCATTGGCCCGCAGCGTGGCCGCGGTATCGGTGGTGAAATAGGGGTTGCCGGTGCCCGCAGCGAAGATGATGACGCGCTTCTTTTCAAGGTGGCGCATGGCGCGACGGCGGATATAGGGTTCGGCCACCTCATCCATGCGGATGGCACTGATGACGCGGGTATGGATGCCCTCGGCCTCCAGCGCAGCCTGCATCCCCAGCGCGTTCATGATGGTGGCCAGCATCCCCATGTAATCGGCGGTCGCCCGCTCCATGCCCTGCGCGCTGCCCTGCAGACCGCGGAAGATATTGCCGCCGCCGATGACCATGCAGATCTCGACGCCCATGTCATGAACCGACTTCACCTCATGGGCGATGCGGGCGACGGTCGGCGGATGCAGGCCATAGCCCTGGTCCCCCATCAGCGCCTCGCCCGAGATCTTCAGCAGAACGCGCGAATACTTTCCGGCTTGCGGCATAAGTTCGGACATCAAAAGGCACCTTTCACGGGGGATTTCATTGCCGGGCAAAATGTCGCAAATACCGACCATGTTCAACAGCCCAAGAATGCCCGCAAGGTGATGCAGCGTCACGACATGGCTGCGACGATCCCGCCGGACCGGCATGTGCTGATCGCCGGGCCGACCGCCAGCGGCAAATCCGCGCTTGCCCTGCAGATCGCGCAGGATCAGGGCGGGCTGATCGTCAACGCCGATGCCTTGCAGGTCTGGTCGTGCTGGCGGGTGATCTCGGCCCGGCCCTCGCTTCACGAAGAGGCGCTGGCCCCGCACCGGCTTTATGGCCATCTGGCCCCCGGCACGCCCTATTCGGTCGGCGCCTGGCTCTCCGAGGTGCAGGCGCTGCTTTCGACCGGCGCGCGGCTGATCGTGGTGGGCGGCACGGGGCTGTATCTGCACGCCCTGTCGCAGGGGCTGGCGGTGATCCCCCCCGTTCCCGCCCATATCCGGGCCGAGGCCGATGCCCGCATGGCCCAACCCGACGGGCTGGCGCAGATGGCAGCGCAGCTTGACGACGCGACCGCCCGGCGGATCGACCTGCGCAACCCCGCCCGCGTCCAGCGCGCATGGGAGGTGCTGCAAAGCACCGGGCGCGGCATTACCGCATGGCAGGCCGAAACACCGCCGCCGCTGATCGGCGCCGACAGCGCCACGCGTCTGGTCCTGACCAGCGACCGCGACTGGCTGGCGGACCGCATCGCCCGCCGGTTCCACCTGATGATGGATCAGGGCGCGCTGGATGAGGTCCGCGCCATGCTGCCCGTCTGGGATCCCGTGGCGCTTTGGGCCCGCGCCATCGGCGCCCCCGAACTGATCGGCTATCTGCGCCACGAAACCACGCTGCCCGAGGCCATCGACCGCGCCATCATCGCCTCGCGGCAATATGCCAAATCGCAGCGCATCTTCTTTCGCGGCCGGCTGCGGGACTGGACGCAGCTTCGCGTCGATGGCGCTGCCTGAAAGCAACATATTAAACATTTTGCAACTTTAAGGCGTTAAATGCGTTCGCTAATCGAACCCAGGGTGAGCTAGCCTGAACTCACCGAAACGTGAGAATCACGGTATGACCAACACGCTGCGCCACCTGCCCCGTCCGGAACCGCGTCTTGATGATGATGGTATCATCGAACGGCTGATGCGGGCGGGGATCACGGCGGGCGTCATCCTGGAACCCTCGCAGGTGGACCTGCGCGCGCAGCAGGACAGCAAGGATGCGGAGACCGTGCTGACGGCCCGACCGGCCCCCGCGCCCGGACATCTGCCGCGCTCGGCCCCCGGGGACGGGCTGCGGCTGGTGCCGCTCGCGGCCTTCCATTGGGGGGGGGCCGCGCGCGGGCGCTTTGGCGGCCAAGGTCCGGATATCGCGCCGCGCGTCAGGGGCGATCATATCCTGATCCGGGTGACCGATGGCACATTGGCCATCCGCTTTCCCGGCCAGCAGCACCCGCTGACGGCGGACCGTATCGCGCTGATCCCGGCAGGGACCGCATTTTCCATGCAACCGCCCGCAGATGTTCAGGGCTGCGCGCTGCTGATCCCGCCGCATCTGGTCAAGCAGTTGCAGATCCCCTTTCCGACCGGCTTCCGCAGCGGGCTGCCCGATCCCGCCGATCAGGCGCTGATCGAACCGGCTCTGCTCGCACTGGGTCACGGCAGCCCGCGCAACCCGACCGAGGTCAGCGCCACCGCCTGTCACCTCGGCCTGCTCTCGGTCGCGCTGTCGCGGCTGGCCGAAGGATCGCAGGCGCAGCGCATGCTGAACCAGCGCGTGACCGAGGCTCAGCCGCTGACCGAACGCTTTCTGGCCTTGGCGGGTGCGAATATCGCGAGAAACCAGACCATCGCCGAACTCGCCCGCGATCTGGGCTGCACGCAGACACATCTGGACCGCGCCTGCCAGCAAAGCCGCGGCAAGCGCGCGCTGGACCTGCTCTACCGGCTGCGGCTGGACCGCGCGGCAAGCCTGCTGCGCGACACCAACATGACGGCAGGCCAGATCGCGCGGGACCTGGGCTTCTCGGGCCTCGGCCATTTCGTGCGCAGCTTCGCCGCCGCAACCGGCCGCACCCCCGAGGATTTCCGCGCCATCCACCGCAACCCGCCGCAGGACTGAAAAAGCCAGACCCCGCCGCCGGAAAACCCAAGACGGCTGCGCAGGACGCGCCTCAGCATCCTTGTTTTTCAAATACCCAAATCACGACGACGCCACGCGCGGCAAGGCCAGACGCTCAGTCCAGCCGGTCAACCCCGTCGTCATCTTCATCCAGCGCCGCATCCGCCGCGCCATTACCGCGAAACCCCTGAGCCACAACGAATTTTTCCGAGGAATCCGACCGGCTGGCAGGCGGCTTCACATTGGCCACCTTGCGGAAATTGCGCTTCAGCAAAGCCTGCATCTCATTCTCGGCGCCCCCGGCCAGCACTTTGGCGACGAAGGTGCCGCCCGGCTCCAGCACGTCGAAGGCAAAGGCCAGCGCCGCCTCGATCAGCGCGACGATGCGCAGGTGGTCCGTGCCCTTGTGCCCCGAGGAGGCCGCCGCCATGTCCGACATCACCACATCCGCCCGGCCGCCCAGCCACGCCTTCACCTGATCGTCGGCCCCGTCGGCCAGAAAATCCAGCTGATGGATCTCGGCCCCGGCAATGGGATCGACCTCTTGCAGATCGACGCCCAGAACCCGGCCGACCTTCTTGCCCGATTTCTCGCCCAGGGCGTTGACGCGACCCACGGCGATCTGACACCAGCCACCGGGCGCGCAGCCCAGATCGACCACGCGCGCGCCGGGCACCAGAAAGCGGTATTTGTCATCCAGCTCAAGGATCTTGTAGGCCGCGCGCCCGCGATAGCCATCGCGCTTGGCCCGCGCAACATAGGGATCGTTCAACTGCCGCTCCAGCCACAACGTGCTGGACAGCTTGCGCCCCTTGGCCGATTTGACCCGCACCCGCAGATCGCGCTGCCCCCGGCCCGAACTTTTTCGTTCGCCGCCCGGTTTTTTTTTGTCCGTCATCTTATGCTACCCCGTTCAATCCGTCGGGCGCCAGCACCCCATCCTTGACCATCTGCGCATATAGCAGCCCCTCGCGCAGACCGCGATCCGCAACCGACAGCCGCGTGGTCGGCCAGACGCGCATCAGGGTCTGCAAGATCGCCGCGCCCGACATGATCAGCGCATGCCGCTCGCGGCCGATGCGCGGATCGATGCGCCGCCCCTCGGGGCCCAGCGACAGGTAATCGCGGATCACCCGGTCGATCTGCGCCGAGGTCATGGTCAACCCGTCCACCTTGGTCCGGTCATAGCGCCGCAGCCCCAGATGGCTGGCCGCCACCGTGGTGACGGTGCCGGATGTGCCGATCACCTGAAAATTTTCCTGCATGTTCTGGGCCAGCGCATAGGGGCTGAAATCCGACAGCATCTCCTCGAAATGCCACGACATCAGCGCGAAACGCCCCTGATCGTCCTCGACATCGTCGAACTGGTCGCGCAGCGTCGCCACGCCCAGCGGCACGCTGATCCAGTCGACCACCCGCGCGCCGCCCGGCAGCGGCTGACGGAACCCGTCGGACAGCCGCATGATGGCGCGCGGGCGCTCGGTCGGCTCGACATCCTCAAGATCGATCCAGACCAGTTCGGTCGAGCCGCCGCCGATATCCACGACCAGAAGCTGCTCGGTCCGGTGACTGACCAGAGGCGCGCAGGAAATCACCGCCAGCCGCGCCTCTTCCTCGGCGTCGATGATCTCGACCGGCAGCCCGGTTTCGCGCCGGATCAGCCGCAGGAAATCGCGGCTGTTGCGGGCACGGCGGCAGGCCTCGGTCGCGACAAGACGCATGCGCGTCACGTCATGCGCCTCAAGCTTGCGCCGGCACACCTGCAAGGCATGGACCGTCCGCGCCATTGAGGGGCGCGACAGCCTGCCGGATGCCTCAAGACCCTGCCCCAGCTGGACAGGCTTCGAGAAGCTGTCAACTACCTGAAACTGGCTGCCCATCGGTCGGGCAATCAGCATCCGGCAACTGTTGGTGCCAAGATCCAGCGCCGCGTAAAGCGGCCCGTCCTCGGCCGGGCGGGTGACGAAAGGCTCGACCGTTTTCCTCGGGAACGCGTCCGCACCCGCGGGACGCTTGGGCGTCATGTGCACGCCCTCCGATGACAAGTTGCATTGAAGTTAACCCGCCCCCAATGCCTGTTCAAGGGGTTGCCTCTCGACAGGGGCTGCTTCGGGGGCTATCGCAGGGATATGATCGTGATCGCTGGATTTCTTCTGGGCGCCTTGATCGGCTGGATGCGGGCCGCAAAACGCGGCGGCGCGCGGGCCGACAAGCTGCAATATGCCGCGGCCCATGCCATGGGGCTGGCCATTCTGGGCCTGTTCCTGACCGTGCTGATCAGCCGGATGACCTGATGTTCACGCCTTTCCTTGACAGTCTGCGTCGGCATGGAGTGCCCGCCAGCCTGCGGGAATATCTGGACCTTCTGGCCGGACTGCAGGCCGGTCTGTCGGATTGGAGCCCCGAGGGGTTCTATCATCTGTCGCGCGCCACGCTGGTCAAGTCCGAAGCCCATATCGACCGTTTCGACCGCGCCTTCGCCGAAAGCTTCGCCGGGCTGGACGACATCCCGGTCGAGGCCTTGGTGGACCAGACCACCCTGCCCCGTGACTGGCTGGAAAAGCTGGCCGAAAAGCTGCTGACCCCCGAAGAGCGCGCCCGGATCGAAGGCCCCGGCAGCTTCGACGAATTGATGCGGCGACTACGCGAGCGGCTGGCCGAACAGAAAACCCGTCATCAGGGTGGCAATAAATGGATCGGCACGGCGGGCACCTCGCCCTTTGGCGCTTACGGCTATAACCCCGAAGGCATCCGCATCGGGCAGGACGAAAGCCGCCATCGCCGCGCCGTCAAGGTCTGGGACCGGCGCGAGTTTCGCGACTTCGACGATTCGGTCGATCTTGGCACCCGCAACATCAAGGTGGCGCTGAAACGGCTGCGGCAATGGGCGCGCCACGGCGCGGCCGAGGAACTGGATCTGCCCGGCACCATCCGCGCCAGCGCCGAACATGGCTATATCGATGTGCAGACCCGCCCCGAGCGGCGCAATGCCGTGAAAGTGCTGCTGTTTCTGGATGTCGGCGGCAGCATGGACGATCACGCCCGCCGCGTGGATGAGTTGTTCTCGGCGGCGCGGGCCGAGTTCAAGCATCTGGAACATTTCTATTTCCACAACTGCCTCTATGAAGGCCTGCGGCGCGACAACCGCCGCCGCTGGACCGAAACCGTGCCGACATGGGATGTGCTGAACCGCTTTGGCCGCGACTATAAGGCGATTGTCGTGGGCGATGCCTCGATGTCGCCCTATGAGATCGCGGTGCCGGGTGGCGCGAACGAACACTGGAACCCCGAGGCGGGCGAGGTCTGGCTGCGCCGCCTGCGCGAGACATGGCCCGATCATGTGTGGCTGAACCCGGTGCCGCAGCCGCATTGGCGCCAGACGCAATCCATCGCGATGATCGAACAGATCTTTGACGGGCGGATGCAGCCTTTGACCCTGCAGGGGCTGACGCAGGCCATGCGGCTGCTTGGCTAACGGCGCGCGCCACGCCATATTCGGCAGATGCTTAGATATACCCCGATCCTGCTGATCATCCTTTACGCCGCCGCGATGTGGTTTTTCTCGCTGTATCGGCTGAAGGCCGAACTGCGCGAGAAATCCACGCCGCTGACCCATCCCCGGCTGACGCCGATGCTGGAACGTCTGGGCCGCGCCATGGACCTGCCGCCGGTCAAGGCGCATGTCTATGAAATCCCGCAGGTCAACGGCCTTGCGGCGCCCGATGGCCGCATCTTTCTGACCCGGGGCTTTCTGGACCGTCTGGACGCCAATGACGTGACCGAGGCCGAGCTTGCCTCGGTCATCGCGCATGAGCTGGGCCATGTCGCCCATGGCCATTCCCGCAGGCGGATGGTGGATTTCGCGGGCCAGAACGCCATCCGCATGGTGCTGGCGGGCGTGCTTGGCCGCTTCCTGCCCGGCATCGGCGGCTGGATCGCCAACCTTGCCGCCGCCGCCGTCGCCGCGCGCCTGTCGCGGCAGGACGAATTCGAGGCCGATGCCTTTGCCAGCGCGCTGATGGTCAAGGCCGGGCTTGGCACCAAGCCGCAAAAGGATCTGTTCCGCAAGCTTGAAAAACTGTCGGGCGGACGCGCCACCGCGCCGGCATGGCTGCTGTCGCATCCCAAGACGCAGGCCCGGATCGAGGCGATCGAGAAACTGGAAGCGCGATGGAACATCCTCTGACTTGTGGCGGCGAACGATTGCATTATGCTGCGGTTGCAAAACCTCCGAGTTCAGATGACCCGCCCCTTTCGCCGCCGCGTCCTCTATATCCCCGGATATGACCCGATTCCGCCGCGCCGCTACCGCGAGCTTTACAAGCGCGAGGGCGCAGAACAGGCGCGCATTTCCGGCTATGCGCTGGATTTCGGCGCGCGTCGCGACCGCACGGGCTTTGGCTGGGGCGTCACGGCCCAGTTCGGCGGCATGACGGCCGAAAGCGAAATCGAGGTGCTGGTCTGGGCCGATATCGTCGCAGGCTCGATGGGCCAGTCGATCGCCGCGACCTATGGTCAGCTGGCGCGCACCGCATGGGCCTATATCGGCACGGGTGCGCTGTTTCGTCTGATGCGGCTGCGGCGCGGCCCGGTGATCGCGGCGCTTTACCCGGTGGTGGTGCTGCTGGGCCAGTTGCTTCTGGCGCTGCTGGTGGGTGCGGGGCTTGGCTGGGGGCTTGGCCGCCTGACGGGGCTTGGCGCATGGATCGCGCTTCCGGTGATGGCGGCGGTGACATGGGCCGGGCTTTTGATGTGGCGGCGCATCGATGGCCGGATCTTTGCCTATTATCTGATGCATGACTATGCCTTCACCGCCCGTGACATGGGCGCCTATCCCCCGGCGCTGCGCGAACGGCTGGCGCAGTTCAGCGACCGCATCGCCAAGGTGCTGGGCGAGGATTGGGACGAGGTGCTGGTCGTCGGCCACAGTTCCGGCGCCTATCTGGGGGTGTCGGTGCTGGCCGATCTGATCCGCGCGGGGCGCGTGCCGCAGGGGGCGCGGCTGTCCTATCTGTCGCTGGGCCATGTCGTGCCGATGGCGTCATATCTGCCGCGTGCGAACCAGCTGCGCGCCGATCTGCGCTTTCTGTCGACGCGGGACGAGCTGGCATGGGTCGATGTCAGCGCGCCGGGCGATGCCTGCTGTTTCGGGCTGTGCGATCCGGTGGCGGTTTCAGGTGTGGCCCCGGCCGATCAGCGCCACCCGCTGGTGCTTTCCGGTGCGTTCAAGCAAACGCTGTCCCCCGAAAAGCAGGCAAGCTTGAAGGGCCACTGGTTCCGGCTGCATTTTCAGTATCTCTGCGCCTTCGACCGCCCCGGAGACTATGATTATTTCGCCATCACCGCCGGGCCGATCCCGCTGCAGCAGCGTTTTGCGCAGCGCCACCACTCTCCCGGCCGCATCACCCGCGCTGCAAATCGGTTCACCGCGACATGATCCCGCCGAAACCCGCCTCACGTCAGGGCCGCGCCTCGGTCTGGCGCTTCATCCGCGATTTCCGCCGCGACATCCTGTCGGCGCAATCCGACAAGCTGTATCGCGCATGGATGGCCGAATTCCGCGGCCCGTTCATCCACAGCTTCACCTGCAACGATCCGCAACTGATCGACCTGATCCTGAAGCGCCGCCCGATGGATTTCCCGAAAAGCCCGCGCATGGCGGCAGGGCTGGAACCGCTGCTGGGCAATTCCAGCTTCATCTCGAACGGCGCGACATGGCTGCGGCAACGGCGCATCATCGACCTTGCCTTCGAGGGCGGCCGCCTGCGCGAGGCATACCCGCAAATGTGGGCCGCATCCGAAGCCATCGTCGCGCGGCTGGACCCGCTGGCCGATGGCCGGGAAATCGACATAGAACCGCAGACCAGCCATGTGGCGGCGGATGTGATCTTCCGCACGCTGTTCTCGATCCCGATCGAGGATGACGCGGCCATGCAGGTGTTTCAGGCGTTCCGGGATCATCAGGACGCGCAGCCCATGGTCAATCTGGGCGGGCTGATGGCGCTGCCGAAATGGCTGCGCATCCACTCGGCCCGCACGAAAGAAAGCGCCAGACGTATCAGGGGGCTGATCCACGATCTTGTCGCCCGACGCGCCGAAGAGATCGCGGATGGCACCGCCCCCGCCGATCTGGCGACAAAGATCATGACCACCCCAGATCCGGTGACGAACACCACCTTCGATGACCGCGAGACGATCGACGAGATCGCCACCTTCTTTCTGGCCGGTCACGAAACCGGCGCCTCGGCGCTGGCATGGGCGCTGTATCTTCTGGCCGAGAACCCGGAATGGCAGGACAGGCTGGCCCATGAGGCCAATCAGCACCTGTCCCCCAACTTTGTCTCGGTCAAGAACCTCAAGCTTGCGCGCGCCGTCTTCCGCGAATCGTTGCGGCTTTACCCGCCGGTCGCCATGACCGTGCGCGAATGCCGCCATACCGAGACATTACGCGACCGCAAGGCACCAAAGGGTGCGCAACTCGTGCTGTCGCCATGGCATCTGCACCGCCACCAGCGCCTGTGGCAGAACCCGGATGGCTTCGACCCATCCCGCTGGAACACCGAAAACGGCAAGACCTGCATGCGCGACGCCTTCATCCCCTTCTCGACCGGGGCGCGCGCCTGCCCCGGCGCAGGCTTCG
Source organism: Paracoccus shanxieyensis (assembly GCF_009711265.1). GTDB lineage: Bacteria > Pseudomonadota > Alphaproteobacteria > Rhodobacterales > Rhodobacteraceae > Paracoccus > Paracoccus shanxieyensis. The sequence continues at coordinate 7,127 of NZ_WMII01000009.1, read as the reverse complement.
CGATGATCGAGGGGCCGCTGATCCTGGCCGCCCTGATGCAGCGCTACCGCGTCGCCGCAGGCAGCCGTCGCGCGGTGCCGATCATGCGCCTGACGCTGCGGGGCAAGAACGGCATCTGGTTGCGCCTGTCGAAACGTGGAATGGGTATTTAAGAAACAAGGAAGCCGAAGCAAACGCCTCTGGTCTTCCTTGTTTTCCAAATACCCATGCGACAGTTACAGCCGGTAGATGCCGCCGAATTTTTGCTCCAGATAATCCAGCAACGGCAATTCGCTGATCTCTGCGCCGGTGGCGCGTTCGATCAATTCGCGCGGCGGATACAGCCCGCCGTGGCGCTGCATGTTTTCGCGCAGCCATTCGACGGCGGGGCCCGCGTCTCCGGCAGCAAGGAAACGGTCGAGGTCCGGGACCGCGTCGCGCATGGCGGCATTCAGGCAGCCGGCATAGACGTTCCCCAGCGCGTAGGTCGGGAAATAGCCGAAAAGCCCCACCGCCCAATGCACGTCCTGCAAAACGCCATTCGCCGGACGGTCCACAGCCACGTCGAAATCCTTGAGGAAGCGGGCGTTCCATGCCTCGACCAGATCATTCGTGTCCAGACGGCCCGCGATCAGGTCGCGTTCCAGATCAAAGCGCAGCATGACATGCAGGTTATACTGCACCTCATCGGTCTCGGTCCGGATGAAGCCGGGCGTCACGCGGTTGACGGTGGCGTACAACGCATCGGCATCGGGCACGGACAGCCCGTCAAAGGCATCGGCCATGCGCTGATACAGCCAGCCCGAGAAGGCCCGCCCCCGGCCGATCTGGTTTTCATAGATCCGGCTTTGGCTTTCATGCGCGCCCATCGACACGCCACGGCCCAGCGGCGTGAAGGCGTAATCGCTGTCGATGCCAAGCTCATAGCTGGAATGCCCGACCTCATGGATGGTCGAATAGATGCAGTTGAAGGGATCGGTCTCGACCACCCGCGTTGTGATGCGGCTGTCCTGCCAGCGGCCCGAGCTGAAGGGATGCACGGCAATATCCATGCGGCCCCGTGTCCAGTCATAGCCGTAGGCCGTCGCGCAGGCGCGGGCCAGACGCAGCTGGGTTTCTTGCGGAAAATCTCCGCTGAGTGCCTGCGGCTGATATTCGGCGCCCAGCACATCCTCGCGCAGCGCCACCAGCCGGGGACGCATGGCGTCGAACAGCGTGGCGATTTCGGCCTGCGTCGTGCCGTGCTCGTAATCGTCCAGCAGCGCATCGTAAAGATCGCCCCCATCGGCCAGCGCGGCGGCTTCCTCGCGCTTCAGCATCACGATGTCGTTCAGCACCGGCAGGAAATCATCGGGCGCATCCTTGGCGCGGGCCTCGGCCCAGACGCCCTGCGACAGCGAGGTCTGCCGCGCCAGTTCCATCGCCAGCCGCGCGGGGATGCGCGAGGCACGGCGATGGTCGCGCGCGATCAGGTCAAGGATGCGCTGATCCTCGGCATCCTCGGGCTGGGCCTGATCCAGCCATTCGCCGATGCGCGGGTCGGTGCGGCGTTCGTGCAGCACCGCTTCCATGGCGGCCATTTCCTCGCTGCGCTGTTCGACGGCGCCGCGCGGCATCACGGTTTCCTGATCCCAACCCAGACGCTCGGCAACCGAGGACAGCGCCTCGGTCTGGCGCTGGAAGGCAAGAAGATCGTCAAAAGCGCTCATCTGATGGTTCCCCGGACCGAGGTTTCATAAGGATAGCGGGCGTGGTGGCGCGCACGCAGGATCAGGGTGAAGAGTGCCACCGCTCCGATCTGATGGGCAAGCGCCAAGGGCAAGGGCGAGGCGTGAAGCACGTTCATGATCCCCAGCAGCACCTGCACCGCAACAGCGGCGATCATCGCGACATAGGCCCCCCGCGTCACCGGATGCGGCGAGCGGCGCGCCCGCAGGAACACCACCACGGCAAAGATCGTCAGCAGATAGGCGACCATGCGGTGCACGAACTGCACCAGCGCCGGGTTTTCAAAAAAGTTGCGCCAGCCCAGTGTCGTGTCCCAGATCTCGGTCGGGATCCATTCGCCGCCCATGGTCGGCCAGCCGGTATAGGCGCGTCCCGCGTCGATCCCCGCCACCAGCGCGCCCAGCAGGATCTGCACGAAGGCCAGATGCATCAGCCCGGTCGTCATCGAAAAAAGCTTCCGCTCACCGGCGCGTCGGGCGCGCATCAGCTCGGCCTCGGACCGGCCCAGCGACAGGACCAGCCATGCGATCAGCCCAAGGATGGCGAAGGCGATGCCCAGATGGATCGCCAGCCGGTATGAGGCCACGCGCACCATTTCCCCCGACAGGCCGGAATGCACCATCCACCAGCCGATCGCCCCCTGCGCGCCACCCATGGCCCCCAACGCCAGCAGGCGCGGCGTCCAGCCCGTGGGGATGCGCTTGGTGGCCAGAAAGACGACGAAGCCAAGCGCCCAGACCAGCCCAACCAGCCGCCCCAGCAGACGGTGTGACCATTCCCACCAATAGATCTGCTTGAACCCCGCCAGATCCATGTCGGGATTGACCTGCGCGAATTGCGGGATCTGCTTGTATTTCTCGAACTCGGCCGCCCAGGTCGCGGCATCCATCGGCGGGATCGCCCCGGTCACCGGCTTCCATTCCGTGATGGACAGCCCCGAGCCGGTCAGCCGTGTCGCCCCGCCAAGCGCGATCATCGCCACGACCATGACGAACAGCAGCATCAGCCAGACGCGCACCCAGCCGCGGCCGGTCTTGTGCCCGGCGTCGATCATCCCGCCTGCGGGCGTGCTGCGCGGAGTGGTTTCGGTGACTTCGTGAAAGACGGGACGTCTTGCCATGTCAGCTTCCTTGCCTTTTGTGCCGGACCTTGACCGGACGAGGCCCGGAAATCAATCAGTCGCGACGGACCAGTTGTCGCAGCATGCCGTGAAAGATCCGGGTATCCGCACGGGTCAGCGGCAGTCGCGACCACAGGTTGCGCAGCGTCAGCTTCATCGCCGGGGCCTTTTCCTCGGGGAAGAAGAAGCCCGCATCGGCCAGCCGCTCCTCCCAGTGATCGGCCAGTTTCTCGATTTCGATCCGGGTGGCGGGAACCTCGCCATCGGGGCGGCGGCCATGCGGCGCAGGTTCGGGCGGCAGGGTCTCGCGCGACCATTCATAGCCATTCAGCAGCACCGCCTGCGCAAGGTTCAGCGACGGAAAATCGGGATTGACCGGCACGGTGATGATCGCATTGGCCCGCGCCACATCGTCATTTTCCAGCCCCGCGCGTTCGGGACCGAAAATGATCGCGGTGCGTACCCCCGCTGCGGTGCGCGCGCGCGCGTCCTGCATCGCGGTTGCGGGGGTCAGCACGGGTTTGGTCAGCTCGCGCCCCCGCGCGGTCGTGGCATAGGCGTAATCGATATCGGCCATCGCCTCGGCCAAACTCGGATAGACCCGCGCCTGATCCAGCACCTGCCCCGCCGCGCCCGAAGCCATGGCGATGGCCTTGGGATTGGGCCAGCCGTCGCGCGGCGCGACCAGTCGCATGTCGCTCAGACCGAAATTCAGCATGGCGCGGGCGGCAGCGCCGATATTCTCGCCCATCTGCGGGCGTACAAGGATGATCGCGGGTTCCATGCGCGCGGCCATATCCTTACCGTGAGGCACTGGCAAGGCGCGCTTGCCTGCGCTATCTGACCCGTGAAGCCTCAGGATGACAGTGCCATGACAGACGACCAGCCGAATTCGCCGCAACTTTACCTAATCACGCCGGTCGGCGCGGCGGCCTCGACGGTGGGTCCGTTGCTGGCGGATGTGCTGGACCGCTTCCCGGTGGCCTGCCTGCGCATTCCCGGCGCCGGAAGTGAGGAAGATCTGGGCCGGCTGGCCGATCTTGCACGTGAGATCGCGCATGCTCGCGATGTGGCGGTGGTCATCGACGATCACGTCGAACTGGCGCGCCGCCACGGCCTTGACGGCGTGCATCTGACCGACGGCGCGCGCAGCGTGCGCTATGCCCGCAAGGAACTTGGCGCCGATGCCATCGTGGGTGCGTTCTGTGGCACCTCGCGTCATGACGGGATGAATGCCGCCGAAGCCGGCGCAGATTATGTCAGCTTCGGTCCCTGCCGCGCGACCGCGCTTGGCCATGGAGATATCGCCGAGTTGGATCTGTTCCAGTGGTGGTCCGAGATGATCGAGGTGCCGGTCGTTGCCGAAGGTGCCCTGACGCCCGCATTGATCGGCCAGCTTGCCCCCATCAGCGACTTCATCGCCCTTGGCGGTGAGATCTGGGCCGAGGATGATCCGGTCGAGGCTCTGGGCAATCTCTGGCGCTGATCGCGCTTGTGGTGACACCTGCATGGGTATTTGAAAAACAAGGAGGCTTTGAGCGATGCGCCTGAACGGCATTCCTTGTTTTTCAAATACCCATGCGACGATACCATAAGAGCCGATGCTTGCCCCTTGCGAACGGCATTGACGCGGCCTAAAGCCGTGCCATGACCCAGCATCAGCGCCTTCTCATCGTCGATTTCGGCTCTCAGGTGACGCAGCTTATCGCGCGCCGCTTGCGTGAGTTGAATGTCTATTGCGAAATCCATCCGTTCAACACGGTCGATGACGCCTTTCTGAAAAGCTTTGCTCCGCAGGCGGTGATCCTGTCGGGGGGGCCTGCCTCGGTGACGCAGGAGGGTTCGCCCCGCGCACCGCAATCCCTGTTCGATCTTGGCGTGCCGGTCTTTGGCATCTGTTACGGCCAGCAGGTCATGATGGAGCAGCTGGGCGGCCGCGTCGAAGCCGGTCACCATGCCGAATATGGCCGCGCCTTCGTCGCGCCCGCCGAGGGACATACCCGTGACGGGATCTTTGCGGGCCTGTTCGGCACCGGCCGCGAAGAGGTCTGGATGAGCCATGGCGACCGGGTGACCAGCCTTGCGCCGGGCTTTGAGGTCATTGGCGTGTCGCCCAATGCGCCTTTTGCGATGATTGCCGACGAATCGCGCAAGTTCTTTGCCGTGCAGTTCCATCCCGAGGTGCATCACACCCCGAATGGCCGCACCATGCTGGAGAATTTCGTGCGCATGGCCGGATTCACCGGCGACTGGACCATGGCCAGCTATCGCGACGAAGCCGTGCGCAAGATCCGCGAGCAGGTCGGCGACCGCAAGGTGATCTGCGGCTTGTCGGGCGGCGTCGACAGTTCGGTGGCCGCGGTCCTGATCCATGAGGCCATTGGCGATCAGCTGACCTGCGTCTTTGTCGATCACGGCTTGCTGCGGCTGAACGAGGCCGACGAAGTCGTCACCATGTTCCGCGACAATTACAACATTCCCCTGATCCATGCCGACGAGGCCGATCTGTTCATCGGTGCGCTGGAAGGCGTGAGCGACCCCGAGGTCAAGCGCAAGACCATCGGCAAGCTGTTCATCGACGTGTTCCAGAAATATGCCAATGGCATCGAGGGTGCTGAGTTTCTGGCGCAGGGCACGCTTTACCCCGACGTGATCGAATCGGTCAGCTTCAGCGGCGGGCCCTCGGTCACCATCAAGTCGCACCACAATGTCGGCGGTCTGCCCGAGAAGATGGGCCTGAAACTGGTCGAGCCCTTGCGCGAGCTTTTCAAGGACGAGGTGCGGGCGCTTGGTCGCGAGCTTGGCCTGCCCGCCAAGTTCATCGGCCGCCACCCCTTCCCCGGCCCCGGACTTGCCATCCGCTGCCCCGGCGAGATCACCGGCGAAAAGCTGGAGATCCTGCGCAAGGCGGATGCGGTCTTCATCGACCAGATCCGCAAGCATGGGCTTTATGACGATATCTGGCAGGCCTTTGTCGCCATCCTTCCCGTCCGCACCGTCGGCGTGATGGGCGACGGGCGCACCTATGACTATGCCTGCGCCTTGCGGGCAGTCACCAGTGTCGACGGGATGACGGCCGATTATTACCCCTTCTCGCATGAGTTTCTGGGTGAGACGGCGACGCGGATCATCAATGAGGTCAAGGGCATCAACCGCTGCACCTATGACATCACCTCGAAGCCGCCGGGCACGATCGAATGGGAATGATTCGCGCTTACCCAAACGCCGCCGATAACCGCCGATTAATCTCCATAAAGCGCTGAAAATGAAGGACTTTCTCTCCGGCGTCTTTCGCCGTCAATCGTTGGGAAAGCCTCGCGATCGACAGCGGAGCTGACGGTATGGGGCGTCTTGTGACATCGCAGATTTGCATATACCGTCATGGCCTAGAGAGCTTGTGACGGTATTTTTTCGACCTTATTCCATTGAGAATAAAGGATAATCCTCCGTCAAGACTGGTCGGTTTTGGCCTGACGGTATTTTTTGGGGCTCTCTGGCGTTTTTTGAACGATCCAGGAGGGTCCGATGCTTACCGATGCGGCAATCAAGGCACTGAAACCAAAGGATAAATTATACAAGGTCTCTGACCGTGACGGTATGTATGTCGTTGTGAATCCGTCGGGCGCCGTCGTGTTCCGCTATGACTACCGTATGCACGGTCGACGCGAGACCTTGACTCTCGGCCGATACGGGCCGGCGGGCCTCTCTCTGGCCCGTGCGCGGGAAAAGCTGATCGACGCGCAGCGTTCGATTCAGGAAGGGCGGTCGCCTGCCCAGGAGAAGCAACGCGAGAAGCGCCGCATCAAGGAAGCAAAGAGCTTCGGCGAGTTTGGCGAACGCTGGCTGCAAGAGCACCGGATGGCCGAAAGCACCCGCGCGATGCGCCGCTCGATCTACGAGCGGGACATCCTGCCGACGTTCCGCAATCGGCTGCTGACGGAAATCACGCCCGAGGATCTTCGGGGGATGTGCGACAAGGTGAAGAAGCGGGGAGCGCCGGCCACGGCGGTCCATGTTCGTGACATCGTGAAGCTCGTCTTCGCCTTCGCAAAGCTGCACGGGGAGAAGGTGTCGAACCCCGCCGAAGAGGTCGGGCCGGCGTCGATCGCGACGTTCGTGCCCAAAGACCGCTCGCTCTCGCCCGCCGAAATTCGGGTGATGCTCGGCCAGCTAGTGGACCTGTCGCGTATTTGTGCCGCTCCGAGTGCTCGTTTAGGCCACGTGGCGTTCAAAGGCCAAGGGGCTTTTGCCTCCCAATGCTGAGTGCCGACGGCGCGGGTTATAGAAGCCGTTGATGTAT
>NZ_WMII01000008.1 GCF_009711265.1 Paracoccus shanxieyensis | reverse complement strand
CATGAGCCTTGAAACGCTCGCCCGTGTGACCGACAATCCAACCGTCAGGCTGCCCGCCGTGGCCACCTGAACAAGCCCTGACCTCTCCGAGGGTCGGCGCTCCTACACCACGCCGCGGGGCACTATCAGGGGCGCGCTGCGATCAAACGTCGCGGAACGTTGTCTGCGATCTGGAACGAAGCGTGCAACTTCAACGCGAACGGTTACGGCATCTTCGCGACCGTTAACGAAATGGACGGTTTCGGATATGGCGTTGATGGGCGACCGCTTGAAAATGGCGTCAAAACCGACACGCTTGAACATGTCGCGTCCATTCGTGCGCAAGTCGTTGATTTGGACAATCTGAACGCGCCGCAGAACTCGCAACGGGCGCTGCAACATCCGATGCCGCCGCAATTTTACGTCCAGACAAGCCCGAACAAGTTCCACGTCTATTGGACGGTGACGACTTATCGGGACAACGAATGGTTCAAAACGGTTCAACGCAAGCTGCGCCAGTTCTACGAAGGCGACCCGGCAGTTATTGACGCAACGCGCGTCCTGCGCGTGCCGGGTTTCTATCACCGCAAGGGCGCGCCGCATCTGGTCACATGCTACCAAGCGCCCGGCTATGGGCATCGGTGCGACCCCGGCCAGCTTGCCGCCACGCTGGCGCATATCACCGCCATAGACGACAGCACGACCGGCACGCGGCACAAGCTGGGCGATCCGACTCTTGCCGCGCCGTCTGCGGATTGGCTTTGGCACGCGCTGGATACGATGCCCATTGACGGCATGTCTCACCCGGAATTCATCGCCTTCACCGCCGCGTATAAGCAAGCGGGCTGGAACGTGGCCGAACCAGACATGCTGCGCGAACGCTGGTTGGCATGGTGTGAGCGGTTCGGGAACGATTCAAAGGGGCGCGATTACAACCTGAAACATTGGGACAGCATCACCGACACGGAAATAGGCTGGAAGGGGCTGCTGCGCCAAAACCCCAGCTTGAACGGCGCTTACCTGTTCCATGGCGCGCAGGCGGTTCCGGTGCGGCCTCTGCCGCCTCAACCCGGCTCGGTTCCCCCGCAACCCGTGCCGGTCGTGCCGTCGCCTCAATCCGGCTCGGGCAATGCCGTGTCGCCTTGGGAAGCTGGCGCGCACCCGTTGAATTCGCAATACGGCGCGATCCTGACAGCGGACGAATGCAAGAGTTGGTTCGCAGGTTGTGCATTCATATCGTCAACGGGCTACATGTTCACCCCGTTCGGAACGATGAACCAAACCGCATTTAATGCCAAATATGGCGGCAAGCGGTTCGTCATCAACCCGACCGGCGCGCCATCCGATGAACCTTGGAAAGCGGCAACTCGTTCGGTGTTCTGGACCGTCCCGAAAATCGACTATCCGCGCTTCAATCCGAATGAGAATTTCGGAATGATAACAGAGGACGAATTAGGCCGAATGGCGATCAATATTTATCGACCGGCCAAAATCGCAACCATGAAAGGCGATCCGTCGCCATTCTTGAAACATCTTTCGCTTGTGCTTCCTGACGCTAACGACCAACGAATTCTTGTTGAGTATCTGGCGCATAACGCAAAATATCCCGGCCACAAAATCCCATGGGCTTTGCTCATTCAATCTGCTGAAGGCGTCGGAAAAGGCGTGTTCAAGTTGATCATGCAACATGTGATAGGTCACAGCTACACTTACTTTCCGAACGCAAAGCTGCTGAACGATAGCGGTGCAAAGTTCAATGGCTGGATGGATCAAAAGCTATTCTTCGTTGCGGACGAAATCCGAACCGATGAAAAACGCGATATGGTTGAAGTTCTTAAACCAATCGTTTCAGAACGCGAAATCGAACTGCAAGGCAAAGGCAAGGATCAAGTGCAAGCCGACAACCCCGGCAACTGGCTGTTCTTTTCGAACCACAAGGACGCCATCCCGATCAACGACAACTCACGCCGGTTTGCCGTGTTCTACAGCGCAATTCAATCCGTCTCGGACATTGAGGCGCGCGGGATGAATGATGACTATTTCCGAGCGTTGTTCGGCTGGCTGGACGCGGACGGGGCGCGCGCCGGTCTGAAGATCGTTGCAGACTATCTGATGAACTATCGGATTGAGCGCGGCGGGCTGCCGATGCGTGCGCCTCGCACGTCCAGCCATGCCGAAGCCGTGACGGCAGGGCTTGGGCCGATTGCTTCCGCGATCATGGACGCGATAGAGGCCGAAGCGCCGGGCTTCAGAGGCGGTTGGATCAATCGGGACATGGTGCGCGATATGCTGAAACGCGACTACAGCACGCAAGCAATCACCAAGGCCATCACCGACGATCTGGGCGGGAAGCTAATCGGACGCCACTCAACACCGATCATTCAAGAACGCGGATACACCCCGCGCCTGTTCCGATTGGGTGAATGGCGATCATTGCAGCACTACATGGCCGATCAAGGTTATCACGGTTGAGAAATGAACGGGGTCTAGGCCCCGTTTTTTTCCATGAAATAACCAAAAACCAAACCCGAAATTTTTTGGTTTTCTTAAGTAATTGATTTCGCTTGATTATAACCAGCAAACCAAAAACCAAAAAATTCCCCACATTCCCCACGGGTGGCAGGGCAGCAGATGGACGGTGGTGTTCTACGTCATATCTATCTTTCTTTCTCTCTCTATAATATTTAGTTATTTGGTTATTTGGTTATAATTTAAGAAAAACAACGACTTACGCTAACCAAAAAACAACCAAAAAACCAAAGCAAGATTTATAAGCTTATTATTATTTATCGTTGCAGGCTGAACCTACCGCGCCCAGTTCAGCGTCCCTGCGATGCGCAACGCGGTAAGCGGACAAATCATCCGCCATAGTTCGCCAATATCACAACGATTTGGCGATGTTTTGAATTCAGCCTATCCAACGAACCGCCCAAACTGAAACGATTCGGTTTCAATTAGATCGCACTCACAAGTGAAAAAACATGTCAAGGGGTTTTACGATTTTTCTTGCTTGGGTCACAACACCCGCATAGGTTGTATTCTACAAAGCCCAGCAATCCTTTTAGAGGTTCCTATGTCTTTCACCGTGACCCACAACGCATCTGACCGAGGCGGCGTTACCGCCGTCCAAATTGACGGCGCGCGGCTGTCCGTATTCCTGCCCCGAGTGGTCGAGGAATATGCTGAGATCGGCCCGACCCTGCGCGCGCACAATCAGGCGGTCGTCGGTTATCTCAACCGGCTGGCCGATGAATTTCGTGACGGTCTGACTGGTGCAAAATTCACGGCTGAAAAGGAAAAGACCGGACGCATGATGTTGCCCGGCTTCGTTTCAGCCGTGAAGGCTGTTCAGAAAGAACATGCTGCGGTGAAGCTGGCTCGAATTGAAATGGCGCGGTTGGACGAATCGAAAGCCCCGTCGCCAATCGTCCGCTCGGATTTGCGGCGGCGTGTGTTCGCTCAAGACGCTCCCAATCGCATCGCCAGCCTGAACAATGCGAACTATGAACTCGCTTGTGCTTGCTATGAAGTGGGTCCAGATTACTTCGCCGTTGATGATCGGATTTGGGAAAAATTTGAACAACGTTGGATCGTTCTCAATCACGTCAAGAAATCGAATCTGGTTCTGCCCCGTCAAAGCACGCCCGAGAACTTGACCGAATCTGGGAACGACGACCAGCGCGCTGAAGCCCTTGCGCAAAAAGCGGTTGATAAGCTGACCCATCGCGCTGAAACGCTGGAACTGGCGGAAGATTACTTGAAGCAAATCTTGCGCGCCGTATCGGTCTTGACCGGGCTTTCCGCAATGGACGTGCTGAAAGAGGCTGGGCTTGCATCGGATGACTAAGCATATCCGAATCGTTGCGTCCGAAACTATCAGCGCGGGCCAACTCGCGCTGAATTTCGGAATTTCGTATCAGCTTGCAGCCTATTACCGCAAGCGTCACGGAATGCCTAAATCGACAAATGGCTGCTACCAGACGCAAGCCGTTGTTGATTGGCTGCGCAATGAACGCGGTTGGCAAATTGAAGTGATTTGAAACGATGACACAGGATGCAACAGATAACCACATGTCTATGGCCGTTCGTAATTCAAACGGGACGTTTGCACGCGGGCCGGGTCGCGTCAAAGGGTCTAAAAATCGCCTGACCCGCGAATCGGTGGAAAAGCTTCATGAACTCGCGCCCGCAGCGTGGGCCGCGCTTATCAATAATTTGGCAGCGGGCGAACAGAGAGCCGTCGAGTTCGTATTGAACCGCCTACTCCCGGCTGGTCGTGTTCTAGAAGTCGATGCCACGCCCGATGGAATCCGTGACCATCTGGAACACGGCGACTTTTCAACGGACGAAGCCCGCGCCATTGCTTCTGTCCTTGAGAAACTTGAATCGCTCGAAAAAATTTCCGTTCTTGAACAGCGCGTTGAACAGCTTACCGCGCTGTTACAGGGTGGTGCGATCTGATGGGCAAAGCCGCTCGACTGTTGGCAAAATTGGACGCTGTTGCAGCGGTTGTTGAAGCCCGTGCCGCAGAACGTGCAGCATTATTCGGAAAGCCGATTGAGGAATTGTTGTGTCCGCTCGCAGCTTACGAACGCCAAATCTATCTGCGCGACACCCCGTCCGAACAGCAATGGCTTGCGACGATGAACGGAACACACCCTTATCAAATATCGGATTCTCTTCCTAACACCATGAGCGAATCCGATCTGCAAACTCTTTACCTTCAGATGAAAGATGCGTGATGGAACAAGCCCCTTATCTATTCATCCGCAAATGGTCGCTGCTAGTTAACTTGCAAACTGAACATTTCATCGTCGTTGATACGCCACACGCTAAAAAGCTGGCGCTTGCCTGTCCTCGCATCGACTTGCTTGCTGGCGATGTGGCGAGAAATACGCGCACTCATGCAAAGGTTGTATCAATCCGGGGTTCGAATCTGCCCGATCAGGTCGTTCTGTTTGCCAACGCATATGACCTAGCCACGATATTTGCGTGCTATGCTTCGGTCTATGGCGGGTTGGGAAAGCGTCAATTCAATTCGATCTGGTATCAAAACGAAGCCGATGCGGTGCGCACGGTTGCAGCTTGCGTTGGAAGTCCTGCGTTTGGCGAATTGGCATTCTTCCGAAATCTGCAATGGCATTCGAACAAACCTGATTGGCGCGCACTGATCAACGGCGGGCAGTTCGTTCGTGGCTGTTGAGTTGTGGCGCGCGGTCGTAATCACCGCAATGAATGATGCGCTCGCAACTGGTAAGCTATCCGAAGAACGATTGAACGATAAACGGAAAGCAATCAACTGGTTCAAATCGTCTGGCTCTGATTACCGCTTTGTCTGTTCTCTGGCCGATCTATGCCCCCAAGCCCTACGCAAACACGTCTTAGATAGGATAGAATGAATGGAAGATTTGGCCCGCATCGGTTTTAAGGCCGAAACATCGCAGTTGCTAAAAGCCAAGCGCGATCTGGACAATTTGGGACCGGCTGCACAACGCGCCGAATCCTTCACCCAAAAGCTTGAAAAACGTTTCGCGCAGATGGACGCGCAAACCGCTGCGCTTGGAACGCGGATGCGTGCGGCGACGGGGATACTCAAATCGTTCGCTATCGGTTTCGCGGGCGCGTTCTCCGTTTCGGCGCTGTCCGGTCTGTCCGATAAATTCACCGCGCTTTCAAACACGCTGAAAGTCGTGGCGGGTGGACAAGGCGACGTGAATGCGCTCATGTCCGAATTGAACGGTATCGCGTCCCGGACACGCGCCCCGCTCGGTGCAACGGTGGAACTCTATCAACGGTTGTCTATCGCCGGGAAAGAATTGGGCGCTTCGCAATCGCAGATGATGCGGTTCACCGAAAACATAGGTCTGGCGCTGGCCCAGCAAGGCGGTTCGGCGGAACAGGCGTCCGGTGCGCTGTTTCAATTGTCGCAAGCGTTGGGCGGTTCGGTTGTCCGTGCGGAAGAGTTCAATTCGATTGTCGAAGGCGCTTACCCCATCGCGCTCGCGGCGGCGCGCGGCATTGATGAAGCGGGCGGTTCGGTCGCCAAACTGCGGCAGATGATGTTGGACGGCAAGCTAACGTCCGGTGAGTTCTTCAACGCGATCCTGTCGCAAACCGACGAATTGGAAGCGGCCTTTGCGAAAACCACGCCGACGATTGGTCAGGCTTTGGGACGGCTCGGGGAAGAATTCATGTTGACCGTGGGCCGGTTCAACGAACTGACCGGCGCGAGCGGTGGCGTTGCGAGCGCAATCCTGTTCGCTGCGAACCATCTGCGGGAATTCGCCGTCTATGCAGGCGTGGCGGGCGCAGCGGTCGCGGCAACCTATATCCCCGCGCTATGGGGCATCGTATCCAGCGCCTATGCAGCGGTCGCGGCAATGGTCACGCTTCGCGGCGCGCTGATTGCCACGGGTATCGGCGCGGTCGTGGTGCTGGTCGGGACGCTGATCAACGCTTTCATCACGCTGACCGAACGTGTCGGCGGTGTCGGCAAGGCGTTCACCTTCCTAGGCGAACTGGCCGGGGCGGTGTGGCAGGGCATCGCAGACAGCGCGCAAGCGATCCCGCCCGCTCTGTCCGGTGTTTGGGCCAAGGTGAAATCCGAGTTCTATCTGTTCGTTTCCGATCTTTCGTTCAAATGGGCCGATTTCCTCACCATGTTCAAAGTTGGCGTTGAAGGCTTGGGCTTCGGTGAACTCGCCAATTCGCTGGCGTCCGGGCCGATCATGAACGCGACGGCTGCGGGCAATGATGCGCTTGTTGCTTCCATGGAAGCTGCGACCGTGGCGAACACCAAACTGGCCGAAGCTGCTGGCATGGTGAATGAAGCGTTCGGCCCGGCGCGCGACAAGCTGGCCGAACTTCAAACGACCGTCGATGACGTAACGGGTTCGGCGGGACGTTCCACGGATGCGGTTGCGGGCTTAGGCGGCGCGTTGGATCAGGCGGGCGGCGCAGCGGGGAAAGCGGCTGAAAAGATCACCGAACTGCAACGCATCACCGATGAAATCAGCCTGCTATCCGAACCGTTTGATCAAGCAAGCCGGGCGTTCGATGTGCTGACGCAAGCCCGAGATAATGCGATCATCGGCAACGATGCGTTTGCGGAATCGCTCGGACGCATTCAGGCCGCGTTTCTTGCAACGGGCGGAACGGCTGAACAATGGGGCAAGATCGTCCAAGGCCAAACCGCAAGCGTCGGTGCGCAACTCGAAGAACTTGCGAAACAGGACGTTGTTGCGCTTGGAACTTCGTTCGCTGATTTGGCGGTTGGTGGCAAAGCGAACTTTGCTGATATGGCAAAATCCATCATCAAGAACTTGCTGGACATTGCCATTCAAGCCCTGATCATCAAGCCGCTGTTGGGCGCAATGGGTATCCCGTTCGCAGCGGGCGGGACGTTCGGTGGTGACGTGATGACCGCCAGCTTGCAGGGTGCGGGGCTTAATGCCGTCCAGCCCGCCCCCTTCGCCCGAGGCGGGACGTTCTACGGCGGCGGGCAGGTTGAGGCGTTCGCCAATGGCGGCGCGTTCACCAACGGGCTATTTGACAGCCCGACCCCCTTCAAATTCGCGCAGGGCGGCGGCTTCGCGCTCGGGGTGATGGGTGAGGCTGGACCTGAAGCGGTCATGCCCCTGACGCGCGGCCCTGACGGCTCACTAGGCGTCCAGATGTATGGCGGCGGTGCGGGCGGCGCGGCGGTCGCGTCCGGTTCGATGAGCGGCCAGCTTGAACTCATCGTTCGCGCCGAGGAAGGCGACATGTTCCGGCCCACGGTGGAAGTCATCGCCAAGGATCAGGCAACGAACATCGTGGTTCAAGGCATGAGCGAAATGAACGATCAGCTTCCTGACCGCTTGGAACAAATCGAAGCTGACCGGCGCGCGCGGTGAATCGAAATGTGGCCACATGTTGCGACGTGTGGCCACATGTATTGAAGCCGGGTGGATAGGCAGGATGGCATTAAGCCATTCACCGATTCGCATAACTAGCTGATTTTATTGGGTATTTTTGGTGAAATGGCGGAGAGGGTGGGATTCGAACCCACGGAACCCTTGCAGGCTCAACGGTTTTCGAGACCGCCCCGTTCGACCACTCCGGCACCTCTCCGCGCTTTTGGGTGGTGGCGGGGATTTAGACGGGCCAATGTGGAAGCGCAAGAGGCTTCGGGTGAAAAAGCCGCAAAACTTTACGATGACCCTGAATTACGGTGACATATGTCCTTTCAAGACCTGATCCCTGTTCCGAAAGCCGCATCGTGCTGCTGATCGGACCCTTGGCCGATCCGGCCCTGCGCCTGCGCCTTGCCCCCGATGCGACGCCTGCCGCCGCGATTCCCGGCCAGTTGGCGGGGGGCGCGCTGGCGGGAATTGCCGCCGATGGCTTTCCGTGCTGGCTGCCCGAACAGGGCACGATCCCGGCATGGCAGACCGGCTGGACCACGCCTCTGGCCCGCTATGCCGAGATCTTCGGACTGGTTCCCGACCAGATCGCGGGCCACGATGTGCTGGGCATCCGGCTGGAGCATCCGCCGGAACCGTGCCAGGACGCCCCATGGCAGCCCCAGCTTGCGGGGGCGATTGCCGATTGGTTGCTGGCGCTGCCTGCCGATCGCCCGGTGCAGGACATCCGCCACCGCCTGCCGATGATCGCGGGCTGGGTCGCCTCGCGGCAACGGGCCGCGGCGGACAGCGCGGGTCTGGACCAGATCGGCCCCGAGGGCGAGGATCGCTGGCAACTGGCCGACCGCTCCGAGCCCTATCACAACTATTTCGCCGTCGAATCGCTGGTCATGCGCCAGCGGCGCCATCGCGGCGACTGGTCGCCCGACATGCTGCGTGCGGTCTTTGTCTCGGGCGATGCGACGGTGGTACTGCCATGGGATCCCGTCCGCGACCGGGTCATGCTGATCGACCAGTTCCGTGCAGGTCCCGCCGCGCGCGGCGATCTGCAACCATGGCTTTACGAAACGGTGGCGGGCCGCGTCGATGCCGGCGAAACCCCCGAAGCCGCCGCCCTGCGCGAGGCGGTCGAGGAAACCGGCCTGCAGATCAGCCGCCTGCTGCCCGGTCCGCACAACTATCCCAGCCCCGGGGCGATGGCGGAATACCTGTATCTGTATGTCGGCATCGCCGATCTGCCCGACGATGCGGCGGGTTTCGGCGGGCTGGATATCGAGGATGAGGACATCCGCAGCCATCTGATCCCGCGCGCCGAACTGACCCGGATGGCGATGGCGGGGGAAATCAGGAACGGTCCGCTGCTGGCTTTGGCGCTTTGGCTGGAACTGTCGGTCCCACGGATTTTATCGGAACTGCCGCAGCATGTGACCGTTTGACAGGGGACGGTCGGGGTTGTCGCCGCAAGGCGCTGGCGTGTAGACCAAGGCGATCAATTCGCGAAAGGCCACGCCATGCGCATCTGTCCCGACCTTGCCTCTGCCATCGGCAACACTCCCCTGATCCGTCTGCGCCGCGCGTCGGACGACACCGGCTGCGAGATCCTGGGCAAGGCTGAATTCATGAATCCCGGCCAGTCGGTCAAGGACCGCGCCGCGCTGTATATCATCAAGGACGCGGTGGCGCGGGGCGATCTGAAGCCCGGCGGCACCATCGTCGAAGGCACGGCGGGCAATACCGGCATCGGTCTGGCACTGGTCGGCGCCTCGATGGGCTTTCGTTCGGTCATCGTGATCCCCGAGACGCAAAGTCAGGAAAAAAAGGACATGCTGCGCCTTGCCGGGGCCGAACTGGTCGAGGTTCCGGCTGCGCCCTACAAGAACCCCAACAACTATGTGCGTTATTCCGGCCGTCTGGCCGCCGAACTGGCCAAGTCCGAACCGAATGGCGCGATCTGGGCCAATCAGTTCGACAATGTGGCGAACCGTCAGGCGCATGTCGAAACCACCGGCCCCGAAATCTGGGAACAGACCGGCGGCAAGGTCGACGGCTTCATCTGCGCCGTGGGCTCGGGCGGGACGCTGGCGGGGGTCGCGATGGCCTTGCAGCCTAAGGGCGTCAAGATCGGTCTGGCCGATCCCGAGGGCGCGGCGCTGTACAGCTTTTATACCGAAGGGGTGTTCGACTCGCCCGGCTCGTCCATCACCGAGGGCATCGGGCAGGGGCGCATCACCGCGAACCTTGAAGGCTTCACCCCCGATTTCAACTATCGCATTCCCGATGCCGAGGCGCTGCCGGTCATCTTTGATTTGCTGGAGCATGAGGGGCTTTGCCTTGGCGGCTCATCGGGGATCAATGTGGCGGGCGCGATCCGCATGGCGCGTGATCTGGGCCCCGGCCACACGATCGTGACGGTGCTGTGTGACTATGGCACGCGTTACCAGACCAAGCTGTTCAACCCGGATTTCCTGCGTGCCAAGGGGCTGCCGGTGCCGGATTGGATGACGCGCAAGCCCGCCGCCCTGCCGGAAGTATTCGAGGACTGACTGATGCAACGCCTGATCGCGCTTTTCTCGGCGCTTTTCGTGACCCTTTCCCTGCTGCTTGCCGCGCCCGTCATGGCGCAGGATCAGCAGGTCCCGGATTTCGAAGCCTGGGAGAAGCTGGCCGATCAGTCCGAGCAGATCCTGCAATCGGGGCAGGCCAATGATGCAAGGCTGCAATCCATCCGCGAAGAGGTCGTGGAATGGCGCGACCGTCTGGGCGCGGCCCGCGGCCTGAACGGCACCCGCATCGGCACCCTGCGCGATCAGATCAACGCGCTGGGGCCGCCGCCTGCCGAGGGCGCGACCGAAGCCGAGGATCTGGCCGCACGCCGCAAGGAGCTGAACGATCAGCTGTCGCAATTGCAGGCCCCGGCCACGCGCGCGGGCGAATCCTTTGGCCGCGCCGACGGGATCGTGCAGCAGATCGACCAGACGCTGCGCCAGAGGCAGGCCTTCGCGCTGGTGCGGCAGACGCCTTCGCCGCTGAACCCGACGCATTGGCTGCCCGCCCTGCAAGAGGCCGGGGATGTCGGCAAGCACATCTATGACGAGGCGCGGGGCCGCTGGGACAATGCGGGCGGCATGAGCGGCTTTACAAGCCGCCTGCCGGTCGTGGGCGGCTTTCTTCTGGTGGCGCTGATCCTGCTGTCGCGGGGCCGGCACTGGATCGACAGCCTGCCGTCGCGCCTGTCCGCGCGCGCCACCGAACGCTGGCGCGGCGCGCTGGTCTTTGGCGTGTCACTGGGGCAGATCGCCATCCCGCTGATCGGCGTCATCCTGATCGCGGCGGCCCTGATCGCCACGGATCTGTTCGCGGATTGGGGGATGCCGGTCCTGCTGTCGATCCCTGCGGCGGGGCTGTCGTTCTTTGGCGGGATCTGGCTGTCGCGGCGGATGTTCCCCGAACCCGACAGCGGCGTGGTGCCGCCCTTGCCGGTCAGCGAATCCCATCGCCGCCCGGCGCGGTTCCGCACGGCGATGCTGGCGATGATCCTGGCGCTGCATCAGCTGTTCGCCCGCTCGATCCTGCCGCTGGCGGGGTTCAACAGCCAAAGCGATGACGGCACAGTGCCGCAGCGCCTGTCCGAAGCCTCGGCGGGTGTGTGGCATCTGATCCTGATCCTGCTGGGCGCGCTGTTTCTGTTCCAGCTGTGCAATATCCTGCGCAAACTGCGCACCTCCGAGGTCAGCGATGCACCCGATTACCGGGTCCGCGTCGTGGCGTTCCTTGGCATCATCGGCCGGGTGATCGCGCTGGTTGCGCCGCTGCTGGCGGCGGCGGGCTATGTCACGGCGGGCAATGCGATCCTGTGGGCCTCGATCATGACGCTGGCGCTGGTCGGGCTGGTCATCGTCCTGCAGGATTTCACCGCCGATCTGTGGGTCATGGCCAAGGGCGGCGACCAGTCGGCGCGCGACGGGCTGCTGCCGGTGCTGGTCAGCTTTGCGCTGGTCGTGCTGTCGCTGCCGCTGTTCGCGCTGGTCTGGGGCGCCAGCGCCAGCGATCTGCTGGAGGCATGGACGCGCACGCAGCAGGGCTTCACGGTGGGCGGCGTGCGACTGTCGCCGATGGCCGTGCTGATGTTCATCATCGTCTTCATCATCGGCTATTCGCTGACCAGCTTCATTCAGGGCGCGTTCCGCACCTCGATCCTGCCCAAGACCAAGCTGGATTCCGGCGGGCAGACGGCCGTGACCTCGATGATCGGCTATGTCGGCGTGGCGTTGGCGGCGCTGCTGGCAATTTCGGCGGCGGGCATCAACCTGACCTCGCTGGCCTTCGTCGCGGGTGCGCTGTCGGTCGGCATCGGTTTCGGCATGCAGCAGGTGGTGTCGAACTTCGTGTCGGGCATCATCCTGCTGGTCGAACGCCCCATCGCGGTCGGCGACTGGATCGAGGTCGGCGGCCAGCAGGGCATCGTCAAGAAGATGGCCGTGCGCGCGACCCAGATCCAGACCTTCGACCGCACGCAGGTCATCGTGCCGAACTCGAACCTGATCACGCAGCCGGTGACGAACTGGACTCGGACCAGCCTGCAGGGCCGCATCATCGTGCCGATCAGCGTCGTCAACGGCTCGGACCACCGGCTGGTGACCAAGATCCTGCGCGAGATCGCCGAGGATCAGCCGACCGTCATGGTGACGCCGCCGCCGTCGGTCTTTCTGCGCAGCGTGAATGCCAGCGGGCAGAATTACGAATTGCGCGCCATCATCTCGGACATCAATGGCGGGGTGGGGGTGACTTCGGAAATCAACCACCAGATCCTTGAGCGGTTCGCCGAGGCGGGGATCATCCTGCCCTCCAGCACGCGCCCGTCGATGGATGTGTTCCTGCAACACGATCAGCCGCAGATCGAGCCGGTCGAGCCCGCAGACAGCGCCACTCCGCCCGAAGATCCGCGCAAGCTGGCCCAGCAGGAGCCGGCGCAGAACGACGGTGCCGAAGGCAGCCCCTCGGGATCGCCCGAGGGCCGGGGATGATTGCCTTTCACGCCGCCATCCCGGTCCTGCGCAGCTTCGATGAGGGCAAGGCGCGGGACTTCTATTGCGGCTTTCTGGGCTTTTCGCCGGGGTTTCAGCACCGCTTCCATCCCGGCGCGCCGCTGTATTTTGAAGTCGAGCGGGCCGGGCTGAAGCTGCATCTGTCGGAACATCACGGCGATGCCACGCCCGGATCGACCGTGTTCGTGCAGATGTCCGGCGTGGCCGAATTCCATGCCGAGCTGATCGGCAGGGATTATCCCAACAACCGCCCCGGACTTGAGGATCTGCCTTGGGGCAGGCAGGTCGAGGTCATCGACCCTTTCGGCAACCGCCTGCGGTTTTGCCAGCAGGACTAGGCGCGCAGCCGTCGCGGCGGTTCCTGTTCGGGGATGCCTTCCTGCGACAACAGCACGGCGGCGGGCCGCAGCCACGGGATCTGCGCGCAGACGATCATCACCGCGACCATGATCGGCACGGCCAGAAACGTGCCCGCAATGCCCCAGACCGCGCCCCAGAAGGCCAGCGCCAGCACGATGCCAAAGGATGACAGCCGCAGGGTCTGGCCCAGCAGCATCGGATCCAGCACATTGCCGATGACGAAATGCACCGCCGTGATGCCGCCGCCAATCGCCAGCGTCGTCGCAGGATCCCCTGTCTGCGCCAGCACCAGCCCGATGGCGATGACGCTGGCAATGATGGATCCGATGGTCGGAATGAAGTTCAGGATAAAGGTCATCATCGCCGCGGCATTGGCCAGTTCCAGCCCGGCAAAGCGAAAGATCGCCCAGACCAGCGCCGCCGTCACCGCGCTGATGCCCGCCTTGACCACCAGATAGCGGTTCACGCGGCGCATGATGGTATGGACCAGTTCCAGCACCTCGGCGGCGCGGGCGCTGTCTCCGGTCAGCCGTTCGATCTTGATCGGGAACCACAGCCTTTCGCTGAACATGAAGCCGACAAAAGTCAGCGTCAGCACCGTTCCGGAAATCAGGTTGGTGGTCTGGCTGGCCGCCGATCGCAGCCAGCCCGCCAGATCGATGCTGCCCAGAAAGGTGTTGATGGATTCCTGCGCACGCGGTCCCCAGCGCTGGCTCAGCGAGGACAGCACCGCCTGCGCCCGGTCGGAATAGGCGATCGAGGTCGAAACCACCTCGTTCAGCTGCGCCACGATGGCGGTCGCGGCCCAAAGCAGCCCGACCGCGATGGCGATCAGCGCCAGCGCCGTTGCCAGCCAATTGGGCACTTTCAGCCGGGCAAAGGCGGAAATGGCGTCACTGGTCAGCGAAAAGATGATGATCGCGAATGCCAGACAGATCAGCATGAACCGGGCCTGAACCAGCAGGGCCAGAATCAGCGCGAAGGCGATGACGCCCAGAAATCCGGTCTGCAACCGCTCGCTCAGCTGCGAGTCTCTGGTGCTCAAGGCGTCCCTCGTGTTTTAGGCGGGCCGGGGCGCGATGGGGCCGCGTCCCGGCTGCGGATCATTCTTCGGGTTCATCCTCGCCGCTCTCGGCGATGCGGGCAACCGAAACCACGATCTCGCCGGGTGCCGTGTTGAAGACGCGCACGCCACCGGCAGAACGGGACCGGAAGCTGATTCCGTCGACAGGCACGCGGATCGACTGGCCGGTCGAGGTGGCCAGAATGATCTGATTGTCGCGTTCGACCGGGAAGCTGGCGACCAGTTCACCGCCGCGCATCCCCTTGTCCATCGCGGTGACGCCCTGTCCGCCGCGCCCGCGCAGCGGGTAATCGAAGCTGGAGCTGATCTTGCCCGCGCCCCGCGCGGTGATGGTCAGGATCAGATCCTCGGCCGCCGACATTTCGGCATAGCGGGCCTGCGTGATGGCGGCTTCGGCGACGTTGTCGTCGTCCTCATCGGCCTCGGCCCCGTCATCCAGCGCGCCTTCGACCGCGCGGCGCATCTTCAGATAGGCGGCGCGTTCGGCGGGATCGGCCTCGAAATGCCGGATGACCGACATCGACACCACGCGGTCGCCGTCATTGACCAGCCGGATGCCGCGCACGCCCGTGGAATCGCGGCTGCGGAACACCCGAACATCGGTGGTCTGGAAGCGGATCGCCCGGCCCGAGGCGGTGACCAGCATCACATCGTCATTCTCGGTCGCCAGCCGCACGCCGATCAGTTCGACCCCCTCGGGCAGCTTCATGGCGATCTTGCCGTTGCGCATGATATTGGTGAAATCCGACAGCGCATTGCGGCGCACATCGCCATCCGAGGTGGCGAAGATCACCTGATAATTGTCCCAATCCACCTCGGGCGCGTCCATCGGCAGCAGCGCCGCGATCGAGATGCCCTGCTGGATCGGCAGGATGTTGACGATGGCCTTGCCCTTCGAGGTGCGCCCGCCCAAAGGCAGACGCCAGGTCTTCAGCCGGTAGACCATGCCATCGGTGGTGAAGAACAGCAGTTCGGTATGGGTATTGGCCACGAACAGCGTCGTCACCACGTCGTCTTCCTTGGTGGCCATGCCCGACAGGCCCTTGCCACCCCGGCGCTGCGACCGGAATTCGGCCAGCGCCGTGCGCTTGATATATCCGCCCGAGGTGATGGTGACGACCATATCCTCGCGCTCGATCAGGTCCTCATCGTCCATGTCGCCGGCCCAGTCGACGATCTGGGTGCGGCGCGGCACGGCGAACAGGTTGCGGACCTCGCGCAGCTCATCGGCGATGATGCCCATGATACGGTCGCGCGAGGCAAGGATGGCCAGAAATTCGCGGATGGAATCGGCCAGCGATTTCAGCTCATCGGTGACTTCCTGCACGCCAAGCTGGGTCAGGCGCTGCAGGCGCAGTTCCAGAATGGCGCGGGCCTGCGTTTCCGACAGGTTATAGGTGCCGTCGTCATTCACCGGATGCAGCGGATCGTCGATCAGTCGCAGATATTCCACGATCTCATGCGCGGGCCAGCGGCGCGACATCAGGCGCTCGCGGGCCTCGGCGGCATCGGCGCTGCTGCGGATGGTCGCCACGACCTCATCGACATTCGACACCGCGACGGCCAGACCGCACAGCACATGCGCGCGTTCCCGCGCCTTGCGCAGTTCATAGGCGGTGCGGCGGGCGACGAAATCTTCGCGGAAAGTCAGGAAATGCGTCAGGAAATCGCGCAGCGTCAGCTGTTCGGGACGCCCGCCATTCAGCGCCAGCATGTTGCAGCCAAAGCTGGTCTGCATCGAGGTGAAGCGGAACAGCTGGTTCAGCACCACCTCGGCCGTGGCATCGCGTTTCAGCTCCACAACGACCCTGACGCCGTTGCGGTCGGATTCGTCCTGCACATGGGCGATGCCCTCGATGCGCTTTTCCTTGGCCAGTTCGGCGATCTTTTCGATCATCGTGGCCTTGTTGACCTGAAACGGGATCTCATCCAGCACGATCAGCTGGCGACCGTTGCGGCCTTCCTCGATCCGGGTCTTGGCGCGGGTGACGACGCTGCCGCGCCCCTCCAGATAGGCTTTGCGGATGCCCGAGCGGCCAAGGATGATGCCGCCGGTCGGAAAGTCCGGGCCGGGCACGATCTCCATCAGGCGTTCGATGGACAGATCCGGGCTTTCGATCAGCGCCAGCGTGGCGTCGATCACCTCGCCCAGATTGTGCGGTGGGATATTGGTGGCCATGCCGACGGCGATGCCGCCCGCGCCATTGACCAGCATGTTCGGGAAGCGCGCGGGCAGGACCGTCGGCTCGCGATCCTTGCCGTCATAGTTGTCCTGAAATTCGACGGTATCCTTGTCGATATCCATCAAGAGATAGGCCGAGGGCTTGTCCATCCGCACCTCGGTATAGCGCATGGCGGCGGCAGAATCGCCGTCCATGCTGCCGAAGTTGCCCTGACCGTCCAGAAGCGGCAGCGACATGGAAAAGTCCTGCGCCATCCGCACCAGCGCGTCATAGATCGCGGCATCGCCATGCGGGTGGTATTTCCCCATCACGTCGCCGACCGGACGCGCCGATTTGCGATAGGGCTTGTCATGGGTGTTGCCGGTCTCGTTCATCGCGAACAGGATGCGGCGATGCACGGGCTTCAGGCCGTCGCGCAGATCGGGAATCGCCCGGCTGACGATGACCGACATGGCATAGTCCAGATAGGACGAGCGCATCTCGTCCGCGATGTCGATCACCGGGCCGTCATGGGCCATCACGGCGCGTTCGGGTGCGCCGGTTTCCGGGGTTTCGCCATCGTCGTTTTCTGGGGTGTCAGCCACGGGGTCGCCTCAACATATTGTTGAGAAGCGGTCTATCCCATACCAGCGCGCGGTGCAATCTTGACGGTCGCGCGACAGGGCAAAACCCGGTCAGACCGGCCCGCCCAGCCGCTTGCGCCCGCGCAGGCAGGCCGCCCACAGCCCGCTGAGCAGCGCCGAACAGATCGCGTTCCAGCCTGCCATGGAAATGCCCCACAGGCTCCATGCCACCTGATCGCAGCGCACGACCGGGGCTTTTTCCAGCGCGGCCATCAGATCGGTGGTGGACATGGTGGCCAGCCCGCCGACCCCGCCTGAACAATGCTGCGGCCCCTGCCACAGTTGCAATTCGACGCCCGCGTGAAAGATCGCAAAGCCGCAGGCGGTCAGCGCCGCCAGCAGGCCCAGAAACGCCAGCCAGCGTTTCCAGCCCAGAACGGCGATCAGCCCGCCGATGATGGCGGCGGCCAGATGCGGCCAGCGTTGCAGGATGCAAAGCTCGCACGGGGCATAGCCCATTTGCTGGAAGGTCAGCGCGGCAGCCAGAAGCGCCGCAGATCCCGCGCCCGCCAGCATGCCAAGATTTTTCAGATGTGCCTGTGACATGGCGCTTTCGTTAGGTCCGGTTTTCCGCGTCGGCAAATGCCTTTTGCGTGATTTCAGTGCGGCTTCCAGGTGATGACGCGATACAGATAGGCGCCCACCACGGTGACGATGACCAGCTTGGACAGCGGGTCGATATAGCCTTCGACCAGCGTGTAATTCTCGTGCAGGATCAGGCCGGCAAAGGTCAGCAGGCTGGTCCAGATGGCGCTGCCCGCAATGGTGAAGGCCAGAAACTTGCCGAACGGCATCCGTGCCAGCCCCGCCGGAACCGAGATCAGCGTGCGGATCGCAGGCAGCATCCGGCCAAAGAACACCGCAGCCCCGCCATGGCGGTCGAACCAGTGCCGCGCATTGTCGATATCCGAAGGCGACAGCGCCATCAGCCGCCCGTGGCGTGCGGCAAAGCGCTTCAGCCGCGCCTCTCCGATCCACATGCCAAGGAAATACCACGCCGTCGTGCCGATGGTGGATCCCAGCGTGCCGATCACGATGGTCAGCACCAGCGACATCTTGCCCTGCGCCGCCAGAAAGCCTGCCAGCGGCATGATGACCTCGGACGGGATCGGCGGGAACAGATGCTCGGCCACCATCAGCAGGAAGACCCCGGCATAGCCCCAGCTGTCGATCGTCGATACCACCCAGTCAAACATGTGAAACTCCATCCAGCACATGCGTTTGCTGAAGCGGCGGGGCCGATCTGTCAACCCCGCGACAGTATTGCAGGTTTTTGCTTTTGCGTTCATCCTGCCCGGCAGTGGGATTTCACGGTTTCAGGTCAGGTTCGGAGGCACTCATGCAGTGGCGGGGCAGGCGGGGCAGCCGCAATGTCGAGGACAGGCGCAGCATGGGCGGCGCGGGTGTCGGGGGCATCGGGATCGTCGGCACATTGGTCGTGCTGGCCGTGGGCTGGTTTCTGGGCATCGACATTTCGCCCTTGGTCGGCGGGATGCAGGATGGCGGCTCGGGCCAGCCGCGCGAGCTGAGCCAGGAAGACCAGCAGATCGGCCAGTTCGTGTCGGTGGTGCTGGCCGATACCGAAGAGGTCTGGGCCCGCATCCTGCCGGAACAGACCGGGGTGCAATATGTCGATCCGCAGCTGGTGATGTTCTCGGGCAGCGTGGCATCGGCCTGTGGCGGGGCCTCGGCGGCGATGGGGCCGTTCTATTGCCCCAATGACCGCAAGATCTATCTGGACACGGATTTCTTTCGCACCATGCAGACCAAGATGGGCGCGGGCGGCGATTTCGCCTATGCCTATGTCGTCGCGCATGAGGTGGGCCACCACGTCCAGAACGTGCTGGGCATTCTTGGCCAGTCGATGAAGGCCCGCCAGCAATCCAGCAAAACCGATGCCAATTATATCTCGGTCCTGACCGAGTTGCAGGCGGATTGCTTTGCCGGGATCTGGGCACGCGGCGCGCATGACCAGTTCGGCAGCATCGAGCAGGGCGATATCGAAGAGGCGATCAACGCGGCCTCGGCGGTGGGCGATGATGCGCTGATGCGCAATGCGGGCCGCACGCCGATGCCCGACAGCTTCACCCATGGCTCGTCTCAGGACCGCATGGACTGGTTCATGCGCGGCTTCCAGTCGGGCCAGCTTGGGCAATGCGACACGTTCAAGGCGGCGGGGCTTTAGGCCCCGCATCATCTGTCTGCCGCAAGATCATTGCCGCGGCAGGTGCATCCCCCGTGGCCGGTCCAGCGTGGCCCAGTCAGGCCAAAGCCCGAAATGTTCCAGCCCGACCAGCACCAGACCGGCTGCGACAATAACAAGCACCAGCTTGACCATCCGCGCGCTTGGCGGGTTGCGCGCCCAACGAGACGCGCGGATCAGCCAGATGAGGTTGTTCATTCGCCCATTCCTTTGATAGTGCTGCGCGCGACGCACCGAACCACAGCCGGAAAGACGCCTTGCCTCAGCACAGCGACAGCCGCATCCTGCCCTATAGCGCCGACCAGATGTATGCTCTGGTTGCTGATGTGGAAAGATACCCCGAGTTCCTGCCCTGGAACAGCGCCGCCCGGATCCGGTCGCGCAAGCCCGGCCCGGATGGCAGCGAGGTCGTCGAGGCCGATCTGGTCATCAGCTTCAAGGTGTTCCGCGAACGCTTCGGCAGCCGCGTGACGCTGTGGCCCGACCAGAAGCGCATCGACACCGAATATCTGGACGGCCCGTTCAAATACCTGAAAAGCGGTTGGAGCTTCGCGGACACGCCCGAAGGCTGCAAGGTCGATTTCTTTGTCGACTTTGAATTCCGCAACGCCATCCTTGGCAAGGTGATCGGCGTGGTCTTCGGCGAGGCGATGACCCGCATCGTCCGCGCCTTCGAGGACCGCGCCCGCGCGCTTTACGGCGAGGTCAGGCGCTGATCGCGGCCTCCCATGCGGCGTATTCCTGTGCCAGTTCGGTGCGGGCCATGCTTTGGGTTTCCGGCGACAGATCCGCCACCGCCGGGGGCGAGACATTGGCGCGCTCCAGCGTGATCGGGGTCTTCAGCCGCTGGGCCAGAAAGGCCACCAGCGCATCCATCGCCTCATAGCGAAAGACGTGCTGCACGGCCATCTTGCCGGCATGGTCGATCAGGAAGTCGCTTTGCCGTCCCAGCCGCGCATGCGGCGGGCGGCGGTCGTCGGACAGATAGTCGCGCACGAATTGATCGAAGCTGATCTGCGCCGTGCTGTTCTGATGGCCAATCAGCTCATCGCGGGCGCGAAAGCGATACCAGCTGCGCAGCCAGTCCAGCGGCTCGCGCAGCACCGCGACGCTTTCAAACGGCTTTTCGCCCAAAGGCGCCAGCAGCGGCTTGATGCGGTTCAGATACTGGCGATGGTTCAGGTGCTTGATCTCGGGTCGCGAGCGGAAGGCGATTTCCGCTTTCGGGGCCAGCGCCTGTTCCAGCGCCGTGGTGCCGGTCTTGGGAACGGAAAGCAGCACAAGGCGCGGCTGGATAAAGATCAACATTGACAAAACCAGTGGTTGTAACCTGTCGTCGCTTATCGCGGCGCAGGGCGGCGTTCAACCGCCTATGCAGCGCGGCACCGGCAGAATCGCCGCCTGTGGCGCAACTTTTCCGCCGGCTTGTGCGTGTATAAGGCAATCATCGTGGAGTGCGCCATGATCGAGCTTTTCTTCGTCACCTGCCTGATCGCCCAACCGCAGGACTGCCACGACCACAGCCTGCTGTTCGAGCCGCAAAACGGCCTGTTCACCTGCATGTTGCAGGGTCAGAAAGAACTGGCCCGCTGGATCGAGACCCATCCCAAGGAACGCGTGCGGGAATGGAAATGCAGCTTTGCGGGGCAGGACGGGCAGGACATCTGACGGCATTGCCCGGCAGCGGGGCAATTGCCTTTGCCCACCCGCAATTGCGGTCATGGCGTTTTGCGCCTCGGCCCTGCGGGCGCATGATACGGCTCAGGGGAGGGTCAACCAGATGAGTTGCCCGATGATCGAACTGTTTTTCGTCACCTGCCTGACCGCAAATCCCACTGAATGTCAGGATCGCAGCCTGCTTTTCACGGCTGAGGTGGGGCTGATGACCTGCATGCTGCACGGCCAGACGCAACTGGCGGCATGGTCCGAAACCCACCCGCGCGAACGGGTGCAGAAATGGTCCTGCCGCCAGCACCGCCCCCAGATCGAGGCCTGAGGCCCCGGCCTGCGGCCGGGACAGGGCTGGGGCGGGCTAGCGCCGCCCCGCCTCCAATGCGTCCTCGAAGGTGCGCAGGCCGGTGCGCGGCGATTGCACCAGCACCGCCATGTTGCCCGGCTTGTGCTGGTTGCGATACATCTTGGTATGCGCGGCGGGGATTTCGGCCCAGGGGAACACCTCGGACATGCAGGGGTCCAGACGGCGCTCGAGCATCAGCTTGTTGGCGGCGCTTGCCTGTTTCAGATGTGCGAAGTGGCTGCCCTGCAGGCGCTTCTGATGCATCCACATATAGCGCACGTCGAAGGTGCAGTTGAAGCCGGTAGTGCCCGCGCAGATCACCACCATGCCGCCCTTTTTGCAGACCAGCGTGCTGACGGGGAAGGTCGCCTCGCCCGGATGTTCAAAGACGATATCGACATTGTTGCCTTTGCCGGTGATGTCCCAGATCGCCTTGCCGAACTTGCGCGCCTCGGTGAACCACTCTTTGTATTCGGGCGTGTTCACCGTAGGCAATTGCCCCCAGCATTTGAAATCCTTGCGGTTGATGACGCCTTTCGCACCCAGCCCCATGACGAAATCGCGCTTGTCTTCTTCGCTGATGACGCCGATGGCATTGCCGCCCGCTGCATTGATCAACTGGATCGCATATGAGCCAAGCCCGCCCGAGGCGCCCCAGACCAAGACGTTCATGCCCGGTTTCAGCTCATGCGGTTCATGGCCGAACAGCATCCGGTAGGCGGTGGCCAGCGTCAGCGTATAGCAGGCCGATTCCTCCCATGTCAGATGCAGCGGGCGGCGCATCAGTTGCTGCGCCTGAACGCGGGTGAACTGCGCAAAGCTGCCATCCGGCGTTTCATAGCCCCAGATGCGCTGCGTGGGCGAAAACATCGGGTCTCCGCCGTTGCATTCCTCGTCGTTGCCGTCGTCCTGATTGCAGTGGATGACGACCTGATCGCCGACCTTCCAGTTGCGCACCTTGTCGCCGACCGCCCAGACGATCCCCGAGGCATCCGAGCCTGCGATGTGATAGGGTTCGTTATGGCCGTCAAAGGGGCTGATCGGCACGCCCAGACCGGCCCAGATGCCATTGTAATTCACCCCCGCCGCCATCACAAGAACCAGCACTTCGTTGCTGTCGATCGAGGGGGTATCCAAGACCTCGATCTGCATGGCCTTTTCCGGCTCGCCATGGCGTTCGCGGCGGATGGCCCATGCATACATCTGCTTTGGCACATGCCCCAGCGGGGGCATCTCGCCCATCTCGTACAGGTCTTTTTGCGGCGCGTCATAGGGCGCAATGGTAGGCGGTGAATCAAGGGCCATCAGCGGTCTGTCTCCTTTGCTGCGGCGCAGAATCTGGCGTCTCTGACAAATGGCTAATCATGGCCGCGCAACATTGCAACAGAAATAGCCGATGGTTGCGCAACTTTATGATAATTCCTTTTCGTGACGGCGCGGCAGGTGGCTAGCCCTTCTGGGACGCAGCGGGCCGCAGCCAATGCGACAGAAAGCCCGCCAGATCGCCCAGCACGCGGTCGCTGGAAAAACCCGCCGTGCCATGGCCTTCGCCCTGCAGCAGGGCGAAATCCATCGCAGCGCCCGGATCGACGCGCCGCCATGCGTCGCGCAGATGTTCGGACTGGTGGACCGACACGATGGTATCCGCCGTGCCGTGGCGGCTGAACAGCGGCGGCAGATGCACGCCCTTCGCCAGCGCGTCCAGCCGCCCGACCGGACCCATGGCGGTCGCGGCCTCGCGCCGGTCGCCGACGGCATAGCCGATCAACAGCGACTCGACGCTTTGCGGGCTGTCGGCGGG
This sequence comes from Paracoccus shanxieyensis, assembly GCF_009711265.1. Classification (GTDB taxonomy): domain Bacteria; phylum Pseudomonadota; class Alphaproteobacteria; order Rhodobacterales; family Rhodobacteraceae; genus Paracoccus; species Paracoccus shanxieyensis. Next base: position 167,640 of record NZ_WMII01000008.1, on the reverse strand, counting down.
CAGGCGCTGGACCTTGACGCCCAGCCGGGCAATGTCCTTGTCCATGCTGCCGAAATCCATCGGACCATAGAAATTCACCACCGCCGCCGGAGGCCGTCCGGCCTGCACCATGCTGATCGCCGCCGAAACAGCCATGAACGCCCCGGCGGACCTGCCCCCCAGCGCCAGCCGCCCCGGTTGCAGCCCAAGTTCTGCGGCGCGGGTCTGCAGAAACGCCGCTGCGGCCAGAACGTCGTCCTGCTGGGCGGGCCAGCGTGCCTGATCCGACAGGCGGTAATTCATCCGCACCACGGCGATGCCCTTGGCCAGGATCTGCCGGGGCACGGCAAGCTGGCGCTTGTCGCCGCTGATGAACCCGCCGCCATGGATGTCCAGAATCGCGGGGAAGGGTCCCGCGCCCTCGGGCCGGTGAATGTCCAGAAGATTGCGCGGCGAATCCGGCGCATAGGCAAGCTCGGTCAGGCCGGGTCTTAAGCCGGGAAGGGCCAGCGCCGGGGCGGCCATGCCTCCGGCAAGCACGCCCAATGCCAGGCGGCGGGTCAGCATCATTTGCCTCCTGCGGTCAGGTCATCCGATCGGGGGACCCTAACATCTTCGGGACATGCCACCAACGCCGCGCCCGCAAAACCGCGTGAGGCGCGCAGGAACTGCCGCAAGGATGCGCAGATGCCGCGGGCGCTGGCGGGGCCTGCCGCGCGGATCGTGTCGCGCCGGGCCGTCATTGACCGGATCCTGTCCGGCCATGGAACTGCGCGGTGGTATCTTTGGCGCCTGCGGCAGTATCAAGCGAGGAACAGACGCCGACCAAGGAGCGTGCCGCGATGCTGGGAATACTGGGTGTGGGCCATCTGGCCACGACGATGCTGACAGGGCTGACGCGTTCCGGGCTGCGGCCTGCCGATATCCTGCTGTCGCCGCGCGGTCATGGCCCCCGGCTGGCCAAGGCACAGGGCTATGGGCTGGCGCTGGACAATGCCGATCTGGTCGCGCGCGCCGATATGGTGCTGCTGGCGGTGCGGCCTGCGGACGCGGCGGCTGCCGTGGTGGGGCTGCCGTGGCGGGCGGGGCAGGTGCTGATGTCGGCCTGCGCGGGTGTGCCGGTTGCGGTGCTGTCCGCTGCCGCGCCGGGCGCGCAGATCGTGCGCATCATGCCGATGACCGCAGCCGAGATTGGCCGCAGCCCCACCGTGATGTTCCCGGACGAGCCGGGCGCGCACGCGCTGATCCAGCGGCTTGGGCCGGTGATCGCGCTGCCGGCGGAGGCCGATTTTGAAACCGCGACCGTCTCGGCGGCGGTATATGGCTGGGCGCAGGATCTGATCTCGCGCACCGCCGCGTGGTCGGCTGAACAAGGGCTGGACCCCGCGGCATCGCGGCTGCTGGTTGCGCGCACCTTCGAGGCGGCAGGCGCGATGATCGCCGAAAGCCCGCTGCCCACGGATCGCCTGCTGGCCGAACTGGTGACGCCCGGCGGCATTACCGAACGCGGCTTGCAGGTGCTTCAGCAGGCCGGGCAGCCGCAGGCATGGCTGGCCGCCTGCCATGCGGTTCAGGACAAGTTGCGCGGCTGATCGGCATTGCGGGATGCGGCCGGTGCTGGCCCCGGCACCGCCGAAGGCGCGCAGTCTAGCACGGCCATTGGTGCCGCGGGCGATTCCCTGCCCTCCGGCGATGGTGGCCGGTGCGGGCGGATCACAGGCGGATTTTCCCGGCAAAATCAGCGGTGCCGTCTCTGCAATGCAGCGAATTGACGACGCATCTTTCTTTCGGTAACGATTTGACTGTCGTAATTTTGTTGCGAGGCAGCGATGACCGGATCTGCAACCCAAAAGGACAAGCCATGGCTGTTTCGCACCTATGCGGGACATTCCACGGCGCAGAAATCCAACGCGCTGTATCGCAGCAATCTGGCCAAGGGGCAGACCGGCCTGTCGGTGGCCTTCGACCTGCCGACGCAGACCGGCTATGATAGCGACCATATTCTGGCACGCGGCGAGGTCGGCAAGGTCGGCGTGCCGATCTGCCATCTGGGCGATATGCGGGCGCTGTTCGACCAGATCCCTCTGGAGCAGATGAACACCTCGATGACGATCAATGCGACCGCGCCCTGGCTGCTGGCGCTGTATATCGCCGTGGCCGAGGAACAGGGCGCGGATGTCACGGCGCTGCAAGGCACGGTTCAGAACGACATCATCAAGGAATATCTGTCGCGCGGCACCTATATCTGCCCGCCGAAACCATCCCTGAAGATGATTACCGATGTCGCGGCCTATACGGCGAAGCACCTGCCGAAATGGAACCCGATGAACGTCTGCTCCTATCACCTGCAAGAGGCGGGGGCAACGCCGGAACAGGAACTGGCCTATGCGCTGGCCACGGCCATTGCCGTGCTGGACGATCTGCAGGGCAAGGTCGCGGCCGAGGACTTCCCGGCCATGGTCGGTCGGATCTCGTTTTTCGTGAATGCGGGCATCCGCTTCGTGACCGAGCTGTGCAAGATGCGCGCCTTTACCGAGCTGTGGGATGAGATCTGCCGTGATCGCTACGGCATTCAGGACGACCGCTTTCGCCGCTTCCGTTATGGGGTGCAGGTGAACTCGCTGGGGCTGACCGAACAGCAGCCGGAAAATAACGTCTATCGCATCCTGCTGGAGATGCTGGCGGTGACGCTGTCGAAAAACGCCCGCGCTCGCGCGGTGCAACTGCCGGCATGGAATGAGGCTTTGGGCCTGCCGCGCCCCTGGGACCAGCAATGGTCGCTGAGGATGCAGCAGATCGTCGCCTATGAAACGGATCTGCTGGAATATGGCGACCTTTTCGACGGCAACCCCGCCATCGCCGCCAAGGTCGAAGAACTGAAAGCCGGCGCCCGGGCCGAACTTGCCACGCTGGACCAGATGGGCGGCGCGATCGCCAGCATCGAATATATGAAATCCCGGCTGGTCGATTCCAATGCCGCGCGGCTGAACCGGGTCGAGGACGGCGAAACCGTCGTCGTCGGCGTGAACCGCTGGCAGCAGGGCGAGGCTTCGCCGCTGACGGCGGGCGACGGCGGCATCATGGTGGTCGATCCGGCGGTCGAACAGGAACAGATCGCCAGATTGGACAGCTGGCGGCAAGCTCGCGACAAGATGGCCATCGAGGCCGCCTTGATCGCGCTGCGCGATGCCGCGCAGAAGGGCGCCAATGTCATGGGGCCGTCCATCGCGGCGGCGCGGGCAGGCGTCACGACGGGCGAATGGGCGGCCGTGATGCGCGAGGTGCACGGCGAATATCGCGGCCCGACCGGCGTGTCCTCGGCCCCGTCGAACCGCACCGAGGGGCTGGAGCCGATCCGCGCGGCGGTCGATGCCGCCAGCGCCCGGCTGGGGCGGCGATTGAAGTTTCTGGTCGGCAAGCCCGGCCTTGATGGTCATTCCAACGGTGCCGAACAGATCGCCTTCCGGGCCCGCGATTGCGGGATGGACATCACCTATGAAGGCATCCGTCTGACGCCCGAGCAGATCGTGAACCGCGCGGCAGAAGACGGCGCGCATGTCGTCGGCCTGTCGATCCTGTCGGGCAGCCACATGCCGCTGATCGAGGATCTGATGAACCGGATGCAGGATGCGGGGCTGCAGGTCCCGGTCGTCGTGGGCGGCATCATCCCGGACGACGATGCCGCGCGCCTGCGCGCCATGGGCGTGGCGCGGGTCTATACACCAAAGGATTTCGAGCTGAACCGCATCATGATGGATATCGTGGCGCTGGTCTCGCCCGAGGAGGCGGCGGCCTGAGCCTGTGGCGGCTGTTGCATGGGTATTTGAAAAACAAGGAAGATGCTCGCGCGGCGCTTGCAGGTTTCCTTGTTTTCCAAATACCCAATAGCCTGCCTTTCAGCAGCGCGGCGTGCGGGCGTAGATCCTGCCATCGATCAGCGACAATCCGGCGGCGATGATCGCCATGCCCAGAAGATGCGCGGGTCCCAGCGTCTCGCCCAGAAAGGCCCATGCCAGCAGGATGGCCGAAACTGGCACGAGGAAGGTCACGAGCGAAAGGTTCGTGGCGCCCGCACGGGACAATATGCCGAAATAGATCACATAGGCGATGCCGGTGCACAGCACGCCCAGCGTGGCGACGGCCAGCCAATGGGCGGCGTCGATGCCCTGCGGCCAGCCATTCGCGGCAAGCGCCACCGGACCCAGCATCAGCGTCGAGACCGTCACCATTCCCGCCGCCGTCACCACGGGATCGATCCTCATTCGGCCGAAGCGCCGCCCATATGCGCCCGAGATGGCGTAGGACACTGCCGCCCCCAGCATGGCAAGCTGGTTCGGCAGCGGATTTGCATGACCGGCCACCTTGTCCAGTCCGATCATCGTGGCGACCCCGCCAATGCCCAGCACCACGCCCACCATCTTCATCACGCTGGCGCGTTCATCGCTGAGCACGACCGCGCTGACCAGCACCGTGAAAAGCGGTGTCGTCGCATTCAGGATCGAGGCCACACCGGCGGGCAGGCCGGTCTGGGCATAGGTGATCAGCGAAAACGGGATGACATTGTTGAAAAATCCCATGACCGCGAAGGCACCCCAGATCCGGGGATCGCGCGGGATCCTGCGGCCGCTGAGCGCACAGATCAGCCATAGCGCCAGCGCCGCGAAGCCCACGCGGGCGGCCACCAGCGTCATCACCGGCACCTGATCGACCGAGATGCCGATCAGGAAGAAGGATGCGCCCCAGATCAGCGACAACAGCAGCAGCAGGCTCCAGTCGCGGGCCTCCATCCGCGTATGGATCATTCCGTTCATCATCGTCCCAGCATGTAGAATTCATCATTGGCGCGCATGTCGGCGGCATTGGCCAGCCGGTTCGACATCGCGAAGAACGCGGCGATGGCGCCGATATCCCAGATCTCGTCCTGGGTGAAACCCGCCGTGGCAAGGGCCTGATGATCGGCATCGCCGATCTCATGCGCGCGCAGCGCCACCTTTTCGGCATAGCTCAGCATGGCGCGTTCGCGCGGGCTGATATCGGCCTTGCGCCAGTTCACCGCGACCTGATCGGCGATCTGCGCGTTCTTGGCGCGGATGCGCAGGATCGCGCCATGCGCCACGACGCAATATTGGCAATGGTTCGCCCCCGAGGTGGCGACGACGATCATTTCACGCTCGGCCTTGGTCAGACCGCCGTCACGCTCCATCAGGGCGTCGTGATAGGCGAAGAAGGCGCGGAATTCGTCCGGGCGATGCGCAAGGGCAAGAAAGACGTTCGGGATGAAGCCCGATTTCTCGGAGACCTTGCGGATGCGCAGGGCGATATCGTCGGGCAGGGCGTCAAGGGACGGCACCGCAAAGCGGCTGATGGGGTGATCTGACATGGGGTTCCTCCTTGCCCGGCAGTCTGTCGCAGCGCAGGCGGATGTGAAAGGCCGCGCATGGACGGCAATTCTGCACGGCAGCCATGCGCCCGACGCAATTCTCATTTCGGCGCGCAATGGCTAGTTCGATGTAAAACAACCCATTTCGGATCAGAGACATGAATATCCTGCATATCGACAGCGCCATCACCGCCGATGCTTCGGTATCGCGCGACCTGACGGCGCAGATCGTGGCCAAGCTGAAGTCCACGCATCCCGACGCCACGGTGACCTATCGCGACCTGAATACCGGCGTGCCGACCATCGACACCGCGTGGTTTCAGGCCATCCGCCAGACGCCCGAGACGCCCTCGGACGCGCAAAAACAGATCATCGCCACCTCGGACGCCTATATTCAGGACATCCGCGACGCCGATGTGCTGGTGATCGGCCTGCCGGTCTATAATTTCACCGTCACCGCGCAGTTGAAGAACTGGCTGGACCAGATCGCCCGCGCCGGTGTCACCTTCCGCTATACCGCCGAGGGCCCCGAGGGCCTGATGACCGGCAAGCGCGCCATCATCGCCTATGCCGCCGCGGGCACGCCCTTCGGCTCGGATCTGGATTTCGCGTCGGATTACCTGCAGCACATGCTGGGCTTCATCGGCATCACCGATGTGACCTTCGTGGCGGCCGACCGGCTGGCCTTTGACCGTGACGCGGGGCTGGCCCGTGCCCGTGCCGCCCTGGACGCCATCGCCGCCTGATCGGGCGAAAACACGGATGAACGGCCCCTCGTTGACTCGGGGGGCGTTTTTTCGTATCAGCACCCGGATTCCCGGAAGGATTGCCTTCCGGTCCCTGGCTGGGCTGGGGATCGCCCCCCGTCAGCGCGTTGCGCCCACGGGGGCGTTACTGCTTATGATGTCCCTGTGCGGGGATGAACCGAAACTGCCTGCGGAGGGCCGCCGATGTTTGAAAATCTGTCCGATCGCCTTGGCGGCGTCTTCGACCGGCTGACCAAGCAGGGCGCGCTGTCCGAGGATGACGTGGCCGCCGCCATGCGCGAGGTGCGCGTGGCCTTGCTTGAGGCCGATGTGTCGCTGCCGGTGGCGCGCAGTTTCGTCAAATCCGTCACCGCCAAGGCCACCGGAAGCGCCGTCACCAAGTCGATCACCCCCGGCCAGCAGGTCGTCAAGATCGTCCATGACGAGCTGATCAAGGTCCTGCAGGGCGAGGGTGAGCCTGACGCTCTGCGCATCGACAACCCGCCCGCGCCGATCCTGATGGTCGGCCTGCAGGGCTCGGGCAAGACCACCACGACCGCGAAACTGGCCAAGCGTCTGAAAGACCGCGAAAAGAAGCGGGTTCTGCTGGCCTCGCTGGACACCAACCGTCCGGCGGCCATGGAGCAGCTGGCGATCCTTGGCACGCAGATCGGCGTCGATACCCTGCCCATCGTGCCGGGCGAAAATGCGGTGCAGATCGCCAGGCGCGCCAAGCAACAGGCGACGCTGGGCGGCTATGACGTCTATATGCTGGACACCGCCGGTCGTCTGCATATCGACGATGTGCTGATGGATGAGGTGCAGGCCGTCCGTGACGTGGCCAACCCGCGCGAAACCCTGCTGGTGGTCGATGGTCTGACCGGGCAGGACGCGGTGAATGTCGCGACAGAATTCGACGGCAAGGTCGGCATTTCCGGCGTGGTGCTGACGCGGATGGATGGCGACGGTCGCGGCGGTGCCGCGCTGTCGATGCGCGCGGTCACCGGCAAGCCGATCCGCTTTGTCGGCCTTGGCGAAAAGATGGACGCGATCGAGGTCTTTGACGCGCAGCGCGTCGCGGGCCGCATCCTTGGCATGGGCGACATCGTGGCCCTTGTCGAGAAGGCGCAGGAAGTGCTGGAGGTCGAACAGGCCGAACGCATGATGAAGCGCTTCCAGAAAGGTCTGTTCAACATGAACGACCTGAAGAACCAGCTGGAACAGATGCAGAAGATGGGCGGGATGCAGTCCATCATGGGCATGATGCCCGGCATGAACAAGATGGCCAAGCAGGCCGAGGCCGCGGGCTTTGACGACAGCGCGCTGAAGCGTCAGGTGGCGCTGATCAACTCGATGACGAAAAAGGAACGCGCCAATCCCGACATGCTGCAGGCCAGCCGCAAAAAGCGCATCGCGGCAGGGGCGGGGATGGAAGTGTCCGAGCTGAACAAGCTTTTGAAGATGCAAAAGCAGATGGCCGACACGATGAAGAAGCTGGGCAAGATGGGCAAGGGCGGCATGTTGAAGCAAGCCATGCGCGCCATGACCGGCAAGGGCGGCGGTCTGCCCGATATGGGCGATGTCGATCCCGCGAAAATGGCCGAAGCGACCAAGATGCTGCAGGATCCTAAGGGTCTGGGCGGCCAGCTTGGCGGCATGAACCTGCCCGGCGGTCTGTCGGGTCTGTTCGGGAAGAAGTAAGCCGATGCGCGCGCAGATCCAGCCCATGCCCCGGATGACGACCCCGGCCTTGCCCCGCAGCGGGCAGGCCCGCCGGGCTGCGTCGGCCGCGATGGCGGGCCGGGCGCGCGCCGTCATGATCGCGGGCAAGGCCCTGCATATGCCCGGCGCACATCCCGTACGCCCAGCCCGGAGAGTGCAATGACCGATTTTGTCGCCCGCGCCGCCACGCTGCTGAAAGATCACCGCGACAGCATCGACCGTCTGGATGCCATCCTGATCTATACGCTGGCCGAACGCTTCAAGCACACCCAATCCGTCGGCCGCCTCAAGGCCGAACACGACCTTCCTCCGTCCGATCCCGCCCGCGAGGCACGCCAGATCGAGCGGTTGGAACGCCTCGCGCGCGAGGCCGATCTCGACCCGGAATTCGCGCGCAAATTCCTGAATTTCGTGATCGCGGAAGTCATCCGCCATCATGAAACCTTTCAATCCTGACGGCACCCGAAACGCCCGTCAAACCCGCCATTTCAAAGGAGAAACCCAATGGCAATGAAAATCCGTCTGGCCCGTGGTGGTTCGAAAAAACGCCCGCACTATGCCATCGTCGCATCCGACGCGCGTATGCCGCGCGACGGCCGCTTCCTGGAAAAGCTGGGCACCTATAACCCGCTGCTGGCCAAGGATTCCGAAGACCGCATCAAGATGAATGTCGAGCGCGTGCAATACTGGCTGAGCCAGGGTGCACAGCCGACCGACCGCGTTGCGCGCTTCCTGGAAGCCGCCGGCATCTCGCCCAAGACCGAGCGTCAGAACCTGAAAAAAGGCGAGCCGGGCAAGGCCGCGAAAGAGCGTGCCGCCAAGCGCGCCGAGCGTGAAGCCGCTGCCAACGCGCCCGCCGAAGAAGCCGCTTCGGAATAATCCCCGATGGCCGAGCGGATCTGTATCGGCGCGATTGCAGGCGCCTTTGGCGTCCGGGGCGAGGTGCGGCTGAAAAGTTTCACCTCGCAGCCCGATGACATCGCGTCCTATGGTCCGCTTTGGTCCGAGGATGGCAAACGCAGCTTCACCGTCCGCCTGACGCGGCCGGTGACTGGCGGTCTTGGCGCCCGGCTTTCGGGCGTCGATACCCGCGAGGATGCCGAGGCGCTGAAGGGCGTCACGCTGTGGGCAGACCGCGAAAAGCTTCCGGCGCTGCCGGATGACGAATTCTATCACACCGACCTGATCGGCCTTGAGGTCTATGACGCGGGCGGTGTGCTGATCGGAAAGGTCCGCGCGGTCTATGACCACGGCGCGGGCGATATCCTTGAAATCTTTGGCGCGGGCCGCAAGCAGACCTTGCTGCTGCCCTTTACCCGCGCCTTCGTTCCCACCGTCAATCTGGCCGCAGGCCGCATTATCGCCGACCCGCCCGAGGAGGAGGAAACCGAATGATCGTCCTGTTCGTGCTGGGCTTCGTGCTGATGCTGCTGGGTCCGTTTCTGCAAGGTCTGACCGGCAGCGACAATCCGAACGCCTATATCTTCGCGCCGGTGATGCTGGCAGGCTCGATCCCGGTGCTGGCGGGGCGGGGGCTGTCGCCCAATCCGCGTCTGATGGCGCAGGCGATCCTGATCTGCGGCGCGCTGTGCATGGGCGCTTGGTATCTGGGCGGCTTGCTGACGCCGGTGGCGATGCCCACTGCGGCGCCCGTGGGCGTGGCCGTTGCCGGGGCGCTGATCGTGGCTGCCGGGAACCTGCTGAAAGCGCGGGGATGACCCAGCCGCCCAGCAAATCGCATGGCCGCTTGTCGATCCGTGCCAGCCTGCAACCGCGTGACCTGATGGCCGAGCCGCAGGTCCGCGATGCGTGGACGGCGCAGATCCTGACACTGTTCCCCGAGGCGTTTCCGGGCATTCTGGGCCTGTCGCTGACGGGACGCGCGCTGGCCGAGGGGCTGTGGAACCTGCGCACCACCGATCTGCGCCCCTTTGGCATCGGCAAGCACCGCAATGTCGATGACACGCCCGCAGGCGGCGGCGCGGGCATGGTGATCCGTCCCGATGTCATGTCGGCGGCGCTGCACGAGGCGGGGGCCGCGCTGCCGGTGATCTATCTGTCTCCGCGCGGCAAGCCCTTCACGCAGGCCCGCGCGCGCGCCTTGGCCGAAGGGCCGGGCATGACGCTGATCTGTGGCCGGTTCGAGGGCGTGGACCAGCGTGTGCTGGATGCGCATGGCGTCGAGGAAATCAGCATTGGCGATTATGTCCTGACCGGCGGAGAGCTTGCAGCTCAGGTCTTGATCGACGCGACGGTTCGCCTTATACCGCGCGTGCTGGGGAATCAGGAATCGCTGGCCGAGGAATCCTTTTCCGACGGTCTTCTTGAACATCCGCAGTATACGAAGCCCGCCCATTGGGAAGGCCGCGAGATCCCCGAGGTTCTGCTTTCGGGAAATCACGCGGCTATTGCCAGTTGGCGACGCGACATGGCCGAAAGGCTGACCAAGGAACGCCGCCCCGATCTGTGGCGGGCATATGAAGATCGGCCGAAAGGCTGACGCATATGGGCCCGGCTAAGGACCGACAGCTCTCGGGCGCATCAGACCAATCACGGGACTACCGTGAGCAAACAGAGGAATGAAAGCGATGAACCTGATCGCCCAACTGGAAGCCGAGCAAATCGCCACGCTCGGCAAGGAAATCCCGGATTTCAAGGCCGGCGACACCGTGCGCGTCGGCTATAAAGTGACCGAAGGCACGCGTTCGCGCGTGCAGATGTATGAAGGCGTCGTGATCTCGCGCAAGGGCGGCGGCATCGGCGCGTCCTTCACCGTGCGCAAGATCTCGTTCGGCGAAGGCGTCGAGCGTGTCTTCCCGCTGTATTCGACCAATGTCGATTCGATCACCGTCGTGCGTCGTGGCCGCGTTCGTCGCGCCAAGCTGTACTATCTGCGTGACCGTCGCGGCAAATCGGCCCGTATCGCCGAAGTCACCAACTACAAGCCCAAAGCCGAAGCCAAGGCTTAAGGAGACGCGCCATGAAAGCAGAAATTCATCCCGACTATCACTTCATCACCGTGAAGATGACCGACGGCACCACCTACGACGTGCGTTCGACCTGGGGCAAGGAAGGCGACGTGATGTCGCTGGACATCGATCCCAGCGTGCACCCGGCATGGACCGGCGGTTCGGCCAAGCTGATGGATACCGGCGGCCGCGTGTCGAAGTTCAAGAACAAATATGCAGGCCTGGGCTTCTGAGCCCTTGCCCCTGTGCAAGACTGGAAACGCCGCCCCGAAGGGCGGCGTTTTTCGTTTGCGTCACCGCGTCGGTGGGCTGACGAGGTCCGTGTCGCAGGGAGAGGGAAGCACCTTGCGGATGTTCAGGCGGCGGGTGGCCGGGGCGGCGATGCCGGTTTACATGCCGACGAAGATCGGCGCCCAGACCGGGATCGGTTCCTGACCCCCAGCCAGCGGCCTGCCGGTCAGGCGACCCCGGCCGGTATCGATCACGACGCGACCGTCGCGAAACTTGCGCACCACCGGACCTTGCGCGCTTTGATGGCCGGACAGCGCGATCGTGGCATAGCCGTGATTGACCGGCGCCAGTTGAGGAAATGCGTTCAGGGCAAAGCGGATCATTGGCGGCGCTCCTTACCATCCATGCGTTCGATGAAGGTGTCCCACAGGCGCGGATCGCGATTGCGCATCAAATCCTGCGAGGCGGTGACAGGTTCGCAGGTCATCAGCACCAGCGGGATCCCGGAAATCATATGCGGCTTGCCGGTGCGGCGGTCGACCAGCGCCACGGCATATTTGGGCAGGGCGGGCACGGCGGCCCGGACAGCGCGATCGGCGAAGGCCGACAGATGGTTCATCATGGACATCGCTGGCTCCTTCCTGTGATAGCCGTTTCCATGGGTCTATTACGACACGGGCGGTCGTCATTTGCAAGAAAAAACATGACTTAGTTTATCGTGATAAAATATCGCGTTTTAACATGCAGATACAGCCATGTGTGCAGTGCAGCATTTCTGGTCTGGTTGTGCGGAGCATGGCAGGCTCGCCCGGATTCGAATCGCCGGGGGTGCTTTTCATTGCCGGGTGCGGGGCCTATCGTCGGGGGCCGAAGATGCGGGCAGGGGGAATCGTGGCGCATATCATCGTCGTCGGGAATGAGAAGGGCGGCTCGGGCAAATCGACCACGTCGATGCATGTCGCGACGGCTCTGGCGCGGATGGGGCATCGGGTCGGGGCGCTGGATCTGGATGTGCGTCAGCGCAGCTTTGGCCGCTATCTTGAGAACCGGGCGCATTTCGTGGCCCGCGAAGGGCTGGACCTGCCGACGCCGCGTCTGGGTGTGCTGGAGGCCGAGACCGAGGGCGTCGATCCGCTGTCGCGCGCGGTTGAGGCCCTTGAGGCCGAATGCGATTTCATCCTGCTGGACTGCCCCGGATCGCACACCCGGCTCAGCCAGATGGCGCATAGTCTGGCCGATACGCTGATCACGCCGATGAATGACAGTTTCATCGATTTCGATCTGCTGGCGCGGATGTCGCCGGATGGCCGGGTGCTGGGGCCGTCGATCTATGCCGAGATGGTCTGGGGCGCGCGGCAGTTGCGCGGCGAGGCAGGCGCGGGCCCGATCGACTGGCTGGTGCTGCGCAACCGGCTGGGCACGCAGGCCATGCATAACAAGCGCAAGGTGGGCGGGGCCTTGTCGACCCTGTCGAAGCGCATCGGCTTTCGCGTGGCGCCGGGATTTTCCGAGCGGGTGATCTTTCGCGAGCTGTTCCCGCGCGGGCTGACGCTGCTGGATCTGAAGGATATCGGGACCGAGCAGCTGAGCATCTCGAATATCGCGGCACGGCAGGAATTGCGTGATCTGATCGGGGAGTTGAAGCTGCCGGGGGTCAGTGTCGCCTTTTGACGGCATCTTTTGGCAGCGCGGCCGGACCGGGGCGCTGCCCCGGACCCCGGGGTATTGGGAAAACAAGGATATGAGAAAGGGGGCCGCGTTGGCCCCCTTTGTTCTGTGTCGCGGTTGCCGGATCAGGCCAGCATGCCCATCGGATTTTCCAGATGCGCCACGATCTTTTCCAGAAGCTGCGCGCCCAAGGCGCCGTCGATGACGCGATGATCGACCGAAAGCGTCATGGACATCACATTGCGCACCACGACTTCGCCTTTTTCGACGACCGGGGTCTGGATGCCTGCGCCGACGGCAAGGATGGCGCCATGCGGCGGGTTAATGACGGCGTCGAAATTCTCGATCCCGAACATGCCGAGGTTCGAGATGGCGAAGCTGCCGCCCTGATATTCATGCGGGGCGAGCTTTTTCGACTTCGCGCGGGTGGCAAGGTCTTTCATCTCGGCCGACAGCGCGGACAGGGTTTTCTGTTGCGCGTCTTTCAGGACCGGGGTGAAGAGGCCGCCTTCGATGGCCACCGCGACGGCCACGTCCGAGGGCTTCAGTTTCAGGATCCGGTCGCCCGCCCAGACGGCATTGGCATCGGGCACTTCCTGCAGCGCCAAGGCGCAGGCCTTGATGATGAAGTCATTGACCGACAGCTTCACGCCGCGCTGTTCAAGCTGCTTGTTCAGCGTGGCGCGGAATTCCATCAGCGCATCCAGCTTGGCCGAGCGGCGCAGGTAGAAATGCGGGATGGTCTGCTTGGCTTCCGAAAGCCGCGCGGCGATGGTGCGGCGCATGCCGTCCAGCGCCACCTCGGTCGTTTCGCGATCGGCATAGATCTTGCGGATGGCATCGGCGGACGGGCCTACCGGGGCCGCTGCCGCGGCGGGGGCGCTGGCCTTGGGGCTTTCGGCCGCTGCTGCTGCGGGTTTCGCCGCTGCGGGTTTGGCGCCGTCCAGATCGGCCTTGACGATACGGCCATGCGGACCCGAGCCCGTCACATCCGCAAGGTCGATGCCCTTTTCCGCCGCCAGACGCCGTGCCAGCGGCGAGGCGAAGACGCGGTTGCCATCGGCGGGTTTGGGGGCGGCCTTGGGCGCGTCGGCTTTGGCGTCCGGCTTGGCATCGGCTTCCGGGGCATCTTCGGCCTTGGCCTGCGCCTTCGGGGCGGCTTTGGCCGCACCGATATCATCCGCGCTTTCGCCATCTTCCAGTAGCACGGCAATGGCGGTATTGACCTTCACCCCCGCCGTGCCTTCCTGAACCAGGATCTTGCCGATCTTGCCTTCGTCCACGGCCTCGAATTCCATCGTGGCCTTGTCGGTTTCGATCTCGGCCAGAATATCGCCGGATTTCACCTCGTCACCCTCTTTGACCAGCCATTTGGCCAGCGTGCCTTCCTCCATGGTGGGGGAGAGCGCGGGCATCAGGATTTCTGTAGGCATCTTGATAACCCCTTATTTGTAGGTGACTTTTTTAACCGCCGCCACGACTTCCGCCGGGGTGATCAGCGCGTGCTTTTCAAGATTCGCGGCATAGGGCATCGGCACGTCCTTGCCGGTGCAGTTGATGACCGGCGCGTCGAGATAATCGAAAGCGTTTTCCATGACATAGGCCGAGATGTGGTTGCCGATCGAGCCGACCGGGAAGCCTTCCTCGACCGTCACCAGACGGTTGGTCTTCTGGACCGAGGCGATGATGCTGTCATAATCCAGCGGACGCAGGGTGCGCAGGTCGATGACCTCGGCCTCGATGCCGTCTTCTGCCAGTTTGTCGGCCGCTTCCAGAGCATGCGCCATGCCGATGCCGAAGCTGACGATGGTCACGTCCTTGCCGGCACGCGCGATGCGGGCCTTGCCGAAGGGAATGGTGAAATCTTCGAGGTCCGGCACGTCGAAGCTGCGGCCATACAGGATCTCGTTTTCAAGGAAGATCACCGGGTTGTTGTCGCGGATCGCGGTTTTCAGCAGGCCTTTGGCATCGGCTGCGGTATAGGGCATCACGACTTTCAGGCCGGGGATCGCCGCATACCATGCCGCGTAATCCTGACTGTGCTGCGCGCCCACGCGGGCGGCGGCACCGTTCGGGCCGCGGAACACCATCGGCGCACCCATCTGGCCGCCCGACATATACAGCGTCTTGGCCGCCGAGTTGATGATGTGGTCCATCGCCTGCATGGCGAAGTTGAAGGTCATGAACTCGACGATCGGGCGCAGACCTGCCAGCGCCGCACCCGTGCCGATTCCGGCAAAGCCGATTTCGCTGATCGGGGTGTCGACGACGCGGCGGGCGCCGAACTTGTCCAGAAGGCCCTGGCTGATCTTGTAGGCGCCCTGATATTCGCCGACTTCCTCACCCATCAGGAACACGGTCTCGTCG
This sequence comes from Paracoccus shanxieyensis, assembly GCF_009711265.1. GTDB lineage: Bacteria > Pseudomonadota > Alphaproteobacteria > Rhodobacterales > Rhodobacteraceae > Paracoccus > Paracoccus shanxieyensis. The sequence continues at coordinate 152,578 of NZ_WMII01000008.1, read as the reverse complement.
CGCTCCATTTCTTCGGACATGGCCTCGCGCAGGGCTTCGCGCACGGTCATGGATTTCATCTTCGTGCCTTCCGGCCAGTCGGGCGAGCCGTCGGGCTGGGGCGTCTTGACCTGTTCGACGGCGGATGCGGCGGGGGCGTCGTCGGATTTCGCCGTATCAACATCGTCGCTTTTCGCCTTGGCCGGGGCGGCTTCGGCTTTCGGGGCCTCGGCCTTCACGTCATCGGCGCTTTCGCCTTCCTCGACCAGCACGGCGATGGGCGTGTTGACCTTGACGCCCTGCGCGCCCTCGGACACGAGGATCTTGCCAAGGATGCCTTCATCGACCGCCTCGAACTCCATCGTGGCCTTGTCGGTTTCGATCTCGGCGATGATGTCGCCGGCCTTGACCGCCTCGCCTTCCTTTTTCAGCCATTTGGCCAGCGTGCCTTCCTCCATGGTCGGAGACAGGGCGGGCATCAGGATTTCGGTTGCCATGTTTGCGCTCCCCCTCAGGCGTTCTCGGGTGCCGAGCCTTGCGGCAGGTTCTCGGCATAGATATCGGTCCACAGTTCTTCCAGGGCGGGCTCGGGGCTTTCCTTGGCGAATTCGGCGGATTCGTTGACGATATCCTTGATTTCCTTGTCGATGGCCTTCAGGTCATCTTCGGTCGCGTGATTGCCGGTCAGCAGCAGTTCGCGCACGTTTTCGATCGGGTCGCGTTCGTCGCGCATCTTCTGCACTTCTTCGCGGGTGCGATACTTCGCCGGGTCCGACATCGAGTGGCCGCGATAGCGATAGGTCATGACCTCAAGGATATAGGGGCCCTTGCCGGCGCGGCAATGCGCCACGGCCTTTTCGCCCGCCGCCTTGACGGCCAGAACGTCCATGCCGTCGACCTGTTCGCCGGGAATGCCAAAGGCTTCGCCACGGCCAAAGAAGGTCGTCGACTTGGTCGACCGCTTGACCGAGGTGCCCATGGCATACTGGTTGTTTTCAATCACGAAAACCACCGGCAGATCCCAAAGCTCGGCCATGTTGTAGGTCTCGTAGACCTGACCCTGGTTCGACGCGCCGTCCCCGAAATATGTGAAGGTCACATTGTCATTGCCCAGATACTTGTCGGCAAAGGCCAGACCGGCGCCCAGCGGCACCTGCGCCGCCACGATGCCGTGGCCGCCATAGAAATGCTTTTCGCGGCTGAACATGTGCATGCTGCCGCCCTTGCCCTTGGAATAGCCGCCCTCGCGGCCCGTCAGCTCGGCCATCACGCCATTGGCGGACATGCCGCAGGCCAGCATATGGCCGTGGTCGCGATACGAGGTGATGCGCTTGTCGCCTTCCTTCGCCGTGGCCTCAAGCCCGACGACGACGGCTTCCTGTCCGATATACAGGTGGCAGAAGCCCCCGATCAGACCCATGCCGTAAAGTTGCCCCGCCTTTTCTTCGAATCGACGGATAAGCAGCATGTCGCGATAGTATTTCAGAAGCTCGTCCTTTGAGACATTGGACGTGCTTTCCTTGGCTGCGGGCTTTCTGACCATAAAGGGCCTCCTCCTCGGGCGCAGGAATAGTTCAGCGTTAAACTAGTTCTAGGACGGGATTTCGGGGAAAGTAAACCTGCGATCTGCACGCGCCATGCGAAATCCACGACCGCAGGGCCGTTCCCGTCCGAAGGCGTGATGCCTTGCTGTCAGCGGATGATGATTTCGTCCGGACGCATATAGCCCAGCACGTCGCGCGCGCGTTCGTCAAGCAGGTCCAGATCAAGGTAATCGTCCGACAGGCGGCGCGTCAGATTGCGCATCCGGTCCACCTCGGCCTGCAGTTTGTCGCGCTGCATCGTCAATTCTCGCGTGTCGGCTTTCAGCTGTTCGCGCCGCAACACGCCAGATGGCCCCTGCACGGCGGCAAAGGCGAAATAGACGCCCAGCAGCGCCATGATGACAAAGAAGACGACGGCGCTGATCGACAGGCGTTCGGACATTCGGGCTGCTCTCCCGTTATTATGGCGCGATCATGCCACAATGCGCGGCCTTGGGGAATCCCCCGATCTGCAATTGACAGTTTCCCGCCCAGCCCGTTCCATGGCAGCCGTCCAAACCCGGAAAGACGCACAAGATGATGGCCTTCCTGCGGATGATCGCCTTGGTGATCGTCATCGAGTTGATCTTTTATGTGCTGCTGGGCATCTATCTGCGCAGCACCAAGCGCGAGGAGCTGGAAAAGGAATGGGACCGTCGCCACCCCGACTATTCCGGCGATTCACCGGCGCGTCGGGTCTTTGTCCGCCGCTCGATGCTGGGCTTCAACCGGACGCTGAAGGCGCGTCTGGCCAAGCTTGTCCTGATCCTGCCCGTCGTTGCGATCGTGCTGATCGTCATTCTGGTGAACTATAACTGAAGGGGCGGCCATGCGCTGGTTTCTGACTGCTTTGGGTGTGCTGTTCGGCATCACGCTGTTTCTGTTTCTGGATTATTCGCTGCCCTCGAAGCAGACGGTGCGGATCACCAACACCTATAACCGCCTGACCGATATCGGCGCGAATGCGATCTTTTATGCCTCGCCCGATACGGGGACGGTGCAGAACGCCGCAGGCCAGCGCGACGTGCGCTTCATCGACACGGTGCGTCCCAACGGCAAGCCCTATGTCTATCGCAACGAGGATACCGGCTGGATCTGGCCGCCCTATTTCAAATATGACAGCTCGAACCTGCACGCGGCGGCGACCGACCGGCGCTCGACGGCTGCGGCACCGGAATGGGTCAGCATCACCTCATACGGGTGGCGGGTGTCGTGGATGTCGATCTATCCCAATGCGATCTCGGTCAAGCCGGTGGCGGGGCCTGATGTGCGGCCCTTCAACTGGCCTGCCGTCATCATCCTGCTGGTCATGGGCGCGCTGCTGATGCTGATCTGGCGCATGTGGAACCAGTTCCGCGAACGCAGCATCGACCCGACGCTGGTCCGGCTGGACGCGCGCGGCGACGCGGCCCGCGGGCGGGTCAGCCGCTGGTGGAAAGGCCGCTGATGAAGGATCACGACGCAAGACGGCGCAATCCCGGCACGGCGCTGCATCCCGAATGGTTCGAGGGCATCGCCGTCAACACCCCCGCAGCCGAGCGTCGCGCCGCAAGCCTGCCGGCGCGGCGCAGCCTCAAGCGCGAATGGCAGGCGGCGTGGCTGTTGAACGCGGTGCGCTGCATCGACCTGACCACGCTTTCGGGCGATGACACATCCGACCGCGTGGCGCGGCTCTGCGCCAAGGCCCGCCAGCCCATCGCGCCAGAACATCTGCAGGCGCTTGGCGTGTCCGGCCTGACCACCGGCGCGGTCTGCGTCTATCCCACGATGGTTGCCGCCGCCAAGCAGGCGCTGACCGGGACGAATGTGCCCGTGGCCTCGGTCGCGACGGGCTTTCCCGCCGGGCTGATGCCGCTGGATCTGCGGCTGGCCGAGATCCGCTATGCGCTGGATCAGGGTGCGGATGAAATCGACATCGTGATCTCGCGCGCGCTGGTGCTGCGCGGCGAATGGTCGGCGCTTTACGATGAGATCTGCGCCATGCGCGAGGCCTGCGGCGGCGCGCTGATGAAATCCATTCTGGCCACCGGAGAGCTGAAGACCCTGACAAATGTCGCCCGCGCCAGCCATGTCGCCATGCAGGCCGGGTCGGATTTCATCAAGACCTCGACCGGGAAAGAGCCGGTGAATGCCACGCTGCCCGTGTCGCTGGTCATGCTGCGGGCCATCCGCGATTACCGCGACCGCACCGGCTTTGCCGTGGGCTTCAAGCCTGCGGGCGGGCTGCGCACCGCCAAGGACGCGCTGAACTGGCAGGTGCTGATGACCGAGGAGCTGGGCCGCGACTGGCTGGCCCCAGACCTGTTTCGCATCGGCGCGTCATCCCTGCTGGCCGACATCGAGCGCCAGATTTCCCATCACGTTACGGGCCGCTATGCCGCCGGACACCGGCTGGCTGCGGGATAAGAACATGCGACAGGTTTCAGACATCATGGCAAGCATGGAATACGGCCCCTCGGTCGAAGACAGCGCGGCGGTGCGCGACTGGCTGAAGGGCCGCAGCTTCGGGCATTTCATTGCGGGCCGTTTCACCAAACCGGGCCAGACCTTCGCCAGCCGCGACCCCTCGAGTGGCGAGGATCTGGCGCAGGTCTCGCAGGGCACGGCGCGCGACGTGGCCAAGGCGGTGCGCGCGGCGCGCCGGGCACAGCGCGGCTGGGGCGCGATGCCGGGCCATGACCGGGCGCGGTTTCTGTATGCCATCGCCCGCACCATCCAGAAACGCGAACGCTTCCTGTCTGTGCTGGAGACGCTGGATAACGGCAAGCCGATCCGCGAAAGCCGCGACATCGACGTGCCGCTGGTCGTGCGGCATTTCTATCACCACGCTGGCTGGGCCGAGATCGCCGAGACCGAGTTTCCCGGCCATGTGCCCCTTGGCGTCTGCGGCCAGATCGTGCCGTGGAATTTTCCGCTGCTGATGCTGGCATGGAAGGTCGCGCCCGCGCTGGCGGCGGGCAATACGGTCGTGCTGAAGCCCGCCGAATACACGCCGCTGACCGCCCTGGCCTTTGCCGAGATCTGCGCCCATGTCGGCCTGCCTGCGGGCGTGGTCAATGTCGTGACGGGCGACGGCGATACCGGGGCGGCGCTGGTGGCGGCGCCGGTCGACAAGATCGCCTTCACCGGCTCGACCGAGGTGGGGCGCGGCATCGCCCGCGCCGTTGCGGGATCGGGCAAGAAGCTGACGCTGGAACTGGGCGGCAAGTCGCCCTTTGTCGTGATGGACGATGCCGATCTGGACGCGGCGGTCGAAGGCGTCGTGGACAGCATCTGGTTCAATCAGGGGCAGGTCTGCTGCGCCGGATCGCGCATCCTTGTCGCCGAAAGCGTGGCCGCGCGGTTTGAAACCTTGCTGCATGCCCGGATGCAGAAACTGCGGCTTGGCGCGCCTCTGGACAAATCCACCGATATCGGCGTGATCGTCGATCCCGTGCAGCACGCCCGCGTCCTGTCCTTGCTGGACAGGGCTGTCGGGGCAGGGGCTGAACTGGTCGGCGGTCAGGCGCAGGGCTGCCATATCGCGCCGGGCTATCTGAAACACATCGCCCCCGCCAATCCGGGGATGCGCGATGAGATCTTCGGCCCCATCGCGACGCTGTCGACGTTCCGCACCCCCGATGAGGCGGCGGATCTGGCCAACAACACCGCCTATGGGCTGGCGGCCTCGGTCTGGTCGGAAAGCGCGACGGTGGCGACAGATCTGGCGGCACGCATCAAGGCGGGCGTGGTCTGGGTGAACTGCGCCAATCTGTTCGACGCCGCAGCCCCGTTCGGCGGGCTGCGCGACAGCGGTTATGGCCGCGAAGGCGGGCGCGAGGGGATGCTGGATTACCTGACCGCGCCCGTGGCCAAGCCCGCGCGCGATGCCGCGCCCGCCGCGCTGACCGCCATTCCCGACGGGTTGCAGCATCTGGAAAAGGGCATCGACCGCACGGTGAAGCTGTATATCGGCGGCGCGCAGAAGCGTCCCGATGGCGGCGCCAGCTATGAGGCGCAGGACGAGCTGATCCCCTTGGGCGGCAAAAAGGACATCCGCAACGCCGTCGAGGCCGCCGCGGGTGCGCAGGGCAAATGGCAGTCGCTGGGCGGGCATGGCCGGGCGCAGGTGCTGTATTTTCTGGCCGAGAATCTGGCGCTGCGGCGGTCGGAATTTGCCGGGCTCGCCTCGGTCGAACAGATCGAGGCCGCGATCCGGCGCTGTTTCTATTATGCGGGCTTTGCCGACAAGTTCGATGGGGCGACGGTGGCGGCAAAGCCCGGCCATCTGACCCATGTGCAGCACGATCCGCATGGCGTGATGGGGATCGTCGCGCCCAATGGCAGTGCGTTTGCGGGCTTCATGTCGCTGGTGCTGCCTGCGATTGCCATGGGCAATACCGTCGTGGCCGTGCCTTCGCAGGACAAGCCCATGGCGGCGCTGACGCTGGCGCAGGTGCTGGCGACCTCGGACGTGCCGGGGGGCGTGGTCAATATCGTGACCGGGCCGCGCGATGCGCTGGCACAGGCTCTGGCCGGGCATGACGGCGTGAACGCCATCTGGCACGTCGCGCAGGGCGAGGCTCTGGCCGCGACCGAGCGTGCCGCCAGCGACACGCTGATCCCGGTCTGGTCGCCCGAGCCGCGCGACTGGTCCGCGCCCGACGCGCAGGGCCGCGATTTCCTGCGCCGCGCCACACGGGCCAAGACCATCTGGCTGCCTTACGGCGCGCTGCCCGCCGGAACCGGAAGCGCGGCCTATTAGGCCCGTTTCAACCAGCGCAGACCGGCATCGGTCGAGGTCAGCGGGGTATATTCGGCACCCACCCAGCCGGTATATCCCGACTGATCCAGCGCGCTGAAAAACGTCGGAAAATCAATATCTCCGGCATAAGGCTCATGCCGGCCGGGGAAATCCGCGATCTGGACATGGCGCACCCATGACGCATGTTTCTGCCAGCAGGCCAGCGCGTCGCCATGGATCATCTGCGCCTGAAAGGCATCGAATTGCAGCCCCACATTCGGCGCATCCACCTGCGCCAGAATATCGGCGGCCAGATCGAAATCGGACAGGAAATAGCCGGGCAGATCCTTGGTGTTGATCGGCTCGATCGTCAGGCTGAGGCGCGGTGCGCGCGCTGCGGCCCATTTCAGGTTCTCGACCAGAACCTTGCGCGCGGCGGGGCCTGCGGCATTGCCGGCCATGACATGCACGTGCTGCACGCTCAGCGCGGTCGCCACCCGCACGGCGCGGTCGAAATCGCTGCGGAACCGGGGCTGGTTCTCGGGCTGCGCCGCGAACCCCCTTGGCCCGCCCGCCCAGTTCGGCGGCGGCGCGTTCATCAGCACGAAGTCCAGCCCCGAGGCTTTGGCGGCCTGCGTCAGTTCCTTGACCGGCAGGTCATAGGGAAACAGGATCTCGACCCCCTGAAAGCCCGCGCGCTTGGCTGCGGCAAAGCGTTGAAGCATGGGGTATTCGGTGAACAGATATGTCAGGTTGGCGGCGAATCGCGCCATGTCAGGGCTCCAGCGGAAAGAATGTCCCACCCGATTGCAAACCCATACGTCCATCAGCGTCGGACGTAGCAGCGTCGGCCAGTCTGTAGAAAGTCTTGCGGTCGATCAGCGCCCATAGCCCGCGCCGGACATGAAGATAGGGGCGCGGCTGATCCACCGTCCCCCGCAGTTCGATCGCGTGATCGGGGCCGGCGACCACGGTATCGCCGACATTGGTGGTAAAGGTGATCGTTTCACCGATCTGGGCATCGACGGCGATAAAAGGCGCGTCCACGACGCGGATGCCCACCTTTTCGACGGGCGTGACAAGAAAATAGGCGTCGCCTTCGCGCTTCAGGATCGAGGCGAACAGCTGCACCATGCGGTGCCGCCCGATGGGCGTGCCCTGATAGAACCACGTCCCGTCGGCGCGGATCTCCATATCCAGATCGCCGCAAAAGGGCGGGTTCCACAAATGCACCGGCGGCGGGCCTTTTTTCGAGGCACGCATGGCAGCATCTGCCAGCCCGGCCGCATTGCTCACGGCATTGTCAGTCTTTCCACCCATTACCAGTGGAGCCTTGTCCATGGTCATCCTATGCTGTCCTAGACCAGAAAAGAGGCATTGTCATGGCCGAGGAACTTAAACTTGTCGAAGACGTCAATGTTCTGACCGCAAAGCTGGCGCAAGCCCGGCTGAGTGTCGAGCATCGCTTCGTCGGACAGCACGCGGTTGTCGAACAGGTCTTGGCCGCGATCCTGTCGGGCGGCCATGCGCTTCTGGTGGGTCAGCCCGGTCTGGGCAAGACCATGCTGGTCGATACGCTGTCGACCGTTCTTGGTCTGGACAGCGCCCGGGTGCAGTTCACCCCCGACCTGATGCCCGCCGATATTCTGGGATCCGAGGTGCTGGACGTGCTGCCCGATGGCACGCGCGCCTTCCGCTTCATTCAGGGGCCGGTTTTCACGCAGCTGCTGATGGCCGATGAAATCAACCGCGCCAGCCCGCGCACGCAATCGGCATTGCTGCAGGCCATGCAGGAGGCCGAGGTGACGATCGGCGGCGAACATCGACCGTTGGGCCGCCCGTTCCACGTCCTTGCGACCCAGAACCCCATCGAACAGGAAGGCACCTATCCGCTGCCCGAGGCGCAGCTTGACCGGTTCCTGTTGCAGATCGACGTGGATTATCCCGACCGCGACACCGAACGCGCGATCCTGCTGGCGACGACCGGCGTGGATCAGGGCGCGGCCCATGCCGTCTTCGACCCCGGTGGCCTGATCGCCGCGCAGGGGCTGATCCGCCGGATGCCGGTGGGCGACGGGGTGCTGAACGCCATTCTGGATCTGGTCCGCTCGGCCCGGCCCGGCGCGCCGGAAGCGCCGGGCTGGATCTCGGACGCGCTGGTCTGGGGGCCGGGGCCGCGCGCGGCGCAGGCGCTGACGCTGGTGGCGCGGGCCCGTGCAGCGCTGCACGGCCGCTTTGCCCCGACGCTGGACGACGTGCAGGCCATGGCCGCCCCCGTCCTGCGTCACCGCATGGCGCTGAGCTTTGCCGCGCGCGCGCGGGGCGAAACGGTCGAAGGCATCATCGCCCGCCTGCTGGGCGACCGGCTGCAGGCTGCCGCCGCGTGACGCCGCCACCCCCAACCTCCAGCGCAGGCCAGCTTCGCGCCGGGGCCGAGGCTGCCTCGGCCAGCCTTCCGGCGCTGATGCTGTCGGCCGAACGGCTGGCCGCCAGCCTGACGGTCGGCGCGCATGGCCAGCGCCGTGCCGGCACCGGAGAGGATTTCTGGCAATACCGTCCCGCCACGCAGGGCGACACGGCGCGCAATATCGACTGGCGCCGCTCGGGGCGGTCGGACGGGCAATTCGTGCGCGACAGCGAGGCGCAGGTGGCGCAATCCGCGGTGATCTGGGTCTCGGGCGCGGCGGGGATGCAGTTCACGGGCGGGCCGGATCGCAGCAGCAAGCGCGACCGCGCCGATCTGCTGGCGCTGGCCCTGTCGCTGGCGCTGCTGGCCGGGGGCGAGCGGGTGGCCATTGCGGGCAATCCCCCGCGTCCGGGCCGCGTGCAGGCCGACCGTATCGCGGAAACGCTGGTGCGCCGCGTGGCGCTGACCACCGATGAGGACGCGCCGCCGGTGGACAGCATGCGCCCCAATCAGCGCATCATCCTGATCGACGATTTTCTGGGCGATCCCGCGCCGGTGCTGGCCTGTCTGAACCGCGCGGCGGGCATGGGTGTGCAGGGCGCGCTGTTGCAGGTGCTGGACCCGACCGAGGAAAGCTTTCCCTTTGGCGGTGCGGTCCTTTTCCGCTCGGCCAGCGGGGCGCTGAGCCATGACACCCGCGATGCCGCCGGGCTGCGCGACGCCTATCTGGCGCGGCTGGCCGAACGGCGCCAGATGCTGACGCAGGCCGCGCAGGTCGCGGGCTGGCATTTCGGCACGCATGACACCGCCCAGCAGCCATCGCAGGCGCTGACATGGCTGTGGACGGTGCTGGAGGGCTGATGCTGGTCCTTGGTCCCCTTGGTTTTCTGGCCCCCTGGCTTCTGATCGCGCTGGCGGCGCTGCCGGTGCTGTGGCTGATCCTGCGCGCCATGCCGCCATCGCCGAAACTGGTGCGCTTTCCCGGCACGCGGCTGCTGCTGGGGCTGCGCGACCCGCAGCCGGTGGCCCAGCATACGCCGTGGTGGCTGCTGCTGCTGCGGGTGTTGGCGATTGCCGCGCTGATTCTGGCCTTTGCCGGGCCGATCTGGAAACCCGCGCCGCAGCAACAAGGCGATGCGCCCTTGCTGATCGTGATGGATGCGGGCTGGACGGCGGCCTCGGACTGGCCGCAGCGGCAGGCCCGCGCCCTGCGCGCCTTGGGGCAGGCGCAATCGGCAGGCCAGCCCGCCGCCCTGCTGCTGGCCGATGGCACATCCGAAGGCGCGCTGGCCTTTCAGGCCGCAGGCGATCTGGAGGCACAATTGCGCGGCATGGTCCCCGCCGCATGGGAGACCCGTTATCCCCAAGATCCTGCCGCGACGCTGGCGCAGGCCCCGAACCGGCTGGCGGTGCTTTGGCTCAGCGACGGGCTGGACCATCCCGGACGCGGCGCGCTGCAATCGGCCTTGGCCGCGCGCGGGCAGGTGACGGTCGTGCCGCCCGCCAGCGCGCGCATGTCGCTGGAACTGGTCGCGGGGGATCAGCCTTCATTGCGGCTGCGTTCGACCGGGCAGGGCGTGCCGCCGCAGGTGTTGGCCATCGGGTTGGATCCGCAGGGCGCGCCGCGCGAACTGGCGCGGCTGAGCGCAGGCGATCCGGTCACCGATGCGGGCATCGCCGCGCGGCCCGTGCCGATCGACCTGCCTTCGGAGCTGCGCAACCGCATCGCCCGCTTTGAAATCGAGGGGCAGGCCAGCGCCGGGGCCGTGGTGCTGGCCGATGACAGCGTGCGCCGCCGCAAGGTCGCGCTGGTCGGGCAGGACAGCACCAGCGAAGGCCAGCGGCTGCTGTCGCCGCTGCATTACCTGCGCCGTTCACTGGCACCGCGCGCCGATCTGATCGAGGGCGGGCTGGGTGATGTGCTGCAGGCATCGCCCGATGTGATCGTGCTGGCCGATCAGGTCGGCCTGCCGGAAACCGAGGCGTTGCAGGATTGGGTCGATCAGGGCGGGCTGTTGATCCGCTTTGCCGGGCCGCGCATGGCTGCCGACGAATATCTGGGGCAAGAGCCGCTTTTGCCGGTGCGGCTGCGCGCGGGCGGGCGCGACATCGGCGGGGCGCTGAGCTGGGGCGAGGCGCGTGGGCTGCGGCCCTTCCCGGCGGATGGGCCATTCGCCGGGCTGACCGTGCCGCAGGATGCCACGGTGCGCGCGCAGCTTCTGGCCGAACCCTCGCCCGATCTGGCGGCGCGGACCTTGGCGCAGCTCAGCGATGGCACGCCCCTGGTCACGCGCGCGCCGTTGGGGCAGGGCCAGATCGTGCTGTTTCACACCACCGCCAATGCCGAATGGTCGGATCTGGCGCTGTCGGGCCTGTTCGTGCAGATGCTGGACCGCCTTGTCGCCACCGCCCGCGCCAGCGCCGAAACCCCCGAGACGCAGGCCAGCGACGACGACACCTTCTGGACCCCGGTTCAGGTGCTGGACGGCTTCGGCCGCGTATCCGAGCCAAAAGACCCCGTGCCGGTCGCCGCCGCCGATTTCGCGCGCGGCCCCGCGCCCGGCGCGCCGGCGGGGCTGTATCGTTCCGGCGAACGCAGTGCTGCGCTGAATGCCGGCGGGCCGATGGCCGTGGCCAACTGGCCCGGCGCGGTGATCGAGGATGCGGCGCAATCGCCCGGCACGGATCTGCGCGGCTGGCTGATCGCGCTGGCTGCCGCCTTGTTCGCGCTGGATGCGCTTGGCAGCGCATGGCTGGCGCGGGGCCGCAGCCGCAGCTCCAAGGGGGTCACCGCATGAGGGTCGCATTCATCCTTGTCGCAGCCACGGCGCTGGCGATGGCCCTGCTGGGCGGCGGCCCGGCGCAGGCGCAGGATCCCGATCCTCGGCTGATCGAGGCCGCCGACGATGTGGCGCTGGCCTATGTCGTGACCGGCGATGCCGAGGTCGACCGCGCATCCGAAGCCGGTCTGCGCGGCGTGTCGCGCACGTTGACGGAACGCACCACGGTCGAGCCCGGCGCGCCCATCGGCATCCGGCTTGACGATGACGACCTGTCGCTGCTGACCTTTCTGTACTGGCCGGTGACCGACAGCCAGCCCGCGCCGACGCCGCAGGCCTATGTGAAGCTGAACCATTTTCTGCGCTCGGGTGGGGTGATCCTGTTTGACACGCGCGACGGCGATATCGCGGGGCTGGGCGGGCCGGACGGCGCGGCGGCGCTGCAACGGCTGGCCGCGCCTTTGGACATTCCGCCGCTGGCCCCGATCCCGCCCGATCATGTGCTGACCCGCAGCTATTACCTGCTGGACGATTTCCCCGGCCGCTATCAGGGCCGCGAGGTCTGGGCCGAAGCCCCCCCCGCCGGGGCCGAGGCCGCTGACGGCGTGCCGTTCCGCAATCTGAACGACGGGGTGTCTCCGGTCATCATCGGCGGCAATTCATGGGCCGAGGCTTGGGCCATCGACGATAACGGCATGCCGCTTTACAGCATGGGCGTGGGCTTCGAGGGCGACCGCCAGCGCGAGATGGCGAACCGCTTTGGCGTCAACCTGATCATGTATGTGCTGACCGGGAACTATAAATCCGATCAGGTCCATGTGCCCGCGCTGCTGGACCGGCTGCGGTCCGAGGAGGTGGTGCGATGACGGGCATCGGCTTCGATCCGCTGCTGCCATGGCCGGTGGTCGCGGCGGTGGCGCTGCTGGCGGCGCTGGTGGCGGCGTGGTCGCTGTGGCGGGGCCTGCGCGGCTGGGGCCTGCGCGGTCTGGCCGGGCTGGCGGCGGCGGCCGCGCTGGCCGGTCCCGCGCTGGAGACCGGCATCCGCAACAAGCTGTCCGACATCGTGCTGCTGCTGGATGACCGCAGCGCCAGCCAAAGCCTGCCAGGGCGCAGCGCCCAGACCGATGCGGCGCTGGACGATCTGAACCGGCAACTGACCGCGCTGCCCGATACCGAGGTGCGGCGCATCACCGTGGGCGACGATCCCGACGGCTCGCGCCTTGGCACGGCCATCGGCAAGGCGCTGGCGGCGGAACCCGCGAACCGCGTGGCGGGCGTCATCGCGCTGACCGACGGGCTGGCGCATGACGCGCCGCAAGTGCCCAAGACCGCGCCCGCGCCGGTGCATGTGCTGCTGACCGGGCAGGACAGCGACTGGGACCGCAGGCTGGTGATCGAGGAAGCCCCGGCTTACGGCCTGATCGACAAGCCCGTGACCATCCGCCTGCGCATCGAGGATCAGGGCGCGGTTCCGGCGGATGTGGCCCAGGCTCCGGCGCGGTTGCAGGTCAGCATCGACGGCGAACAGGCGCGGGTGCTGGACCTGCCGCCCGGCGTGACGCTGGATCTGCCGGTCGTGCCGAAACATGCGGGCCAGAACGTCGTCTCGATCGGCTTTGACGCGCCGCAATCTGCGGTGCCGGAACTGACCGACCGCAACAATGCCGCCGCGATCCAGATCCAGGGCGTGCGGGACCGGCTGCGGGTGCTGCTGGTCTCGGGTGAGCCGCATGCCGGGGAACGCACCTGGCGCAACCTGCTGAAATCGGATGCGAATGTGGACCTGATCCATTTCACCATCCTGCGGCCACCGGACAAGATGGATGCGGTCCCGGTCAATGAGATGTCGCTGATCGCCTTTCCGACGCAGGAGCTGTTCATGGAACGGATCCGCGATTTCGACCTGATCATCTTCGACCGCTACAAGGTGCGTGGCATCCTGATGCCGCAATATTACGACAATATCCGCCGCTATGTCGAACAGGGCGGGGCGGTGCTGGTCTCGGCCGGTCCCGAGATGTCGACCGTCGAAAGCCTGAACCTGTCGCCCTTGGGCACAATCATGCCCGCGCGTCCGACGGGGCGGATCTATAACCAGCCCTTCCTGCCCGAACTGACCGACGAAGGCCGGCGCCACCCCGTGACCGCGGGCCTGACCGGCGCGCCGGTCGAGGGCAGCGACGACCACTGGGGCCGCTGGCTGCGCATGTCGCAGGTGCTGCCCTCGCCCCGCGCGCAGGTGGTGATGACCGGAGTCGATGACGAACCGCTGCTGATCCTTGACCGCGTGGGCGAGGGGCGGGTGGCCATGCTGACCTCGGATCAGGTCTGGCTGTGGGGGCGCGGCTTCGAGGGCGGCGGACCTCAGCTTGAGCTGCTGCGCCGCATCGCGCATTGGTCGATGAAGGAACCCGACCTTGAGGAAGAGGCGCTGACCGCCGATGTCTCGGGCGATCTGACGGTGACGATCACGCGCCGCACCATGGCCGAAGACGCGCCGCCGGTGCGGATCACGCGCCCGGATGGCGAAACCGAGACCGTCGATCTGACCGAGGCCGGGCCGGGGCGCTTCACCGCGCGCTGGACGGCGCCCGGCGCGGGGCTGTACCGGCTGAGCGATGGCGATATCGACCGGGTGCTGGCCCTTGGTCCCGCAGCGCCGCGCGAATTTGAACAGACCGTGGCATCCGGCGATGTGCTGGGCCCCTTGGCCCAAGCGACGCAGGGCGCGGTCCTGAAGCTTGCCGATGGCATCCCCAGCCTGCGCACGGTGCGCGAAGGCCGCCCGGCGCATGGGCAGGGCGTCGGCGGCGACTGGATCGCCATCACGCCGCGCGACGCGGCCTCGACCAGCGGGATCACGCACAGGCCGCTTCTGCCGGGCTGGGCATGGCTGCTGCTGGTCGCGGGGCTTGCCGTGGCGGGCTGGCTGGCCGAGGGACGGGGCCGCTTTCGCCGCGCGTGAACTTGCCAAGCCCGCGACGCGTTGCTAGGCAAATGAAAACATTATCCCGAGGACCGCATGGCCGCCGACGAGACGACCTATATTCCGCCGACCGAAGTCGATCTGGCCACGATCAAGACGATCCTGCCGCATCGCTATCCCTTCCTTCTGGTGGACAAGGTGCGCGACATCGTGCCGCTGAAAAGCTGCGTCGGCGTCAAGAACGTCACCTCGAACGAGCCGCATTTCGAGGGGCATTTCCCGCAGGAACCGGTGATGCCGGGCGTGCTGATCATCGAGGCCATGGCGCAATCGGCGGCGGTGCTGGTGGGCGTCAGCCTTGATCTGGCGGGCAAGGGCATGGGCACCTATTTCATGTCCATCGACAAATGCCGCTTTCGCCGCAAGGTCGTGCCGGGCGATGTGCTGGAACTGCACATGACCACGCTGCGCGGCGGCGGCAAGGTGTGGAAATTCGAGGGCCGCGCCATGGTCAACGGCGAAATCGCCGCCGAGGCCGAGGTGATGGCCATGCTCAACCGTGGCGACCAGGGGTAAACCCATGATCCATCCGACCGCCGTCATCGATCCGGCCGCCCAGATCGGCGCAGGATGCGAGATCGGCCCGTTCTGCGTCATCGGCCCCGAGGTCCGGCTGGGCCGGGGGGTGGTGCTGAAATCGCATGTCGTGCTGGCAGGCGATACCGATATCGGCGACGAGACGCAGATCTTTCCCTTCGCCTCGGTCGGTGAGGCGCCGCAGGACCGCAAGTTCAGCGGCGAAAAGACCAGGCTGGTGATTGGCGCGCGCAACCGCATCCGCGAACATGTGACGATCAACCCCGGCACCGCAGGCGGCGGCGGCATCACCCGCATCGGCGATGACGGGCTGTTTCTGGCGGGCAGCCACGTCGCGCATGACTGTCAGGTCGGCAACCGCGTCACCATCGTGAACCACGCCGCCATTGCCGGGCATTGCGTGATCGAGGATGATGTGACCATCGGCGGTCTTGCGGGCGTGCATCAATTCGTGCGCATCGGCCGTGGCGCGATGATCGGGGCGCTGACCATGGTGACGGCGGATGTGATCCCCTTCGGCATGGTGCATGGCCCGCGCGGGCATCTGGACGGGCTGAACGTCGTGGGCCTGCGCCGTCGCGGCGCATCGCGCGACGAGATTCATGCGCTGCGCGACATGCTGCACAGGCTGGCTGAAGGCAGCTTCCGCGAAACCGCACGCGACATGGCCCAAGCCGAACATCCCGGCATGGTGCGCGAGGTCCTGGAGTTTATCCTCGGCCCCTCGGAACGCAGCTTTCTGGCGCCGCAGTCATGACCCGCATCGCCCTGATCGCAGGCGAGGGGCTTCTGCCCCCCGCCATCGCCGCCGCTTTGGACGATCCGCTGATCTATGCGCTGGATCACCTGCATCCGCAGGTTCAGGCCAAGCCGTTCCGGCTGGAACGCCTCGTGCCGTTTCTGGACGAGCTGACCGATCAGGGCGTGACGCAGGTGGTCTTTGCCGGTGCGATCCGTCGCCCGCGCATCGACCCCGAACTGTTCGACAGCCGCACCATGGCAATCGTGCCGCGTATCCTGATGGGGATGCAATCGGGCGACGACGCGGCGCTGCGCGCCGTGCTGGATGTGTTCGAGGAAGCGGATCTTTCGGTCGTCTCGGTTGATCAGATCCTGCCCGAACTTGTCCCCGGCGAGGGCATCCTTGCCGGCCAACCCGGTCCGCGTGACATGAAGGATGCCGAGCGCGCCGCGCAGATCGTGCAAGGACTGGGCGCGCTGGACATCGGGCAGGGCGCCGTGGTGGCCCAGGGCCTTTGCCTCGCCGTCGAAGCCTTGCCCGGAACGCAGGCCATGCTGGAATTCGCGGCAGCCCATGCCGGGCTGAAGCCCGATCCGAACGGACCCAAGGGCCTGCTCTACAAGGCGCCGAAGCCCGATCAGGACCGCCGCATCGACTTGCCGACCATCGGCCCCGACACCGTGCGTCAGGTCGCCGCCGCCGGTCTGGGCGGCATCGTGTGGCAGGCAGGCAGCGTCATCTTGCTGCAACGCGAGGCAGCGATAGAAATGGCCAAGACCGCAGGGATTTTCCTGTGGGCTAGGTCGTAGATGAGTATTTAAGGAACAGAGAAGCGCAATCCGTCTTCTCTGTTCCTTAAATACTCAAATCCGACGCAGCCGCTGGAGCAGGTCCATGAAATATTTCCTGATCGCAGGCGAACCCTCGGGCGACAATCTGGGCGGCCCGTTGATGGAGGGGCTGAGGTCGCTGGACCGCGAGGCCGTGTTCCTGGGGGTTGGCGGCCCGGCCATGTCTGCGCAGGGCTTGGAGAGCCTGTTTCCGATGGAGGAACTGTCGGTCATGGGCATCGTCGAGATCTTGCCCAAATACCGCCAGCTCAAGGCCCGGATCCGTCAGACAGCGCTGGCTGTGGCCGAGGCGCAGCCCGATGTGCTGATCACCATCGACAGTCCCGATTTCTGTCTGCGTGTCGCGCGTCAGGTCCGTGAGTTGATGCCGGGTCTCAAGACGGTGCATTACGTCGCGCCTTCGGTCTGGGCATGGCGTCCAGGACGGGCGAAGAAGATGGCGCAGGTCATCGACCACGTTCTGGCCTTGCTGCCCTTCGAGCCGGATTACATGCGCGCCGCCGGGATGAGTTGCGATTTCGTCGGCCATCCCATCGTGGCGCAGCCGGTGGCGGGGGTGGGCGAGGCTGCGGCGTTTCGCGAGGCTCATGGCATCTCGGCCGATACGCCGCTGGTGCTGTGTCTGCCCGGATCGCGGCGGGGCGAGGTGGCGCGTCTTGGACCAAGGTTCGACGAGGCGTTGATGCAGCTTCGCGACCGGGTGCCGGAGATCCGCGTGGTCATCCCGACGGTGCGCGGTGTGGCGCAGCTTGTGCGGGACATGACCAGACGCTGGCCCTCGGCGCCGATCGTCGTCGAGGCGGCCGAGGACCGGCGCGCGGCCTTTGCTGCGGCCGATCTGGCCCTGGCGGCATCCGGCACGGTCAGTCTGGATCTGGCGGCGAATGATGTGCCCATGGTCATCGGCTATGATGTCGCGCCGCTCAGCCGGATGATCATCGGGATGCTGCTGAAAACCGATACCGTGACGCTGGTCAATCTGGTCAGCGAAACGCGCAGCGTGCCCGAATTCATCGGGCGCAAATGTCAGCCGGGGCCGATGGCGCAGGCGCTGCTGCATCTGATCGAGGATCCGGCGGCGCGTCAGGCCCAGCATGATGCGATGGACCTGACGATGGTGCGTCTTGGCCGCGGCGGCGAGGCTCCGGGCCTGCGCGCCGCGCGCTCGGTTCTGGGGGCGATTACGCCGCAGCCACCACGATGATTTCGACCTTATAATCGGGCGTTGCCAGTTTCGATTCGCCGGTCGCGCGGGCAGGGGTATGGCCCTGCGGCACCCATTGATCCCAGACCGCGTTCATTTCGGCGAAGGTCGACATATCGGCCAGCCAGATCTGCACCGACAGGATGCGGGTCTTGTCCGAACCGCATTCGGCCAGCAGGCGGTCCACCTCGGCCAAGGCGCCTTGCGTCTGTTCGGTGACCGATGCGCCGGGGGCGGCGATCTGACCCGCCAGATAGATGGTGCCGTTATGGATGACGGCTTCGCTCATGCGGGGGCCTGTGCCGATGCGGCTGATCTCGGACATGTCTGTGATCCTTTCGGGTTGCCGGCAGTGCAGAAGCGGATGCCGGGATGACAGTGACCTCATGCCAAAGCCTGCGGCGTGGATCAATGGCTGGCGACGCTGCGGCTGCCGCGAATCGCGAAGACGGGGGCGCATTGGTCCGGGTCTGGCCGGGTTGCGGGCAGGGTCTTTGGGGGCGGGGCATTCCGGGTGCCTGCCGAGGCGGCGGTCGATCAGCGGGGTATCCGACTTCTGCGTCAGGCACTTGGGCGTAACATCTCAGGTGTCGGAGAAAGGTTTCGGCGCAGCCATGCCTGAGGACTGTTCGCGCAACAGGATGCACCCGGCAGTGGGGGAGCCGCCGGGCGCCTTGTTTCTGATGGGGGACATCGCCCCTGCACGCTAACCGCTATCTGCTACAGTAACGTGACGCCGTGGGCCGCAAGGCTGGGCTCGGCACCGGGCGAGCTTGACGTAACGCACCGATTGTTCAGGTCCGAAGCGGATGAGACAAGCGCGCTGGTGATTCCAGTCGAGCCGACCAAGAAGCCGTGTACGCGATTTGCACGGATCTTTCCCGAATTTCGCGGTATGTCTGCGCAAGCCTTTGCAAACACCGTCGCGCCGTGGATCAAGGCGAACGCTTACCCCATTGATCTATAAATGAAAAATGGTGCTGTGAGAGAGGATTGAACTCTCGACCTCACCCTTACCAAGGGTGTGCTCTACCACTGAGCTACCACAGCATCGTGGAGGGGCGTTTAGACAAACCGCACGGGGGGCGCAAGGGGGATCGTCGGAAAAAAATACGCAAGACGCCGCGCCGCCCGATGGCAGCGCCCGCTGGACGCAAGGCGGCGCAGGGGTTAACAGGTCGAATATGACCAAGGGACCAAGCAGATCGGATGCGGCAGGTGACCGCGAAGCCCGCCTGAAGGCGGCGCTACGGGCCAATCTGGTCCGCCGAAAGGCGCAGGGCCGCGCCCGAGATGCGCAGCACCCCAAGGATGACGAGCAGCAAGGGCACAGCGTCTCGACAGAAGACCGCAGTCCGGGGAACGAGGAATAGATGGATCAGATCATCGTAAGGGGGAACGGGCCGCTTCACGGCGAAATCCCGATCGCCGGCGCCAAGAATGCCTGCCTGACACTTATGCCCGCCACGCTGCTGACGGATCAGCCGCTGACGCTGACCAATGCGCCACGGCTGTCCGACATCCGCACCATGACGGCGCTGCTGCAATCGCTGGGCGCCGAGGTGGCATCGCTGAACGACGGCACGGTGCTGGCGCTGTCCAGTCACGGGCTGGATAATCACACCGCTGATTATGACATCGTGCGCAAGATGCGGGCCTCGATCCTGGTGCTGGGGCCGATGCTGGCGCGCGACGGTCATGCCATCGTGTCACTGCCGGGCGGCTGTGCGATCGGCGCGCGTCCGGTCGATCTGCATCTGAAGGCGCTTGAGGCGATGGGGGCCGAACTGGACCTGCGCGACGGCTATGTCCATGCCAAGGCGGCGGGCGGGCTGAAGGGCGCGGTCATCGACTTCCCGGTCGTCTCGGTGGGGGCCACGGAAAACGCGCTGATGGCGGCGACGCTGGCCCGCGGCACGACCGTGCTGAAGAACGCCGCGCGTGAACCCGAGATCGTCGATCTGGCGCAATGTCTGCGCCGCATGGGCGCGCAGATCGAGGGCGAGGGAAGCTCGACCATCACCATTCAGGGCGTGCAGGCGCTTGGGGGCGCGACCCATCCCGTCGTCACCGACCGGATCGAGCTTGGCACCTATATGCTGGCCCCCGCGATCTGCGGCGGCGAGGTCGAGTTGCTGGGCGGTCGCATCGACCTGCTGGCGGCCTTTTGCGAAAAGCTGGATCAGGCGGGGGTGTCGGTCACGGAAACCGCGCGCGGTCTGAAAGTCGCGCGCAAGAATGGCCGCATCCGCGCCGTCGATGTGGTGACAGAGCCGTTCCCCGGCTTCCCCACGGATCTGCAGGCACAGATGATGGCGTTGCTGTGCACGGCCGAAGGCACCTCGGTGCTGGAGGAGACCATCTTTGAAAACCGCTTCATGCACGCCCCCGAACTGGCCCGCATGGGCGCGCGGATCGAGGTGCATGGCGGTCACGCCACCGTCCATGGCGTCGCCAAGATGCGCGGCGCGCCAGTCATGGCCACAGACCTGCGCGCCTCGGTCAGCCTGATCCTTGCCGGTCTTGCCGCCGAGGGCGAAACCATTGTCAGCCGCGTCTATCACCTTGATCGTGGCTACGAAAAGGTCGTGCGCAAGCTGCGCGGCGTGGGCGCTGATATCGAACGCATCAAGGAGCCAGCCGATGCCTGACGCACGCTTCACCGACGCCGATCCCGCGCCGCTGGCGCTGATGGCGGGCGATCCCGAAGACCTGACCGTGATTTCCACGCTGGCCCAGGATTCGGTGCTGCCGGTGACCGAGATTTCCTATGACATGCGCCATCGTCAGCTTGCGCTGCTGCTGAACCGCTTTCGCTGGGAAGACGCCGCCTCGGCCCAGCGGGAAGAACGCCCCTATGAGCGGGTGCGCTCGGTCCTGCTGATTTCGGATGTGCAGAGGGTGCAAAGCGACGGCATCGACCGCAGCGACAATGACCTGATCCTTGAGCTGCTGGCCCTGCGCTGGCAACCGGGCGAGGATGGGACCGGCCAGCTGATGCTGGAATTTGCCGGGGATGGCACGCTGGTCGTTCATGCCGAATGCCTGAACGTCGAACTGCGGGATGTGACCCGCCCCTATATCGCGCCCTCGCGCCGTGCGCCGGGCCATGCCGATGTCTGAAAGCCGGTGTCGGACGGCGGGCTGAACCGGGCGCGCCGTTGCGTCCGGCACGATACGCGACCTTGAGGGCGCTTGAGCCGCTTTGTCGCAGCCGCTAACAAGGGCGGGACATACGAAAGCGTGACCATGCCCATCTTCCTGAATACCGCCCAGCCCGATTTCGACCAGCGTTTCGACGACATGCTGCATATGAAGCGTGAGGATGCGGCGGATGTGAACGATGCCGTGGCCACGATCATCGCCGATGTGCGCGCGCGGGGCGATGCGGCTGTCCGTGATCTGACCAAGCGTTTCGACCGGCTGGACCTGTCGGGCGGTCTGGCCTTCAGCGCCGATGAGATCGCGGCAGAAACCGCCAAGGTCTCGGCCGAGGATCGTGCCGCGCTGGCGCAGGCCGCCAACCGCATCCGCGCCTATCACGCCCGCCAGATGCCCGAGGATATGCGCTGGACCGACCCCGAAGGCGCGACGCTGGGCTGGCGCTGGACGCCGGTTTCGGCGGCCGGGCTGTATGTGCCGGGCGGGCAGGCCAGCTATCCGTCCTCGGTGTTGATGAACGCGATCCCGGCCCGTGTGGCAGGGGTCGAGCGGCTGGTGATCTGCGTGCCGACCCCCGATGGCGTAGTCAATCCGCTGGTGCTGCTGGCCGCCGAACTGGCCGGCGTCGATGAGATTTACCGCATCGGCGGCGCACAGGCGATTGCCGCCATGGCTTACGGCACGGGCACCATCCGCCCCGTCGACAAGATCACCGGGCCGGGCAATGCCTATGTCGCCGCCGCCAAGCGCCACGTCTTTGGCCGCGTCGGCATCGACATGATCGCCGGCCCGTCCGAGGTGCTGGTGATTGCGCAGGGCGTGCAGAACCCCGAATGGCTGGCACTGGATCTGCTGGCGCAAGCCGAACACGATGCCGACGCGCAATCCATCCTGATTTCCCCCGATGAGGCGCTGGCCAAGGCTGTCGTGGCCGAGGTCGAACGCCTGTTGCCGACGCTGCCGCGTGCCGCTGTCGCCGGGGCAAGCTGGCGCGATTATGGCACGGTCATCGTCACCCGCGATCTGGACGAGGCGGCGGCGCTGTCGGACCGCATCGCGCCCGAACATCTTGAGCTTTGCGTCGACGATCCCGATGCGCTGGCGCAAAAGACCCGGCACGCGGGCGCGATTTTTCTGGGCGGCTGGACGCCCGAGGCGGCGGGCGATTACGTCAGCGGTCCGAATCACGTGCTGCCGACCGCGCGCTCGGCCCGGTTCTCGTCGGGGCTGTCGGTAATGGATTTCCTGAAACGCACGACGATCTCGAAGCTCAGCCCGCAGGCGCTGGCAGCCATTGGCCCGGCGGCGGTACGGCTGGCCGCCTCCGAGGGGCTGTCGGCGCATGGGCTGTCGGTCTCGGCACGGCTGGAGACGCTGAACGGAGGTGCGGGATGACCACTGAGCTTGACCGGCTGATCCGCATCGAGATCGACGAAAGCGCGCTGCCGCCGCCATCGCCCGAGATGGAACAGGACCGCCGCGTCGCCGTTTTCGACCTGCTGGAGGATAACAGCTTCCGGCTTCCGGGCCGCGACGGGCAGGACGCCCCCAACGGTCCCTATGCGCTGGTGCTGGGGATGCGCGACAAGCGGCTGGTCTTTGACATTTCCACCGAAGCCGATGAAAAGGTGGCGGAATTTCATCTGTCGATGGGGCCGTTCCGCCAGACGGTCAAGGATTACTTCCAGATCTGCGCCAGCTATTTCGATGCCGTGAAGCGGCTGCCGCCCGCCCAGATCGAGGCCATCGACATGGCCCGGCGCGGTATCCACAACGAAGGCGCGCGCACCTTGCAGGAACGGCTCGAGGGCAAGGCGATCATCGACATCGACACCGCGCGCCGCCTTTTCACCCTGATCTGCGCCCTGATTCCGGAGTGATCCTTGAGCGGACCGATCCCCAGTTCGGTGCTGTTTTGCTGCGATCATAACGCGATCCGCTCGCCCATGGCCGAGGGGATGATGAAGAAATTCTACGGCCGCAGCGCCTATGTGCAATCGGCGGGCGTCAAGAACGACATGGAGATCGACGGCTTCGCCATCGCGGTCTGCAACGAAATCGGGGTGGAACTGTCCAAGCACCGCTCGCGGTCCTTCGATGAGATGAAGGAATGGGGCGACGATCTGGGCAGCTTCGATCTGATCGTGGCGCTGTCGCCCGCCAGCCAACGGCAAGCCCTTGAATTGACAAGGATCGCGCATCTGGATGTGGAATATTGGCCGATCATGGACCCGTCCGGTCTGGCCGAGGGGCGCGAGGCGAAGCTGGCGCTGTATCGCCAGATTCGCGACCAGATCCGCGACCGGCTGCTGGAGCGTTTCGGCCCGCCCACACAGTCGTGAAGCGGCGCTAACCGAATCTTAGGGGATATGTCCTAGATCTTTCGTCAGACCCGAACGGAGTTTGCGGATGACGGATTTTCTTCTGATGGCCCATGGTCTGGACCATGCGATGCGCGCGCTTCAGACCCATCGCGCCGTGCTGGCGCTTGATCCGGTCGGGCGCATCGCCGCGATCAACCAATGCTATCTGCGGTTGACCGGGTTTTCCCGCGATGAGCTGCTCAATCGTCCGGTCTGGTCGCTCTTGGATCTGGGCGAACGCTGTGCCGGTCGGCTGAACGATCTGCTGTCCGCGCCGCAAGGCGGCGAGGCGCATGTGCCGGAACTGGCGCATCTGTCGAAATCGGGTCGCCGCTTCCGGGTCGATGCGCGCGTCTTCGCGGTCCGCGATGAGGTCGGGGGCGCGTGCCTCTGCCTGATCTTTGCCCGCCCCGAGGATGCGGGCAGCCTGATCGACATGCGCGATGGCTTCGGCCGCAAGGCGCAGGTCATCGACGGATCCGCATTCGAGGTCGAAGCACCGCCCGTCCAGCGCAGGCGCTTCGACCATTGATCCGGGCTGCGGCCCTAGACCACCACCGCCGCGCCTTCGGTCGCGCGTCCGACATGGGCGCGGAAGGCGCGGAACAGCTCGCGGCCCATGCCCTCGGACGAGGCGTCGGGATCATGCGTGGCGGGCGTGCGGGCGTCGAAATCGGCGGCCAGGCATTCCAGCGTGCCGGCCACGGCGTCCAGCCGAATGATGTCGCCATCCTGCACCCGGGCCAGCGGGCCACCATCCGCCGCCTCGGGCGACAGGTGGATCGCCGCCGGAACCTTGCCCGAGGCGCCCGACATGCGGCCATCCGTCACCAGCGCGACGCGCAGGCCCCGGTCCTGCAACACGGCCAGCGTGGGCGTCAGCGAATGCAGTTCCGGCATTCCGTTGGCCTGCGGGCCCTGAAACCGCACCACGACGATGGTATCGCCGGTGAATTCGCCGCGCTTGAAGGCGGCCTTGACCTCTTCCTGATCGGCAAAGACGCGGGCAGGGGCCTCGATGATGTGGCGCTCCGGCGCGACGGCCGAGACCTTGATGACACCGCGCCCCAGATTGCCCGCCAGCTGCTTCAGCCCGCCGGTCGGTGCGAACGGGTCGGTGACGGGGCGCAGGATCTTGTCGTTCAGCGTGTCCTGCGCGCCCTGCATCCAATGCACCGTGCCACCGCGCAGTTGCGGCTCTTGTGCATAAAGCCCCAGCCCGCCGCCCGCGATGGTGCGCACGTCTTCGTGCAAAAGCCCCGCATCCAGCAGCTTGGCGATCATGTAGCCCAGCCCGCCTGCGGCATGGAAATGGTTCACATCGGCCAGCCCGTTGGGATAGACCCGTGCCATCAGCGGCACGCTTTCCGACAGGTCGTGGAAATCCTCAAGATCCAGCAGCACGCCCGCCGCCCGCGCCATCGCGGGCAGGTGGATGATCAGGTTCGTCGACCCGCCCGTGGCCATCAGCCCGACGATGCCGTTGACGAAGGCGCGCTCGTCCAGCACCTCGCCCGCGGGCAGGTAATCATTGCCCAGCCGGGTGATGGCTGCGGCGCGCTGCACGGCGGCGACGGTCAGCGCATCGCGCAGCGGCGTGTTGGGGTTCACGAAGCTGGAGCCGGGCAGGTGCAGGCCCATGAATTCCATCAGCATCTGATTGGTGTTGGCCGTGCCGTAAAAGGTGCAGGTCCCCGGTGCGTGATAGCTGGCCATTTCAGCGGCCATCAGCGCCTCGCGCCCGATCTCGCCGGTGGCGAATTGCTGGCGGACCTTGGATTTTTCGTCATTGGGCAGGCCCGACGGCATCGGTCCCGCCGGCACGAAGACCGCGGGGATATGGCCGAACGTGCCTGCGGCGATGATCAGCCCCGGCACGATCTTGTCGCAGACGCCCAGATACATCGCCGCATCGAACACGTCATGCGACAGCGCCACGCCCGAGGCCAGCGCGATGACATCGCGCGAAAACAGCGACAACTCCATCCCGGCGCGGCCTTGCGTCACGCCGTCGCACATCGCAGGGACGCCGCCCGCGACCTGCGCGGTGGCACCGGCCGCATGGGCGGCGCTGCGGATCAGATCGGGGTAACGCTCATAGGGCTGGTGCGCCGACAGCATGTCGTTGAAGGCGGTGACGATGCCGATATTGGGCTTGCGCGTTTCGGCCATGTCCTGCTTGTCGGGCATCGCGGCATAGGCATGGGCCTGATTGCCGCAGGACAGATGCGCCCGGCGCGGCCCGCCCTCGGCGGCGCGGGCGATCTTTTTCAGATAGGCCGCGCGGCTGTTCAGGGATCGTTCGCGGATCCGGTCGGTAACGCGGTCGATGGTGGCGTGCATGGTCATGGCTGGCAACCTCCTGCCCGTGATATAATCAGTTAGCGATAACGGCACAACCGCCCTGCTCTTGCCGGGCGCGGCGGGGCGTGGCAATCCTCGGGTCAATCCCAATGAGGCCCCGATGACTGACCTTCCGACGATCCGCCTGCGCCCGAAATCCAAACCCCAGGCCATCCGTCATGGGTTCCCCTGGGTCTTTGCCGACGAATTGGTGACCGACCGCCGCACCCGCGCCATCGCGCCCGGCAGCTTCGCCCTGCTGGAGGATGCCGAGCGCGCGCCCTTGGGCATCGTCACCCTGAACAACGAATCCCGCATCATCGCCCGGATGATGGATGCCGATCCCGCCGCGATCATCGACCGCGCCTGGATCGCCGAGCGGCTGGCGCGCGCGCTGGCCATGCGGGCGCGGATCTATGACCAGCCCTTCTATCGCCTGATCCATGCCGAGGCCGACGGCCTGCCCGGCGTCATCATCGACCGGTTCGGCGATGCCGCCGTGATCCAGCCGAACGCCGCATGGGCTGAACGGATGGTGGCTGACATCGCCGCCGCCCTGCGCGACGTGGCGGGAGTCTCGACCGTGATCCTGAACGGGCAGGGCCGGGCGCGCGGCCTTGAGGGGCTGGGCGAGCGGATGGAAATCCTGTCCGGCAGCATGGATGCGCCGGTGCAGGTGCCGATGAATGGCGCGATCTATCTGGCCGATCTGATGGGCGGGCAAAAGACCGGGCTGTTCTTCGATCAGCGGCCCAATCACGCCTTTGCGCAGCGGCTGGCACAGGGCGCGCGCGTGCTGGACGTGTTCAGCCATGTCGGCGGCTTTGGCCTTGCGGCGCTGGCGGCGGGGGCTGTGCAGGCGACCTGCGTGGACGGCTCGGCCGCCGCGCTGGAACTGGCGCAGGGCGGCGCGCGGGCCATGGGCGCGGCGGACCGGCTGGTCACGCGGCAGGGCGACGCCTTCGCCCAGCTTGAGGCCATGGCGAGCGAGGGCGCAGAATTCGATGTGGTGATCTGCGATCCGCCCGCCTTCGCGCCGTCGAAACCCGCGCTTGAGGCGGGTCTGCGCGCCTATGAACGTGTGGCGAAGCTGGCCGCGCCGCTGGTCGCGCCGGGCGGCTATCTGGGCCTGTGTTCGTGCAGTCATGCCGCCGATCTGACGGCCTTCCGCAATGCCAGCGCACGCGGCATCGGGCGCGGCGGACGGCGGATGCAGCTTCTGCATACCGGGCAGGCCGGGCCCGATCACCCCGTGCTGCCGCAACTGGCCGAGTCGGGCTATCTGAAGGCGCTGTTTTTCCGGCTGGACGGATGACGGTGGTTCTGGACGCCTGCGTTCTTTACCCGACCGTGCTGCGCGAAATCCTGACCGATTGTGCCGAAGCCGGGCTGTTCCAGCCCGTCTGGTCGCAGCGCATCCTTGATGAATGGCGCCATGCCGCCGACCGGCAGGGCCTGTCGGCCGGGGTGGAAATCGCGCTGCTGACCGCCCGCTTTCCGCAGGCCCTTGCCCAAGGCGCGGGCGGAGCCGAGGGGCTGGATCTGCCCGATCCCGCCGACCGGCATGTCGTGGAAACCGCGCTGGCCTCGGGGGCAAAGGCAATTGTTACCGCCAATCTGCGCGACTTTCCCGCCCGCGCGCTGGCGGCGGTGGGGTTGGCTGCTGTTCACCCCGACGAATTCCTGCGCGATCTGTATCTGAAAACGCCGGACCCGGTGCTGAACGCCGTCGCCGCCACCCAGACGCGTGCCCGCGATGCGGGCGGCGCGATCCCGCGCAAGGAATTGATGCGCCGCGCGCGCCTTCCGCGTCTTGCCAAGGCCATCGAACGGTTCGACAACGCCGGGGTTGCACCCGGTCGCGGTTCGGGTGAGGGTCGCCCTTAAGGAAGGTCTCGGTTGATGTTATCGCTAACAACAGGTAATCGCCCACGCAGCGATGAGGAGGGCTTGATGGTTTCGCGCATCATTCCGGTCGAGGATTTCGATCTTGTCATCTTCGGTGCGACGGGCGATCTGGCGCATCGCAAGATCCTGCCGGGGCTGTATCGCCGTTTCGTGGCGGGCCAGATCCCGGAAACGGCGCAGATCATCGGCGCGGCCCGCACAAAGCAGGACGATCAGGCCTTCCGGGCCGAGGCCGAAGCCGCGATCCGCAAATTCGCCGGCAAGGGCGATGATCTCAGCCAGCTTGCGCAATTCCTGCAGCATCTGGCCTATGTCGCCATTGACGCGCGCGGCACCGATGGCTGGGACGATCTGAAGACCCGCATCCGTCCCGGCGTCGTCCATGCCTTCTATTTCTCGGTCGCCCCCGCGCTCTTTGGCGACATTGCCGAGCGGCTGGCCGGGCACGGGATCGCCGATGCCGACAGCCGCATCGTGGTGGAAAAGCCCTTTGGCCGCGATCTGGCGACGGCGCGCGCGCTGAACCAGACGCTGGCCCGGCATTTCGCGGAAAACCAGATCTATCGGATCGACCATTATCTGGGCAAGGAAACCGTCCAGAACCTGATGGCCGTGCGCTTTGCCAATATGCTGTTCGAGCCGCTGTGGAACTGGCAATATGTCGATCACGTCCAGATCACCGTCGCCGAAACCGTGGGCGTGGGCGGGCGCGGCGAATATTACGATCAGTCGGGCGCCATGCGCGACATGGTGCAGAACCACCTGATGCAGCTTTTGTGCCTGATCGCGATGGAGCCGCCCTATCACTTCGATCCCGATGCCGTGCGCGATGAAAAGCTGAAGGTCATCCGCGCGCTGGAACCGCTGGAGCCGGGCGATATCGTGCGCGGCCAGTATCAGCCCGAAGGCGCCGAGCCGGGCTATCTGGAGGATGCCGGCAATCCGCAATCGCGCACCGAAAGCTTCGTGGCGCTGAAGGTCCGCATCGCCAACTGGCGCTGGACCGGCACGCCCTTCTATCTGCGCACCGGCAAGAAGCTGCGCGCGCGGACCAGCGAAATCGTCGTGACCTTCAAGGCCCCGCCGCATTCGATCTTTGATGAGGCCGATGGCCCGCGCTCGAACCAGCTTGTCATCAAGCTGCAACCGAACGAGGGCATGGATCTGACCGTGATGATCAAGGAACCCGGCCCCGGCGGCATGCGTCTGGTGCAGGTGCCCCTGGACATGAGCTTTGCCGACGCGCTGGGTGCGGACGGGACCGACATGCCCGATGCCTATGAACGGCTGATCATGGATGTGATCCGCGGCAACCAGACGCTGTTCATGCGCGGCGATGAGGTCGAGGCCGCATGGGCATGGACCGATCCGGTGATCGCAAGCTGGGAGGCGGGCTCGAAACGGCCCGAACCCTATGACCCCGGCACCAGCGGCCCGGATGAGGCGCTGCGCCTGCTGCATCGTGACAATCGCCGTTGGAGGGAGATCAGGCCATGACCCTGGAATTCGTCGAATATCCCGACCGAGAGCTGATGGCGCTGTCGCTGGCCAGCAAGCTGGCCGGTCAACTGGCCCAGCATCTGCGCACCAATGACCGCGCCAGCTTCTGCGTGCCCGGCGGCTCGACGCCCGCGCCGGTGTTCAACTCGCTGTCGGGCAGCGAGCTGGACTGGTCGCGCGTCACGGTGTTTCTGAACGACGAACGCTGGGTGGACCGCGATCACAACCGCTCGAACACGCGGCTGCTGCATCGCCATCTGCTGACCGGCAAGGCCGAGGCGGCGCAGTATATCGACCTTTATACCGGCGACGCCGAACCCGAAGCCGCGACCGAGGGCCTGTCCCAGCGCATCCGCGACCAGCTTCCCATCACCGTTCTGCTGCTGGGCATGGGCAATGACATGCACACCGCCAGCCTGTTTCCCGGCGCGCCGGAAACCGCGCTGGCTTTGGCCTCGGATGCGCCGCTGGTCATGGCCGTGCGCGGCCAAAGCGATGAGCCGCGCATCACCCTGACCGCGCCCGCGCTGCAAAAAGCCATCAACACCCATCTGATGATTACCGGCGCCGAAAAGCGCGAAGCCTTGGAACGTGCCCAGACGCTCGAGGCCAAGGACGCGCCGATCCGCGCCTTTCTGGGCGATATTACCGTGCATTGGGCAGAGTGACCGAACATGACCGACATCTGGAACCGACTGGCCGAACACCGCCGCGCGCAGGGCGATCTGCGCATTCAGGCGCTGTTTGACGCCGATCCGAACCGGGCCGCGGCCTTCTCGACTCAGGCGGACGGACTGGTTCTGGACTGGTCCAAGACCGCGATCGACGCCGCCGCCCGCGCGCTGCTGGTCGATCTGGCCGCCCCCGTGGCCGCGCGGCGCGATGCCATGTTCGCGGGCGAACGCATCAATGAGACCGAGGACCGCGCCGTCCTGCACACCGCGCTGCGCAATATGGACGGCTCGGTCATGGTCGATGGCCGCGACGTGATGCCCGAGGTGCGCGACACCCATGCCCGGATGCGCGATTTCGCGACCCGCGTGCGCGATGGCAGCTTTGCGGGCAAGGGCGGCAAGATCACCGATGTCATCAATATCGGCATCGGCGGCTCGGATCTGGGGCCTGCCATGGCGGTGCGCGCGCTGCAGCCCTGTCATGACGGCCCGCGCGTGCATTTCGTCTCGAATGTCGATGGCGCGGACATCGCCGATACGCTGCAAGGGCTGGATCCGGCGACGACGCTGGTGATCGTGGCCTCGAAGACCTTCACCACCATCGAGACGATGACCAATGCCGCCACCGCCCGCGACTGGATGGCGCAGACGCTGACGACGCCCGCCGCGCAATTCGCGGCGCTGTCCTCGGCGCAGGGCAAGACGGCGCAATGGGGCATCGATGCCGACCGCGTCTTTGGCTTCGAGGATTGGGTCGGCGGCCGCTATTCCATGTGGGGACCGATCGGCCTGTCGCTGATGATCGCCATCGGCCCGGACGATTTCGACCAGTTCCTTGCCGGCGGCCTTGCGATGGACCGGCATTTCCGCAGCGCACCCGCCGACCGGAACATGCCCATCCTTCTTGCGCTGGTGGGCATCTGGCACCACCAGATCTGCGGCTATGGGACGAGGGCGGTGCTGCCCTATGACAACCGCCTTGCCCGTCTGCCCGCCTATCTGCAACAGCTTGAGATGGAATCGAATGGCAAGCGCGTGGCGATGGATGGCAGCGATCTGACGCTGCCCTCGGGGCCGGTGATCTGGGGTGAGCCGGGCACGAATGGCCAGCACGCCTTCTATCAGCTGATCCATCAGGGCACGTCGATCATCCCCTGCGAGTTCATGATCGCCGCCCGCGGCCACGAACCCGATCTGGCCCATCACCACCGGCTGCTGATCGCCAATTGCCTCGCCCAGTCCGAAGCCCTGCTGCGCGGCCGCCCGCTGTCCGAGGCCCGTGCGCTGATGGCGGAAAAGGGCCTGACCGACCCCGAGCTGGACCGTCAGGCCCGCCACCGCGTCTTTCCCGGCAACCGCCCCTCGACGACGCTGGTCATGCCGGAACTCACGCCCTTCACGCTGGGCCAGATCGTCGCCCTCTATGAACATCGCGTCTTCGTGGAAGGCGCGATCCTCGGCATCAACAGCTTCGATCAATGGGGCGTGGAACTGGGCAAGGAACTGGCGCTGAAAGTCGCCCCGCTGCTGGACGGCGAGCCATCGCCCGACCACGACCCCTCGACCCTGCATCTGGCACAGCTTTTGCGACAGATGCAGGGCTGATCTCTTCTTCGTTCTGCAAATACTCATCTCGCCGCCGTGCCACCCGCCCGGCGGCGAAAATTTTTCTTGTCCGTTGCAACCGCAAATCCTTCCCCTAGGCTCAGCCCGACAGCACGAGGAGGAGGAGACCAGATGTCCGACAATTGGGGTTTCGATACGGCCGCCATCCACGCGGGCGCCGCGCCCGATCCGGCGACCGGGGCGCGACAGGTGCCGATCTATCAGACAACGGCCTATGTGTTTCAGGATGCCGCCCATGCTGCGCGGCTGTTCGGGCTGCAAGAGGTCGGCTATATCTATTCGCGGCTGACCAATCCGACTGTCGCGGCCCTGCAGACGCGCATCGCCGCATTGGAAGGCGGCGCCGGGGCGGTCTGCTGCTCGTCAGGCCATGCGGCGCAGATCATGGCACTGTTTCCGCTGATGGGGCCGGGCCGGAATATCATCGCCTCGACAAGGCTTTACGGCGGAACCATCACGCAGTTCAGCCAGACGATCCGGCGGTTCGGCTGGGGCGTGAAATTCGTCGATCTGGACGATCTGGACGCGCTGCGGGCGGCGGCGGATGACGACACCCGCGCCATTTTCTGCGAATCGATCAGCAATCCCGGCGGCTATGTCACCGATATTCCGGCGGTGGCGCAGGTGGCCGACCAGCTTGGCCTGCCGCTGATCGTCGACAATACGCTGGCCACGCCATGGCTGTGCAAACCGATCCAGATGGGCGCGACGCTGGTGGTGCACAGCCTGACGAAATACCTGACCGGCAATGGCACGGTGACGGGCGGCGTCGTGGTGGATTCGGGGCGCTTCGACTGGTCGGCCTCGGACAAGTTTCCCAGCCTCTCGCAGCCCGAACCCGCCTATCACGGCCTGAAATTCCACGAGAGTTTCGGCAATCTGGCCTTTACCTTCCACGGCATTGCCATCGGTCTGCGCGATCTGGGCATGACGATGAACCCGCAGGCCGCGCATTACACGCTGATGGGCCTTGAAACGCTGGGCCTGCGCATGGCGCGCCATGTCGACAACGCCCAAAAGGTCGCCGAATGGCTGGAGGCTGACAGCCGCGTCACCTCGGTCACCTATGCGGGGCTGGC
Organism: Paracoccus shanxieyensis; assembly: GCF_009711265.1. Lineage (GTDB taxonomy): Bacteria > Pseudomonadota > Alphaproteobacteria > Rhodobacterales > Rhodobacteraceae > Paracoccus > Paracoccus shanxieyensis. Next base: position 120,131 of record NZ_WMII01000008.1, on the reverse strand, counting down.
CTCATCGCCATGGAACGCCACGGCCAGCCGGGTCTATCCCAAGGGGGCGGGGGCGCTGTTCACCTTCGCGATCAAGGGCGGATACGATGCGGCGGTGAAACTGGTCGATCATCTGAAGCTGTTCAGCCATGTCGCCAATCTGGGCGATGCGCGGTCGCTGGTGATCCATTCGGCCTCGACCACACACAGCCAGTTGACCGAGGATCAGAAGATCGCCGCAGGGGCGGGGCCGGATGTCGTGCGCCTGTCCATCGGGATCGAGGATGCCGCCGACATCATCGCCGATCTGGATCAGGCGCTGGCCAAAGCCACGGCCTGAGCCCAAGCCATGCGCGGGTGCGGGCGGCAGATACGCTCTGCCGCCCGGCTTTTCGATCAGTTCCCGGCGGGCAGCATGTCATAGATGGCGGTGACCTGCGCCGAGACGCTCAGCTCGCCCGCCTCGATGGGGGTGGCGTCGGCCTTGGCTTCCGCGCGCATCGCCATCATCGGGCGCGGACCTTCGACCACCGGGCTGTCGCTCAGCGACCGCAATTCGCCCAGACGCATCCCGGCGGCTTCGGCCATCAACTCGGCGCGGCGGCGGGCATCCTTGACGGCCTCGGCGCGGGCCTGATCCTGCGCCTCATTCATATCTTCGCGCGAAAAGCTGATGCCGTTGATCTCATTCGCGCCGGTCGCGACCAGCTTGTCCAGCACCGTGCCCAGCCCGGCCAGATCGCGCACGCGGATGTTCACGGTGTTCTGCGCGGTATAGCCCACCAGCTGCGGCGCCTGACCGTCGGGATATTGCATCTTGGGCGACAGGTTCAGCCCCGAGGTCTGGATGTCGCGCGCCTCGATCCCTTCGGCTTTCAGCGCCTCGATCACCGCGCTTTGCCGCGTGGCATTCTGCGACATGGCTTCGGCGGCGGTCGTGGCCTCGGTGCTGACGCCCACGGTGATCTGCGCCAGATCCGGCTGGGCCGAGGACATGCCTTGCCCGGTCACGGTCAACTTGGCGTGATGCGGCATGGGACGATGTTCCTGATGGCCCGCAGGCGGCGGGGGCGGGTCGTTCGGCGCGGGCGCCTGTGCAAGGACGGGGGTGGCTGCCAATGCGGCCAGCGTGGCTGCCAGGGCGATGGACCTCGTGCGCGACATGCTCTGTCTCCATATTCTTGTGCGGCGCGCATCTGGCGCCGCAGGTCGTTGCGGTCTGCCAGCTATAACCCGGAAATTACCCATTGGACCCGTCACAAAGCGGTGTTTTGCTTTTCACGGGTCGCGTTCTGCGGTAGTTCATAGAGTAACCAAAAAAGAAGTCGCGCCCCTGAGCGCCCGGGACTGCAGAGCACCTATCGATGTCGCTTGATACCGTTACCGAATACGCCTTGTCCTTCAGTGGAGAGGCGGTCCACCTGCAACAGCGTCCTGTCGCTGCGCAAGGCGAGGGCGCGCGACATTCGCTGGGCTGGCGGCACCTGGGCTCGGTCGATTTCGACGACCCGGCCTTTCGCGACGCGCTGAGCGGCCTGCGCCGCATGGCCTTGGGCGAGGCAGGGGATGCGAGTGACGGCAAGGCGGGGGATGGCAGTCTGCCCGTGACGCTGGTCATTCCCGACGACCAGATCCTTTACACCACGCTGACCGTCGCAGGCTCGGTCGATCGGCAGCACGCCGTGGGGCGCGCGCTGGACGGGCTGACCCCCTATGCGATCGAGGAACTGGCCTTCGACTGGGACGGCGACGGCGATACCGTGCGCGTCGCCGCCGTGGCGCGTCAGACGCTGCGCGAGGCGCGCGATTTCGCCGCGCAATATGGTTTTGACGGGCAGTCCTTCTGCGCCGATCCCGATGGCGATCTGTTTCCCGGCCAGCCGGTCTTCGTGCTGGATCCTCCGGTCCGTCGCCGCCCGGTCGTCGATCCGGCGCTGGCGGGGGTGACCGCGGCCGCGCTGATGTTTGACGATGAGGCCAAGGACAAGGCCGATCCGCTGGCCGTTCCCGGCACGCCCGACGCCGAACCGAAGCCCGAACCCGAAGCACAGGCGACGGATGCCGCCCCCGAAGCCGTCGCTGCGGTTTCTTCCGCCCCGCATGCCCCGGCCATCCCGCCCGAGGATCGCCCGGATCTTGAGCTTCCGGGCGAAACGCCCGTGGCGGATCTTCCGGCCAAGGACAGCCCCGCCGCTGATCCGTCCAAGACGCCCGCACCCGAAGATGTGCCTGCCGCCTTGGCTGGCGCTGCCCCGGATGCGCCCGTTCCGCCGGAGCCCGAGGCAAAGGCCGCTGCCGTGGCGGCTGTCGGTCCCGCCGTCGTGCGTCATCCCCGCGTCGAGCCGGCGCAGCCCTTGAACCCGCGCGCCAAGGCCGTGCATGACCGCGCCGCCGAGGCGCGGCAGTCGCGCTCTGCCGGGGCGGCTCCGGCCAGTCCGGACCGCGCCATCGTCAAACGCGGCGGCGGGTTGACGGGTCTGGTTGCCATGCTGGGCGCGCTGGTGCTTGGACTGGTCGTGATCTGGGCCTTTGTGGTGCCCGAAAGTGGCCCGGCGCAGATTGCCGAAACCCAGACCCAGCCAGAGGCGACGCCCGCGCCAGAGGTTGGCGCTGAAACCCTGCCGGACCCGGCGCAGTCCGGGGGATCGCAAGCGGCGGTCGAACCGTCACAGACTGACCCGCTGCCGGACAGCCAGACCCCCACTGCCCAGCAAACGGTCGCCCCGCAAACGGCCGCCTCGCAAACGGCCGAGGTTGCCCCTGCGGCCCCCGAACCCGCCACGGCGCAGCCTGATCCCGCGCCGCAGATCGCCCCGCGTTCGGCCTTGACCGAGGCCGAGGCCCGCCGCGTGGTGATCGCTGCCGCTGCGGTGGCTGCCGCTGTCGTGCCGCCCACCTCGGGCAGCCCCGTGCCGAATGATCTGGCATCGGCGGCCGGGGCCGTGACCGCCGCACCGGTCCCCACACCGGCCCCCGCCGCATCTGGCGCGCCCACGGCAGCAACCCCCACCGCAATCGCCCCCGCGCGCCCTCAGGCCGCGCCGCAGCCTGCGCGCACGCAAGCCGCAGCGCCGCGCAGCGAACCGCGTGCAGCACCCGCGCCGACCCGTCAGGCCAGCGCGCCCGCTGCAACGACTGCACAGCCGCAGACCCTGCGCAGCTCGGCCCGCCCGCAGCTTGCGCCGCGCCGCACGACGCCGCAGACGACGCGCCCCGAACCCGAAGCCGCGCCGCGCGTGCCGGGCAATCCGCTGCCCTATGCGGCAAGCCAGCGCCCGACCCAGCCGACCAGCAGCGCAAGGCCGCCATCGCGCGCCCGCAGCAGTGCCGCTGCCCCTGCCGCCGCGGCCCCGGCTCAGGACGAGCGCCGGGCCGAGACCGCGCCGACGCCGGTTTCGGCGCAGCCCGTGCTGCGCGGCTCGATGCGGCCACCGGCGCGCCCGGAAGGCTCGGCCCCCGATCTGATCGCGCCCGAAGGCGATGCGGATCTGACGCCTGCGGACCGCTCCAGCCTTGACGCGCTGATCCGCGACATGTCGCGTTACGGGCTTGCCGGTCCGGCCATGCCGCAGATGGCGACCCCCGGTGCCAGACTTGCCGATGCCCGTCCGACGCCCCGCCCGCAGGGGCATATGGCGACCGATGCCGTCGCCCCTTCGGCGGTCGAGGCCGCGCTGCGTTCCGCCAGCACCGCGCCCCCGCCGGACAAGCCCGCCACCAGTGCCAGCACCGCTGCGCCCGCCCGCGATCCGGGCGGGCTTTTGCGTGGCTCGGCCCGGCCCACCGCGCGTCCGGGCAATGCAGTGTCCGCCTCGGCGGTGGAAAGCGCCGTCGCCTCGGCGGTCGAGGCCGCTCCGGCCACGGCGGGGGCGGTGCAGCTTGCGACGCTGCGATCTTCGCCCCTGCCGCCGCGCCGGGATGACGATGCTGCGCCTGCTGCTGCTGCGGCCTCGGCCCGGCCCGATCCCGCACCTGACGCAGCACCCGCTGCGGCGGCCACGGCGGCTGCCGCGCCGGGTCCAAGCGATGCCGAACAGGCCGCGCGCCGCGCGCTGGACGAACAGTTGCAATCGCAGGCCGAGGCGCGGATCCGTGCCCGCGCCCAGGCCGATGCCGCAGCCGAAGCGCAGGCCCGCGCCCAGGCCGAAGCCCGCGCCCGCGCCCAGGCCGCCGCCGAGGAACGGCAGGCCCGCGCCAACCGTCAGGACTATAAGCCGCCAGAGGTCGACAACGAACCCGAGGTTGCCGCCAATATGGCCAGCGGCGGCGTGACGGCGGCAAGCGTCGCGAAATCCGCCACGCAAAGCCGGGGCATGAACACCTCGCGCACCACGATCATCGGCATCATCGGCGCGGGCAATGCCAGCCGGGCGCTGATCCGTCTGCGCAATGGCAAGATCGTCACCGTCCGGATGGGCGACCGCATCGACGGCGGCACGATCAATTCCATCGGCGACGGCAAGCTGACCTATGTCAAATCGGGTCAGCAGCGCGAATTGCGGATGCTGGACGGCCGGTAAATGGAATCCTTCCTGCTGATCGCCACGGTCTATCTGATGACCATGGTTGTCGCCGTGCCGCTGTCGGCGCGGCTGGGGCTGGGGTCGGTCCTTGGCTATCTGATCTCGGGCATCCTGATCGGGCCGGTGCTGGGACTGGCGGGCAGCGAAGGCGAGATGGCCGATCTGCAGCATTTCGCCGAATTCGGCGTCGTGATGATGCTGTTCCTGATCGGGCTGGAGCTTGAGCCGCGCGCGCTGTGGGCCATGCGCAAGAAGCTGGTCGGGCTGGCCGGGATGCAGATCCTTGGCACGGTGGCGCTGCTGGCGCTGGTGGCCATGGCGCTGAACCAGACATGGCAGGTGGCGCTGACGCTGGGGATGATCCTGTCGATGTCCTCGACCGCGATCGTGTTGCAGACGCTGTCGGAAAAGTCGCTGATGCAGACGGCGGGCGGGCGCAACGCATTCGCGGTGCTGCTGACGCAGGACATCGCCGTGATCCCGATCATCGCGCTGATGCCTTTGCTGGCGACCAGCGTGCCGATGGGGGCGGCCGACGACCACGGCGGCGCGGCCTTCATGCATATGCTGCCCGGCTGGGCGGCGGCGCTGGTGACGCTGGCCGCGGTTGCCGCCGTCGTGCTGATCGGGCAGTTCCTGATCCGCCCCGCCTTCCGCTATGTCTACTCGGCCAAGCTGAACGAGCTGGACACCGCCCTGGCGCTGCTGATCGTGGTCGGCATCGCCTCGCTGATGGAGGTGGTGGGCCTTTCGCCGGCGCTTGGCACGTTCCTTGCCGGCGTGATGCTGGCGGGCTCGGAATTCCGGCATGAGCTTGAGGGCCAGATCGCCCCCTTCAAGGGGCTGCTGCTGGGGGTCTTCTTCATCACCGTGGGCGCGGGGATGGATTTCGGCATTCTGGCCCAGCATCCCGTCACGGTGCTGGGCGTGACGGTCGTCGTCATCGCCATCAAGGCCTTTGTGCTGTATCTGATCGCGCGCACGACCGGGCTGCGGGGCAGGGACCGGACGCTGTTCACCCTGTCCTTGGCGCAGGCGGGCGAGTTCGGCTTCGTGCTGATTTCCTATGCCGTGTCGCTGGCCATCCTGCCGCGTCCGCTGGCGCAGGGGTTCCTGCTGGTCATCGCGCTGTCGATGCTGGCCACGCCCCTGCTGTTCATCCTGTCCGATTTCATCAGCCGCCGCATCGCCGAGGAACGCGCCAGCCTGCCCCCAGATGAGATCCCGGACCGCCAGCCGATCATCGTGGCGGGGATCGGGCGCTTCGGTCAGGTGGTGAACCGGCTGGTCACTATGTCGGGTTTTGAAACCACGGTGATCGACCATGACCTGAAGACCATCCAGCTGATGCGCCGCTTCGGCTTCAAGGGCTATTTCGGCGATCCGACCCGCCCCGAGATCCTGACCGCCGCCGGTCTGGACAAGGCCCGCGTGCTGGTCGCCGCGCTGGACGATCCGGATGCGAACCTGCGGCTGATCCACTATGCCCGCGAAAAGCGCCCCGATCTGGTCATCATCGCCCGCGCCCGCGACCGGGTGGATGTCTATCGCCTGTATGCCGCCAAGGCCGACCATATCGTGCGCGAAAGCTTTGACAGCTCGCTGCGCGCCGGGCGCTATGTGCTGGAACATCTGGGCATGTCGGAATACGAGGCCTCCGAGCTTGAAACCGTGTTCTATCGCATGGACCGCGCCAGCCTGCGCCAATTGGCCGAGGTCTGGAAACCCGACATCCCGCTGGAGGAAAACGCCGAATATATCGCCCGCGCGCGGGAACTGAACAGCCAGCTTGAAACTGCGCTGAGCGAACGCTTCGCGCATGGCCCCAGCGCCGCGCCGATCACCGGCGAGGCCGAGGATGAGGCCCCGGAACACGGTCTGGTCCGGCAGGGCCGCCCCGGAGGCCGCTGAACGCAGGCTTGCGAGGCGCGGCCCAAGCGCCTAGAAGTCCCCTCGACCGTCCAAGGGAAATGCCATGCTTGACCATCTGACCTATACCGCCCCCGAACCCAAGATCATTCAGGGTGCGAAACAGGATTGGGAACTGGTCATCGGGCTTGAGGTTCACGCGCAGGTCGCCTCGAACGCCAAGCTGTTTTCCGGCGCCTCGACCGGGTTCGGGGCGGAACCGAACAGCCATGTGGCCTTCGTGGATGCGGCGATGCCCGGGATGCTGCCCGTCATCAACGAATTCTGCGTGGCGCAGGCCGTGCGCACCGGGCTGGGCATCAAGGCCGCGATCAACCTGCGCTCGGCCTTTGACCGCAAGAACTATTTCTATCCCGACCTGCCGCAGGGCTATCAGATCAGCCAGCTTTACCACCCCATCGTCGGCGAGGGCGAGGTGATCGTGGACATGGCCCCCGGCGTCGCCCGCCGCGTGCGCATTGAACGCATCCATCTGGAACAGGACGCGGGCAAGTCGATCCACGACATGGACCCCAACATGTCCTTTGTCGATCTGAACCGCACCGGCGTCGCGCTGATGGAAATCGTCAGCCGCCCCGACATCCGTGGCCCCGAAGAGGCCGCCGCCTATGTCGCCAAGCTGCGCCAGATCATGCGCTATCTGGGCACCTGCGACGGCAATATGCAGAACGGCAATCTGCGCGCCGATGTGAACGTCTCGGTCTGCCCGCCCGGCGCCTATGAGCGTTATCAGGAAACGCAGGATTTCAGCCATCTGGGCACGCGCTGCGAGATCAAGAACATGAACTCGCTGCGCTTCATTCAAGCCGCGATCGAGGTCGAGGCCCGCCGCCAGATCGCCATCATCGAAGATGGCGGCAAGGTGGTGCAGGAAACCCGGCTTTACGATCCCGACAAGGGCGAAACCCGCTCGATGCGCTCGAAGGAAGAAGCCCACGATTATCGCTATTTCCCCGATCCCGACCTGCTGCCCCTGGAAATCGAGCAGGCCTGGGTCGATCAGATCGCGGGCGCCATGCCGGAACTGCCCGACGAAAAGAAGGCGCGTTTTGTCAAGGATTTGGGCCTGTCGGAATATGACGCGGGCGTGCTGACCGCCGAGGTCGAGAATGCCGATTACTTCGAGGCCGTCGCAAGTGGCCGCGACGGAAAGATGGCCGCGAACTGGGTCATCAACGAGCTGTTCGGCCGGCTGAACAAGGAAGGTCTGACGGTCGAAACCTCGCCCGTCAGCGCCGCGCAACTGGGCGGGGTGATCGACCTGATCGGTTCGGGCGCGATTTCGGGCAAGATCGCCAAGGACCTGTTCGAGATCGTCTGGACCGAAGGCGGCGACCCGGCGCAGATCGTCGAGGAACGCGGCATGAAACAGGTCACCGACCTTGGTGCCATCGAGGCCGCGGTCGATGAGATCATCGCCGCCAACCCGGCGCAGGTCGAAAAGGCCAAGGCCAATCCCAAGCTGGCGGGCTGGTTCGTCGGGCAGGTGCTGAAAGCCACCGGCGGCAAGGCCAACCCGGCGGCGGTTCAGGATCTGGTCGCAAGGAAGCTGGGCCAGTGATGGCGCAATCCATCGGCATCCTGCGGGGCGGCTGGGGGCTGACGGCGCTGTATCTGGCGGCGTTCATGTTCTTTCTGGGCGTCTTCGGGACGGCCAATATGCTGATGGGCGGGCTGCCCATCGCGCTGATCCTGTGGGTGCTGCCCGCCGTCGCCGCGGGCATGGCAGGCGTGGCCTTCGTCGGCGTGGGCGATGCGGCCCTTGCGCCGCGCCCGCGCCTGCATCTGGCGATCCGTCTCAGCGTCATCCTGTTGCTGGTCGGGGCGGCGCTGACATGGGTCGCGGCCTCGCTGGGCAATCCGGGGCTGACGGTCTTCGGTTTTCCGGGCAATGCCTTCATCTGGCGGGGGTTGGTGCCGGGCGTGCTGCTGTTTGCGCTGAACCTTGCCGGGTTGTGGCTGGGCGGCAAGATCGCGCTCTCGGGGCAATCCGCCTGAACACGCGCGAACTTGACCGGCTTTGCTCTGGTCATGACCCGATTTGCGCCCTATCCCGGAATGCGCACCAACAGGAGCGACGCCATGCCTGATTACGAATATACCGTCATCCCCGCTCCCAGCCGGGCCGAAAAAACCCGCGGTGCCAAATCCGGGGCCGAGCGCTTTGCCGCCACCCTGACCGACGCGCTGAACGGCATGGCGCAGCAGGGCTGGGAATATGTCCGCGCCGAGGTGCTGCCCTCGGAAGAACGCTCGGGCCTGACCAGCCGCAGCACGGTCTATCACAACCTGCTGGTCTTCCGCCGCGCGCTGCAATCGCATCAGACCTTCCGCGACACGCCGCAGCCCGCCGATGAACCGAAGCCCGCACCCGCACCGACGCCCACGCCCGTTCTGGCCCCCGCACCTGCTGCCGAGCCGCCGGCCCGGTCGCCCGACCTCCGGGCGGATCCCAGGACCGAACCCGCGTCCGACGCCCTGACCGATCCGGCCGAGCCGGTGCGTGCCCCCTTCAGCCAGCCGATGCGTGCCATGCCCAAACAGCAGCCGCAGGCCCGCGTCGGCGAACCACCCCTGACCGCGCCGCAGGCCCCCCAGCCCACAGGCCCGCGCCTCGGCCCGGCCAATCGCTGATCCGCGTCTCTGTTCCCGAAATACTCCGGGGTGAGCCGCCCTTCAGGGCGGCGAGGGGCAGCGCCCCTGATCTTCACACGGCAAAGCCACCGCTATGTCACCCCAACCCTACCAATGCGGCGGACGCTGATCGGCCAAGGGGATCGTGCTTCCCTCGGCCTCGCGCTCGGCCTCGCGTTCCATCAGCAGCCCGACCCGGCGCGACAGGCGCGCGATCTCGGTTTCCTGCCGGGCGATGATCGCCGACAGATCATCGACCACGCGGGTCAGATGCGCCACGGCTTCCTCCAGCCGCAAGGCTTGCTCGTGCTTGTCCATCAACCCTCCATCCGTTAGACCGCGCATGGAAAAGCCCGAGGCAAACCATGGCGAAAGAAAAGAAACAGCCCCGACCCAAGGCAGAAACGCCCAAGGGGTTCCGCGACTATTTCGGCGCGGACGTGACCGAGCGCAAGCAGATGCTGGACCGCATCGCCGAAATCTATCATCGCCACGGCTTCGATCCGCTTGAAACCAGCGCCGTCGAAACGGTCGAGGCGCTTGGCAAGTTCCTGCCCGACGTGGACCGCCCCAATGCCGGTGTCTTCGCATGGCAGGAGGCCGAGGTTCCGGGTGGCGGCGCGGGCGACTGGCTGGCTTTGCGCTATGATCTGACCGCACCCCTGGCGCGGGTGGCGGCGCAGTTCCGCAACGATCTGCCCAGCCCCTATCGCCGCTATGCGATGGGTCCGGTCTGGCGCAATGAAAAGCCCGGTCCGGGCCGGTTCCGCCAGTTCTATCAATGCGATGCCGACACGGTCGGCAGTGCCTCGGTGGCGGCGGATGCGGAAATCTGCGCCATGCTGTCGGCAGCCCTTGAACATGCGGGCATCCAGCGCGGCGATTATCTGATCCGTATCAACAATCGCAAGGTGCTGAACGGCATTCTTGAAGCGATGGGCGTGCCCGAAGGCCCGGTCTCGGACGACGTGCTGCGCACCATCGACAAGTTCGACAAGGTCGGTCGCGACGGCGTGCGCCAGCTTCTGACCACGGGCCGCAAGGATGACAGCGGCGCCGAGATCGCGGGCGTCGGCCTTGCCCCCGATCAGGCCGAGCCGGTGATTGCCTTCCTGACCTCGAAAGGTGCGGATAACGCGGAAACGCTGGCCAATCTGCGCGCCGCCATCGGCGCCTCGGCAACCGGGGCCGAGGGCGTGGACGAACTGGCCCAGATCGCGGACATGCTGCAGGCGATGGGCGTCGGACCCGATCAGGCAATCATCGACCCCTCGATCGTGCGCGGCCTTGGCTATTACACCGGCCCGGTCTTCGAGGCCGAGCTGACCTTTGAAATCCTTGACGAAAAAGGCCGCAAACGCCAGTTCGGCAGCGTGGCGGGCGGCGGTCGCTATGACGGTCTGGTCGAACGCTTCACCGGCCAGAAAGTGCCCGCCACCGGCATCTCGATCGGCGTGGACCGCCTGCTGGCCGCGCTGCGCGCCAAGGGTTTGATGGGCGGCGAGGCGCAGGGTCCGGTCGTGGTGACCGTCATGGACCGCGACCGCATGGGCGAATATCAGGCCATGGCCGCCGAGTTGCGCGCCGCAGGCATCCGCGCCGAGGTCTATCTGGGTAACCCCAAGAATTTCGGCAACCAGTTGAAATACGCCGATAAACGTGGCTCCCCCGTTGCCATCATCCAGGGCGGCGATGAGGCGGATCGCGGCGTCGTTCAGGTCAAGGATCTGATTCTGGGCGCGAAAATCGCCGCCCAAGCCAGCCATGAGGAATGGAAGGCCCAGCCCGCCCAAACCGAGGTGCCGCGTGGCGATCTGGTTGCCGAAGTCCGGCGTATCCTCGGATGAGCAAGCGCCAGAAACAGGCCATCGGCCAGCAGATCCTGACCGCCTTCCGCGCCGCTGGCGCGGCCGAGGTGGCGCCCGATCTGCTGCTGCCCGCCGAAACCCTGCTGGACCTTTACGGCGAAGACATCCGCGCCCGCGCCTATGTCACGCAAGACCCCATCCGGGGCGAGGTGATGCTGCGGCCCGATTTCACCGTGCCGGTCGTGCAGATGCATATGGAAAACGGCGCCGAGCCCGCCCGCTACTGCTATCTGGGCGAGGTGTTCCGCAAGCAGGACCATGGCGAAACCCAGTCCGAACATCTGCGCGACAACGAATATCTGCAGGCCGGGTTCGAGCTTTTCGCCCGCGACCCCGATGCCGATGCAACGGTCTTTGCGCTGTTTCACCAGATCCTTGCGCCGCTGAATCTGCGGGCGACGATGGGCGATATGGACCTGCTGATGGATGCCGTCCGCGCGCTGCCGCTGTCGGATGCGCGCCGCGCGGCGCTGTTGCACCATATCTGGCGGCCCCAGCGCTTTGCCAAGGCGCTGGCGCGCTTTGCGGCCAGCCCCGCGCCGCGCAATTTCAGCAATCCCCCGGCGCTCTGGACGGGGTTGCGGTCGCAGGCCGAGATGCAGACCCGCATCGACCGCCTTCAGGCCGATGCGGCGGAACTGCCCTTGGCGCCGGTCTGGGTGGCGCGGCTCGAACGTCTGTTCGCGGTCAGCGCGCCTGCGCCTCAGGCGCTGCAGACCCTGCGCGCGCTGGCTGCCGAAATTCCCGACATCACCGAAGCGGTCGACCGGCTGGACCGCAATTTGACCGCCTTGGCCGCGCGCGGGATCGACACGGCGGCGATCCATTTCGACGCCAGCCATGGGCGGCACACGATGGAATATTACGACGGCATGACCTTCAGCTTTGCCGCCGCCGACCGGCCCGACTGGCCCCCCGTGGCCAGCGGCGGGCGCTATGACGCGCTGGCGGCGGTGCTGGGGCAGGGGCAAGGGCGCTCGATCCCGGCGGTGGGGGGCATCATCCGGCCCGGCCTTGTCTATGAACTGGGGGGCCAGATTCTGGAAAACCGCGCATGATCCGCCTTGGCGTGCCGTCCAAGGGGCGGCTGATGGAACAGACCTTCGACTGGTTCGCCGCGCGCGGCGTGCGCCTGTCGCGATCGGGCAGCGAACGCGAATATGCCGGCCGGGTGGATGGTGCGGAAAACGTCGCGCTGGTGCTGCTGTCGGCGGGGGAAATTCCGCGCGAACTAAGGGCCGGCCGCATCCATCTGGGCGTGACGGGCACCGACCTGATCCGCGAAAAGCTGGCGGGCTGGCGCAGCCATGTGCAGGAACTGGCCCCGATGGGATTTGGCCATGCCGATCTGATCCTTGCCGTGCCGACCTGCTGGGCCGATTGCGACAGCCTTGACGATTTCGCCAGTATCGCCCGCGATTTCCGCGCCGAACACGGCTTTCGCCTGCGCATCGCCACGAAATACCACCGGCTGGTCCGGGCCTACCTCTCCGCGCAAGAGGTGGCCGATTACCAGCTTGTCGACAGTCAGGGCGCGACCGAAGGCACGGTGGCCAACCTGACCGCCGAGGCGATTGCCGATATCACCTCCTCGGGGGAAACGCTCAGGGCGAACCACCTGAAAATCATCGGCGACGCGCCGATCATGCGCAGTCAGGCGACGCTGCTGCGCTCGGTCGCGGCGGGCGACACGGATCAGGTCGCGGCCTTCGCCGGTCAGCTTGGCCTTGCGATGTCGTGACGGATCCGCGGCCCGCCGCCGCGCGTTCCCCATGACATTGCAAGGAGAGTTTCATGCGCCTGCCCATCCTGATGCTGCTTCTGTCGGCCAGCCCCGTCCTCGCCTCCTCGGACGAGGCATGGGACCAGTTCCGCGCCGATGTGCAGACCGCCTGCACCGCGCTTGCCCCCGCCGAAGGCGAAACCGCGATCGAGGTGAACCCCTTCGGCTCGGAAAGCTATGGCGCGGCGCTGCTGATCACCACGCTGCCCGATGGCGGCGCGGATCGCTATGTCTGCATCTATGACAAACAGACCAAAAAGGCCGAAATCAGCGGTGCCTTCATCGACCCCGAAGATCAGGTGAGCATGGGCGGCAACGCGCCCGCCAATCGCCCGGTTTCCAGCACCGATGCCAGCCTGCCGCCGGCAAAGCCCGACCAAAGCGCGGCCCCCACCACTAGCGAGGCCCCCGAGCCGAAGCCCTGATCCAGGGGGTCAGTCGGCCAGACCGACCAGCGCGCGGGCAAACTCCCGCGCGTCGAACGCATCCAGATCGTCGATCTGCTCGCCCACGCCGATGGCATGGATCGGCAGGCCGAACCGGTCGGCCAAGGCCACCAGAACCCCGCCGCGTGCCGTGCCGTCCAGCTTGGTCATCACCAGACCGGACACATCAGCAAGCTTCTGGAACGTCTCGACCTGGCTCAGCGCGTTCTGGCCCGTGGTCGCATCCAGCACCAGCAGCGTGTTATGCGGCGCAGAGGGATCCTTCTTGCGGATGACCCGGACGATCTTGGCCAGTTCCTCCATCAGGTCCTGACGGTTCTGCAGGCGGCCCGCGGTGTCGATCATCAACAGATCCGCGCCTTCCGCCTCGGCCCGCACCATGGCGTCATAGGCCAGACTGGCGGGATCCGAGCCTTCGGGCGCGGTCATCACCGGCACCCCGGCGCGCTTGCCCCAGACCTGCAACTGCTCGACCGCGGCGGCGCGGAACGTGTCGCCCGCAGCCACCACGACATTCTTGCCCGCCGCCTTGAACTGGCTGGCCAGCTTGCCGATGGTGGTGGTCTTGCCCGAGCCGTTGACGCCCACCACCAGCACGACCTGCGGGCGCTTGGGATAAATCGGCAAAGGCTTGGCCACCGGCGCCATGATCCGCGCGATCTCACCGGCCAGCAACTCTTTCAGCTCGGTCGAGGATACCCGCCGCCCCAGCCGCCCCTCGGCGATATTGGCGGTGACGCGCAAGGCGGTCTCGACGCCCATATCGGCCTGAACCAGCATGTCCTCCAGTTCTTCCAGCATGGCGTCGTCCAGCTCGCGGCGCGGCTCATCGCTGCCCGCACGGCCGAACAGCCGGCCCATCATGCCGGGACGCGGGGCAGCTTCGGCGGGGGCAGGCGGCTGCTGAACGGGCGCGGGCATCGGCTGCACCGGGACCGGCACGGCGGGCTGTGCAACCGGCGGCGCAGGCTCCGCAGGCGCGTCGTCCGCACCCTCGGCCACGATATCATCCAAGCCCGCCCCGATCTTCGAAGAGGACCGCGTCAGCCGGTCGCGCAGCTTGGTGAAAAACGACATGCACCCATCCTTTGTCTGGTCCGCCAGAACCTAGGGCTTCCGGCCAAAAAGGAAAAGGGCGCCCCGCAAGGCGCCCGGTTTCTTTGTTCCGGAAATACTCCGGGGGTGTGGGGGCAGCGCCCCCACCTGCCAGCAATCAGGCCTTGCCCAGATAGATGTCGACCAGCTTCTGCAGCATCTCCAGCGCTTCCTCGCGCGAACGCTGGAAGCTGTTGCGGCCGATGATCGAGCCGTTGCCGCCACCGTCGCGGATCGCGCGCGCATCGTCAAAGACCGCATCCGAACCCTTGGCCGCACCGCCCGAGAACACCACGATCCGGCGCCCGTTGAACGAGGACTGCATGCAATGCTCGACGCGCTTGGCTTGCGTGGCGATGTCGATCTTCTTGTCCTCATAGACCTTTTTGGCCTCGGGCAGCATCAGGTGATCGGTCGACAGCTTGATCTTGATGATATGCGCGCCGATCAGCGCCGCGATCTGTGCGGCATAGGCCGCCACGTCAATGGCGGTCTCGCCGTCCTTGGTGATCGCCTCGCCGCGCGGATAGGACCAGACGACGGTCGCCACGCCCTTGGCTGCGGCTTCGCGGCGCATCTCGACGATCTCTTCGAACATGTCCAGCGCCATGTCCGAACCCGGATAGATGGTAAAGCCGATGGCGGCGCAGCCCAGACGCAGCGCGTCATCGACCGAAGCCGTGATGGCCTGGTTCTTGCCCGCGGTGTCCGACATCAGGCTGTTGGCGCTGTTCACCTTCAGGATGGTCGGGATCTGGCCCGCGAAGGTATCCGCACCCGCCTCGATCATGCCCAGGGGCGCGGCATAGGCGTTCAGGCCCGCATCGATCGCCAGCTGATAGTGGTAATGGGGGTCATAGCCTGCCGGATTGGGCGCGAAGGTGCGCGCAGGGCCATGCTCGAATCCCTGATCGACGGGCAGGATGATCATCTTGCCGGTGCCGGCCAGCTTGCCGGTCATCAGCATACGCGCCAGTTGCGCTTTGACGCCGGGATTCTCGCCTTCGTAATTGGCAAGGATTTTGCGGACGGTATCGGTCATCTTCATCTGAAACTCCAATCCAGTTCGGGCTTGACTTAGCAAACCTGTCGTCAAGGGCAATCTGGGTTGCGCTAACGGTCGGCTGTCTTTTCCGCCATTACGCGAAAATTCTGTCATTCCGGTTAAACCCGCGCGGTGCCGTGGCAGTTTGCGCCGGAACAACCGCCGCATGGCCCGCGTTAAGGCGCTAAAAGGAGATGCGGCATGTCCCACAATACCGACCCCGAGCGCGCGGCAAAACGTCATCCCGGTCCGATCATCGGCCTGATCCTTGCCGTTTTGGTGGCGGTCGCGGCGTTTTTCTGGTGGGTGACATCCGATCCTCAGGAAGAGGGCGACATCATGCAGACGGAATCGCCCGCGGCCGCGATCCCCGGCGCGACCGATCCCGAAACGACCTCGCCCGCCACAAATACGCCTGCCGATCCCGCCACAGACCCGCCCGCCCCGGCCCAGCAATAAAAGCCGCGCAATGAAAAAGGGCGCCACATGGCCCCCTTTTCGGTCGATCCGATCCGCGCCGGATCAGCGCTTTTCCAAAGCCGCGACACCGGGCAGTTCCTTGCCCTCCATCCATTCCAGAAACGCGCCACCTGCGGTCGAGATGAAGGTGAAATCGCCCGAAACGCCCGCCTTGTTCAGCGCAGCGACGGTATCGCCACCGCCCGCGACCGAAATCAGCTTGCCGTCGCGCGTCAGTTCCGCGGCCTTTTGCGCGGTGGCATTGGTGGCGGCGTCGAAGGGCGCGATCTCGAATGCGCCCAGCGGGCCGTTCCAGATCAGCGTGCGCGCGCTGTCAAACACCTCGGCGATCCTGGCGACGGTCTCGGGACCGGCATCAAGGATCATGGCATCGGCGGGGCAGGCATCGGCGGGCAGGGTCTGGTTCTCGGCATTCGCCTTGAATTCGCGTGCGACGACGATATCGACAGGCAGGTGGATCGTGCAGCCGCTGTCCTGCGCTTTTGCCAAAATCTCGCGCGCGGTGTCGGCCATGTCGCGCTCGGCCAGCGATTTGCCGACCTCGATGCCCTGCGCGACAAGGAAGGTATTGGCCATGCCGCCGCCAATCACCAGATGATCGACCTTGGTGATCAGGTTGCCCAGCAAGTCCAGCTTGGTCGAAACCTTGGCGCCGCCGACCACGGCCGCGACCGGGCGCTGCGGCGCACCAAGGGCTGCGTCCAGCGCCTTCAACTCGGCCTCCATCAGCCGACCTGCGGCGGCGGGCAACAGCCGCGCAATGCCTTCGGTCGAGGCATGGGCGCGATGGGCCGCCGAAAACGCGTCATTGACATAGACCTGCCCAAGTGCGGCCAGCGACGCCGCGAAGGTCGGATCGTTCTCTTCCTCGCCGGGATAGAAGCGGGTGTTTTCCAAAAGCAGCACATCGCCTTTGGCCAGATCGGCCACGGCGCGCTTGGCCGGACCGCCGATGGCTTCCTCGGCGAATTTCACCGGCTGGCCCAAAGCCGCCTCCAGCGCGGGGATGACGACCTTCAGGCTCATGCTGTCGACGCGCTTGCCTTTCGGGCGGTCGAAATGCGCCAGCAGAACGGGAATGCCGCCCTTTTCCTGAATATCCCGGATGGTCGGCATGATCTTTTCGATGCGCGTGGCATCGGTGACCTGACCTGCATCGACGGGGACGTTCAGATCGACGCGGGTCAGCACGACCTTGCCGTCAAGGTCCATGTCATCAATCGTGTTGAAATCCGCCATTCGTCGTCCCTTTTCCCTGTCGCCGCGCACGGCCTTGGCGGGTTGTCCCGCATCATGACATTCTCGTCAACCTGCCGCGGTGGCGAACCGGGTGGCAATGGCGGCGTTGTATGCACGCCACGAAATGCTTATGCCTTTCCCCAAGCCAGTAGAAGGAGACCCCGCATGGCCGAGATCAAGGATCCCGAAAACACCGTCATCGTCGAATTGAAGGACGGCCCGGTCGTGATCGAGCTGCTGCCCGACGTGGCCCCCAAGCATGTCGAGCGCATGAAGGAACTGGCCCGCGCCGGGAAATACGACAATGTGGCCTTCCACCGCGTGATCGAGGGCTTCATGGCCCAGACCGGCGATGTGGAACATGCCAATATGGAAAACAACTACAATCCCGGTCGCGCGGGCACGGGCGGGTCGGATCTGCCGGATCTGCCGGCGGAATTCTCGCGGCTGCCGCATGATCGCGGGACGCTGGGTGCGGCGCGCTCGATGAACCCCAACAGCGCGAACAGCCAGTTTTTCATCAATTTCAAGGACAACCATTTCCTGAACGGGCAATACACCGTCTATGGTCGCGTGATCTCGGGGATGGAAGCCGTGGACAAGATCCAGCGCGGCGAGCCGCCGGCGAATCCCGACCGCATGATCTCGGTCAAGGTGGCTGCCGATGCTGAATAAGGCGCTGATCGCAACGCTGCTGATGGCAGGCGCGGCCCATGCCGAGGGTCTGCCCGGTGTGACCGATGGTCCCGGCCCCAATCTGGTGATCGAGGTCGCCGACAGCGCGGGAGCCGCCAAGGGCCAGATCGTTCTGGACCTTTACGCCGACAAGGCCCCCAAGCATGTCGAACGTCTGGTGGCGCTGGCCAAGGCCGGAAACTATGACGGCGTGGTGTTTCACCGCGTGATCGACGGCTTCATGGCGCAGACCGGCGATGTCGAGTTCGGCAAGCATGGTGCCGATACGGCCCGCGCCGGGATGGGCGGCTCGTCCATGCCCGACCTTCCGGCCGAGTTCAACGATGTCAGCTTCCAGCGCGGCACCGTCGGCATGGCCCGTGCGCAGGATCCCAACAGCGCCAACAGCCAGTTCTTCATCGATCTGGCGCCGGCCGAGTTTCTGGACGGCCAATACACCGTCGTCGGTCAGCTGGTCGAAGGCTGGGACGTGCTGAACGCCATCAAGAAGGGCGATCCGGCCGCGAATGGCTCGGTCTCCGAGCCCGACTACATGCTGAAAGTCACCGTGCAGGAATAAGGCACGGATCTTTGCGTTTGTGAAAACCCCGGCAATTGTCGGGGTTTTCTTTTTTCGGCGCGGCGGATTGCCCGGCTGGGTAGCTGCGATGGGATGCCGCGGGCAAGGCGTCGTGATGTGTGGGTCAGTGCGGCCTTTAGGGGGGCTGGATTGGGCTTGAAGCAGGTGATCCGGCGTATGGCAGTGGACGGCCCCGGGGGATGACGGGGGCATGGTGGGAACAGGATCCCGACCTTGCATGACCCGAGAAATTAGCAGGCTTTCGGCGTCTTGTGGTGGATATGACGGACGTTCTGCGTGTCATCCCGCAAGACGCGGCGAACCCGGTCAAGGCGCAAAATGCGCGGAGAAGAATACTGCTTCTGAGTTAGGGGATGTGCGGTGTCAGAGAGCGTTGCCCGGTGATCTTGGATGGCTGGGGTTGAACTTGACCTTATGATAAGGGATTGGCTAAAAATCTGTATTTCAATGAAAAAAATCAGATTTTTGGGCATTTCCGCCGTTGCGCTGATCCGATGCTGTGCAAGTCTCGGCGTCTCGGCGTCTCGGCGTCTCGGCGTCTCGGCGTCTCGGCGTCTCGGCGTCTCGGCGTCTCGGCGTCTCGGCGTCTCGGCGTCTCGGCGTCTCGGCGTCTCGGCGTCTCGGCGTCTCGGCGTGTCCTGCGGAAGGTGCAACTGCCGCTGCCGCAGATGACGTGGTGCCCAATGCAGGCGCCGCCGTCACACGACGTTCTGCATGGTCCTGTCGCGGCAGCCAGTCCTGCATCGCCGATTTGGCGGTTTTCATCCCGCCTCGTCTTGGCTAATCCGGACCTGTCCGCAAAGGGAGCCCGTGCCGTTGACCACGCTTTATATCGATGCCGATGCCTGCCCCGTGAAGGCCGAGGCCGAGCGGGTGGCGACGCGTCTGCGTGTGCCGATGGTGCTGGTCTGCAATGGCGGCATCCGGCCGTCGGCCAATCCCTTCGTCACGCTGAAAGTCGTGCCGGACGGCCCTGATGAGGCAGACAAGTGGATTGCCGCCGAATGCGGGGCAGGGGATGTCGTCGTGACCTCGGACATTCCGCTGGCCGACCGCTGCCTGAAGGCCGGGGCGCAGGTGATCCAGCCCAATGGCGAGGTTCTGACCCTTGCCAATATCGGCGGGCGGCTGGCCACGCGCGACCTGATGCAGGATCTGCGGGCCGCCGATCCGTTCCTGCAGGGCAAAGGCGGCGGCTTCGGCAAGGCCGAGCGGGCGCAGTTCCTGCAATCGCTGGACCGGGTGATGGCGGCGGCGATGCGGGCCGTCTAAGCCTGATGCCGCTGCGGGACAGCCCGCGCGTTCTGCCTGACCTGCCTTGCCTTGGCCGAGCGCAGACACCGGAAAGCCACCCGAACGGCCTACGTCAGCGCGGCAACCGCACCGACAGCCGCAGGCCCTTGGCTTCAATAGATATAGCGGATCTGCTCCATCCAGTAGCGTTCGACGCGGCGCCATTGCAGGTTCACCGCCTCGATGGCCGGGTCGTCCAGAATGCCGGACAGTTCCAGACCTTCGGCATGGCGGGCAAACAGATCGGCCACGCGTTCACGCACCTCCTGCCCGTCGGGTGTCAGGCGCACCTTGACGGAACGGCGATCCATCTCGCAGCGCTCGTGATGGACATAGCCCAGTTCCACCAGCTTTTTCAGGTTATAACTGACATTCGAGCCCTGATACATCCCGCGCGAGCGGAGCTCACCCGCCGTCACCTCGGACATGCCCAGATTATAGATCAGCAGCGCCTGAACCGGCGTCAGGTCGGAACGGCCCAGCCGCTCGAATTCGTCCTTGACGATATCCTGAAGCAGCCGGTGCAGACGCTCCAGGATCTGCAGACTTTCCAGATAGGCATCCGTTCGCGACGTCGCGGGCACGGGCCGCAATGCGGGCACCGGACGGACAGGGCTTGGATTGCGCTGAGGCATGGCGGTTTCCGTTCATGGTCTATCGTTCTGATGGACCATGACGCAGAAAGCCGAATCTTCAGTTAATGCCTGCCGTTTTTTTCGGCGATCGCTAAAACTTTCAGGATTTCGGCTGCAGCCGGGCGGCGGCAAACGCAGTAATCCGGTCCAGAAGTGCGGAAAATTCAGCGGGTCCGGGGCGTTGGCCCGACAGCCGCGCGGTGATCCACGGATAGATGTCCTGGTCGTTTTCTTCCAGCAAACGCTCATAAACCGCGACCTCGGCATCGCTGAGGCCCGGCAGTTCGCTGTCCGAAAATGGCCCAAGGATCAGGTCCATTTCCTTCATGCCGCGCCGCCAACTGCGCATCCGCAACCGTTTCAGCTTTGCTTCGTCCAAATCCCTGCCTCCGGCTTGCCTGCCCGCAACCCGCCGCCTATGACTAGGCGACCCAGTCGCAGGATAATTTTCGATGAGCTTTCTGTCCCAGACGCTTGCCCGCGTCAAACCCTCGCCCACCATTGCCATCACCGGGCTTGCCCGTGAACTGGCCGCACAAGGCAAGGATATCATCAGCCTTTCCGCGGGCGAGCCGGATTTCGACACCCCGGAACATATCCGCGAGGCCGCCAAGGCCGCGATCGACGCGGGTCATACGCGCTATACGGCGGTCGACGGGATGCCCGAGCTGAAAGCGGCAATCTGTCAGAAATTCAAGCGCGAAAACGGGCTGGACTATACCCCCGCGCAGATCACCGTCGGCACCGGCGGCAAGCAGATCCTGTATAACGCCTTCATGGCCACGCTGAATCCCGGCGATGAGGTCATCATTCCGGCGCCCTATTGGGTCAGCTATCCCGACATGGTTCTGCTGGCGGGCGGCACGCCGGTCTTTGCCGAAGCCACGATGCAGAATGGCTACCGCCTGACCCCCGAGGCGCTGGAGGCTGCGATCACGCCCCGCACCAAATGGGTCATCATGAACTCGCCCTCGAACCCGACGGGCGCGGGCTATACGCGCGAACATCTGCAGGCGCTGACCGATGTGCTGATGCGTCACCCGCATGTCTGGGTGCTGGCGGATGACATCTATGAACATCTGGTGTTTGACGACTTCACCTTTGTGACGCCCGCGCAGGTCCAGCCGGCGCTGAAGGATCGCACGCTGACCATGAACGGCGTCAGCAAGGCCTATGCGATGACCGGCTGGCGCATCGGCTATGGCGCGGGTCCGGTCGAACTGATCAAGGCGATGGCCAAGTTGCAGTCGCAATCGACCTCGAACCCCAGCTCGATCAGCCAATATGCGGCGCTGGCCGCGCTGGAGGGTCCGCAGGATTACATCGCCGAAAGCCGGGCCGTCTTTGAGCGGCGCCGCAATCTGGTGGTCGAGGGACTGAATGCCTGCCCCGGGATCGTCTGCCCGGTTCCCGAAGGCGCGTTCTATGTCTATCCCTCGATCCGCGATCTGATCGGCAAGACCTCGGCGGGCGGCACGCTGATTTCGGATGATGAGAGTTTTGCCACCGCTCTGCTGCATGAAACCGGCGTGGCGGTGGTCTTTGGCGCGGCCTTTGGCCTGTCGCCGCATTTCCGCATTTCCTATGCGACCTCGGATGAGGTGCTGACGGATGCATGTGCGCGCATCCGCCAGTTCTGCGAAGGGCTGCGCTGAGGCGCTACCACAGGTGATCGCGAAGCGCCTGGCCTTCGACGGGGGTAACCTTGTCGGGGGCTGCGCTGATGACGCCCACATCGCGCAGAATATGCTCGGGCAGACCGGCCAGCGCCTGTCGGGTCGCCGGATCATCCAGCGCCGACATTCGATCGGTGCATAGGGTCTGCTTATCGGTCTTTCCAAGACCAAGAAGCATAAGGATACGTTCGGCAAACCCCGTGGTTTGCCGTTCAGTCGCAATATTCCTTGCCATTGCTTTTACTCCGCAATGCGCCATGGGTTGATGGGCTTGCCGAAGATGATACTGTCGCGCGGCTTTTACCAACAAAGCCTCAGCACAGGCTCATAAGGCTGCCTTATGTCTATTCCGCCACTTGCCGCCTTGCGCGCCTTTGACGCCGTCGCCCGCCATCTTAGTTTCACCCGCGCCGCGGATGAGCTGGGCATGACCCAGGCCGCCGTCAGCTATCAGATCCGCCTGCTGGAAGAGCGGCTGGGCACGCCGCTGTTTCTGCGCAAACCGCGCGAGGTGACGCTGACCGAACGCGGTGCGCTGCTGGCGCGGCCCACGATCGACGCCTTCGACATGCTGCGCGAAGCCTATTCCGCGCCTTCGGCCGATGCCGTCTCGACGCTGTCGATCTCGACCGTGCCGACATTCGCGGGGGCATGGCTGTCGCATCGGCTGGGAAAATTTCAGCTGGATCACCCCAATCTGGCGGTGCGTCTGGAAACCAGCGACGATGTGGTGGATTTCGCGCGCGAGGATATCACCGTCGCCATCCGGTCGGGCAAAGGCGACTGGCCGGGGCTGGAATCGCATTTCCTGATGCCCATCGAATACACACCGATGCTGTCGCCCGAACTGGCGGCGCGGCACCGGCTGGACACGCCTGCCGATCTGCTGAAGCTGCCGCTTCTGGATCGCAACGACCCCTATTGGGCGGTCTGGATGCATGAGGCGCAGGTCGATTTCCCGGAAAGCTATGGCCGGCCCGGCCTGATCATGTCGACCGATCTGCATGAGGCGCGCGCCGCCCTTGCGGGCTATGGCGTGGCGATGCTGATGCCGCGCTTTTTTGGGCTGGAGCTGGCGAATGGCAGCCTTGTGCAGCCGTTTGCGCAACTCTCCAGCATGGGGCGCGGGTTCTGGCTGACCTATCCCAAGGGGCGGCGCAATCGTCCGGCGATCCGCAAGTTCCGCGCCTTTCTTCTGGACGAAATCGCCTGCGAGGCGGTGTGAAAAGGCCCCCTTCGCGGGGGCCTTTCCGGATCAGGCGACGAACAGGGATGGCCGCGTCAGCGTTTCCGGGCGCAGAATCGCATCCAGCCGGTCCTTGGGCAGCAGACCCTTTTCCAGCACCAGCTCATAAACGCCGCGTCCGGTCAGATGCGCCTCGGTCGCAACTTCGGTCGCCGCCGCATAGCCGATATAGGGGTTCAGCGCCGTGACGATGCCGATCGAGCGGCGCACGGTTTCCTTCAGCACATCCCGGTTGGCCGTGATCCCGCGCACGCAGTTCACCTCAAGCGTGGCGCAGCCCGCAACAAGGTGATCGACCGAGCGGAACAGGCTATAGGCGATGACCGGCTCGAAGGCGTTCAGTTGCAACTGGCCACCCTCGGCTGCCATGGTGATGGTCATGTCATTGCCGATCACCTCGAAACAGATCTGGTTCATCACTTCGGGGATGACCGGGTTCACCTTGCCGGGCATGATCGAGGACCCGGCCTGACGGGCGGGCAGGTTGATTTCGTTGAAGCCCGCACGCGGGCCCGACGACAGCAGCCGCAGATCGTTACAGGTCTTTGACAGCTTCACCGCGACCCGTTTCAGGACGCCCGACACCTGCACGAAGCCGCCGCAATCCTGCGTCGCCTCGACCAGATCGGCGGCGGTGACCACGGGGATCACGGTGATTTCGGCCAGCCGCGCGCGCACGCGTTCGGCATATTCGGGATGGGCGGTGATGCCGGTGCCGATGGCCGTAGCCCCCAGATTGATCTCGCAGACCAGCTGCGACACCTCGGCCAGCCGGGCCTCATCCTCGCCGATCATGATGGCATAGGTGTTGAATTCCTGCCCCAGCGTCATCGGCACGGCCTCTTGCAGCTGCGTGCGGCCCATTTTCAGAATGTCATGAAATTCCAGGGCTTTGTCCGCGAATGCGACCCGCAGCGACGACAGCGCGCCGATCAGCTTCTGGATCCCTTTCCACGAGGCCAGCCGCAGCGCGGTCGGATAGACATCATTGGTCGACTGGCTCATATTCACATGTTCATTCGGGTGCAGGAACTTATAATCCCCCCGCGCATGTCCCATGATCTCCAGCGCGCGATTGGCGATTACCTCATTGGCGTTCATATTCGTCGAGGTGCCCGCGCCGCCCTGAATCTGGTCGACCACAAATTGATCGTGCAGGCGACCGGCGCGGATGTCCTCGCAGGCGGCGGTGATGGCATCGCGGCGGTCCGGCGACAGCAGGCCCAGATCGGCATTGGCCAGCGCCGCGGCCTGCTTGATCGCGGCCAGCGAGCGGACCAGTTCCGGGATCTCGCCGATGGGACGACCCGAGATCGGGAAGTTTTCGACCGCGCGAAGCGTGTGCACGCCCCAATAGGCGTCGGCAGGCACTTCGCGATTGCCAAGCAGGTCATGTTCGATGCGGGTTGCCATCATCTGTTCCTTGGACGCATGCGGCCAAGGCCCGCTGAATGCGGGGCGGTCCGGCCATGCTGGATTTTGGATCTTGGTTTGGTGCGGGTGCGAAGGATTTTCGTCCCGCTTCCAAGGATTTAAGCCTGATCGGCCAAGCCTTCAAATGCCAATCGCGACAGGGTTATTCCGTTCCTGCATAACCTTGGCCAAGCTCGCAGGCGGCTTGCCACACGCGGCCGGTGATGCCCCGCCCGCGTGCGGCGTTGCGATACAGCCTGATTTCCATCGGCAGTTCCGGCGCGACGATTTCCAGCCGCCCGGTGCCGATTTCGGACGCCACAAGCAGGCGCGGCAACCAGACGACGCCATGGCCAGCGATCGCCATGCTTTTCATCGATTCCGCCATCGAGGATTCGTCGGTATGCGCGACATAGACCTTGGGCGCGCCGGGTCGTGCCAAAGCGATGCGGGCCATTTCGTTGAGAAAGCTGCCGCGCGAATATTTCAGCAGCGGCATTCCGTCGGTCAGCCATTCGGGCGGCCAGCCGGGCCGGGCCACCGCGACCAGACTGTCATGACCGACGACAAGATGCGGATAGCCCTGCGGATCCAGCGGGATATTCACCTGCGGATGCGCATAGGTCAGGAAGAAGTCATGGCCCCCCTCGGTCAGGGCTTCGATGCAGCGGTCGAAATTCTCGGGTTTGACGCGGCTGGTCATCTGGCCTGTCACGGCCTTCAACCGCATCAACCAGTCCGGCAGGAAGGTGACCGTCAGGCTGTGAAGCGACAGAAAGGAGATCTCGCCGCCCCTTGCGCGGGAGTGATCGCGGAACTCGGTCCGGCGCGCGATGATCATCCGGACCGCCTCTTCGGCGGTTTCGCGGAACAATACGCCTTCGGGCGTCAGGCTGACCGGATAGCTGTCGCGGGACAGCAAATCGGTGCCCAGCCATTCCTCAAGCGCGCGGATCCGGCGGCTGAAGGCGCTTTGCGTGACGCCCCGCAAATCGGCCGAGCGTGAAAAGCTGCGCGTTTCCGCCAGCATCAGAAAGTCTTCAAGCCATTTGAAATCCATGGGATCCCCCATGGCTGATCTAGCGCAGTGTCATGCTTTGCGCCATGCCTTTGGCAGTGCGCTGAGGATGCAGAAGGCCGAAAGCATTAATCGTCGAAGGCGTCGTCTGATCGGACGATTTGGTTGGCTAGGCCCCCGAGCGCAGGATTGTCAGCGCCGCCGCATAAGGGCTGGACACGTCGACATTATTGATCTGCGACCGGATCAGATAATATTTCAAGACCTTTTCAAGGTTCTCTGGCTCGGCAAATTGCGACACGTCGCTACTGCCCGTCAATCTTTCCAGTCTTATTTGAATTTCGCTGTGCTGACGGTCGATCGGCATCCGGCCGAAGGATGAGCCAAGACCCAGCGCGCCTTCAAACACCTGGCGAAGCGGTTTCGATGCAAGGATCTGATACCATTTCGCATTATTGCTGACGTCACTTTTTGCCATTTGTCCCAGTTCCCGCCGGGCATTCATGGCGATCTCGATCTCTTGATGACGCTCACCAATGTTCTTTTCAAAGGACCGCGTGACGTAAAGATCAAGAATTGCGTCGATGTCTGGCGCGGCCTGTGCGTTGTCCAGCGTATTCCCTGCCGTCCCTCCACCAGTGGCTGTCATGCCTAAGGCCTTGTTCAGGCTGAGGTAACGTTTGTCGGACAGCCGGTTCACAAAGCTGTCGCTGTCCGAGGGATCGGCTTCAAGCACCTTGGTGATAAAGGCCTTGTTGGCAATGTCATTGTCCAGACCGAAGGCGCGAAGAGCAACCTGCAGCAGACGGTAATCCGAGACAAGTTCATCGGCCTGTTTGACCGCTGGCATCTTTTCGGCAAAGTAATCGCTGGAGCGGCGGATCTGCAGGTCGTTCTGGAATGTCGTCATCTGCTTGTCGGCCGTCCGCTCAAGCAGCTTCCAGCCCAGATACCCCCCCATTCCAAGTTGGACCGCGTAGCTCATGATCGGGCTGCCGCCAACAGACGCGCTTCACGCGGCAGCAGAGTGCGAAGCTGCTTCAGCGTCTGGTAATAGTTCCCATCAAGCGTCGACGCAGTTGCTGCGTCCAGCGTTGCCATGCTGTCACGATCAATCAGCGCCCGAGACAGCTGCTCAATCCCGATCAGAATATCGCGCCTTGCGCTGTTTTCATCGGCTTCACCGACCAGAAGCAACTGGCACAGATAGCAGGTCCGACTGACAGGTGTTTTTGCGTCGTCAGGATGGATCGCGTCGCGCAGACGCAAGATATTCGCGTTCGGTGTCTTCACCGAAATGCGCGATCGCTTGTCACCATTTTCGATGACGGCGCCGTTGATCAGGACCCGTTCGTTTGGCGCAAGTTTCAGGATAAGGCCGCTCATGCCGGAACCTCGCCACGCAGGCCCTTCATGACCAGCATATTGATGTCGATCAGCGGCTCGGTCGTCGCTTGGCCCGACATAACGCGCTGGCCATGGCGAAGCGAGAAACTTGCCAGCGACAGCAGGCCGCCTTTGGTCTGGTCGTCAAGCTGGTTGCCCTCGTGCGCCAGATCGGCGGCAAGCAGCGTCCAAAGCTCATTGTTCTTTGCCACGGCGGCGATCGTTTCCGGGCCGCTGCAATCGCGTGAAGCTTGCCGCAGAAGGCGCGTCACCCGCGAGAAGACATCGTATTCCATATCGCGCGCGCCACGAATGGCCGGGCTGCCATATGCACGTTCTGAGAAAGGCATCACCGCGTTCAAGATCTTGTTTCCTGATCTGAATATTCAAGAAGGTCGAGGGCGCCCGAAGGCGCCCTCGGGTTTTTCATCAGCCGCGGAACAGCGACAGGATCGCCGACGGGCCTTGGTTGGCGATCGACAGGGCCTGGATGCCCAGCTGCTGTTGCGTCTGTAGCGCCTGCAGGCGGGCCGAGCTTTCTTCCATGTCGGCATCGACCAGCGAGCTGACAGCAAGTTTCAGCGAGTCGCCAAGTTTCGACACGAAGTCCACCTGATCCGTGATGCGCTGACCGGCCGAACCCAGCGTTGCCGCCCCGTTGATCGCGATGGTCAACAGAGCTTCGATCTCGCCCACAGCGGTTGCGGCAGAGTCGGTGTCGGTGATCGCCGTCATGGTTGCACCGACGATATCTGCTTCGAAATCAAGCGATTCGACTTCGATCGTCGAGGCGGTGACGGTCGCACCGGCACGGTCCAGCGAACCCAGAACCGAATAGGTCGTTCCAGCGTTGACACCGTTGGTGCTGAGCAGGTTGACGCCATTGGCCTGCGTCCCGGCGACGATCGCAGCGATCTGTTCCTGTTTCGCCGTGATGTCGGTCTGGATCTTGGTGAAATCCGCATCGCTGCGGTTGCCGCTGGCGGCCAGTTTCTTCATGTCGTCCAGAAGTTTCTGCACGGATTCCGCACCGGTGCGGGCCGTGGCGATCGTCTGGCCTGCAACGTTCAAGTTGGTCTGGATGGTCTTGAACGCCTGTTGGTCGCTTTCCATCGTCTTCGCGATGGACCAGATTGCGGCATTGTCCTGAGCGGTGCTCACGGTTTTGCCGGTCGAGATCTCGGATTGCGTCTTTGCCAGGTTCGCGTTGATCCCTTTCAGGGTCTGCAACGCGACGACGGCCGAGCTGTTGGTCAGAATGCTGGACATATTATCACTCCATGAATAAGGGCAGTTCCGCCCTTTCTGATATGAAGGCCTTCTGACCTGCGGGATTTCCCGGTGCTTCCTTGCACAAGACGGGTTTTATCCGTCACCTCTGAATAAAGTCTGAATTTCCATCGCCACCCAAGAAAAGAAACTCAGGCATTTTACTCAATACTTCCGAATCTGGCGAGCTTGGGTGGAATTTACCTGCATATTCCCGGCGCGATCATAGGTTCCAAGGCTGCGGCCCAGTCGCATCAATTCTGCAATCTGTTTCTGTGCAGCAGCGATTCCCGCCGCCGCGGCATCGGAATGTTCGCGAATCGCCCGCAGTTCGCGCAGAACGGCATCGCGGTCGGGCAATGATTCGAAGTCTGCCTTCGCCTCGATCTCATGCAGGATTGCTGCCGCGCGGTCGGGTGCGACATCCTGCACGGCCTGCCGCGCTTCCTGCAGTTTTTTCAGGATATCGATCATTGCAACAGCTTTCCTGCGAAGCCCAGGTCGATCCGTTCGGCAAGCGCCTGCGCATAGGTTTCGGTCAACATGCTGGAAAACTGATCTTCGCCGATACCGCCGCCGAATGACCCCTCGATCGGCTTTGGCCCGGCATATTTCAACATTTCAGTAAGAAATGCTTTTTCCAACCCGTCGGCTATATTCTTATGTGTGGGAAGGGGTGGTTGATGGGACAGGGAATTCACGATCATGGGTGGCTCCGAAATGTTTTGATGGCGGCATAATTTCATATGGCGGTAAATATTTGGTAATCAGCAGGTGGTATTCAACCAGTGAACAAGTTGGGTCCACGATATGCATCTTGGTATTTTTGAACCTGCCCTTGCAGCGCCGTTCACTGCAAAATCACTGGAACGGCCCGATCAGGATTCGGCGTCGGGGTTTCTGGCGACTTTCGATCAGCTTACTGCCGTCGAAGCGGTGGCGGCTGGTGAAATGCAGGATCTGGGGCAGGCTGACGCGGACGAAGATATAGGCGATGACGCAGATGTGGTGGACATCAACGCGATTGCTGCTGGGCAACAGCCTATCCCTCCGGATGCGGCTTTGCTGCAGTCTGTTGCGGATGTCACCGCTGCCACCGATGGGTCCTCTGATCGGGCAGGGGCCGAAACCGAGGGGACGGTCGATCAGCCGCTTCAGACGTCTGATGCCGATATGTCATCCGGGGCAGGCATTCCGCAAAAGGCCGAGGCAACGGCGGCGTATCCGGCTGGTTCGGGACATGGAAAGCAGGCTCAGGCAGAAGCCATGACGGTTGGTCAAAAGCAGGCGCAATCAGCGCTGGTGCAGGTCACCACCGCCGATGGGGGCGGTGCCGATATTTTAGGTGATGGGGACCCCGCAATCGACGCCGCCCAGACCTGGGCTGAGGATGTTGCACCGCAATCCGGGCAGGATACGTTGTCCGGGCGCATGGTTGCAGCGACTGAGCCGTCGGCGGCAGCCTTTGATCCGGGTGCTGGGTCTGGCGCGAACACGGCTCAGGATGGCAGCAGTCCTGCACCGCAGGCCGCAGAGACGCTGAAGCCGGAAACGCCCGCGTCGCTGCAGGATATTGTGGTGGATCTGACGCTGCATGTCGCGAAAGAGCTGCGTGCAGAGCCGATCATGGCATCCCACGCTTTGCGCCTGCCGCATGTGGATCCGCGCGAAGTGACGCGGCAGATCTCGGAAAAGCTGGCGCAGGCGGATCAGAACCGCGTTGAAATCACCCTCAGCCCCGAGGAGTTAGGCAAGGTGCGGCTGATCGTGACGCCGGGCGACACCCCCAGCGTCGCGGTCTATGCCGAAAACCGCGACACGCTTGAGCTTTTGCGTCGTCATGCCGACCTGCTTGGCCGCGAATTGCGCGACGCGGGTATGAGCGGTGCTTCGCTGCATTTCGGCGATTCAGAACAATCCGACCGCAGCTTCCGAGCCTCGTCTCAGGCAAGGCAAGGTCGCGGTGAACATTTTGCGGAGGCTGCCCCGCAGCAAGCCTCCATTCCCCCCGCTTCGGTTTCCGGGCGGCAGATCGACATGCGTATTTGAGAGGACATGACATGGTAAGCTCGGTGGGCGCCACGCCCGCAAATTCCACGACAGGCTCGGCGTCCGTCATCAGCGCCGCCGCGTCGACGGGTGGTGATTTCGAGACATTCCTGAAGATGCTGACCACGCAGCTGCAAAATCAGGACCCGCTGAGCCCAATGGAAAGCACCGAATTTGCGGTGCAGCTTGCGACATTTTCCGGCGTCGAACAGCAGGCCCGCACCAACAGCTTGCTGACCCAGCTTGTCGAAAGTTCGGGCGGCGGTCAGTTGGGGCAGTTGTCGACATGGATCGGGCGCGAGGTGCGGACGACGGCCCCGGTGTGGTTCCAGGATGCGCCGGTCACGCTTGAACTTGCGCCGGCGGCAGATGCCGATTCCGTCACGCTGGTTGTGCTTGACGCAAATGGCCGCGAAGTCTCGCGTGAAAATGTCGGCACCGGCGCGGGTGAGGTGGATTGGCGCGGCCGCAACGCGGACGGAGAGTTGCTGCCCGCCGGGCTTTACCAGTTCCGCACCGAATCCCTGAAGGGCGGAGAGGTGGTCGCAACCGCCGATGTCGCCGCCTATTCCAAGGTGACCGGGGCCGAGCTGACCGCGACCGGGTCGGCATTGGTGCTGGAAGGCGACAATGCCGTGTCGCTGGACGAGGTGACGGCGGTGCGGGAATAAGCCCGCATCACCTGTTTCCGTCCGGCCCGTGCCGATCAGAACCCGCCACGGCCATGCGGCTCATCCCAGTCGATCGTCGGGTTGATCGGGATGATGCGATGCGGGTTTATCGTGTCGTGGCTGTAATGATAATGCCGGACGATATGGGCGAAATCGACCGTCTCGGCCACGCCCGGCATCTGATAAAGCTCGCGCGTCCAGGCCCAGAGGTTCGGATATTCCCGCAGCCACGCATGGTTGCACTTGAAATGCGTATGATAGACCGGATCAAAGCGCACGGCCGTGGTGAACAGCCGCCAGTCCGCCTCGGTCAGACGGTTGCCGGTCAGATAGCGATTGGCGCTCAGCAGATCCTCAAGCCAGTCAAGGGACTGAAACAGCGGCACGACGGCCTCATCATAGGCGGCTTGCGAGGTGGCAAAACCAGCCTTGTAGACGCCGTTATTCACCGTGTCATAGATGCGGCTGTTCAGTGTCTCGATCTGTTCGCGCAGATCCTGCGGCCAATAGTCGTCGCGATTGCCGGTCAGACCGTCAAAGGCGCTGTTCATCATGCGGATGATCTCGGCGCTTTCGTTCGACACAATGGTGCCCTGCGCCTTGTCCCAAAGCACCGGCACCGTCACCCGCCCCGAGGCTTGAGGATCGGCTTTCAGATAAATGTCGCGCAGAAAGGGCAGGCCGAACAGATCATCCCCGGTCGCGCCCGGAAAGTCGGTGGCGAAGGTCCAGCCGTCCGACAGCATGTCGGGATGCACCACCGACACGCCGATATGCGGCGCCAGCCCCTTCAGCGCGCGAAAGATCAGCGCCCGATGCGCCCAGGGACAGGCCAGCGAGACGTAAAGGTGATAGCGCCCGCTTTCCGCGGCAAATCCACCGTCTCCCGACGGACCGGCGCTGCCATCCGCCGTGACCCAGTTGCGCCACGAGGTGGTTGTGCGCTGAAAACGCCCGCCCGAGCTTTCGGTGTCATACCATTCGTCATGCCAGACGCCTTCGACAAGCTGTCCCATGTTCCGCCTTTGTTAACAGATCTTTTCCGACTGCTCCCATGGCCCCGGAAAAAGGCCCATCGGGATCTTGAGGTAACGCCTGCCATTGGCATGTGGTTCAGGCAGGCGCCCGCCGGCGATGTTCACCTGCAGCGCGTGCAGGATCAGCCGCGGCATCGGCAGGGTGGCATCGCGCGCCTGCCTCGCGGCAACAAATTCATTTTTCGTCAGATACTTGGATATGTGGCTGTTCGTTGCGCGCTGCTCGGCCACGCTCGATTGCCAGCGCGGCTCGCGGCCGCCTTCGCGGTAATCATGGCCGGTAAAGATGCGCGTCGCGTCGGGCAGGGCAAGGATCGCTTGGATCGACTCCCACAGGGTTTCGGCGCTGCCACCGGGGAAATCCGCCCGCGCCGTGCCGCTGTCGGGCATGAACAGCGTGTCATGCACAAAGGCCGCGTCGCCCACGACATAGGTGACCGAGGCCAGCGTATGCCCCGCCGACAGCATCACCCGCGCCGACAGCTCTCCGATCTGGAAGGTGTCGCCATCGGCAAACAGCCGGTCCCATTGCCGGCCATCGCAGGGCAGTTCGGGCCAGTCATAGAAATCCTGCCACAGCTTCTGCACCTCACGCACCCGCTCGCCGATGGCGGTGGGGGCGCCAGTCCGGTCGCGCAGATAGCTGGCGGCGGAAAAATGGTCGGCATGGGGGTGGGTGTCCAGAATCCACTGCACCGTCAGCCCCTCGGTGGCCACGAACTCCAGCAGCCGGTCGGCCTGAATGGTTGCGGTCGCGCCGGATTTTTCGTCATAATCCAGCACCGGATCAATGATGGCGCATTGGCCGCTGGCGGGATCGGCGACGACATATTGGATGGATCCGCTGCATGGTTCATAGAACCCTGTTACCTTTGGGCAGCCATTCATGGAATATCCTTCTGCGCATCAAAACCAAGCCGGAATTTCATCCGGGATATAGCGCGGCCGCCGGAAAACGGCAACTATTCGCGGCTAAGCGCCACCACCGGATCCAGACGCGCCGCCGCGCGTGCGGGCAGAAAGCCAAAGGTGATGCCGATCAGCGTGGAACTGAGGAAGGCCACGACGATCGACAGCGTGGAAAAGGACAGCGTGACCGCCGCGCTCAGCCAGCCCAGCAGCAGTCCCGCACCCAAGGCCAGCGCGATGCCCAGCACGCCGCCGACCAGACAGACCAGCACCGCCTCGATCAGGAATTGCCCGACGATATCGCTGCGGCGCGCGCCGATGGCGATGCGCACGCCGATCTCACGCGTGCGCTCGGTCACGGAAACCAGCATGATGTTCATCACGCCGATGCCCCCCACGATCAGCGAGATCACGGCGATCATCGCCACCAGCAGCGTCAGCGTCCGCGTGGTCGAGGTGACGGTCTGCCGGATCGTGTCGCTGTTGGACAGGAAGAAATCCCGCGTGCCGTGGCGGGCCAGCAGCAGGGCGTCGATTTCGTCCTGGGCGTGCTGCATGTCGTAATCATCCGCGATCTGCACGCCGATGCTGTTCAGATGTTGCTGGCCGGTCAGCCGCGACATCGAGGTGGTATAGGGCACGAAGATGTTCAGGTTGTCCGGCCCGAAACTGGCGCCGGTCAGTTGCACGACGCCGATGACGCGCACCGGCACCCGGCCCAGCATCAGCACCTGCCCGATGGGATCGGCGCCCGCGAAGAAGGTGTCGCGCGTATCGGCGTCGATCACCGCGACCTGCGACAGTTGCGCCACGTCATCCGCGCCGAACAGGCTGCCCGCGACGGTGGCATAGGCGTGGACCTGAAAATAATCGCTGCTGACGCCGCTGATCTGGGCCGTGGCCTCGACATTGCCGGCGATCACCGTGGCCGAGCTGCTGACGGCGGGTGACACGCCGCGGGCATAGGGCTGGGCCGCGATGGCCTGCGCATCCGACGGCACAAGCGTGCGGATCCGCCCCGATCCCGGTCGTCCAAAGCCCAGACCGGCCCGCACGGTGATGGTGTTGGTGCCCAGCGTGCTGATGTCTTGCAGGACCTGCCGCTGGCTGCCCGTGCCCAGTGCCACCACCAGAACGACCGAGGCGATGCCGATAATGATCCCCAGCATGGTCAGAAAGCTGCGCAGCCGGTGCGCCGACATCGCCCGCAGCGCCATCTGCGCGGTTTCCGACAGGCGGCGCAGCGACGCGGTGGCCGAACCCGAGGCCGTCAGCGGTCGTGCCGGGCGTGTCGCCGCCGTGGTTTCGGGCCGGGAATCGCGGATGATGCGGCCATCGCTGATCTCGATCACGCGATGGGCGCGGGCGGCCACGTCGGGGTCATGCGTGACGATGACGATGGTATGGCCCTGCCGGTTCAGTTCCAGCAGCAACTGGATCAGATCCTCGCCGCTTTTGCTGTCCAGCGCGCCGGTCGGT
The DNA here is from genome assembly GCF_009711265.1 of Paracoccus shanxieyensis. GTDB lineage: Bacteria > Pseudomonadota > Alphaproteobacteria > Rhodobacterales > Rhodobacteraceae > Paracoccus > Paracoccus shanxieyensis. The sequence goes on along the minus strand of NZ_WMII01000008.1, from coordinate 85,753 downwards.
TCATCGGCAAGGATCACCTCGCCGCCATTCATCAGCGCCCGCGCGACCGAGACACGCTGCTGCTGGCCGCCCGACAATTCGCTTGGCCGGTGATCCAGCCGCGTCTGCAGGCCAAGCTGGGTCAGCAAGTCCACCGCCCGCGCCCGACGCGCCGCGGCAGGCACGCCGGCATAGACGGCGGGGGTTTCGACGTTTTCCACCGCGTCCAGATCGGGCAGCAACTGGTAACGCTGGAAGATGAAGCCGAAATGCGCCCGCCGCAGCCGCGCCAGGTCGTCGGGCGACAGCGCGCCGACATCCTGCCCGTCGAACAGATAGGTGCCGCGCGTAGAGCGGTCTAGACAGCCCAGAATGTTCATGAGCGTCGACTTGCCCGACCCCGAGGTGCCGATGATCGCCACCATCTCGCCGGGCCAGATGTCGATATCGACATCGCGCAGGACGGTGATGTCTTCGTCGCCTGCGGCAAAGCTGCGGCTGATGCCGCGGGCCGAAATCAGCGGCGCGCCCATGTCAGAACCCCATCGGGCGGCGCATCCGCCGCGCGCCGTCGCCTGCGGCCTCGGCCCCGCCGGTCACCACCAGATCGCCCTCGGCCAGACCCGAGGTCACCTCGACCCAGACCTTGTCGCTGAGCCCGGTCTGCACGCGGCGGGTTTCGACCGCCTGTCCGGTCCAGACCTGCACCGTCCCGCCGCGCAGCGCCGATGCCGGGATGCGCAGCACGTCGCGCGCATCGGCCAGATTGATGCTGACCTGCGTGGTCATGCCGATGCGCAGCACATGGCCGGGATTGTCCACCTGCATCAGGCCGTTGTAATAGATGGCGGAATCCGTCGATATCGTGTCGGATGTCTTGATCTCGCTGGGGGCGGGTTCGATGGCGCCCAGCTTGGCTGCATAGCTCTGCCCCGGTTCGCCCAGAATGGTGAAGCTGACATCCTGACCGGGCTGGACGCGCACGACATCCGCCTCCGAGATCTCGGCCTTGACCAGCACGCGGTCCAGATTGGCCAGCTTGACCAGCGTCGGCGCGGATTGGATCGAGTTGATGGTCTGCCCGGCCTCGACCACGATCGCCACGACCGTGCCGTCGATCGGCGCGGTGATCCGCGTGCGTTCAAGGCTGATCTTGGCGGTGGACAGGCTGACCTCGGCGCGGGCCTTCTGGGCGGCCAGCGCATCCAGTTCCGCCAGCGCCACGTCCACATCCGCCGACGCGCTTTCCACCGTCTCTCGCGACGAAAAGTTGCTGGTCCCCAGCTTCTTCTGCCGCTCCAGCACCTGCCGCGCGCGGGTCAGGTTGGCGTTCTTGGCGGCGATCTGCGCCTGAATATTGGCCAGATCGGCCTCGGCCTGCTTGACCTCATTCTGCTGATCCAGCGAATCCATCTCGGCGATCAGGTCGCCTGCCTTGACGGTCTGGCCAAGGCTGACCGGCAGCGTCTCGATCCGGCCCGAGACGCGGGCGCCGACGCTGACCAGCTGGCTGGCCTCGATCTGGCCCGAGGCCAGCACGCTGGAGGTAATGTCGCCGCGCGTGACGGCCATGGTCGCGGGCGGCGCTGCCGCCTGACTGCGCATGTCGGACCACCACCACAGCCCGGTGGCGGTCACCGCCAAGGCCAGCACAACAAGAATGTATCGAAATTTCATGGGAATCCGTCTTCGTCTTGCGGGCACATTAGCCGGGCGATCCCAAATGCCAAGGAAACGGCGCGTTTATCCTGTGTTGTCGCGGGGGCGCACGACATGTGCCACGCGCCCCCGGAGGATCATTCGATCTCGACCAGCAGATCCTTGGCGTCGATGCCCTGACCGGCGCTGACATGCAGCGCCTTGATGGTGCCTTCGCGGTCGGCATGCAGGCCGGTTTCCATCTTCATGGCTTCGATGGTCAGCAGCAGATCGCCGGGACTGACTTTCTGGCCCGCGCTGATCGCGACCGAGGCGACGACGCCCGGCATCGGCGCGCCGACATGGCCGTCATTCGCGGGGTCTGCCTTGGGCCGCGCCGCCGTCTGGGCCTTGACCTGACGGTTCGGCACGCGGATGACGCGCGGCTGGCCGTTCAGATCGAAAAACACCCGCACATCGCCGTTTTCGTCGGTATCGCCGATGGTCTGCAGCCGGATCTCCAGCGTCTTGCCGGGGTCGATCTCGGCCTCGATTTCCTGCCCCGGCTCCATGCCATAAAAGAACGTCCGCGTCGGCAGCGCGCGCACCGGCCCATAGGTCGCATGGCGCGCCATGTAATCAGTAAAGACCTTGGGATACATCAGGTAGCCGTTCAGATCCTCATCGTCGATCTCGGTGGCCAGATCCTCGGCCAGTTTCTGGCGCGTGGCCTCCAGATCGACGGGGGGCATATGCGCGCCGGGCCGGGTCGTCATCGGGGCTTCGCCCTTCAGGATCTTCTTTTGCAACGCCTCGGGCCAGCCTCCGGGCGGTTGGCCCAGATTGCCCTTCATCATGTCGACGACGCTGTCGGGGAAGGCCACCTCGACGGCGGGGTCTTCGACCTGCTGCCGCGTCAGCCCTTGGGCCACCATCATCAGCGCCATGTCGCCCACCACCTTGGAGCTGGGCGTGACCTTGACGATATCGCCGAACATCTGGTTCACCTCGGCATAGGTCTGGGCGACCTCGTGCCAGCGTTCCTCAAGCCCAAGGCTGCGCGCCTGCGCTTTCAGGTTGGTGAACTGACCGCCCGGCATCTCGTGCAGATAGACCTCCGAAGCGGGGGCCTGCAGACCGGATTCGAAGGCCGCGTATTGTTCGCGCACCGCTTCCCAATAGTTCGAGATCTCGCGGATGGCGGCAATATCAAGACCGGTGTCGCGGTCGGTATGGCGCAGCGCCTCGACGATCGAACCCAGCGTCGGCTGGCTGGTATTGCCCGACAGCGCATCCATGGCGCAATCCACCGCGTCGACGCCCGCATTGGCCGCAGCAAGGATCGTGGCCCCGCCGATGCCGCCGGTGTCATGGGTGTGGAAATGCACCGGCAGGCCGATCTCATCCTTCAGGGCGCGCACCAGCAGGCTGGCCGAGGCGGGTTTCAAAAGCCCCGCCATATCCTTCAGGCCCAGCACATGCGCGCCCGCATCCTTCAGCGCATGGCCCATCTGGATGTAATACTGCAGGTCGTATTTGGCGCGCTGCGGGTCAAGGATGTCGCCGGTATAGCAGATCGTGCCTTCGCAGATCTTGCCCGAGGCCACGACCGCATCCATCGCGACGCGCATGTTTTCGACCCAGTTCAGGCTGTCGAAGACGCGGAACACATCGACGCCGGTTTCCGCCGCCTGCCGCACGAATTCCTGCACCACATTGTCGGGATAGTTCGTATAGCCCACGCCATTGCTGGCGCGCAGCAGCATCTGCGTCATCAGGTTCGGCATCCGCGCGCGGATGTCGCGCAGCCGCTGCCACGGACATTCCTGCAAGAAGCGATAGGCCACGTCAAAGGTCGCGCCGCCCCAGCATTCCACCGAAAACAGCCCCGGCAGGTTCGCCGCATAGGACGGCGCGACCCGGATCATGTCGATACTGCGCATCCGCGTCGCCAGCAGCGACTGGTGCCCGTCCCGCATCGAGGTGTCGGTGATCAGCAGTTGCTTCTGGTCCAGCATCCAGTCGGCAACGGCTTTCGCGCCCTTGTCCTCAAGCAACTGGCGCGTGCCGGGCACGGGCGCTGCGCGGGGCTTTGGCGGGGTCAGGCTGCGGGCCTTGGCCGGGGGCAGGGCGCGGCCCGCTGTTTCCGGATGCCCGTTGACCGAGATATCGGCGATATAGGTCAGGATGCGCGTGGCGCGGTCCTGACGCTTGTCGAACTGGAACAGGTCCGGCGTGGTGTCGATGAATTTGGTGGTATAGCTGTCATCCAGAAAGGTCGGGTGTTTCAGCAGGTTGATGACAAATTCGATATTCGTCGCCACCCCGCGCACCCGGAATTCGCGCAGCGCGCGGTCCATGCGGGCGATCACCTTGTCGGGGGTCTGGGCATGGGCCGTGACCTTGACCAGCAGACTGTCATAATAGCGCGTGATGACGCCGCCGGAATAGGCCGTGCCGCCATCCAGCCGGATGCCGTTGCCGGTGGCGCTGCGATAGGCGGCGATGCGGCCATAATCGGGGATGAAGTTGTTCAGCGGGTCTTCGGTGGTGACGCGGCATTGCAGCGCATGGCCGTTCAGCCGCACCTCGGCCTGAGAGGCCACGCCGGTCGCCTCGGCCAGCGTCGCACCCTCGGCGATCTGGATCTGGGACTGCACGATGTCGATGCCGGTGACTTCCTCGGTCACGGTGTGTTCGACCTGCACGCGCGGGTTCACCTCGATGAAATAGAAGGCCTGGCTGTCCATATCCATCAGGAATTCGACCGTGCCGGCATTGCGATAGCCGACGGCCTGGCCGATCTTCAGCGCAAGGCCGCAGACCTCATCGCGCTGCGCCTGCGTCAGATAGGGGGCGGGGGCGCGTTCGACGACCTTCTGGTTGCGGCGCTGCACGGTGCAGTCGCGTTCGTAGAGGTGGTAAAGACCGCCATGGCTGTCGCCCAGCAACTGCACCTCGACATGGCGGGCGCGCAGGATCATCTTTTCCAGATAGCCCTCGCCATTGCCGAAGGCGGCTTCGGCTTCGCGACGGCCCTCGCGGACCTTTTCGGGCAGTTCCTCGGGGTTCTGGATCGGGCGCATGCCGCGCCCGCCGCCGCCCCAGCTGGCCTTCAGCATCAGGGGATAGCCGATCTCGGCGGCCTCACGCTTGATGGCGTCCATGTCATCGCCCAGCACCTCGGTCGCGGGGATGACCGGGACGCCCGCCTTGATGGCCACGCGCCGGGCGCTGGCCTTGTCGCCAAGCGCGCGCATCGTGTCGGCGGTGGGGCCGATGAAGGCGATCCCGGCAGCCACGCAGGCATCGACGAAATCGGGGTTTTCCGACAGAAGGCCATAGCCCGGATGGATGGCATCCGCGCCCGATTCCCGTGCCACGCGGATGATTTCAGGGATGCTCAGATAGGCCGCAACCGGCCCCAGACCCGCGCCGATACGGTATGCCTCATCCGCCTTGAAGCGGTGCAGACCCAGCTTGTCCTCTTCGGCATAGACGGCGACCGTCTTCTTGCCCAGCTCGTTCGCCGCGCGCATCACGCGGATCGCAATCTCGCCGCGATTGGCTACCAAGATCTTGTTGAACATCACTTCCCCCATCTCCTCACGGTAGGGTATCCTTAGCCGCGCTGCATCGCAGCGCAAGCCTCAGTCGTGCAGCCTGCCATCGACGCGACGTTTCTGAAAGAACTGCCGCAGCAGCAGGCGCGATTCTTCTGCGCCGATGCCGTCGATCACCTCGGGGCGGTGGTGGCATTGCGGATGGTCAAAGACCCGCGCGCCATGCCGGACGCCGCCCATGCGCGGATCGTCGGCCCCGTAATACAGCACCTGGATCCGCGCGGCCGAAATGGCCGCGGCACACATCGGGCAGGGCTCCAGCGTCACCCACAGCCGCGCGCCGGGCAGGCGTTCGGAGCCCAGCAACCGGCAGGCCTCTCGGATCGCCACGATCTCGGCATGGGCGGTGGGATCGGACCATTCGCGGGTGCGGTTGCCCGCCTGCGCCAGCACCCGGCCATCGGCGCCCACCAGCACCGCACCCACCGGCACCTCGCCGCGCTGCGCTGCGGCATGGGCCTGTTCCAGCGCCTGTGGCATATGCGATGCGAATTTCATGCGTTTTTCTGGCCCGAGATTGCCCAAGGTGCAAGAACCGCTTTCCTCATTGCGGCGTTTGCCCTATGGAACCCGCTTTGCCACCGCAGAGATGCGCAGGAGATCGCCATGACCGATACGCCCGAAGACAGCCCGAAAACCGACGCGACCGATGACGCCGCGAAACCGAAGAACCTTGACCGCATCGCCAAGGTGATCGCGCGTGCCGGGCTTGCCAGCCGCCGCGATGCCGAACGCATGATCGTCGAAGGCCGCGTCAAGGTGAACGGCAAAAAGATCGACAGCCCCGCGCTGGACGTGACGCCGGACGACAAGATCAGCGTCGACGGCAAGCCGCTGGACGAACCGCAGGAAACCCGGCTGTGGATGTATTACAAGCCGCTGGGTCTCGTGACCTCGGAATCGGATGAAAAGGGCCGCCAGACCGTCTTTGACGCGCTGCCCCGCGATCTGCCCCGCGTGATGAGCGTGGGCCGGCTGGACCTGAATTCCGAAGGTCTGTTGCTTTTGACCAATGACGGAGAGCTGAAGCGTCGCCTTGAGCTGCCGACGACCGGCTGGTTGCGCCGCTACCGCGTGCGCGTCAACGGCCAGCCCAATGATCTGACCTTTGCCCCCCTGCGCCGCGGCGTCACCATCGACGGCGAGGAATTCGCCCCCATGGAGATCGCGCTGGACAGCCAGCAGGGTGCGAATGCCTGGCTGACCGTCGGCATCCGCGAAGGCAAGAACCGCGAGATCCGCCGCGCCATGTCCCATATCGGGCTGATCGTGAACCGGCTGATCCGCATTGGCTATGGCCCCTTCAAGCTGACCGGCATGGAGGAAAACGAGGTGCGCGAGATCAAGCGCAAGGTGCTGCGCGACCAGCTTGGCGGTCTGCTGACCGGTGAAGAGGTCGAAGCCAAACCCCGCGACTTCCGCGAGCGTGGCGCAGGTCGCCGGGACGAGGATGGCGACCGCCGCCCCTTCGCCCGCCGCGAAGACGGTGACCGCAAGCCGTTTGCCCGGCGCGAGGACGGCGACCGCAAGCCCTATGCCCGCCGCGAAGACGGCGACCGCAAGCCTTATGAGAAGCGCGAAGGTGGCGACCGCAAGCCCTATGGCGACCGTCCGCAATCGGATCGCCGCCCCTTCGCCAAGCGTGAGGATGGCGACAAGCCCTTTGCCCGCCGCGACGGCAAGCCCTTCGCCAAGCGCGAGGACGGCGACCGCAAGCCCTATGCCCGCCGCGAAGACGGCGACCGCAAGCCTTATGAGAAGCGCGAAGGCGGCGACCGCAAGCCTTACGGCGACCGTCCGCAATCGGATCGCCGCCCCTTCGCCAAGCGTGAGGATGGCGACAAGCCCTTTGCCCGCCGCGACGGCAAGCCCTTCGCCAAGCGCGAAGATGGTGACCGCAAGCCGTTTGCCCGCCGCGAAGACGGCGACCGCAAGCCCTATGAGAAGCGTGAAGGTGGCGACCGCAAGCCCTATGGCGACCGTCCGCAATCGGATCGCCGCCCCTTCGCGAAGCGTGAGGATGGCGACAAGCCCTTTGGCCGCCGCGATGGCAAGCCCTTCGCCAAGCGCGAAGATGGTGACCGCAAGCCCTATGCCCGCCGCGAAGACGGCGACCGCAAGCCTTATGAGAAGCGCGAAGGTGGCGACCGCAAGCCCTATGGCAAGCCCGAGGGCCAAAGTGGCAAACCGGGTGGCAAGCCCTATGGCAAACCGGGTGGCAAGCCGGGCGGATTTGCTGGCAAGGGCGGTCCCAGAACCACAGATCGCACCCCCGGCAAGGGGACGCGACCCGAGGGAAAAGGTCCGCGTCGCGGCTGAGGCCGCTGGATCGGTCGCGGGGGCATGGCCCCCATGACTTCGGGATCAAGATGGGGTGCGGCTGTCCGCGCCCCGTTTTCATGCGGGCGGTTGGCCCGGTATGTCGTGCAGGCCGCGGGCCCGCAGCGTCGCGGGGCCGTCGGCCAGATCGGATTACTTGGTCAGGATCAGCTTGCCCGCGCGGGTGATGCGCAGGTTATAGACCTGGTCGCCCAGCACGATCAGGGCCTGATTGCCGCCGGCGGTCAGCACTTCGGCATCATGTTCGGGCAGACGCTGCAGCGCGGTTGCACCGGGGCGGGAGAATTCGGCGGGGCGAGTCGCGGTCATGTCCAAGTTCCTTGTTCCTCATAAAGCGCGGTAACAATAACCTGACAAAATCCATAAGGGATGTCAAAGGAAAATAGTCGGGAATTATTCCCGCCGGGGATTTCCCTGATTTCAAGGGGGTGCCACGGCGATCATCCGCTCGGGCCGCCATGATGCATGGCAAAAAGGGCGGATGCCAGCCCCGGCATCCGCCCTTTCTTCCTGCCGAACGAAGGGGTTCGTCAAGGAAGCCTTATTTGCTAAGGCAATCCGCAAATGTCTTGCCCATGGCGCGCAGAATATCGGCATAGCCGTTGCCGACCGCCGCGCTGCCTTCCGGGGCCAAGGCGCCGCCGTCGCGCGCGCCGCTGCCCTCGATCACCACGTGCAGCAGCTTCGGATCGTGGTTCGCCTCGGGGAAGGCGCATTGCGCACCGGCTTCGCGGATCTGGGCCTGAATCTCGCGCAGCCGCGCCGCCGAGGGCGTGCTGGCATCGCCAAGGCTGACCGGAATCGCCGGTTCCAGCCCGAAATGCTGGGTGAAATAACCATAGGCGTCATGAAAGACGACGAAATGCTTGCCCTTGGCGGGGGCCAGATCGGCCTGCAACTGGGTATCCAGCGCGGTCAGTTCCTGAACGCCCTGCGCGGCATTGGCGCGATAGGTCTCGGCATGTTCGGGATCGCGCTTGGCCAAGGCTTCGGCAATCGCGCCCAGCCACAGCTTGCCGTTTTCCGGGTCCAGCCATGCATGCGGGTCCGTGCCGGAATGGTGGTGATGCTCGCCCTCCTCATGGTCATGGTCATGGTCATGGTCATGGTTATGGTCGTGACCTTCTTCATGCTCATGCCCATCATGCCCGGCGGCATATTGGCGCAGGTGGGTCTGCGGCACCGTCAGCAGCGGCAGCGAGGCCTCGGCAGGCAGTTCCTTGGCCGGGCGCTCCAGCCACGGCGCCAGTTCCGGGCCGATCCAGACCAGCAGATCGGCGTTCTGCAGGCTGCGCGCCTGACTGGGGCGCAGCTGATAGTGATGCGGATCGCCGCCCGCCTGCATCAGCACGGTGGGACTGCCCAGATCCCCCATGACCTGCCCGACCAGCCCGGCAACGGCGGGGATGTCGGTGACGACATCGGGCACCTCGGCCAGGGCGGGAAGGGCCGACAGGCAAACAGCGGTCGAAGCGATCAGGGATCGGCGGAACGTCGGGGACATGCGCGGGCTCTCTTGTAGAAACGCCACGCTTATTTATGTTATATCGTAACCCGTCAAGTGAAATGTGATAATATAACGCTCATGCCCGAAGCTCCGTCGATCGACCCGTTCCACGATCATGACCACGCCCATTGCACGGCGACCGTGCTGGCGCGGGCCGAAGAACAGGCCCGCGCCGATGGCGTGCGCCTGACGCCGGTGCGCCGCCGCGTGCTGGAGATCCTGCTGGAATCGCACCGGGCCATGGGGGCCTATGACGTGCTGGAACGTCTGGCCGCCGAGGGTTTCGGCAAACAGCCCCCCGTCGCCTATCGCGCGCTGGATTTTCTGGTCGAACAGGGCTTTGCCCATCGGGTGCGCCGCCTGAATGCCTATGCCGCCTGCCTGTCGGAACATCGCGACCACGCGCCCGGCTTTCTGATCTGCCGCAATTGCGAACAGGTGGCCGAGGCCGAAAGTCCCGGTCTGCATGACGCGCTGGCGGCCCTGGCGGCTGAAAGCGGTTTCGTGATCGAACGCAGCACCGTCGAGCTGCTGGGCCTGTGCCGTGCCTGCGCCAAGGCGGAAACGGCGGCGCAGGCATGAGCGCCGCGCTGATTCAGGCGCAAAGCCTTGATGTCAGCCATCCGGGCGCCGACCGCCCGGTGCTGTCGCAGGTCAGCATGGCGATCCATCCCAGGGAAATCGTCACGGTGGTCGGGCCAAACGGGTCAGGCAAATCGACGCTGGTGCGGGCGCTGCTGGGGCAGGTCGCGCCAAGTTCGGGGCAGGTCCGGCGCGCGCAGGGGCTGCGCATCGGCTATGTGCCGCAGCGCGTGCATATCGAACGCGCCATGCCGATGACCGTGCGGCGCTTCCTGTCGCTGCCGGTGCGCGTCAACGACGCGCAGGCCGCCGCGGTGCTGGAGCGGACGGGTGTGCCGGGGCTGGGGCAGCGGCAGATCTCGGCGCTGTCGGGCGGGCAGTTCCAGCGCGTGCTGCTGGCGCGGGCGCTGCTGAACGATCCGCAGCTTCTGGTGCTGGACGAACCGACGCAGGGGCTGGACCAGCCCGGCATCGTCGCCTTCTATCGCCTGATCGAGGAAGTGCGCGCCGAGACCGGGGCAGGCGTGCTGATGGTCAGCCATGATCTGCTGGTCGTGATGCGGGCCTCGGACCGGGTGATCTGCCTGAACGGCCATGTCTGCTGTCAGGGCACGCCGCAGGTCGTCAGCGCCGCGCCGGAATATCGCGCCCTGTTCGGGGCCGAGGCGCAGGGCACGCTGGCGCTGTATCGCCACCGCCACGATCATGACCACGATCATGTGGACGAACATGTCCACGGGCCGGATTGCGGCCATCACCATCCCGCGCAGAAGGCCTGATCCATGCTTGACGATTTCCTGATCCGCGCCGTGATCGCGGGGCTGGGCCTTGTGCTGGCGACGGGCACGCTGGGCAGTTTCGTGGTCTGGCGGCGCATGGCGTATTTCGGCGACTCGACCTCGCACGCGGCCATTCTGGGGGTGGCGCTCAGCTTTGCCTTCGCCATGCCGTTCTATCTGGGCACGCTGGCCGTGGCCGTGGGCATGGCGCTGCTGGTGGCGTGGCTGACCGGGCGCGGGCAGGGCATGGACACCGTGCTGGGCGTCATCGCCCATTCGGCGCTGGCCATGGGTCTGGTCGCGGCCAGCTTTATCCCCAGCCTGCGCGTCAGTCTGGACAGCTTCCTGTTTGGCGACATTCTTGCCGTCACGCGCGCCGATCTGCTGTGGATCTGGGGCGGCGGATTGCTGGTTCTGGGGCTGCTGGTCTGGCGCTGGCAACGGCTTGTCACCGCCTCGGTCAATGAGGAATTGGCCCTTGCCGCCGGGATAAATCCGCGTCACGAACGGCTGATCCTGTCGCTGGCGCTGGCTGTCGTGGTGGCCATCGCGATTCGGATTGTCGGCGCATTGCTGGTCTCGGCCATGCTGATCGTGCCCGCAGCCGCAGCGCGCGGATTCTCCAGAACGCCCGAGCAGATGGCGGGTTCCGCAACTTTTATCGGCGCGCTGGCGGTGATCTGCGGCCTTTTTGCCAGCCTGCGGCTGGATACGCCCGCCGGTCCGTCCATCGTGGTGGTTTCCGCAGGAATTTATGCTGTTTCCCTAGTCCTTTACAGAAAATAACCCATGTCTTTGGCCAAAGGATTGCGGCGGGAACCGGCCAATTCTCGGGCGGCATCTTGCCGAAGCCACAAGGTGCTGGCGAATATGCAACAGTTTCGCCGATGCCGCGAGAAAGCCCCGTCAAGACTGCTTTCCAAGTCATTGGCTTTATGCGACTGTCCTTGCGATGCTGCTGGAGACGGCAGACTTCAAAATACTGAACGGAGCATGATCATGACCAAATTTGCTACCTTTGCGCTGGCCCTGGGCCTGACCGCATCGTCCGCATTCGCAGGCGGCTACGTCGCCCCCGTCGTCGAAGTCGAGCCGGTCGTCGTTGACGAGAAGCCCGCTTCGTCGAACGCTGGCCTCGTCGTCCCCGCCCTGCTGCTGCTGGGCGTTATCGCCGCCGTCGCTTCGGACGACGACGATGATGACGACACGACCAACTGATCTTCCGCAAGGAAGTTTGGTACAGGGGCTGGCCTTCGGGTCAGCCCTTTTCCATTCCGTCCTGCGCAGATCCACTTGCAGTTGCCGACGCTTCCTTACTGGTTGAGCGCCGCAGCTCAGGACAGGATCATGAAAAAGGCCCGCATCGCTGCGGGCCTTTTGCGTGTCAAAGGGGACAGTCGCGCGCCTAGGGGCGCAGTTCCTGAATGGTGACATAGCCCAGATTCGGGCCGATCCATTGGCGCGAGACGGTGATACGCCCACCCTGCACCAGATAGTTGTTCTGGAAGTTCAGCGGCCCGTTCTGGCAGCTTTCCAGCATCACACCCGCCTTGGGGCCGGGGCTGATGGAACAGCTCAGCGTCATCGGACGCTCCAGCCCGTCGCCGGTCCAATAGCGCATGGTGCGGCTGGCCTGACCGCTGCGGCTTGCGCGGATCAGCGCGGCCGACTGCGCGGATTCGGCCACCGACAGGTCGTGGCCCAGACCGCGCGTGCCGACCAGCATCCCGCCGCGCAGCACCAGCGCCTGTTCGTTCGGCGTCATATAGGTGCGCTGCCCGGCATTTTCCCCGGTCATCGCCATGACCTGAGTCGAGCCCTGGCTTTCCAGCCCCACCATGATCAGCGGTCCCGGATTGACCCGCAGCGCGGTTGCGGCCATCTGACCGGGGTCGCGGGCCTCGGCGGGGGCCGCGTCGGCCTTGCGGCTGTCCACGGTCTGCCGCGCGGCCTGAACCAGTTTGGCCGCGACCGAATCCTGACTGCTCATATTGCCGCAGGCGGCCAGCATGGCCAGCGCCGCCCCGCCACATGCGAAACGCATTGCCGTTCCGATCATCGCCAGAACCTCCCCCAACCTTGGTAAAGCTGGCCCGACTGGCTGTCACGGACCTTGTCATAAAGCCGGCCATCGACACGCAGGCGCGAGCCGCCATCACGCGACAACGACCGGATATCGCCACCGACGCGGCGCAGCGACGGATCGCCCGTGCCCCAGCCCAGCGGGATCGAGATGGACACGCCCTTGTCGAACGAGCCTTCGCCGAAATCCTCTTCGGACATGTCGGTCTTGGTGACCCATGCGCCGACGCGCCAGCCATTGGCGAATTGCCGCGATACGGTCAGCGTCGCGCCCTTGTCGCCCGCCAGATACTTGCCGACATCCAGTTGCGCGGCGATGCCGTTCTGGAATTCGTAATAGGCCGAGACATGGCCGGTCGTGACCTCATAATCGCGGAAGCTGAAAGCGTCGCGGAAGTCGCGCTTCTTGACCTTGTTGATCTCGGCGCCCAAGGCCAGCGGCGAGTTCGTCGGATACCACAGCGCCTCGGCCGAGACGCCGCCGAAGCTGCGCTCCAGCAGACCCACGGTCAGGCGGGTATAGACGGTTTCGGTCGGCTTGGCGTAATAGGCCAGCGTCAGGCGCGGGATGGACGGGCTTTTGTTGCCCGAATACATCCGGTTGTCCGACCGCACGCGCGGCACGCCATTGGCGTCGTAATCGGTGTCCAGCGCCTCGTATTCGTCCGGATCCAGACCGCCCGGACCTTCCTGCTTGGTGCTGCCGACGACGCGCTGACGGACCGAACCGGCCAGAACCAGCCCCGGCGTCAATTCGTATTCCATCACGGCCTCGGCCCCCAGCTCATAGCGGAAGGGTTCGTCCGGATCGAAGAGCGAGGTCGAGAAATACGGCTTCAGCGCCCAGCGGAAGCGCGGGAATTCGTCGCGGTTCAAGACCAGATTGCCGGGGCGCGGATCGGCGCTGCTGACCACCGCGACATTGGCGATCTGGCCTGCCTCGGTGTTTTCCAGCCGTTCCACATCCGAGCGGCGCAGCGTGACCGAACTGGTCGGCACGCCATCTTCGGACGAGGTGATGACAAAGGTTTCCACCGAAGGCGGCAGGGCGCGGGTCATCAGGCGCGCGGTGCGGCCCACGGCTTCGGCCTGCTGGATATAGCGGTTGTTGCGGATGCGGACCTCGGCCCGGTTCGCGTCCAGCGCCATGGATTCCAGCGTCTGGCCTTCCTTGGACAGCGCGTCGCCAAGCGCCTTCTGGATCGCGGGCTGCGCGGTCGGATCGGCCGACCATGCGCCCGACCAGCCATCGGGATCGGCCGAGGGCGCGGGGCGCGGACGCACCGGCGCGGGCGCCTTTTCCAGACCCGAGGGGAAGGGGGCCTGACGCGGATCCATCGCCACGCTGAACTGCACGCCGAACTGCTTGCCACCCAGCAGATAGGCGCCAAGCTGATAGTTGTCGCCCATCTGATAGGAGGCGCCCAGATTGATGTTGTTCGACAGGCCTTCCTTGTCGCCCACCCAGATCTCGCGCGCGCAATTGTCGGCATCGCCGGTCTCGCAGGCGTAATCGTCGCCGGAATATTCCGCCGACAGCGACAGCTTGTCCGTGGCCTGCCATGTCACGCTGGCAAAGGGTGCGACATCGCCGCGGAACCACTGGTCGACATTCGGCTTGCCGCCGGTATCCTCATCCGGGCCACCGCGATCGCCGATGCTGCCGATGCTGCCGGAACTGGCCAGACGGCCCCAGCCCAGACCGGCGCTGACACGCAGGCGCGGATTGATGGTCTTGGTCGCAACGATATATTCGCTGCTGTAAAAGCCCGTGCCCATGAAATCCTGCAGGCCGATGGCCATGGCAGGCCGCCAGCCGCCGGGATTTTCGTCCATGAACTGATAGCGCAGATCGAAGCTGCGGTCCCAGATATAGCCGCGCCGCTCATCCGGGGTCAGCACGCCGTCGCCATCGGGATTGATGTCAAAGCGGCCATAGCGCAGCGCCACCGTCAGCCGGGGCAGGGCCTGAAAGATCAGCGTATTGCGCCGCGCCAGATCGGAATAGCTGAGCGTTGCGCCAATCGTCGCATCGGGCAGCATTTCAGCCGTGGGCGTGTCGATCGCGCCGGGCAGACCATAGGCGTTGTAATTCCTGCCGATCAGCGGATCGGCTTGGCCTGACGCCGGCCCAAGGCTGAAAAGCAGCGCCAGCGGCATGGTCGAGGCCATGAGGCGGCGGGTCAGGGTCGAATGGGCGCGCATCGGCGTGTCCTCTCAGGGTGTCATCCCGCGACGTGCTGCGGGCAAGACCCGCGCGTGCAGGACGCGCGGGCCGGGGCTGGGATCATTCGGCCGGCGAGGGGGTCGCTGGCGTCTCGGGTGCAGGCGTCTGGGGTGCAGGCGTTTCAGCGGCGGGCGTTTCGGTCGCCGAGGCCGCTGGCGTCGCGGGCTCTGCCGCCGGAGTTTCGACTGCCGGAGTTTCGACCGCTGGCGTTTCCTCAGCCGTGGGGGCCGGGGGCAGCACGGTTTCCGGAACCGTCGCGGCGGGTGCCGGGGTCGCCGGAGCGGTTTCAGCCGCCGGGGCTTCGGTCGCAGGCGTCGGCGTTGCCGGGGTCGTCGTCTCGCTGGTCGGTGCGGGCGCGGTTTCCGTCGCTGCCGGGGCCGGTTGCGCCGGTCGGGTCGCGGCGGGCGTGGTCCTCGGCTTCGGCGCGGCGGACGAGGCGCGGACCTGCGGCTGCGGCACGCTGTCGGTCGGGGCGGCGCAACCGGTCAGGCGCTGGCTGCCCACGCGCAATTGCGCGGTAAAGGGCGCCGTGCCATCGCCGGTCTGACATTCCGCCGCGCGGATGTTCAGCGAAAAGACCGAGCCGTTCATCGTGCCGATGAATTCGACGCCGCGCCCATAGGTCATGCGGCGCACGGTCACGCCGGTCGACCGCTGGCCGGGACGTTCATAGACCGCCAGCTTGTCGCCCGCCGTCACCGCCCAGCCCGAGCCCATGGCGCGGAAGATCGCGGTGTTCATCGTCGTGGCTTCTGCGGTCGAAATCGCGGTGCCTTCGGTGCCGGTTTCGATCGGCGCCTCCAGCGGCGACACGGTCGGCGGGCCGGAATGCGCCGGAACCTCGGGCTCGTCCGAGCCTTGGAAGGGCAGCTCACCACATGCGGTAAGCGCAACTGTCATCGACAGCACGGCGAAGGCCGAACGGAATTTCATCTGCTCTGTCCCCGGTTACTTGGGTTTTCCTTATGCCATACTGGCTACAGGAACCCCCCCGCCGGGGCAAGCATTCAGCGCCAATCAGCTTAAGCAAAGCCTGTCATTGCGCGGTTAGTTGCGCGGGGGACGCAGCCGCCGCCGTGGCACGCCTCAGCAGTTGGGGACGTTGACCGCCAGCCCGCCCAGCGAGGTTTCCTTGTATTTCTCGGACATGTCGCGGCCGGTCTGGCGCATGGTCTCGATGGCGGCGTCCAGCGGCACGAAATGCTTGCCGTCGCCGCGCAGCGCCAGACTGGCGGCCGAGACCGCCTTGATCGCGCCCAGCCCGTTTCGTTCGATGCAGGGCACCTGCACCAGACCGCGCACCGGATCGCAGGTCATGCCCAGATGATGCTCCAGCGCGATTTCTGCGGCGTTTTCCACCTGTTCGGGCGTGCCGCCCAGCACGGCGCACAGCCCCGCCGCCGCCATGGCGCTGGCGCTGCCGACCTCGGCCTGACAGCCGCATTCCGCGCCCGAGATGCTGGCATTGTGCTTGACCAGCCCGCCGATCGCGGCGGCGGTCAGCAGGAATTCGTCCAGTTGCCGCAGGCTGGCGCCCGGCACATGGTCCAGCCAATAGCGGATGACCGCAGGCACCACGCCCGCCGCGCCATTGGTGGGGGCGGTGACGACCTGACCGCCCGCCGCGTTTTCTTCGTTCACGGCCATGGCATAGATCGACATCCAGTCGTTGATGACATGTGGCGCGGTCAGGTTCATGCCCGCCTCGGCCTTCAGCGCCTCATGGATGCCCGAGGCGCGGCGCCGGATCGACAGCCCGCCCGGCAGGATGCCGCCGGTCGCCAGACCCCGGTCCATGCAGTCGCGCATCACCTGCCAGATCCGCGCGATTCCTTCTGAAATCTGGGCATCCGTGCGGTGAACACGTTCATTTTCGCGCTTCATCTGCGCAATGCTCTTGCCCGATTTTTCAGCCATCTCAAGCATCTCGGCGGCCAGCGCAAAGGGATAGGGCACTTTCGGCGCATCGTCGCTGCGCGTGTCATCGCCACGCGCGGCAAGCTCGGCCTCGGTCATCACGAAGCCGCCGCCGATCGAGTAATAGGTCTGCGAATAAATCACGTCGCCCTGCGCATCGGTGGCCATCAGCATCATGCCATTGGCATGGCCGGGCAGCGCGCGGTCGAAATCGAAGATCAGATCGCGCGCCGGATCAAAGCTCAGATCGCCCAGACCGGCGGGCGACAGGACGCGGCTTTCGCGGTTGGCCTCCAGCGCGGTCTCGGCGGCTTCGGCATCCATGGTTTCGGGCAAAAACCCCGCAAGACCAAGGATTGTTGCGCGATCCGTGGCATGGCCCTTGCCGGTAAAGGCCAGGCTGCCATGCAGGCTGGCGCGCAGGCCCGCAGCATGAAAGGGCTGGCCGCGCAGCGATTCCAGAAAGCGTCCGCCCGCCACCATCGGTCCCATCGTGTGGGACGAGGACGGGCCCACCCCGATCTTGAAAACGTCAAAGACCGACAGAAACATCGCTGGCTACCCTTCCTTGCTTCCCCTTGAATTAGTATTTGCCGACAGCCGATGCCAGAGGCGGTGCGACGCCGAACCTGCACGCCTGCGACATTTGACGGATCACATACTGAACGTTATTTAGGCATAGCGCCCCAAAAAGCAGCACATACCACATCGAGGCAAAAGCCTGCCGATCAGGCAGCCGCCCTTTTCTTTCGCATTGTCAACCAAGCCCCTACGAGTTGCCCCATGAGCATGCCCCAACCCATCACCCTTGGACAGACGCGCCTGGGCCCTTCGGTCTTTCTGGCGCCGATGGCGGGAATCACCGATCTGCCGTTTCGCCGCGCGGTTGCGCGTCACGGCGGGGCGGGGCTGATGGTCAGTGAAATGGTGGCCTCGACCGAGATGGTGACGCCGCGCCCGTCGAACCGGGCTGCGGTCCGGGCCAAGGCGCTGACCGAAGGCGCGCTGCCGGTCAGCGTCCAGATCGCCGGACGCGAGGCGGCGGCCATGGCCGAAACCGCGCGGATCGTGGCGGGCATGGGCGCGCGCATCGTCGACATCAATATGGGCTGCCCGGCCAAGAAGGTGACGGGCGGGCTGTCCGGTGCGGCGCTGATGCGCGATCTGGATCACGCGCTGTCGCTGATCGACGCCGTGGTTGCCGCCGTGCCCGATCTGCCAGTGACGCTGAAGATGCGGCTGGGCTGGGACGAGGATTGCCTGAACGCCGCCGAGCTTGCGGCCCGCGCGACCGATGCCGGGGTGCGGATGCTGACCGTGCATGGCCGCACGCGGGCGCAGTTCTATACCGGGCAGGCCGACTGGTCGCGCATCCGTCAGGTCGCAAATCTGCCGGGCCGTCCGCCGCTGGTCGCCAATGGCGATGTGGTCGATGCCGCCAGCGCCCGCATGGCGCTGTCGCGGTCCGGGGCCGAGGCGGTGATGGTCGGGCGGGGCGCGCAGGGCGCGCCGTGGAAGCTGGCGCAGATCGCGCATAAGCTTTGGGCGACCCCCGCGCCGGCCATTCCCGAAGGCGCAGCGCTTTCCGATGCAATTTCAGAACATTATGAGGACATCCTGTCATTTTACGGTAACGATCTTGGCCTGCGGGTCGCGCGCAAGCATCTGGGCTGGTATGCCGAGGCGAACGGCGCGCCGAACCGCGCCGAACTGATGCGCGCGGCTTCGGCGCAGGCGACGCTTGCGGCCATTCGCGCGGGCTTTGGCGCTGCGGCGGGTGCGGCATGAGGTTTCGCGTCAAGGCCAAGGCGCGGCCGCGCCCCGACATCGCCCCCGACGAAGGCTTCGTGCCGGCCGAGGTTGGGCCGAACTGGTCGGCGCTGCCTTTGCCCGCCATCATCCTTGACGCGCGGGGCCGGATTGCCGGGATGAACGATCTGGCGGAATCCTTTCTGAACCTCTCGCGCCGGTCGGGGATCGGGCAGATGCTGGAAGGCCCCGAGCTGACAAAGCGGCTGCGCATCGTGCCGCCGATGAACGAAATCATCGACAGCGTGCGCGAGGGCCATCACGACGGGCTGAACCGCTCGGGTGTGCGCTTCGAGATCGGCGACCGGCTGGGCGGACATGCCGACCGCGTGGCCACGATCCATGCCGGGCCCGTGCCCAGCCCCGTTGGCGGCACGGTGGTGATGATCGCGCCCAGCGAAAGCGCGGGGCGGCTGGGGCAGGGGCGCGCCGTGCGCTCGGCGGCGCGTCAGGCCATCGGCATGGCCGAGATGCTGGCGCATGAGATCAAGAACCCGCTGGCGGGCATTCGTGGCGCAGCGCAGCTGATCGGCATGAACCTTGCCCCGGAGGACCGCGATCTGGCCGATCTGATCGTGATGGAATCGCGTCGCATCGTCGAATTGCTGGATCAGGTGGAACGTTTCGGCGACACCTCGGCGCCCAAGCTGACCGAGGTCAACATCCATGACGTGCTGGAGCGTGTGCGCCGGTCCGCCATCGCGGGCTTTGGCAAGGGCATGAAGATCGTGCCGGATTACGATCCCTCGCTGCCTGCCGCGCTGGCCGATAACGACCAGTTGGTGCAGGTCTGCCTGAATCTGGTCAAGAACGCCGTCGAGGCGATCCGCCGCGCCGGGCAGGACACCGGCACGATCCGGATGCGCAGCTTCTATGACGGCACGCTGCGCATGGCGCCCACCGAGGCCGAGCCTCAGGGCCGCAGCCTGCCCTTGCAGATCGAGATCGAGGATGACGGCCCCGGCATCCCCGACAATATCGCCGAGGAAATCTTCGAGCCCTTCGTCTCGGGCCGTGAAAACGGCACCGGGCTGGGGCTGGCGCTGGTTTCCAAGATCATTACCGACCACGGCGCATGGATCGCCGTGGACAGCCGGCCCGGCCGCACCGTTTTCCGCATCTCCCTTCCCAAAGCCTGAGGACACCATGGACGGAACCGTTCTTATCGCTGATGACGACCGCACCATCCGCACCGTTTTGACTCAGGCCCTGACGCGCGCGGGATGCCGCGTTCACGCCACAGGGTCTCTGGCCCAGCTTCTGCGATGGGTCGAGGAGGGGCGCGGCGATCTGGTCATCAGCGACGTGATGATGCCCGATGGCAATGGCATCGACATGATCCCCTCGATCCGCAAGGTGCGGTCCGACCTGCCGGTCATCGTCATCTCGGCGCAGAACACCATCGTCACCGCCATCCGCGCGACCGAGGCCGAGGCGTTCGATTATCTGCCCAAGCCCTTCGATCTGCCCGATCTGATGGTGCGGGCGGGGCAGGCGCTGTCGCGGCGCACCCGCAAATCCGACCCGACGCCGACCGGGCTGCCCTCGCCCGAGGCGGCGGATCCGTCGCTGCCGCTGATCGGCCATGCGCCCGCGATGCAGAACCTGTTCCGTATGGTCGCCCGCGTGCTGAATGCCGACCTGCCGGTGATGATCGCCGGTGAGGCGGGGGTGGGCAAGACCGTGGTGGCGCGGTCGTTCCATGACCTGTCCGACCGCCGCGATGCGGGCTTTGCCGTGCTGACCTCGGCCGATCTGTCCGAGGAGGCGATTGCGCGGGCGGGCGAACGCGCCTCGGGCGGGACGCTGCTGATCGAGGATCCGGCGGGCTTCGGCACCGCCGCGCAGGCCCGGCTGATCGGTCTGATCGAGGCATGGGAGGTCGGCCCCGGCCGCAACCAGATGCCGCGCCTTGTGTCGACCACCGGCCCAGAGCCGCAGGCCGATGTCGCGGCGGGCCGTCTGCGCGCCGATCTGTATTACCGGCTGGCGGGCGTGACCGTCACCGTGCCGCCGCTGCGGTCGCGTGTCGATGACATCCCGCCGCTGGCGCGTCACCTGCTGGCGCGTGCGGCCGCGCAGGGCCTGCCGCAGCGCAGCCTGACCGAAGGCGCGACCGCGCTGGTGCGCAGCTACGCCTTTCCGGGCAATGTGCGCGAATTGGAAAACCTGATGCGCCGTCTGGCGCTGACCGCCGCCGCGACCGAGATTACCGAGGCCGAGGTCCGCACCGCGCTGGCCGAATCCGCGCCGCTGGCCTCGGCGGCAAGCGCCCAGCAAGCCGCGCCCGCGCCGCGCCCGGTCGTCGTGGCCAGCACGCCCGCGCCGGCCGCGCCCTCCAGCC
Organism: Paracoccus shanxieyensis; assembly: GCF_009711265.1. Classification (GTDB taxonomy): domain Bacteria; phylum Pseudomonadota; class Alphaproteobacteria; order Rhodobacterales; family Rhodobacteraceae; genus Paracoccus; species Paracoccus shanxieyensis. Next base: position 64,926 of record NZ_WMII01000008.1, on the reverse strand, counting down.
CCGCCCCGGTGACGCCGATTGCGGAATCCGGCAATGCCCGGCTGTCGCAATCGGTCGAGATGCATTTGCAGCGTTACTTCGACCTGCATGGCGACCAGTTGCCGCCGCCCGGCCTTTATGACCGCATCCTGCGCGAAATCGAAAAGCCGCTGCTGGAAATCGCGCTGGATGCAACCGGAGGTAATCAGCTGCGCTGTGCCGATTTGCTGGGGATCAACCGCAATACGTTGCGCAAGAAGCTGACCGACCTGAATATCGAGGTGACACGGCGCCGCAAACTGATGTAAAACGGCCACAGAGGGTCGCGCCAGAGTCACGCAGCGGCCACATAACAGCCGCGCCAAAGCGGCGAAACCGTGAGGTCGGGCGAGTTGGCGGGAACGCTGTCCAGAGGCACATGGCAACGCGTCGCAAGGATGCGTCGCCTTCGGTTTTGGCGCAATGCGGCGACATTGGGTCTGGCCGTGCTGGGTCCGGTGCTGGCGGCCCTGACCTTCGCGGTGATGGGGCCGTTTGCCGAGGCCGCCTCGGGCGGGCGGCAGTTGCGGCTGGTTCTGCTGGCCGACCTGCTTTACCTGATCGCGCTGACCGGCATGGTGGTGGCCCGCATGGCCGGACTGGTGGCCGCGCGCCGCAAATCCGCCGCCGGGTCGCGTCTGCACATGCGGCTGGTCGGCGTCTTTGCCACTATTGCGCTGGTGCCCACGGTGCTGGTGGCGCTGTTTGCCGGGCTGACCGTCAATATCGGGCTTGAGGGCTGGTTCTCGAACCGGGTGCAGCATGTGGTGCAAAGCTCGATGGCCGCGGCCGAGGCCTATCAGGACGAACACCGCCGCGACCTGACGAACGATGCCCGCCTGCTGGCCGGGGCGCTGACGCAGGCGGCGCGGCAGAACCCGCTGCTGGACGATGGCGATCTGCGGCTGCTTCTGGGCGATTATCAGGCCCAGATCCAGCGCGGCCTGCGCGAGGCCTATATCATCGACGGGCGCGGCACGATCCGCGCGCGGGGCGAACGCAGCTATCAGTTCTGGTATGAACAGCCCGCCCCCGGTGATTTCGATCAGGCCAAATCGCAGGGGCTGGTGCTGATCCAGGACTGGCAGAACAACGAATTCCGCGCGCTTGTGCCGCTGCCGCCGCTGGCCGACCGGTTCCTGTATGTCACGCGCGATGTGGACGGCAAGCTGCTGAGCCTGCTGGACGACACGCGCCAGAGCGTCGGCCAGTATCAGCAGCTTGAAGCCGACCGGGGCAAGGTGCTTTTGCGCTTTTCGCTGCTGTATCTGGGCTTTGCGCTGCTTCTGGTCGTGGCCGCCATGTGGCTGGGCCTGTGGTTCGCCGACCGCCTGTCGCGTCCCATCGGTCGGCTGGCCGAGGCGTCGGAGCAGGTCGGCAAGGGCAATCTGGATCTGCAGATCCCCGAACCCGATACCGGCGACGAAATCCAGACGCTGGGCCAAAGCTTCAACCGCATGACGCGCCAGCTGAAAACCCAGCATCAGGAACTGGTCGAAAGCTACCGCACGGCGGACGATCAGCGGCGGCTGTTCGACAGCGTGCTGTCCTCGGTCACGGCGGGGGTGATCGGGCTGGATGCGGCCGGGGAAATCGACTTTCTGAACCGCTCGGCCTCGCGGCTTCTGGGGATCGAACCGGCGCAGGCGCATGACCGGCTGCTGTCCGAGGTCGCGCCCGAATTCGCGCCGCTCTTTGACAAGCTGGGCCAGTCCGTCAACGAATCCGTGCAGGACGAAATCCGCCTGAACCGCGACGGGCGCATCGAAAGCCTGCTGGTGCGCATGGCCATCCGGCGCGGCGCGGCGGGCGGGCTGGAAGGCTATGTCGTGGCGCTGGACGATGTGACGGATCTGGTCTCGGCGCAGCGCATGGCGGCATGGGGCGATGTGGCGCGCCGCGTCGCGCATGAGATCAAGAACCCGCTGACGCCGATCCAGCTGTCCGCCGAACGCCTGCGCCGCAAGTTCAGCCCCATCGCGGGGGATGAGCGCGACACGCTGGAACAATATACCGAAGTCATCATCCGCCAGACCAATGACCTGCGCCGGATCGTCGACGAATTCTCGCGCTTTGCCCGGATGCCGGAACCCGACCGCAAGGAAACCGACATCGCCAAGCTGCTGCGCGATGCCGAACTGATGCAGCGCGATGCGTTGCAGGGCGCGCTGGTCAGCGACATTCCCGCCGAGCCGGTCATCGTCGATGCCGATCAGGGCATGATGCGGCAGGTCTTTACCAACCTGCTGAAGAACGCGGGCGAGGCGCTTGACGAAATGCGCGCCGACCCGCCCGTGGGCTGGCAGCCGCAGGTCCGCGTGCAGATGCAGGCCGCGCCCGATGCGGTGACGATCCGCATCACCGATAACGGCACCGGCCTGCCCGAGGACCGCTCGCGGCTGTTTGAACCTTATGTCACGATGAAACAGGGCGGCACTGGCCTGGGCCTGCCCATTTGCAAGAAGATCGTCGAGGAACATGGCGGCAGCCTGACCTTGGGCGACGCGCCCGGACAGCAGGGCGCCATGGCCGAAATCCGTCTGCCCCGAGAACGCCAGCCGGTGCGCCTGTCCGCACGGCGCCAGAAACATGAGCAGGATCCAGTGAAATGAGTGACATCCTTATCGTCGACGACGAAAAAGACATCCGCGAGCTGATCGCCGACATTCTGCGCGACGAAGGGTTCCAGACGCGCATGGCTGCGAATTCGGATCAGGCCGTGGCCGAGCTGAACGTGGGCGAACCTGCGCTGATGATTCTGGATATCTGGCTGAAGGACAGCAAGATGGACGGGATCGACATCCTGAAACAGGTCAAGCGCAACAATCCCGACGTGCCGGTGGTCATCATCTCGGGGCATGGCAATATCGAGATCGCGGTCGCGGCGATCAAGCAGGGCGCCTATGACTTCATCGAAAAGCCCTTCAATATCGACCAGTTGCTGGTGGTGATCCGCCGCGCGATGGAAACCTCGCGGCTGCGGCGGGAAAACACCACGCTGAAACGCGGCGAGGCCCGCTCGGGCGAGATGCTGGGCAATTCGGCGCAGTTCCGGCGGCTGCGCGAACAACTGGACAAGGTGTCGAAATCGAATGGCCGGGTGATGCTGACGGGCGAGCCGGGCGCAGGCAAGGAACTGGCCGCGCGCTATGTGCATGCCCACAGCGCCCGGGCGCGCGCGCCCTTCATCACCGTGCCCTGCGCCACGGTCGAACCCGAACATCTGGAAGAGATCTTGTTCGGTCGCGAAACCCCCGAACGCGGGATCGAGCCGGGCCTGCTGGAACAGGCTCATGGCGGCGTGATCTATTTCGACGAAGTGGCCGACATGCCGCTGGGCACGCAACCCAAGATCCTGCGCGTACTGACCGAACAACAGTTCCAGCGCGCGGGTGGCACCGACAAGGTGCGGGTCGATCTGCGCGTCATCTCCTCGACCAATCGTGATCTGGCGGTCGAGATCGCGGCAGGCCGCTTCCGGCAGGAGCTTTACGACCGGCTGAACGTGGTGCCTGTCGCCGTGCCCTCGCTGTCGGAACGGCGCGACGACATCCTGCTGCTGGCGGAACATTTCATTGAACATTTCCACGCGGCCCAAGGCCTGCCGCAGCGCGATCTGCCCGAAGAGACCCTTGCGACGCTGCAGGCCATGTCCTGGCCCGGAAACATCCGCCAATTGCGCAACGTGATCGAACGCGTGCTGATCCTTGGAGATGGCACCGGCCCGATCCAGCCCGCCGAGCTGGAAAGCCAGGGCAGCGCCGGCGCTTCGGGCGATGCGCTGGCTCTTGGCCCGCAGATCACCAGCCTTGCCCTGCGCGAAGCCCGCGAGCTGTTCGAGCGCGAATACCTGCTGGCCCAGATCAACCGCTTCGGCGGCAATATCAGCCGCACCGCGCAATTCGTCGGCATGGAACGCTCGGCCCTGCACCGCAAGCTGAAATCGCTGGGCGTGGTCGGCGGCATGCGCGCCGAGGAAGAGATGATGGGCAAATAACCCCGGCCATGGCGCGGGTGGCACGGCTGCAATGAGTATTTGAGGAACGAAGAAACTGAAGGTTGCGCCCCGACCACCCCCGCGGGTCAGGCGGGACGGGTTTTTGCCCAATGGCCGGGGCGGCTTCTCCGTTCGCGGTCATCGGCTCTCCAGCCTGTACCGCGCCGACCACCATAAAGCCGCAAGGTTAAGCCCGCCTTAACGGCTTCTTCGTTCTTCAAATACTCATGCGGCATTTCAGCCAGCGGGACGGTCATGGTTTTCGCTATACCGGTCGGCCGCGCGGCAGGTTAGGATCGCGGACAAGCAGCGGCGCATCGGGGACGGCATGAAGATCATCATCTGCGGGGCCGGTCAGGTCGGCTGGCATATCGCGCGGCATCTTTCGGGCGAGCGCAACGATGTCACCATCATCGACACCAATGCCGAGCTGATCCGCCGCGCCACCGATGCGCTGGATGTGCAGGGCGTCACCGGCTTTGCCAGCCATCCCGACGTGTTGGACCGGGCAGGGGCGCGCGATGCCGATCTGATCATCGCCGCCACCCATTCCGATGAGGTGAACATGGTCACCTGTCAGGTGGCGCATTCCGTCTTTCAGGTCTCGCGAAAGATCGCCCGGCTGCGCAGTTCGGCCTATCTGGATGCGATCTGGTCGGATCTGTATCGCACCGACCATCTGCCCATCGATGTCGTCATCAGCCCCGAGCGCGAGGTGGCCCGTGCCGCGTTGCAGCGGCTTTCCGCGCCCTCGACCTTCGATGCCGAGACCTTCATCGGTGGCAAGCTGCATCTGCTGGGCATCTCGCTGGATCCGGACAGTCCGGTGCTGAACACCCCCCTGCGCCAGCTTGACGAGATGTTCACCAGCCTGTCGGCCATCGTGGCCGGGGTCAGGCGCGGCGGGCGGTTGTTTGCGCCCGAGCCGGGCGATCAGCTGTTCGCCGGCGACCAGATCTATGTCTTTACCCTCAGCGAGGATGTGCCGCGCACGCTGGAGATCTTTGGCAAGCCCGCTGAAAAACAGAACAGCGTCGTCATCATCGGCGCGGGCAATGTCGGGCTTGCCGTCGCTCAGGCGCTGGAGGCGCGGCCGGACCGGGTCAGGGTGCGTCTGATCGAACGCGACCGGGGCCGGGCCGAGGATGCGGCCGATGCGCTGAACCGCACCATCGTGCTGAACGGCGACGGGCTGTCGGCGGAGCTTCTGGAAGAGGCAGCCGTGCCGCGCGCTGACGCGGTGCTGGCGATCACCGATGACGACAAGACCAATATCCTCGCCGCCGTCCGGGCCAAGCAGGCGGGGGCGAAGCTGGCGATTTCGCTGGTCAACGATCCGACGCTGATGACGCTGATGGAGCCTTTGGATATCGACGCCTTCATCAATCCGCGTGCCAGCACGGTCTCGACCATCCTGCGTCATATCCGGCATGGCCGGGTGCGCGACATCTATTCCATCGGCGATGCCGAGGCCGAGGTGATCGAGGCGCAGGTGCTGTCGACCTCGCCCATTGCCGGGCGGCCGATCCGCGATATCGAATTTCCCGAAGGCGTGCTGCTGGGCGCGGTGCAGAAAGGCCAGCGCGTGGTCAAGCCCAGCGGCGATCTGCGCATCGACGAGGGCGATATCATCGTGATCTTTGCCCTTGCCGCCGATGTTCCCGAGGTCGAGCGCCTGCTTCAGGTCTCGATCGACTTCTTCTGAGGGGCGGGGGATGCGGGTTCTGTTGCGCCTGCCGCTGCTGGTGATCCTTGCGGGGATCGTGTCGCTGGCGATGATCCTGCCGGGGCTGCACGCCCATGCGCGCGACGATCATCAGATCGGCTCGGCGTTTCTGGGCAGCGCCGGGCTGTTCTTCGTGCTGTCGGCCATCTTCGGCATCGCCACCGCCGACCGGCCCGACCGATCGCGTCCGCGCAGCGTGCTGCTGACCATGCTGGGCGCGATGGTCGGTCTGCCCGCGCTGATGGCCGTGCCCTTTCTGCTGTGTCTGCCCGATACCGGCTTTTTCAATGCCTGGTGGGAGATGGTGTCCTGCCTGACCACGACGGGCGCCACGCTTTACGATGCCGAGCGGCTGGCGCCGTCCTTGCATCTGTGGCGCGCGCTGGTGGGCTGGATGGGCGGGCTGTTCATGCTGGTCGCCGCTGTCGCGCTGCTGGCGCCTTTGCGCGTCGGCGGCTTCGAGATCATGGCGACTCCTTATGGCCGCAATGAGCGGTTCGAGCGTTTGCCGCGCTCCGCCGAGGTGCCCCGGCACGTCACGCATCTGTCCGCCCCGGATTTCCGCACCGAGATGAGCGATCCTGTCTATCGCACCGCGCGGTCGCTGCGTCAGGTCTTTCCGCTTTATGCCGGTCTGACGCTGGTGATGTGGGTGCTGCTGCTGATCGCCGGAGAGCCGGGGCTGATCGCGCTGACCCGGGCGCTGGGCACGCTGTCGACCAGTGGCATCAGCCCGGTTTCGGGCGGCGCGTCCCAGCAATCCGGCGTCGTGGGCGAGATGATCATCTTCGTCTTTCTGATCCCGGCCTTGTCGCGGCGGTTCTGGCCGGGGGGTGGTGAGTTGCAGACCTCGGATCGCTGGACGCAGGATCCCGAGCTGAACCTTGCGGCGGGGGTCGTGCTGTTCGTCGCGGGGATGTTGTTTCTGCGCCATTTTCTGGGGGCCATCGAGGTGGCTCCGGGGGGCGCTCCGGGGGTGCTGGCCTCGGTGGACAGTGCGCTGTCCGCGGCATGGGGCGGGATTTTCAATGGGCTGAGCTATCTGACCACGACCGGCTGGAACTCGGTCGAGTGGCAGGGCGCGCGCAACTGGTCGGGGATCAGTTCGCCCGGTCTGATGCTGGCGGGGCTGGCGATGATGGGGGGCGGGGTCGCGACCACGGCGGGCGGCGTCAAGCTGTTGCGCGTCTATGCGCTGGCGCGTCATTCCGAACGCGAGCTGGAAAAGATCGTGCATCCGGCCTCGGTCGGGGGCGGCGGGCTGATGGCGCGGAGGCTGCGCAATGAAGGGGCCTATCTGGCCTTCATCTTCTTCATGCTGTTTGCCAGTTCCATCGCGGTCGTGGTCACGCTGATTTCGCTGCAACAGATCGAATTCGACAGCGCCACCATCCTATCGATCGCCGCGCTGACCAATACCGGACCGCTGGCAGGCGCGATCCCGATGACGCCGGTCTTTCAGGGCAGCGCCGGCATGGCGGGCGCGCCATGGGAGGGCTGGGCCGGTCTGCCGGTCCTGACCAAGGCCATCCTTGCCGGGGCGATGATCGTGGGCCGGGTCGAGACGCTGGCCATTCTTGCGCTGTTTTCCCCGGATTTCTGGCGCAGATAGCGGCGGCGGGCGGGGCATTGCGGCAACGCTTGCCAGCTTTGCCCATCACCGGCTTGCAAGCGCCGGGCGGCTCGCCTAAGTCTTGGAAAACAGCGATAAGAACAAGGTGCCCCAAAATGGCTGGCGACAAACAGAACCTTCAGGACGCTTTTCTGAACCATGTCCGCAAAAGCAAGGTTCCCGTCACGATCTTTCTGATCAATGGCGTGAAACTTCAGGGCGTTATCACCTGGTTTGACAACTTCTGCGTTCTGTTGCGCCGCGATGGTCAGTCGCAGCTTGTGTATAAACACGCGATCTCCACCATCATGCCGGGGCAGCCGATCAGCCTTTACGACGGCGAGGAATGATTGGCCGATCCGACTGAAACCCGCGAACGTCCGACCCGCGCCTATGTGATCCACCCGGATCTTGGCAATTCGCGCACGCGGCGATCCCCGGATCTGGCGCTGGAGGAGGCGGTGGCACTGGCCCACGCGCTGCCCGCCATCGACGTGACCGGGGCCGAGGTCGCCAAGCTGCGCAATCCCGATGCCGGCATGCTGTTTTCCAAGGGCAAGCGCGAAGAAATCGGCCAGCACATCAAGGCCGCCGCCGAAGGCGAGGGGGCGGAACTGGTGCTGATCGACGGGCCGGTGACGCCCGTGCAGCAGCGCAATCTGGAAAAGGACTGGGGCGTCAAGATTCTGGACCGCACCGGGCTGATCCTTGAGATCTTTGCCGACCGCGCCCAGACCCGCGAGGGCGTGTTGCAGGTCGAACTGGCGGCGCTGGCCTATCAGCGCACGCGGCTGGTGCGGGCATGGACCCACCTTGAACGCCAGCGCGGCGGGCTGGGATTCGTGGGCGGTCCGGGCGAAACCCAGATCGAGGCCGACCGCCGCGCCATCGACGAACAGGTCGTGCGTCTGCGCCGCCAGCTTGAGCGGGTGGTCAAGACGCGCGAATTGCACCGCAAGGCCCGCGCCAAGGTGCCTTATCCGATCGTTGCGCTGGTGGGTTACACCAATGCCGGAAAATCCACGCTGTTCAACGTGCTGACCGGGGCCGAGGTCATGGCCAAGGATCAGCTTTTCGCCACGCTGGACCCGACCATGCGCCAGATGGTGCTGCCCGGTGGGCGCCGGGTGATCCTGTCGGATACGGTGGGTTTCATCTCGGACCTGCCGCATGAGCTGGTCGCGGCCTTCCGGGCCACGCTGGAGGAGGTGCTGGCCGCCGATCTGATCCTGCATGTCCGCGACATCTCGCATCCCGAGACCGAGGAGCAGGCGGGCGATGTCGGCGAGATTCTGGACAGTCTGGGCGTCGAGGAGGACGTGCCGCTGATCGAGGTCTGGAACAAGATCGACGCGCTGAGCGCGCCCACGCGCGAAGCGTTGCGCCGCACCGATGCGCGCACCGAGGGTGTGCAGGCGATCTCGGCGCTGAGTGGCGAGGGGCTGGACGATCTGCTGGCCGCCGTCGAGGCGCGGCTGGCCGTGGCGCTGGATGAGCCGCGGGCCGAGGCCGAGCTGGTGCTGGGCCATGGCGACGGGCGGCGGCGGGCATGGCTGCACGGGCAGGGCATCGTCCTGCGCGAGGCGGTGGCCGAGGATGGCGTGCATCTGACCGTCGGCTGGACCGAGCGGCAGCGACTGGCTTTCGAGGCGCTTTGAGCGGTTGGGCCTTGAGGGTTTGCGGCTTGAGGGTTTTCGGCTTGAGGGTTTTCGGCTTGAGGGTCTGGCGGGGTTGCCTGTGGCGGACGGTGCTGTGAGTATTTGAAGAACGAAGAAGCGACGCTGTGGAGGCGTCGCTTTTTTTGTTTGGGGCCGGGGGAATGATTGTGGCGGTTATGCGCCCAGAGCAAGTTCGCGCAGCCATGGCGGGTTTGCGCCGGGGCGCGAGACGGTGACCGCTGCCGCGCGGGTGCCAAGGGTCAGGGCTTGCAGCAGGTCTTGCTGCGTCAGGGTGTCGATGCCATGGCGGGTCAGGCGGCCGGATTGGTGCAGCGCCGCCAGCACGCCCGCATTGAAGGTATCGCCCGCGCCGATGGTATCGGCGACATCGACCAGCAGGGCGGGGGCCGAGACGGGCGCGCCCTGCCAATGCGCCGTGGCACCCTGGGCGCCGCCGGTTTGCAGCAGCACCTTGGGGCCTTGCGACAGGATGTCCGCTGCGGCATCGGTGAAGCTTGTGCCCGGCATCAGCCAGTCCAGATCATCGGCGGAAAGCTTGACGATATCGGCCATCGCGATCAGGCGGCGCAGGCGCGCCCGGTAGGCATCGGCATCCTGAATGAAGAAGGGGCGGATATTCGGGTCCAGCATCACCGGCATCCGGGGGCGGGCGCGTTTCGCCAGTTCCTCGATGGTGTTGCCGCAGGGATCGGGGACAAGGCTGATGCCGCCGATGAAGAGCGCGCTGATGTCTTGCGACAGATCGGGCAGGTCCTCGGGGCCGAACATGCGTCCTGCCGAGCCTTCGTCATAGAAGGAATACCGCGCCTCGCCATCGGTCAGGGTGACGAAGGCCAGCGTCGTCAGCCGGTCCGAGCGCGGGCAGAGATCCGTGGCGACGCCCGCCTGCGTCAGCGGCTGCAGCAGCGTCTGGCCGAAATCATCGCGCGAAATCGGCCAGAGATAGCTGGTCGGCGCGCCCAGACGGCCAAGCGCGATGGCCGTGTTATACACCGCGCCACCTGCCAGCGGGCGGAAGCCGCCTGCCTCGGGCACCATATCTATCAGCGACTCGCCTGCGCACAGGATCACGGGCTGTCCTCCCCCTTTTGGTTTTTCGTCCTGATAGCGTTAACTGCCGGGGCCGTCGATGGAAATCGCGGGCAGATCGAAGCGGATCCCCTGTCCTGTGCCCAGTTGCACATAGCGGCCATGTTCGTTCAGCACCAAAAGCGCCGCCACCAGCGCCAGAGCGGCCAGCACCGCCAGCGCGATCTTCCACACCGACCACGGGCGTTCCCCCTGCACCCGCCCCGACTGGCCGTTCACCACGAAGCGGTAGCTTTTGCCGTTATAGCGATACGCGGCGGTCCAGACCGGCAGCAGGATATGCTTGAAGGTTTCGTCCGAGTGGCTGGTGCGGATCTGGCTGACCTGCTGTTCGTTGCCGCCGATCGCGCGGCGCACGTCCATGGCGATCACCCCGGCCATTTCCTGCTGGGCGATGTCATGGCCGGAAGCCAGCGGGATGGTATAGCCCTCGGCCAGAAAGCCCGCGAGGTAATCGGGGCGATAGGGCATCAGATGCGACAGATCCCACGGCGTCAGCGCGTCGGTGATGCGGCGGGGCAGGGCGCTGGAGGCCAGCACCAGCACATCGTTGAAATGCCGCTGCACCCGGCCCTGCACCGGGGTCCAGCGGGTGCGGCGCACCTGTTCGGCCACGCGCTGACGCTGGCCGTTGATCTCTCGCGTGACCCAGACCGTTTCGTAATACCAATCGCCGCGCGCGCCGGCATATTGCGATTGCGTCATCGCGTCGAAAGTCCAGAACGGCGAATAGATGCCCTGCAGCCGCTTGCCGCGCCGGGCATAGGCCGTCAGCCCTGAGGGCGCGAACCATAGCCCCTTGAGCCAGCTTTCCAGCGCCGATTTCGCCTGATCCTGCGTGATGATGAAGGGCAGGACGCCCTGCGGTTTGATCAGGCGCGTCGTTCCGGTATCGGTCACCACCGCCGTGGCGCAGAACGGGCAGGCCGAGGCGTGGCTGTCCGAGGTCACCTCGATCTTGGCGCCGCAATTGGGGCAGGATAGCGTGCGGTGGGTTTCCGTCAGGTCGCTGTCGCGGTCAAGGTTCAGGCCCTGATGCAGCGGCAGCTCGACGATCTCGGGGGCTTTGTGGCTGGCATCCCATTGCAGCGCCCGGCCCGTGGCGGGGTCGCGCAGGATCGCCGCATCGCCCCATGGCCCGTCCTGCGCCGAGCGGCTGGGCGCGCGTGCGGGGCCGGGGCCGATATCCTGCTGATGGCCGCAATAGGGGCATTTCAGGCGTTGCTGGCCGGGCGAAAATTCCAGCCCCGCGCCGCAATTCTCGCACGGGTAACGATATTCCGAGGGAGGCGTCGGCATGGGCGCGTCCGCTTAGTCCTGCCGGGGCAGCGGCGGGGGCGGCGGCGGGGGCGAGATGGTGAAAAGCTGTGCCAGTTCGGCCACCTCATCGGCGGGTTTCCAGCCGTCCTGACCGGGGGTCCAGACCAGCGTGTCGCGGGCAAAGCCGCCTTCGTTCGCCAGCCGCCCCAGCTTGGTGCGGCCATAAGGGCCCTGCGCCTGACCGTCCACGGCGATGTGCCAGACGGTTTCGGGATGCAGCGGCGGCGGGGTCTGCGCGGCGGGCGCCGGAGAAAGCTGCGCCGGGGCCGCGCCCCATGGGCCGCGCGCGCCTGCCATGGCGACGCCCATGCCCGCGCCCAGTCCCGCGCCGATGCCCGCGCCCATGCCGCCGGGCTGGGTCGAGGCGTTCAGCATCGCTTCGGACGCGGCATATTGGCCGAAGCGGTCCAGATCGCCGACGATCCCCATCGAGGTGCGCTTGTCCAGCATCTTTTCGACTTCGTCGGGCAGGCTGATGTTTTCGATGTAGAATTCCGGGATCGTCAGGCCGTATTGCGTGACGGTCGGGCTGATCGCCTTGGCAATCATGCTGCCGAACTGGCCGGTATTCGCGGCCATGTCCAGAACCGGGATGCCCGAGCCTGCGATCATGCGGGAAAATTCCTGCACGATGATGTTGCGCAGCTGGAAGCTGATTTCGTCCTTGGTGAATTCGCCGTCCGTGCCGACGATTTCCAGCATGAACTTGCCCGGATCGGTCACGCGCATCGAATAGGTGCCGAAGGCGCGCAGCCGCACCGCGCCGAATTCCGGGTCGCGGGCGATGACCGGGTTTTTCGTGCCCCATTTCAGGTCGTTGAAGCGGGTGGTGTTGACGAAATAGATCTCGGACTTGAACGGAGAGCGGAAGCCGTGGTCCCAGTGCTGCAGGCGCGTCAGGATCGGCAGGTTGTTGGTTTCCAGCATGTAGAGGCCGGGGCCGAACACATCGGCAAGCTGGCCCTCATGAATGAAGACGGCGGCCTGACCTTCGCGGACGGTCAGCTTGGCGCCGTATTTGATGGCGCTGCCGACGGTCGGAAAGCGATAGACCATGGTGTCGCGGGTATCGTCGGTCCATTCGATGATGTCGATGAACTCGCCGCCCAGAATGTTGAAGATCGACATGCTTCCGTCCCCTTTGATAACGTGGGTCACGGACAGGCCCGCCCTGGGCGCACCGTCCCGAAATGGTTCACACGGGCGATCCTAGCCCCGGTTCAGGGCTGCGGACAAGGTTTGAATATCGCCTTGCAGCAGCGCCGGTTTTTCCGTGCCGCGACCGGGTTGGCGGCGGATCAGCAGGCGCGGGTCAACGGGTGCGGGGCTAAACGTCGGTCGCCAGCAATTCGCGCGCGATCTGCAAGACGATGGGCCGGGCCTCGGCCTCGGTCATACCGGGGCGCAGGCGCGGATCGTACAGGATCTGCAACAGCAATTCGTCATGCGGGGTCAGTTGGGCGAATTCCTCGTCATCGTTGAAGATCGAGGGGCGCACCATCGGGCTGTCATTGACGAGGCCAAGGCCCTGCGCCAGTTCTTCGTGGAAACACGAGGTCCGCAGCCGGGCAGGCGCTTCGGCCCGGATCAGGGCCACGGCCTGCACATAGGTCGAGGAGCTGCCCCGCGAATAGGCAAAGACCGTGCAATAGTTCTGCGGGGCCAGCGTGACCAGCGCCTGAATGTCCTCGGGCGGGATGCCGGGAACAAGTGCGGCCAGACGCGGGCCGATGGCGCGGCGCTCGTCCTCGGACAGGATCAGGATGTCGTAATTGCCGTCGCCATTGGTCAGCCCGATGGGATGGCCGCTGGCGGCCTGCAGGCGGGCGGCGTATTTCGCGATCTCGGCCCGGTCGCGGTTGCGCTGGGTCGGAGCGACCGAGGCGCCGAATTCGATCCGCATCGAGATGGGCTGGTCCCAGCGCCGCAGCGGCGCGGGCGTGGATTTCGAGATCAGCCGGTCGCCGTCGCGGATATATTCGTCATGCAGCGCGATCAGCACGAAATCGTCGGTCAGCCGTTCCGGCGTCAGCTGGATTTCCGTGCCGCCATCTGTGCGCATCTTGCCGCGCGCCAAAAGCGTCTCTTGCACGCTGGTCAGATAGGCCCGCATGTTGCGGCTGGCGGGCGTATCGGCGGCGCTGGCGGCGGCGGCATTGGCGGCGCGTGCGGCGCTGGCGCGGTCGCGGCGCAGCGCGGCCTGCGTCAGGTCGGGGCGGTCCGGGCGCGGCAGGGGGGCTGCGGCGTCGATGGCATCGGGCGTGTCGGATTTCGGCAGGGCATCCGAACAGGCCGACAGCGCCAGCAGCCCCACAAGCAGCAGACCCGCGCGAAAGAACGCGCGGGGCATGGGGCATGTGGCTGGCGATGCCGCCCGGATCGTCATGACCGGGCCTGTGTCTGGCCGGGAAGCTGCTTTGCGCTGGCCGAGGCCAGCACCTTGCGCAGCTCCGCCTCCATCGTCTGCAATTCGGTTTCGGCGGCGGCGCGGCGGGTCTTGCCTTCGTCGGCGATGCGCAGGCTGTCTTCGATGGTGGCGATCAGTTCGGCATTGGCGGTGCGCACGGTTTCGATGTCGAACACGCCGCGTTCGATCTGGGACCGGATCGTGGCATTGGCCTGACGCAGGTTCCGGGCATTTGCTTCCAGAAGGTCATTGGTCAGGTCGTTGGCCTGCTTGACGGCCGTGGCCGCCTGCGCGCTGCGCTGGATGGTGACGGCCTGCGCCAGTTGGGTTTCCCAAAGCGGCACGGTATTGACCAGCGTGGAATTGATCTTGGTGATCAGCGACTTGTCGTTTTCCTGCACCAGCCGGATCGAGGGCAGCGATTGCATGGTGACCTGACGCGTCAGCTTCAGATCATGCACGCGGCGTTCCAGATCATCGCGCGAGGCGCGCAGGTCGCGCAGTTCCTGCGCCTTCATCACCTTGTGATCGTCCGGCGCCGCGTTCATCTCGGCTTCCTTGGCGGGCACATCCTCGCGGTCGATCTGGGCGATCTTCTCTTCGCCCGCCGCGATATACAGCGCCAGTTCGTCATAGAAATCCAGCGTGCGGTCGTAAAGCAGGTCCAGCGACTTGATGTCCTTGAGCAGCCGGTGCTGGTGGCCGTCAAGCTCGGCGGTGATATTGTCGATCTGCGCCTGCACCTTTTCGTAATTGGCGACGAATTTCGCAAAGGGCGCGGCGCGGCCGGTCAGGCGTTCCCAGAAGCTGCGTTCGCGGCGCACATCCAGTTCGCCCGCCGAAAAGCCGCGGATGGTGGTGACGATGTTGCGCAGCGACTCGCCGGCCGGGCCAACGTCCTTGTTCTTGACATCGGCCAGCATGGCCTGGCTGATTTCCTGCAATTCGTTCTGCGCCCGCGCGCCGAAATGCACGATCGAGCCGGTATCGCGGATGTCGATTTCGTCCATGCGCTTGCGGATTTCTTCGGCGACCGGGCCCTGCGCCTGCGCAAAGACGGGGGCAGCGGGCGGCGGGTCGGGCAGGACCACAGAGGTCACGCTCATGATTTCGGTCATTGCGGCTTCGGCGCTGGCCTGCGTCTTGGTCGTCATTCCGGTGGCCCTTTATGATGATAATCATGACCCCGCGCAGAATAGGCGGATTTTGTGAGGGTTCAATGGCAGTTGGCCAAGGCGCGGTATTTTGCCCAAGGTCTTGCAACTGCCGCGCAGGGGCCGCGCGCGGGGCGTTTTGGAACCGCGCGCACGCCTCGGCGTTGCGCGAAGCCCGGGGCGCGTGTAGAACCTGCCCGATTATGCGAGGGTTAAGGAGCCATCTATGCGCAGAGTTGTCGTTACCGGCCTTGGGATGGTCACCCCGCTTGCTTGCGGCGTCGAGGAAACCTGGACACGGCTTCTGGCCGGGGAATCCGGTGCCGGGCCGATCACACGGTTTGACGCGTCAGGCGTCGCCACGAAATATGCCTGCGAGATCCCCTTGGGCGACGGCACCAACGGCACGTTCAATCCCGACGACTGGATGGAGCCGAAAGACCGCCGCAAGGTCGATGATTTCATCCTGTACGGCATGGCTGCCGCGCAGCAGGCCGTCGAGGATTCCGGCTGGATCCCCGAGAGCGACGAAGACCGCGAACGCACCGGCGTGATGATCGGCGCGGGCATTGGCGGTCTGGCCTCGATCGCGGAAACCGCCGTGCTGATCAAGGAAAAGGGCGCCAAGCGCGTGTCGCCGTTCTTTATTCCCGGCGCGCTGATCAACCTTGTGTCGGGGCAGGTCTCGATCCGGTTCGGCTTCAAGGGGCCGAACCACGCCGTCGTCACGGCCTGTTCGACGGGTGCCCATGCCATCGGCGACGCGGCGCGGCTGATCATGCTGGGCGATGCCGATGTGATGGTGGCGGGCGGCACCGAAAGCCCGATCTGCGAAATCGGCGTGGCGGGCTTCAACGCCTGCAAGGCGCTGTCGACCAAGCGCGACAATGACCACAAGGCCGCCAGCCGCCCCTGGGACGAGGACCGCGACGGTTTCGTCATTGCCGAGGGCGCGGGCGTCGTCGTGCTGGAGGAATACGAGCACGCCAAGGCGCGCGGTGCCAAGATCTATGCCGAGATTCTGGGCTATGGCCTGTCGGGCGACGCCTATCACATCACCGCGCCCAGCGAGGATGGCGATGGCGGTTTCCGCTCGATGAGCGCGGCGCTGAAACGGGCGGGCATCGGGCCGGACAAGCTGGATTACATCAACGCGCATGGCACCAGCACCATGGCCGACGTGATCGAACTGGGCGCGGTCGAGCGGCTGCTGGGCGATGCGGCGGGCAATGTTGTCATGTCCTCGACCAAATCCAGTATCGGGCATCTGCTGGGGGCTGCGGGCGCGGTCGAGGCGATCTTCTGCATTCTGGCGATCCGCGACCAGATCTGCCCGCCGACGATCAATCTGGACAACCCCGCGCGGGAAACCGCGATTGATCTGGCGGCCAATGCCGCCGTGCGCCGCAAGGTGGATTACGTCCTGTCGAACAGCTTTGGTTTCGGCGGCACCAATGCCAGCCTTGTGATGGGCAAGGTGCAGGGATGATCTGGCGCAACATCGCGTCGAATTTCCTGACGCTGCTGGTTGTCATTTTGGTCGCGATGGCGGGCGCGGTCGCATGGGCGAAACATGCCTATGTGGCGCCGGGGCCGAATGCCTCGGCCGCCTGCGTGCGGGTCGCGCCGGGGGCCAGCCTGAATGCCGTCAGCCAGCAACTGGCGCAGCAGGGCGTGGTGTCGAACGCCTATATCTTCCGCGCCGGGGCCGATTATCAGGGCAAGGCGCGGGATCTGAAATTCGGGTCCTATCTGGTGCCGCCGAATGTCAGCATGCAGGATATCGTGAACACGGTGACCGCTGGCGGGCCGTCGACCTGTGGCACCGAGGTGATTTTCCGCATCGGCGTGCGCGAGAATTCGGTCGTGCTGCGCGACACGGATGCCCAGACCGGCGAGATGGCCGAGCAAGCGAAATACAACCCCGCGACCGAACCCGCGCCCGAGGCGATCACCGCCGCCGAGGCCAAGTCGGACGTGCGTCTGCGCCTGACCGTGGCCGAGGGCGTGACAAGCTGGCAGATCGTCGAGGGGTTGAAGCAGGCCGGTTTCCTGACCGGCGACATCGCCGATGTTCCCGCCGAGGGCAGTCTGGCGCCCGATACCTATGATCTGCAAAAGGGCGGGGCGCGCGCGCCGCTGCTAGAAGAAATGCAGCGCCGCCAATCCGCCGCGCTGGCCGCCGCATGGGAGGCGCGCGAGACCGGGCTGCCCTATGCCAATCCCGAAGAGGCGCTGATCATGGCCTCGATCATCGAGAAGGAAACCGCGGTCGCCGCCGAGCGGCGCGTGGTTGCCAGCGTCTTCGTGAACCGTCTGCGTGACGGAATGCGGCTGCAGACCGACCCGACGGTGATCTATGGCATCACCGAGGGCAAGGGCGTGCTGGACCGGGGCATCCGTGCGTCGGAATTGCGGCGGCGCACGGCCTATAACACCTATCAGATCGACGGGCTGCCGCCGACGCCCATCGCCAATCCGGGCCGCGCCTCGATCGCGGCGGCGCTGGATCCCGAGGATACGCAATATGTGTTCTTCGTGGCCGATGGTTCGGGCGGGCACGCATTCGCGCGCACTCTGGAGGAACACAACGCCAATGTCGCCCGCTGGCGCGAGATCGAACGCCAGCGCGGCGAGCCGCTGACGCCGGTGCAAAGCGACTGATTCCACGGCATCGGGGCGGGTGAAACCGCCCCGTTGCATGCAGCGTGCGCAACGGTGTTGCGCTGGGCAATTCATTGTTTTTCAGGGATTATTTACAAAGGGTAAAGCAACCTTTGGTTTAACGTTGACTCAGCGAACGCCCTAAAGTAGAAATTACACATGCTGGGAGAGATGGGCAAGCGGCCGGGTCATGGACCTTGGGCCGCTTTTTTCGTCTCTCGCTCGTGCGGACAGGCACACGAGGGCAGGGCGATACCGCAATGACGATCAACTTCGATCCGGGGCAAAAGCCACCGGAAGGCCCGTTCACGGTCGATGAGACCGACGAGATGGACGTGCTGGATATCGCGGATGGACTGTTTCGGTCCTACGCTGCGGATCTTGCCCGGCTTCGGGACAAGATCAGGTTGGGTGAAACTGATGAACTGAAGGAATCCGGCAAGCTGGTCCGCGCGCTGCGCGATGCGGCCCATCTGGTGCTGGAGGAAAGGGGCAAGGTTGACAAGCTTCGCAAGGATGCTGCCGGACAGGTCGGTGCAGGCGCACTCGACCTGGGCGCGGCACGAGATGAAGTCGGGCGCCGCCTGGCTTGCCTGCGCAGAGCCGGATGAGGTTGACGAGTTTCTGGGGGGGCTTAGCGACAACGCGCTGGCCTCGTTGCCGTGGCTGTTCGAGTTCTGGGCCTTGCCCCACCAGCTTCCGCCCGAGGGCGACTGGAAAAGCTGGGTCATCATGGGCGGGCGCGGGGCGGGCAAGACCCGCGCCGGGTCCGAATGGGTGCGCGCGCAGGTCGAGGGGGCGACCCCGGATGCACCGGGCCGCGCGCATCGCGTGGCGCTGGTCAGCGAGACCTTCGATCAGGCGCGCGATGTCATGGTCTTTGGCGAGTCGGGCATTCTGGCCTGCTCGCCCCCCGACCGCCGCCCGGTATGGGAAGCCGGGCGGCGGCGTCTGGTCTGGCCGAACGGGGCCACGGCGCAGGTGTTTTCGGCGCATGAGCCCGAGGCCTTGCGTGGCCCGCAATTCGACGCCGCATGGGTCGATGAGCTGGCCAAGTGGAAAAAGGCCGAGGATACCTGGGACATGCTGCAATTCGCGCTGCGGCTGGGCGAACATCCGCAGCAGGTGGTGACGACGACGCCGCGCAATGTGGGCGTCTTGAAGCGCATTCTTGGCGCGGCGTCGACCGTTACCACCCATGCGCCGACCGATGCGAACCGCGCCTATCTGGCCGAGAGCTTTCTGGCCGAGGTCGAGACGCGATATGCCGGCACGCGGCTGGGCCGGCAGGAGCTGGAAGGCCTGCTGCTGGACGATGTCGAAGGCGCGCTGTGGACGACCACCATGGTCGAAGGTTGCCGCGTCGAGACGGCGCCGAAGCTGTCGCGCATCGTCGTCGCGGTCGATCCGGCGGTGACCTCGGGGGCGGCTTCGGACGAATGCGGGATCGTGGTGGCGGGCGTCGTGTCCGAGGGGCCCGCGACGGAATGGCGGGCCTATGTGTTGGAGGATGCCTCGGTCCGGGGCGGGCCTACGGACTGGGCGCGGGCGGCGATTGCCGCGATGGACCGGCATGGCGCGGAACGGCTGGTCGCCGAGGTCAATCAGGGCGGCGATCTGATCGAAAGCGTGATCCGCCAGATCGACCCGCTGGTGCCGTTCCGGGCCTTGCGCGCCGGTCGCGGCAAGGGCCTGCGGGCCGAGCCGGTCGCGGCGCTTTACGAACAGGGCCGCGTGCGGCATCTGCGCGGGCTGGGCGCGGTCGAGGATCAGATGTGCCGCATGACCGTCGCGGGCTATCAGGGCAAGGGCTCGCCCGACCGGCTGGATGCGCTGGTCTGGGCCATCCACGAGCTGATGATCGAGCCTGCGGCAACCTATCGCCGTCCCTCGGTCCGGGGACTTTAGGGGGCCTGTCCCCCGCATCGCCGGCCCCTTGATCGGGCCCGCGCGATGCGCGCCACGGCGGGACGTGACTGCAACAGGGGTCGCTTTCGGGCGGCCCTTTTCTTTTCGTATTTCAGGAGGAAACCATGGCTTTTCCCTGGTTCGGGCGGGGCGCGGCCACCGCCCCGGCCCCGGTCGAGACAAAGGCCAGCGCGACCGGCAAGGTGGTGGCGCTGGCGGCGGGCTCGGGTCGGGTCGTGTGGTCGGCCCGCGATACGGCCTCGATGACGCGGACGGGCTTTGCGGGCAATCCGGTGGGCTTTCGCGCCGTCCGGCTGATCGCCGAGGCCGCCGCCGCCGTGCCGCTGATCTGTCAGGACCGCGAGCGGCGCTATGACATGCATCCGGCGCTGGATCTGCTGCGCCGCCCCAATGCGGGGCAGGGCCGGGCCGAGCTGTTCGAGGCGCTGTTCGGGCAGATCCTGCTGTCGGGCAACGGCTATCTGGAAGCCGTGGGCGAGACGCCCAAGGGCCTGCCCGCCGAATTGCATGTGCTGCGTTCGGACCGGATGGCGGTGGTGCCCGGCGCGGATGGCTGGCCCGAGGCTTACGAATATGCCGTCGGCGGGCGCAAGGTGCGTTTCGACATGACCGGCAGCCCCGATCCGATCTGCCATATCCGCAGCTTTCACCCGCTGGACGACCATTACGGCCTGTCGCCCATGCAGGCGGCGGCGGTTGCGGTCGATGTGCATAACAGCGCCTCGAGCTGGTCGAAGGCGCTTCTGGACAATGCCGCGCGGCCTTCGGGGGCGATCGTCTATCGGGGCGCGGACGGGCAGGGCAGCCTGTCCGAGGATCAATACGACCGGCTGGTGACCGAGATGGAGATGCACCATCAGGGCGCGCGCAATGCCGGGCGTCCGATGCTGCTGGAGGGCGGTCTGGACTGGAAGCCCATGGGGTTTTCGCCCAGCGACATGGAATTCCACGAGACCAAGCTGGCCGCCGCGCGCGAAATCGCGCAGGCCTTCGGCGTGCCGCCCATGCTGATTGGCATTCCGGGCGATGCGACCTATGCCAATTATGCCGAGGCGCATCGGGCGTTCTATCGCCTGACCGTCCTGCCGCTGGTGTCTCGGGTGGCCAGCAGCGTTGCGTGGTGGCTGTCCGAGCATCTGGGGGCCGAGGTCGATCTGCGGCCCGATCCCGATCAGGTCCCCGCCCTGGCCGAGGAACGCGACCAGCTTTGGCAGCGCGTCGGCGCCGCCGAGTTCCTGTCGGTTGCCGAAAAGCGGGCGGTGCTGGGCCTGCCTCCGCTGACGGAGGGCTGAATGGAGGGCTCGCGTTTCCTGAAAGAGCCATTCGACTGGCACGACCAGCGCTTCGATTCGCAAGAGCGGATCATGGCGCTGCAATTCGGGCAGGTCGAGCGTCGGCTGGAACGGATCGAGGGGCTGATCGAGGGGCTGGAGCGGCGGCTTTGGATGACCGTTTACGGCGTCGTCGCGGTGATCCTGACCCAGGCGGTCCAGTCGATCCTGTCTTTTACCCCGAAAGGAGGCTGATCTTGCAGAGCAAGGATTACGGGCTTGAGTTGAAATATGCTCAGGGCGCGCAGATCGTGTCGGACGGCACGCAGATCGAGGGCTATGGCAGTCTGTTCGGCCTGACCGATCAGGGCGGCGATGTCGTCGTCAAGGGCGCCTATGCGGCCAGTCTGGCCCGTCTGGCCGCGCGGGGCGACAAGGTGCGGATGCTGTGGCAGCACGATCCCGCCCGTCCCATCGGCGTCTGGGACGACATCCGCGAGGATGACAAGGGGCTGTGGGTCAAGGGCCGCCTGCTGCCCGAGATCGCTCAGGCCCGCGAGGCGGCGGCGCTGATCGCCGCGGGCGCGATCGACGGCTTGTCGATCGGCTATCGCACGATTTCCGCAGAGCGGGACGGCAAGGGCCGCCGCATGCTGACCGAGGTTGAGCTGTGGGAGGTGTCGCTGGTGACATTTCCCATGCTGGCAGAGGCGAAGGTCGGCAAGAAATCCGACCGCAGCCTTGAGATGGCGGCGGCGTTCCGCGCCGCGACCATGGCGCTGCGCGCCGAGTGATTTCACCAAAGACGGAGGGGACCATGACCGAGGTGAAAACCGCGGCCGGGGCGGACATGCCCGGTGAACTGGGCGCCGAAATGCTGGGGTTCGTGAATGAACTCAAGTCTTTCCGCACGGATATTCAGAAACGACTGGAAGCACAGGAAGATCGCATGACCATGCTGGACCGCAAGAACCTTTCCCGCGCCCGCGCACCTCTGGCCGCCGAGGCGGATGGCGGCGCTCCGCATCAAAAGGCGTTCGACGCCTATATCCGCCATGGCGATGACGGCGCGCTGCGCGGTCTGCCGCTGGAGGGCAAGGCGATGAACTCGACCTCGGATGCGGGCTTTCTGGCCGCGCCGACCGTCGCCGTGCAGGTGCAGGAAGCGCTGAATAGCATGCCCTCGCTGCGCAAGGTCGCCAATGTGGTGACCGTGGAATCGGCGACCTTCGAGATGCTGGTTGATATGGGCGACATCGCCCATGGCTGGGCCACCGAGACCGCGAACATTACCGCCGACACTGCGACCCCGACCGTGCAGCGCGTGGTCATTCCGGTGCACGAACTGTCCGCCATGCCAAAGGCCAGCCAGCGTCTGCTGGATGACGGCGCATTCGATGTGGAAAGCTGGCTTGCGGGTCGCATCGCAGACAAGTTCATCCGCGCCGAAGCGACCGCCTTCATCAGCGGCGACGGCGTGAACAAGCCGCGTGGCTTCTTGACCCATGCGCGTGCGGCGAATGCCACGGCCAACAACGTACAGATCGGCACGATCCCTTCGGGTGCGACGGGCGATTTCGCCGCAGCCAACCCGGCCAACGCGCTGATTGATCTGGTCTATGCGCTGGCCGCGCAATACCGCGCCAATGCGAGCTTCGTTATGAATTCGAAAACCGCGGCTGCCGTGCGCAAGATGCGCGACACGGACGGGCGCTTCCTGTGGGCCGACAGCCTGTCCATGGGCCAGCCTCCGCAACTGCTGGGCTATCCGGTGCTGCTGTGCGAGGACATGCCCGACATTGCCAACGGCTCGGCCTCGATCGCGTTCGGCGATTTCAAGTCGGCCTATACCATCGTCGAGCGTCCCGATCTGCGCGTGCTGCGCGATCCCTTCTCGGCCAAGCCGCATGTCCTTTTCTATGCGACCAAGCGCGTCGGCGGCGGTGTGACCGATGCCCGCGCCATCAAGCTGATGGTCTTCGGCTGATCTAGGCCGAAGGGGGCCGCGCGCGCCATGTCCGCCCGACTGGCAAGGCTGTCCGCGCGCGCGAAGGGCGGATCGCGCGGCCCCAGTTTCGCCTGATCAATGCAGCGACCGTGCAAGCGGGAGGTTCGAAGATGATGCTTGTGGAATTGACGGCCCCGGCGCTTGAGGCGCTGCCCGTCGCGGGGCTGCGTGCCCATCTGCGGCTGGGCAGCGGCTTCGAGATGGCCGAGGATGAAGCCGAAACGGCGGCGCTGGCAGGGTTCCTGCGCGCGGCCATCGGCACGATCGAGGCGCGGACGGGAAAGGTGCTTCTGGCGCGGCAGTTCCGGCTGCGGCTTGAGGATTGGCGCGACCCGAGGGGGCATCCCATGCCGCTGGCGCCGGTCAATACGATCGAACGCGTCGAAATCGACGATGGCTTTGGCCAGGTGGTTCCGGTCGATGCGTCGACATGGCGGCTGGCGCCGGACATGCAGCGGCCGATGCTGATGCCGCGCGGCGGATGGCTACCGGTGGTTCCCGAGGCGGGCTTTGTGACGGTGACCTTTTCAGCCGGGTTCGGCGCGGTCTGGGATGCCGTCCCCGCCGATCTGGCGCAAGCCGTGCTGCTGCTGGCGGCGCGTTACTATGAGGATCGCAGCTTTGAGGACACGGCCTCGGCCTTGCCCTTTGGGGTGTCGTCGCTGATCGAGCGCTGGCGGGCGGTCCGGGTGCTGGGAGGGCGCGGCGCTTCGCGCAGGCGCGGATGAGCGCGCCGCGACTGACGGTGCCTGTGGTTCTGGAATCTACGGTCCGCGTGCCGGACGGGATGGGCGGTTTTCAGCTGTCCTGGCAACCCGTCGGCCAGCTTTGGGCCGAGATGCGGTCGGGCGCGGGCGGCGAGCGTTTCGCCGAGGTGGGGGCGCAAAGCGTGATGTCGTGGCGGATCA
This sequence comes from Paracoccus shanxieyensis, assembly GCF_009711265.1. Classification (GTDB taxonomy): domain Bacteria; phylum Pseudomonadota; class Alphaproteobacteria; order Rhodobacterales; family Rhodobacteraceae; genus Paracoccus; species Paracoccus shanxieyensis. The sequence goes on along the minus strand of NZ_WMII01000008.1, from coordinate 41,144 downwards.
TCGTCCGGGCGGCACGCGCTGGCGATCCTCGTCGTCCGCGCCCCGATCAGAGGCTGCGCATGGGAAGCGGCCCGGCCGAGCGGCGCTTCCGCATCGAGGCCGTCGCCGAAAGCGACCGCGAGGGTCGCTATCTGGTCCTGACCGCAAAAGAGGAGAGCGCGGTATGAGCTATGCAGCGACGGCCGCATTGCAGGCGGCGGTCTATCAGGCATTGCGAGGCAGCGATGCGCTGGAGGCGCTTGTGGGGGATGCGATCTATGACGCGATGCCCGTGGCAGCCCCGACCGGCACCTATGTGTCGCTGGGCCCCGAGGATGTGCGGGATGCCGGCGATATGACGGGCGCGGGATCGCAGCATGATTTCGTCGTCTCGGTCCTGTCGGGGTCGGATGATGCGAACGGCTTTGGCGCGGTGAAGGCTGCGGCAGTGGCTGTCAGCGAGGCGCTGGAAACGGCGGAACTGTCGCTGGAAAGCGGGCATCTGGTCGGAATGTGGTTTCAGCGCGCGCGGGCGCGCCGTGCAGAAAATGGCGCGGGGCGGCGGGTCGATCTGACCTTTCGCGCGCGCATTGATCTTGGGGCAAGGAGTTAGGCTATGGCGGTGCAGAACGGGCGTGACCTTCTGATCAAGATGGATATGACCGGCGACGGCTTTTTCGAGACGATCGCCGGCCTGCGGGCAACGCGGATCGCGTTCAACGCGGAAACGATCGATGTGACCAGCATCGAAAGCGAAGGTCGCTGGCGCGAGCTTCTGGGCGGTGCGGGTGTGCGCTCGGCCACCATCTCGGGGTCGGGCGTCTTTCGCGACGGCACCACGGACGAACGGGCGCGGCAGGTGTTCTTTGACGGAGAGGTGCCGCGTTTTCAGGTCGTCGTGCCGGATTTCGGCACGATCGAAGGTCCGTTCCAGATCACATCCCTGGAATATTCCGGCAGCTATAACGGAGAGGCGAGCTATGAGATTTCCATGGCAAGCGCGGGCGCAATCAACTTCGTCACCCTGTGACATGGTCAACCCCTTCGCAGGCGAGGTCGAGGTCTGGCTGGACGGTCAGCCGCATGTGGCCAAGCTGACGCTGGGTGCTTTGGCCGAGCTTGAGACCGAGTTGGGGGCCGACAGCATGATCGCGCTGGTCGAACGCTTCGAGGGCGCGCGCTTTTCCAGTCGTGACGTGATCGCCGTGCTGATCGCCGGTCTGCGCGGCGGGGGCTGGCAGGGCGCGGCGGATGAATTTGCGCTGGCCGAGCTGAAGGGCGGTCCGGTCGCTGCGGCGCATCTGGCGGCGCAACTTCTGGCCCGCGCCTTCCGCGTCGAGGGCGCATGAGCGCCTTGGGTCTGGACTGGGCAGGGCTGATGAAGGTCGGCCTTGGCCCGGCGCGCATGGGCGGGCTGGGTCTGACCCCGGATCGGTTCTGGGCTTTGACCCCTGCGGAACTGGCGCTGATGCTTGGCATCGAGCCGGGGGCGCGCGCCATGACGCGTGACCGTCTGGCGGAACTGGCAGCACGCTACCCCGACCGGGCGGCGGCGCCGAAGGCTTGAGAAACAGGAGGCGCCACCGTGGCGAACAAGGATGGGTTCGGCTCGCTGAGCGAGACCGGAGAGGGCACGCTTGGCCGCAGTCTGGACGAAAGCGGCCGGGTGACCGCCGCCTTTGAGCAGGAGCTTTCGCGCCTGCGCGAGGGGATGCTGTATACAAATCGCGAGGTGGGATCGCTTGCCTCGGGGATCGGCAGCGGCTTGCGGCGCGCGTTCGAGGGGCTGGTCTTTGACGGCATGAAGCTGTCGGATGCGCTGAAAGGCGTGGCGCGCAGCATGGCCGACACGGCCTTTGCCGTCGCGATGAAGCCAATCCAGCAGGCTTTGGCGGGTGCGATCTCGCAGGGGGTGACGGGGCTGGTGTCGGGCGCGATGCCTTTCGCCAATGGCGGCGCGTTCACGCAGGGGCGGGTGATGCCCTTTGCCAAAGGCGGCGTGGTCAGCGCGCCGACCTATTTTCCCATGCGCGGCGCAACCGGCCTGATGGGAGAGGCGGGCCCCGAAGCGATCATGCCCCTGCGCCGTGGCGCGGATGGCAAGCTGGGCGTGGCTGCGGCCGGGGGCGGGCGTCCGGTCAACGTGACCTTCAATATCTCGACCCCTGATGTTGCGGGCTTCCAGCGTTCGCAAAGCCAGATGGCCGCGCAGATGTCGCGCCTGTTGGCGCGTGGCGAAAGGAACGGCTGAGATGGCATTTCACGAGATCAGATTTCCGGCGAACCTGTCCTTCGGGTCGGTCGGCGGCCCCGAGCGGCGCACCGAGATCGTCGCCATGACAAACGGTCACGAGGAACGCCGCAGCCCCTGGGCGCATTCACGCCGCCGCTATGACGCGGGAATGGGCTTGCGGTCGCTGGATGACGTGGCGGCGCTGATTGCGTTCTTCGAGGCGCGGGCCGGGCAGCTGCACGGCTTTCGCTGGAAGGACTGGTCGGATTTCAAATCGTCGGCCCCCAGCACGGCGACGTTCTATCAGGATCAGATTCTGGGTCTGGGCGACGGTTTGCGGACACAGTTTGCTCTGCGCAAATCCTATCAGTCCGGTCCGGCGCAATACTGGCGTCCGGTTGCAAAGCCCGTTTCCGGGACCGTTCGCGCCGGTGTCGGGAATGTCGAGCAGTTCGAGGGACAGGATTTCGTGGTGGATACCGCTTTGGGCATTCTGACCTTCAACGTGGCCCCGCCGGACGGCGCGCAGGTGACCGCGGGGTTCGAGTTCGATGTTCCCGTGCGCTTCGATACCGACCGCATTGCCGTTTCGGTCGCGTCGTTTCATGCGGGTGATCTACCGCAAGTTCCGGTCGTGGAGGTGCGGCTGTGAAGGGGGAAACGATTGCACGCGCATGGGCCGTCACGCGCAGCGACGGTCTGGTGCTGGGATTTACCGATCATGACCGCGCGCTTGAGTTCGGCGGCATGACCTTCCGCCCGGATAGCGGGCTAAGCGCCAAGGCGGTTGTGCAGGGCTCGGGCCTGTCGGTGGATAACAGCGAGGCCGTCGGGGCGCTTTCGGACAGCGCGATCACCGAGCTGGATCTGATGGCGGGCCGCTGGGACAGTGCGGATGTGCAGCTTTGGGATGTCGACTGGAGCGATCCGGAAAACCGCAGTCTGGTGTTCCGTGGTCATCTGGGTGAAATCAGCCGCAGCGGCGGGTCGTTTCGCGCTGAATTGCGTGGTCTGTCCGAGCCGCTGAACCGCGCGCAGGGTCGGGTTTATCATCCGCGCTGCTCGGCGGATCTGGGCGACGGGCAATGCCGGTTCAATCTGGATGCGCCCGGCTATTCCGCCCTGGGCATCGTCGATCAGGTTGACGGTCAGCGGGTCCGTCTGCGCCAGATCGACCGGCATGACGCGCGTTGGTTCGAGCGTGGCCAGCTGATCGTCCTGTCAGGCGCGGCCGCGGGGCTACGCGGTCAGATCAAGCATGATCTGCTGCTGACCGGGATGCAGCGCGAGGTCGAGCTTTGGGCCGAACTGGGCCTGCAACCCGCGCCCGGCGATCGCGTCAAGCTGACCGCAGGCTGCGACAAGCGAGCCGAAACCTGCCGGATGAAGTTCCTGAACTATCTGAACTTTCGCGGCTTTCCGCACCTGCCGCCCGAGGATTGGCTGATCGCGCCGCAGGTGAACCGATGAGCGTCGTGGTCAGCACGGCACGGGGCTGGATCGGCACGCCTTATGTCCATCAGGCCTCGACCAAGGGGGCGGGGACGGATTGTCTGGGGCTTGTGCGCGGCATCTGGCGCGAACTTTACGGCCCCGAGCCCGAGCGGATGCCGGCCTATACCTCGGACTGGGGCGAAATCGGCGATGACGAATTGCTGATGGCCGGGGCCGCGCGCCTGTTGCTGCCGGCGACCGAGGACGCGCCGGGCGTGGTGCTGATCTTTCGGATGCGGCCCGACGCGATTGCCAAACACATGGGTATTCTGGCCGAAACAGGGCCAGAGCCGCGCTTCATTCACGCATATGACCGCCACGGGGTCGTCGAAAGTCCGCTTTCGGCGCCTTGGCGGGGGCGCATTGCGGGACGGTTCAGCTTCCCGCCACTGGATTAAGGAAAGGACAGGCCGCTTATGGCGACGATACTTCTGGCGGCTGCGGGCGCGTCCATCGGCGCAGGCTTTGGCGGCACGGTACTGGGGCTTTCCGGCGCCGTGATCGGACGTGCGGTCGGGGCGACGCTGGGCCGGGTCATCGACCAGCGTCTGCTGGGCGCGGGGTCGAAAGCGGTTGAAACCGGGCGGGTCGACCGGCTGCGCATGCAGACCGCAGGCGAGGGCCAGCCCATCCCCCGGATCTGGGGGCAGATGCGTGTGCCCGGCCATACCATCTGGACCGGACCGCTGGTCGAGACGCGACGCAAGCAGGGTGGCGGCAAAGGCGCATCGCGTCCCACCGTGACCGAGATCGGCTATCAGCTGAGCTTCGCGCTGGCCTTGTGCGAGGGTCCAATCCTTGGTGTCGGCCGGGTCTGGGCCGATGGCGAGGAGGTCTCACCTGACGAACTGAACATGCGTGTCTACCCCGGCGATGAGCAACAGATCCCCGATCCCGCCATCAAGGCGCAGGAGGGCGACAGCGCACCTGCATATCGCGGGATTGCCTATGTCGTTCTGGAGGATCTGGCCCTGGAGCGTTGGGGCAACCGTGTCCCGCAATTGCATTTTGAGGTCACCCGGCAGGCCAAGCAGGGTCGCGGCATGTCGCGCGAGGTCGAGGCGGTGGCGCTGATCCCCGGAACCGGCGAGTATTCGCTGGCGACGACCGCTGTCAGCTATGACATGGGGCTGGGTGAAACGCAGGTCATCAACCGCAACACTCCGGTCGCGGGAACCGACTTTCAGGCGTCGCTGCGGACATTGGGGCGGGAATTGCCGCGTGTCGGTTCGGTCTCGCTGGTGGTGTCATGGTTCGGCGACGATCTGCGTGTCGGCAACTGCACGGTTCAGCCCAAGGTCGAGGATCGCTCGCGCGACGGGCAGGGCATGGCGTGGCGCGCGGGGGGGATCGGGCGCGATGCCGCGCAACAGGTCGCACGGCTTGACGGCCGCCCGATCTATGGCGGCACGCCTGCCGATGGCTCGGTCATCGAGGCATTGCACGAGATTTCCGCAAGCGGCCGGCGCGCCGTATTCTATCCGTTCATCCTGATGGAGCAGATGGCAGGCAACGGTCGGCCCGACCCATGGAGCGGCGCGCCACATCAGCCGGTCATGCCGTGGCGCGGGCGCATCACGTCAAGCATCGCACCGGGCCGCGAGGGCACGCCTGTCGGCACAGCCGAGGCTGCCACCGAAGTCGCGCGCTTTTTCGGCAGCGCTCAGGCAAGCCAGTTTCAGGTCGAGGGCACGCAGATCACCTATACCGGGCCTGCGGAATGGTCCTATCGCCGGTTTATCCTGCATTACGCGCATCTTTGCGCGGCGGCGGGCGGGATCGACGCGTTCCTAATCGGCTCGGAGATGGTGGGGCTGACGCAGATCCAGGCGGTGAACGGCACGTTCCCGGCAGTCGCGCAATTGCGCCGGCTGGCGCGCGACGTGCGTGCCATTCTGGGCGATGGGGTCAAGATCGGCTATGCCGCCGATTGGTCGGAATATTTCGGCTATCACACCGCGGATGGCGATGTGTATTTCCACCTTGATCCGCTGTGGGCCGACGATGAGATCGACTTCATCGGCATCGACAATTATATGCCCCTGTCCGACTGGCGCGACGGCGAAGATCATCTGGATGCGCATTGGGGCCAGATCGACAACCCTGCCTATCTGCGCGCCAACGTTGCGGGCGGCGAGGGGTATGACTGGTATTACGCCCGCGACGAGGACCGGCAGATGCAGGTCCGGACGCCCATCCGCGACGGGCTGTTTCACGAGCATTGGATCTGGCGTTACAAGGACATTCGCAACTGGTGGCTGAACAAGCATCATGACCGGGTTGGCGGTCAACGGCGTGCAGGCTCAAGCCCATGGATCCCCGGCTCCAAGCCCGTCTGGTTCACCGAGATGGGGTGCGCCGCGCTGGATAAGGGCACGAACCAGCCCAACAAGTTTCTGGACGCGATGAGTTCGGAATCCATGTTGCCGTGGTTCTCGGATGGGCGGCGCGACGATGGTGTGCAGGCGGCCTATATCCGGGCGATGACCGAATTCTGGGGCGATCCTGCGAACAATCCGCAGCGGGCGGCCTTTGGTCGCGCGGCGGCAGGGCGCATGATCGAAATGGATCGCGCCCATGTCTGGGCCTGGGATGCGCGGCCATATCCGGCCTTTCCGGCACGCACCGACCTTTGGTCGGACGGCCCTGCATGGGAACGCGGGCATTGGCTGAACGGTCGCGCTGGGGCCGTGCCTCTGGCGGATGTCGTGGCCGAGCTTTGCCGCGATGCCGGGGTTCGGGCGTTTGATACCTCGGCGATTTACGGGCTGGTCAAGGGCTATGCGATCAGCGGACAGGAAAGCGGCCGTGCGGCCTTGCAGCCGCTGATGCTGTCGCATGGCTTCGACGCGGTCGAGCGTGACGGCGTTCTGGGTTTCCGGATGCGCAGCGCCGCTGTCGATGCCGAGCTTGCCCCAGATGACATGGCGATGACCGAGGATCTGTCGCAGCCTGAAGTATCGCGTGCCGCTGAGGCCGAGTTGCCGGGCAGATTGCGGCTGACCCATATCGAGGCGGGCAGCGACTATTCGGCGCGCACGGCCGAAACCCGCCTGTCAGGCGGCGATTTTCTGGCGGTTTCTGAAAGCGAATTGCCGATGGCGCTGACGCGGGGCGAAGGTCAGGCCATGGTCGAGCGCTGGATCTCGGAGACGATGGTGGCGCGGGATGGCGTGCGCTTTGCGCTTCCCCCCAGTCTGGATCACCTGGGACCCGGCGATGTCGTCCGCCTTTCCGAAGGACGGGGTGAAGCAAAGCGCTGGCGCATCGACCGTGTCGAGCGCGCCGGAGCCATCACGGTGGATGCGGTCAGGGTCGAACCCGGCATCTATCGCCCGGCCCGCGTGGTCGAAGGCGAGACCGAAACTCGGGCATTCCAGCCGCCGATCCCTGTCTGGCCGGTTTTTCTGGACCTGCCGTTGTTGCGGGGGGATGAAATTCCCCATGCGCCGCATCTTGCGGTGACGGCAACGCCCTGGCCGGGATCGGCTGCGGTCTGGGCCTCGGTCGAGCAGGCGGGCGGCTACAAGTTGAACACGACCCTGCCCACGCCTTCGGTCATGGGGGAAACGCTGTCGCCGCTGGCGGCAGCGCGTCCGGGTGTCTGGGACTTGGGCGCGCCGTTGCGACTGCGCGTCAAGGGCGGCGTGCTTGCCTCGGCGACGGTGGATGCCTTGCTGAGCGGTGCGAACCTTCTGGCCGTTGGCGACGGTTCGGCTGAAAGCTGGGAACTGCTGCAGTTTCGCGATGCGGTACTGATCGGGCCGGGCGTGTGGGAGATCTCGACCCGGTTGCGCGGGCAGTCTGGCACCGATGCCTTCATGCCTGCGGTCTGGCCGGTGGGCAGCAAGGTGGTGCTGCTGGACGGTGCGGCCGTGCAGGTCGATCTGCCTCCGTCGGCGCGCAATCAGCTGCGGCATTGGCGGATCGGTCCCGGCACCCGCGCGCCCGACGATGCGAGTTATCGTCACATCGCTGCGGCGTTCCGGGGCGCAGGGCTGCGGCCGCTGACGCCGTGTCATCTGAGCGTCGATGGCAACACGGTCAGCTGGATCCGCAGAACCCGCATTCAGGGCGACGGTTGGGACGGCCCCGATGTGCCCTTGGGCGAGGCGCAAGAGCGTTATGCCACCCGGCTGGTGCAGGGGGGCGCACTGCTGGCGCAGGCGATGCCGTCCGAGGCGAGATGGGTGGTTCCCCAGACGATATGGAATACGGCGAAGGCGGCGGGCGCCTTCACCATCGAGATTGCCCAATTGTCCGACACCTTTGGTGCGGGCCCCTATGCGAGGATGACGATCAATGGCTGACGTGACCGCAAATATCGACCTGCCGCTGCTGCTGCCGGCGCAGGCGCAAAAGCATGTCACCGTCAACGACGCGCTGATGCGGCTGGACGGACAGGTGGATCTGGTCCTGCAAAGCATCACGCGGGTCACGCCGCCCGCGACGGTGGTGGATGGCATGTGCTGGGCAGTGCCTGCCGGTGCGACGAATGGCTGGGAAGGGCAGGCGGGCAAGATCGCCATCGGCGCAAACGGCGGTTGGGTCTTTGTGCAACCGCGATTTGGCCGCAAGGCCATGATTGCCGACCGTGGACTGGCGGCGATCCATAACGGCTCGGGCTGGGTTGTCGGCGCGCTGAGCCTTGGCCAGCACGGATCCGGGTTGATTGCGGGGCAACTGTCCGAGGATGTCACGCTGACCGCAGGCGGGTCGGTGACGACCAGCATGGTGATCCCGGCAGGCGCCATGCTGATCGGCGCGACGGCGCGGGTGCTGACCACGATCACCGGCAGCGCCACCAGCTGGTCGCTGGGCCATGGCGATGCCATCAACCGCTTTGGCGAAAACCTTGGCAAAAGCGCCGGGTCATGGGCGCGGGGCATCCTGTCGTCGCCGCTGACCTATTACACCCCCACACCGCTGCGCTTGTCGGCAGTCGGCGGCCAGTTCGCGGCAGGCGGGCGGGTGCGGATCGTGCTGCATTGGTGGGAACTGCGTCTGCCGGACTGAGCAGCCCTTTAAGAATGGGGCATCATGCGCTAAGTGTGGTATTGGACCCAGACTGACAGGCGCGCCGATATGAACGTTCAGAAAGATATGGTCGAACCCATTTCGGAAGACCGGAGCGATGAGCTTCACAGCTCGATCTGGGCGCGCATCCAGCGCGAGGCGCGCATCGCCGTGCGCGATGAGCCTTTGCTGGGTGCGCTGATCCATGCCGGTCTGCTGCACCATTCGACGTTCGAGGCGGCGTTGGCCTATCGTTTTTCGCTGAAGCTGGCCTCGCGCGAGATGAGCGAACAGATCCTGCGCGAGATCGCGGATTACGCATTCGCCCAATCACCCGAGCTTTCGCAGGCGGGGCAGGCCGATCTGCTGGCGGTTTATGATCGTGACCCGGCAACGCATCGCCTGATGCAGCCGATCCTGTTCTTCAAGGGCTATCAGGCGCTGCAAGCCTATCGCATCGGGCATTGGTTGTGGCAGCAGGGCCGCTCGGACATGGCGTATTTCGTGCAGATGCGCTGCTCGGAGGTGTTCGGCGTGGACATCCACCCTGCGGCGAAGATCGGCACGGGCGTGATGATCGATCACGCGCATTCCATCGTCATCGGGGAAACCGCCGTCGTCGGAAACGATGTGTCGATGCTGCATTCCGTCACGCTGGGCGGCACCGGCAAGGAAGATGGCGACCGTCACCCCAAGATCGGCAATGGCGTGATGATTGGTGCGGGTGCGAAAGTGCTTGGAAATATCCATGTCGGCCACCATTCTCGCATCGCCGCCGGTTCGGTTGTGCTGAGCGACGTGCCGCCGTGCAAGACCGTCGCTGGCGTGCCGGCGCGGATCGTGGGCGATGCCGGTTGCACCGAGCCCTCGAACAGCATGAACCAGCTTCTTGGGCACGAGGATATCTTCTAGGCTGTTAAAGCCAGTCGTTCAGCCCGCTGCCGGTCAGTTCCTCAAGGCTGATGCGTTCACGCGCCAATCGGTCATCCAAGTCCCGCGCGATACGGCTGGCCAGAGAAAATCCCTGATAGATCAAGGCAGAGTAGATCTGCACGGCCGACGCACCCGCGCGGATCTTCTGCCATGCCTGTTCGGTCGAGCCGATGCCCCCGACGCCGATGATCGGGATCTGACCGTTTATCTGCTGGCTGAGGCGCGCCAGCACATGCGTCGATTTCGCAAACAGGGGCGCGCCGGAAAGGCCGCCCATCTGGTTTGCATGCTGCGGGCCGATGCCATCGCGGGCCAGCGTGGTGTTTGTGGCGATGATACCGTCCACCCCTGACGACAAGGCCACCGCCGCAATATCCGACACTGCATCCGGATCAAGGTCCGGGGCGATCTTGACGAACAGCGGCGGGCGGCTTGGCAGGGCGTTACGGGCGGAAATAGCCCGGTCCAGCAAGGCCGCCAGCGCATCCGCACCCTGCAGATCCCGCAGCTTTTCGGTGTTTGGCGATGAGACGTTGACCGTCAGGAAATCTGCTGATGCCCCGGCGATGTCGATAACCGCGGCAAAATCCGCGCTTTTGTCGTCACTGTCCTTGTTCGCGCCAATATTCAACCCGACCGGAATGCCAGCGGGTCTGGCAGCAAGACGTTCGGCAATCGCCTGCGCGCCATGATTGTTGAACCCGAAGCGGTTGATGATGGCCCGATCCTCGCTAAGCCGGAACAGGCGAGGTTTGGGGTTGCCAGGCTGCGGGCGCGGGGTCGCGGCACCAACTTCGACAAAACCAAACCCCGCACGCATCAAGGCAGGCAAAGCCACCGCATTCTTGTCGTATCCCGCTGCAAGCCCGACGGGGTTGGGCAGATCCAGCCTGGCCAGATTGATCCGCAGGCGCTGGGATGTCACCGGCTTGCCGGGAAGCGGCACCAGACCATGCGCCAAGGCGCGGATCGACAGATCATGCGCGCGCTCGGGGTCCAGACGATGCAATGCGCGAACGCCCAGACGCTCAATCGGGTTCATGTCAGTTCTCCGGGATCGTGGCCCTGATCGTTCAGCGCAATCTCGCGCGACCACAGGATGTCGGTCAGCCGCAATTCGCGATAGAGATGCGGAAACAGAGCGTCACCGCGCGAAGGTTCCCACCGCAGAGGGTCCAGGCCGTCGGTCTGGATGGCCAGCAGCACCAAACCCGGTTCCCCCGCGAAATGCTTTGCCAATGTGCCGGACACCTGTTCGGCTGTCGACAGGTGGATAAAGCCATCCGCGATATCGACGGGCGCACCTGCGCTGCGACCGTCTTGCCGCAGGGCCTGATATTCATCGGGGCGAAGGATTTTGTAAGCCAGCATGGCCGCGGTTCTTGCGCGCAGCCCGGCGTGCAGTCAAGCGCGAACCTTTCCCGGAAATGGCCCATCGGCGGTTGACCTGTCCCCATCCTTGCCGGAAGCTTCCCGCAACCGGACCTAAAGGGGATGAAGATGAAAAGCTGGCTTCTGATATCGACGGCAGTTCTGGCATTCAGCACCGGCGCGGCGCAGGCGGATTACACGCTGCACATCCTGCATATTAACGATTTCCACAGCAGGGTCGAGCCGATCAACAGCTATGACAGCACCTGCGATGCCGAGACCGATGCCAAAGGCGAATGCTTCGGTGGCGTCGCCCGGCTTGCCTCGAAGATCAATGAGTTGCGCGATCAGCTTCAGGCCGATGGTCAGAACGTCGTGGTTCTGGATGCGGGTGACCAGTATCAGGGCAGCCTGTTCTATACGACCTATAAGGGCACCGATACGGTCGAGTTCATGAACGCGATCGGCTTTGATGCCATGGCGGTGGGCAACCATGAATTCGACGATGGCCCCGCCGGTCTGAAGCTGCTGGCTGAAGGTGTGAACTTTCCGGTCATCTCGGGCAATCTGGATCTGTCGCAATCCCCGGAACTGAAGGGCGTGGTCGGTGACACGCTGACGCTGGATGTCGGCGGTCAGAAGATCGGCATCGTCTCGGCGCTGGCGATGGATACGCCCGAAACCTCATCCCCCGGCGCGAATGTCATCTTTCAGGACGATCTGGAAAGCCTGAAGGGCGATGTGCAAAGCCTGACCGACGAAGGTGTCAACAAGATCATCGCGCTGACCCATGAAGGATATCGCCGCGATCAGAGGATTGCCGCCGAGGTCGCAGGTCTCGACGCCGTTGTCGGTGGCCACAGCCACACGCTGCTGGGCGACATGGAGGGGGCCGAAGGGCCTTATCCGACCATGGTAAAAGGCCCTGACGGCGCCGAGGTTCCCGTCGTAACCGCCTATGCCTACAGTAAATATCTTGGCCATCTTGTGCTGACATGGGACGATGCCGGCAATCTGATCAAGGCCGAGGGCTCGCCGATCCTGCTGGATGCTTCGGTCACGCCGGATGCGCGCATCGCGGCCCGTGTCAAGGAAATGGCAGCGCCGATTGAGGAATTGAAGCAGAAGCGCATTGCCGAAATCGCAGCACCCATCGATGCCGCACGCGAAAACTGCCGCCAGCGTGAATGCGAGATGGGCGTGGTCGCGGCTGATGCCATGCTGGCCCGTGTGCAGGATCAGGGCATTTCCATCGCAATCGCGAATGGCGGCGGGTTGCGTGCATCGATCGCGGCGGGGCCGGTGACCATGGGCGATGTGCTGACCGTGCTTCCGTTCCAGAACACGCTTTCGACGTTTCAGTTGAAAGGCAGCGACATCGTCGCGGCCTTGGAAAACGGTGCCAGCCAATATGAGGACGCGGCGGGCCGGTTCGCTCAGGTGGCCGGGCTGAAATACACCGTCGATCCGAAAGCCCCGTCCGGAGCGCGGATTTCAGACGTGATGGTGCGTCAGGATCAGCAATGGGTGCCCATTGACCGCAACGCAACCTATGGCGTCGTGTCCAACAATTACATGCGCGCAGGCGGCGACGGCTATAAGGTCTTCGCCACGAACGGCATGAACGCATATGATTTCGGGCCGGATCTGGCGGATGTGCTGGCGGACTATCTGTCCAAGCAGGGACCGGGCTTCGCGCCCAAGCTGAATGGCCGGATCACGGTGAAGTAGGCTTCTGATCTTCCAGTTCGGTCAGCAGGAAACGCTCGAAATCATCAAGATCGACCGGATCGAACTGGCCGAAGCCCTGCATCCAGACCGAGGCGCTGCGCAGGCTTTCCGGCTCAAGCTTGCACCAGATGATGCGCCCGCGCCGTTCCTGCCGGATCAGCCCGGCGCTGGCCAGCACAGCAAGATGCTTCGAGATGGCCGCAAGGCTCATCTCGAAAGGCGCGGCCACATCCGTCACCGCCATGTCATCCTCAAGCAACATGCCCAGAATGGCCCGCCGCGTCGGATCGGCGAGGGCGGCGAAAATGGCGTCCAAGGGCGGGCTGGCAACGGTCATCAGCTTTGTTTAACCGAAGAGTTGAATAAACGCCATCGCCCAGACTGTGCCGAAAACCATCCGCAGCCCTCTGTTGCGTTAACGATAAACACAGCGATTTCAGTCATATAGCGCGCTGCCTTGCTTGCTTGACTCGGGGGGGCTTAGAACCTATCACCGCCTCAACCAATAACGAGGGTGTGAGCGGTGGCCGAGGAACCGGACCAGGACATCGCGCGGGCCCGGGACGCAGAGCGGTTGCGCGACCTTGAGGCCCGTCTGGGGCAGAAGGCAGCCCCGGTGCCCGGCTCTCGTGGGGAAGAGCATTTCAGTCAGGCCAATATGGCTTGGCGCATGGTGACCGAACTGGTGGCCGGATTGGGCATCGGTTTCGGGATCGGGTTTGGGCTGGACAGCTTGTTCGGCACGACGCCGCTTCTGATGGTCGTCTTCGTGTTGTTCGGCCTTGCGGCCGGGGTGAAGACGATGCTGCGGACGGCACGGGAAATTGGCAAGGCACCGGGGCAACCCGGCGACGACAAGGGTGAATGACGATGGCTGTGACTGAAGAAAAAGTTGAGGGTCTGGTTTTCCACCCGATGGACCAGTTCATCATCAAGCCGCTGTTCGGCGGCACGCATGTGCATTGGTACACCCCCACGAACGCGACGCTGTGGATGGCTCTGGCCGCCGCGGGCATCATTGCGCTGCTGGTCTTTGGCACCCGTGGCCGCGCCATCATCCCGAACCGTCTGCAATCCATCGCCGAGCTGCTTTACGGCATGGTCCGCAAGATGGTCGAAGATGTCACCGGCAAGGACGGGCTGAAATACTTCCCCTATGTCATGACGCTGTTCTGCTTCATCCTGTTTGCGAACTTCCTGGCGCTGATCCCCAAATCCTTCTCGTCCACGTCGCATATCGCGGTCACGGCGACGCTGGCGCTTCTGGTGTTCATCGGCGTGACGGTGCTGGGCTTCGTCAAGAACGGCACGCATTTTCTGGGCCTGTTCTGGGTCAAGTCGGCCCCGATGGCGCTGCGTCCGGTTCTGGCCGTGATCGAGCTGATCTCGTATTTCGTGCGTCCGGTCAGCCACTCGATCCGGCTTGCGGGCAACGTCATGGCCGGTCACGCGGTGATCAAGGTCTTTGCCGCCTTCGCCGCCGTTGCCGCCATCGCGCCGGTTTCGATCCTTGCGATCACCGCCATGTATGGCCTTGAGGTGCTTGTCGCACTGATCCAGGCCTATGTTTTCACCATCCTGACCTGCGTCTATCTGAAGGACGCGCTGCATCCGGCGCACTAAGCGCCGACCCGCAGATCAGGCAAATCACAACCCCTTTCCAAAGCCTCAAGGAGCATCAATATGGAAAACCTGGGTCAACTCGGTCAGTATCTCGGCGCCGGTCTGGCTTGCATCGGCATGGCCGGGGCTGCCATGGGTGTGGGCAACGTTGCCGGCAACTATCTGGCTGGCGCTCTGCGCAACCCTTCGGCCGCTGCTTCGCAGACCGCCACGCTGTTCATCGGCATGGCCTTCGCAGAAGCTCTGGGGATCTTCTCGTTCCTCGTCGCGCTGCTGCTGCTGTTCGCAGTCTGATCCTTTGCCATCCTTGCGGTTGGATGGGGGCGATGCCCCCATCCGATTGTGAAACGACCGGCATGGGGTAGGACATGATCAGCCTGTTGCAACAGACCGCGCCCGGCGTGGTCGAACATTCGGAAACGGCAGTCCAGCACGGCGCTGAAGCTGCCGCGCACGGGGCCGATGCGGCCCATGGCGCGGCCGGTGCGGCGGGTCATGCCGCCAGCGCACCCGGCATGCCGCAGTTGGACTTCACCACCTTCGGCAACCAGATCTTCTGGCTGCTTGTGGTGCTGGCCGTCATCTACTGGGTTCTGTCGCGCGTGGCATTGCCGCGGATCGGCGGGGTCATCAGCGATCGTCAGGGCGCCATCACCGGTGACCTTATGGCCGCCGAGGAATTCAAGCAGAAAGCCAAGGACGCGGAAGCCGCCTATGACAAGGCGCTGACCGATGCCCGGGCCGAAGCAAGCAAGATCGTTGCTGCGAACAAGGCCGAGATCCAGAAGGAACTCGACGCTGCCATCGCACATGCGGATGCCGAGATTTCGGCCCGCGCGGTCGAATCCGAAAAGCGCATCGGTGAGATCCGTGCATCGGCGGTCGAGGACGCGCGCAGCGTGGCCCGCGAAGTGACCGAGGCGCTGGTTCAAAATCTGGGCGGAACTGCCGATCAGGCCGCGATCAACGCGGCTGTCGATCAGCGACTGAAGGGGGCGCTGCAATGAAACGTCTGAGCGCATTCTTCGTTCTGATGGCAAGCCCGGCATTCGCGGCGACGGGTCCGTTCTTCTCATTGCGCAATACCGATTTCGTGGTGACGCTGGCGTTCCTGCTGTTCATCGCGATCCTGGTATATTACCGGGTGCCGCAGATCGTCGGCGGCTTGCTGGACAAGCGCGCCGAAGGCATCCGCAACGATCTGGCCGAGGCACGTCGCCTGCGTGAAGAAGCGCAGGAGATCTATGCCAGCTATGAGCGTCGCCAGCGCGAAGTGAAGGGTCAGGCCGACGAGATCGTGGCCAATGCCAAGCGCGAAGCCACCATCGAGGCCGAAAAGGCCAAGACGGCGTTGCAGCTTTCCATCGAGCGTCGCCTGAAAGCGGCCGAAGAGCAGATCGCCAGCGCCGAATCCGACGCCGTGCGTGCCGTGCGCGACCGTGCGATCCGCACCGCGGTTTCTGCGGCGTCCGAGATCCTTGGTCAGCAGGCAACTGCCGAACAACGCAGCGCGGGCATCGATCAGGCCATCGCCGATGTAGCGCGCCGCCTGAACTGAGGTCGCCTGACTGAGGCAGCCTGAACTGAGAACGAGAAAAGGGTCGCACCAAGACCCGTTGGACAGTGAAAAACCCCGGATGGCGACATCCGGGGTTTTTGCATATTGTCGCGCCGGTTCGCCGAGACACGCTCAGCCGCAGGACTTTTGCACGGCCCCCATCGAGAGGGCCATGCAAAAGGGCCGGCAGCGCTGCTGCCGACCCCTCGCGCCCCGATTGGGCGGTCGCTTTAGCGGGTCGTGGTCGGGATGATCTGGATCTCGACCCGGCGGTTCTGCGCGCGGCCGGCAGCGCTGTCGTTCGAGGCGACCGGGCTGGATGCGCCCTGACCGGTGGTGGCGATGCGGCCGGTGGCCACGCCGCCCGCCGACAGGATGCCCGCGACCGAACGCGCGCGACGCTCGGACAGGTCCTGGTTATAGGCGGCCGAGCCGGTGCTGTCGGTATGGCCGATGACCTGAATGCGGCTGTTGGGATATTGGTTCAGGTTGCGCGCGATCGTGTACAGATCGTTCTGGCCCTGCGCGCCGACAGCGGCCGAGTCGGTCGCGAACAGCGTCGTTTCCGGCATGATGACCGACAGATAGCTGCCGCGGTTCACCACCTGGATATTCGGGTTGTTCAGCGATTGCTGAAGTGCCGCGCGCTGCTGGTCAAGGATCGAACCGCCGACCGCACCTGCGGTTGCGCCGATCACTGCGCCTTTCAAGGCATTCTCGCGGCTTTCGCCAGCGCCGATCAGACCGCCGACCACGGCGCCTGCGATGGCGCCCTGCTGGGTGCGGCTCATATTGCCGCCGGGCGCCGTCGGGTTGCCATAGGGATCGGTGGTTGCGCATGCCCCAAGGGCAAGCACGCCCGCAGTTGCGGCCATCAGCGAGATACGGAGTTTCATCTTATCACCTTTCTTCATGGGGCGATCCTACGTCGCCTGTCCTTACGACGCGGCCATTGCCTGTTTCGCAGGCTGAACGGCGGCTGATCCCCAAACGTGGGCAAGATGGCACGGGTTCCGGGCCAACTCTACCGGAATACGCAATAATTTCGTAACCGACGCTCACATTGCAGCGATGGATTGCGGCGCGAGGACGGCACCTTCCCGCGCCAGCAAGGCGCGTTTTGCGGCCTCGCCCCAATGGTAATTCCCGATGCTGCCATCGGCGCGGGTGACGCGATGGCAGGGCACGATCCATGAGATCGGGTTCTGTCCGACCGCCGTGCCGACCGCGCGCAGGGCCGTGGGCCGCCCGATCCGCTGCGCCAGTCCGGCATAGCTGAAGATTTGCCCGGCCGGGATCTGCAGCAGCCCGTGCCAAACCTGCATCTGAAAGGCCGTGCCGGTCAGGCGCAGGGTGATCTGCCCCGCGTCCTGCAAAAGCGCGTCGATCATCGGGGCCAGCCGGTCGGGCGCCTCGGTCAGCCGCGCATGCGGCCAGCGCGCCGACAGATCGCCCAGCACCTGAGGCGCGCTGAACCGGCCCACGATGCCAAGACCCCAAAGCGCATCTGCAGTGCCAAGCGCCACAAGCCCCCCGATGGGCGAGGCGAATGTGCCATGCGCCAGATCGCCCGCGCCATCCTTAGGATCGGATGTGACAGCGATCCGCAGCCGCGAGGGCCTGCGGTCGGTGAACTCCATGCTGATCTGCGACATGCGGCACCTTTCCGGTTTCGGGCAAACCTAGCGCGCGGCGCGGCGAATGTCAGTCTTTGGTTGCGGACCGGCGCGGGGCAGGGCATCTGAGGGCTATGGTCCGTGCTGTGTCATCCCGCATTCCCGCTCCGTTGCCCTATGCCGCGCAGGTCGCGATCTTTTCGCGCTTCCGCGAGGCCGACCCGCAGCCGGTGACCGAGCTGGAATATGTCAACGCATTCACCCTGCTGGTGGCTGTGGCGCTGTCGGCGCAGGCCACCGATGTCGGCGTGAACAAGGCCACCAAGGCGCTGTTCGCCAAGGTGACGACGCCGCAGCAGATGGTGGATCTGGGACTTGAGGCGCTGACCGAGCAGATCAAGACCATCGGCCTGTTTCGCCAGAAGGCCAAGAATGTCATCGCCCTGTCCCAGCGCCTGCTGGCCGAATATGGCGGCGAGGTGCCGCAATCGCGCGCCGCCCTGATGACGCTGCCCGGCGTCGGGCGCAAGACGGCGAATGTCGTCTTGAACAGCGTGTTCGACTTTCCCGCGCAGGCGGTCGATACGCATATCTTTCGCGTCGGCAACCGCACCCGCATCGCGCCGGGCCGCGACGTCGAGGCGGTCGAGCGCGCGATCGAGGACAATGTGCCGGTTCCCTTTCAGCAGAACGCGCATCACTGGCTGATCCTGCACGGGCGCTATGTCTGTCAGGCCAAGCGCCCGCGCTGCAAGATCTGTCCCATCGAAGACCTTTGCCCCTATGAGGAGAAGACCGAATGACCACGCCCTATGTGATCGGGATCGGCAATGCGATCATGGACGTGATCGCGCCCACATCGGATGCCACGCTTGGCCGTCTGGGGATCGAAAAGGGGATCATGCAACTGATCGAGCGTGACCGCTCGGAATTCCTGATGGCGGCGCAATCGGCGGATCACGAGGCGCAGAAGGCGCGGCTGGTGCCGGGCGGATCGGTCGCGAATACGCTGGCCGGTCTGGGCATGATGGGGCTGAAGACCGCCTTGATCGGTCGCGTGGCCGCCGATCCGCTGGGCCTGTCCTATGCCGAACAGACTGAGGCGATGGGCACGGTCTTCGTCAATCCGCCGGTGGCGGGGGATGTGCTGCCGACCTCGCGTTCGATCATCTTCGTGACGCCGGATGGGGAGCGGTCGATGAACACCTATCTGGGGGTTTCCGGCGATCTTGGCCCGGATGATGTGAACCCGGCGACGTTCAGCGGCGCGGACTGGCTGTTTCTGGAGGGCTATCTGTTCGACAAGGATGTCGGCAAGGCGGCGTTTCTAAAAGCCGCCGAGGCCTGCCACAAAGCGGGCGGGCAGGCGGGGATCGCGCTGTCGGATCCGTTCTGCGTCGACCGTCACCGCGACGGCTTCCGCCGTCTTGTGGCCGGACCGATGGATTACGTCATCGGCAATTCCCATGAATGGACATCGCTGTATCAGGTCGAGGATCTGGAGGAGGCGCTGCGTCTGGCCGCCGCCGATTGCCGCACGGTGATCTGCACACGCTCGGGCGAGGACGCCATCCTGATCCGCGAGGGCGAGCGGGTCAGTGCGCCCGTGCATCGCGTGGTGCCGGTCGATGCAACCGGGGCGGGCGATCAGTTCGCGGCCGGGCTGATCTATGGGCTGGCGCGGGATCTGCCGCTGGCGGTGGCGGGCCGCATGGGCTGCATTGCCGCAGCCGAGGTGATCGGCCATGTCGGGCCGCGCCCGGAAAGCGATCTGCTGGCGGCGTTCCGCGCCGAAGGGCTGATCCGCTGATCGCGGCGTCTTTTTGAGTATTTGCAGAACAGAGAAGGGCAGAGGGTTTCGCCTCTGCCCTTTTTGTTGGGTTCATGTTTGGAGCGTTTATGCGGCCTTTTTCGCCCCGCCGAAGCGGCCATAGAAGCTTTCGCCCTTGGCGGCCATGTCGCGCAGCAGATCCGGCGTCGTGAAGCGGTCGCCGAATTTTGCCGTCAGGTCGTCGGCGATCTCGGCGGCGCGTGCGGCCCCCAGCATGTCGAGCCAGCCGAACGGGCCGCCCGACCACGGCGCAAAGCCCCAGCCGAGGATCGCCCCGACATCGCCTTCGCGGATGTCTTCCAGCACGCCGTCCTGCAGCGCGCGCACGGCTTCAAGACTTTGGGCGAACATCAGGCGATGCTGGATCTGGGTCAGCTCGGGCTGTTCACCCTCGACCGGCCATTCCGTGGCAAGGCCGGACCAGAAGCCCTGACGCTTGCCCGCATCGTCATAGTCGTAAAAGCCCGCCTTGGTCTTGCGGCCCAGCCGACCCTGATCGGCCAGCTTGAAGATCACCTGATCGACCGCCGCATCGGGATAGGCGTCGCCCATGGCCGCGCGCGTGGCCTTGGCGATCTTGACGCCCAGATCGATCGAGGTTTCATCGACCAGTTGCAGCGGACCCAGCGGCATGCCCATCATCTTGGCGGCATTTTCGATCAGCGTCGGGCTGACGCCTTCGGCCACCATGCGGATGCCCTCGTTGATATAGGGGATGATGCAGCGGTTGGCATAGAAGAAGCGCGCGTCGTTGACCACGATGGGCGTCTTGCGGATCTGGCGCACGAAATCCAGCGCCTTGGCGACCGCGACGGGCCCGGTCTGTTTGCCCTTGATGATCTCGACCAGCAGCATCTTGTCGACGGGTGAGAAGAAGTGGATGCCGATGAACTGCTCGGGGCGGCTGCTGGCGCGGGCCAGATCGCTGATCGGCAGGGTCGAGGTATTGGTGGCGAAGATCGCGTCCTTGGGGATCACGGCTTCGGCCTTGGCGGTCACCTCGGCCTTGACCTTCGGATCCTCGAACACGGCTTCCACGATCAGGTCGCAGCCCTCCAGCGCGGCGTAATCGGTGGTCGCCGTGATGCGGGCCAGCACCTCGGCCTTTTTCTCATCGGTGGATTTCCGGCGCGAGATCGCCTTGTCCAGCAGATCGGCGGAATAGGACTTGCCGCGGTCTGCCGATTCCTGCGCCGAGTCGATCAGCACAACCTGAATGCCCGCCATGGCCGAGACATAGGCGATGCCCGCGCCCATCATGCCCGCGCCAAGGATGCCGACCTTTTTCACTGTCTGGTCGGGCGCCTCGGGGCGGTTCGCGCCTTTTTCCAGCGCCTCCTTGTTGATGAACAGGCTGCGGATCATCGCGGTCGAGGACGGGTTCATCAGGACGTTGGTGAACCAGCGCGCCTCGATCTTCAGCGCGGTGTCGAAGGGCACCATCGCGCCTTCGTAAACGGCGCTGAGCAGCGCCTTGGCGGCGGGATAGACGCCCAGCGTCTTGCCATGCACCATGGCCGATGCGCCGACGAAGGTCATGAAGCCCGCCGGGTGATAGGGTTCGCCCCCCGGCATCTTGTAGCCTTTGGCGTCCCATGGCTTGACCAGATCGGCATCGCTTGCAGCCAGCACCCATGCACGCGCGGCGGCCAACGGATCGGCCACGACCTCATCGATCAGCCCGGCGGATTTGGCCTTGGCCGGATCGCTGAGCTTGCCTTCCAGCAGGAAGGGGGCCGCTGCCATCGCGCCCAGCTTGCGCACCAGCCGTGTCGTGCCGCCACCGCCGGGGAAGATGCCAACCATGATTTCGGGCAGGCCGATCTTGGCCTTCGGGTTTTCGGCGGCAAAGATGCGATGCGTGGCCAGCGGCAGTTCCAGCCCGATGCCAAGCGCCGAGCCGGGCAGAGCGGCCGCGATCGGCTTGCCGCCCTTCTTGGTCTTGGGGTCCATGCCCGCAAGCTCGATCTTGCGCAGCAGGTGGTGCAGACCCATGATGCCGTCGAACACCGCCTGCGCGCCGCCCTGCTTCATCCCGGCGATCACGTTCAGGTCCATGCCCGCGGCAAAGTCCTTCTTGCCTGAGGTGATGACAATGCCTTTGACCGCGTCATCGGCCAGCGCGTCGTCGATCAGCCCGTTCAGTTCCGCCGCGCCGTCCAGAGACAGCACGTTCATCGACTTCGCGGCCACATCCCAGGTGATGATGGCCACGCCGTCGTCGTCTTTGGTCATGGTAAAATCGGTCATGTCTTTCCCCCTCAGACGCGTTCGATGATGGTGGCCGCGCCCATGCCGGACGCGATGCACAGCGTGGCCAGACCGACATTCTTGTCCTGCCGCTCAAGCTCATCCAGCAGGGTGCCGATGATGATGGCGCCCGTCGCGCCCAGCGGATGGCCCATGGCGATCGAGCCGCCGTTGACATTGACCAGCGCCGGATCGATCTGGAACGCCTGCTGGAAGCGCAGAACGACGCTGGCGAAGGCCTCGTTCACCTCGAACAGGTCGATGTCGCCGATGGACATGCCGCTGTCGCGCAGGATCTTTTCGGTCACCGGAACCGGGCCGGTCAGCATGATGGTCGGGTCCGTGCCGATCTTGGCGGTGGCGCGGATCCGGGCGCGGGGCTTAAGCCCGTAGGCCTTGCCGAACTCGGCGTTGCCGATCAGCACGGCCGCCGCGCCATCGACGATGCCCGAGCTGTTGCCGGCATGGTGGATGTGGTCGATATGGTCCAGATGCGGATATTTCAGCATCGCCACCTTGTCGAAGCCCGGCATCATCTCGCCCATTTCCTTGAAGCTGGGCTTCAGGCGGGCAAGATCCTCATAGGAGGTGCCGGGGCGCATGTATTCGTCGTGATCCAGAATGGTCAGGCCGTTCTGGTCCAGCACGGGGACGATGGATTTCGCAAAGCGGTTCTCTGACCATGCAAGGGCGGCGCGGCGCTGGCTTTCGACGGCCAGCTTGTCGGCATCCTCGCGGGTGAAGCCGTATTCGGTCGCGATGATATCCGCCGAGATGCCCTGCGGCACGAAATAGGTGCCGAAGGTCAGGGTCGGGTCAACGGCAATCGCCGCGCCGTCGCTGCCCATGGCAACGCGGCCCATCATTTCGACCCCGCCCGCGATATAGGCCTGACCCGCGCCGCCGCGCACCTGGTTGGCGGCAAGGTTCACCGCCTCCATGCCGCTGGCGCAGAAGCGGTTGATCGCAAGGCCGGGGATCGATTGGTCGAGGGCGGATTCCAGCACCGCCGAGCGTGCAAGGCAGCCGCCCTGTTCCTTGACCTGCGTGACATTGCCCCAGATCACGTCCTCGACGGCATGGCCTTCCAGCCCGTTGCGCGCCTTGACGGCGTTCAACAGGCGCGCTGACAGCGCAACGGATGTCACCTCGTGCAGGCTGCCATCGTTGCGGCCCTTGCCGCGCGGCGTGCGGGCGGCATCATAGATAAAAGCGTCGGTCATGCGTCCTCCTTCTCGGCCCGGTCCGAAGGGTTGCCGGGCATCAGATCATAGGGATGGTTCCAGCCGGGCAGGGCGCTGATGCGGCCCAGCCATGCGGCGATATTGGGATGTTTGTCCGGGTCGAAGCCAAAGGGCTCGGGATAGAACAGATAGCCGCAGCACGAGAGATCGGCGATGGTGGGCTGGTCCGAGGCCAGCCAGTCCCGATCCGCCAGCCGGGCATCCAGCGTCGCCAGCGCCGCATCCACCCGGCCCTGCATGAAGGCAATCGCGCCGTCCGGGCGTTTTGCCTCGGGCAGGAAATTGCGCAGGAACCGCAGTGCGCCGAACTGGGACGAGCCCTTGTGATTGTCCCAGAACAGCCAGCGCAGGATCTCATTCGGATCGCCATCGCTGAATTGTCCGGTCTGCTCGGCCAGATGCAGCAGGATGACCCCGGATTGCGTCAGGGTCAGGTCGCCATCGACATAGACCGGCGCTTCGCCCATCTGGTTCAGGCGCGCGCGGTACTCGGCGCTGCGCGTTTCATTGTTGAAGAAGTCGACAAAGACCGCGGTCCACGGCGTGCCGGTCAGCTCAAGCATCAGCGCCACCTTGTAGGAATGGCCGGATTCGCCGAAGCAGTGAAGTTTTGCGGTCATCTGAATGTCCTGACGGGGCGGCGTTGCGATTGCGGTGGCCTTGCTGTGGGTATTTGAAAAACAAGGAAGCCGTTAGCGGATCCTTAATCTTCACGATCTAGTCTGGCGGAGCGGTACAGGCTGGGGAGCCGATGACCGCAAACAAGGAAGCCGCCCCGATCATCGGGCGAAAATCCTTCCCGCCCGCAAGGCGGGGTGGTCGGGGCGCAACTTTGGTCTTCCTTGTTTTGAAAATACCCATGCGACCCCTCCACCCTGCATATCGTTGCGGTTTCTCAGAACTGCGCCGCGTCCAGTGCCATCACCGGCTCGGCACCCGACCGGATGCGGGACAGGTGCGTCGCCGTCATCGGCAGTTGACGCGCCATGTAATAGCGCCCGGTCGCGATCTTGGTTTCAAAAAAGGCCGTGTCGCCAGTGCCGTCCGCAAGTGCCTTGCTGGCGGCCACGGCCATCCGCGTCCACATCAGGCCAAGCGCAACATGGCCGAAGAGATGCATGAAGTCGTAAGACCCCGACAGCGCGGCATTGGGGTTTTTCATGCCCTGATCCATGAAATACATCGCCGCGGCCTGCAGATCCTTCGAGGCGGCTTTCAGCGGCTCGGCAAAGCTTGCTTTCAGCGCCTCGTCCGCTTCGACGGATTTGATCTCGGCCTTGACCATCTCGAAGAAGGCCATGATCGGTTTGCCGCCTTCGGCTGCCAGCTTGCGCCCGACCAGATCCAGCGCCTGCACGCCGTTTGCGCCCTCATAGATCATGGCGATGCGGGCGTCGCGGACGAATTGCGACATGCCCTGTTCCTCGATATAGCCATGCCCGCCAAAGACCTGCTGCGCCTGCACGGCGGTCTCGAATCCCTTGTCGGTCAGGAAGCCCTTGACCACGGGGGTCAGCAGCGAGACCAGCGCCTCGGCGGCCTGATCCTGTCCCAGATGGCTGCGGTCGATCAGATGCGCGCACCATGTGGCCAGCGCACGGGCGCCTTCGACGAAGCTTTTCTGATCCATCAGGTTGCGGCGGATATCGGGATGCACGATCAGCGGATCGGCCGGTCCCGAGGGGTTCGCCGTGCCCGTGACGGCGCGGCCTTGCAGGCGGTCGCGGGCATAGATCACCGCTTCCTGATAGGCGGCCTCGGCCACGGCATAGCCTTGCAGGCCGACGCCGATGCGCGCTTCGTTCATCATGGTGAACATGGCCCGCATACCCTTGTGCAGATCGCCCAGCAGCCAGCCGCGCGCCCCGTCATAGTTCATGACGCAGGTGGCATTGCCGTGAATGCCCATCTTTTCTTCCAGCTTGCCGACCGAGACGGCATTGCGCTCGCCCAGAAAGCCATCGGCATTCACCAGAAACTTCGGCACGATGAACAGCGAGATGCCCTTGGTGCTTTCGCCGCCGCCGGGGGCCTTGGCCAGCACCAGATGGATCACGTTGTCGGACATGTCGTGGTCGCCGGCCGAGATGAAGATCTTCTGCCCGGTGATCAGATAGCTGCCATCGTCCTGCGGTTCGGCCTTGGTGCGCAGCATCCCCAGATCGGTCCCGGCATGCGGTTCGGTCAGGTTCATCGTGCCGGTCCAGTCGCAGCTGGCCATCTTGGGCAGATAGGTCGCCTTCTGGTCATCGGTGCCATGCGCATGAATGGCCGAATATGCGCCATGGGTCAGGCCCGGATACATGGCAAAGGCCATGTTGGCGCCGGAAAACAACTCGGCCGCGGAATGGCCGATGACATAGGGCATGCCCTGACCGCCATATTCCGGGTCGGCGTCCAGCGCCGTCCAGCCGCCTTCGCGCAACTGATCGAACGCCGCCTTGAAGCCGTCGGGCGTGCGCACGATGCCGTTTTCCAGCCGGCATCCCTGCCGGTCGCCCACGCTGTTCAGCGGTGCCAGCACCTCGGAGGCAAGCTTGCCTGCCGCGTCCAGAACCGCCTCGGTGAAGTCGCGGTCCAGATCGCCATAGCCGGGCACGTCCAGGCCCGAGATGTCCAGCATGTCATGCAGCACGAACTGGATGTCGCGGATGGGGGCGGTATAGGTGGTCATGTGTCCTCCGGGGCTGGCGCGGTCAGGCGCCGGTTTTCAGTTGCACCAGCATCTGTTCGCCCTCGGCGATCTGCTGGCGAAGTTCGGTGATGGCAAGGCCAAGCTCGTGATGCTGGCGCTCCATGTCGGCCAGCCGCTCGCGGGCGGTGGCGATGGTGGCGGTCGCCTGCGTCAGGTTGCGTTCGGCGGGATCGTAAAGTTCCAAGAGCTGGCGGATCTGTTCCAGCGAAAATCCGAAGCGCTTGCCGCGCAGGATCAGCGTCAGCCGCGCCCGGTCGGTGCGGTCGTAAAGCCGGTGCTGGCCACGGCGTTCCGGGAAAATCAGTTCGCGCGATTCATAAAAGCGCAGGGTGCGGGGTGTCACGTCAAAGGCGTCACACATCTCGCGGATGGTCATCAACGTATCGCTCACGGCCGTCCTCCCCCTCCCGAAGTTCCGATCGCATAACCGGAATATAGGGCAAGTTGACGTGCGCGTAAGGTGCGACGTGGCGTCAGCTTTCGGGCTTGGCCATCGCGTCCAGAATATTCACCGTCTGATCGCGTAGCGCCTGAAGATCGGTGATGGCGGCCTGAATTTCGTCGCGCTGGCGGGCCAGCACGTCAAGCTGGCGGTCCGCCATGTCGATCCAGACGCTGTATTGTTCCTGCGTGCCCTTTTCTTCATAGATCAGCAGCCATTGCCGGATCTCTTCCAGGGAAAAGCCGAAGCGGCGGCCGCGCAGGATCAGCTTCATGCGCGCCACTTCGCGGGGGCTGTAAAAGCGGGCGCGGCCCTCCTTCCGGGGGTCGAGCAACTCGATATATTCGTAGTAACGCAGCGTCCTCGGCGTCACATCGAAGCGCGCGCACATGTCTTTGAAACTGATATATTCGCTGTCTGTCATTCTTGGACCTGGCAGGATGGGTCAAGCCTAGCTGAGGGTTTTGGCAAACTCAACCATCGGAAATGATA
Source organism: Paracoccus shanxieyensis (assembly GCF_009711265.1). Taxonomy (GTDB): domain Bacteria; phylum Pseudomonadota; class Alphaproteobacteria; order Rhodobacterales; family Rhodobacteraceae; genus Paracoccus; species Paracoccus shanxieyensis. Next base: position 14,636 of record NZ_WMII01000008.1, on the reverse strand, counting down.
CGCTCTTGTGACAGGCTTTGGCCGTGTTTAGCCTGATCCGGCATGATGCCAGTGAAGGAGACCCAGGATGAGCGCAGAGCTGCATGGCGCGGATGACGCGCAGCGCGCCCGAATCGCGCGCCAGTTCATCGAGGCGATCCCGCATGCGCGGGCGCTGGGGATGGCGCTGGACGAATTGGGGCCGGGCAGTGCCGTGATCTCGTTGCCGTGGCATGCCGACCTGGTGGGCGACCCGCATAGCGGTGTCATTCATGGCGGGGTGATCTCGGCCTTGATGGACACCTGTTGCGGGGCTGCGGTGATGTCGCATCCCGACGGTGCCAAGGTGACGGCGACCATCGACCTGCGCATCGACTATATGCGCGCCGCGACGCCGCGGCAGGGGATCCGGGCGCGGGCGGAATGCTATCACGTCACCCGGTCCGTGGCCTTCGTCCGCGCCTGGGCGATGGATGAGGACGACACCCGCCCCGTGGCCGCCGCCACCGGGGCCTTCACGTTTGAGCGCTGATATGGTCGATCGCAACGAACCCCTGGCCGCCATCAAGTCGCGGCGCAACAATACGCTGAACGCGCTGGTGTCGGGCGTGCCCTATATCCGCTTTCTGGGCATCAGCTTCGACCGGCGCGGCGATGAATTGACCGCCGTTCTGCCCTTTGACGAAAAGCTGATCGGCAATCCGTTCCTGCCCGCAATCCATGGCGGCGCGACGGCCGCCTTTCTGGAGGTCGCGGCCATTGTCGAGCTGACATGGACGGCGATCTGGGAGGATATGGAGCAGGGCCGCATCGCGCCCGATGCCGAAGTGCCCGAAAGCCTGCCGCGCCTGCCCAAGACCATCGACTTTACCGTGGATTATCTGCGTTCCGGCCTGCCGCGTGATGCCTATGCCCGCGCGCGGGTGGTGCGGTCGGGGCGGCGCTATGCCAGCGTTCAGGTCGAGGCATGGCAGGACAATCGCGCGCGGCTGTTTGCGCAGGCGACGGGGCATTTCGTGATGCCCGAAAAGTTCTAGGCCGCCTGCACCGAATCGTCAGCGGCGGGTGAAATCGCTGCGCCGGGCATCATCCTCGGTGATCGGGCGGATCTGCCGGGCGGGATTGCCCGCCCAAAGCGTCGCGGGCGGCACGTCTTTCGTTACCACCGCGCCCGCGCCGATGACCGCCCCGTCGCTGATGGTGACACCGGGCAGGATGCTGACACCGCCGCCGATCCAGACGTCATTGCCGATGCGGATGGGCAGCGCATATTCCAGACCAGCATTGCGGCGTTCAGGGTCCAGCGGATGGCCCGCCGTGTAGATGCCGACATTCGGGGCGATGAACACATTGTCGCCGATGCTGACCTCGGCGCCGTCAAGGATGACGAGGTTCACATTGGCATAGAAATTCCTGCCGATGCGGATGTTGAAGCCATAGTCGCAATGAAACGGCCCCTCGATCACCAGCCGTTCCCCGGCGCTGGCCAGAAGCCGGCGAAGCAGCACCTGCCGCTGCGGCTCGGCATCCGGGGGCAAAGCGTTCAGGCGATGCAAAAGCCGTTTGGCGGCAAGGCGGGCGGCCAGAACCGTCTCGTCGAAATTCGCGTCGTAAATCAGCCCTTTGGCTGCCTTTTCCAGCTCGGTCACGCGCGGTCCCCCCGTGCCTTGCGGTCATGCGAAATGAAAAGCGCCCCGACGTGCGGGGCGCTGTCATGGCGGGCGCGTGCCCGATCAGCTTTCCTTCAGGATCTGTTCGCGCGCAGTAACGCGCAGTTCGGCCATCTTGGCGCGGATCGTGGCCTCATCGGATTTGTCCGACAGATCGGCGGCAAGCTTGCGATACACGTCCTCATCGCCCGGCTCGTCGAAATCCGAGGTCACGACGGTCAGGGCATAGGCGCGCGCATCGTCGCCGTTCATGCCCAGAAGTCCTGCCGCCCATTCGCCCAGCAGGCGGTTGCGGCGGGCCTCGGCCTTGAAGTTCAGTTCGGCATCATGGGCGAATTTGTTTTCATAGGCGCGTTCGCGGTCGTCAAAGGTGGTCATGGCGGCCTCCGGCTTCTGTGTCGGCTTGACACGGCCAATGGTATGACGAGGGGCGCATCCCATCGCAAGCCCGTATTGCCCCGGACCCCGTTTCTGGCCTATAGGCCAATAAAAGAACGGTTACCTTGCGGACGGGAGACGCGCAGCATGGCACCAAGACGCAAGAAGATCTACGAAGGCAAAGCCAAGATCCTTTACGAAGGCACCGAGCCGGGCACGCTGATCCAGTATTTCAAGGATGATGCGACCGCCTTCAACGCCCAGAAAAAGGCCACGATCGAGGGCAAGGGCGTGTTGAACAACCGCCTGTCCGAGTTCTTCATGACCGGGCTGACCAATATCGGCGTGCCGAACCATTTCATCCGCCGCATCAACATGCGCGAGCAACTGGTGCGTCAGGTCGAGATCATTCCGCTGGAAGTGATCGTGCGAAACTTCGCCGCAGGGTCCATCGCCAAGCGTCTGGGCATGGAAGAGGGCACCGCCCTGCCGCGCCCGATCGTCGAATACAGCTTCAAGAACGACGAGCTGGGCGACCCTTTCGTGTCCGAGGAATACATCATCGCCTTTGGCTGGGCCAGCCAGCAGGATCTGGACGACATCGTTTCCCTGGCGCTGCGGGTGAATGATTTCCTGTCGGGCGTGTTCTTTGGAGCGGGCATCAAGCTGATCGATTTCAAGATCGAGATCGGCCGCATCTGGGATGGCGATTTCATGCGCCTTGTCGTGGCCGATGAAATCAGCCCGGATTCGTGCCGCCTGTGGGATGTGAAGACCGGCCAGAAGCTGGACAAGGACGTGTTCCGCCGCGATCTGGGCAGCCTGACCGATGCCTATACCGAAGTGGCGCGCCGGCTGGGCCTGATGCCTGCCAACACCACCTCGCTGACCAAGCCTACCCTGATCAACTGAAGGACTGCCCCCATGACCGCCACGCTGAAAGCCCGTGTCACCATCATGCTGAAAGACGGCGTTCTTGATCCGCAGGGCGAGGCGATCCGCCACGCGCTTGGCGGGCTCGGCTTTCAGGGCGTTTCGGGCGTGCGTCAGGGCAAGGTGATCGAACTGGATCTGGCCTCGGCCGATGCCGAGGGCGCCAAGGCCGAGGTCGCGCGCATGTGCGAGGGGCTGCTGGCCAATACCGTCATCGAGAAATACGCCGTCGAGATCGTCTGATCCTTGGTGACCGGGGGGCTTCGCGCCCCCCGGACCCCCCGCGGGGTATTTGGAAAACAAGGAAGACGGGCGCCTTTTGGGGAGGGGGTGCGCGTGATCGACAAGCTGTCCATGTTCATGGTTCTGGCGCGCGAGCAGCATTTCGGCCGCGCGGCGGAAGCATTGGGCGTGACCCAGCCGTCGCTGTCATCGGCCATCAAGGCACTGGAAGAACAGCTTGGCGTCCAGTTGGTGCGACGCGGATCGCGCTATCAGGGGCTGACGCCGGAAGGGGAGCGTGTGCTGGGCTGGGCCCGCCGGATCGTGGGCGATACCCGGACCATGCAGGCCGAGATGCAGGCCCGGCGCAAGGGCGTGTCGGGGTTGCTGCGTCTGGGCGTCATTCCCACCGCCATGCCGCGGATTGCCGAACTGACCGGCCCGTTCCTGCGCCGCCATCCCAATGCCGGGGTGTCGATCCTGTCGCGTTCTTCGGATGAGATCCGCGAGCAGATCGAGGCGATGGAGCTGGATGCTGGCGTGACCTATCTGGACAGCGAGCCTTTGGGCCGGGTGCAGAGCCTGCCTTTGTATCGCGAGACCTATTGCCTTGTGTCGCGCGACAGCAAGACCGGCCCGGTCGACTGGGGCGAGGCCGCCGCGCGGCCCTTGTGTCTGCTGACGCCTGACATGCAGAACCGCCGCATCGTCACGCGGCATCTTCTGGATGTCGGGGCGGATGCGATGGCACGGGTCGAATCGACCTCGATGCTGGCGATCCTTGCGCATGTGGCGACGGGCGACTGGGCGGCGATCCTGCCGCACAGCATTGCGCGCGGTCTGCGTCTGCCCGAGGGCGTCGGCGTGCGGGATCTGAGCGGCGAGGGGCATCTGGTCGGGCTGGTCGTTGCGCGCCGTGAGCCGCATCCGCCGCTGGTCGAGGCTTTGCTGAAAACTGCGGATTCAATAGGCGCCTTCGATCAATAGACGGGACTTTGCGATTGTTCAGGCTATGATCCGGGCCTTAGCCTGACGGGATATTGCACATAGCCCGGACCGCCCCAGCCATGAGTATCCCCGAAGAAGCCGCTGATTTTTATGAATCTATTGCCGAGATCATCGCCCTGCATGCGCAGCGTGAGGGGCCGTTGCTGCCGATCCTGCACGATATTCAGGCAGAATATGGATATGTGCCCGAGGCTGCGCAGCCGGTGATTGCCGCGGCTTTGGGCCTGACGCGGGCCGAGGTGCATGGCGTGGTCAGCTTTTACCACGATTTCCGGGACCATCCCTCGGGGCGGCATGTGCTGCGGCTGTGCCGCGCCGAGGCCTGTCAGTCGATGGGTGCGGATGCGCTGGCGGATCGGGTGCGGGCGGCCTTGGGCATTGATTTCCATGAGACCACGCCGGACGGGCGGCTGACGCTGGAGCCGGTGTTCTGTCTGGGGCTGTGCGCCTGCGCGCCCTCGGCCCAGATGGGCGAGCGGCTGCTGGGCCGGGCGACGGTCGAGAAGGTGCAGCGCATGGTGCAGGAGGCGGGGGCATGAGGGTCTGGGTTCCTTTGGACGCCGCCGCCAAGGCCTTGGGTGCTGACGATGTGGCCGAGGCGCTGGGGCGCGAGTTCACCGTCACGCGGAACGGCACGCGCGGCATGATCTGGCTGGAGCCGCTGGTCGAGGTCGAGCGGGGCGGGGTGCGCTATGGTTACGGCCCGGTCGAGGTCGGGGATGTGGCCGGTCTGCTGGATGCCTTGCGCAGCGGCGCCGATCATCCGCTGGCGCTGGGGCCGGTCGAGGATCTGCCCTGGATGCGGGCGCAGCAGCGGCTGACCTTTGCCCGCGTCGGCGTGATCGACCCGCTGTCGGTCGAGGAATATCAGACGCATGGCGGGCTGGAGGGGCTGCGCCGGGCGCTGGACATCGGGCCCGAGGCCGTGGTGCAGGACGTGACCGACTCGGGGCTGCGCGGGCGCGGCGGCGCGGGCTTTCCGACCGGGATCAAATGGAAAACCGTGGCGGGTGCGCAAGCCCCGCGCAAATACATCGTCTGCAATGCCGACGAAGGCGACAGCGGCAGTTTCGCCGACCGCATGATCATGGAGGGCGATCCGCTGGTCCTGATCGAGGGCATGGCGATTGCCGGCATCGCGGTCGGCGCGGTGCAGGGCTATGTCTATTGCCGCAGCGAATATCCCGATGCGATCCGGGTGCTGGAGGCTGCCATCGGCAAGGCCCGGCAGGCGGGCATTCTGGGCGCCTCGGTGCTGGGATCGGACCATGCCTTTGACATGGAGGTTCGGGTCGGCGCCGGCGCCTATGTCTGTGGCGAGGAGACCAGCCTGCTGAACAGTCTGGAGGGCAAGCGCGGCACGGTGCGGGCCAAGCCGCCGATCCCGGCGCTGGAAGGGTTTCTGGGCCGTCCAACCGTAGTCAACAATCTGGTCTCGCTGGCGACGGTGCCGTGGATCTTGGCGCATGGCGGGCCGGAATACGCGAAACTGGGCATCGGAAGGTCCAAGGGCACGATCCCGATCCAGATTTCCGGCAATGTCAAACATGGCGGGCTGTTCGAGGCGCCCTTCGGTATGACCCTGCGCCAGATCATCGAGGAATTCGGCGGCGGCACGGCCAGCGGCCGTCCGGTCAAGGCGGCGCAGGTCGGCGGCCCTCTGGGCGCCTATGTGCCGCATTGGAATTTCGACGTGCCCTTTGGCTATGAGGAGCTGGGCGCCAAGGACGCGCTTTTAGGGCACGCGGGCATCACCGTCTTTGACGACAGCGCCGACATGCTGAAGCTGGCGCGCTTTGCCATGGAGTTCTGCGCCCTGGAAAGCTGCGGCAAATGCACGCCTTGTCGCATCGGCTCGGTCCGGGGGGTCGAAACGATCGACCGTATTGCCGCCGGCGACGAGGACGGCATCCCGGTCCTGAAAGACCTGTGCAACACGATGAAATGGGGCTCGATTTGCGCGCTGGGGGGCTTTGCGCCCTTTCCTGTGATGTCGGCGCTGACGCATTTCCCTGACGAATTCCACGGGCGCAGCGAACCCCGGAAGGAGGCCGCAGAATGAAAGACTTCATCATCCCCGACCGCGACATGGGCACGCCTGCGGTCAAGTCCGATGTCATCGTCAACCTGACCGTGGACGGCATCCCGGTCAGCGTTCCGGCGGGCACCAGCGTCATGCGCGCCGCCGCCGTGGCCGGGATCAGCGTGCCGAAACTGTGCGCCACCGATCATGTCAGCGCCTTTGGCTCGTGTCGGCTCTGCGTCGTGCAGATCGACGGGATGCGCGGCACGCCCGCGTCCTGCACCACCCCGGTGGGCGAGGGCATGGTGGTGCGCACCCAGACCGATGAGGTCGCGGCGATCCGCAAAGGGGTGATGGAGCTTTATATCAGCGACCACCCGCTGGACTGCCTGACCTGCGCCGCCAATGGCGATTGCGAATTGCAGGACATGGCGGGCGCGGTCGGCCTGCGCGAGGTGCGCTATGAGCCGGGCGCGAACCATTTCGCCAAGCGCACGGCCGAGGGGCCAAACCCGGAATACCGGCCCAAGGACCAGTCGAACCCCTATTTCACCTTCGACCCGGCGAAATGCATCGTCTGTTCGCGCTGCGTGCGCGCCTGCGAGGAAGTGCAGGGCACATTCGCGCTGACCATCGAGGGGCGCGGTTTCGACAGTCGGGTCAGCGCCGGGATGGAAAGCGACAGCTTCCTGTCCTCGGACTGCGTGTCCTGCGGCGCCTGCGTTCAAGTCTGCCCGACCGCGACGCTGATCGAGAACAAGGTGATCGAAATCGGCACGCCCGAGCATATCGTGAAAACCACCTGCGCCTATTGCGGTGTCGGCTGTTCCTTTGACGTGCATATGCGCGGCGAGGAAGTCGTGCGCATGGTGCCCAGCATGGACGGCAAGGCCAACCGGGGCCATAGCTGCGTCAAGGGCCGCTTTGCCTGGGGCTATGCCACGCATCAGGACCGCAAGCTGGAGCCGATGATCCGCGAGAATATCAGCGATCCCTGGCGCGTGGTCAGCTGGGATGAGGCTTTGGGTTTCGCCGCCGACCGGCTGCGCCGCGCGCAGGCCGATCATGGCCGCGACAGCATCGGGGTGATCACCTCGTCGCGCTGCACCAATGAGGAAACCTATCTGGTCCAGAAACTGGCGCGCGCGGTCTTTGGCAACAACAACACCGACACCTGCGCCCGCGTCTGCCATTCGCCGACCGGCTATGGCCTGAAAACCGCCTTTGGCACCTCGGCCGGGACGCATGATTTCGACTCGGTCGAGGACACCGATCTGGCGCTGGTCATCGGCGCCAACCCGACCGACGGGCATCCGGTCTTCGGCTCGCGGCTGCGCAAGCGGCTGCGGCAGGGGGCGGGGCTGATCGTCATCGACCCGCGTGAAATCGACCTGCTGCATACGCCGCATATGGGCGACAGCCTGCATCTGCCGCTGCGGCCCGGCACCAATGTCGCCGTGGTCACGGCGCTGGCGCATGTGATCGTGGCCGAGAAGCTGTATGACGAGGCCTTCATCCGCGAGAAATGCGACTGGGACGAATTTCTGGCCTATGCGGAATTCGTGCTGGATCCGAAACACGCGCCCGAGGAGGTCGAGAAGCTTGCCAAGGTGCCGGCCGATCTGATCCGTCAGGCGGCGCGGGCCTATGCGGCCGCACCGCGCGCCAGCATCTATTACGGGCTGGGCGTGACCGAACATTCGCAGGGCTCGACCACCGTCATGGCCATTGCGAACCTTGCGATGATGTGCGGCAATATCGGCGTGCCCGGCACCGGCGTGAACCCGCTGCGCGGCCAGAACAATGTGCAGGGCTCCTGCGACATGGGCAGCTTCCCGCATGAATATCCGGGTTATCGCCATGTCAGCGACCCGGCCACGCGCGAGCTGTATCAGCGCGTCTGGGGGGTGGAACTGTCACCCGAGCCCGGCCTGCGCATTCCCAACATGTTCGACGAGGCGCTGGCCGGTCGCTTCCGCGGCCTTTACTGTCAGGGTGAGGATATCGTGCAATCCGACCCCGACACGCGCCATGTGACCGGCGCGCTGTCGGCGATGGACATCGTGATCGTGCATGACCTGTTCCTGAACGAGACCTCGAATTACGCGCATGTGTTCCTGCCGGGGTCGAGCTTTCTGGAAAAGGATGGCACCTTCACCAATGCCGAACGCCGGATCAATCTGGTGAACCGGGCCATGACGCCCAAGAACGGCTATGAGGATTGGCAGATCACCCAGATGCTGGCCAACCGACTGGGCGGCAACTGGAGCTATAGCCATCCGCGCGAGATCATGGCCGAGATTGCGATGACCACGCCCAGCTTTACCGGCGTGACCTATGACCTTTTGCAGCGCGAAGGCTCGGTGCAATGGCCCTGCAATGAGGCGGCGCCGCTGGGCACGCCCCTGATGCATATCGACGGCTTCGTGCGCGGCAAGGGCAAGTTCATCCATACCGAATATGTCGCGACCGAGGAACGCACCGGCGCGCGCTTCCCGCTTTTGCTGACCACCGGGCGGATCCTGTCGCAATACAATGTCGGCGCGCAGACCCGGCGCACCGACAACGTCGCATGGCACGCCGAGGATGTTCTGGAAATCCACCCCTCGGACGCAGAAAACCGGGGCGTGCGGGACGGCGACTGGGTGCGCGTCGCCTCGCGGTCCGGCGATACCAGCCTGCGGGCGCTGATTACGGAACGGGTGGCACCCGGCGTGGTCTATACGACCTTCCATCACCCGACGACTCAGGCCAATGTGGTGACCACGGACAATTCCGACTGGGCCACCAACTGCCCCGAATTCAAGGTGACGGCCGTGCAGGTCAGCCCCTCGAACGGCCCGTCGGACTGGCAAGAGGAGTATCAGAGCCATTCCGACCTGTCGCGACGCATCCTGCCCACCGCCGCCGAATAAGATGCGGGACGCAACGGACGGCGCGCTGCGCTGGGATGGCGGCTGGCATCACGCCGCCCCGCCGCCCCAGCCCCAGGAATGCCCGGTGGCCATCGTGATCGACGGCATGTCGCAGGCCGTGCTGATGGCCACGCCGCAGGACCTGCGCGATTTCGCCATGGGCTTTGCCCTGACCGAGGGGCTGATTGCCAGCCCCGCCGATGTGCTGGATTTCGAGGAGGCCGAAGTTCAGGCTGAGGGCTTCCCCGCGCGTGAGGCGCGGCTGTGGCTGCGTCCCGGTCTGGCCGCGGGGCTGGCCGAACGGCGGCGGTCGATGGTCGGTCCAGTCGGTTGCGGGCTGTGCGGCGTCGACAGCATCGCCGCCGCCCTGCCTGCGGTCGTGCCGGTCAATTCGGACTGGTCGATGCCGCCTCAGGATGTGGGTCGGGCCATGCGCGCCCTGTCCGAGGGGCAGATCCTGCGCCGGGCGACGCCCGCCATCCATGGCGCGGCATTCTGGGACGGCGCGACGGCCACGGTGCGCGAGGATGTCGGCCGCCACAATGCGCTGGACAAGCTGGCCGGGGCCTTGGCGGGCTTTGCTGCCGGGCAGGGGGCCATCGTCATGTCGTCGCGCCTGTCGGTCGATCTGGTCCAGAAAGCCGCGCGGATCGGCGCGCCGGTGCTGATCGGTGCCAGCGCGCCGACCGGGCTGGCGCTGGATTGGGCCCGACGCGCCGGGATCACGCTGATCGCCCGCGCCCGTGGCGACAGTTTCGAGCTTTATTCCCATCCAGACCGCATCAGGACCGCCCCATGAAGGACCGCTGCATGACCGGCAATGACAAACTGATCCGCATGGCCACGCAGATGGCCGATTTCTTTCGCCACCAGCCAGATCGTCCCGCGTCTCAGGCGGTGGCCGCGCATATCAACGACAATTGGGCCCCGCAGATGCGGCAGGATTTCGTGGCGCTGATCCGCGAGGGCGCCGAGGCCGACCCGATCGTGCGCGAGGCCGCCGCGCTGGTGCGGGTGACGCAGCAGATCTGAGCATGGGCGCAGCCGACCCGGCGGCGCTAGTTGAACCGCCCGCTGGGAATTTCCGTCGGCGCAAAGGTTTCGGCATTGGCGCGTTTCCAGCGCCTGCGCCAGACATCCAGTTCCTCAGAGGGCTGGTCGGAAAACAGGAAGCCTTCGGGCATATAGGGATACGCCTCGTTCCCGTCCTGAAACGTGCCGTCATTATGGCGGAACATGAAGTGATAGGGCAGGAAATCACTGGGCGAATTCAGCCCTGCCGCACCCGCAATCTCGGCCAGCGCGTGCAGGGTGTTGCGGTGAAACCGCGCCACGCGCTGCGCCTTGTCGCCGGTATCCAGCGCCCGCTGGCGCAGCTTGTCCTGCGTGGCGATCCCGACCGGGCAGGCATTCGTGTGGCAGGATTGCGACTGGATGCAGCCGATGGCGAACATGAAGCCGCGCGCCGAATTGCACCAATCGGCCCCCAGCGCCAATGCGCGGGCGATGTCGAAGGCGGTGACGATCTTGCCCGCCGCACAGATCTTGATCCGATCGCGCAGACCTGCGCCGCGCAGGGTGTTGTGCACGAAATGCAGCCCTTCGCGCATCGGCATCCCGACGCGGCTGGAAAATTCCAGCGGGGCCGAGCCTGTGCCGCCTTCCTTGCCATCGACGACGATGAAATCCGGCGTGATGCCGGTTTCCAGCATCGCCTTGACGATACACATGAATTCGCGCCGGTGTCCGATGCATAGCTTGAAGCCGACCGGCTTGCCATCCGCCAGATCGCGCAGATGGGCGATGAACTGCATCATCTGGATCGGGGTGGAAAAGGCGCTGTGCGCGGGGGGCGAGATGCAATCGACGCCCATCGGCACGCCGCGCGCTTCGGCAATCTCGGGGCTGATCTTGGCGGCGGGCAACATGCCGCCGTGACCGGGCTTGGCCCCTTGGCTCAGCTTCAGTTCGATCATCTTGATCTGCGGATCGGCGGCCTGACTGCGGAACTTTTCCGGGTCGAAGCGGCCATTTTCATCCCGGCAGCCAAAATAGCCCGAGGCCACCTGATAGATCAGATCGCCGCCATTCTGCCGGTGATAGCGGCTGATGCCCCCTTCACCGGTATCATGCGCAAAACCGCCCAGCCGCGCGCCCGTGTTCAGCGCGGTGATCGCATTCGCCGACAGCGCCCCGAAGCTCATGGCCGAGATATTGTAAAGCGAGGCGGAATAGGGCTGGCGACAATCCGGACCGCCGATCAGCACGCGGAAATCCGTATCGGTGATGACCTTGGGCGCGATGGAATGCGTGACCCAGGCATAGCCGGAATCGTAGACCCGTTCCGTGGTGCCGAAGGGCTTTTTATCCTCTTGCCCCTTGGCGCGCTGATAGACGAGGCTGCGGGTCTCACGCGAAAACGGCAGCTCATCCGTGTCGCTTTCGATCAGATATTGCCGCATTTCGGGGCGGATCTCTTCGAACATGAAGCGGATATGGCCGATGACGGGATAGTTGCGCAGGATCGAATGGCGCTTTTGCAGCAGATCGCGGATGCCCACGACAGTCAGCGCCAGAAAGACCAGCAGGAAAACCCCGCTGAAGCGCCAGCCAAGGCCCAGCACGATGGCGGAAAAGACCGCGCCCAGAATGCAAAGGGCGAATGCGCTGTAGCGGGCGATGTTGTGCAGGTGGGTCACGGTGTTCCTTCCGGCGGTTCCGGGGGTGGCGCTGCGCCATCCTGTCCCCCAGATTCGTGCATAGCCTAAGACGCTATCATGAAATTTCCGTTGATCCGCGAAGGCCGGTCCGGGCTTTTTTACCTCTGCCGTGCCGCGCGGACGCGTGCTAGCGTGCCAGCATGGCACAGCTTCCTTCCCGACAACAGATTCTCGACTGGGTTTCGGCCCATCCCGATGCAACCGCAAAGCGCGACATCGCCAAGGCCTTCGGCATCAAGGGCGCCGAGCGGATCGAGCTGAAGCGCATGCTGAAAGAGCTTGAGGCCGAGGGCCTGCTGGAGCGTCGCCGCCGCCATTATCACGATGCCGAAAAGCTGCCGCCCGTCACCGTGGTGCAGCTGCTGCCGCCCGATGCGGATGGCGACATCTTCGTGAAGCCCCTGGAATGGCAGGGCGACGGCCCGATGCCGCGCATCCTGTATGCGGCGCTGAAATCCGATCCCGCCATGGCCCCCGGCGAACGCATGCTGGCGAGGCTGATCGAGACGCGGGGCGAGGATCACGATTATCAGGCCCGTCTGATCCGCCGCATCGGCACGGTCAGCCACAAGATCGTCGGCATCTACCGTGCGGGCGCGAACCCCGATGCGGGCGGACGGATCATGCCGATCGACAAGGGCAGCGACAAGGAATGGCAGGTGCGCCCCGGCGACGCCCATGGCGCGCAGAACGGCGAGCTGGTCGAGGCCGAGCAGGTCGGCCCGCGCGGCCGCATCGGCCTGCCTCTGGCGCGGGTCAGCGAACGGCTGGGCGATCCCTCCGCGCCGCGCGCCGTCAGCCTGATCGCCATCCACCAGCACGGCATTCCCGACGATTTCCCCGATGAGGTCATGGCCGAGGCCGACGCCGCCAAGCCCGCCACCATGAAGGGCCGCGAGGATCTGCGCAAACTGCCGCTGGTCACCATCGACCCCTCGGACGCGCGCGACCATGACGACGCCGTAGCCGCCGAAATCCGCGACGATGGCGGCGCCGATATCTGGGTCGCCATCGCCGATGTCGCGCATTACGTCCGCCCGAATTCGGCCCTTGACCGCGAGGCGAGGAAGCGCGGCAACTCCAGTTATTTCCCCGACCGCGTGGTGCCGATGCTGCCCGATGTGCTGTCGGGCGATCTGTGTTCGCTGCATCAGGGCGTGGACCGGCCGGTCATCGCGGTCCGGATGCGGCTGGACGCGCAGGGCAACAAGACCAGCCACAGCTTCCACCGCGCCATGATGCATTCCCCGGCCAGCCTGTCCTATGAACAGGCGCAGGCGGCGGCGGATGGCAATCCGGACGATCAGACCGCGCCGCTGCTGGATGCGGTCATCAAGCCGCTATGGCACGCCTATGAGTTGCTGAAATCGGCCCGCGCCCGTCGCCAGCCGCTGGAACTGGACCTGCCCGAACGCAAGATCATCCTGACGCCCGACGGGCGGGTGAAATCGGTCAATTTCCGCGACCGCTTCGACGCGCATCGGCTGATCGAGGAATTCATGGTGCTGGCCAATGTCGCCGCCGCCGAGGAACTGGAAAAACTGCGCCGCCCGCTGCTGTATCGCGTCCATGAAGAACCCAGCACCGAAAAGCTGGATGCGCTGCGCGAGGTGGCCGAGGCCTCGGGCTTCAGCCTGGCCAAGGGGCAGGTCCTGCAGACGCGCCACCTGAACCGGCTTCTGGAACAGGCGGCGGGGTCGGATTTCGACGAGCTGATCAACATGACGGCGCTGCGCTCGATGCAGCAGGCGTATTATCACCCGGAAAACTATGGCCATTTCGGGCTGGCCCTGCGGTCCTATGCGCATTTCACCTCGCCGATCCGGCGCTATTCCGACCTGATCGTGCATCGGGCGCTGATCGCCGGGCATAAATGGGGCGATGACGGCCTGTCGCAATGGGATGTCGAAAACCTGGCCGATACCGCCAAGCAGATCAGCGATACCGAGCGCCGCTCGATGGCGGCCGAACGCGACACGACCGACCGCTATCTGGCGGCCTATCTCTCGGATCGGGTCGGGGCCGAGTTCTCCGGCCGCGTCTCTGGCGTGCAGAAATTCGGCGCCTTCATCCGGCTGGACGAAACCGGCGCCGACGGGCTGCTGCCGATCCGTGAGATCGGGCGCGAATATTTCCATTACGACCCCGAGGCGCAGGTGCTGATGGGATCGGAAACCGGGCTGGAAATCGGCATCGGCCAGCGCGTCACCGTGCGCCTGTCCGAGGCCGTGCCGCTGACCGGCGGGCTGATGCTGGAACTGCTGGAAATCGAGGGCCGCGCCCTGCCACAAGGCGGATCGCGCCGCGGCAAGGGCGGACCGATGCGCAAACGCGCAACGCAAGCCCGGCTGGCCGAGGTGAAGCGCGCGCAAAAGCGGCGGCGGAAAAGGGTTTAGGGGGGACTGCAACCGGTTTGATCGGTGCTGTCTTCCAACCCTCGTGGTATCGAACAGGTGACCAAACAGCGCCGCAGTGAGGCTCAACCGAAGATAAGATCCATTTTTTCGCGGTCATGATCCAGCAGCCAGCAATTGAATTTCTCGTATAAAGGCCGAAGCGCTGAAGGATGGCCCGCTGCAACATCCATCCCGCGATCATCGTAGATATGCAGGATAACAGAACGGGACCGATCAATAATGTAATTGCTGGAGAGGCAGCCGAGGGGCAGTGTCCCAACACATGGTGTAGGAGGCCGCGCGCGGAGCCTTCGGCGTAGCGCAGCGCGCGGCCGTTGGTGACGCTGGCGGTCACCGTCGATCTTCGGACAAGTTTCGGGTTGCGAGACCTT
>NZ_WMII01000070.1 GCF_009711265.1 Paracoccus shanxieyensis | reverse complement strand
GGGGTTTGGCCGTAGACTTCAGGCAGCCATTTTCAGTTTCTGTGCGGGTGTTATGCCGCCGATGCCCATGTTGGGTCGCTCGTTGTTGTAAGTCCATAGCCAGTCGGTTGCGATGCTCTGTGCCTCCGCGATGGTGTTAAAGATGTAGAGGTCTAGCCATTCATGGCGGACGGTGCGGTTGTAGCGCTCGACATAGGCGTTCTGTTGCGGTTTTCCGGGCTGGATGTGGGTTAGGGCAATGCCCTGCTTCGCAGCCCAAACTGCCAGTGTCGCGCTGATGTATTCGGGGCCGTTGTCGACCCTGAGGGCCATCGGTTTGCCCCGCCATTCGATGATCTGGTTGAGCGCCCGCACCACCCTCTCGGCGGGCAACGAGAAGTCGAGCTCGATGCCCAAGCCCTCGCGGTTGAAGTCGTCCAATACGTTCAGAAGCCTAAACTGGCGGCCATCGGCCAGACGGTCGGCCATGAAGTCCATGGACCACACAAGGTTTGGCCCGTCTGGAACCGAGAGCACGTCCGGCTTGTCCCGCTTGATCCGCCGCCGGGGTTTGATCCGCAGGTTCAGTTCCAGCTCGCAGTAGATCCGGCGGACGCGCTTGTGGTTCCAGATGTGGCCGCGAACATTGCGCAGATATAGAAAGCACAGGCCGAAGCCCCACGTCCGGTGCGCCTTGGTCAGGCCCTCGAGGAGGTCTGCGATGGTCTCGTTCTCGGCACAGCGCTTGGGGCTGTAGCGAAAGCAGGTCTCGCTGACGCCGAACGTGCGGCAGGCCAGCGCAATGCTGACCCCCTTCCTCGCCACCGCCTTCGCGGCCAACTCGCGGCGTTGAGCTGGCCGCGTCACTTTTTTCCAAGCGCTTCCTTGAGTAGGTCAGCCTGCATGCTCAGATCGGCGAACATGCGCTTCAGCCGCCGGTTCTCATCCTCCAGTGCCTTCATCTGGCTCATCATGGACGCATCCATGCCGCCATACTTCGCCCGCCATTTGTAGAAGCTCGCACTGCTGATCCCGTGCTCGCGGCACAGTTCCGGCACCGCAACGCCGCCCTCAGCCTGGCGCAGCACCGCCATGATCTGCGGCTCGGTAAATCGGGTTTTTCTTATTCGAATCTCCTCAGTTCACGCTACGAGAAAATTCTACTGCC
>NZ_WMII01000007.1 GCF_009711265.1 Paracoccus shanxieyensis | reverse complement strand
CAAGGTCTCGCAACCCGAAACTTGTCCGAAGATCGACGGTGACCGCCAGCGTCACCAACGGCCGCGCGCTGCGCTACGCCGAAGGCTCCGCGCGCGGCCTCCTACACCATGTGTTGGGACACTGCCTTTCTGAAGCGTGACAGTTCTTGAACCTGTACACGATCATGCTTTTGGAAATCGAATTTGAAGAACGGCTTTTTGTCCATCTTGTTAGGCTCGTCTGTGTCAGAGAAGAACCAGGCTTCGCGACCATTCGTCAGGATGGCAAGACGCGCTTCCGTCACAGTGAAATAGCGGAAAAGTTGGCTGTACTGCGTATCGCCCAGCTTACTGCTTATCGGCTTGACCTCGACCAGCATCGCGATTTTTCCGTCGATTTTCAGTGCAAAATCGACCTTCTCCCCCTTCTTTACGCCGACATCAGCGATGAACTCGGGCACCACTTCATCCAGACTGAAAACGTCGAAGCCCAATGTTTGCAAAAACGGCAGTATCATCGCCGTCTTAGTAGCCTCCTCCGTCAACGCTTGCCGTTCGGCGACCATTGAACGCGAAGCCAACGCTTCTATTGCCTGAATGAAATCTGCCATAGCTAACCCTTGGTAACGCCAGATAGAGCGGGTCGAAAAAGCGGCAGCCTTTTCAGCCTGCCGCCCAGTGTTACAGGGTTCTCTGAATTCAAAACCTGAACGACGAATCGACCACGATTTTGACCTTAGGCGAAGTTTTGCCTATCGCGCAATCTTAAGTTTAGTACGCTAAGCCTCGATAAACTCGCGCACGAAAGGGGTGGCGGGGCGGGCGCGGATGTCTTGCGGGCGGCCGACCTGTTCGATGCGGCCCATGGACATGACGACCACCAGATCGGCAAGCTCCATCGCCTCGTCCTGATCGTGGGTGACGAAAACGGTGGTCAGGCCGGTATTGTCGTGGATGTCGCGCAGGCCCTGACGCAGTTCCTTGCGCACGCGGGCATCCAGCGCGCCAAAGGGTTCGTCCAGCAGCAGCATCCGCGGCTCGATCGCCAGCGCGCGGGCCAAAGCCACGCGCTGACGCTGGCCGCCGGACAGCTGGTTGGGGAACCGCTTGGCGATCTGGGGCAACTGGATCAGCTCCAGCAACTTGGTGACGCGGCGCTGGATCTCGGCCTCGGGCGGGCGGGACGCGCGGGGGCGTGCGCGCAGGCCATAGGCGATGTTTTCAAACACCGTCATGTGCCGGAACAGCGCATAGCTTTGGAACACGAAGCCCGCGCGGCGGTCCTGCACCGAAAGCCCGGTGGCGTCCTTGCCGTCAAACAGCACCCGCCCCGAGGTCGGGAATTCCAGCCCGCCCAGAATGCGCAGCAGCGTCGTCTTGCCCGAGCCCGAAGGCCCCAGCAGCGCCACCAGCGCACCCGAGGGGATGGGCAGGCTGACCGGATGCAGCGCGGTGGTCTGGCCGAATTCCTTGGCGATCTCGTCGATCTCGATATGCATGGGAGGCCTCAATGTCTGCGGGTTGCGGCAAGCTGGTCGGCGTGACGCCATTCCAGTCCGGTCTTCAGGGCAAGCGTCACCAGCGCCAGCAGGGCAAGCACACCCGCCATGCTGAAGGCCGCGACGGACAGATATTCATTGTAGAGCATCTCGATGGTGATCGGCATGGTGGCGGTCTGTCCACGGATTTTGCCCGAAACCACCGCCACGGCGCCGAATTCGCCCATTGCGCGGGCATTGCACAGCAAGACGCCGTAAAGCAGGGCCCATTTGATATTGGGCAGCGTCACCGTGCGGAACACCCGCCAGCCCGAGGCGCCAAGGGTCAGCGCGGCCTCTTCCTCGGTCCGGCCCTGTTCGATCATCACCGGGATCAGTTCGCGGGCGACAAAGGGAAAGGTCACGAAGATGCTGGCCAGCACGATGCCCGGCAGCGCGAAAATGATCGGAAAGCCCGAGGCGACCAGCCAGCCGCCGATCAGGCTGTTGGCCCCGAACAGCAGCACCAGCGCCAGACCGGCCACGACCGGCGAGACCGAAAACGGCAGGTCGATCAGCGTGATCAGGAACGCCTTGCCGCGGAAATCGAACTTGGTGATGACCCATGCGGCCGCGATGCCGAAGACGGCATTCACCGGAACCGAGATGGCCGCGACGATCAGCGTCAGCTGGATGGCCGAGCGCGCATCGCGAGAGGCCAGCGATTTCACGGCGGCGACCGCGCCGCGCGCCAGCGCCTCGGCAAAGACCACGGCCAGCGGCGCAAGCACCAGCAGCGTCAGACCGACCAGCGCGATGGCGATCAGGGTGACGCGGGTCGCGCGGGATTCCTCGGCCACGGGGCGCCATTTGCCGGGCACGACATCGGTATCGTCAAAGGTGGCATCAGACATGGCCAATTCTCCGGCGGCTCCAGATCTGGATAAGGTTGATGATCAGCAGCATCGAAAACGAGATCACCAGCATCGCGATGCCGATGGCGGCGGCGCCGTCGTAATCGAATTCTTCCAGCTTGATGACGATCAGCAGCGGCGCGATCTCCGTCTTCATCGGCAGGTTGCCCGCGATGAAGATGACCGAGCCGTATTCCCCCACCGCCCGCGCCAGCGACAGCGCAAAGCCGGTCAGCGCGGCGGGCATCAGCATCGGCAGGATCACGCGGCGGATGGTATAGAAGCGCGTCGCACCAAGCGTCGCCGAGGCCTCTTCGACCTCACGCTCGATCTCGGCGATGACGGGCTGCACGGTGCGGGTCACGAAAGGCAGACCGACGAAGATCAGCGCGATCAGGATGCCCCATTCGGTATAGGCGATCTTGCCGCCCGCGGCCTTGGCCAGACTGCCAAAGACGCCGTTCGGGGCGTAAAGCGCGGTCAGCGCGATGCCGGCAACCGCTGTCGGCAGCGCGAAGGGCAGATCGACGATGGCATCGACGAAGCGGCGGCCGGGAAAGTCATAGCGCGCCAGCACCCATGCCAGCAGCGTGCCGAAAATCAGATTGAACACCGCCGCAAAGAAGGCCAGCCGAAAGGACAGGAACAGCGCCGACCAGACGCGGGGCGTGTTCACGGTGTTCCAGACCCCGGCAGGCCCATAGCTGATGCCCTGCGCCAGCAAGGCGCCGATGGGCAGCAGCACGATCACCGACAGCATGGTCAGGGTGATGCCCATGCCAAGGCGGAAGCCCGGCATGGGGGATTTCTGGGTGCGCAGCGCCAGCATGGACTAGTGCCCCGTATAGATCTGGTCAAAGGTGCCGCCATTGCCGAAATGTTCGGGCTGGGCCTGCTTCCAGCCGCCGAAATCGGCAATCGTCACCAGATCCAGTTTCGGAAAGCGGGCCACGTCCTCGGGATTGGCGGCGCTGGTATCCCATGCGCGGTAATAGTGCTTATAGGCCAGCGCCTGCCCTTCCGGCGAATAAAGGAAGTTCAGATAGCCATCGGCCAGCGCCTTCTGTTCGTCATCGACGATGTTCTTGTCGACCACCGCAACCGGCGGCTCGGTCAGGATCGAGACCGAGGGCACCACGATGTCGAACTCATCCTCGCCCAATTCGTTCAGGGCCAGATAGGCCTCGTTTTCCCAGGCCAGCAGCACATCGCCGATGCCGCGCTGGGTAAAGGTCGTGGTCGATCCGCGCGCGCCGCTGTCCAGAACCGGGACATGCTTATAGATCTCGCCGACGAATTCCTTGGGATCCAGATTGTTCTTCTGGGCATAGGCCCATGCCGCCAGATAGTTCCAGCGCGCCCCGCCCGAGGTCTTGGGGTTGGGTGTGATGACCTCGACTCCGTCCTTGATCAGATCGTTCCAGTCCTTGATGCCCTTGGGATTGCCGTCGCGCACCAGAAACACGATGGTCGAGGTATAGGGCGACGAGTTGTGCGGCAGGCGCGACTGCCAATCCTCGGGCAAAAGACCCTTGGCGGCGATCTGGTCGATATCGGCGGCCAGCGCCAGCGTCACCACCTGCGCCTTCAGCCCGTCGATGACCGAACGTGCCTGCGCCCCCGAGCCGCCATGCGAGGTTTCGATGGTCGGGGCCGGATGTCCGTCGGCCTGCCATTTCGCAGCGAAGGCGTCGTTCACCTCGCGGTAAAGTTCGCGGGTCGGGTCATAGCTGACATTCAGCAGCGTGTTGTCGGCGCGGGCCTGTTCACCGGCCAGCAGCGCGAAGGCGCTGACGGTCAGGATGGCGGCCACCGTGCGCCGCGCGCCCAAAGCCAGGCAACGCGACAAGATCCCCTGACGCAGCGGATAGCCGGTCATCTGTTTCGTGCCATCTGCGATGGTCATGCGCCCGTCAAGGTGACGACGCACGACGCGTCCATGGGCCAGTTGGGTGTCGTTCACGCGAATGGTGCGGATCATGTCGGCTTCCCTTGTCATGTGGTTTCGGGCTGACTGGGCCTGAAGCTCCATAACCGCAATAACGACAGAGATAGTCGTTAATTTCAAGAAAAAAGACGAATAATCCTATCGTTTTTAATGTCACTTTATTTCAATAATTTAGCATGGTGAAATCGGTTGCGCGGCATGGTCGATACGCGCAAAAAACACGGTCGACAGGCGGGGGCTGGAGGAGAATCGTAATCTATTTTCGCAAAAAAACTGCCGCGCTTTCGGGATGAAAGCGCGGCATGCGACAGGTTTGTTCTGTGTGCGGGACTAGCGGGGAAGCTGTTCTTCGGCCTTCTGGGCCAGCGCCTCGGCACGGGCGGCCATCTCGGCCATGGCTTCGGACAGGCTGGCGGGAACCACGGGAACCTCGACGCGGGCCGGGTTGGTCTTCAGCCGCGACAATTCGCGTTCGGCGGTCAGGGCGCGATCCTCGAACGCGGTGGTGCGCTCGGCCAGCATCAGGCCCGCCAGCAGCAGCAGGCGCGGCTCGGGCATCCGGCCCGCCTGTTCAAGAATGTGCTGCGCTTCATTGTCCAGAAGGGCTGCGGCGCGTTTCAGCAGCCGCTCTTCGCCTTCCTGACAGGCGAGCTTATAGGATTTGTGCCCGATCGAGAAATCGACTTCGGCCATGTCAGCCCCTTTCCTGTTCGCTGTCGGCCAGGCTGCCCTCGGCCAGCGTATCGTCCAGCGCCTGATCCGACGCGACCGGGCTTTCCACCATGGCAGGCATGGCCGCAGATTTCACCGAGCCGCCGGGCTGCGCAAGCATGCGGTCCAGCGCATCGACGATATCGCCCATCTGGCCGATTTCCGCATCGCGCGAGGCGCGGAGTGCGGCGATCTCGGCCTCCAGCGCCTCATAGCGGCTGTCTTCCGACACATCGCCCATAAGGCTGCGATTGGCCTCGGTCAGCGCCTCATTGGCGGCGGACAGGCGCGCGGCCTCGTCGCTGGCGGCGGACAGGCGGTCATTGGTTTCGGCCAGGCGGGTCTCATAGCTGGCCAGCAGCTCGGACTGGCGTTCATGCAATGCGGCAAGTTCCGCCGACAAGCGGCTGTTTTCATCGCGCAATGCGTCGTCACCGTCCCCCGGCACCGCCTGATCCCGGTTGGCGGCGGCGCGGTCGATGGACCGATCAAGCCGGTCAAATGCCGCGATCAGCCGCTTCTCGCTGGCGTTCAGGTCGTCCTTCATCGGGCGGTTTCCTTTCGGTCGCTCGTCCTTGGCATAATGTAACTTTTTGGCATCACTGCGGCCATATGACAAGCAGGCGCTGCCATGGACTGCCACTTCTCGCCGATTCCCGCCGCTTCCCCGGCTTTTCAGGCCGCGCCGCGCTGCCTATAAGGCGGCAGGATATACGGAGAGGCCGATGCGCAGCGCCACCATCACCCGCAAGACCGCCGAGACGCAGATCGAGGTGACCCTGAACCTTGACGGCACCGGGGCCTATGACAACCAGACCGGCGTGGGGTTCTTCGACCACATGCTGGACCAGTTGTCGCGCCATTCGCTGATCGACATGACGGTGCAGGCCAAGGGCGATCTGCATATCGACGACCACCACACGGTCGAGGATACCGGCATTGCCATCGGTCAGGCGCTGACGCGAGCCCTGGGCGACAAGACGGGCATCCGCCGCTATGGCAGCTTCCATCTGGCGATGGATGACACGCTGGTCCGCGCGGCGCTGGATCTGTCGGCCCGGCCCTATCTGGTGTGGAATGTCGATTTCCCGACGGCAAAGATCGGCAGCTTCGACACCGAGCTTGTGCGGGAATTCTTTCAGGCGCTGGCCACGCATGGCGGCATCACGCTGCATGTCGACCGCCTGCACGGCATCAACAGCCACCACATCGCCGAAGCCGCGTTCAAGGCGGTGGCCCGCGCGCTGCGCGAGGCGGTCGAGCCGGACCCGCGCATGGCGGGCGTGCTGCCCTCGACCAAGGGCGCGCTTTGATGCGGGTTGCCCTGGTCGATTATGACAGCGGCAACCTGCATTCGGCGCAGAAGGCCGTCGCGCTGATGGGGCGCGATCTGGGGGCCGAGGTTCTGGTCACCTCGGACCCGGCGGTCGTGCGCGGCGCGGACCGGATCGTCCTGCCGGGCGACGGGGCGTTCCCGGCCTGCAAGGCGGCGCTGGACGCCGTGCCGGGCATGGTCGAGGCGCTGGAGGATGCCGTCCTGACGCGCGGTGTGCCCTTCATGGGGATCTGCGTGGGCATGCAGATGCTGGCCGGTCTGGGCCATGAATATCGCGAGACGCCCGGCCTTGGCTGGATCGGCGGCGAGATCCGCGCCATCGACGCGCCGGGCCTGAAAGTGCCGCATATGGGCTGGAACGATCTGGCCGTCAGGCAGGCCCATCCCGTGCTGGAGGGCGTGGCCTCGGGCGATCACGCCTATTTCGTGCATAGCTGGCAGTTTCAGGTCGCCGATCCTGCGCATCTGCTGGCGGTGGTGGATTATGGCGGTCAGGTGACGGCGGTGGTCGGGCGCGACAATATCGTCGGCTGCCAGTTCCATCCCGAGAAATCGCAGGCTGTCGGACTGCGCATCATCGCGAATTTTCTGCGCTGGCGCCCCTGACGGGCGGTGGCGGGGGCTCTGCCCCCCGCCTTCATCCCCCCCTTGATGGGGGAGATGAAGGCGTCCCCCGGGGTATTTCAAAAACAAGGATGCCGGGTCGGATCAGCGGGCGCGCTGCCATTTTTGCGTCTTGCAGATGATCGTGACGCAGCCCGAGACGCTGAGCACCTGCCCGTCGAGCTGCATCTTGGATTTATAGGTCTTGTCCGCGCCGGGATCCCAGATCGTGCCGCCCGAGAACTTGCCGCCGCCATTATCGCTCATGCCCGCCACGATATTGCGTCCGGTATGCGGCGAGGAGATTTCCTTGCCCGTCTTGTCGAAGGACTTGACCAGCTTGCCGCAATATTTGCCGCCGCAGTCGTAGAATTCGACCATGCCGATATTGCCCTGATCGTTGGCCTGGGTCTGGAAGATGCCCGAGATGCCCTCGGCCTGCGCAGCCGAAACGCCCAGCATCAGCATTGCGCCGATCGCCCATGTCTTCATTGTGATTCCCCCCTGTGCAGGCACGCGCCCGCTGCGGCAACGATGCGCCTGCCCCCGCCTGGCGATCAAGCATGACGTGGCGGCGGCTGCGACCCCGCAGCCCCTTTCGGTCGGTCCCGCCATGTGGCAAAGGAGCGCCAGCTACAGGAGAGATGCGATGATCCTTTACCCCGCCATCGACCTCAAGGACGGCAATTGCGTGCGTCTGCTGCGCGGCGACATGGAGGCCGCGACCGTTTTCGGCACCGATCCCGCAGCGCAGGCCAAGGCGTTTCAGGACGCCGGCGCGCAGTGGCTGCATCTGGTCGATCTGAACGGCGCGTTCGAGGGCCATCCCGTCAATGCAGCCGCCGTCGAGGCCATTTTGGCCGCCACCGATATTCCGGCGCAGCTGGGCGGCGGCATCCGCGATATGGCGACCATCGAAAGCTGGCTGGAGCGTGGGCTGGCGCGGGTGATCCTGGGGACCGTGGCCGTCGAGCAGCCCAGCCTTGTGCGCGAGGCCGCGCTGGCCTTTCCGGGCAAGATCGCCGTCGGGATCGACGCGCGCGGCGGACGGGTCGCCACCCGTGGCTGGGCCACCGAGACCGATGTCATGGCCGTCGATCTGGCCCGCCAGTTCGAGGATGCGGGCGTGTCGGCCATCATCTATACCGATATCGACCGCGACGGCGCAATGCAGGGTCCGAACATCGCCGCGACCGAGGCACTGGCACGGGCGGTCAATATCTCGGTCATTGCCTCGGGCGGGGTCAGTTCGATGCAGGATCTGCTGGCGCTGCGCGATACGCGGGTGATCGCGGGTGCGATTTCGGGCCGGGCGCTGTATGACGGGGCGATCAATCTGGGCGAGGCGCTGCGCGCGCTGGCCTGAAGGGGGCGGAATGCTGAAGACGCGGGTGATCCCCTGCCTTGACGTGGCCGATGGCCGCGTCGTCAAGGGCGTGAATTTCGTGGACCTTCGCGATGCCGGGGATCCGGTTCAGGCGGCGCGCGCCTATGACGCGGCGGGCGCGGATGAGATCTGCTTTCTGGACATCCATGCCACGCATGAAAACCGCGGCACCATGTTTGATCTGGTCACCCGCACCGCCGAGGCGTGCTTCGTGCCGCTGACCGTGGGCGGCGGGGTGCGCAGCCATCACGATGTGCGGGCGCTGCTGCTGGCTGGCGCCGACAAGGTCAGTTTCAACTCCGCCGCCGTCGCCAATCCCGATGTGATCGCCGAGGCCGCCGACCGCTTTGGCAGCCAGTGCATCGTCTGCGCCATCGACGCCAAGACCGTGGCGCCCGGTCGCTGGGAGATCTTTACCCATGGCGGCCGCAAGCCCACCGGCATCGACGCCGTGGAATTCGCCATGACCGTCGCCGCCAAGGGCGCGGGCGAGATCCTGCTGACCAGCATGGACCGCGACGGCACGAAATCCGGCTTCAACATTCCGCTGACCCGCGCCGTCGCCGATGCGGTGAATATTCCCGTCATCGCGTCGGGCGGGGTGGGCGCGCTGGAACATCTGGCCGAGGGCGTCATCGAAGGCCATGCCAGCGCCGTGCTGGCGGCCTCGATCTTTCACTTCGGCACCTTCACCGTGCGCGAGGCCAAGGAGCACATGGCCGCCGCAGGCATCCCGATGAGGCTGACATGAGCGGATTGCACCGACTGGCCCAGACAATCGCCGACCGCAAGGCGGCCGATCCCGAAAGCAGCTGGACCGCCAAGCTGCTGGCCAAGGGCCCCGAAAAATGCGCCGAGAAATTCGGCGAAGAGGCCGTCGAGGCGATCATCGAGGCCGTCAAGGGCGACCGCGCGCGTCTGACCAGTGAGGCCGCCGATGTGCTGTATCACCTGCTGGTGATGCTGGCTGCGCGGGATG
This sequence comes from Paracoccus shanxieyensis, assembly GCF_009711265.1. GTDB lineage: Bacteria > Pseudomonadota > Alphaproteobacteria > Rhodobacterales > Rhodobacteraceae > Paracoccus > Paracoccus shanxieyensis. The sequence goes on along the minus strand of NZ_WMII01000007.1, from coordinate 202,349 downwards.
TGACGCTGGCCGATGTCGAAAATGAACTGGATCGCCGCGAGGGGCGTTCAGGGATTGAGGAAAAAGCGTCACGGAAATGACATGTTCGACCAGCTTTCCGCGGAATTCGCCCGCCCGATGAGCCTGCCCTTCGGGGTGGTGGTTCTGCGGTTGGCGATGGCGGTGCTGCTGGGGGGCATCATCGGCTGGGAGCGCGAAAAGAAGCATCGCGCCGCCGGTCTGCGCACGCATATGCTGATTTCGCTGGCGGCGGCCTGTTTCACGCTGGTGGCGATGGAGCTGGTGAATTTCGCGCCTCAGCATGAGGGCGACGGCCAGCAGCAGACCGATCCGTTCCGCCTGATCGAAGCCGTCACCGCGGGCGTGGCCTTTCTGGCGGCGGGGTCAATCATCACCAGCGGGCGTAATGTGCGCGGCATCACCACCGGCGCCTCGATGTGGCTGTGCGGCGGCATCGGGCTGTGCTGCGGCACGGGCGATCTGCAACTGGCGGTCATCGTCACGGCAATGGCGATCACCGTGCTTTACCTGATCCGGCGGCTGCTGAGTCCGGTGCTGCGCGCTGAGGATTAGACCGTGACCGGCACGACCCGGACCGCCCCGCCCTGTGCCGAAAGCGCAATCTCTCCGCTGGCAAGGCGCAGCGCGTCGCGGCCAAAGACCTCGGCGCGCCAGCCCGACAGCGCCGGCAGATCCCGCGCGCCCGAGGCGATGGCATCCAGGTCCGAGGCCGAAGCGATCAGACGCGGCGCCACGCCGGTTTCGTCCGATTTCGCCTTCAGAAGCACGCGCAGCAGATCGGCCAGCGCGGCATTGCCGGGGCGGCCGGGTTCATCCGGGGCGGGCTTCGGCAGATCCTTCGTTTCGATCCCCTGCTTGACGGCGGCCAGAATGCCATTGGCGATCTCGCCGCGGCGGGCATCGCGCAGCAGCAGGCGGGATTTGCCCAGATCGGCCTCGGAGAGCGGTTTGGTCGAGGCAAGCTCGATCAGCGCGTCGTCCTTGAAGACCCGCGCGCGGGGAATGTCGCGTTCCTGCGCATAAGCCTCGCGGAAGCGGGCCAATTCGCGCACCACGGCAAGAAACCGCGGCGAGCCCGAGCGGGTGCGCACGCGTTCCCACGCCTCATCCGGGCGGGTGATATAGGTTTCGGGGTTCAGAAGCACCGCGACTTCTTCGTGCAGCCATGGCGCGCGCCCGGTCTTTTCCAGTTGCGCGGCAAGGAATTCATAAATCGCCCGCAGATGCGTCACATCGGCCAGCGCGTAACTGGCCTGCGCATCCGACAGCGGCCGGTGCGACCAGTCGGTGAAGCGCGAGGATTTGTCCAAAGGCTGCCGGGCGATCTTCTTGACCAGCGTTTCATAGCCGACCTGTTCGCCGAAGCCGCAGACCATCGCGGCAATCTGGGTGTCAAACAGCGGATCGGGCAGCACGCCCGCATCATGGAAAAAGATCTCCAGATCCTGCCGGGCGGCGTGAAACACCTTGACCGTCGCGGTGTGGCGGAACAGGTCATACAGCGGCTCGAGCGACAGATCGCCCACCAGCGGGTCGATCAGCACCGCGACACCGCCATCGGCCTTGACGCCCGAGGCAGGCGGAAGCGCCGCCTGAATCAGGCACAGCTTGGAATAATAGGTGCGTTCGCGCAGGAATTCGGTGTCGAGCGTCACATAGGGCTTGGTCTTTGCAAGCTCGCAGAACTCGGCCAGTTCAGCCGTGGTGGTGATCGTACGGATGTCGTCTTGCTTCGCGTTGGTCGGGGCGGGCATGGGTTTCTTTCGAACATGGGCGGGGCGTCCGCCGAATCTGCAATTCCGCGCATGAGACAGTCTTGTCCGAAAATCAAGGCGCTATGTCACGATCTATAAAGGATCGATATCGCCCTGTGCCCGCTTTGCCTCGAAATCGGCGACAAAGGCGTCCAAACTGCCCGCAGCGATCGCCGCGCGCAGCCCCGCCATCAATTCCTGAAAGTAATGCAGGTTGTGCCAGGTCAGCAGCATTCCCGAGATCATCTCGCCCGAGCGGAAGACGTGATGCAGATAGGCGCGCGAATAGCCGGTGCAGGCGGGGCAGGTGCAATCCGCGTCCAGCGGGCGCGGATCATCGGCATGGCGGGCGTTCTTGATATTGACCTGACCGCGCCGGGTCCATGCCTGCCCCGTCCGCCCCGAACGCGAGGGCAGCACGCAATCCATCATGTCGACGCCGCGCACGACCGCGCCCACGATGTCATCGGGCTTGCCCACGCCCATCAGGTAACGCGGCTTGTCCTCGGGCAGGAAACCGGGGGCATAGTCAAGGACGCCGAACATCGCCTCTTGCCCCTCGCCCACGGCCAGCCCGCCGATGGCATAGCCGTCAAAGCCGATGCCGCGCAGCGCCTCGGCGCTTTCCTGACGCAGGTCGCGGGTAACGCCGCCCTGCATGATGCCGAACAGCGCATGCCCCGGCCGGTCGCCAAAGGCATCGCGACTGCGCTGCGCCCACCGCATCGACATGCGCATCGACGCCGCGACCTCGGCATCGGTCGCGGGCAGCGCGGGGCATTCGTCGAACGCCATCACGATATCCGAGCCCAGCAGGCGCTGGATCTGCATGCTGGTTTCGGGCGACAGGAAATGCCGCGAGCCGTCGACATGGCTGGCGAAGGTCACGCCCTCTTCGGTCAGCTTGCGCAATCCGGAGAGCGACATGACCTGAAACCCGCCCGAGTCGGTCAGAATGGGCCGCTGCCAGTTCATGAACCTGTGCAGCCCGCCCAGCCGCGCCACGCGTTCCGCGCCGGGCCGCAGCATCAGGTGATAGGTATTGCCCAGCAGAATATCCGCCCCCGTGGCGCGCACCGATTCCGGCAGCATCGCCTTGACGGTCGCCGCCGTGCCTACGGGCATGAAGGCGGGTGTGCGGATCTCGCCCCGCGGGGTCTGGATCGTGCCGGTGCGGGCGCGGCCATCGGTGGCCGAGACATGGAATGCGAATCTTTGGGTCATGCCCGCGCAGATATGCGCTTTGCGCGGCTTAGGAAAGCCCTGCCTAGGCCCCGGCGGCGCGAAGCAGCTTTGCCCGCGCCGGAGGAATGGCGCGGATTTCCAGCCCGGTGAACACATGCAGGGTGTTCAGCTGATTATCGACGACCGCATGATCGCTGACCCAGCCGCCCATCGCCAGATAGGACCGCAGCAGCGGCGGCATCCCCGCCATGGCCGCGCGCGGGTCGGGCTTGCGCAGCCGCAGCGCACGGGCAAAACGGAAGACCTTGGGCGCCTTGACGCGCGGCAGCCAGCGTTTCGGCGCCAGATGGCGTTCGCGCAGCATGGCGAAGGTGTCGGCATACCCTTCGGTATCGGTGCCCATGAAGCTGGAACAGCCGAACAGCATCTGCACGGCTTCATCATCGACATGGCGGGCCAGCGCCCCCCATGCCAGCCGCAGGATGTCGGGATCGTGCCATTCGGGATGGATGCAGAAGCGGCCGATCTCGACCATCTTGCCGTCGAATTCGCGCAGGCGGGACAGGTTGTAATAGCGCGCCGAATAGCTGTCGCCGATCTCATGCCCGCCCGACAGCGTCAGCATGCGGAAACAGGCGATCAACAGGCCAGAGGCCGTTTCGCGAATCAGCACATGGGTGCAGCGGTCGTCATAGTCATCGGCATCGACCGCCTCGGGCGTGTCCGAGCCCCCCCGTTTGCCGATGAAACACAACCAGCGGAGGCGCTGCGCCTCTCGGATTTCCGCTGTGGTTTCAGCGGTCCGCACCTCGTAACGGCCTTTCTGCAATGCCATCATGGCACTCCTGCCCGATCCCCGAAGGCAGGGCAGGCCCCGCCTTGTTCCTGTCCTCCCTGAACCTATCTTGTAACAGCAGCGCAAACAAATGAAGGGCCAAGATGACAGATCGCATCACCAAGACCGACAGCGAATGGCGCGAAGAGCTGGACGCCGAGACCTATCGCGTCACACGTCAGGCGGGAACCGAGCGGCCATTCTCGCATCCGGGCTTTCCCAAGGGGCCGGGACATTACGACTGCGTCTGCTGCGGCGCGCGGCTTTTCGACGGCGATGCCAAGTTCGAAAGCCATTGCGGCTGGCCCAGCTTTTCCAAACCCGGCGGCGATATCGATGAACATCGCGACGTGACCCATGGCATGATCCGCACCGAGGTGCGTTGCCACCGCTGCGACGCGCATCTGGGCCATGTCTTCCCGGACGGGCCGCCGCCCACGGGCCTGCGCTACTGCATCAATGGCGTGGCGCTGACCTTCGTGCCCGAATAAGCCCAAAGCGCGCCGTCAGGGCGCTTATTGCAGCCCGTCATCCAGCAACTGCCCGGCCGAGACGCGGCCGACATTGCCCATCAGTTGCCGGATCAGACCCGTGCTGTTCACGCCGGTATCGGTGACCCGGCGCGACAGCACGACGACTTGACCGCGTTCCTGACCGAAGCGTTCGACATTGGCGACGGTGCCGCCCTCGTTGAAGCTGATGGCGACGACCTGCCGCTCGATCTCACGTGCGGGGCGGGGGCCGTAATTCTGCCAGCGCGAGCCGACGTAATACCATGCCGATCCGGTCAAAAGACCCTGCGCGCTGGGGCGGCCGATCATGCCCTCCAGCTCATCCTGCCGGGTCTGGCCGACGACGACCTGCGCCAGTTCATCCTCGGCAGGCACATAACCGTGATTGCGATAGGTGGCCTGACAGGCAGCAAGCGCCATGGGCACGATCAGCACAAACGCCGCGATATGCCGCCGGGAAATTTTCATCTTGCCACCTGTCCCTTTCGCGCGCCTGTTGACGACGCGGGACCGGCTTAGCAAACTCGCGCCCCACGCTCAAGAATATCCCAAGCCGACCTCAGTTCACAGAAAAAGGCCAACCACATGTCGCAACCTTCCCAGCAACCGACCCGCTACCGCGTGGCCCAGCTGAACCCGCGCCAGCCGACGGCCTTCGTTCTTGCCCCGGACGCCGAAGCCCGCGCCGCGATCGCCGGCGAACTGGCGCTGTCCAGCCTGCCCGCGCTGCGCTTCACCGGCGATATTCGCCCCGCCGCGCATGACGCATGGGAGGTGACGGGCCTGCTGACCGCCAAGGTCGTGCAGCCCTGCGTCGTGACGCTGGCCCCGGTCAAGACCGCCCTGACCGAAAAGCTGCGCCGCGTCTTTTCGCCCCATGCCGGCACCCCCGAAGGCGATGAGGTCGAAATGCGCGACGAAGAGCTTGAGCCGCTCGGCCAGTTCATCGACCTGCAATCCATCATGATCGAGGCCCTGTCGCTGGCCCTGCCGCTCTATCCGCGGGCCCAGGGCGCGGAACTGGACAACCCGCAGGACGATCAGGACGAAGAGACCCGCAAACCCTTTGCCGGGCTTGCGGATCTGCTGAAGCAGCCCAAGACCTAGCGGCTGACACCGGGGCGCTGCTCGGCCTGCCAGTCGCCGTCCATGACGGGGCCAAGGTTCAGCGGCGCCAGCATCCCCTGACCCAGCACATGATCGGCGGCCTTTTCGCCGGTCATGATCGACGGCGCGTTCAGGTTGCCATTGGTGATGCGCGGAAAGATCGAGCTGTCGGCGACGCGCAGCCCTTCGACACCGATGACGCGCAATTCCGGATCGACCACCGCCATCGGATCGTCCGCACGCCCCATCCGCGCCGTGCCGCAGGGGTGAAAGGCCGATTCGGCATGTTCGCGGATGAAGGCATCGATCTGTTCGTCGCTTTGCACATCGTTGCCCGGCTGGATCTCATAGCCGGTATAGGTGGCCATGGCGGGCTGATCAAAGATCTCGCGCGTCAGACGCACGCAGGCGCGGAACTCGGCCCAGTCATCGGCATGGGACATATAGTTGAAATTGATCCGTGGCGCCGCGGTGGGATCGGCCGAGTTCAGCCGCACCGTGCCGCGCGATTTCGACCGCATCGGCCCGACATGGACCTGAAAGCCATGCCCCTCGGCAGCAGCCTTGCCGTCATAGCGCACGGCCAGCGGCAGGAAATGATACTGGATATCGGGATATTCCACGCCCGCCCGCGACCGGATGAAGCCGCAGCTTTCGAACTGGTTCGACGCCCCCAGCCCGGTCCCCGTCGCCAGCCATTGCGCCCCGATCGAGCCTTTGCCCCACAGGTTCCAATGCTTGTACAGCGTGATCGGCTGGGTGGCGGTGAACTGCATATAGACCTCAAGATGGTCCTGCAAATTCGCGCCGACGCCGGGCCGGTCCGCCCGGACCTCGATCCCATGCTCGGCCAGATGATCCGCAGGCCCGATCCCCGACAGCATCAGAAGCTTCGGCGTATTGATCGAGCTTGCCGACAGGATCACCTCATGTTTCGCGCGGAACGTGTTGATCCCACGGTTGTTCTTGACCTCGACACCGACGGCGCGCCCATCCTCGAACACCACGCGCTGCGCCAGCCCGCGCCGCAACCGCAGCAGCCCGGTTTCTTGCGCGGGCCGCAGATAGGCATTGGCCGCAGACCAGCGGCGGCCTTCCCAGATGGTGGCCTCCATGGCGCCAAAGCCTTCCTGCTGGGCGCCATTGTAATCCTCGGTCATCGGATAACCCGCCTGCCGCCCGGCCCGGATAAAGGCATCGAACAGCGGGTTCTTGCGCGATCCGCGCGTGACATGCAGCGGCCCCTCGCTGCCGCGATAATCGCTGACGGCGCTGTGCGACGTCTCCATGCGCCGGAAATAGGGCAGCACATCGGCATAACCCCAGCCCTCGGCACCACTGTCGCGCCAATGGTCGAAATCGCGCGCATGCCCGCGCACGAACACCATGCCGTTGATCGAGGACGACCCGCCCACGACCTTGCCGCGCGGCGTCACCAGCTGACGCCCGCCCAGCCCGGCCTCGGGCTCCGAGGAAAAGCCCCAGTCATATCGACGCATGTTCATCGGATAAGACAGCGCCGCGGGCATCTGAATGAACGGTCCGGCATCCGTGCCGCCATATTCGATGATATCGACGCGCTTTCCGGCCTTCACCAGACGGTAAGCCAGCGCGCAGCCCGCCGAACCGGCTCCGACAATCACATAATCCGGGATCATGCCTGCCCCCTTTGCACCGCGCCCGCGGGTTTCCTTGTTTTCCAAATACCCATGCCGACCGCGCCACGCGCAGGGCGCCGATCAATAAGGCGCATCGACCGCCCCCATGCCTACATAGACCGACTTCAATTGCGAATAATGCTCGATGGCCGCGGCCGAGTTCTCGCGCCCCACGCCCGACAGCTTGACCCCACCGAAAGGCGCCTCGACCGGCGTCAGGTTATAGGCGTTGATCCATGTCGTGCCCGCCTCCAGCGCGGCGGCAACGCGGTGGCCGCGCGCCAGATCGCGGGTAAAGACCCCGGCCGCCAGCCCATAGGGCGTCGCGTTCGCGCGCGCCACCACCTCATCCTCGGTCGCGAATCGCAGCACGGTCATCACCGGGCCGAAGATCTCCTCGCGCGCAATGAACATGTCGTCGCCCGCATCGGCAAAGACCGTCGGCGGCACGAAGGCGCCCTCGCCCGGCCCGCCGCAGACCAGCCGCGCGCCTTCGGCCTTGCCCTGCGCAATGGCGGCGCGGATCTTGTCGACCTGCGCGGCGCTGACGATGGGGCCGTGCTGCGTGTCGTCCTCCAGCGGATCGCCGATCTTCACCGCCGCCAGCCGCTCGGACAGCCGCTCAAGGAAACGCGGCAGGATGGCGTCCTGCACGAAGACCCGCGTGCCGTTTGAACAGATCTGCCCCGAGGAATAGAAATTTGCCAGCATCGCCGCGCCGATCGCGTCCTCAAGGCTCGCATCGTCAAAGACGATCAGCGGGGATTTCCCGCCCAGTTCCATGGTGACATGACGCATCCCCTCGGCGGCGGCGGCATAGACCTTCTGCCCGGTCGAGACCGAGCCCGTCAGCGACACCTTGGCCACGCGCGGATCGGTGACCAGCGCGGCCCCGACGGCCCCGCGCCCCTGCACGACGTTGAACACCCCCGCAGGCAGACCGGCCTCGGCCAAAATCTCGGCCAGTTTCAATGCGCCAAGCGGGGTTTCCTCACTTGGTTTGAACACCATGGCATTGCCCATGACCAGCGCGGGCGCAGCCTTCCAGCAGGCGATCTGGCTGGGATAGTTCCACGCGCCGATGCCCGCGCAGACGCCCAGCGGCTCGCGGATGGTATAGACGAAATCGCCGCCCAGCGGGATGGTCTGGCCGGTGATGGTCGCGGCCAGCCCGCCGAAATATTCCAGTGCATCGGCCCCCGACGGCCAGTCGGCCACACGGGTTTCCTGAATGGGCTTGCCGGTGTCCAGCGTCTCCAGCCGGGCCAGTTCCTCGCCGCGCTCGCGGATGAGGGCGGCAGCGCGCAAAAGCACGCGGCCACGTTCGACCGGGCGCAATGCGGCCCATGCCGGCTGGGCCTTGGCGGCGGCGGCGCAGGCGGCGGCGACCTGCGCCTCGCTTGCCTCATGCAAGGTGGCGATGACCTCGCCGGTATAGGGGTAATGCACGGCCAGTGCCGCCCCCTGCCCTTCGACCGGACGACCGTCGATGTAAAGGCTGGCTGTGGGTTGGGCGGAATGGCTCATGGCAGGACCCTTTCAAGATAATCCAGTGTCAGGCGCTCGGCGGCCTGGGCTTCGGGGGCGTCAGACAGGGCGGCGCGCAGATACACCCCGTCGATCAGCGCCCCCAGCGTATGGGCGATATTGGCGGCCTGATCGCCCACCAGCGGGCGCAGCACCGACATCAGGTTGGAATGCAGCCGCCGGTGATAGACGCGCAGCAGCCGCGCCGCTTCGGCATCGACAAAGGCCAGCGAATAGAAGCTCAGCCATGCGGCGATGGTCTCGCGCTCGAAATTGTCGCCACCGAAATTCGCGCCGACGATGGCGTAAAGCCGGGCACGCGGCCCCTTGGCCCCGCGCAGCGCCGCAAGATTCATGCGGCGATACTGCGTCAGGATGTGGCGCATGGCCGACAGGAAGATGCGTTCCTTGGATCCGAAATAATGATGCGCCAGCGCCGTGGACATGCCAGCTTCGCGGGCGATCTGCGCCACGGTGACATCAAGCGATCCGCGACGCCCAATGGTCGCAATCGTGGCGTTGATCAAAGCCGCCTTTCGGATAGGCTCTGCACCAAGCTTGGGCATACGGAGGCACCTTCCTGTGGATATACGGTTTATATTCGGAACTAGCTGTGTTTTGATTGACTCGTCAATTAATAAACGCCTTACTCAACGAAACAGAACAAAACTTGGGGAGAACATGATGAAATTTCGCCGCACCGCCGCATTCCTTGCCGGTCTGGCCATGACAGCGACCGGAGCGGGAACGGCGCTGGCGGAAGAGCCTGCTGCTTGCCGCGATGTCGTTTTCGCCGATGTGGGCTGGACGGATATTTCTGCCACGACGGGTCTGGCCTCGACGGTCCTGACCGCGCTTGGCTACAAGACCGAAACCAAGATCCTTGCGCTGCCCGTGACCTATACGGCCATGGCCAAGGGCGATGTCGACATCTTCCTTGGCAACTGGATGCCCAGCCAGGAAGGCGATCTGAAACCCTATCGCGACAGCGGCACGGTCGAGGTGGTGCGCACCAACCTGACCGGCGCGAAATACACCCTTGCCACCAATGAGGCCGGCGCCAAGCTGGGCATCGACGATTTCAGCAAGATCGCCGCGCAGAAAGACGCGCTGGATGGCAAGATCTTCGGGATCGAGCCCGGCAATGACGGCAACCGCCTGCTGCTGGAGATGGTCGCGGACAACAAATTCGATCTGGGCACGTTCGAGATCGTCGAATCCAGCGAACAGGGCATGCTGGCGCAGGTGGCGCGGGCCGATAATGCAGGCCAGCCCGTCGTCTTTCTGGGATGGGCCCCGCATCCGATGAACAACCAGTTCAAGATGACCTATCTTGCGGGCGGCGATGACATTTTCGGGCCCGATTTCGGCGGCGCGCGGGTGGATACCAATGTCCGCACGGGTTATGTGGGCGAATGCCCCAATGTCGGAAAATTCCTGCAAAACCTCGAATTCTCGCTGCCGATGGAAAACGACGTGATGGGTCTGATCCTGAACGACGGCGATTCGCCTTCGGACGCGGCGATGACCTGGCTGAAGGCCAATCCCGATGCCGTGACGCCGTGGCTGGCCGGCGTGACGACCTTCGATGGCGGCGATGCCGCCGCAGCCGTGACCGAGGCGCTGCAATAAGTATCGGCAGGCGGGGCCCTGTCCCCGCCGCACCCCCTCTCCATGTCCTTCGGGGCGCGATTTCATCTACCCTCGCCGGGGCCCGAGAGCCTGACCGGCCGCTGCTGCGGCGCAGGACAGGACCGAAATCCCGACCGGCAGAAAGAAAAGACGCATGGAACAACTCACTGATCTTTTGACCGGGACCAAGATTCCGGTCGGCAAGACGGCCAAGGCGATCTTCGACTGGCTGAACGCCAATGCCGCCTTCGTCTTCAACGCCATCTCCAAGGCGATGGATTCGCTGATCGGCGGCATCCTGTGGCTGCTGGAATTGCCGCATCCGCTGATCTTCACCCTGCTGATGGTCGCCCTGACATGGGCGCTGCAACGCAGCTGGAAGACCTGCCTTCTGGTCCTGCTGGGCTTTCTGTTCGTCCTGAACCAGGGCTATTGGGAAGAGATGATGCAGTCGCTGACGCTGGTGCTGTCGGCCTGCGTGGTCTGCATGGCCATCGGCGTGCCCATCGGCATCGCCTGCGCGCACCGGCCCAAGCTTTACGCATGGATGCGCCCGGTTCTGGACCTGATGCAGACGCTGCCCACCTTCGTCTATCTGATCCCGGCCATCGTGTTTTTCGGCATCGGCATGGTCCCCGGCCTGATCGCCACGGTGATCTTCGTGCTGCCCGCGCCGATCCGCCTGACCTATCTGGGCATCTCCTCGACCCCGAAGGCGCTGGTCGAGGCCGCTGTGGCCTTTGGTGCGACCCCGCGCCAATTGCTGTGGAAGGTCGAGCTTCCCAGCGCCTTGCCGCAGATCATGGCGGGCCTGAACCAGACCATCATGCTGTCGCTGTCGATGGTGGTGATTGCGGCGCTGGTCGGCGCTTCGGGTCTGGGCGTTCCCGTCGTCCGGGCGCTGAACAGCGTCAACACGGCGCTGGGTTTTGAAAGCGGCTTCATCATCGTGATCGTCGCGATCATGCTGGACCGGATGCTGCGCGTGGGGAAACACAATGACTGAAGATCGCAACGCCGTCGAATTCGACAATGTGAACATCGTCTTTGGCGAAAATCCTCAGGCTGCCCTGCCGCTGATGGATCAGGGTCTGGCGCGCGGCCCGATCAAGGCGGAAACCGGGCAGGTTCTGGGCGTCCACAATTGCAGCCTGAACGTCCGCGAGGGCGAAATTCTGGTGCTGATGGGGCTGTCCGGTTCGGGCAAATCCACGCTGCTTCGGGCGGTGAACGGGCTTAATCAGGTCTGTCGCGGCGATGTGCGGATCTGGGACGGCAAGCAGATGGCCTCGGTCACCAAGGCACGCGGGGCCGAGTTGCGCCGCCTGCGCCGCCACAATGTCGCCATGGTCTTTCAGCAGTTCGGCCTGCTGCCATGGCGTTCGGTCCGCGAGAATGTCGGGCTGGGGCTGGAGCTTGCGGGCGTGCCGCCCAAGGAACGCCAGAAGCGGGTCGAATCGCAGCTGTCCACCGTCGGGCTGACCGAATGGGCGGATCGCAAGGTGGGCGATCTGTCGGGCGGCATGCAGCAGCGCGTGGGCCTTGCGCGCGCCTTCGCGACCGAAGCGCCGATCCTGCTGATGGACGAACCCTTCAGCGCGCTGGACCCGCTGATCCGCACCCGGCTGCAGGATGAACTGCTGGAACTGCAACAGCGCTTCCAGCGCAGCATCGTCTTTGTCAGCCACGATCTGGACGAGGCCTTCCGCATCGGCAACCGCATCGCCCTGATGGAGGGCGGGCGCATCGTGCAGGTCGGCACGGCGCGCGAAATCATCGCGAACCCGGTCGATGCCTATGTCGAGGATTTTGTGGCCCACATGAACCCCTTGGGCGTGCTGACCGCCGAGGACATGGCCGAACCCGGCGAGGCTGCGGGCGATCCCATCCCGCGCGACACGCCGGTGCGCGATGCCATGCGGATGCTGACCGATTCCGGCAGCGATGCCCTGCCCCTGCAAGGCGGCGGGCGTGTCACGCGCCATTCGATCATGCTGCGCCTTGTCGATCCCGGCGCCAGAAAAGGCGGCGCGTCCGAACACTGAGGCCGCGGCATTGACCGCGCCACACGAAGCGCCGCGACGGTCCCGTGTCAGCCCTGCGCTGATGCGGGCCGTTTTCGTTTGCGGCTGCGCGCCTATCCCTCGCGGGCCAGACCGGGGGGCGGGGTGACCGCGCGCCGCAACCGGGCCTCGCGCCATGTGATATAGCAGATCGCGCCGATCATCACGCCGCCGCCGATCAGCACCCACAGATCCACCGGCTCGGCAAAGACCAGCGCGCCCAGCAGGCTGGCCCAGATCAGCTGCAGGAACACCACCGGCTGCGTGACGGTCAGCGGTGCCGCGACAAAGGCCCGCGTCATGGCATAATGCGCCGCCGTCGCGAACGCCGCCGTGCAGGCCAGCACCGCGCATTGCAGCGCCGACGGCGCCACCCAGTCCAGCGCGGCAATCGGCGCCAGCCCGATGCAGACCGTCAGCGACATTATCGCCACGACCACGGCGGGCGGTGCCAGATCCGACAGGCGTTTCGCGACCAGATAGGACGACCCAAAGGCCACCGCCGCGCCAAGCTGCGCAATATGGCCTGCCTCCAGCACACGCAATCCGGGGCGCAGCACGATCAGCGCCCCGCCCAAGGCCACGACGATGGCCAGCCCGCGCCGCCATGACAGCCGCTCGCCCAGCAGCAAGGCTGCGCCGACGGTGACGATGATCGGGTTCAGAAAGCCGATGGCCGTCACCTCGGCCACGGTGATGCGGGCCATGGCGTAAAACCACAGGATCACCGCCACCACATGCAGCGCGCCACGCAGGGCAAACAGCCGCCAGACCTTGGGCGCAAAGCCCCGCCGCAAGGCCGGCAGCAGCACGGGCACCAGAAATACCAGCCCAAAGACAAAGCGCAGGAACGCCGCCTCGGCTGCCGGCAGCGACTGACCCAGCCAGCGCACGGTGCCGTTGACCGCGACGAAGCAAAGCCCGGCCGACAGCATCCAAAGGATGCCGATCACGTCCTGTCTGGTGGAAGTTCCGCTCATGCCACCAGCCATGACGGCTGCGGCGGGCAAGCGCAAGTCAGCCCTTGACGATCAGCCCGAATGCGATGGTCCACATGACCAGACCGACACAGACATCCAGCACCTGCCACGCCTTGGGCCGCGCAAAGACCGGAGCCAGAAAGCGCGCACCATAGCCCAGCGAAAAGAAGAACAGAAACGATCCGCTGACCGCCCCCGCCGCAAAGGGCAGACGGTCGAAGCCGCTGGACAGCGACCCCAGCAGCACGACCGTATCCAGCCAGACATGCGGGTTCAGCCATGTCAGCGCGGCAATGACCACCAGCGTCGCAGACAGGCTGGGCGCCGCCTCGCTTGCGTGCAACGCGCCACCCCCCCGCCACGCCGCCAGAAGGGCCCGCGCCCCATAGACCAGCAGAAACGCCGCGCCGCCCCAGCGCATCAGCGGCAGGAACCACGGAAAATGCGCGGCCATCGCCCCCGCCCCCATGACGCCCAGCACGATCAGCACGGCATCCGACAAGGCGCAGAACGCGCAGGTCGCAAAGACATGGCGCCGCATCAGCCCCTGCTTCAGCACAAAGGCATTCTGCGCGCCGATGGCCAGGATCAGCGACAGTCCCGTCGCCAGCCCGGCAAGATAAGCCTGCATCGCACTCTCCCGTTTTCCGGCCTTCTTGCCGCAGGCGTGCTATTCAGGCAAATTCATAATCCTTACCCAAATGAAGGCAGGCTAATGCTCGACTATCCCGCCCTCATTGCCTTGGCCGAGATCATCCGCCGCGGCTCGTTCGAAGCCGCAGCCGCGGCCCTGGGCGTCACCCCCTCGGCTATTTCGCAGCGCATCAAGGGACTCGAGGAAAAGCTGGGCGAGGTGCTGATCCAGCGCGGCCCGCCCGCGCGCGGCACCGCCAAGGCCATGCGGCTGGTGCAGCATCTGGATCAGGTGCGGCTGCTGGAACAGGCGCTGGACCCTACCGCGCCAAAGCCGACCCTGCGCATCGCGGTCAATGCCGACAGCCTTGCCACATGGTTCCCGCCGGTCATGACGGCCCTGCCGGTGCTTTACGATCTGCTGATCGACGATCAGGACCACGCCCGCGACTGGCTGGGCAAGGGACAGGTCTCGGCGGTCATCAGTTCGGACCCGCACCCGGTTCCGGGATGCGAGGTCACGCCGCTGGGCCATATGCGCTATTACGCGATGGCCACGCCGGATTTCATCGCGCGCCATTTCGCCGGCGGCATCACCGCGAAAACGCTGGCAGCCCCGGCGGTCATCTTCAACCACAAGGACGCCGCGCAAAGCCGCTGGGCGCGGCTGCAGACCGGCCAGCGCCTGCACCCGACCGGCCACATGATCCCCTCCTCGGAAGCCTTCGCGCGGGCGGTGGAACTGGGCCTTGGCTGGGGCATGATCCCCGAAACCATGGCGCGGCCGCCACTGGCGCATCTGAACGCCGACCTGCCGCTGGACATCCCGCTTTACTGGCATGTGCAGCGCGCCATGCGCCAAAGCCTCGCGCCCCTGACCCGCACAATAAAGGAAAGGGCCGCAGCAGACCTGCGACCCTGACTTCTTCGTTCTTCAAATACTCACCGGCCCAAGGCCCGCAATCAAAGCTGCGCGGCCACATCCTCGGGGATGTCGAAATTGCCGGTGACGTTCTGCACGTCGTCATCGTCCTCCAGTGCGTCGATCAGCTTCATCAGCTTCGTCGCCGTCTCAAGGTCGATCTCGGTCGGAGCCTGCGGCTTCCAGATCAGCTTCGCCGTCTCGCTTTCGCCAAGCGCCGCTTCCAGCGCGGTCGAGACCTCGGCCAGATCGGTGTCCGAGGTATAGATCCAGTGCCCGTCCTCGTCGCTCTGGACATCCTCGGCCCCGGCTTCGATCGCGGCCATCATCACCGTGTCGGCGTCACCGGCGCTGGCGGGATACATGATCTCGCCCTTACGGTCGAACATGAAGTTGACCGATCCGGTCTGGCCCAGATCGCCGCCATGCTTGGTGAAATAGCTGCGGACATTGGACGCGGTGCGGTTGCGGTTGTCGGTCATCGCCTCGACGATGATCGCGATGCCGTTCGGGCCGTAACCCTCATAGCGGATCTCGTCATAGTTCTCGGCGTCACCGCCCTGCGATTTCTTGATCGCGCGGTCGATCACGTCCTTCGGCACCGAACTCGACTTGGCTTCCTTGACCGCCAGACGCAGCCGGGGGTTCTTGTCGGGATCGGGATCGCCCATCTTCGCGGCGACGGTGATCTCTTTGGCCAGCTTCGAGAACAGCTTCGAGCGCAGCTTGTCCTGCTTGCCCTTCCGATGCTGGATATTGGCCCATTTGCTATGGCCTGCCATGGTGCTTCCCAATTTCTACGGAATATCGCAGGCGCTTCTAGCCAGCGAAAGCCGAACCCGCAAGCGTTACGGGCCTAACGCAGCCGTTTCAGCAGTTCCGACAGCACATAAAGCCGCAAGGCGGTGGCCAGCCCCACCTCGGCCGGACGCTTGGCGTCGATGGCCGCGATCAGCGCGGCGGCGGTCTGGCCGCGCATCTTGGCGATGCCGCGCAATTCGCGCCAGAAGGCATCCTCAAGACTGACCGAGGTGCGATGCCCCCCAATCGTAACCGAGCGTTTGGCGGGCGCGGACATCGCGGGCAGTTCAGGCATCGTGACTATCACCATCGCGCCGATGACCATCCAGATGGCGCGCGGCACGGTCGCGATCATCCTTCTCAACCTGTTTCTGCTGCTTCGTGCGGCCAAACCGGGCCGCATTTTCGTCACCTTGCTTGCGCGCCGCATCCCGTGCGGCCGTTTTTCGCGCCAGGCGAAGATTGATGATCTTTGTCATTCAACGCACTGCCTGCCAACGCCAAACCGATCCTGTGACCAAAGACCGCATCCGGCAAAGCCATATTTGCCCAAACGCCCCGATGTCGCGCCAATCTCGCCCAGAATTTCGGCAGCAGGACGCATGACCGGCGCGTCAGGCGCGCCTTCCGCCGGATCTCCCGGCGAAAGGTCTGGTTTCAGAACGGCTGCGCATCGCAGCGCCAGCGCCTGATCCGTCCCGCCCTGAAGCCTCAGCCGCGGGACGCTGCGCATCAGTCTTCCGGCCCGACCATCTGCTCGGGGCGGACCACGCGGTCAAAGGTCTCGCCATCGACCAGACCCAGCGCGATGGCCTCCTCGCGCAGCGTGGTGCCGTTCTTATGCGCGGTCTTGGCGACCTTGGTCGCGTTGTCATAGCCGATGGTCGGCGCCAGCGCCGTCACCAGCATCAGCGATTCCTTCATCAGCTTGTCGATGCGCGGAATATTGGCCTGCGTGCCGACGACCATATTGTCGGTGAACGAGCCCGCCGCATCGCCCAGAAGCTGCATGGATTGCAGCACGTTATAAGACATCATCGGGTTATAGACGTTCAGCTCGAAATGGCCCTGCGAGCCGGCAAATCCGATGGCCGCGTCATTGCCCATGACATGGGCACAAACCATGGTCAGCGCTTCGGCCTGCGTCGGGTTCACCTTGCCCGGCATGATCGAGGAACCGGGCTCATTTTCCGGCAAGATCAGCTCGCCCAGACCAGACCGCGGGCCGGACCCCAGCAGGCGCATGTCATTGGCGATCTTGAACAGCGACCCGGCGACGGTTTTCAGCGCGCCGGAAAAGAACACCATCGCGTCATGCGCGGCCAGCGCCTCGAACTTGTTCGGCGCGGTGACGAACGGCAGGCCGGTGATCTTGGCGATTTCCGCCGCGATGGCCGTGTCCCAGCCCTTCTTGGTGTTCAGCCCGGTGCCGACGGCGGTGCCGCCCTGCGCCAGTTCATAGATGTCACCCAGGGCCAGTTTGACGCGCTCGATGCCCTTGGCAACCTGATGGGCATAGCCGCCGAATTCCTGACCCAGGGTCAGCGGCGTCGCATCCTGCGTATGGGTGCGGCCGATCTTGATGATGTCCTTGAATTCCTCGGACTTGGCGACCAGCGCCTTGTGCAGCTTTTCCAGCCCCGGGATCAGCAGATCGCGGGCATGCATGGCAATGGCCACATGCATCGCGGTCGGGAAGGTGTCGTTCGACGACTGCCCCATGTTCACATGGTCATTGGGGTGCACAGGCTTTTTCGAGCCCATCTCGCCGCCCAGAATCTGGATCGCGCGATTCGAGATGACTTCATTGGCATTCATGTTCGACTGCGTGCCGGATCCGGTCTGCCACACGACCAGCGGGAAGTTGTCGTCGAACTTGCCCGCCGCCACTTCGCTTGCGGCCTGCACCATCGCATTACCCAGCGTGGCGTCCAGATTGCCGGTGGCCATGTTCACCTGCGCAGCGGCCTGCTTGATGATGCCAAGCGCGCGGATCACCGGGACCGGCTGACGCTCCCAGCCAATCGGGAAGTTCATGATCGAGCGCTGCGTCTGCGCGCCCCAGAACTTGTCGGACGGAACCTCAAGCGGGCCAAAGCTGTCGGTTTCGGTGCGGGTATCGGTCATGTCATCATCCCTCACGAGTTTGCGCGGGTTTTAGCCCGCGCGCCCCGGATAAGCAATTCGGAAGCGGAATAACGCAGTTAGCGGTCACATCGTGGCCCGGCGTGAAAGCCGCTTAAAGCTGACGAAACACATAGACCTGTGCGGGCGGCAGATTTGCCCAGATGCGCGGGCTTTTCGTATGCGACAGAGCGAATTTGCGGCGCACCGCCTCTGACAGCGGCGGGGCGGGGCCATAGGTGATCTGCACGAAGGGCGCGCCGGGCTTCATCATCTGAAAGGCCGCGCCGACGATGGCCGATTGCAATTCGTCGGGCATGGGCAAGGTGGGCACGCCGGAAATCACAGCATCCAGCCCCGCGCGGCCGACATTGACCATCTCCTGCGCAGGCAGGTTGTGCACGACCGCCCCCGGAAAACGATCCCGCAGACGGCCGCAAAAGGCGGCGTTCAGCTCATACATTTCCAGCCGCTCGGGCGGCAGGCCGGTGTTCAGGATCGCTGCGGAAATCGTCCCGGTTCCGGAACCGATCTCGGCCACCGCCTGCATGTCGGGGGTCACAAGCCGCGCCATTTCGCGCGCCGTGGCGCGGCCCGTGGGCGCGATGGCGCGGATTTCGGAAGGACGGCGCAGAAACTGGCCAAAGAACAAAGACAGATCGGACAAAGCGGCCTCCTGCAGTATTGCCTCAGGCCGCTCTATTGCGTGGGGGTGACAGGGATATGACGCCCCTATTTGCGCCACTTGTCCAGACTGACGACCTCGGCGCCGCCCTTGGGCGTATCGTCGCCGCCCTCGTCCCCCGAGGCCGCCTCGTCCTCGCCGTCCTCCTCGTCCTCATCATCGTCCGGCTGGGTCTCGAAGCGCAGCCCGAACTCGACCGAGGGATCGACAAAGGTGCGCACGGCATCGAACGGCACATAAAGCGGCTCGGGCGAATTGCCGAAATTCAACGTGATGGTGAAACCATCGGGCCGCACTTCCAGATTCTCGAACCAATGCTGCACGACGATGGTCATCTCTTCGGGATAACGCTCTCGCAGCCAGTCGGCCATCTCGACATCCGGATCGCGGGTGTCAAAGGTGATGAAGAAATGATGCTCGCCCGGCAGACCTTCCTGCGCCACGGCTTCCAGAACATCCGCAATCAGCCGCTGCATGGCCCGATGCATCATCCCGCCGTAATCAATTCCACGCGCCATCGGCGTCTCCCCTTCATCTTGAGGGTCAGCATAGGGAATTGCGCCCCGATGAAAAGCCCTCGCAAGACGCATCGGCATCGCCCCGGACGCACAGCTTCCGGCGTCCTTGTTTTGAAAATACCCATGCGACGCTGCGACATGGCCGAGCATCGGATATCAGGAACTGATCGGAAAAAGAAGAAAGGATGATGGCGCGGTTGACGGGGCTCGAACCCGCGACCCCCGGCGTGACAGGCCGGTACTCTAACCAACTGAGCTACAACCGCGCATCGTCTGGTGATATCTGGAAGATAATGGCGCGGTTGACGGGGCTCGAACCCGCGACCCCCGGCGTGACAGGCCGGTACTCTAACCAACTGAGCTACAACCGCGCAGCATATCTTCCCCGGATCACCTTCCGGAGTGGGCGGTGTTTACGCACGGGTGCCGCCCCCGTCAAGAGCCTCATCGCAGGATTTTCGCGCGAAGCCGAAAAAGAAAACGGGGCGTCCCGCAGGACGCCCCGGATCATGGGACAAGGCTTACTTGCGCACGGTCTTTTCGTCGAAATCGGGCAGCGCTTCCAACTCGGCCTTGGTATAGTTGGTGGCAAAGAATGTATCCGTGCCCACCGTTACCATATGGATCGCGTCGACCCCCAGCAGCACCTTCTTGGCGCCGATGCCCAGAAAGCCGCCGATATCGGCGATATAGCCCACGACCTGCCCCGAATCGTCCAGCACCATGTCATTGACCTTGGCAATGTCCTGCCATTCGGCGGGACGTTCATCCAGCGCCTCGGGCTGATCCCATTCCTGGCTGGACGGCTGGTTCGTGGTCCAGATCCGGCGCGAGGTGATCCATGTGCCCAGAACGCCCGGATCGGCCTCGGAAATCGCCGGCGGCTTCACATCGGGCGGCGTCACCGAGGCAGCCGCCTGCCCTTCGGTTGCGGCATCGGCCGCCGAATCCGCTGCATCCGAGGCCGCCTCTTCCGCATCCTGCGCGGCGTCGGCGGCAGTTTCGGCAGCCTCGCCGCCCATGGTCTCGGCGGCCCCGGCGGCATCATCTGCCGCGGTCGCCGCAGCATCCGCGGCCTGATCGGCGGCATGCGACGCCTCATCGGCGGCCTGTTCGGCTGCAGCGCCCGCCTCGTCCGCCGCCTTGTCGGCCGCGGCTTCGGCATTCTCGGCGGCGGCTTCTGCCGTGCCTGCGGCGCTTTGTGCGGCCTCGGCTGCGGGGGCGGGCTGCGTTTCCTGCGCGATCGCCGGCATGGCAAAGGCGATTGCGGTTGCCGTCGCTGCAATGACAAAGGGTTTCATGGACATGGATCCTCCGGTCTCTGGTTTGGCGCAACCGCGCCGTCGTGACGGGGCTGAAACGCGCATGACCGCGCCATCGTTCCCGCCAGATCGACAGAAGAGTTCACGAAAACGCAAATATGCCAAGGCATTGGCACAGTCGCGTCAGCCCCGCCGCGGGTGACTGATGCGTCCGCCGCAGACCGGCCCCGGCGCGCCGGTGGTGCCCGGACCGGATGTGGGCAACCCGCGCAGGACGCGCACGGCAAGCCAGCCAAAGGCCTGCGCCTCAAGCATGTCGCCATCCAGCCCGGCCTGATCGACCGGCGCGACCCGGCAATCCAGCCGGGCCGCAAGCGCCGCCATCATCGCGGCATTGTGCCGCCCCCCGCCACAAACCAGCAGCAGCGCGACCGGCGGCACAAGCGCCATGCCCGCAGCGACCGCAGCCGCCGCCGCATGCGTCAAGGTCGCCGCCGCATCGGCATCGGACAGATGCGCCACACGCGGCAACAGATCGAAAGCGTCGCGATCCAGCGATTTCGGCACCGGGCGCGCGAAATGCGGATGGGTCAGAAAATCCGCGATCACCGCATCGTCGGGGGTGCCCCGCGCGGCCAGAGCGCCGCCCTCGTCGCGGGCCATGCCGCGCCGCGCCCGCAGCAGATCGTTCAGCGGCGCATTGGCCGGGCCGGTATCAAAGGCGATGCAGGCCCCGTCCGCTTCGGGGGCTGTGGCGGTCGGATCGACCCATGTGACATTGCCGACGCCGCCAAGGTTCAGAAACGCCACCGGCGCGCGCGGCAACAGCCCCTGCCCCATCGCCCATTCCGCACAGGCCCAATGAAAGAACGGCGCCAGCGGCGCGCCCTCGCCGCCCTGCCGCACGTCTTCCGAACGGAAATCCCAGACGACAGGACGCGCCAGCCGGGCAGCCAGCGCCGCGCCATCCCCGGCCTGATGCGTGCCGCGCCCGCCCGGATCATGCGCCAGGGTCTGGCCGTGATAGCCGATCAGCCCGGCATCCGGGAACCCTTCGGCCAAGGCGGCATGAGCCGCCACCGACAGCGCGCCCGCCTCGGCCACATCGAGATCCCCCGGCCACTGCCCCAGCGCGGCGTGCAGCATGGCAGATTCGTTGCCGGAATAGGCGCGATAGGCCGAGCGGCCAAAGCCGCCGATCCGCACGCCATCCGTGTCGATCAGCGCGGCATCAACGCCGTCCAGCGATGTGCCCGACATCATCCCCAAGGCCCGGATCATTCGCCTGTTCCCCTTTTTTGCCGCCACAGGTATATCCGCTGCCATTCGAAAGGAAACGCTCATGACCTATAAGCCCAAATCCGACTTCCTTCATGTGATGGTCGAGCGTGGCTATCTGGCCGACTGCACCGATCTGCAATCGCTGGATGACGCGCTGATCAACGGTTCGGTGACGGCATATATCGGTTATGACGCGACGGCCGCGTCGCTGCATGTCGGCCATCTGCTGAACATCATGATGCTGCGCTGGTTCCAGAAGACCGGCAACCGCCCGATCACGCTGATGGGTGGGGGCACGACCAAGGTGGGCGATCCCAGCTTCCGCTCGGACGAACGCCCGCTGCTGGACGCGGCGGCCATCCAGTCGAATATCGACGGCATGGGACAGGTGTTTGCGCGCTACCTTGATTACGGCCCGGACAAGGCCCTGATGCTGAACAATGCCGAATGGCTGGACGGGCTGAACTATCTGGATTTCCTGCGCGACATTGGACGGCATTTTTCCGTCAACCGGATGCTGTCCTTTGAATCGGTGAAATCCCGTCTGGACCGCGAGCAGTCGTTGAGCTTCCTCGAGTTCAACTACATGATCCTGCAGGCTTATGACTTTCTTGAGCTTTACCGCCGTTACGACTGCCGCCTGCAGATGGGCGGGTCGGACCAATGGGGTAATATCATCAACGGCATCGACCTGACCCGCCGCGTGCTGGACGGAGAGATCTTTGGCCTGACCTCGCCGCTGCTGACGACCTCGGACGGACGCAAGATGGGCAAATCGGCGGGCGGCGCGACCTGGCTGAACGGCGCGATGCTGTCGCCCTATGACTTCTGGCAGTTCTGGCGCAACTCGACCGATGCGGATGTCGGGCGCTTCCTGAAGCTGTATACCGAACTGCCGGTCGAGGAATGCGACCGCCTTGCCGCGCTGTCGGGGTCCGAGATCAACGCCGCCAAGATCATCCTTGCCAATGAGGTGACAACGCTTTTGCACGGCGCCGACGCCGCCGCATCGGCCGAGGCCACCGCGCGCGAGGTCTTTGAACAGGGCGGCGCAGGCGGCGATCTTGAGGTGGTGACGATCGCGGCCGATGCGCTGCCGGTATCGGTGGTGCAGCTTCTGGCCCAGACCGGGATCGCCACCTCGGGCAAAGAGGCCAAGCGCCTGATCGCGGAAGGCGGGCTGCGCCTGAACAATGACGCGATTGCCGACCCGCAACTGGTCGTGGATGCGGGGATGATCGGCGCGGGGCTGAAAGTCTCGGTCGGGAAGAAGAAGCACCGCATGGTGCAGATCGGGTAACGAAAAAGGCCGAAGCGCTTGCTTCGGCCTTGTTTCATTCCGGCGGGCGGCGCTTACCAGTGGCCGGTGTTTTCCATGCTGGACCACGGCTCTTGCGGCGGCAGGTCGTCGCCTTCCTGAAGCAATTCGATGGACACATTGTCCGGGCTGCGCACAAAGGCCATATGGCCGTCGCGCGGCGGGCGGTTGATCGTCACACCCGCATCCATCAGCTTCTGGCACATGTCGTAGATATTTTCGACGCGGTAGGCCAGATGCCCGAAATGCCGACTGTCCGAGGGCAGGCCATCGTCGCCATCCCAGTTATGGGTCAGTTCGACCGGGCATTCCGGCTGGCCGGGCGGCGCCATGAACACCAAGGTGAACCGGCCTTTGTCATTGTCGATGCGGCGCGTCTCCTCCAGCCCCAGGAGTCGGAAAAACGCCATGGTTTTTTCAAGGTCCAGAACACGCACCATTGTGTGCAGATAACGGGTGGTCATCGGTCTCTCCTGTTTGCGGGCTGCAGACTGGCAGCGTCGGGATCCAACGACAAGCGCAGGACCACGGTTTCATCCGCAGTGCCCGATGCCCCGGCAAACCGCGCCGCGATGTAGTCTTGCGCATTGCGTCACAGGCCGTCCTGCGCAAGACTGCATATCAGCATCCCGGCGCGGTTTTTGATATGGACGCGGACTGGATGCGGGTCTAGAACGCCCGCCCCGCCCTGCGGTATCCGTACAACCAAAAGAAGAAATGCACTTTCCATCCTGTTCACGACAGGTGGCGGATCACGTGTGCGCACGGAAACGTTAAGACTGATGTTCTGCGTTCAGACCACCATATATGGGTAGCGCAGCCCGGCCGATGTCTATATAGTGGGGGTGCGAGATGACAGCGGCGACTCGAACTGCCCGCAAGGCGCTTCGGATCGTCACGCAACTGTAAGTAGCCGATGCCCGTTTGCCGATCTGCTTTTGACGGTGGGATCAGCCAGCAGGTTGCCGCAGGCAGATCGCCACGACATGACAGACGAAAAAAAGGAAAACAGGCAATGAGCATCACGGTCTACTCCAAACCTGCCTGCGTGCAGTGCACCGCAACCACCCGCGCGCTGGACGCTCGCGGGCTGGCCTATGACATCATCGACCTGACCGAAGACGACGCGGCGATGCAGCTGGTGACCTCGCTGGGCTATCGTCAGGCGCCGGTCGTCGTGGCGGGCGATGCGCATTGGGCGGGTTTCCGTCCCGACATGATCGGCCGCCTGTCCTAAGGGCGATGGGCGGGCTGGTCTATTTCTCGTCTGCCTCGGGGAACACGGCGCGCTTCGTGGCGCGGCTGGGGCTGACGGCGGCGCGGATCCCGATTTCGCCCGCCGATGCGACGCCTGAACCCGCCCTGCCCTATGTGCTGATTTCACCGACCTTCGCTGATGGCGAGGGTCGTGGCGCGGTGCCCAAGCAGGTGATCCGCTTTCTGAACGATCCGGGTCGCCGGGCCCTGCTGCGCGGCGTCATCGCCGCGGGCAACCGGAATTTCGGCGCCACCTATGCCCTTGCGGGTCGTGTGATCGCCGAGAAATGCAATGTGCCGCTGCTTTACAGTTTCGAGCTGGCAGGAACCGACAACGATATTGCCCGCGTCCATGACGGGCTTCACAAATTCTGGGGGACAGAATGCTTGACGATGGCGTAAAGGCCGAGCTTGATTATCACGCGCTGAACGCGATGCTGAACCTTTACGACGGCGAAGGCCGCATCCGCTTTGACGCGGATCGCAAGGCTGCGCGGCAGTATTTCCTGCAGCACGTCAATCAGAATACGGTCTTCTTTCACAACCTTGATGAAAAGCTGCGCTATCTGATCGACGAGGGTTATTATGAACCCGAAGTGCTGGACCAGTATTCCAAGAATTTCCAGCGCGCCATCTGGGACGCCGCCTATGAGCGGAAATTCCGTTTTCCAACATTTCTGGGCGCGTTCAAATATTACACCAGCTACACGCTGAAAACCCGGGACGGGCAGCGCTATCTGGAACGCTATGAAGACCGCGTGGTCATGGTGTCGCTGGCGCTGGCGCGCGGCGATGAAGCCCTGGCCATGAGCTTCATGCAGGAAATCCTGTCCGGGCGTTTCCAGCCTGCGACGCCGACATTTCTGAATGCCGGCAAGAAATCGCGGGGCGAGCTGATTTCCTGTTTCCTGCTGCGGCTGGAAGACAATATGGAATCCATCGGCCGCTCGATCAATTCGGCGCTGCAATTGTCCAAGCGCGGCGGCGGCGTCGCCCTGATGCTGACCAACCTGCGCGAGGCGGGTGCGCCGATCAAGGGCATTGAAAACCAGTCCTCGGGCGTCATTCCGGTGATGAAACTGCTGGAAGACAGCTTCAGCTATGCCAACCAGCTTGGCGCGCGTCAGGGCGCGGGCGCGGTCTATCTGAATGCGCATCACCCCGATATTCTGCGCTTCCTTGATACCAAGCGCGAAAATGCCGACGAAAAGATCCGCATCAAGACGCTGTCGCTTGGCGTCGTCATTCCCGATGTGACCTTTGAACTGGCCAAGAAAAACAACGATATGTATCTTTTCTCGCCGCATGACGTGGAAAAGGTTTATGGCGTTCCCTTCTCGGAAATCTCGGTCTCCGAGAAATATGCCGAGATGGTCGATGACAAGCGCATCAAGAAGAAAAAGATCAACGCGCGCGAATTTTTCCAGACCATCGCCGAGATCCAGTTTGAAAGCGGCTATCCCTATATCATGTTCGAGGATACGGTGAACCGCGCCAATCCCGTGCATGGCCGCATTACCATGTCGAACCTGTGCAGCGAAATCCTGCAGGTGAATGAGGCGTCCGAGTTCAACGAGGATCTGTCCTATTCGCATATGGGCACCGATATTTCCTGCAACCTCGGTTCGCTGAATATCGCGGCGACCATGGATGGCCCGGATTTCGGCGCCACCGTCGAAGCCGCCGTGCGTGCGCTGACCGCGGTCTCGGAAATGTCGGCCATCGACTCGGTCCCGTCGATCCGTCGCGGCAATGACGAAGCCCATGCGGTGGGCCTTGGCCAGATGAACCTGCACGGCTTTCTGGCGCGCGAACACATCCATTACGGATCCCCCGAAGGCGTTGAATTCACCAGCGTTTATTTCGCTGCCATCGCCTATCATGCCATTCGCGCATCGAACCTGCTGGCCAAGGAAAAGGGTCACAGCTTCAAGGATTTCGACAAGTCGAAATATGCCGATGGCACGTTCTTCGACAAATATACCGAACGCGACTGGCTGCCGGTGTCCGAGGATGTGACCCGGGTCTTTGAAAACATCACCCTACCCACCCGCGAAGACTGGGCGGCGCTGAAAGTGGCGGTGATGAAAGACGGGCTGTATAATCGCAACCTGCAGGCCGTGCCTCCGACCGGCTCGATCAGCTATATCAACAACTCGACCAGCTCGATCCACCCGATCGTCGCCAAGATCGAGATCCGCAAGGAAGGCAAGATCGGCCGGGTCTATTATCCTGCCGCCTTCATGAATAACGAAAACCTTGAATATTATCGCGACGCCTATGAAATCGGTCCGGATGCGATCATCGACACCTATGCGGCGGCGACCGAACATGTCGATCAGGGGCTTTCGCTGACGCTGTTTTTCCCCGCCGAGGCCACGACGCGCGACATCAACCGCGCCCAGATCTACGCGTGGAAAAAAGGCATCAAGACGATCTATTATATCCGCCTGCGCCAGACCGCGCTTGAAGGGACCGAGGTGCAAGGCTGCGTCTCCTGCACCCTGTAACCTCAAATCGAATAAGGGGAAGGTCCGATGAAGGATCATATCTTGCGCAATCCGCTGCGCGCCATCAACTGGAACCGGCTTGAGGACGAAAAGGATCTTGAGGTCTGGAACCGTCTGACCGTCAATTTCTGGCTGCCCGAAAAAGTGCCGCTGTCGAATGACGTGCAAAGCTGGGCCACGCTGCGCCCGGAAGAACGCGAATTGACCATTCGCGTTTTCACCGGCCTGACGCTTCTGGACACGGTGCAGAATACCGTGGGCGCGCCGTCGATGATCCCGGATGCCGTCACGCCGCATGAAGAGGCGGTGTTGTCGAATATCTCGTTCATGGAGGCGGTCCATGCGCGCAGTTATTCGTCGATCTTTTCGACGCTGTGCCTGACAAAAGAAGTCGATGAGGCTTTCCGCTGGTCGGAAGAAAACCCGCATCTGCAAGCCAAGGCGCGGCTGATCCTTGAAGAATACAAGGCCGGCTCGGATCCGCTGAAACGCAAGATCGCCAGCGTGTTTCTGGAAAGCTTCCTGTTCTATTCCGGCTTTTATCTGCCGATGTATTGGTCGTCGCGCGCCAAGCTGACCAATACCGCTGACCTGATCCGCCTGATTATCCGGGATGAGGCCGTGCATGGCTATTATATCGGCTATAAATTCCAGCGCGCCGCCGAAAAGCTGGACGAGGCCCGCCGCGCCGAACTGAAGGATTTCGCCTTTGCGCTGATGTTCGATCTGTATGACATCGAACAGAAATACACCGCCGAGCTTTATGACGGCATCGGTCTGACCGAGGATGTCAAAGCCTTCCTGCATTACAACGCCAACAAGGCGCTGCAAAATCTGGGATATGAGGCGCTGTTCCCGCCGCAGGCCTGCGAGGTCAACCCGGCGATCATGGCGGCCCTGTCGCCCGACAGCGAAAACCATGACTTCTTCAGCGGCTCGGGCTCTTCCTATGTCATCGGCAAGGCCGTGGCGACCGAAGACGAAGACTGGGATTTCTGATCCTGACGCCCGCCCCGAAAGGCGGGCGTTTCGCCTTGTGGCGGCGACGCTAAGCGGTAATCTGGCGTCTCTGACAGCCAGCGACCACGCCATGACCAGCATCACCCTTTTGACCGGGCGTGCAGCCCCCCTGCCAGGCAGCGACAAACGCAGCGGCATCGACAAGCGCCCGGTCCATGCGCCCCTTGCGCTTGGCACAGAGGGGCTGGCGGGCGATGAACAGGCCGATCGCCGGGTGCATGGCGGGCCGGAAAAGGCCGTGCATCATTATCCCTTCGATCATTATGCCGCGTGGCGCGCCGATCTGGGCGCGCTTGCGCTCTTGGATGCGCCGGGGGCCTTTGGGGAAAACATCTCGACCCGCGGACTGACCGAGGCCGATGTCGCGGTGGGCGACATCTTCCGGCTGGGCGGCGCGCTTGTGCAGGTTAGTCAGGGGCGGCAGCCCTGCTGGAAGCTGACGCACAGGTTCGGCGTGCCGAAACTGGCTCGGCTGGTGCAGGATAGCGGGCGCACCGGCTGGTATTACCGCGTCCTGCAACCCGGCAAGGTCGGTCCCGGCGACGGGCTGGAACTGATCGACCGTCTGGCCCCGGAATGGACGGTGCAGCGGCTGTGGCGCGCGCTTTATGTCGACCGGCTGAACCTGCCGGAATTGCAGGGCATCGCCGCGCTGGACGTGCTGGCTGAGGGCTGGCGCAGCTATGCCGCCCGCCGTCTGGACAGCGGCAAGGTCGAGGACTGGTCGGCCCGGCTGGAGGGCAATTCATGACACCGCCTTTGGTGATTTCCATTCAAAGTCAGGTCGTTCTGGGCCATGTCGGCAATTCGGCGGCGGTCTTTCCGATGCTGGCCGCCGGGCTGGATGTCGCGCCCGTGCCGACGGTGGTGTTCTCGAACACGCCGGATTATCCCACGCTGCGCGGTCGCGCGATGCCGCCTGACCATTTCGCCGACCTGCTGCAGGGCGTCTGGGAACGCGGGCTGCCGGGGCGCGCGCGCTATGTCGTGACCGGCTATATCGGCTCGGTCGAGATCGCGCTGATGACGGCCGAATTCATCCGCCGCGCCAAGGCGGAAAATCCCGCGCTGATCTATCTGTGCGATCCGGTGATGGGGGACGAAAAGCCGGGGCTGTATGTGCCCGAAGCGATTGCCGCCGTGCTGAAGGATGCGCTGCTGCCTCTGGCCGACATCGCCTCGCCCAACCCGTTCGAGATCGCCTATCTGACCGGCCAGCCGATCCGCGCGCTGGCGGACCTGCCGCGCGCCTTTGCCGATCTGCGCATGGCGCCGGGCGCGCATCTGATCGCCACCGGCTGCAGCCTTGAGGAGACGGCGGCGGGGATGCTGGAAAGCGTCATCCTTGGGCCTGATGGCATCAGCCGACATCCAACGCCGCGCCTGTCGGTGTCGATGGCGGGCACGGGCGATCTGTTTCTGGGGCTGATCACCGCCGCGCTGGGATGCGGGCGCGATCTGGCGCAGGCGGTCGAGTTTGCGCAGATCCAGACCTCGCGCGCGCTGGCACGGGCGGCGGCACTGGGCACGAAAGAAGTGGTGCTGTCCGATCCCGATTTCCGTGCCGCGCTGCTGACGCTTTGACCCCGCGCGCGCTTTGACGGAACGCGCCTGTTGGCGGCACAGGCCACGCCTCGGCGCCTTCATCAAGAAGGCGCCGAGGCGTCGGGTCAGGCCCGCAAGCCCTTGCGCCCTTAACCTTTGCGCATGGCGTTCAGCAAGGCAGCCCCAAGCCCGCCGACTTCCTGCTGGGCTGCGGGCTTTGCCGTCTTGGGCCCCCGCGCCGGGGCCGATTTCGGCCCGCGTTCGGTCTGTGCCTCGCGGGCCGAGGCCCCGCCATCCTTGCGCATGGTCAGCCCGATGCGTTTGCGGGCCACGTCCACCTCGGTCACGCGGACCTTGACCACATCGCCGACCTTCACGACCTCATTGGGGTCTTTCACGAAGCGGTCGGCCAACTGGCTGATATGGACCAGACCGTCCTGATGCACGCCGATATCGACGAAGGCGCCGAAGGCCGCCACATTCGTCACCGTGCCCTCCAGCGCCATGCCGGGACGCAGATCCTTGATGTCCTCGACCCCGTCGGCAAAGCTGGCGGTCACGAAGCTGGGGCGCGGGTCGCGGCCGGGCTTTTCCAGTTCCGACAGGATGTCGCGGATCGTCGGCAGGCCGAAACTGTCATCGACAAAGGCCTCGGCCCGGACGGATTTCAGCGCGCTGCCATCGCCCATGATCTGCCGGATGTCGCGCCCGCAGGCGGCGACGATCTTGCGGGCGACGCCATAAGCCTCGGGGTGGACGGAAGAAGCGTCGAGCGGTTCCTTGCCGTCGCGGATGCGCAGGAAACCCGCGCATTGTTCAAAGGCCCGTGGCCCCAGCCCCGTGACCTTCTTCAGCGCGGCGCGGGATGCAAAGGCCCCTTCGGCATCGCGATGCGCCACGATATTCTGCGCCAGCGACGGGCCAAGCCCCGCGACATGCGCCAGAAGCGGTGCCGAGGCGGTGTTCAGGTCCACGCCAACCGCGTTCACGGCATCTTCGACCACGGCTTCCAGCGTCTTGGCAAGCTGGCGCTGGTCCACGTCATGCTGATACTGGCCGACGCCGATGGATTCGGGCGGCACCTTCACCAGTTCGGCCAGCGGATCCTGCAAGCGGCGGGCGATGGACACCGCGCCGCGCAGCGACACGTCCAGCCCCGGAAACTCTTTCGCCGCCAGCTCGGACGCGGAATAGACCGAGGCCCCGGCCTCTGACACGATCACCTTGACCGGCGCCTTGACGCCCGCAGGCAGGCGTTTCAGCACATCCGTGACCATGCGTTCGGTTTCGCGGCTGGCAGTGCCGTTGCCGATGGCGATCAGTTCGATGCCATGCTTGACGATGGCCGCAGCCAGCGCGGCCTCGGCCCCGCGCAGATCGGATTTCGGCGGGAACGGATACAGCGTCTCGGTGGCGACCAACTTGCCGGTCGCATCGACGGCGGCCAGCTTGACGCCGGTGCGGATGCCCGGATCCAGCCCGATGGTCGGACGCGCCCCCGCCGGAGAGGCCAGCAGCAGGTCGCGCAGATTGCGGGCAAAGACCCGGATTGCCTCGGCATGGGCGCGGGCGCGCAATTCGGTCAGCAGGTCGATATACATGGTGTTCGACAGCCGCACGCGCCAGCACCAGCCCGCCACCTTGCGCAGCCATGCGTCGCCCGGACCGTCGCCCAGCCGCCCCAGGGCCGCCGCAACGATGCCTTCGGCACGCGCCACGCCGGTTTCGGGTTCAGGCGCGATGTCGATGGTCAGCACCTCTTCCTTGGCGGCGCGCAGGATCGCCAGCGCCCGGTGCGCGGGGATGGTGGACCATTTCTCGCGCTGGTCGAAATAATCGCTGAACTTGGCGCCGACCTGTTCCTTGCCCTCGACCAGTCTGGCGTGGATGATCGCCTCGGATTGCATGAAATCGCGCAGACGGCCCAGCAGGGTGGCGTTTTCCGAAAGCTCCTCGACCAGAATGTCGCGCGCGCCGTCCAGCGCGGCTTTCACATCCGCCACGGTGTCGGACAAATAGCCGGAGGCAAGGGCCTCGGGGGCAACGGCGCGGTCGTCCTGAATGGCGCGCAGCAAGGGCTCCAGCCCGTTTTCGCGGGCGATCATCGCCTTGGTGCGGCGCTTGGGCTTATAGGGCAGGTAGATGTCTTCCAGCGTGGCCTTGGTCTGCGCCCCGGCAATGGCGCGGGCCAGATCGTCGGTCAGCTTGCCCTGCCCCTTGATCGAATCGACGATGGCCGCGCGGCGGGCCTCAAGCTCGCGCAGATAGGCCAGACGCTCGGCCAGATTGCGCAATTGCGTGTCATCCAGCCCGCCGGTGATTTCCTTGCGATAGCGCGCGACGAACGGCACGGTCGCGCCCCCGTCCAGAAGCCCGGTCGCGGCGATCACCTGCGCGAGGGTCGCGCTGATTTCGGTGGCGATCGTGCGGGCAATGCGGTCGGTGGCGTCCATCCCAAAGGCTCCTTCATAGGCGAAGGCCCGTCATATCCCGCCCGCCCCGGCCCGCCAAGCAGAACTGCACCGCGCGGGGTCGCGGTCCGGCGGCGATTGGCGTATCCTGCGGCAATCACAGCAGGATCGTGCCTTGTCTTTCACCTTGATGCCAGCGCCACGCCAGCCGCAATTCGGCGATGACACCCCCGAGACGGCCTATAACCGGGTGTTCTTTGCCATCCTGCGCATCCAGCGCAGCCTGATGCCCGAGATCGAAAAGCAATTGCGCGCCTTGGGCATCGCCGACCCGATCTGGTACGAGATCCTGTATGCCGTCGAACAGGCGGGCGCGGGCGGCGTGCAGATGCTGGCCTTGCAGAACCGGCTGGCCGTGCCGCAATACGCGCTGTCGCGCCACGTCACGCGCATGGAAAAGGCCGGTCTGATCCGGCGCGAAGCCGCCCCCGGAGCCGGGCGCGGGCAGAATCTGCTGCTGACGGAAAAGTCGCTGGGGCTGCAGGACCGGATCTGGCAGGTCTATGTCACGCTGATCCAGAACGCCCTTGGCCCGCATCTGACAACGGACGAGGCCTATGACCTCGTCCGCTATCTGAACCGGCTGTATCGCTGAGGTCTAGAACTTCAATGCGGCGGTCAGCATGAAGGTCCGGCCGGGTTCGTAAAGCGGCTCGACGCTGGAATAGTCCTGACCATAGGTGGCGCGGTCGGCAAAGTTCTTGTCAAAGAGGTTCGCGACCTCGGCCCGGATGACCACGGCGTCATATTGCGGCGGGGTGTATTCGGTGAACAGGTTCAGCACCGCATAGCCCGGAATGCCGCGATCGGCATCGACATCGGTGTCGTCATAGGCCTGCGCGGCCTGAATGCTGCCGCCGAAGGTGAAGGCGTTGACGGTCTGCTGCGCCTCGATGGCAAAGACCCCACCCAGGGGCGCGCCCAGATCGACGGCGCTATAGCTGTCGGTGCCTGCGCCGTTCACCTTGATCTTGCTGTGCGAATAGCTGGCGCGCAGGAAACCGTCGGCCCAGCCATAGCCAAGGCCAAGGTTGAAGCCGCGGCTTTCGACATCGGCATTGTCATTCGCGCGGTATGAACTGAACCGGGCATCGTTGATCTTGGTCAGGAACAGTTCACCGTCCAGCCGCAGATCGCCCGCCTCATAGTCGAAGCCCAGCGTATAGTTCTGCGAGCGCGCGGCCTTCAGCCCGGTATAGTCCCATGCCGGGTTGAAGATGAAGTTGTCCTCCAGCGTCACACCGCCAAAGACCGAGGACATGCCGCCGCGCAGTTTCAGGCTGTCAGTGACGGCATAGGACACCGAGGCATTGCCGCTGAAGCCGGAAAAGCTGTCATCCCAGCCGGTCGTGCCGGTAAAGTCCTGATGATCCCAGCGCGCGCCAAAGGACAGCGCCAGCCGGTCGCTCGGCTCAAGGCGGGCCTGCGCATAGATGCCGATATTCTGCGCGTCCTCGGTGACATCCCCCAACAGCGAGGCATCGCTGTAGCGGCTTTCGCGGTCATAGTAATCCACGCCCGCCGTCACGCTGTCGGTGGCATTCAGGTGAAAGCGGTTTTCGATCCTGGCGGAAAAGGTCTTGTTCAGGCCCCTGCTGGTGCCAAGGCCGGGATCAAGCGGCTGGGCCACGCCGATATCGACCTCGGACCAGCCCAGCACGGCGCGGGGATCCCAGATGCCGCTGGTCTGGGTGTTTTCGTAAGACAGCGCATAGGTCTTGCGGTCGGTGTCATAGCGGCGCAGCGGGAACGGGCGGCCATCGCCCACGAAATTCGCGCGATAGGGCCGCAGCGCATCGTCGCGCATCCGCTGGGCCGACAGTTCGACACGGTGGCCGTCCTGCGTTTCATAGGCCAGCTTGCCCAGTTGCGTCTGCATGTCGGCGGCGCTGCCTTCGACCGTGACACCGGCGCCGGTCTCATAATCCTCGCCGGTCGCGGCCTTCAGATAGCCCAGCCATTCAAACCCGCCATGCCGCCCGGCCAGCGTCAGCGAACGCCCGAACGTCTGGCCATTATCGGCATAAGACAGCCGGGCATTGCCGCCGATGTCGCGCCCGTCCTGCAGGATGTCGGCGGCATCGACCGTCTCCATCACCACGGCCCCGGCCATGGCGTTCGGCCCGGCATCGGCGGCGGCCACGCCCGCATCGACGCGCACGAATTTCATCAGCCCCGGATCGAAGGCATTGGCCGAGACATGGTGAAAGATGCGATTGTTCTGCGCCACGCCATCGACCGTCACCGCAAGGTTCAGCATGTCGACGCCGTTCACAAAGATCTTTTGCGCCACCGGGATCGCGCCGCCCACGGAAACCGAGGCGATGCCGCTGAACAGATCGCGCAGATCGCCCATCCGCGCCCGCTCAAGTTCGGCATCGGCCACATATTCGCTGGTGCCCCGGTCGGCGGCATTGCCGTCATCGTCGCGGGCGCGCACGACCACCGGATCCAGCAGCACGCTGGGCTGGGCGTCCTGCGCCAAGGCGGGCAAGGGCAACGCGGCAAGCAGAACAAGGGTCGGGGGAATGCGGGACAGCGCCATGGTCGATCTCCGAAGACAAAGGACATGGCTGGGGCGATGCCCCTGGCTGATGCCAGCGCCTAGCACATGACATCTTAACATGCAATTGCATGTTAACTGTCCGGTCCGCGATAATCCGCGGGCTTGATGCCGTGCCGCGTCAGCTTGTCATAGAAGGTCTTGCGGGGCAGTTGCAGCCGCTCCATCGCGCGGGTGGCATTGCCGCCCGCCAGCCGCAGCGCCTCGCGGATCAAGCCGGATTCGTAATCCTGCACCATCTGGGACAGGCCCTGCGCCGGGTCGTCCTCGGGCGCGGTGTCGAAGGCGGGCAGGCCCAGCACATGCGCCTCGGCGAACTGGCGCAATTCGCGCAGATTGCCTGGCCAGTCATGGCTGCTGAGGCGCGCCCGTATGGCGGGATTCATCGGCGGAGCATGGACCTTCAGCCGCGCGCCCGCCTCAAGGATGAAGTGGCGGAACAGGTCCAGCACGTCCTCGCGCCGGTCGGCCAGCGCCGGCAGATGCAGCGCCACGCCCGACAGCCGGTAATACAGATCCGCCCGCAGAACGCCGTCGCGCACCAGCCGTTCCGGGTCCACCCCGGTCGAGGCGATGACGCGCAGATCCAGCGGGCGCGGCGCGGCAGCGCCCATGGGCCAGAACTCGGCCCCCTCGATCAACGCCAGCAGGCGGGCCTGCAAGGCGGGGCTCAGCCGGTCGATGCCGTCCAGATACAGCGTGCCGCGATGCGCCTTTTCCAGACGCCCCGCCACCCGGCCCTGCCGACCGGCGGCATCAAGGCCCATGAACTCGGCGTCGAACCGCGCCTCTTTCAGCGTCTCGCAGGCGATATGCACGAAGGCCCGCGCGCGCCGGGCGCTTTGGCGGTGAATGGCCCGCGCGACGGTTTCCTTGCCCGAACCGCCCGGCCCCGCCAGCAGCAGATCGCCCCCCGTTTCAGCCAGCCGCGCGATGGCGTCGCGCAGGTGCTGCATGACGGCGCTTTGGCCGATCAGCCGGGTTTCTTCGGCGGCGGTCTCTTGCTGGGCACGGCGCAGGGCGCGGTTCTCCATCACCAGCGCGCGCGACTGGCAGGCCCGGTTCAGCGCGGCGGCAAGCTGGTCCGCGCCCAAGGGCTTGGACAGGAAATCATAGGCCCCCTGTTTCAACGCCGCGACCGCCATGGGCACATCGGCATGGCCGGTCAGCAGGATCACCGGCAATTCCGGGTCCATGGCGTGCAGACGCTGAAAGAACGCGAAACCGTCCATGCCGGGCATCCGCACATCCGACAGCACGACGCCGGGCCAGTCGGGACCAAGCCCGCTCAGCGCCGCCTCGGCCGAGGCAAACGGCTCGGTCAGAAACCCCGCCACCCGCAGCGCCTGCGCCTGCGCGGCCAGCAGATCGGCATCGTCATCGACCAGCCGGACAAGGCGCGGGGTATCGTCGTGATCGGTCATAGAGCCCCCGGCAGATCAAGGATGAAGGTCGCGCCCTGCCCCGGCACCGGCGCGGCAACGCTCAGATCGCCGCCAAAATCCCGCGCGATCTCTTGCGAAATCACCAGCCCCAGTCCCAGCCCCTGCGGCTTGCTGGTGGCAAAGGGCATGAACAGCTTGCCCGCGATGTCCGGCGAAAGGCCGGGGCCGTTATCGCTGACGCTCAGCCGGACCTGCGCGCCCGGTTGCAGGCGCAGGGTGATGCGGGGGGCGGGCGTATCAACCAGCGCCTCTTGCGCGTTTTGCAGCAGATTCACCAGCACCTGTTCCAGCCGCACGGTTTCGGCCATCACCCGCAGATCGGGCGGCAGCACGGGCAGATCCAGCGCGATGCCCTGCGCTTCCCTGCGGGCGGCGGTCAACAGCAGCGCCGCATCCAGCGCCGGGGCCAGATCCACCGGCACGACCTGCCCGGTCGCCTTGCGGGCAAAGCCGCGCAATTGCTGGGTGATGCGCGTGATGCGTTCCGTCATGCGCATGATGGTGGACAGGTTTTCAGCCACCTCGGGCGACTGGCCGGGCGGCAGCAGCGCACTGCCGGTCTCGGCCAGCAGGCGGATGGTGGCCAAGGGCTGGTTCACCTCATGCGCGACGCCCGCGGTGATCTGGCCCAGAGCCGCCAGCTTGTTGGCCTGCACCATGTCCGCCTGCAACTGATGCAGCCGCGCCTCGGCTTCGCGGCGTTCGTGCATCTCACCCGACAGCGCGCGGGTGCGTTCCTCGACCGCCTGTTCCAGATCGGCGCGATAGCGGCGCTCGGTCTCGGCCCGGCGGGCAGCGCGGCGGCGGGCGCGCAGCGTCCAGCCAAGGCCCGCGCCCAGCATCATCACCCCGAACCCGGCGCTGCCCGTGGTCAGCAGCGCCGCCCGCCATGCAGGCGCGGCCGAGGTCGCCATGACCATTGTCCAGTCCGTCCCCGGCACCGCCGTCTGCGCGGTGATCCGGCCCGTCTTGGGCGGAGGCGCGCCAAACCGCAGCGCCGGATCGCCACTCAGGATCACCTGCCCCGTGGCGTCGGTCACATAGGTCAGGCCACCCGCCGCCGCCCAGATGTTTTCCACCCGGTCGAACTCAACCTTGACGACAACGACACCCAGTGCGCGGTCCTGATCCACCACGTCATGCGACAGATACAGGCCGGGCCGGTGGCTGACCGTGCCCAAGGCGAATTGCGTCGCCTGCCCGCGCAGGATCGCGTCGCTGAAATAGTCGCGAAAGCTGTAATCCTGACCGACGAAGCTTTCCGCATCGTCCCAGTTCGAGGCGGCAATGGCCACGCCGCGGCGATCCAGCAGATATATCACGGCGCTGTCGGTTTCCCCCCGCAGACGGTCCAGCTTGCGCGACACCACCGCCCGATGCGCGGCGTCCTGATGCAGCAGCCCGTCGCGGATGGCACTGTCATCGGCCAGAACGGTCGCCACGGCGCGCTGGCGCGACAGCACGCTGTCCAGAGACTGCACCCGGCTGCGCAACTCGACCGCCTGCGCCTCTTCCAGATCATGCGTGGCGCCGCGATGGCCAAGGACGAAGCTGGCCACCAGCACCGCCGCAGCCACCCCGCCCCAACACAGCAGGCGGAACATGAACGAATCAATTCGGAATCGTGACACCCCTGACGCCTCTGCATCCAGACCATGCGGATTCCCACACTATCAGATCCGCAATGTGCGGAAAACCACACAATGAAACATGCCAAACCTTGCGGATTCCCCATGAAAACAGCGCATTCCAGCTATGCATTCCGCTTTTGGCCCGCATCGGCACTGCGCCTAATTTGCCCCGGTCAAACATCGCAGGTTGGAGGAGGCCTCAATGCAACTCGATACGTCGGCACAGCCGACCCCCCACGCCCATCGCCCGTTCTATCGCCATCTGTATTTTCAGGTGCTGTGCGCCATCGCCGCCGGTGCGCTGATCGGCCATTTCTATCCCCAGACCGGCGAGGCGCTGAAGCCCCTGGGCGACGCCTTCATCAAGCTGGTCAAGATGATCATCGCCCCGGTCATCTTTCTGACCATCGTGACCGGCCTTGCGGGCATGGGCACGCTGAAGGGCGTCGGCTCGGTCGTGGGCAAGGCCTTCGCCTATTTCTTCACCTTCTCGACGCTGGCGCTGATCGTCGGTCTGATCGTGGCCAATGTGGTGCATCCCGGTTCGGGCATGAATATCGACCCGGCAACGCTGGATGCCAGCAAGGTCGCGACCTATACCGAAAAGGCGCATGAGACCTCGCTCACAGGCTTTGTCATGGACATCATCCCGACGACGCTGGTTTCGGCCTTTGTCGAGGGCAACATCCTGCAAGTGCTGTTCGTCGCGATCCTGTTCGGCATCAGCCTGATCCTGATCGGCGAAAAGGCGAAACCCGTCGTCAGCCTGTTCGAGACGCTCAGCCTTGCCATCTTCCGCGTGGTCGACATCCTGATGAAGGCCGCTCCGATCGGCGCCTTCGGGGCCTTCGCCTTCACCATCGGCAAATACGGCATCGCCTCGATCGTCAATCTGGCGGCGCTGGTCGGCACGTTCTACCTGACTTCGGCGCTTTTCGTGATCGTCATTCTGGGCACGGTCTGCATGCTCAACGGCTTCTCGATCTTCCGGCTGATCTCGTATCTCAAGGCCGAGCTGCTGCTGGTTCTGGGCACCTCTTCCTCGGAATCCGCGCTGCCCTCGCTGATGGAGAAGATGGAGAAAGCGGGCTGCAAGCGTTCGGTCGTCGGTCTGGTCGTTCCCACCGGCTATTCGTTCAACCTTGACGGCACCAACATCTACATGACGCTGGCGGCGCTGTTCATCGCTCAGGCCACGAACACCCACCTGTCGCTGGAACAGCAGATCCTGCTTCTGCTGGTCGCCATGCTGTCCTCGAAAGGTGCTGCGGGTGTGACCGGCGCGGGCTTCATCACGCTGGCAGCCACCCTGTCGGTCGTGCCGACAGTTCCGGTCGCGGGCATGGCGCTGATCCTTGGTGTGGACCGCTTCATGTCGGAATGCCGCTCGATCACCAACTTCATCGGCAACGCCGTGGCCACCGTCGTGGTCAGCCGCTGGGAAGGCGCGCTGGACCGCGAAAAGTTCGACGCCGCCATGGCTGGCCGTCCGCAGGGCACCGCCCGTCCGGTGACCGAGCTGGACCACGCCCCCTCGGGCCTGCGTCTGGGCGAAGCCAGCGCCGACTGATCGACAGTCACCCGAGGCCAAAGAAAGACCGCGCCCCCCTGACCGAGGGCGCGGTTTTTCATTGAACGCCGGTCACGCCATCATCCCGCGCGCAAGCCTCCGGCCTTCTCTGTTCCCCAAATACTCACCTGCGACGCCTGCAATCAGGTAACCACGCCGATCTGCCAGGGCACGAATTCATCCTGCCCATACCCATGTTCCTCGGATTTCGATTTCCGCCCCGAGGCGCAGTCGATCATCATCTGAAAGATCACCTCGCCCAGTTCCTCGATCGTGGCCTCGCCATCGATGATGCTGCCGCAGTTCAGATCCATGTCCTCGGTCTGGCGCAGCCATGTCGCGGTATTGGTCGAGAATTTCAGCGACGGCGCGGGCACGCAGCCAAAGGCCGAGCCGCGCCCGGTGGTAAAGCAGATCAGGTTCGCCCCCGAGGCCACCTGCCCCGTCGCGGACACCGGGTCATAGCCGGGGCTGTCCATGAAGACCATGCCGTGTTCGGTGACGGGTTCGGCATATTCATAGACGCCGCGCAGATTGGTCGTGCCGGCCTTGGCCACCGCGCCCAGCGATTTCTCAAGAATGGTGGTCAGCCCGCCCGCCTTGTTCCCGGCCGAGGGGTTGTTGTTCATCTCGGCCCCGCTGCGGGCGGTGTGCTCTTTCCACCAGTCGATGCGGGCGATCAGCTTTTCGCCGATCTCGGGCGTTTCGGCCCGGCGGGTCAGCAGATGTTCGGCGCCATAGATCTCGGGCGTCTCGGACAGGATCGCGGTGCCGCCATGCGCGACCAGCAGATCGACGGCATGTCCCAGCGCCGGGTTCGCGGTGATGCCGGAATAGCCGTCCGAACCGCCGCATTGCAGCCCGACCACCAGCTCTGACACCGGGATGGGTTCGCGCGTGACGGCATTCGCCGTGGCCAGCATCGCGGTGATCTGGTCGATGCCGTGCTGAATGGTCTTTTGCGTGCCGCCCTGATCCTGAATGGTAAAGGCCTTCAGCGTCTTGCCCTCGGCCAACCCGCGCGAGGTCATGATCTCATTGATCTGGTTCGTCTCGCAGCCAAGGCCGATGAACAGGACGGCGGCGAAATTCGGATGCACGGCAAAGCCCGACATGGTGCGGCGCACGATATCCATCGACTCGCTTTTGCTGTCGACCGCGCAGCCGATGCCATGGGTCAGCGCCACGACGCCATCGACATTCGGGAAATCCGCCAGGGCCTCGGGGCGGATGTCGCGGCGGAAATGATCGGCGATCAGCCGCACCACCCGCGCCGAGCAATTCACCGAAGAGATGATGCCGATATAGTTGCGCGTTGCCACCTGCCCATTGGCGCGGCGATAGCCCATGAACGTCGCGGGTTCGGCAACCTGCGGCGTCGGATGGGCGTCCGCGCCGATGGCATGGTCCATCTGCACATCGGTCATCGCAAGGTTGTGGACATGGATATGCGCCCCCGCCGCAATATCCTGCGAGGCCAGACCGATGATCTGGTTATACCGTCGCACCGCCTGCCCGGCAGAAATCGCGCGCGTGGCGATCTTGTGGCCGGGGGGAATGTCGTCTTGCGTCGTCACGCCCTCGGTTGGCAGTTCGGTGCCTGCCGGAATGGCTGTCGTGGCGATCACGACATCGTCTTGCGGGCGCAGGCGGATGATGGCTGGCGCGGTCATGGCTGGCGATCCTTACTAATGGGGGCCTTGGAAATGGGGTCCTTAGACATCAAGAATGGCCTTGATCACGCCCGCCTCGGGGCGCGACCACTCCTTGAACAGGTCGACCCCGTCGCGGATCGGGCCGCGATGGGTATTCAACGCCTCGGTCGGCACATGGCCGGCCTGCATCTGCGCGACCACCTCGGCGAAATCGGCAGGCAGCGCGTTACGGCTGGCAATCAGCGTCGCCTCGCGCTTGTGAAACTCGGGGTCCGAGAACGAGATCTCTTGCCGCACGACGGATAACAGCACATAGCGCGCGCCATGCGCCAGAAAGTCGAAGCCGCGCATCATCGGCGCGGCGACCCCGGTGGCGTCGATCACCACGTCGAAACCGTCGCCCCGCGCCAGCGCATCGGCCTGATCGCTGGTGGCGATGACACTGGCATCCGCGCCCAGACCGCCGGTGGCGAAGGCCAGCCGATCCTCGCGCGTGTCCATCACCGTGACATGCGCGCCGCGCGCCTTGGCAAAGATGATCGCCGACATGCCGATGGGTCCGGCCCCGGTCACCAGCACCCGGTCATGCGCGGCGATATGTCCGCGCGACACGCCATGCGCGCCAATGGCCAGAAACTCGATCATCGCGGCGTCGCGCAGCGCGATGCCGCCGGTCGGGATGACATTCTGCGCCGGGACCGAGATGCGTTCGGCCATGCCCCCGTCGGTATGCACGCCCAGCACGCGGATATTGCGGCAGGCATTGGTCAGCCCGATGCGGCAGGCCTGACAATCGCCGCAGGACAGATAGGGCACGATATAGACCGGATCGCCCGGCTGCAGATCGCTGCCTTCGGGCGCCGCCTCGACCGTGCCCGACAGTTCGTGGCCCATGACGCGGGGATACTCCAGAAACGGATGCTTGCCGCCGAAGATGTGGAAATCCGTGCCGCAGATGCCGACATGGCGGATGCGGACCAGCACCTCGCCCGCCGCCGGTTCGGGATCGGGGCGGTCGATCAGTGCCAGCTCGCCCGGTTGATTGCAGATCAGGGCCTTCATGCGCGGCTCCATTCGGCGATGGCGGCGTTCACCCGGTCGCGCCAGTCGCGATTGCCGGACAGCGCCTGCGGAAACAGCCCCGGAATGGCGAAAAACGGGGCCGAGGCATCCCCCTCCGGCATGGCCTGCACCGCCGCGATCAGATCGTCCTTGCGCGGGTCGTCCGCCTCGCCGCGATGTTTCAGCGCGGCGATCCAGATGCCGACGGCGCGGGCAAAGGCCGCCGCATCGTCACCTGCGGCCAGCGCATCCACGGCAGGCGACAGCAGGCGCTGCGGCAGCTTCTGCGTCGTGTCCATGGCGATCTGCAGATTGCGATGCGCAATCGCGGGATTGGCAAAGCGCGCGATCAGGTCGTCCATATAGGCGTCCAGATCAATCCCCGGCACCGGGTCCAGCGTCTGCACCGCCGCCGCCATATGCGCCCGCGCCAGCGCGGCAAGCTGGGGCACGGCCATCACGTCGCGCACATGCTCCAGCCCGTTCAGCACCCCCAGATGCGCGATCAGCGTATGCGCACCGTTCAGCAGCCGCAGCTTCATCTTTTCATAGGGTTCGACCTTGCTGGCAAACACCGCGCCGCCCGCCTGCCAGTCGGGGCGGCCTTGCGGAAACCGATCCTCGATCACCCATTGGATGAAGGGCTCGGTCTCGATCGCCAGCGCGTCCTGCGTGCCCAGCAGGGCCGCCGCGCGGGCGCGGGTGTCATCGGTCGCGGCAGGCACGATGCGGTCGACCATGCTGCACGGGAAGGCCACATGATCCGCGATCCATTCCGCAAGGGCCGGATCGCGCGCCTCGGCCAGTTCCAGCACCAGCCGCCGCACCACCCGCCCGTTCGAGGGCAGGTTGTCACAGCACAGCACCGTGAAGGGCGCGGTGCCCGCGTCGCGGCGCAGACGCAGCCCCTCGACCAGCCAGCCGATCGGGCCGGTCGGACGTTCGGGATGCTGCAGATCCGCCGCGACCGAAGGATGCGCATGGTCCAGCCCGCCGGTGTCGGGATCCAGCCCATAGGCCTTTTCCGTCACGGTCAGCGTCACGATGCGGATGCGGGCATCGGCCAGATGCGCCAGCACGGCATCGGGATCCTCGGCGGCACAGGCCCAGTCGCAGGTCGCGCCGATGACGCGGGCGCTGTCGCCATCGGCGCTGCGCGTGACGACGGAAAACAGCCCGTCCTGCGCCTGCAGATCCTGCACCGGCTTCGGGCTGCGCAGATTGACCGCGACGATGCCCCAAGGGCCGAAATCCGCGTTCAGCGCGTCATCGGTATAGACCGCCTGATGCGCGCGGTGAAACGCGCCAAGCCCAAGATGCAGGATGCCGGGGCGCAGTTCGTCGCGCGGATAGGCGGGGCGCTGCACATGGGCGGGCAAGGATGTCGTGGCGTTCAAGGTCATGCGAAGATACCCCGTTGCGGGTGGGACAAAGCGGCTTCGATGCCGCGCAGTTCGGCCAGCCCCTTCAGGCGACCGATGGCCGGATAGCCGGGCTGAGCGCCGCGCGTCAGGTCATCAAGGATTTCCTGCCC
The DNA here is from genome assembly GCF_009711265.1 of Paracoccus shanxieyensis. Taxonomy (GTDB): domain Bacteria; phylum Pseudomonadota; class Alphaproteobacteria; order Rhodobacterales; family Rhodobacteraceae; genus Paracoccus; species Paracoccus shanxieyensis. The sequence continues at coordinate 159,268 of NZ_WMII01000007.1, read as the reverse complement.
GTGATCGGGGCGCATGGGGATCTGGTGATCGGCGCGGCCTTCGTCGCGGCGGCGCTTTTCCTCGGTCAGCAGCGCCGCGATGACCTGAACCATATCGGTGCCGCCCGCCAGATGCTCATCTTCAAAGAAGGAACAGGGCAACGTGTCGGCGTCGCGCGTAACATTGCGCAGATGCACGAAATGGATGCGGTCGGCAAAGGCGCGGGCAATCGCGGGCAGGTCATTGTCGGCCCGCGCCCCCAGCGAGCCCGAACACAGCGTCACCCCCGAAGCGCGAGAGTTCACCTGCCCCAGCATATGCGCGTAATCCGCCTGCGTGGACAGGATCCGCGGCAGGCCCAGCAGCGGCCATGGCGGATCGTCGGGATGGGCGCAGATATTGATGCCGACCTCTTCGGCGACGGGCACCACGGCGGCAAGGAAATCGACCAGATTGCCGCGCAGGCGGCCCGCGTCGATGCCCTGATACGACCGCAGCCTTTCCAGCAGTTGCGGCAGGGAATAGCCATCCGCCGATCCGGGCAGACCCGCACCGACATTGCGGCCAAGCTGGGCGATGCGGTCGTCGGTCATGTCGGCAAAACGGCGGGCGGCTTCGGCCTGCAAGGGCTGGGGATAGTCTTCGGCGGCAGCGGGCCGTTTCAGGATATGCAGATCGAAGGCCACGAAATCCACCAGATCGAAGCGCATGGCGCGGGCGCGCTGATGGGTTTCCCAGCGCAGATCGGTGCGCGTCCAGTCCAGAACCGGCATGAAGTTATAGCACACCGTGCGGATGCCGCATTGCGCCAGATGCCGCAGCGTCGTCTGCCAGTTCGCGATATGGTCGCGCCAGTCGCCGGTCTGGGTCTTGATGTCTTCGGACACGGGGATGCTTTCCACCACCTCCCATGCCAGCCCGCCGGCCTGCACCTCGGCCTGACGTTGGCGAATGCCCTCAATGGTCCATGCCTGCCCGGTGGGGACGTGATGCAGGGCGGTGACGATGCCCTGCACGCCCGCTTGCAGCGCGTCCGTCACCGTCACCTTGTCCACGGGGCCGAACCAGCGCCATGTATGTCTCATGCCTTTTCTCCGGCGAAGGTCAGTTGCACTTTGCAGGCGATGCTGCGGTCCGATGCCATCTCGAAGGCCGCAACCGCCTGATCCAGCGGCAGGCTGTGGCTGATGATGGGGCGCACGTCGATGGCGCGGCTGCCGATCAGATCGACCGCCAGCGGAAATTCGGCATGGAAGCGTTGCGAGCCGCGCCATGTCACCTCTTTGCCCACCAGCGCATTCAGCGGGATGGTGATGTCGCCGGTGACGCCGACCTGAATGATCGTGCCGCGCGGGCGGATGGCCGCGAAGGCCGCGCGCAGGGCGGGACCGGCGGCCGAGCAATCGAAGATCAGGTCGATCCGGCCCTTGTCCTTGCCCAAGGGCTCAAGCCCCGCCGCGTCGGTGGCGACGTTGATCGTGGCCCCTGCCCCCATCTGACGCGCCCGCGCCAGCGCGGCATCGGTCAGGTCGGTGACGATGACATCGCGCGCCCCCGCATGGCGCAGCGCCGCCAGCACCAGAAGGCCGATGGGGCCCGCGCCCGTCACCATCACCCGCAGCGCGGACAGGTCGGGCAGCAGATCGCGCGCCTGCGCCACGGCATGCAGGCAGACGGCCAGCGGTTCGGCGCAGGCGGCCTCGCCCGGTGTGGCGGTGTCGGGCAGCGCGTGGATCTGAGCGGCATCGACCACGAACAGATCGCGGAACATTCCCTGTTCATGCGGCAGCCGCATGGCGCTGCCGATGAAATGCATGTCCAGACAATGGATCGGCAGCCCCTTGGCGCAATAGTCGCACGACCCGCAGGGCTGCGAGGGGCTGACCGCGACCAGCGTGCCGGGCGGCAGATCGCCCCCGGACACCACCCGCCCCGATGCCTCATGCCCCGAGATGATCGGCTCACGCACCCGGACCGGGCCGAAGCCGCCATCGTGATAGTAATGCAGGTCCGAGCCGCAGATGCCGCCCGCCTCCATCGCCAGCAGCACCTGACCGGGACCGGGGGTCGGCACCTCCTGCTGCTCGACGCGCAGATCATGGGCGGCGTAAAGCCGGGCTACACGGGTTTTCATGCGCGCGCTCCTAGCGGATCAGGCCAAGCTGCGTCGGCAGCCACAGCGTCAGGGCGGGAATAAAGGTGATCAGCAGCAGCGCCACGAACAGCGGGATCATCCATGGCAGGATCGCCAGCGCCGTGCGTTCGACCGACATCTTGGATATTCGCGCCAGCACGAACAGCACCATCCCCACCGGAGGCGTCAGAAGCCCGATCATCAGGTTCAGCGTGACGATGACGCCCATATGCACCGGATCGACGCCGTATTTCGCCGCCACCGGCATCAGGATCGGCACAAGGATCGAGATGGCGGCAATGGTGTCCAGAAACGCGCCGACGATCAGCAGGATGATGTTGACGATGATCAGGAAGGTCCACCAGTTGTCGGTCAGCGAGAACATGAAATCGGCAAACAGCGCCGCCGCCTGCGACACCGTCAGCAGCCAGGCAAAGATCGACGCGGCGGTGACGATGAACAGCACGGATGCCGTGGTCTCGATGGTGTCGAAGCTGGCCTTGGCAAGCGTGCGGAAGGTCATGGTCCGATACCGCACCAGTCCCAGAAACAGCGACCACAGCACGGCGGCGACAGCGGCCTCGGTGGGGGTGAACCAGCCCATCGTCATGCCGCCGATCAGCAGCACCGGGGCCATCAGCGCCATGACGGCGTGCCAGTCGAAATACCAGTCGGCGGCGATCAGTGCGGCCAGCGCGATCAGCACCGCGATGTTGATCGACAGCCCCGCCATGATCATCAGATAGACCGCCAGCGGGAAGCACAGCACGATCACCACCTCAAGCCCGGCCCCCATCAGCTGGCGCAGCTCGAAGGGCGTATCGCTGCCCCAGCCCTTGCGGCGGGCAAAGATCCAGACGGTCAGCATCATCAGCACCGTCATGACGATGCCCGGCAGGATCCCCGCCATGAACAGCGCCCCGATCGAGGCATTGGCCATCATGCCATAGATGACGAAAGGCAGCGACGGCGGAAAGATCGGCCCCAGCGTAGCCGATGCGGCGGTGACGCCCACGGCGGCCTCGACCGGGTAGCCGTGATCCTTCATCGCCTTGATCTCGATCGTGCCGATGCCCGCCGCGTCGGCCAGCGCCGTGCCCGACATGCCCGAGAACACGACCGAACCGATGATGTTGACCTGCGCCAGACCGCCCTTCATCCAGCCGACCAGCGACAGGGCAAAGTGATAGATGCGCCCGGTCACGCCCGCGATGTTCATCAGGTTGCCGGCAAGGATAAAGAACGGCACGGCGATCAGCGGAAAGCTTTCCACCCCCGCGATCATGCGCTGCGCGGCCACGATATCGGGCGCGACGTTATAGACCAGAAGATAGGCCAAGGACGACACCGCCATCGACACCGCAACCGGCACCCCGACGATCATCAGCAGAAGAAAGCCACCAATAAGCAGAAGCATGTTCAGATCCCTGTCGTGCCGCTTTCGGCAGCTTGTTCACGGACGGTTTTCGCGCGGGTCAGGTCGCGCACGAAGTTCTGCACGCCGCGCAGAAACATCAGCACAAAGGCCACAAGCACGGTGTAGAAGACGATGCCGCGCGGCAGATCGACGGTCACCATGCGCTCGGATCCGACGATGGCGACATAGCGCCACATCAGCCAGCACATATAGCCGAAGAACGCGACCGAGATGATGTCGACGGCGATTTCCAGCGACCGGCCGACCTTGCGCGGCAGGAAGTTGAAGATCAGGTCCACGACGATGTGGCGCGCCTGCCGCACGCACATGACCGAGCCCAGAAACACCACGACCACCAGACAGTTGGCGGCGATTTCCTCGGTCCAGGCGAAACTGTTGTTCAGCACATAGCGCGTGAAGAACTGCAGAAAGATGCAGACCGCCATGGCCCAGAAAACGGCCAGCGTCAGCCAGTCCTCGGGGGCATAGGGTGACAGGTCCACCTCGGTCACCTCGTCCTCGAAGGCATGCGCCATTTGCTCCACGCTGGTCAGCGTGTGATCGTGATCGGCCATGGATCAGCTCCGGAATTTTGGGATGGGCCGGGGCGCATGGCCCCGGCGCGATGGGGTTACTGGACCGCGCGGATGGCGTCCCAGTCCTCTTTCAGATAGCCGTATTGTTCCAGCGGCGACTTTTCGAGGACGTTCTTCAGGAAGTCTTCCTTGTCCACCTCGGTCACGGTCAGGCCGTCGGCCTTGAACTTGTCGACCAGCGCCGCCTCGCGTTCCTCGACGATCTTGGTGGCGCGTTCGGCGGCCTCAAGCATGACTTCGGAAAAGATCGCCTTGTCCTCGTCCGAGAGGCTGGCCCATGTGGTTTTCGACATCACGGTGTTCAGGTGATCGACGATATGGCCGGTCAGGACGATGTTCTTCTGAACTTCGTAGAACTTCTTGGCCTCGATGGCGGTCAGCGGGTTTTCCTGCGCCTCGACCGTGCCGTTCTGCAGCGCCAGATAGACCTCGGCAAAGGCGATGGGGGTGGTGTTCGCCCCACAGGCACGCGGCATCGCCAGATAGGCGGGCACGTCCGGCACGCGCATCTTCAGCCCCTGCATGTCGGCACAGGTCTTGATGTCCTTGTTGGCCGTGGTGTGGCGCGTGCCGTAATAGGTCACGGCGGTGATGTGGTTGCCCGAGGCTTCCTCATATCCGGCGGCCAGCTTCTTGAAGACATCGCTTTTCGTATAGGCGATCAGATGCGACGGGTCGCGGAAGATATAGGGGTAATAGGTCACGCCGATCGGCTTGTATTCCCGCGACGCGAAGCTGGAGCCCGAGATGATGATATCCACCGTGCCCAGCTTCAGGCCCTGATTGATGTCGGCTTCCTTGCCCAGCTGCGAGGCGGGGTAGACGTCGATCTTGTAGCGGCCATCGGTGCGCTTGGCGATCTCGTCGGCGGCCCAGACAGATTCAGTGTGGAACGGCTCTGACGTTTCATAGACATGCGCCCATTTCAGCGTGGTCTGGGCCTGCGCGACGGCGGCGCTGGCCAGCACGGCCGCGGCACCCAGCAGGGCTTTCATCGTGAACTTCATGCGTATCCTCCCAATAGCGTTAAGTTCGGTGTCAGGGTTTCAGCGCTCGAACAGGCGTCCTTCGATAAAGCGGCGCTGAGATTCGGTCAGGTGATGGCGCATCGCTTCGCGCGCTGCGGCCGGGTCGCCCTCGGCAATGGCATCGCGGATCGCGCCATGTTCGGCCAAGGCCAGCCGCCAGGTGCGCGGCCCCTCGAAATGGGTCGAGAATTGCGCGAACAGCGGCGACAGACGGCGGGCATAGATATTTTCGGTCAGGCTGCCCAGCACGGCATTGCCGATGCCCGAGGCCAGCGTGATGTGAAATTCGCCATCGGTGCGGATCGCCACGGGCGTATCGTGAACCGCGGCCCCCATCTCGGCCAGATTGCGGTCAAGACGCGCAATCAGATCGGGTGTGGCGCGCCGCGCCGCCTCCTCGGCGATGGCGCTTTCGATGATGCAGCGGGCCTGCAACAGCTCCAGCGGGCTTTCGCCGGTCTGATCGGCCCCCGGTTCCGGCGGACGCGCGCCCAGATAGACGCCCGAGCCCATGCGGATTTCGACATGGCCTTCGACCTCAAGCGCGATCAGCGCCTCGCGCAGCGACGGACGCGACACGCCAAGCTGTTCGGCCAGATCGCGTTCCGACGGCAAGCGCGCGCCGGGACCAAGGCCCTGCCCGCTTGCCAGCCCAAGGATCTGATCGGCCACCTGCCGATATTGGCGGCGCGGCCTTGCATCTGTCAGCATGTTCCCTCCGCCGATGCGCGGCCTCCACACCGCGCGGCCAAACTGGTTTGACCACTTGTGACGTTATGGGGCGATTCCAATTTTGGTCAAGACAATTTTCCAGCTTGGCCTGAAATCTGTTCGCGGATGCCCCTACATGTCGGGCATCACGATGCCCAGCCGTGTGGCCCAATGATCAAAGCCCGCCAGCGTCACCGGGTCCAGAACCACCCCGTTTTCAAGGCGTTCCGCCGCAACCTGCCATTCGCGATCCCCCGGAGCCATGACCTTGCAGCCCGCGCGCGCGGGTGAATTGCGCAGTGTATTCAGGTAATGCGCCATTGCGGCATCAAAGCCCGCGCGGTCGCCGAAAGCTTCAGGATTGACCGCCATGACAAACGATCCCATCTGCCGCGGCGTGGCCATGTCCGGGCCGCCCATGGGGGCAATATCAAAGCTGAGCGTCATGCCGGTCAGCACGGCGCTGAAGATCTCGGCCACACCTGCCAGCGCCGCGCCCTTGAAGCCGAACTCGCCCCCCAAGGGCGCCAGCATATCCGCCTGATGCGCATCGCGGGTATCGACGCCCTGCACATCCGAGGCGACCCCTTCCGGCAGCGTGACGCCAAGGCTTTGGTAAAGCTGCACGCGGTTAAAGGGGATGGCGCTGGTTGCCATATCCAGCAGCCATGGATCGCCCGCCGCAGGTGCTGCAACCGCAATCGGATTGGTGCCGTGAAACCGCATCGCACCATCATGCAGACGCACGAAACTGTCGGAATTGCAGAAGGTTACGCCGATCATGCCTGCCCGCGCCGCCTCGACCGCATAGGCCCCTGCCGGACCGAAATGCGACCCGTTGCGCACGCCCACCGCGCCGATCCCGAATTGCCCGGCCAGTTCGATGGCGCGGGCCATGCCGCGATATGCGCCCACCGCACCCTGCGCGTGATCGGCGTCCCAGACCTCGACCGCGCCGAAACCGCCGAGTTTTTTCGGCTGCGGGTTCAGGTTCAGCCGCCCGCCCTGCAGCGCGGTCAGATAATGCGGCAGCAACCGAACGCCGTGGCTGTCGACGCCCAGCGTCGTGCCATGCATCATCGCGCGGGTTGCGGCATCGGCGGTTTCGGCATTGGCCCCCAAGGCCAGAAACGCCGCGCGGCAAAAGCGGTCAAGATCGGGCAAGGACACCCGGCTGGCTGCGGTCATGAGCACCTCCCGTCAATGATCTTTGCGCACACTAGACACCTGCGACACAATTGCGCAACAGCCGATTGGAATTGCAAAACCCGGCCTCATGCGCAATCTGCGCCCATGTCCGACACCGACCCCGCCCGCCCCGCGAAACAGCTTGCGCCGCGCCTGTATCAGCAGGCCCGCGACGCGCTGGCCCATGACATTACCAGTGGCGCCCTGCCCGACGGGACGTTCCTGACCCAGCTTGGTCTGGCCGAGCGGTTCGGCATCAGCCGCGCCCCCGCCCGCATGGCCCTGCAGGAACTGACCGAGGCCGGGCTGATCGAGCGGGTGGGCAGCCGCTACAAGGTCCGCGGCGGCTCTGCCACGGCCCCCTTGGGCGTCTTGCCCGAAACCCGGCTGACGCCGCGCAGCAGTTGGGAAATGCTGTATCCCGATATCGAGCTTGCCATCGTCTCGCGCACCTCACTGGCAAGCTGGCGGGTGAATGAGGCCGAGATGGCCCGCCATCATGGCGTCAGCCGCACGGTGGCGCGCGATGTCATGGGGCGGCTGCAACAGCGCGGCATCATCCGCAAGGATGACAACAGCCGCTGGATCGCCCCGGCCCTGACGGCGGCGAATGTCGATGAGCTGTTTGAACTGCGCTGGCTTCTGGAACCGGCGGCCATGGAAAAGGCCGTGCCGAAACTGCCCGCAGGCTTTCTGCAACAGATGCAGGCCGATCTGCACAGGGCCATGGCGCGGGATGCCAGCATCGACGCCGCCGTGCTGGACCGGCTGGAACAGCAGCTGCATGTCGATCTGCTGGGCCATTGCGGCAATGAGGCGCTGATGCGCGCGATCAGCCTGCCGCAGGCGCTGCTGGTCGCGCATCATTTCCTGTATCAATGGACGCTGGAACTGTTCGGAACCGAACCGTTTCTGGGCGAACATCTGGAGATCGTGAACCACCTTCTGGCCGGGGACGTGGCGGCGGCCAAGGCCGCGCTGGTCGCGCATCTGCGCATCTCGCGCCGCCGTGCCATGCTGCGGATCGAGGCGGTGCAGGACATGATCCAGCCCGAACCCCTGCCCTATCTGGAGCGGCTGTAGCCGCTGCCCAGCCAGTCCAGCATCTCGCGTTCGGCGATGCGCAATGCCTCGACATTCAGGGCGCCGCTGGTCATGGCGCAGGCGACGGCGCGCACGCGCTTGTTCATCGCCTGCGCGTCGCCCGGCAGATCGACGGCCAGCTTGTCGTAAAGCGCCAGCAGCCGGTTTTGCACCGTGCGTTCGGACATGCCCCGCCTGCGGGCGATTTCGCGGTCCGGCAGCCCCAGCGCCATATCCAGCAGCACCTGATATTCGCTTTCCGACAGGCCCTGCGCCGGGCGGCTTTGGCGCTGTTGCAGCCGGTGGATTTCGCGGTCCACGACAACCTGCCCCTCGACCAGCACGGCGCGCATCGCCAGATGCAGCCGCTGCACGGGCGCGGTCTTCAGCACATAGCCATAGGGCGAGCCGTTGGGCACGATCCGCGTCAACCCGCGCAGATAGGCCTCATCGGCATAGTTCGACCAGAACAGGATCCGGGTCTCGGGACGTTCCGACCAGATGGTGCGGGCGGCGTCGATGCCGTTGCGTTCCTTCATCTGCAGATCCATGACCACCGCCTGCACGTCGCGGCGGGCCATCGCCTCGCCCTCGCGGCCGTTTTCGGCGGTCAGGATCTGGCTGACCTCGGGCAGCGCCTGACCCACGGCATCGCGCAGAAAGGCGGCGTGCAGGGGGTCGTCCTCGACCAGCAGGATCTTCATGGCTGCTCCTTCGGCAGGCTGACGCTGACGCTGGTGCCGGTGCGGCCCGAGCGGACCGACAGCCGCGCCCCGATCAGCTGCGCGCGGGTGCGCATATGCGACAGGCCACCCCGCTTGCGCGACCGGCGGATGTCATCGGGCAGGCCGCAGCCGTCATCGGCCACGGTGACACGCAGGCGCGGCGTCTGGGCGATGCGCACGTCGATCCGCGCGGCGCGGGCATGGCGCCCGGCATTGTTGATGGCTTCCTGCACGATGCGGTAAAGCGCGATCCGCGCCACCGGATCCAGCCGGTCTGGCGCGCCGTCGCTGTCGTCATGCACCGCAATCCGCGTGCCGTCGCGGGTGGCGCGTTCCAGATGCACGCGCACGGCATGGGCAAAGCCGAACATCTCAAGGATCGAGGGCACGGCGGTGTCGATGATCCGCCGCAGATCGCTGACACAGCCATCCAGCCGCGCCATCACCTCGGGCGTGGCGGGCGCATCGGGGCGCGTCAGATCGCGCATCAGCCGCGACAGGTCGGCCAGCGTCTGGTCGTGCAGATCCATACCGATGCGCTGGCGTTCCTGTTCCAGCGCCTGCGTCAGATCGCGCGCGCCCAGCCGCAATCCCTCTTCGCGGGCGCGGGCCTCGGTCTCGACGATGGCGGCATGGCGCGACCGCTCGGCCTCGCGCAGCGCGAACACATAGGGCGAGATCAGATCGGCCACATATTGCGCCGCCGCCACGTCGCGCGGCCCGTAGACCCCGGCGCGGTGCGAACTGATGCTGAGACCCCCGATGACGCCATCCGCCACGACCAGCGGCACATGCACCCGCGCGCGCAGCCCGTGATCGTGAATGGGCCCGTTGAACGCCTCGGCGAAGGCAAAGCGCGGATCGCGGGTCGCATCCTCGGTCAGCATGTTGGGCAGGTGGCCCAGCAGGATCTCGCGGATGGGGGAATTGCGCACATCGCCGGTGCCGTGGCGGCCCCATGCGGTTTCGATCCCGGTTTCATAGGCAGCCGAGACATTGCCGTCATGGCGCAGCAGGCACAGGTCCAGATGGTCATAGGGCAAAAAGCGTTCGATTTCCTGCGCGACCGACTGGATGGCCGACAGGAAATCCAGCCGCCCCGCCAGCGCCCGCGAGATGCGGAACAGATGCGGCAGCAGCGGGCCGGGGTCGATGTCATCGACGGTGACTTGCACATGGCCGCCCTCCCCTGCGGTGTCATGACGTTGCCACAAAGCCCATGTCAGCGCCAAGCACCCGCATGGACCCTTGCGGGTTTCCGCAAACGGGACGCGGGGACATGCAGCACGCCCGCGCATCCGGGGCTATGCAGATGCCGCCGCGCGCCTATCCTGATGCGACCAGACGCTGGGGAGAGCGTCCTAGGGAGGGGAAAGACCATGACCCGCAAGGGATTGATGCTGACGGCTGCCGCCATGCTGGCCGGCACGGCCGCGATGGCCGATACGGCCGACAAGAAAATCGCACTGTCCAACAACTATGCCGGCAACAGCTGGCGTCAGGCCATGCTGGAAAGCTGGAAGCGCGTGACCGACAAGGCCGTGGCCGATGGCGTCGTGGCCAGCGCCGACGCCTTTACCACCGCCGAGAATCAGGCGACCGAACAGGCCGCGCAGATCCAGAACATGATCCTGCAGGGCTATGATGCCATCGTCATCAACGCGGCCTCGCCCACGGCGCTGAACGGCGCGGTGAAAGAGGCCTGCGATGCGGGCATCACCGTCGTCAGCTTCGACGGCATCGTGACCGAGCCCTGCGCGTGGCGCGTCGCCGTGGACTTCAAGGCCATGGGCAAGGGCGAGATCGACTATCTGGCCGGTCGCCTGCCCGAGGGCGGCAACCTGCTGGAGATCCGCGGCCTTGCGGGCGTTTCGGTGGATGACGAAATCCATGCGGGCATTCAGGAGGGCGTGGCCGCGCATCCGAACTTCAAGGTCGTGGGATCGGTGAACGGCGACTGGGCGCAGGACGTAGCGCAAAAGGCCGTGGCGGGCATCCTGCCGTCGCTGCCCGATATCGTGGGCGTGGTGACGCAGGGCGGCGACGGCTATGGCGCGGCGCAGGCCTTTGCGGCGGCGGGACGGCCCACGCCGATCATCATCATGGGCAACCGTCAGGATGAGCTGAAATGGTGGGGCGAACAGCGCGACGCGAACCAGTATGAAACCATGTCCACCTCGATTGCGCCGGGGGTCTCGACGCTGGCCTTCTGGGTGGCGCAGCAGATCCTGGACGGGCAGGACGTGCCCAAGGATCTGACCGTGCCTTTCCTGTCGGTGACGCAGGACACGCTGGATCAGGCGCTTGAATCGACCCCCGAAGGCGGCGTCACCAACGTGGATTACACGCTGGACGACGCCAAGCAAGTGATCGGCGGGTCCGCAAGCTGATGACCGACGCTGACCGCGCGGCGGTCGTGGTGCTGGATGGCGCGTCGAAATCCTTCGGCGCGCTGAAGGCGCTGGACCGCGTGACCCTGTCCATCGGCCCCGGCGAATGTCTGGGGCTGGTGGGCCATAACGGGGCCGGAAAATCGACGCTGGTGAACCTGATCACCAGCCTGTTTGCGCCGACCGAGGGCCGGGTCGCCTATCCCGGCCATGCCGATCACCTGTCCGCAGGCATCCGCGCCATCTCGCAGGAAGGCACGCTATGTCCCAACCTGACCGTGCTGGAGAACCTGCAGGTGACCCAGCGCGACCTGACCGGCTGGGGCTGGCGCGGGGTGGCGGGGGGCCGTGTCATGGCGGCTTTGGACCGGATCTTTCCGGGCCACCGCATCCGCCGCGACACGCTGGTCGTCGACATGACGCTGGCCGAAGCGCAGATGGTGGAAATCGCCATCGGTTTTGCCGAAGGCGCGTCCCCGGCCCGGCTGGTGGTGCTGGATGAGCCCACCTCGTCGCTGGACGCCTCGATCGCGGCGCAGCTAATGGCGCATATCCGGCGCTTTTGCGGCGCGGGCGGCGCGGTCATCTTCATCTCGCACATGCTGGGCGAGATTTTCGATGTCGCCACCCGCATCGTCGTCATGCGCGACGGGCGCTGCATCGCGGATCGGCCAGCGGCAGCGTTTTCGCGGCAGGGGCTGGTCGATCTGATGGGCCATGTGGCCGATGACGATCACCAGCCCAGCGCCGCAGCCCTGGCCCGCGCGCTTGGCGACACGTCCAACCACATCCTGCGCACCCCCGAAGGGATCGAGGCCCGGCGCGGCGAAATCGTCGGTCTGGCCGGTCTGGCAGGCCACGGGCAGGCCGAGGCTCTGGCGCGCTTTTATCTGTCGCGCAGCAGCGACTGGCGCGGCAGCCGCGATCCCGAAGCGGTCTTTGTCGCGGGCGACCGGCGGCGCGATGGCGTCATGCCGATCTGGTCGATCCGCCGCAACCTGACGCTGGCCGCGCTGGACCGCCTGACCCGCTGGGGGCTGGTCGATCAGGCGCAGGAACAGCGCATCGGCACGGATTGGCAAAAGCGCATCGGCATCCGCACACCCGACATGGGCAACCCGATCCTGTCGCTGTCGGGCGGCAACCAGCAAAAGGCCCTGTTCGCCCGCGCACTTGCGACGCATGCGCCGGTCGTCGTCATGGACGATCCCATGCGCGGCGTCGATATCGGCACCAAGACCGAGGTTTACGACATGATCCGCCATGAGGCCGCATCCGGCCGCACCTTCCTGTGGTATTCGACCGAGATGGACGAGATCCGCAACTGCGACCGGGTGTTCGTCTTCCGCGACGGCGCGATCTCGGCCGAGCTGCAGGGGCAGGACATCACCGAGGAAGCCGTCCTTGCCGCCAGCTTTGAATTCGGAGACCACGCGGCATGAGGGTGGTGAACGCACGCCTTGCGCTGCCCGTGATCTCGCTTGCGGTGCTGATCTGCGCCGTATTCTGGCTGCAGCCCCGCGCCATGAGCTATGTCGGGCTGAACCTGCTGTTCAATCTGGCCGTGCCCATCGCCTTGGCGACGGTGGCGCAGATGGTCATCATCATGGTCGGCGATATCGACCTGTCGATGGGGGCCTTTGTCAGTCTGGTGGCCTGCATCACCGCCGCGATCCTGCCGGTGAACCCGGCGATGGGCGCGCTGATGCTGCTGGGTTGCGTCGCGGCCTATGCCGCGCTTGGCGCGCTGATCGAGGCGCGCGGCCTGCCCGCCATCGTCGTCACGCTGGGCATGTCCTTCGTCTGGGGCGGGGCCGCGGTGCTGATCCTGCCCTCGCCCGGGGGCACGGCACCGGTCTGGCTGACCGCCATCATGAAGGCCAAGCCGCCGATGGTGCCGGTGGCGATCATTGCCAGCGTGGTCATCGCCACGGTCGCGCATCTGGTCATCATGCGATCGGCCTTCGGCGTGCGGCTGCGCGCGCTGGGGGGCAATGCGCGGGCGGTGTCGCGCGCGGGGCGTTCGACCATTGCGCTGCGGGCATGGGCCTATGCCGTGGCGGGGGTGTTTGCCGTGCTGGCCGGGATGGCGCTGGTGGGGCTGACCACCTCGGGCGATGCCAATATCGCGCTGCGCTATACGCTGCTGTCCATCGCAGGGGTGATCCTTGGCGGCGGCGAATTCACCGGCGGGCGCGTCTCGCCGGTGGGTGCGGTGATCGGGGCGCTGACCCTGACGCTGGCGGGCAGCTTCCTGTCCTTCCTGCGGCTGTCGCCCGACTGGCAGATCGGCGCGCAGGGCGCGATCCTGATCCTTGTGCTGGCCGCCCGTCTTGTCGTCCGTCAGGCAGAGAGGCGCACATGACAAACCTGCACAAAGCCCCGTGGTTCTGGGCATGGATCGCGGCCTTCGCGGCCTTCGGCGCCACATGGCCGCTGAGCGCGGGCGGCGGAGGCGGCATGGCGCTGCTGGTCGCGGCGCTGACCTTTGGCAGCTTCTCGGTCCTGACCGGGCTGGGACAGATGCTGGTCATCACCATGGGGCCGGGCAATACCGATCTGTCGATCCCCGCCACGATGACGCTGGCCGCGACCCTGTCGCTGAAGCTGATGAACGGCGCCGGCGGCCTCTGGATCGTCGCGGGGCTGCTGGCGGCGCTGCTGATCGGGGTGGGCGTGGGGATCGTGAACTTTGCGCTGATCCGCCTGCTGCGCATCCCGCCGATCATCGCCACCCTGTCGGCCAGCTTCCTGTATCAGTCGCTGGCCATCTGGTCGAACCGTGGACTGCGCATCAAACCGCCGCAGGCGCTGGCCGATTTCACCACAGGCCGCGCGGTGCTGGGCATCCCGAACCTTGCATGGGTGGCGCTGGCCATCACCGTGCTGTTCTGGATCATCCTGAACCGCGCGCGGTTCGGCAGGCGCATCTCGGCCATCGGGCAGAACCCGCGCGCCGCGCGGCTGGCTGGTGTGCCGGTCGCCAGCGTGACAGCCGCCACCTATATCACCTGCGCCGTCATGGCGGGCCTGACCGGCTTTCTGCTGGCCTGCTTTTCCGGCGGCGCGGCGCTGAACATGGGGGCCGAGTTCCTGCTGATGTCCATCGCCGTCACCGTCATCGGCGGATCCTCGATCGCGGGCGGCAATTCCAACGTGCCCGGCATCTGGGCGGGCGCGCTGTTCATGTATCTGATCGTCTCGATGCTGAACTCCTATGGCTTGGGGGCCGGCGTGCGGCTGCTGGCCACCGGGGTCATCATCATCGCCATCGTCGCCACAGCCAGCGGCAGAAAGGCCCGTCTATGAGCATTTACGACAAACGCGACCCACGCTTTCGCGGGCTGATCCATCCCAATGCCCAGCTTCGCCAGATCGGCGCGGGCTTTGAATGGACCGAGGGTCCGGTCTGGTTTCCCGCCGCCCAGATGCTGCTGTTTTCCGACATCCCCGCGCATCGCATGATGCGCTGGACCGCACAGACCGGCTGTTCGATCTTTCGCGAGGATTCGGGCTATTCCAACGGCAATACTCGCGACGGTCAGGGCCGCCTTGTGACCTGTCACCACGGGCTGCGCGCGGTGACACGGACCGAACATGACGGCACGCTGACCACGCTGGCCAACCAAGGCGCGGGCCAGCGGCTGAATTCACCCAATGATGTCGTGGTCAGCCGCGACGGCAGCATCTGGTTCACCGACCCGACCTATGGCATCATGTCGGATCTTGAGGGTTATAAGGCCACGCCCGAACAGCCCGGCAGCTATGTCTGGCGCATCCCTGCCGAGGGCGGCGCGGCCCAGCCCGTCATCACCGATTTCACCCAGCCGAACGGCCTGTGCTTTTCGCCCGACGAACGCCTGCTGTATGTCGCCGAATCCGGATCAAGCCATGACGCGGCCATTCCCCCGGTGATCCGCGCCTATGAGATGACGGCCGAAGGCCCGGCGAATGGCCGCGATTTCGCGACGGTCGATGCCGGGCTGCCGGACGGGATCCGCTGCGATGCGCAGGGCAATATCTGGTCCTCGGCTGCGGATGGGGTGCATGTGTTCGCGCCCGACGGCACGCTGCTGGGCAAGATCCTTGTGCCGCAGGTCGTGTCGAACCTGTGCTTTGGCGGGCCGCGCGGCAACCGGCTGTTCATCACTGCGACGACCGGGCTTTACACGATCGCGGTGAATGCGTCAGCGGCCCAGCCCTGACGCAATGCCGCTTACGAACAGAAAAAAGGCCGCCCCAAGCTGGGACGGCCCTGATGCGTTCAGCGACCTGGCCTTAGTTATAGCGCGAAAAGCCGCGTGCGGTGTTGGCGGTGAAGAGACCCCCCAGCAGCATCGGACGCAGCACGCGGCTGGCCCCCAGCGTCTCGGCGATTTCGGGGGCGCGTTCCTGACCCCAGCGCAGACTGATGATCGCGCCATCCACCAGCCCCGAGGCAATCTCGGCCTCGGACAGGTCCGAGATGGCGGGCAGGATCAGCACGACGTGATCCACCTTCTCGCGCAACCCCTGCAATACGCCGGCCAGCGCCTGAAATTGCGCGGGCGACAGCAGATCGGCGGTGACGCCTTCGGCCATGGACACCACGGCAGGACGCCCCGCCTGTGCCAGTTGCGCGATCCGGCCCGACAATTGGGCGACATCGCCGATCTGGTTCAGCGCGGGCAGCGCCATGTGGCCCGGCTGGCCTGCGAACAACCGCGCATGTTCCGGCACAATCGAGATCAGCGCCACGCGCGCATCATGGCCCGCCAGTTCCGCCGACAGCCAGCCTGCGGTCTGTGCCCGCCCCTCGCCCCGGCGGCAGGACACGACGCCCGTGACCAGCGCACCGCGTTCCGGGCGACGCTGCTGCAATTCGGCGGCAAGGCCGCGCAGCACGCGCTGCACGCCGTCGCCGCGCGCGGGCTGCATCAACCCGCTGGGCTTGACCGAATAGGACGAACGCACGCCGGGCAGCATCCCCAGATAGCGCAGACCCAGCCCCTCGCGCACATCCGAGATGCGCAGCAGCCGGTTGTCCATGACCTCACGCAGGAAAGCCAGCGCCGAACCGATGACCAGACCACCGAAAATGGCAAGGATCAGCGTGCGCATGCCCTTGGGCGAGGATTTCTCATCCGGGGGCACGGCCTGCCCGATGACGCGGGCGGGCGAGCGCTGGAAGGTTTCCCGCTGGGCCGAGGTGTTCAGCTCATTCAGCATCGACTGATAAAGGCCGCGTTTGGCGTCGGCCTCACGCTCCAGCACGTTCAGCTGGATCGACTTCTGCGCATCCGAGTTCGAGCGGTCGCGCAATTCTTCCACATGCTGTTCGGTCGCGGTGATCTGGCGACGCACGGTGATGATCTGCGTGTCCAGACGTTCGACGATCTGTCCGGCTTCCTGCATCATCGCTTCGCGCAGGCGGGCCTGATCGCTGCGGTTGCGGTTCACCATGTCGCTGTTGGCGCCCCAGCGCGTGACCAGATCGGTCTCCTCGGCCACCAGCCCGGAATAGCGGGTCTGGAAATCGCGCAGCGCCGGGCTGGCGACTTCGCCGCCCAGCGTGCCGTCCAGCAGCGCGCCCGTGGATTGCGACGCGACGATGGCCTTGATCTTGTCCTGACGGGTCTGGGTTTCGATCAGTTCCTGACGCAGGCGGATCAGCAGATCGTTGGCGTTGGAGAGTTCCACCTCGGACGGCAGATTGCCGTCGCGCATCGCAAACAGGTCATTGGCCTGGCGATATTGCGCGACTGCGGCATCGGCGGTCTGCACCTCCTGCCCCAGCACCTGCACGCGCTGGTCCAGCCAGCCATGGATGCGGCGGGTGTCGGACAGCGCGGCATCCGAGGCGGCCTTGAAATATTCGTCGACCATCGAATTGACCGCGCGGGTCGCAAACATCGGATCTTCCGAGGTATAGGCGATGTCGATCACATAGGTGCCGCCGTCACGGCTGATGTCGAAACCCTCCATCATCTTCTGACGGATCGTCTCGCGCCGGGTCGCCTCGGCTGCTTCGGCATCGGCGAAGGTCGGCGGCTCGGACCCGCTGCCCAGCAGGGCGCCGATCCCGTTCAGCACCATGCGCGGCAGGCTGACGGATTCCGGCTCGGGCTCCATGTCGTAAAGGCCCAGCGACTGCGCCACGCGCGAGGTCACATCGCGCGAGCCCAGCACTTTGATTTCACTGTCCACCAACAGCGCATCCGACAGCAGAAGCGTCGGCGCCTCGACCCCGTTGGGCGAGTTCGAGATGCGCGGGTCGATGACCAGCGCGGCGCGCGCGGTATATTGCGGCGTGGCCGTCAGCACATAGGCCAGCGCCAAAAGCGACATCAGAAGCGTCGTCCCGGCGATCAGACGCCAGCGACGGCGCAGGCCGGATGTGATGGCCCGCAGCGTCGAGGCAAGATCGACCTCAGGCACAGTCCCATCCCGCGGCGGTTCGGCGACACGGCGCCATTGACGGTCATTCTGGATCATGCGGCTATCACTTTCAGTTCTTGCTGCATCAGGCCAGGCGCGATGCGTCGGGAATGTTCAAAAAGCTCGATATCGGGGGCGCAAAGCTGCTCAAGCCGGCGCCGCTGGCTTTCGGTCATCTGCAACGGGGCGTCCTGTTTGCCCGCGCCGTTGTAATGCGCGATCCGCGGTTTCACGCCGAAGATCTTGCCGAAATCGCGGGCGAACCCGTCCATGTCCTCCATGAAGCCGATCAGCGCGAAGCGGGCCATGTTCTGCTTGGCCAGCGCCATGGCCTGCGCCTCCTGATCGGGGCGCACCGTGGCCATACCGCTGAAATAGCGCAGCTTGTGCAGCGCCTGACGGCGACCGTGATCGCTTTCCAGATATTCGTCGAAATCGCCGAAGAAATGCCCGATCCGCTTGTCGAAGCGATAGTTCGAGATGGTGCGCTTCACCGGATCGCGCAGGATGGTGATATAGCTGTAATCCTTGCCGAAATGCTTCCACGCCTGTTCCGAAAACAGGAAATGCCCGTGGATCAGCTGCGCGTTATGGCACATGTGCATGACCAGCAGCTGTTCGCGAAAGGCGGCGATTTCGTCGGCATTGTCGCCTTCGTCGTGAAAGGCGATGTCATTGTTCACATCCGCCTTCAGCACGCCCATGGCCTTGCGGATCGACACCGAATCCAGAATGCCGATCTTCTGATGCAGGGGAACGGTGGCATACAGCGCCTCGGACACCGAGGTGCCGCCGCATTTGGGCATATGCATATAGACGCAGCGCTTGCGCAGCCGCGTCGGAGAGACGGTGTGGATCGACCGGCCCATGTAAAGACGCGACCTGCGACGAAACTGCGTAAGTGGAGAAAATTTTATCATCTTTAATCATTCACCTGGGAGAGATCGCCGGCCAGATTACGGCTTGACGGATTGACGAAGGGCGGCGCGTGACATTTCACGCTGACACCGATCATGATAAGCCACATGAGCATGAACTCGTGCTGGCGGAACAAATAGGTTTCGACAAGACCCACATTCAGCGGAAGCAGGGTCAGCACCAGACAGCCTGATGCCAAGGCCCAACCTGTCGCCAGATAAAACCGCAGCGTCCGCCACAGCACGGTTCCCAGAAGCGTCAGGTTGCACGCAAGCCCGATCGCTCCCGTGCCAACCAGAATGTCGATCATGAAGTTGTGAAAGGACGGTGCAGGGGAGCCCGCCTGAACCACCGCGAATTGCTCTGGTGCAAATCTGTCCATCGCCCAGAAGGCACCAAAGCCGAAACCCGTGAGCGGGGATTGCGCGGCGACGCCCAGACCGATGCCCCACAAATCCGTGCGGCCGGTCAGGGTCGGATCCTTGCCTGTCGCCCGGAAAATCTCGGTCAGAGGGTCAATGCCCATCAGTGCCAGCACGAAGGGACCTGCTCCGATCAGCACGATCAGCAGCCCGATCGTACCATAGCGCAGACTTACCGGAAGCCGGCGGCGATTGATCAGCAAAAACAGCCCCGTATAGCAGGGCAACAGCAGCACCGCTGTCATGGACTTCGACATGACCATTGCAAATGCACAGATGGCAAAAGCAAACGGCGCATACAGGCGCAGCAGGCGCGGCACTTCTCCGGGGCGCATCAAAAGGACGGTCAGCGACATCAGCGCCGCCATCTGCGAATAATGTCCCAAGGTGTTCTTGTTTGTATAGATCCCAAGCAAACCGCCAACAGCGCTGTAGACGGGCTGCACAAATCCCACGACCATGTTGACGAGCGACAGCGCAGACCCCGCTGATACGATCAGGAAGATACCGATGATCAGCTGCTTTGGACTGAACCTCCATCCGACATACACAGCGATCAGCGTCGACATCATCATCTGCGTGCCTGCCGCCATGGTCGTCGCCCGAGACCCCGACCACACCACCGAGATCAGGCAGACTGTTGCGAACAGCAGCAGCGTCCAGTTGCGCGACAGCAGCCGGAAGTAATCCGGCCAGATCATCGTGACTCGCAGGATGAACAGCAGATAGACCAGCAGCCAGACCAAGCCACCCACACCCCAGCGCTGCGGCATGTCGGCCATGGCAATGACCGTCAGCGACAGCAGGCCGACATCATAGGCCAGCCAGAATGCGCGCTGCCCATCGCCGATCCGGCCCCCCCACCCCATCGGGCGATCGGGGCCCTGCGTCAGATCGACCATTTGGAAAACTCCTGCCCGGTCATCTTGCGTAACCGGCTGACCTCGGGGGCCAGTTCGCTGCGCATGGTCACAAGCATCGGCTCGGGAAAGCAGGGTGCGACGCGCGCCGAGCCCAGACGCGCCAGCATCTGCCGCAGCCTGCGGCGCAGCGCCGGGCTGATAAGGCGCGTCAGCAGCGGCCTCAGCCTGCCTTGCGACAGCTTCAGCACGGCCATCGGCACGCGCTCCAATTCGTCATTCGCGTTCTGCCGATCCATGCCGGGCATCTGCATCGGGCTGGCGCCGATATGGGCCAGTATCGCATCAAGATGCACCTGTGGCGCGCTGATCAGGCTTTCGAATTCAATCACAAGAATCTGCGAGCGGTCGAAATATTGCAGATAGGCATCCAGCTGGGCGGCATAGTTGCTGGTGTCCATGATGCTGAAATATTCATGTCCTCCCGCCATCTGCGCGGGCGTTTCCGTGACCTCACCCATGTTCCACGAATGCAGGTATTGCGACACGGCCCGTTTGACCGGATCGCGCAGCACATAGATCAGCCGGGCATCGGGACAGTCGCGGAAGATCCGCTGGGGCACGCCGGGAAAATCACGGGCCTTGGCATAGTTCGGGCTGACCTCGCCGCGCAATGCCCGCGTGGTGTCGAACTGCCCGCGATACCAGTCGGGACCGCGCGCATAGTTCTTTTCGGCGATAAAATAATCGGTTTCCTTGACCCGCGCCATCGAGATCTGGGGGTGCTTTTCCAGAATGTCCTGCAACATCGTCGTGCCGGCGCGCATGGCACCGATCACGATGAAATCCACGAGCCTGTCTTCGTCCCTGCGCACCAGTGACGACGTTTCAATGATCGAGGGATCGATCTTCATTGTAGCTTGGACCTTTCGACAGCGCCCAGAAAACCCGGATCACATCGCGTGCTGGACGAGGAAATAGGCTTCCCAGTAGCGCGGCAGATACTCGGCGGCTCCCGATGGACGCGAGAAGTTGATATCCCAGCGCCGTGACCTGACATCCACATGTTCGCGGCGCATGTAGTATTTGTGGCTCTGCGATTCATGCATGGCGATCGCGGCGGCCTTGGTCTCATAGTCTTCGGTGATGTCGACGAACCAGTTAGGGCGGAACGTCATGTCGTGGTCGATCCCCTCGCCCAGCAGCAGGGTGGGACGCCATGGCGCACGGCGGACGGCGATCTGCACCGCAGCCTCGACCGCCACGTGGTCCTGATGGCTGGTGCGGTTGTCGCCCGTGAAATGGGTCAGCACGATATCTGGCCGCCACTCTTGCATCAGGCCTTCGATCCAATGCACCAGATCGCCCGATACCGTGACGAACCCGTCCGAGAAATCCCCGAAGATCAGCTCGGCGCCGATACTTTCTGCAGCGCGGCGAGCCTCATTCATTCTGTCCCAGGATGCGACATCCGCACCGTTTTCGCCGCGCGTGACGACGACCATGGCAATGCGCCAACCTTCGCGGCGAAGCTTGGACAGCAAACCAAAACAAGAAATCTCTGCATCGTCGGGATGTGCGAAAACAGTAAGCGCGGTGCGCTGAACATCAGGGGAAAATAAGCTTGGAGACATGTGGTCCATCTTACTCGCTAAAACACATAATCGGCAAAGATGCGCCTATGCAGGCAGTGTTGGACAACGCAGGGCATCTGTCGATATCCAATTGATCCGAAATCAGTAATACTATCCCAAAGGGCAAGTATCAACGGCTAATAAATAAGCAGTGTGACTTATAAAAATACCACACAGGCGAATATCCGCCTGTTGAAAAATTTTGCGCTTGGCAACCAAAGGTTGAATGTCGCTCACATAATCTACCCTCCAATTCGGTAAAATTTTAATGTTTTCAGAGATGCGGAGGATAAAATTAAAATAGTGCGCAACTGTCATTTAAGAGAAATGCAATTCTTGGATGCAGTGCTGCATCAGATTCGTCCGATCTTCGCTGCCCTGCAGCAAAATTTTGCCGAACTCAGCAGTTTTCCGCCAAGCTGCAATTGACAGCCTTCTGCATCAGGGTTCACTTTCAGGTCAGAACTACTGTTATTTATCCGGGCGATAGAGTTTTCTTCCTTCCCCGAGCTTTGGCGCATGTTTCAGGAGCGAGTATCAATGTTGTCTGACGCCGTAAAAACGACCCCCGACGCCATGGACAGACATGCTTTGGGGGCGCAGCCGCGTCTAAGCCCCGGGCCGGTTTCGGGCCGCAACTGGTACAACGTGGCGGGCAAGCGCACGCTGGACGTGACCGGTGCTTTCACCATTGGCATGGTATTCCTGCCGATCATTCTTGTCGTGGCATTTTTCGTTAGAATGCAAGGTAAAGGCATGATTTTCGGTCACGAGCGCGTGGGCCGGAACGGGCGGAAATTCCGCTGCCTGAAGTTCCGCACGATGGTTCCCAATGCCGAACAGCGCCTGCAAGACCTGATTGCAAACGATCCCATCGCCCGCAAGGAATGGGAAGAGCATCGCAAGCTGGACAAAGATCCGCGCATCACCAAACTGGGCCAGACGCTGCGCAAAACCAGCCTTGATGAGCTGCCGCAGCTGTGGAACGTGATTCGTGGCGACATGAGCCTGGTCGGCCCCCGCCCCGTCACCGCGCCCGAACTAGAGCGTTATGGCGAATCTGTTCATCACTACCACGCCGTCCGGCCCGGCCTGACCGGCATGTGGCAAGTCAGCGGGCGCAACGATGTGTCTTATGACGAACGGGTCCGGCTTGACCGCGATTATGCGCAGTCACATTCGCTGACGAAGGATATCTCTATTCTCGCCCGGACCGTGATGGTCGTTGTTGGGGCAACCGGGAAATGAACGGAACGGCGGTCCTTCGGGCCGCCGGTTTCTTGTTCTGCCTGACAAAAATCGCACCTGCTGCGAAAACATTCGCAGCAACAACGACGACCGCAAGTGTCGCAAGGGGCCCTGTGCCCGCGAAACCGGCCGCCAGCAAACCGGCGACCGCACCTGCGACAATTCCTGTGAGAAGAATGCCAAACATGATACTGCAATCTAAACACGAGTTGCAGATGTTGGCCAGCCCCGCATTGCCTGCTGGGCCTGACCTTTACGTCAAATTTTCCGGTTTCAGCCATGGTTAAGTTTCTGGGGAAACGCATGGGCAGCGACCATTCCGGCGGTCTGATCGATTCGCTTCTGCTGATCGTCGCCCGGATCGGAGCGAATGTGCTGACGCTGGTCTGGACGCTGCTGCTGGTTCGGCTGCTGCAGCCCGAGGCCTCGGGCCATGCGTTGCAGGCGATTTCGGTGGCGCAGATCATCTCGATCATGATGACGCTGAACCTTGAATCCGGCGCCATGAAGGTTGTCGTGCCCGCGCGCCATGACGGGCAGCTTGAAAAGGCCGCGGGCTATATCCGCTTCAACCGCCAGCTTGTGATGATGATGACGCCGGTCCTGCTGGCCATCGTCGGGCTGATTTATGCGGTCGGGATTGCCGTGCCCGAAACCCCGGCGACGGTCGCTGCGATGGTGCTGGCCATTGTGCTGGTGGCCATGGCCCGGCTGACCGCCCGCCATGCCTCGGCGCTTGGTGTGATGCGCAAGGGGCTGATGCCGCGCCTGCTGACCGGGCCTGTTGTGCTGACGCTGGGACTGGGACTGGCCTGGCTTGCGGGTCTGCAGATGCAGCCATGGCATGTCGTGCTGCTGTTCGCCCTGTCCGAGGGCATCACGGTTCTGATCCAGAACCGCCTGCTGCGCGACGATTTCACCTTTCTGCAGCATACCCGCAGCGACCGTTCGGAATGGCTGGGCTGGACCAAGCTGGGCATCTGGCTGACCCCCGGCCTGATCATGACCGAATACCGCAAGGCGATCCTGATCGCGACGGCCGGCCTTGTGCTGACCGGCACCGAGACCAGCCTGTTCGCCGTCGCCTTCTCCATCATCAACATCATCAATTTCGGTGTCGTCGCCGTCGACGTGGCCTTCAGCCCGCGCATCGCGCAAGCCATGGCAGCGCGGGCCGATCAGCGCCGCGACAAGCTGCTGGCCAGCTCGGGCGCGATCAAGCTGGCGGGGCTGTTGCTGGGCGCGGTGCTGGTTCTGCTGTTCGGCCGCATGGCGCTTGGCTGGTTCGGGACCGAGTTCCATGACGCCGGCCCCGCGCTGCTGATCATGCTGCTGATCCCCGCCACGTCGGTCGTTTTGGGACCGGCCACGGTGCTGATGTCGTCGCGCGGTCTGGGCCGGCAGGACTTTACCGGCAATGTGATCGGCGCCATCAGCTGCGTCGTGCTGATCTGTGCCTTTGGCGCGCTTTGGGGCGTCGTCGGCGCGGCCATCGGCGCGGTCATGGCCAATCTGCTGGGCCAGATCGCCATGACGGTGCTGTGCCGGCGCAAGCTGGGCGTGGACCCGACGTTGGCCACGCTGCGCCACCTGTTGCCGGGCAACACGGATGGCTCGAAAACGGTGTCGCCATGAACCAATTTGCCTCGATCAACGACACTGACCAAGACACGGGCCACGCCATCCGTGGCGATGAGGTGCTGATCGTCGTGCCCACCCTGAACGAGGAAACCGCGATCGAGCCCTGCCTGCGGTCGCTGCTGACCGGCGATCCGCGATTGCGGCATGTCGATATCGTCGTGGCCGATGGCGGCAGCCATGATGCCACGCGCCAGATCGTCACCCGCCTGTCGCAGGAATTTCCCAATCTGCGGCTGATCCATAATGCCGGTCGGCTGCAATCGGCGGGCATCAACCACGCCGTCGAATTCTGCGCGCTGCCGCGCCACCGCGTCATGCTGCGCGCCGATGCCCATGCGCTTTATCCCCCGGGCTATGCGATGCAGGCGGCGGATATGCTGGTCGAAAAGGGCTGCGCCTCGGTCGTGGTGCCGATGGATTCGCGCGGGCAGAGCTGCTTTCAGAAGGCCGCCGCATGGATCGTCGACACGCCGGTCGGTTCGGGCGGATCGGCGCATCGCGGCGGGCGCGCCTCGCGCGAGGTGGATCACGGCCATCATGCCGCCATGGATCTGGACTGGTTCCGCCGCGTCGGCGGCTATGACCCCAGCTTCAGCCATAATGAGGATGCCGAGCTGGACCACCGCATTCGTCTGGCGGGCGGCCGGATCTGGCTGGCGGCAGAGTTGCGGCTGGATTACTGGATGCGCCCGACCCTGCAGAAGCTGGGGCGGCAATACTGGAACTATGGCCGGGGCCGCGCGCGCACCGTCACCAAGCACGCCATGCGTCCGCGCTTGCGTCAGATCGCGCCAGCGGTCAATCTGGTGCTGATCGCGGCCGGGCTGCTGCTTGTGGCACTTGGCGCGCTTGCGGGTGCGTCGGGTCTGGTCTGGCTGGGGCTGTTCTGGCCTTTGCTGTATCTGGCTGTTCTGGTCGGCGCTTCGCTGGCCATGACCTTTCGCCATTCCAGCGCCTGCGGGCTTTGGGCTGGTCCCGCGCTTGCTGCCATGCACATCCCTTGGGGCGCCGGTTTCCTCAGCGGGATGATTTTCAAACGGAGCCAGACCCATGCGCATTGATATCCTGATGTGCACGTTCCGCCGCCCTCAGGTCGCGGAAACCATTGCATCCATCGGCAAGCTGCGCGGGGTCGACCAGCATGAGCTGCGCCTTGTCATCGCCGATAATGACGACACCGACAGCGCCCGGCAGGTCGTGACCGAGGCGGCGGGGCTGCTGCCCATTCCGCTGGTCTATGTCCATGCGCCGGCGCGCAATATCTCGATCGCGCGGAACGCCTGTCTGGATGCGGCGGGCGATGCCGATTGGGTTGCCGGGCTGGATGACGATGAAATCGTCACCCCCGACTGGCTGGCCGAGATCCTTGATGCCGCCGTCAAGGCGGGCGCGGAATGCGCCATCGGCAAGGTGATCGCCGACTATCCCGCCGACACCCCGCATTGGGTGCGCGAGCTGGACTATCACTCCAGCTATCCGGAACTGGAAAAGGTGCCGACGGCCAACAGCGGCAATGCCATCATACGCTGGAAAGGCATGCCATGGGTCAATGAGCGTTATGATCTGGCGCGCGGCACCACAGGCGGCGAGGATACCGAATTCTTTCTGCGCCTGTCGCGCATGGGGATGCGCATGGTCGCAGCGCCCAAGGCCACGCTCAGCGAATCGGTGCCGCCGAACCGGCAGACGCTGGAATGGCTGGCCAATCGCCGCTTCCGCATGGGTCAGACCCATATCATCACCGCGCCGACGCCTGTCGCGCGGGCCAAGCTGCTGGTGACGGCCAGCGCCAAGGCCGCTTATTGCCGCATTCAGGAACGCCGCCACGCCGATGACGAAACCAAGCGCAATTTCTGGTTCCTGCGTGGCCAGTTGCATCGCGGCGTCGTCACCGCGCTGACCACCGACCGCCCGCAGGCCCAGCTTTACGGCGGCGATCCGGCATGACCCCGATCCAGCCCGAACAGGCGCAGGGGCTGCGCATCGCGGTCTTTGGCTTCGATGTGGCCGAGGCTTCGCAGATCCGCCGCATCCGGGCGCTGCGGGCGCTTGGCTGCGAGGTCACTTCCTTTTGCCAGCGCCGCGAGGGCAGCCCGGATTTCAGCCCGGAATGGCAGAACATCGACCTTGGGCTGGTCAAGCATCAGGACATCAAGGGCCGGGCGCTGGGGCTGGGCGGCGCGGTCCGCCGCGCCATGTCGCAATGGCGCGTGCTGGCGGATGCGCAGCTGATCATCGCGCGCAATCTTGACCTTGCGATGATCGCCCTGACCGCCCGTCGCCTTGCCGCCCTGCGTGCCGGGCGGGCCGCTGCGCCGCTGGTCTATGAATGTCTGGACATCCACGACCTGATGACCGCGTCCGGCCGCAAGGGCCGGATCATGCGGCTGGCCGAACGCCGCGTGCTGGCCAATGCCGCGCTGCTGGTGGTGTCCTCGCCCGGCTTTGTCGAGAATTACTTCGCGCCGATGCAGGGCTATCGTGGCCCGGTGGCCTTGGTGGAAAACAAGCTGTGGCTGGGACTTGATCCCGCCGCCGCCCCTGCCCGTCCGGCGATGCCCGACCCCAAGCCCGATGATGCGCCGATCACGCTGGGACTGGTCGGGTCGATCCGCTGTCAGGCCTCGGCCGACTTGCTGTTCCGGACGCTTGATCTGATGGGCGACCGGCTGCGCCTGCGCTTTTCCGGCGCGCTGCACGATCATGCGCTGACGAATTTCCGCGATGAACTGGCCAAGCGGCCCAATGCCGAATGGACCGGCCCCTATCGCTACCCCGATGGGCTGGCGCAGGCCTATGCGGGCTGCGATCTGGTCTGGGCACAGGATATGTGGCAGCGCGGCACGAATTCGGATTGGCTGTTGCCGAACCGGATCTATGAGGCAAGCTGGTGCGGCTGCCCGCAGATCGGTTTGTCCGACACTCAGACCGGGCGGCGCATCGCGCAGGACGGGCTGGGCTTCACCATTCCCCGTCCCGATCCGGCAGAACTGGCGGCGCTGCTGTCGCGCCTGACCCGCGCCGATCTGGCGCAGGCGCGGCAGGCCCTGCTGGCCCGCCCGGCCACCGATTTCGTGCAGTCCCCCCAGGAATTGCTGCCGGTGCTGGCCCCCGCCATCACCCGGCGCGGCGGGCCGTCTGCCCTGGCGCGTCCGCAACCGGCGCGCTAATTCGGGCGCTCGGTTCCGGTCCGGCCCAAGCCTGCGGTTTCAGGCGCCTGCCCCGACAGCCCGACCGGATCGACCTGCGCGATCCATTTGCTGCGGTCGCGGTCTTTCAGCAGATCCTCGACCGCCTGACGCGGCGTGGCGGTCAGGAAACTGATCGGCTTGCCGTTCAGGCGCGGCACTTCGCCGGTGCGGCGATCAATCAGGCGGATCGCGAACAGCGGCGCCCCCGGTGCGGCATTGCTCAGCGCGTGCAGCGGAAATCTTTGCATCATGGCCATGGCTCCCTTGTTGTCCCAGCGGTAAAAATTCATGAGCGATAAATACACGACATTGCTTATCGTTTATAGGTAGAATAATCTCCTCCCCGATAGCCAAAGCTGACAGGGGTTGGAAAATATGTCTGATCTGGACCTGATCGACCGCAAGATCGTTGCTGAACTGATGCGCGACGCAACGCTTCCCATCTCGCAAATCGCGGAAAAGGTGGGGCTGTCGCAGACGCCCTGCTGGAAGCGAATTCAGAAGCTTGAGGCGAATGGCGTGCTGACCGGCCGCGTGGCGTTGGCAAACCCGTCGCAGTTGGGTCTGGGCATCGTCGTCTTTGTCGAGATCGAGGCCCCGAATCATACCGTGGAATGGCGGCAGGATTTCACCAAAGCTGTCGAGACGCTGCCCGAGATCATGGAAGCCTATCGTATGGCGGGCGATATGGACTATCTGCTGCGGGTGGCGATTTCCAGCATGGAAGCCTTTGATATATTTTACAAACGCCTGACCGATGCCGTGCCCATCAAGAACGTCACCTCGCATTTCGCGATGGAGCGGATCCGCTTTACCACCGCCTATCCCATCGACACGCGCAACCGCTAGCCTTAAGCCGAAGCTCTGACGACGGAAGGATGGACCATGCGCCAATATCTCGACGCACTTCGCACCGTATTGGAGCAAGGCACGCAATCCACCGACCGCACCGGCACGGGCACGCTGTCGCATTTCGGCATGCAGTGCCGCTATTCGCTGGAGGATGGCTTTCCGCTGGTCACCACCAAGAAGCTGCATCTGCGCTCGATCGTGCATGAGCTGCTGTGGTTTCTGTCGGGCGACACGAATATCCGCTATCTGCAGGAAAACGGCGTCAGCATCTGGGACGAATGGGCGGATGCGCAGGGCGATCTGGGGCCGGTCTATGGCCATCAGTGGCGCCATTTCCCGACCCTGCGCGAAGCCGATGGCCGCGTCGTGGTGGGCGAGGTCGACCAGATCGCGCAGCTGATCGACCGCATCCGCAAGACGCCCGATTCCCGCCGCCTGATCGTGTCGGCATGGAACCCCGGCGAGGTCGACCAGATGGCCCTGCCCCCCTGCCATACGCTGTGGCAGGTGCGCATCCAGAAGGGCAAGCTGCATCTGCAGCTTTACCAGCGCTCGGCCGACATGTTTCTGGGGGTGCCCTTCAACATCGCCTCTTACGCGCTGCTGACGCATATGCTGGCGCATGTGACCGGGTATGAGGCCGGGGATTTCATCCACACCATGGGCGACGCGCATATCTATCTGAACCATCTGGATCAGGTGCAGACGCAGCTGTCCCGCGCCCCCCGCCCGCTGCCCCGGCTGCGGATCGCGCGGCAGGTCGATTCGATCTTTGATTTCCGCTTCGAGGATTTCGAGTTTCTGGACTATGACCCCGCCCCCGCGATCAAGGCTCCGGTGGCGGTATGATCTCGCTTGTGGTGGCGCGGGCGCGCAATGGGGCGATTGGCCGCGACAACGACATCCCGTGGCATTCGCCCGAGGATCTGCGCAGCTTTCAGCGCGAAACGCTGGGCAGCGCCGTGGTCATGGGCCGCCGCACATGGGACAGCCTGCCTGTCAAACCGCTGAAGAACCGCATGAATATCGTCGTCAGCCGTGATGCCGGGCTGGCCGAACATGTTGCAGCCAGTGTTGCGGATGCCATCGCCATGGCGCAGGCCGCAGGCTATACCCGCATCAACGGCATCGGCGGACAGGCGATCTATCGCGAGATGCTGCCGCTGGCCGACCGGCTGCTGGTGACCGAGGTCGATCTGGACATCCCCGATGCCGATGCGTTCTTTCCGGCCTTCGACGAAGGCGACTGGAAAGAATTGACCCGCCGCACCTTGTCGGGCGACGGGCCGGGTTGCGTGCTGCGCGAACTGATCCGCCGCTGAGGCCGCGTTACAGCGCCGTCCAGCCGCCATCGACGGAAATCGCCGTGCCGGTGATCTGGTCGGCGGCGGCCGAGCACAGGAAGACCGCCGTGCCGCCCATCTGTTCGACCGTGGCGAATTTCCCCGAGGGCTGCCGCTCCAGCATGACCTTTTCGATCACGTCTTCGCGCGACATGCCGGTGGCCTTCATCTGATCCGGGATCTGCTTTTCCACGATGGGCGTCAGCACATAGCCGGGGCAGATCGCATTGGCCGTGACGGCATCCTTGGCGGTTTCCAGCGCCGTCACCTTGGTCAGCCCGACGATGCCGTGCTTGGCGGCGACATAGGCCGACTTATAGGGGCTGGCCGTCAGACCATGCGCCGAGGCGATGTTGATGACCCGTCCCCAGCCCGCCTTGCGCATCATCGGCAGCGCCACGGCGGTGGTGTGGAAGGCCGAGCTGAGGTTGATCGCGATGATCGCGTCCCATTTCTCGACCGGGAATTCCGGGATCGGCGCGACATGCTGGATGCCGGCATTGTTGACCAGAATATCGCAGGTGCCGGCCTTTTCGATCAGCGCGCGGCACTCATCGCCCTTGGACATGTCGGCCTGGATATAGCGCACCTTGACGCCATGTTCCTTGGCCAGCTTTTCGGCCAGCGCGTGATCTTCGGGCGCATCGGTAAAACTGTTCAGGACCAGATCCGCCCCGGCCTTCGCCAGTTCGACCGCCACGCCAAGACCGATCCCGGAATTCGAGCCGGTCACAACGGCGGTCTTGCCGCCAAGGAATTTCTGAAACATCGCCATCTCCTCACCTGATGCTGCGCGTGCAGCATCGGAAATTCTTCGCGCAAGAACAAGTCCGGGACCGGGCAGAGGTTCCGTGCAAGCCAAGGATGGCTGCCATGCGAAATCCGGGCGGTCACCGCCTTCTCACGCTGCATCGCGAATGTTTGACACGGCGTGGGCTGGTCCCTGAAAGCCGTGGTGCTATGCAGACGCTCCGATCTAACATTCCGGAATATCACCATGAAGATTGCAGCTTACGCAGCCCTCGCCACCATCGCAGCTTCGGCGTCGGCCCATGCTGGCGGCTACGTCGCCCCGGTCGTCGAAGCGCCGGTCGTCGTCGCGCCCACGCCCGTCACCGTCGACGCCAGCGACTGGACGGGCTTCTATGCCGGTCTGCAGTACAGCAAAGGCAATGCCGAGCCGAACTACGCCGCAGACGAGGACTTCGATTCATACGGTCTGCACGGCGGCTATCTGCGCGACTTCGGCAAATTCGTTGCCGGTGGCGAACTGTCCTATGACAAGACCGATTTCGACAATAGCGGCGACGCCGATCTGTGGCGCCTGCGCGCCCGCGCCGGTTACGACATGGGCCGCTTCCTGCCCTATGTCACGCTGGGGGCGGCCCATGTCAGCGGCGACAACGACCTGTCGGAAACCGGCGTGACCTATGGTGTCGGCGCCGACTTCAAACTGACCGACAAATTCACCGTGGGTGCGGAATATTCGCGCGCCGACTTCAAGGATGTCTTCGACGTGGACAACGCCGATATCGACACCGATCTGGTGCAGATCCGCGCATCCTATCGCTTCTGATTGCGGCTGACGCATTCGTGACCAGCTTGGCGCCCCCGAAACTCCGGGGGCGTTTTGCATGGCGCAGACAGGATTTTCTGCCTGTCGCGCAGGGCTGATACAGAACAAAAAAAGCGCCCGCACAAGGCGGGCGCAAGTCATGAGGCAGGTTTCATACAGGCAAGAAACCTATCGAGCAGTGAGATATCTATACGCTTTTCCCCAGTTGAGTCCAATGGGTAAGTTTGCCCTCTGGTAAACGCGCGGTTATTCTGATGTGCAACAAAACCAGCGACCCGAAAATCAGGGCCATCGAGCATGCGATTCTTCAGATTCTCCCGTGAATCCGCGATCTGGCGGGCGCTCGCGCTTAGCGTGTGTGTTGCATCCATGCCATTGGCAAGCCCTGCCGAGCCCAGCCATGCCATTGCAATGTATGGAGAACCTGCGCTGAAGCCGGGCTTTACCCATCTGCCCTATGCCAATCCCGACGCGCCCAAGGGCGGGACGATTCGACTGGCAGAATCAGGCACGTTCGATTCGCTGAACCCCTGGATCCTGATGGGCAATCCGGTCTGGCCGATCTTTACCCAGCCGGGCCTTCTGGCCGAGCCGCTGATGATCCGCTCGATCGACGAGCCGTTCACGCTTTACGGGCTTCTGGCCGAAAGCGTCGAGACCGATGCGGCGCGGTCATGGGTGGAATTCACCCTGCGCCCCGAGGCGCGGTTTTCCGACGGATCGCCGGTGACGGTCGAGGATGTGATGTGGTCGTTCCAGACACTGGGGACCAAGGGGCATCCGCGCTATACCAGCACATGGTCGCGCGTCGAAAAGATGGAACAGACCGGCCCGCGCTCGGTCCGGCTGACCTTCAACACGCCCGACCGCGAACTGGCGCTGCTGATGGGGATGCGCCCCATCCTGCAAAAGGCCCAGTGGCAGGGGCGCGACTTCGACAGATCCGGGCTGACCGTGCCCATCGGTTCGGGGCCCTATGTCATCGACCGGGTGGATGCCGGGCGGTCCATCACCTTCCGCCGCAATCCCGAATACTGGGGCCGCGATCTGCCGGTGATGCAGGGGCTGAACAATCTGGATGTCATCCGCTACGATTATTTCGGCGATGCCTCGGCCATGTTCGAGGCCTTCAAGGCCGGTGAGATCGACCTGTGGCGCGAACTCGTCGCCTCGCGCTGGGACAGCAATTTCGATTTTCCCGCCATGCGTGACGGCCGCATGGTGAAATCCGAAATCGAGGATCACCGCCCCTCGGGGATTCAAGGGCTGGTGATGAACACCCGCGATCCGATCTTTGCCGATTGGCGCGTGCGGCAGGCGATGATCGAGGCGTTCAATTACCGTTTCATGAACATGACGCTGTCGGGCGGCAAGGATCCCCGGATCACCAGCTATTTTTCGAATTCCGAACTGGCGATGCAGCCCGGTCCCGCCACGGGCCGCGAGGCCGAGTTGCTGGAACCGTTCAAGGCCGATCTGCTGCCCGGAACGCTGGAGGGCTACGTCCTGCCGCCGGGCGGCGACCGCGCCATCGACCGCAAGGGCATCCGCGCCGCGCTGGACCTGCTGCATCAGGCGGGATGGACGGTGCAGGACGGGGTTCTACGCAACGACAAGGGCCAGCCCTTCGCGTTCGAGATCCTGCTGAACCAGTCAGGCAGTGCCATGCGCTCTTCTGCCGAGGTGCGGCAGATGGTGAACATCTTTGTGGAATCGCTGCGAAATCTGGGTATTCGCCCGCAAGTCACGATGCTGGACGCGGCGCAATATGTCGAACGCACCAACAACTATCAGTTCGACATGACATGGTATGAGCGCGGCCTGTCGCTGTCGCCGGGCAATGAACAATTGCTGTATTGGGGCGCAAAAGGCGTGACCGCGACAGGCACGCGCAACTGGATGGGGATGAATTCGCCCGCAGCCGAGGCGATGATCGCCGAGATGGGCCGGGCGACATCCGAGGCGGATTTTCAGGCTGCGGTCAGGGCGCTGGACCGGGTGCTGACGGCGGGACGTTACGTGATCCCGGTCAGCTCACCCCGGATTTCGCGCTTGGCGCATCGCGCCGACCTGCATTATCCTGAAAAGACGCCACTTTACGGAGATTGGCCCGGCTTCATGCCGGAAACCTGGTGGCAGGAAGAAAGGAAGTGAACGTGATCAGAACCGCAACTCTTATCGCCCTTCTGGCGTTGGCCGGATGTAACACCGTGGCAGGTGTCGGTGAAGACATCACCGGCGCATCGCGCATGGTCCAAGGAGGCGTCGGCGGAGGCGGATACTGATGAAATGGACGCATGTCAGTGAGAACTGGCCAGCCTTTTTCGAGGCGATCACCGAGAAATGGCCCGAGGCTGACGAGGCCGAGCTGGATGAGATCGACGGCGACCAGCGCGCCTTCATCCGCTATATCTCGGAAGTAACCGGGCAGGAAATCGAGGAGACCCGCGATGAGATCCGCGAATGGCTGGCGGGTGAAATCCCGTCCGATGTCGTGATGGATCCCACGCATGACGGTCATTCCATCGCGCTGTCGGCAAAATATGTCGGCGAGGGCGAGGATGAATATGACGACGATGCGCGCTTCGGCGATGACGACGACGCCGAAGACCGCGACTGACGGCGTTTTCCGAGGCGCTGCGGGGGCTCTGCCCCCCGCCTTTGCCACCCCCTTGATGGGGGCGGCAAAGGCGTCCCCCGGGGTATTTTCAAAACAAGGATGGCAGGTCGGCCTGGCGAGTTCAGCGCGTCTGGATCAGGCGTCCAGCGTCACCCAGACCGGCACGTGGTCGCTGGGCTTGTCCTTGGCGCGTTCGTCGCGGTCGATGCCAAGGTCGACCAGCAGATCGGCGGCCTGCGGCGACAGCAGGATATGGTCGATGCGGATGCCATTGTCTTTCTGCCACGCGCCTGCCTGATAGTCCCAGAAGGTGAAGGGACCACGGGTGGCATCGGGATCGCGCAGGCGCACGGCCTCGGTCCAGCCGTCATGCAGGATGCGGCGCAGGCTGGCACGGCTTTCGGGCTGGAACAGCGCGTCATCCAGCCAGCGTTCGGGATGGGCGGCATCGCGCGGTTCGGGGATCACGTTGAAATCGCCCAGCATGATCGTCGGGATCTCGCTGCTGCGCAATGCGTCGGCGCGGCTGCGCAGCCGTTCCATCCATGCCAGCTTGTAGTCGAATTTCGGCCCCGGAAACGGGTTGCCGTTCGGCAGATACAGGCCCGCGATGCGGATGGCGGCATGTCCGACCACCGTCGCCTCGATATAGCGGGACTGTTCGTCGCTGTCGTCGCCGGGCAGGCCGCGCATCACGTCTTCCAGCGGCAGGCGCGACAGGATCGCCACGCCGTTGAAGCCCTTCTGGCCGTGCGTTTCGATATTGTAGCCCAGATCGGCGATGGGATCCGCGGGGAAGCCTTCGTCCTGCGTCTTGATTTCCTGCAGCACCACAACGTCCGGCTGGGCCTCGGCAAGCCAGCCGGTCAGGGTCTCGATCCGGGCGCGGACGCCGTTGATATTGAATGTCGCGATCTTCATGGCGCAGAGACTAGCGGCGCGGATCGGCGGTGGCCAGATCAGATCGCGCCCGATCAGGTCACGCCCGGTCAGATGGCGAAGGACGTGCCGCAGCCGCAGGATGAGGTGGCGTTCGGGTTTTCGATGACGAAACGCGCGCCGATCAGTTCATCGGTGAATTCGATCACCGCGCCGGTCAGGAACGGCAACGACACCGGATCGACCACGACGCTTTGCCCTTCCCCCTTCAGGATCAGGTCATCGTCGGCCGGGTCGTCCAGCTTGATGTCATATTGAAAGCCCGAGCAGCCCCCGCCCAGCACCGCCACCCGCAAGGCGCGCATGGGCCCGTCGGCATTGATCTGGGCCAGTCGCGCGAATGCGCGTTCCGTGACCTTGGGGGGCAGGTTCAACTCTACGTTCATGGGGCGTTCCCGTTTCCGTCTTCTGGTGTGGAATATAGGGTTCGGGACAACCACCCGCAAGGAATGCCGCACCGATGACCGCCCCTTATGCCTGCCAGCCCGAAGACAGCCGCGGCCGCCACTGGCCCGAGCGCATGTCGACCTTTCGCAGCCCATGGCAGCGGGACCGCGACCGCATCATCCATTCCAGCGCCTTCCGCAGGTTGAAGCACAAGACGCAGGTGTTTGTCGAACATGACGGGCAGGCCTATCGCGGCGATTACTTCCGCACCCGGCTGACTCATACGATCGAGGTGGCGCAGGTCGCCCGCACCATCGCGGGCGCGCTGGATCTGAACCCCGATCTGGCCGAGACCGTGGCCTTGGCGCATGATCTGGGCCACCCGCCCTTTGGCCATACCGGAGAGGATGCGCTGGCCGAGTTGATGGCCCCCTATGGCGGCTTTGACCACAACGCGCAGGCCCTGCGCATCGTCACCCGGCTGGAGCGTCACTATGCCGATTTCGACGGGCTGAACCTGACATGGGAAAGCCTTGAGGGCATCGCCAAGCACAATGGCCCGGTGACGGGCGCGTTGCCCTATGCCCTGGCCGAGGTGAATGCCGAATGGGATCTGGAGCTGCACACCAATGCCAGCGCCGAGGCGCAGGTTGCAGCCGTGGCCGATGACGTGGCCTATAACCACCACGATCTGCATGACGGGCTGCGCGCGCGGCTGTTCACCGAGGACGACCTGTCGCAACTGCCCGTCGTCGGCGAGGCCTTTGCCGAGGTCGACCGCCTGCATCCCGGTCTGGACCCCATGCGACGCCGTCACGAGGCGCTGCGCCGCGTCTTTGGCGTCATGGTCGAGGATGTGATCGCCGTGGCGCAGGGCCGTCTGGCCAGCCTGCGTCCGACAAGCGTGCATGAGATCCGCGACATGGACGGGCCGATCATCCGCTTTTCAAAGCCGCTGTATCAGAACCTGAAGGCCATCAAATCCTTCCTGTTCCAGCGCATGTATCGCGCGCCCTCGGTCGTGGTGGAACGCACCAGCGCAACCCAGATGCTGAACGGGCTTTTCCCGCTTTATCTGAACGATCCCTCGAAAATGCCGGATCACTGGTGCGCCGCGGCCGATGCCGCAAAGGACGACACGCAGCGCGCGCGCATCGTGCTGGATTACGTCGCGGGCATGACCGACCGCTATGCCATTGCCGAGGCGGAAAAGCAGCTGGGGTGACTTGCATCTGCCGGGCGGGCTTGGCATCACACGGCTGTTCTCAGGGCGGGGCGGAATTCCCCACCGGCGGTTACAGCCCGCGAGCGCCTTTCGCAGCGAAAGGGTCAGCAGATCAGGTGAAACTCCTGGGCCGACGGTCACAGTCCGGATGAAAGAGAGCGTGCGACCCCGTTTTGCGGGATCGCAGCGTGATCGCCTTGGGTGACGTGTCACTTTGGAAAGGGATCATGATGACACACACCCGCTATGCCTTCGTAAAGGCCAATTGGCATACCGATATCGTCGATCAGGCGCTGGACGGGTTCTGCCAGATCATCCCGCGCGATCAGGTCGATGTCTT
Source organism: Paracoccus shanxieyensis (assembly GCF_009711265.1). Taxonomy (GTDB): domain Bacteria; phylum Pseudomonadota; class Alphaproteobacteria; order Rhodobacterales; family Rhodobacteraceae; genus Paracoccus; species Paracoccus shanxieyensis. The sequence goes on along the minus strand of NZ_WMII01000007.1, from coordinate 122,403 downwards.
CGACGTTCCCGGCGCGTTCGAGATGCCGCTGATGGCGCGCGATCTGGCGCGGACCGGGCGCTATGCCTCGGTCGCCTGCGCGGCGCTGGTCGTGGATGGCGGCATCTATCGCCATGATTTCGTGGCGGCTGCCGTGGTTCAGGGGCTGATGCAGGCCGGTCTGGAAACCGGCGTGCCGGTGCTGTCGGTGTCGCTGACGCCGCATCACTATCAGGAAACCGATCATCACACGGCCATCTTCCGCGACCATTTCGTCCAGAAGGGCCGCGAGGCCGCCCATGCGGCGCTGGCCATCGCCAAAGCCCGCGAGGCCATCGGCTAAGCCAATGGGGCGGCGTTCCAGCCGCCCCACCATCCTAGTGGTCGTGCTTGGCCAGCCAGTCCTGCATGAACTTGATCTCGGCCTCTTGTGCGTCGATGACCTCTTGGGCCAGTTTGCGAACTTCGGGATCCTTGCCATATTCCAGCGCGATCTTTGCCATGTCGATGGCACCCTGGTGGTGCGGGATCATGCCGCGCATGAAATCGACATCGGCATTGCCGGTATAGCCCACCATCATGTCTGCATGCATCTTTTCCATCGCCGCCTGATAGGCTGCGGTCGAGGGGCTGTCGGCGGTTTCAGCAGTGCCATGGCCGCTGTGATCCTGCGCAAAGGCAAGGCCGGGGATCAGGGTCAGGGCAAGGGCGGGGATCAGGGTCAGGGCAAGGGCGGCAGCTCGGATCATCTTGGTCTCTCCGTCAGGTTACCCGGCAAGCTTGGCGCAATGGCGGGCTTTGGCAAGTGACAAGCCCGTCAGCGCAGGAAGATCAGCGACATGCCGATCACCGCCAGCGCCGCCCCCGCCCATGACGTGGCCGAGGGGCGCGCGCCGGTCAGCGCCCACAGCACCGGCAGAATCAGCACCGGCGACAGCGCCGACAGGGTCGAGACGATGCCGACCTTGCCGCCCTGCAGGGCAAACAGCATCAGCGTCATGCCGATGACCATGGCGACGATGCCCGACAGCACCGTCATCACCAGAATGCGCGGCGTGACGGCGCCCTTTGGCCGGAACATGGCCAGCGGCAGCGTCATGATCGCCACCTGCGCCACCGAGGCCGCGCCGATGCGGATCATCGAGGCGACATAAGGGTCGAACCCCTGCGCCATGGCCGGGCGCGCGATCAGCGATCCCGTGGCCTGTCCGGTCGCGGCCAGAACGCCCATGCCGACCGCGATCCAGACCGGGCCGCGCACCTCCTCGAAGCGGTGCTGGCCCGACCGGCCGGGGCGACCCAGAACCGCCATGGCGATGCCCAGCGTGGCAATGCCGATCCCGGACGAGGCCATCAGCGACAGTTCCTCGCCCAGAAACAGCCAGCCCAGCAGCGCGGCGATGGGGGCGTTCAGCGCAAACAGCGCCCCGGTCCGGCGCGGACCCAGCCGCACCATGGCCATGAACAGCATCATGTCGCCCAGAAACACGCCCAGCAGCCCCGACACCGCGATGCGCCAATGGCCCGGCGCGGTCACGCCGTCCCACCGCCCGCTGATCACGACAATCGCCAGCAGGATCAGAAACACCGAAATCCAGCGGATCCTGTTGAAGGCAAAGGGCCCAAGCACCGACACAGAATGTGCGGCGATCAGCCCGGTCACCGACCAGCACATTGCCGCGCCAAAGGCGGCCAGTTCATGATACGGCATGTCGTGCCCGCCCTTTGCGCCCCCACACTTCGCGCCATGGATAGGCGCAGAATTGAACCGCCTCAAGCCGGGCCGCGTTGGGAAGGCGCAATGCATTCAGAACAGGAGTTCGACAATGATCGTCAATCATGGTTCGGCGAAATGGGAAGGCGGCCTCAAGGATGGCAAGGGTCTGGTCTCGACCAAATCCGGCGCGCTCAGCGATGTGCCTTACGGCTTCAAGCAAAGGTTCGAGGATCAGCCCGGCACCAATCCCGAAGAGCTGATCGGCGCCGCGCATGCCGCCTGTTTCAGCATGGCCCTGTCGATGATCCTTGAAGGCAAGGGCATCACCGATGTGAAGATCGAGACCACCTCGAAAATCGGTCTGGACAAGGATGGCGACGGCTTCGCGATCAAATCCGCCGCGCTGACCGCAAAAGTCAGCGGCACCGGCGACAAGGCCGTGATCGAGGAAGCCGCGAAAGCTGCCGAACAGAACTGCCCCATCAGCAAAGTGCTGAACGCCGACATCACGCTGGACCTGACGGTGGTGTGACTGGGCCTCAGGCCCGCAAGGGCTGACCCGATCGCTTAAGTGGCGCTGAAGGTCAGCACCCGACCGCGGGTCAAAACATGCAGCGCGGTGAAGTGCTGCCACAGGCGGCGGATGGTATCAGTGTCCGCCGCCAATATTTTCAGGGCGTCGTCGGTGACCACATCCGGCGCCCCCGAGTTTTCGTATACCAACAGCTCATTACGCTGGAACGACGCGTAATTGCCCTTGGCGGCACGGTCAGATTTGCTGTTGATCGCGTGCGCCATGCAATGCGCCCATTCGCGCTGTGGCTCATCCCGATGCCAACCGCAGCGGTCAAGCTTTCGGTCAATGACACGTCGTCTGATCTCATGGCGTTTCGACATCTGGCTGTCCGACCTGTAAAAGCTGAGATCATAGCATTTCGGCAGATCGTGGTCGTCGCCTGATGCGTCGTCGCCGTTTGACGCATAGAGCCTGTTGATTTCGCTGCTGGCGTGGGCGCGCTGGGGGGAAATAGCCTCGACCACTTCCAGGCCAATCGTGCCGCCCGGTGTTTCGATGTGAAAATCCGGGCTGTCGCGATGCCAGATCGTCTGCGGAAAATCCGGCCCGAAGATGTGCGGATTGCCCATCAAGGCATGCGCAAGGGTCCAAAGCTCACTTGGCGCTGTGGTCTTGCCGATCCCGTGTCGCGGCGCGACCTCCCCCGCAATGCGGACAGCCGCACGGCGCATCATCAAGGCATCGGATGCCTTGATGAGCGGCGCGGTCACACCATCATTTCCTTGGTCGCGGTCAGCTTCAGGTCCGGATGGTCGCGCTGCACGCGGTCGATGTCCCATTGCAGCCGCGTCAGATAGACCAGATCGCCGTCGTGATCCTGCGCCATATGGCCCTTGTTGACATTGGCAAAGGCCTCGACCTTGTCCTTGGGCCCGGCGACCCAGCGGGCGCTGGTGAATTGCGAGGGTTCAAACCGGACCGGCAGGCCGTATTCGATCTCGATCCGGCTGGCCAGAACCTCGAATTGCAAGGCCCCCACCACGCCGACGATGAAGCCCGAGCCGATCATCGGCTTGAAGACCTTGGCCGCGCCCTCTTCGGCGAATTGCATCAGCGCCTTTTCCAGATGCTTGGCCTTCATCGGATCGCCCGCGCGCACCGTTTGCAGCAGTTCCGGCGCGAAACTGGGGATGCCGGTAAAGCGCAGCACCTCGCCCTCGGTCAGCGCGTCGCCGATGCGCAGCTGGCCGTGGTTCGGGATGCCGATGATGTCGCCCGCCCATGCCTCTTCGGCCAGTTCGCGGTCGGCGGCCAGAAACAGCACCGGGTTCGACACGGCCATCGGCTTTTTCGAGCGCACATGCAGCAGCTTCATGCCGCGTTCAAAATGCCCCGAGGCAAGACGCACGAAGGCCACCCGGTCGCGGTGCTTGGGATCCATATTGGCCTGCACCTTGAAGACAAAGCCCGTGACCGGCTTTTCGTCGGGGCTGATCTGGCGTTCCGAGGCGTTCTGCGGTTGCGGCTGCGGGCCGTATTCACCGATGCCCGCCATCAGTTCGCGCACACCGAAGCTGTTGATCGCGCTGCCGAACCAGATGGGCGTCAGATGGCCTTCCAGAAACGCCTGACGGTCGAAGGCGGGCAGCAATTCGCGCGCCATCTCCAGTTCTTCGCGCAGCTTTTCCAGCAGATCGGCGGGAACGTGATCGGCCAGCTTCGGATCATCCAGACCGCTGATCTTGACCGATTCCGCCACCTTGTTGCGGTCGGCGCGGTCCATGATCTCCAGCCGGTCGTTCAGCAGATCATAAGCCCCGATAAAATCGCGGCCCATGCCGATCGGCCATGAGGCGGGGGACACGTCGATGGCCAGATTTTCCTGAATCTCGTCGATGATTTCAAAGGTATCGCGGGATTCGCGGTCCATCTTGTTGCAGAAGGTCAGGATCGGCAGGTCGCGCAGACGGCAGACCTCGAACAGCTTGCGGGTCTGGCTTTCCACGCCCTTGGCGCCGTCGATCACCATGATCGCCGCATCCACGGCCGTCAGCGTGCGATAGGTGTCTTCGGAAAAGTCGCTGTGGCCGGGCGTGTCGACCAGATTGAACAGATATTTGTCGAATTCAAACGACATGGCCGAGGCCGAGACTGAGATCCCCCGGTCCTGCTCCATCTTCATGAAGTCCGAGCGCGTGCGCCGCGCCTCGCCCTTGGCGCGGACCTGACCGGCCATCTGGATGGCGCCGCCGAAAAGCAGGAACTTCTCGGTCAGGGTGGTCTTGCCGGCGTCGGGATGCGAGATGATCGCGAAGGTCCGGCGGCGGGCGATTTCGGGCGGAAGGACGGGCATGTTTGTCATGCCCGCGCTTTACCCTGCCCCGGCTGCCGCCTCAAACGAATTGTTCGCGCATCAGCCGTTCATCCAGCCCGTGGCCGGGATCGAACAGCAGACGGTGGCGGATGCTGGTTTCGGTCCGGATCTCGACCCATTCGACCGAGTCGACGCCGCGGCTGTCGGCATCGGCCATGACCGGGCGCTTTTCCAGATCCAGCACATCGAAGCGCACTACGGCATTGCTGGGCAGGATCGCGCCGCGCCAGCGTCTGGGGCGGAAGGCGGCAATCGGGGTCAGCGCCAGCACATCGGAATCCAGCGGCAGGATCGGGCCATTCGCCGAATAGTTATAGGCCGTCGAACCCGCGGCGGTGCACAGCAACACCCCGTCACAGACCAGTTCCGGCAGCCGCACCCGGCCATTCACGCTGATGCGCAGGCGGGCGGCCTGCGGTCCGGCGCGCAGCAGGCTGACCTCATTGATGGCCAGCGCGCAATGTTCGTGCCCATCGGTGGTGCAGGCGGTCATGGCCAGCGGATTGACCACGGTTTCCTCGGCTGCGGTGATGCGTTCGATCAGGCGGTCTTCGGAATAATGGTTCATCAGGAACCCGACCGTGCCGCGATTCATGCCATAGACCGGCAGCCCGCGATTCTGATGCATGACCGACAGCATCAGCCCATCGCCGCCAAGCGCCACGATCACCTCGGCATCGCGGATCGCGTGCTGACCATAGCGCGCCGAAAGCCGGTCGGCGGCATCTGCGGCGGGTTCGGTGCTGCTGGCGATGAAATGCATTTTCATGCCCGACATCTTCCCCGCGCGGGGCGCAGACGCAAGCCCCTGCGGTGTCATGGAATATCTACCGCCCGCGCGTCGCATCCGTCCTAGCGGGGAATTGCAAAACCGTCTAGAACGCGGCCAAGCCGTTTTTGCATGAGGGACGACATGAGCAATACCGGATTCTTCACCGAAACGCTGGACAGCCGCGACCCCGACGTGTTCGGCGCCATCCGCAAGGAACTGGGCCGCCAGCGGGACGAAATCGAACTGATCGCCTCGGAAAACATCGTCTCAAAGGCGGTGCTCGAGGCGCAGGGCTCGGTCCTGACCAACAAATATGCCGAGGGCTATCCGGGCAAGCGCTATTACGGCGGCTGCCAATATGTCGACATCGTCGAGGATCTGGCGATCGAGCGCGCGAAACAGCTGTTCGGCTGCGAATTCGCCAACGTCCAGCCGAACTCGGGTTCGCAGATGAACCAGGCGGTGTTTCTGGCGCTCTTGCAACCGGGCGACACTTTCATGGGTCTGGACCTGAATTCGGGCGGCCACCTGACCCACGGCTCGCCGGTGAACATGTCGGGCAAATGGTTCAACGTCGTCAGCTACGGCGTGCGTCAGCAGGACCAGTTGCTGGACATGGAAGACGTGCGCGCCAAGGCCTTGGCCAACAAGCCCAAGCTGATCGTCGCGGGCGGCACCGCCTATAGCCGCGTCTGGGACTGGGCCGCCTTCCGCGCCATCGCGGACGAGGTTGGCGCCTATCTGATGGTGGACATGGCCCATATCGCCGGTCTGGTCGCCGGTGGCCAGCACCCCTCGCCGCTGCCGCACGCCCATGTTGTGACCACCACCACGCATAAATCGCTGCGCGGCCCGCGCGGTGGCATGGTGCTGACGAATGACGCCGATATCGCGAAAAAGATCAACTCGGCGGTGTTCCCCGGCCTGCAGGGCGGTCCGCTGATGCATGTGATCGCCGCCAAGGCCGTGGCCTTTGGCGAGGCGCTGCGCCCCGATTTCAAGGATTATGCCGCGCAGGTGGTGAAAAACGCCCAAGCCATGGCTGATGAGCTGATGAAGGGCGGCGTCGACATCGTTTCGGGCGGCACCGACAACCACCTGTGTCTGGCCGACCTGCGCCCGAAAGGCGTGACCGGCAAGGCGACCGAGGCGGCCTTGGGTCGTGCGCACATCACCTGCAACAAGAACGGCGTGCCGTTCGATCCCGAAAAGCCCTTCGTCACCTCGGGCATCCGTCTGGGCGCGCCCGCAGGCACCACCCGCGGCTTCGGCGAACAGGAGTTCCGCCAGATCGCCCGCTGGATCGTCGAAGTCGTCGACGGGCTGGCCGCCAATGGCGAAGAAGGCAATGCCGAGGTCGAGGCCAAGGTCAAAGCCGAGGTCGAAGCCCTGTGCGCGAAATTCCCGCTTTACAGCGGCATGTAATCGCCAGACCTGATCCGTCAGATGAAGCCGCGCATGACAACCTCATGCGCGGCTTTTTCGTCTGCCTAGATCAGCCCACGCTGCAGCATGATCCACACGACTAGCGCCGCCAGCACCATCAGCCCCAGCACCACGCCCGATGCCCAGCGAATGAAACCGCCTTGCAGTCGCGCCCCCTGCCCCAGCGGACGCAGATAGGCCGTCAGCGCCTTATGGGCCCGCAACAGCCGGTCCTGATCGACCTGCCGTGCCAGCTTGGGCTGGCCCGCCATGCGGTCAGCCTGCACCAGAAACATCGCCTCGCGCCGCAATTTCCGGGGCAGCGCGCCGCCGCGCTTGCGCATGACGCCCTCAAGATCGGGCTGCTGGCCGCGTTTCGCGCCGCCAAAGCGTGCCGCCATCAGTCCCGCCACCTCATCCGCCATCGGGCGAATATTCTGGATGCCCATGGATCTCTCCTGTTTTGGGGCAGGCTAGCGCCTCTGGCGCACCGCCGCCAGTGGCGCTAGGGTCGCGTCATGATGCTGAACATGACCGAAATCGGAAGCGAGAATGCCGGCCCGCCGGTGATTGTGGCGCATGGCCTGCTGGGGTCGGGCAAGAATCTGGGCGGCATCGCGCGGCGTCTGGCGGAAAGCGGGCGGCGGGTGGTGCTGGTGGACATGCGCAACCACGGCGACAGCTTTCACGATCCCGACCACAGCTATGCCGCCTTGGCGGATGATCTGGCAAGCGTGATCGAAGCCAAGGGCAGCCCGGCGGATGTGCTGGGACATTCCATGGGCGGCAAGGCTGCGATGATGCTGGCGCTGACGCATCCCGATCTGGTGCGCAGGCTTATGGTGCTGGACATCGCGCCCTATGCCTACAGCCACACGCAATCCGGCTACATCGACGCGATGGAAGCGGTCCGGCTGGACGGGCTGAAACTGCGCTCGCAAGCCGATGCGCAGATGGCGGAAAACATCCCCGAGCCGGGTGTGCGCGCATTCCTGCTGCAATCGCTGGATCTGAAATCCGATCCGCCGCGCTGGCGCGCCAACCTGACGGCGCTGCGCGACCAGATGTCCAATCTGGTCGGCTGGCCCGACGCCCCCAAGGCCAGCTTCCAGGGCCCGGTGCTGTTTCTGGCCGGAGGTCAGTCCGATTATTGCCGCGAGCCGCAGGTTCAGGCGATCCGCGAATACTTCCCACAGGCCAAGATCAAGTTTCTGGCGGGCGCCGGGCATTGGCTGCATGCCGACCGCCCGACCGAGGTGGCCGATGCCGCCGCCGAATTCATGGGCTAAGCCTCAGCAGCGCAGGGTGATGCGCGCCTCTCCGGTGTCGCCGGGAATGCGGGTCACCATGCTGTGCGGGATGGCATCGCAGCCGCTGGCCTTGGCTGCGGCCTGCATCATCAATCCGGGGATCCGGTCGCGGTCCTTGCGGCGCAGATAGCCAAGGCGGATCACCTCGGCCTCATTCGGTTTTACGAAAACCGCGAAATCCACGCCATCCAGCGTGATGTCGTGACGCGGCGCGCCGATGAAGCCGGGCGCGGGCGAGGCGCATCCGGCAAGGATCAGCATGGCAAGAAGCAAAAGCGATCTGGTCATGCCGGACACAGTGGCAGGATTTCATTAACCAAAAGCTAATTCGCGCTGGAACTGTCGGCGGTTTCATGACGTTACCTCGCAGACACAAACCGCAGGAGTTCCAATGATGCGTCGCGTTATGAAGCTGACCCCTATTCTTGCCCTGATGGCGCTGGCCGCGTGCGAAACCGTTCAGGGTGCAGGCCGTGACATGCAGGCCGCTGGCACCGCCGTTTCGCGCGAAAGCCAAGAGGTCCAGCAAGGGATGTAATCCACCCCCTGCATGACCACAAGGCGGCCTTCGGGTCGCCTTTTTTCATACCCGCTGTTGAATACACGGCATTTTAATGTCGTGGGATCACGGGAAATATTCCATCCGCCGCCCGATCGGCATAGAGAAATATCGGTGGATTTCCGCCGATAATCGCGTGTCTTCTGATTCTCGCGCTTCCGTGAGCAGCAGACAAATCCAGCCTGAATTAGATTCGCCGCAAAAGAGCAGTCAAGAAAGGACAAAAAATGGGACGGATGCTTCAATTCGCACCGCTGATCGGGCTGATGGCCGTGTCTGCCTGTGAAACCATGCAGGGCGCGGGCCGTGACATGCAGTCGGCAGGTGCGCTTCTGACGGAACAGTCGGCCAATACCCAGACCCAGATGGGCCAGACCCCCGGCCAGCCCTATGTCGCGCCGGGCGGTGCCGCCTATGGCGCGACCGGGACGGCCGCGCCTTACAGCCCCGGCCCCGGCGGCTTCTGAACCGAACGCCTTGATCTGACGTGATCTGACGGGCAGCCCTGCAACCGATGTTGCGGGGCTTTTGGCCGTAAAGCCATGACGGGCGGGACAGCCGCGCGGCCATGAAAAAGGGCGCCGCAGCGCCCCGTTTCAGTTGTCCATTTTCAGCGCCTGAATGAAGGCTGTCTGCGGGATTTCGACCTTGCCGAACTGCCGCATCTTCTTTTTCCCGGCCTTCTGCTTTTCCAGCAGCTTCTTTTTGCGGGTGGCATCGCCGCCATAGCATTTCGCGGTCACGTCCTTGCGCATCGCCGACAGCGTTTCGCGCGCAATCACCCGCGCGCCGATGGCCGCCTGAATCGGGATCTTGAACATGTGGCGCGGGATCAGCTCTTTCAGCTTTTCGACCATGACCCGGCCACGCGATTCCGCGCGGTCGCGATGCACCATGATCGACAGCGCGTCCACGGGTTCGTCGTTCACAAGGATCGACATCTTGACCAGAAAATCCTCGCGGTATTCGCTGATCTGATAGTCGAAGCTGGCATAGCCCTTGGTGACGGATTTCAGCCGGTCATAGAAATCGAAGACCACCTCGGCCAGCGGCAGGTCATAGACCACCATGGCCCGGTTGCCCGCATAGGTCAGGTCCATCTGGATGCCGCGGCGGTCCTGACACAGCTTCAGCACATCGCCCAGATATTCGTCCGGCACCATGATCGTGGCCTTGATGCGCGGTTCTTCGATATGGTCGACATAGGTCAGGTCGGGCATGTCGGCGGGGTTGTGCAGGTCGCGCACCTCGCCATCCTTCATGTGCAGCTTGAAGACCACGCTGGGCGCGGTGGTGATCAGGTCCAGATCGTATTCGCGTTCCAGCCGGTCGCGGATCACCTCAAGGTGCAAAAGCCCAAGGAAGCCGCAGCGGAAACCGAAGCCAAGCGCGGCCGAGGTCTCCATCTCATAGCTGAAGCTTGCATCGTTCAGCGCCAACTTCTCGATGGCGTCACGCAGAGCCTCGAAATCATTGGCATCGACCGGGAACAGACCACAGAACACCACCGGCTGAGCCGGCTTGAAGCCCGGCAGCGGCGTATCGGTGCCTTTTTTCTCATGCGTGATGGTGTCGCCGACGCGGGTGTCGCGCACCTGCTTGATCGAGGCGGTGAACACGCCGATCTCACCCGGGCCAAGCTCGGCAATGTCCTGCATCTGCGGACGCAGCACGGCCAGCTTGTCGATGCCATAGACCGCGCCGGTCTGCATCATCTTGATGCGCTCGCCCTTTTTCACCACGCCATCCATGACGCGGATCATGACGACCACGCCCAGATAGGCGTCATACCATGAATCGACCAGCATCGCCTTCAGCGGCGCATTGCGGTCACCCTTGGGCGCAGGCAGGCGGGTGACGATGGCTTCCAGCACATCGGGAATGCCAAGCCCGGTCTTGGCCGAGATCGGGATCGCATCCTGTGCATCGATGCCGATGACTTCCTCGATATTGGCCTTGACGCGCTCGGGTTCGGCGGCGGGCAGATCGATCTTGTTCAGCACCGGCACGATCTCGTGGCCTGCGTCGATCGCCTGATAGACATTGGCCAGCGTCTGCGCCTCGACGCCCTGCGAGGCATCGACGACCAGAAGCGAGCCTTCGACCGCGCGCATCGAGCGGCTGACCTCATAGGCGAAGTCGACATGGCCGGGCGTGTCGATCAGGTTCAGGACATAGCGCTTGCCGTCCTTCGCCGGATAGTCGATCCGCACGGTGTTGGCCTTGATGGTGATGCCCCGCTCGCGCTCGATATCCATGCTGTCCAGCAGCTGGGCCTTCATGTCGCGTTCGGCGACCGTGCCCGTCATCTGGATCAGCCGGTCGGCCAACGTGGATTTGCCGTGGTCGATATGCGCCACGATGGAGAAATTGCGGATCAGGTCAAGCTCGGTCATGATGGCCGGGCTATACAGGGGGTTTCGCGCGCTCGCCAGAGATTTCGCGCAATCCGCCGCTCAGGCGATCAATCCCGCCGCACGCCGGATGCGCCGACGCAACAGCGCTTCGCGCCACATCGCATAGGCCCCCGAGGCAACGATCACCGCCGCACCCAAAAGCGTCAGCGTATCGGGGCGTTCGTGAAACACGATCAGCGCCAGCACCAGGGCAAAGACCAGCCGGACATAGCGATAAGGCGCCAAGGCCGAGGCCTCGCCCAGCCGGGTGGCCGAAACCAGCAGCCCATAACCCAGCACTCCCACGGTCAGGCAGCCCGCGACCTGCAGCCATTGCCACGCATCCGGCAGCACCGGCCGCTGCCCCAGAACCAGCGCCATCGGGATCGAAACCAGCGCCAGCCCCAGAAAGGCCGAGGCGGAAAGCTGCAGCGAATGCACATGTGCCGGCACCCGGCGCGTGACGATATCGCGCGCGGCAAAGCACAGGACCGCCAGCAGGGCCAGCAGCGATGTCGCCGAAAAGCCGTCGATTCCGGGCCGGATCACCAGCAAAACCCCGAAAAACCCGGCCCCGATCGCGGACCAGCGCCGCCAGCCCACAGGCTCGCCCAGAAACAGCGCAGCGCCCATGACGATGACCAAAGGCAGCGCCTGCATGATGGCTGCGGTCGGGGCCAGTTCCCCCAAGGCCAGCGCGCTGACAAACAGCACCGAGCCCAGGGCCTCGCCCAGATTGCGCAGCACCAGCGCCGGATTGCACAGATCGCGAGTGAACAGCCGCCCGCCCCGCAGCCGCAGCACCGCCCAGAAACTCAGCCCGCCGATCACCCCGATCAGCCCCAAAACCTGCGCATAGGGCATCTGTGCCGTCAGCAGCTTGATGAACATGTCCTCGAAGGCGAAAAACACCATCGAGGCGATCATCAGCAACGCGGCACGAAAATTCTCGCTACCCATGGGGCATCCTGATCTGGCAATTATGGAAAGAAGACCATGCGGCCTGCACGGCTTGCCGCAATCATAGGCAGGTTACTGCGGAAGAAAAAGGCGAAGTGATGAGATTTCTGGTCGAAGACATGAGCTGCAGCCATTGCGCGGCAACCATCGAAAACGCCATCGCGACAGCCGGCGGCCGGGCCAGCTCCGATCTGGCGACCCATACGGTGCAGGTCGAGGGGCTGGACGACGAACGGGCAGCGCAGGTGATTCGCGACGCCGGATACACCCCCCGCCCGGCCTGAGCGCATATGTTGCGCCTGATCCGGCGCATCGCGCCATTTCTGGTCACGGTCTCGCGATTGAGCGCAAGCCCGCTTTCTGCTAGCATCGCATGAAACAACACGCGGCCATGCGAGGGCGATCAGCTCCGCCGCGACGGGCAAGAAAAATCCGAGGAGACAGCCATGTTCAACCGCCTGATGATCGCCGCGGCCGCGGTGGTGCTGACCGCACCGCTTGCCGTTGCCGGCCCCATAGATTCCGCCTGCAACCGGTCCGAGCGCACGGCCTCCAGCCGCCAGCTCTGCAACTGCATTCAGCAGGTCGCCGACATGACGCTGTCGCGCGCCGACCAGCGCCGGGCGGCCGCGTTCTTCAAGGATGCGGATTCGGCGCAGGATGTGCGCATGTCGAAATCGAATGCCGATAACGCGTTCTGGGGCCGCTACAAGAACTTCGCCGACACCGCCGAGGCCTATTGCGCAAAGTAACACGATGCGGATCGCCATCCTGACCGGTGCCGGGATCTCGGCGGAAAGCGGCATCCGGACCTTCCGCGCGACCGATGGCCTGTGGGAGGAACACCGCATCGAGGATGTGGCAACCCCGCAGGGCTTCCGCCGCGATCCCGCATTGGTGCACCGCTTCTATAATCAGCGCCGGGCCGATGCCGCCCGCGCCCAGCCCAATGCCGCGCATCGCGCGCTGGCGCGGCTGGCCCGCCACCATCAGGTCACGCTGATCACCCAGAATGTCGACGACCTGCACGAACGCGGTGGCTCGCCCCATGTCATCCATATGCATGGCCGCCTGCTGGGCGCGCTTTGCGCCGCCTGCGGCCATCGCTGGCCTGCCACGCTGGTCATGCGCGCAGCCGACCCCTGCCCCGGCTGCGGCCAGCCCGCGACACGGCCGGATATCGTCTGGTTCGGCGAAATCCCCTATCACATGGAAGACATCTGGCAGGCGGTCGAAGATGCGGAAATCTTTGCGGCCATCGGCACGTCGGGACAGGTCTATCCGGCGGCGGGCCTTGCCCAGCACGCCCATCGCAGCGGTGCGCAGACGGTCGAACTGAACCTGACCCAGACCACGGCCAGCCGCGACTTCACCCAGCACCTCGTCGGCCCCGCCACTCGAACCGTGCCCGATTGGGTGGACAAGCTCGTCGCCGAACACGGCTAAGATCCTTGTTTTCAAAATACCCCGGGGGTGGGCCGCGCAGCGGCCAAGGGGGCAGCGCCCCCTTGCCGCAGGTCAGGCCATCAGGCGGTCCTTGACCATCGGGCCGACCGCGCCGAAATCCATCTGCCCCGCGTGACGCTCACGCAGTTCCGCCATGACGCGTCCCATGTCGCGGATCGTGCTTGCGCCCAGATCCGACACCACCGCATCAATGGCCGCCTGCGTTTCTTCCGCGTCCAGCTGACGCGGCAGATAGCCTTGGATCACGGTGATCTCGGCCTGCTCGCGTTCGGCCAGTTCAAGCCGCCCACCCTCTTCATAGGCTTTCGCAGATTCCTGACGCTGCTTGACCATCTTCGACAGGATCGCCGTCAGATCGGCATCGCTCAGCCCCGCCTCGTCGCCGCCTTCGCCGCGCGCGGCGATCTCGCGATCCTTGATCGCGGCCGAAATCAGGCGCAGCGTAGACAGCCGCGCGCTGTCCTTGGCCTTCATAGCGTCCTTGGTGTCGGCGGTGATGCGTTCACGCAATCCCATGTCATCCCCTTGGGCTGTGGTCCGGCGGCGCTTGTCTAAGGCTTCGCGCCCGGCGTCAACCCGGCCCCCTGCGGCAAAGTTCCCGCCATGCGGCCTTGACGCCTGCCTGCGCTGCTTCTAGTTTCCCGCCGATTTATTCCCGGAGACACGACGATGGCCCAGAAACCGACCGCATGTCTAGCGCTTGCCGACGGCACCGTTTTCCACGGCCAGGGCTTTGGTGCCACGGGCGAGGTGGTGGCCGAGCTGGTCTTCAACACCGCGATGACCGGCTATCAAGAGATCATGACCGATCCCTCTTATGCCAGCCAGATCGTCACCTTCACCTTCCCGCATGTCGGCAATACCGGCGTGACCGAACAGGATGACGAGGCGGGCGATCCGGTCGCCTCGGGCATCGTGGTGAAATGGGATCCGACCGAACCCTCGAACTGGCGCGCCACCGACGATCTGGTGCAATGGATGGCCCGGCGCGGCCGCATCGGCATCGGCGGCATCGACACCCGCCGCCTGACCCGCGCGATCCGTCAGCAGGGCTCGCCGCATGTCGTCCTGGCCTATGATCCGCAAGGGAATTTCGACATTGCCGCCATGGTCGCCAAGGCGCGCGACTGGCAGGGTCTGGTCGGTCTGGATCTGGCCAAGGACGTGACCACCCGGCAAAGCTATCGCTGGGATGAAGGGCTGTGGGAATGGCCCGGCCAGTTCGGCGCGCCCGCAGAACAGAAGCCGTTCAAGGTCGTGGCGCTGGATTACGGCGCGAAACGCAACATCCTGCGCTCGCTTGCGGGCAGCGGGGCCGAGGTCATCGTGCTGCCCGCCAGCGCCACCGCCGATGAGGTGATGGCCCATGATCCCGAAGGCGTATTCCTGTCGAACGGCCCCGGCGATCCGGCGGCGACCGGCGCCTATGCCGTGCCGATGATCCGCGAATTGCTGAACCGCGATCTGCCGATTTTCGGCATCTGCCTTGGCCATCAGATGCTGGCTTTGGCGCTGGGGGCCAAGACCGTGAAGATGGGCCACGGCCATCACGGCGCGAATCACCCGGTCCGCGACGTGGAAACCGGCAAGGTCGAGATCACCTCGATGAATCACGGCTTCGCCGTCGATGCCCAGACCCTGCCCGAGGGCGTGATCGAAACCCATGTCAGCCTGTTCGACGGCAGCAATTGCGGGCTGCGCATGGCGGATCGGCCGGTTTTCTCGGTGCAATACCACCCCGAGGCCAGCCCCGGCCCGCAGGACAGCGCCTATCTGTTCGACCGCTTCGCCGAGGCGATGCGCGCGCGGCGCTGAAGCGGCGGCTGCGCGGTTAACCCGTTCTTAACCTGTCCTGTGCTTCTAGTGGCGCAGCAAGACAGGGGACAGACATGGCCAGCAACGCAGTCACCAAGCTTCGCGCGACGATGCCGCAGGCGGCTCCTTCGCCGTCCGCGCCTGCGCCGGCTCAGGTCATTTCCGGCCGCGACCTGCGCCCGCTTGGGCAGATCCTGATCGAGGATGGCGCCGTCGATCCCCGCCACCTGCTGCGCGCTCTGGTCATGCGCCAGCGCCAGTCCCTGCGGCTGGGGGAAATCCTTCTGGCCCATGGCTGGGTCGAGGAAGAGGCGCTGACCCGCGCGCTGGCGCGGCAATGGCGCGCCTCGGTCATTGATCTGGCCGCCATGCCGCCGGATCCGCGGCTTGTCGATGCGATGGGTGCGGGGCTGTGCCTTTCCGAAGGGGTCGTGCCGTGGCGGCGCATCGGCGGCATCACCTTCGTGGCAACCGCCCGCCCCGATCTGTTTCAGGCGCTGCTGCCACAATTGCCGGCACATTTCGGCACGGTGCGCATGTTGCTGTGTTCCGAAGCCTCGGCGCGCGAGGCGATTCTGCGCACGCGCAAGACCAAGATGATCCGCCAAGCCGAAATGCGTGTGCCTGCCGCCGAAAGCTGCCGCACGCGCAACGAACGGCTGACCGGCCGCATCGCCGTCGCGCTGATCGTCGCGACGCTTTTGGGGCTGTTGCTGGCGCCGGTCGCGGTGATCGGGGTTCTGACCTTCTGGGCGGTGCTCTCGCTTGTCGCCTCGATGGGGCTCAAGGTTCTGTCCTTTCAGGCGATCCTGCGCAAACAGGCGCAGGACCGGACGCTTGCCCGCGCGGTGGCCGCAGGCCAACTTGCCCGGCCCGAGATGTCGGGGGCCTTGCCGGTCATCTCGGTCATGGTGCCGATGTTTGCCGAGGCGGATATCGCCGACCGGCTGATCGGGCGGCTGTCCCGGCTGGACTATCCGCGCGAGCTGATGGACGTGCTGATCGTGGTCGAAGAGACCGACCGCATCACCTGCGAGGCGCTGGAGGGGGCGACGCTGCCGCGCTGGATGCGCGTGGTCAAGGTGCCCGACGGGCCGGTCCGCACCAAACCGCGCGCGCTGAACTATGCGCTGAATTTCTGCCGTGGCTCGATCATCGGGGTCTGGGACGCCGAGGACCGGCCCGAGCCTGACCAGTTGCACAAGGTGGCGCGCGGCTTTCATTTCGCCGCGCCCGATGTGGCCTGCCTGCAGGGCGTGCTGGACTATTACAATCCGCGCACCAACTGGCTGGCCCGGATGTTCACCATCGAATATGCCGCGTGGTTCCGCGGCACACTGGCCGGGGCTGCGGCGCTGGATCTGGTGGTGCCGCTGGGCGGCACGACGCTGTTCTTTCGCCGCGACCTGCTTGAGAAAGTCGGTGCCTGGGACGCATGGAACGTCACCGAGGATGCCGATCTGGGCGTGCGTCTGACCCGGCGCGGCTATCGCACGGAAATGCTGGACACCGTTACGCATGAGGAAGCCAACTGCCGCATGATCCCATGGGTCAAGCAGCGGTCGCGCTGGCTCAAGGGTTTCATGATGACATGGGCCGTGCATATGCGCGACCCGGCGGCCCTGTGGCGCGATCTGGGCGCGCGGCGTTTTATCGGGCTGCAGGTGCAGCTTGCGGCCTCGGTGTCGCAATATCTGCTGGCCCCGGTCCTGTGGAGCTTCTGGCTGCTCAGCCTCGGCCTGCCGCATCCGATCCGGGAATCGCTGGCAGGCCAGCTTGGCGGCAACGCGATCCCGCTGCTGTTCACGGTGTTTCTGGCCTCCGAGCTGCTGAACTGGGCCGTGGCATTCTGGGCGGTGCGGGGCCGCGAACATCGCCATCTGATGCCGTGGGTGCCGATGCTGCATCTGTATTTCCCGCTGGGCTGCCTTGCTGCGTGGAAAGCGATCTATGAGGTGGTCAGAAAGCCGTTCTATTGGGACAAGACCCAGCACGGCCTTTTCGACGCGGCCACCGATATGCCCGCCGCGCCGGTCACGGCAGAGGCGACCCTGATCCCGCTGCACGGCGCGGCAAAGCCCGCAGCCGCGCCGCAAACGGCTGCGGTGGGAATGCCGGTGCTGGGCAAGATCGGCTAAGCCCCGCGCGCCTGCCGCCCCCGGCACGTCACCGCCCCGCCCATCGGTCAGGCCTTGGTCTGATCGGCGGGTTTCGGGCGTTCGGTCCCAGCCAAGGCGTTGTCGATGATCGCCCCGGCGGCCGTGGTGGCCGTGCGCAGCTGTTCGGCAAGGGCGTCCAGCGTCTCGCTTCCCGTCTCGCGCAGCAGGAAGGCCTGTCCACCGCGTCCGACATGGTCCATGTCCAGCGGACGCTCGGTCAGCAGGCGGGTCGCGGATTGCAGGCTCCACAAAAACCGCCGCGCCGAGGCCAGCGTCTCCGCATCCTCGCGCGAAATCAGCCCCGCGCGGGGGCCGACGCGCAACTGTGCCGCCGTGCCGCGTGCCGGGCTGGCCGCGCGCAGGGCAAAGGATTGCGCCAGCAGGTCGATATCCTGCAGATGGCCCGGACCGATCTTGGCCTGCCACACGCTGTCGGCGGCCTTGGCGGCAAAGATCCGGGCACGCATATCGGCCAGATCGGCCATGACCTGCGGCCCGGTTCCGGTGGCGGCCAGCACCTCGACGCGCAGCGCCTCGACTTCGGCGGCCAGTGCTTCGGCCCCTGCTCCGCAGGACCCGACGACGCGGGCGCGGGTCAGGGCCAGATGTTCCCATGTCCAGGCCTCGGTCAGCTGATAGTCGCGGAAGCTTTGCACCGAGGTCGCGACCGGCCCCTGCCGTCCCGAGGGGCGCAACCGCATATCGACCTCATAAAGCCGCCCCGCCGATGTGGGCGCGGATACGGCGGTGATCATCGCCTGCGTCAGCCGCGCGTAATAGGGCCGCGTCGCCAAGGGCCGTGGCCCGTCCGAGCCGTCGCTGCCATCCGCGTCATAGATCACGATCAGGTCCAGATCCGATCCGGCATTCAGTTGCCGCGCGCCCAGCGACCCCATGCCCAGCACGACCGCGCCGCGACCGGGGGGCGGGCCGTGGCGGCGCGCGAATTCATCGGCCACGACGGGAAACAGCGCGGCGATGGCGGCATCGGCGATATCGGCATATTGCCCGCCCGCCTCCTCGGCGCCGATCAGGGCGCGCAGGTGGTGAACGCCGGTGCGGAACTGCCATTCATGCGCCCAGCGGCGCGCCGCGTCCAATGCGCGTTCATAGCCGCCATCCGGCGCGGCCAGAATGCGCGCCAGATGGCGCGACAGCTCGGCCCGCAGCCCGGACGCGCCCGGCCATTCCAGAAAGAAGCTGCCGCCCAGCACACCGTCCAGCACCTCGGGATGGCGCGCCAGATAGGCCGACAGCGCGGGCGAGATCCCGCAGATATCGGCAATCAGATCAATCAGTTGTGGATTCGCCTCGAACAGCGAGAAAAGCTGCACCCCGGCAGGCAACCCGGCCAGAAAGGCGTCGAAACTGGCCAGCGCGTCATCGGCATGTGCGCCGCCGGTCAACCGCGCCAGCAGCGGCGTTTCGATCCGGGCAAAGACCTGCCGCGCCCGGTCCGAGCGCAGCGCGGGATAGGCGCGCCAGCCATCGACCAGCGTCTTTGCCGTCGAGGACAGCTGCGGACGCGGCCCCTGATCGGTCGGCGAGAAGAAATCGGCGGTCAGCGCCTCGACCCGCGCCAGACGGTCGGCCAGACGCGCCGACCATTCGGCGGTATCGGCCTGCCCCATCAGATGCGCGATGGTGGCCACCCCCTCGGGCGAGGTCGGGACCTGATGGGTCTGCGCATCGTTCACCATCTGGATGCGATGTTCGATGTCGCGATGCTCGCGGTAATGCCGGGTCAGTTCTTCGGCGACCTCGGGGGGCACCCAGCCCTTTTCGGCCAGCCGCGCCAGCCCCTCGACCGTGCCGCGCACGCGCAGATCGGGATCGCGGCCCCCGGCAATCAACTGGCGGGTCTGGGTGAAGAACTCGATCTCGCGGATCCCGCCCTGCCCCAGCTTCATGTTATGGCCCGGAACCTCGATCCGGCCATGCAGCCCCTTGTGGTCGCGGATGCGGCGGCGCATGTCGTCGGTGTCCTGGATCGTCGCGAAATCCAGATGCCTGCGCCAGACAAAGGGCGTCAGATCCCGCAGGAACCGCTGGCCCGCCGCGATGTTTCCGGCACAGGCGCGCGCCTTGACATAGGCCCCGCGTTCCCATGTCCGGCCTTCGGATTCGTAATAGCCAAGCGCGGCCGAGATCGAGATGCAGACCGGCGTCACCGCCGCATCGGGCCGCAGCCGCAGATCGGTGCGAAACACATAGCCCTGATCGGTATTGTCCGACAGCGTGGCCGCCGCCTTGCGCGTGGCCCGGATCAGCGCCGCCCGCGCCTCGTGCTGGTCATCGGGCGCATATGCGCTGTCATCGTAAAAGACGATCAGGTCGATATCCGAGGAATAGTTCAGTTCCCCCGCGCCCATCTTGCCCATGGCCAGCGCGGTGATGCCGCCTGCATCGGCATCGGTATCGGGCAGCTTGCGGCGGGCGATTTCATGCGCGACATGCGCGCGCAGCGCCAGATCGGTGGCGCGGTCGGCCAGATCGGTCAGCGCGCCGGTCACCTGCTCCAGCCGCCACACCCCGCCCAGATCGGCCAGCGCCGTCCACAGCGCCACCCGCCGCTTGGTGCGGCGCAGCGCCGGCCCCAGCGCATCGCCCCCCAGCGCGTCATAGCCTTGCGTCTCGTGCCGCACCACATCCCGCACCGGGGCGTCGGGATCTGCCAGCATCCCGGCCAGCCACTCGGCCTCAAGCCCGATCAGCCCGGCCAGATAGGGGCTAGAGCCCGCCGCGCCGCGGATCAGATCGCCAAGCGCGGCATCGGTGATGCCCGTGACCGCCAGCGCCGAGGCGCCCCGGTCGGGATCCATGGGAATCGGCAGTCGTGTGATACGCGATGCAAAGCTCATGCCCGAAGCCTAGCGGGCGGCCCGGCAAGGTCAATGCGCCGAAAATGCCGTGACATCGGGCAGATGCACCGTCTTTACCAAGCCATGGTTTCCCGGCTTGGCGCGGGGGGGAACTGTTGCTACGCTTCGGTCCACCCGGATAGCCGATGAAACCAGATGAGCCGCCCGCCAAAGATGCGCGCAATCAGGATCAGACCGCTGGAGCCCATGCTTCGCTGCCCCCGCTGCCCCATGCAGGCGGGGCCTGTCTGATGCGCCACAGCCTGCCGCACGCGCCGCAATTCTATGTCACCGCGCCCCAGCCCTGCCCCTATCTGCATGGCCGGGCCGAACGCAAGCTGTTCACCGCGCTGGCCGGGGACAGCGCCAATGAGCTGAACAACGCCTTGTCGCGCCAGGGCTTTCGCCGGTCTCAGAACGTGCTGTATCGGCCAAGCTGCGAAAGCTGCGTGGCCTGCATGTCGGCGCGGATCCGCGTGTCGGAATTCCAGCCCTCGCGCACGCAGCGCCGGGTGCATCGCAAGAATGGCGCGCTGCGCCGCCTGCCGACCAGCGCATGGGCAACCGAGGAGCAGTATGAACTGTTCCGCCGCTATCTGGACGCGCGCCATGCCGATGGCGGCATGGCCGACATGGACATCTTTGAATTCGCCGCGATGATCGAAGAAACGCCGGTGCGCACCCGCGTCATCGAATATCGCCATACCGAACCCGGCAGCCCCTCCAGCGAGGATGACCGGCTGGCCGCCGTCTGCCTGACCGATGTGCTGGATGACGGGCTGAGCCTTGTCTACAGCTTCTATGACCCGGCGCTGGAGGCGTCGAGCCTTGGCACCTATGTCATTCTGGACCATATCGAACTGGCGCGCAGCGCGGGCCTGCCCTTTGTCTATCTGGGCTATTGGGTGCCGGGCAGCCGGAAGATGGATTACAAGGCGAAGTTCAGCGCGCTCGAGATCTATAAGGGCGGCGTCTGGCAGCCCATCGGCGATCCCGCGCAGCATTCCTCGGACATCCATCCGCTGTCGGTCGACCCGATCGTCGAACAGGTCGCCCGCATCACCCTGCCGCAGAAGCAGCGTTGATGACGCAAAACGGCAAATTTCGGTAATAAAATTTCAATAAATCCGATTTTCAGGTTATTTTCTGTGAAAATCGCCATTGACCCTACCCGGCAAGCCCCATAGTTTCCCCCGACGCGACGACCAGGAGGACGGCGTTGCATTCAGGCTTAACTATGGAGAATGGGCATGTCCCGAAGCATGACGGGTGCAAGGATGGTTATCGAAGCTCTGCGCGATCAGGGCGTCGATACGGTATTCGGCTATCCGGGCGGCGCCGTTCTACCCATCTATGACGAGATTTTTCAGCAAAACGACATCAAGCACATTCTGGTCCGCCACGAACAGGGCGCGGTGCATATGGCCGAAGGCTATGCGCGATCGACCGGCAAGCCGGGGGTCGTGCTGGTCACCTCGGGACCGGGGGCGACGAATGCCGTCACCGGCCTGACCGATGCGCTGCTGGATTCGATCCCGCTGGTCGTGCTGTCGGGTCAGGTGCCGACCTTCCTGATCGGCACGGACGGCTTTCAAGAGGCCGATACCGTCGGCATCACCCGCCCCTGCACCAAGCATAACTGGCTGGTCAAAGAGACGGACGATCTGGCTGCGACCATCCACAAGGCGTTCCACGTCGCCACCTCGGGCCGTCCGGGGCCGGTGCTGGTCGATATTCCCAAGGATGTGCAATTCGCGACCGGCAGCTATGTCGGCCCGTCCGAGATCGCGACCCCCAGCTATCAGCCCGCGCGCAAGGGCGACATCGCTGCGATCACCCGTCTGGTCGAGTTGATGGAAAAGGCCGAACGCCCGATCCTTTACACTGGCGGCGGCGTCATCAATTCCGGGCCAGAGGCCAGCGACAGCCTGCGCGAGTTGGCCGATGCCACGGGCTTTCCGCTGACCTCGACCCTGATGGGTCTGGGGGCCTATCCGGCCTCGGGCAAGAACTGGATCGGCATGTTGGGCATGCATGGGCTTTATGAAGCCAACATGGCCATGCATGACTGCGACCTGATGATTGCCGTCGGCGCGCGGTTCGACGACCGTATCACCGGGCGCGTGGCGGATTTCAGCCCCGGCTCGGTCAAGGCGCAGATCGACATCGACCCCTCGTCCATCAACAAGGTCATCCATATCGACCTGCCGGTTCTGGGCGATGTCGGGCTGGTGCTGAAGGATCTGCTGGAGATCTGGAAATCGCGCGGCTCCAAGGTGAACCGCGCGGGCCTGACGCAATGGTGGGCGCAGATCGAAGCGTGGAAATCGGTCGATTGCCTGAAATATCGCGGCTCTGGCACGGTCATCAAGCCGCAGCACGCGCTTGAGCGGCTGCAGGCGCTGACCGCGCATCGCAAGGACCGCTACATCACCACCGAGGTCGGCCAGCACCAGATGTGGGCCGCGCAATATCTGCATTTCGAGGATCCGAACCGCTGGATGACCTCGGGCGGGTTGGGGACCATGGGCTATGGCCTGCCGGCCTCGATCGGCGTGCAGGTCGCGCATCCCGATGCGCTGGTCGTCAACGTCGCGGGCGAGGCCAGCTGGCTGATGAACATGCAGGAAATGGGCACGGCGGTTCAGTTCCGCGCGCCGGTCAAGCAGTTCATCCTGAACAACGAACGGCTAGGCATGGTGCGGCAATGGCAGCAATTGCTGCATGGCGAGCGCTACAGCCAGTCGTGGTCCGACAGCCTGCCCGATTTCGTCAAGCTGGCCGAGGCCTTTGGCTGCAAGGGGCGGCTGGTCAGCGATCCGGCCGATCTGGATGCCGCCATTCAGGAAATGCTGGATTATGACGGCCCGTTCATTCTGGATGTCATGGTCGAAAAACACGAGAACTGCTTCCCGATGATCCCCTCGGGCAAGCCGCATAACGAAATGCTGCTGGGCGAAGCCTCGACCGAAGGTGCCATCACCGGCACCGGCGCGGCACTGGTCTGAGGAGAGCGAACATGGCGGCACTGAACATTCAGAAGGGCGCGTCCAGCCATTCGGCCTATGACCTGCGCGACCCCAATTCGCAGGTGATCGAAAGCCACACGTTGGCGATCCTGGTCGAAAACGAGCCGGGCGTTCTGGCCCGCGTCATCGGGCTGTTTTCCGGGCGCGGCTACAATATCGACAGCCTGACCGTGGCCGAGGTCGATCATCTGGGCCACCGCTCGCGCATCACCATCGTGACGCGCGGCACGCCTGCCGTGATCGAACAGATCAAGGCGCAGCTTGGCCGGATCGTTCCGGTCCATGAGGTGCATGACCTGACTGTCGAAGGGCCGAATGTCGGCCGCGAGCTGGGGCTGTTCAAGGTGGGCGGGAAAGGCGACAAGCGCGTCGAGGCGCTGCGCATCGCCGAGATCTTCCGCGCCAATGTGGTCGATTCGACGCTGGAAAGCTTTGTCTTTGAAATCACCGGCACGCCCGAAAAGCTGGACGCCTTCGCCGATCTGATGCGCCCGCTGGGCCTGTCGGACATGGCGCGCACCGGCGTCGCCGCGCTGGCGCGCGGCGTCTGACCGATCAGCCTGCCGCCGCCACCTTGCGCGGCGGCAGTTGCGGCCCGGCAAACGAGGTGTTGGAAATCACCCGCAGCACGGGCGGCTCTGCCGGCGAAACATCGCCCATGCCCCGCAACAGCCCCGGCAGTTCCGAGCGGTTTCCATTCGAGACCAGCGACACAGACCGCGCATGGCGCAGCTCGTTGATGGTCTCGAACTCAAGCTCCACCAGATCACCCGATTCGGGCCAGCGATCAGCGGATTGCAGGTTTTCCTGTCCTTGCAGATAAGCCAAGGCGCCATGGTCTTCGCACCAGATGACAGCCTTTTCCTTGGCAAGACTGCTCCACAAAATGATGCCGATCATAAAATAGCCCCCAAAAATTTTGCCCTTATGCGGCGGGCCGCCGTTTCAATCTGTCTTCCTGATCTTCAATCACACCGGGAAACTATAGGCGAAGTCTCGCCTATGAAAGCAATTTTTGGGAACCCGGCGCCCACAAGCCATGAAACCACACGTCATATATGTTCGTTTTGTTGCTGACCGAAAAATTCCAGACCGTTCCGTTCATGAAAAATCACGCAGATTCCTTGGCTTAACGGCCAATCGGCGGCTTGCGGCAACTCTGCCACAGGGGCAAGGTTTTATCGCGCGCGACCGGATCTGTAATCGGCAACCGCGCGGCTGACCTGGGCGATCCGCGCCTCGCGCGACGGGTGTGTGCCCAAAATCTTATCACCCGGATCGGGGATGCGAGCGAAGAATTGCGCACCGTGCTGCGGGTCATAGCCTGCATTCATTGTGATAATCGCGCCCAGATAATCCGCCTCAAGCTCCCATTCCTTGGAATAGTAGCGCGCGCCGAATTGTGCGCCCATTTGCTGGGCACTTTCGATCGCCTCGCTATTGCCGCCATAGGCGCTGGCCAGACCGCCAAGAATCACCGCGCCCATTGTCGCGGCGCTGCTTTTGCGGGTGATATGTCCAAGGATGTGGTGGCTGGCCTCATGGCCGACGACAAAGGCCAGCTCGTCCTGATTGCGGGCAGCGCCGATCAGCGACAGCGTAAAGCCGATGATCGGGCGACCGCTGTCATCGACGGTCTGAAAGGCGTTCGGCTCCAGCCCCTCGCGGTCGTCGACGACGAACTGGAAATCGCAATTGATCGGCTGCTGGCGACGTTCGCGGCATTCGCGTTCGACGGCAGGCTCCATCCGGTCGATGACCTGAATGAAGGCGCGGGCCGAAGCGCGCGGCCCGGTCGGCGTATCGGGCGCGGGGCTGCCCGAGGGCAGCGGCAACGGGGGCAGCGCGCCGCCCGGCGGTTGCGTCATCGGCTGCGCGACGCAGCCAGCAAGGACCAGCGCCGAAATCGCTGCCATCTGCCACATTCTGAACATCCGCGCCCCCTTTGTAGGTCCGGCGCGTCGTGGCCGGTCGTCAGATCAACATATCCGTGTGGCGGCCCTGACGCCAACCCCCGCTCTTGCCCCCGCTCCCGGTTCACGCGAAAGTTGGTTAAATCCTGCCGCAGAAAGGCTTTGCGATGTTCACCATCGAACATGACTTCGACGCCACCGTCATCACCCTTGTCGATGAGCTGCCCCGCGGCCCGAATGCCAGCGAGCGTCCGCTGAACGAAGATGTCATCATCCAGACCTTCGACGACCGTGTGGTGGTCGAGCAATTCGACCCCGATACCGGCGAGCTGGCCCAGATCGTCATGACCATGGAACAGCTTGAGGAATTGCGTGCGGCCCTGAACCTGCCCGAGGGGAATTACCGGCTGGAACGCCGCTAATCCACGCGAAACACCTTGTCGCGCGCAGTCGCGCCCCGGATCAGCACCAGCCGCGACGGCGCGATGCCCAGCGACTTGGCCAGCAGCTTCTGCACCGCCTTGTTGGCCTTGCCATCTTCGGGAACGGCGGTGACGGTCACGCGCAACCCGCCCGCATCCGCCAGCACGGCGTTGCGGCTGGCCCGAGGCGTCACGCGCACCGCAATCTCGGTGCCGGGTTGCGCAAGATGGCTGAGATCGGTCATGGTCCCCGGCATGACGAAAGCGCCGCGCCGATGCAAGACGCGGCCCATTGCCCCTGCCCCAAGGTGACCCGATTGCAGCATACCGACCCCGCCGCCCTTGCCTTCCTGCGCAACCGCCGCTCGCACCCGCCGAAGCTGCTGACCGGCCCGCCACCCTCGGATGCCGAACTTCTGGATCTGCTGGAACTGGCCGCCCGCGCGCCCGATCACGGCAAGCTGGAGCCGTGGCGCTTTGCCGTTCTGGGCCGTGCGGCGCTGGACCGGTTGGCGCCGCTGTTGGGCCAGCATGTCGCGGCAATGGGCGGCGATGAGGCTGCGGTGGAAAAGGCCCGCTCGGCCTTCGGCTCGCCCGTCGTGGTGGCGGTGATCTCTGCCCCGGTCGACAGCCCGAAGATCCCGGAATGGGAACAGTTCCTGTCCGCGGGCGCGGTCTGTCTGGGGCTGGTCAATGCGGCGCTGGCGGCAGGCTATGGCGCAGCATGGCTGTCCGGCCCGGCCACCCAGCCGGAATTTGCACAGGCGCATCTGGGCACGACCCCGCAGGAACGGGTCGTCGGGCTGATCCATATCGGCCAGCGCGGCACCACGCCCCCCGACCGCCCGCGCCCCGATATCGCCGCCAAGACGGTCTTTCTGTGATCGTTCCGGCAGCCCTGATCCGCGCGCTTGGCGACCTGCGCCGCCCGCGCATCTTCGGCGTGGTGGCGCTGGGGGTGCTGCTGTCGCTGCTGCTGTTCGCTGCCTTGCAGGCCCTGGTGATCTGGGCAGTGCGCAGCTTCGGCCCCGACATCCTGACCCTGCCCCTGATCGGAGAGATCCATATCAACGGCGCGCTGTCATGGGGCTCGTTGCTGCTGTTTCCGATCATGTCGATCTTCCTGATGGCCCCGGTCACCGCGGGCTTTGCAGGGCTTTTCGCCGAGCATCTGGCCAAGGCCGTCGAGGATATCCATTACCCCGGCGTGCAGGGAAAATCCGTCCGCTTCCGCGAGGGGCTGCTGGAATCCTTGGCGGTGATGGGCGCGGTGATGCTTGTCACGCTGGTCTCGCTGATCGCCTCGCTGTTTCTGGGGCCGCTGGCATCGCTGCTGTTCTATGGGCTGAACGGCTGGCTGCTGGGGCGCGAGTTTCTGCAGATGGCCGCCCGCCGCCATCTCAGCGCCGAGGCGACGCGGGCGCTGCGCAAGCGGCTGTTTGCGCAGGCAACCGCGCTTGGCATCGTCATTGCGCTGCTGGCAACGGTGCCCATCCTGAACGTCTTCGTGCCGGTGCTGGCGGCGGTGGGCTTTACCCACCTGTATCATCTCAGCTCGTCCAGGACTGCAGATCGGCGCGGGTGATGATATCGGCCAGAATGATCCATGCGATCACCGCCCAAAGCACCGCGGTGATCAGCGTGGCCCACAGCATCTTCTTGCGCAGCATCGGTCGATAGGGCGCGCCGGGCGGTGTGCCGGGCGTCACCTCGCCCATTTCCTCCTGACTGCGATGGCCGATGGGCAGCAGCAGGAACATGACCAGAAACCACAGGACGGAATACAGCACGATCCCCCCGGTCAGGCTCATCAGACCTGCTCCAGTTCGATCAGGCAGCCGTTGAAATCCTTGGGATGCAGGAACAGCACCGGCTTGCCATGTGCGCCGATCTTCGGCTCACCGCTTCCCAGAACGCGCGCACCCTCGGCCTTCAGACGGTCGCGGGCGGACAGGATATCCTCGACCTCGAAGCACATGTGATGGATGCCGCCCGAGGGGTTCTTTTCCAGAAACCCCCTGATCGGGCTGTCATCACCCAAGGGGTAAAGCAGTTCCAGCTTGGTGTTGGGCAGGTCGATGAAGATGACGGTGACACCGTGATCGGGTTCGTCCTGCGGCTGGCCGATGGCGGCCCCCAGCGTATCGCGGTATTGCGCCGCCGCCGCCTCAAGATCCGGCACGGCGATGGCGATATGGTTCAAGCGTCCGATCATGCGATGTCCCCCCTGCATCCCCGTTCTAGGGCGGGCAATGCCATGGTGAAAGCAAAAACCGCCCGACTGCTTTCCCGCCCGTTAACCACTTCTTAGGCGAATCGCGCGATTTTTAACGCATGAGGAAGCGACCCCCATTCAAGGAATCGGACCATGAGCGACGATCTGACCACGGACCTCGATGAAATTCCCACTCTGATCTCCGGCTTGCCCAACCGGCCACTGGCCGGGCTGACCGTGCTGGTGGTCGAGGATTCGCGCTTCGCCTCCGAGGCGGTGCGGCTTTTGTGCCTGCGGTCCGGCGCGCGGATCCGCCGTGCCGATACCATCCGCGCGGCGCTGCGCCATCTGCAAACCTATCGCCCCGGCGCCGTCATCGTCGACATGGGCCTGCCCGACGGCAACGGGGCCGACATGATCCGCACCATCCTGCGCGCCACGCCCCGCGTTCCGGTGGTGCTGGGCATCTCGGGCGATCCCGACAACCGCGATGCGGCGATGGCTGCGGGGGCGGACGGGTTCCTGACCAAGCCTATCGAAAGCCTCGCGACATTCCAGCAGGCCATTCTGGCCGCCCTGCCGCCACAGGATCGCCCGCAAGGCCTGCGCCTGCTGCCCGACGATGTGATCACGCCGGATCAGGACGCGCTGCGCGACGACCTTGCCCATGTGGCCGAGGTTCTGTCGGGTGCCGATGACATCGCCGCCATCGAATACATTGCCCGTTTCCTGGCCGGTGTCGCACGCTCGTCGCATGACCGGCCGCTGGAGGATGCCGCGACAGCGCTGACGCGCGATCAGGCGAACGGCCCGGCACTGGCGATGGAACTGGCACGAATCAGCGGCATGGTGCAGGACCGGCTGTCGGCGGTTCAGGGCTCCTGACCCCAACGCCTCAAGGCTGATCCCAGCCCATCGCCTGCGCCGTCAGCTGCGACAAGGCCTGACGCTGCCGCCCCGCCCCGTCGAAATTCGCCGGATCCAGCCATGCCGCATGGGCAGGCCCCAGCCGCGCCCATTCGTCATCCAGAATGGCAAACCACGCGGAATCGCGGTTGCGCCCCTCGACCAGCATGTGCTGGCGAAACGTCCCCTCATGGCGAAAGCCATAGCGCCTTGCGGCCAGCATCGAAGGCGCGTTCAGCGCATTGCATTTCCATTCGACGCGGCGATACCCCGCCTCGAAGGCCCACCGGATCATCAGCGAAATCGCCTCGGTGGCCGCCGGGCTGCGCTGCATCGCGGGCGAAATCTGGATATGCCCGATCTCGATCACGCCATTCGACGGATCGATCCGCAGATAGGACGCCAACCCGCCGACCCGGCCCGAAATCGTGTCGCGCAGCGCGTAAAAGAACGGATCGGCCTTCGTGGCCATCTCTGCCTGCCAGTCGCGATACTCCTGCAAGCTCGCGAACGGACCATAGGGCATGTAATCCCACAACCAGTCCTGCCCCAGATTGTCGGCAAAAAGCGGATCGGCATGCCGCGCCGCATCCAGCCGCTCCAGCGTGACATGCACGCCGCCGATCACCTCCGGACCGGGGGGCGGGGGCGGCACGAAACCCGCAACCTGCGGGCCAAGGGGGCGTTCACTCATGATTTTTCGGCCTGTAACTGCAACCCGGCCAGAATGCGCCCGCAGCCGGGCAGGTCAAGCCCGCAGCGCAGCGCCACAGGTTTCTTCGTTCCGAAAATACTCCGGGGGAGTCCCGCAGGGACGGGGGCAGCGCCCCCCCTTCCCCGCTCAGGCCAGCATCTTCGGATCGCCGCCCAGATCCAGCCCCGGAAAGATGCTGCGCTCCAGCATGTCGCGATCGGCGCCGAACAGCCCGCGCATGGCCCATGCGGCATAGGCGCGGATGTCGCGCGTGGGCATCAGGTCGCGATCGGCGTAAAGCTGCCCCTCGCCCAGCCCCGGCCAGTCGCCATAGGCGCGCCCGCCCCGGATGGCGCCCCCGGCCATCAGCATCGCGCCGCCGGTGCCGTGATCCGTGCCGCCGGATCCGTTCTCGCGCACCGTGCGCCCGAATTCGGTCATGGCCAGAACGGTGGTGCGCGACCAGTTCGGTCCCAGCCCGTCCCGCAGCGCCAGAATTGCCGCGGCCAGCCGGTCCAGCGCCCGCCCCAGCGCCTGTTCCTGATTGGCATGCGTGTCCCAGCCGGCGATGGAAAACGCCGCAATCCGCGATTGGCCATTCAGCCGGTTCGCCGCAAAAGCCCCCAGCGCCTGCGCATCGGCGGTCGGCCCCTTGCCACGCTCGCCCTGCTCGGTCTCGGACCCGATGCGGATCGCATCGCGCGCCGCTTCGCGAAACAGCGGGTCTTCATGATAGACATGCTCCAGCAGGGTCTGGGCTTGCGGCGACAGCGTCAGGCTGGCGCGCGGGGCCCATGCCAGATGGGCGGCATCGCCCGACAGAATGCGCATCTGCTCGACCCCGACCGCATAGGCGGTTTCCGCGGTCGCCCCCGGCATGGTCTGCAACAGCCGGTTCAGCCAGCCCCCGATGCGACGGTCGACCGGCAGGTCATTGCCGGTCCCGGCCTCCAGCAGATCCTGCCCGTCGAAATGGCTGCGTTTGTCGCGGTAGGGGGTCGAGACCGCATGCGCAAAGCCCAGCTCGCCCTTCTGCCACAGCGGCAGCAGCGGCTGCAGCCGGGGATGCAGCGCATAGAACCCGTCCAGATCCAGCGCCCCCCGCTCGGGCCCGGCCGAGATGTCGCGCCGCAGCTTGGCCAGCATCGGATCGCCGTAAGGCTGCAAGACATCCAGCCCGTCCATCGCGCCGCGCAGGATGATGACCACCAGCCGGTTGTCCGACGGGACCGAGGCAAAGGTCATCGACGACATCAGCGGATGCGCCGCAGCCGAGCAACCGATCAAGGCCGCGCTTTTCAGAAACAGGCGCCGGTCCAGTTCGATCATCATCGCCTCCTATCGCCGGTTGAAATCGGTCGAGGCCAGCACAAGCGCCACGCCCTCGATCTGGCTTTCGGCCTTGGGCACGGCCCATGCCAGTTCCTCGGACCGGGTGCTGCCAAGCGCGGTTTCCAGAAACGCGCGCGGGTCCGGCAGGGTGTTCAGCATCTTGCTGGGCATCTGCAACGACCATGTGATGCGCGCAGCCAGCATCTGCGGCGCGATCCAAGCCTGCGCCTCCTCGGGCCAGCCATCGGGGCCGGTCTGGCGCGACCATGGCTGCCCCATGCGGTTCATCTGATCGAAGGTCATTGCGGGCAGTTGCGGAAAATCTAGCGCCATCAGATCCTTGCCGGTAATTCCCAGCGCCCGGTATCCGGCGGCCAGCAGATCGAAGGGCTGGCGCACCTTCTGTCGCATGGCCGATTCCAGTTCGGGATGCGTCACCATCACGCGATAGACCTGCGGCAGATCGCCCCCGGTCTCGCGCCATGTCGCGGCCATGGCATCGACCAGATCGTCCGATGGATTGTCCGAAATGAAATGCACCGCCAGCTTGCGCGACACGAATTGCGCGGTGTCCGGACGCCGGGCCAGATCGCGGAACACGGCGCGGATGTCGTCGATGCTGGGATGGCGCCCGCCGCCATAGCTTTTGCCCAGCACGGTCTCGGCCCCCGGCTCGGCGATATTCGGCCGGAAGGCAAAGCCGTCCTGCGGGCTATAGGTCAGGCCGGTCAGCAATTCGGCAAGCTGGCGCACGTCATTCTGGTCATAGGAGGCGCCGACGCCCAGCGAATGCAGCTCCATCGCCTCGCGCGCAAGGTTCTCGTTCAGGCCCAATGCGCGGTTCGCGCGGCGCTTGGCAAAGGGCGAGTTCGGGCCACGGCTGCTGTTCTGGTTCAGATAGACCAGCATCATCGGATGGGTGTCGGCGGCAAAGAACATGTCTTCAAAGCGGCCATTCACATGCGGGCGGATCGCCTCATCGACAAACGCCATGGTCAGCGCCTGATTGCCGGCGCTGCCGGGGCTGACGGTGAAGTGGTCGGCCCAGAACTGCACCAGCCGTTCGCCGAACCCCACCGGATCGTCGATAGCGCGCACCAAACGGCGGCGCAGGTCGCGCACCAGCAACCGCCCCAGATCGCGGTTGTATTCCATGAACGCCTTTTCATCGGCATCGCCGCCATCCTTGCGGGCGCGGCTCAGACGCATCAGTTCAAGACTGATCTTGCGCGCCTCATCGGTCGTCATGGCTTGGGCGTCGGGCCCGGCATTGGCCGGGCCGGACAGAACCGCCTCGACATCGCGCGGCGGCGGCATCAGCGGGGACAGCCCGTAACCCAGCCGGATCGCGGCCAGTTCGGGAAAGCCGAAAGACATGCGGTGACCTTTCCGGGGCGCTTGTTTCATCCGCAGATTAGCGCAGATCGCCGCCGGAAGTCAGATCACGGTTTTGGCAAATGCGGCGGTGCAGCAAAGCCTTGCCGAAGGATCACTCCTTCGGCAGCGCCCGCAGCCGCAATTCGCGCATCTGGTCGTTGGTGGGTTCGGACGGTGCGCCCATCATCAGGTCTTCGGCGCGCTGGTTCATCGGGAACATGATGACCTCGCGGATGTTCTGCTCATCCGCCAGCAGCATCACGATCCGGTCGATCCCCGCAGCACAACCGCCGTGCGGCGGCGCGCCATAGCGGAACGCCTTGACCATGCCGCCAAAGCGCTTTTCGACCTCATCCTTGCCGTAACCGGCCAGCTCGAACGCCTTGAACATGATTTCCGGCTTGTGGTTGCGGATCCCGCCCGAGATCAACTCATAGCCGTTGCAGGCCAGATCATACTGATAGGCATGGACCTTCAGCGGATCGCCATTCAGCGCCTCAAGCCCGCCCTGCGGCATCGAGAACGGGTTGTGGCTGAAGTCGATACGGCCCTCGTCGCCCTTTTCATACATCGGGAAATCGACGATCCACGCAAAGCGGAAGCTGTCGGTTTCCGACAGGCCCAGTTCGCTGCCGATGACATTGCGGGCGCGGCCTGCGACGGCCTCGAAGGTTTCGGGCTTGCCGCCAAGGAAGAAGGCGGCATCGCCCTCGCCCAGAGCCAGTTGCAGCCGGATCGCCTCGGTCCGTTCGGGGCCGATATTCTTGGCCAGCGGGCCTGCGGCCTCCATCTGGCCATCATCGCCCTTGCGCCAGAAGATATAGCCCATGCCGGGCAGACCCTGTTCCTGCGCGAATTTGTTCATCCGGTCGCAGAACTTGCGCGAGCCGCCTTTCGGCGCGGGAATGGCGCGCACCTCGGTGCCGTCCTGTTCCAGAAGCTTGGCGAAGATCGCAAAGCCCGAGCCCGCGAAATGCTCGCTGACGATCTGCATTTCGATGGGGTTGCGCAGGTCCGGCTTGTCGCTGCCATATTTCAGCATCGACTCTTTGTATGGGATCAGCGGCCAGTCGGCATCCACGCGGCGGCCTTTGCCGAATTCCTCGAACAGGCCCTGAATGACGGGCTGGACGGCGGCAAACACGTCCTTTTGCTCGACAAAGGACATCTCGATGTCCAGCTGATAGAAATCCGTCGGCGACCGGTCGGCGCGCGGGTCTTCGTCGCGGAAACAGGGCGCGATCTGGAAATACTTGTCGAACCCCGCCACCATGATCAGCTGCTTGAACTGCTGCGGGGCCTGCGGCAGCGCATAGAACTTGCCCGGATGCAGACGCGAGGGGACAAGAAAATCGCGCGCACCCTCGGGCGAGGAGGCGGTGATGATCGGCGTCTGGAACTCGGTGAAACCCTGATCCCACATGCGGTTGCGGATGGAACGCACGACCTGCGAGCGCAGCATGATGTTGTTGTGCAGCGTTTCCCGGCGCAGGTCCAGAAAGCGATAGGTCAGCCGGGTTTCTTCGGGATAATCCTGATCGCCAAAGACCGGCAGGGGCAGATCGTCCGAGGCGCCAAGGATGTCCACATCGGTCGCATAGACCTCGATCTCGCCGGTGGGCAGCTTGGCATTGACCAGCGCGGCATCGCGCAGCTTCACGCGGCCGTCGATGCGGATCACGGTTTCGGCGCGCAGCTTTTCCAGCGTGCCGAAGGCCGGGCTGTCGCTGTCGGCGATGACCTGCGTGATGCCGTAATGGTCGCGCAGGTCGATGAACAGCACACCGCCGTGATCTCGGACCCGGTGGACCCAGCCGGACAGGCGGGTTTCGGTTCCGGCAGCTTCGGCAGTCAGCTGGCCGCAGGTATGGCTGCGATAGGCGCTCATCGTTTTTCCCCTTGCGTATCAGGCAACGCATGAACCGTGTCGCCGGGGGGAAGTCAAGCTTTCAGAACGGCCGCACCACGTTGCCGCTGTAGAAGTAGGCCCCCATTCCCACGGCAAACAGCACATTTCCCGCCACGGCATGCAGGATCCACGCCGCGGGAAAGCCCCGGTCCAGATAGGCGCGGGCAAAGACCCAGCCGCCCACGAAGGTCAGAAGCGCCACCACCCATGACCAATACATCAGATGGGCAAAGGAAAAGATCGCCGCGTTCAGCGCGATGGCCCCCCGGCCGTCGGGCAGCAGCACCTTGTAGCGGTGAAAGAACAGCGGGCGGAAGATCAGCTCCTGCGGCAGGGCGGACAGCAGGGGATAGAAGGTCCAGATCACCGGGATGAATTCCGGCCGGTTCCGCAGCATCTGAAACAGCGCATCGGGGCGCGACAGCGACAGGATCACCACGCCCGCCAGCAGGGTGGCCAGCGCGATCAGCACCACATCGCGCCACGGCACACGGCTCCAGCCCCGCACAAGGCTGCGCCAGTGAAAGCCGCCGGTGAACCACAACAGCACCAGCCCGGCAAAGCTGAAGACGGCCAGCGCCTCGAACAGCAGATGGCCGGGCATGAACAGGGCGATGCCAAGGGGTGCCCCGATATAGAGCACCCCGAATTCAAACCACAGAAGCGATCGGGCTATTGCAGCCGTCGGTTCAGCCATTGGCGCCACTGGGCCGGATCCCCGGCAAAGACGTTCAGGTCCACATTGCCCCGGATGCCCGGCACGATCCCCGTGCCGGTATATTGCCAGAACGTGTAACGCTGGCCCGGATAGACGATGCGCGGATGGCCTGCGACCGAGCGCAGCCAGAACTCCTCGGGCCATGAGGCCAGGTTGTTGTCGCGATAGAAATCGACGGTGGTATAGATGATCGGACGCTGGCCGTAATACTGGTGCAGGATGTCCTTGAAGATCTTGGCCTCGCGCAGGACCTCATCGCCCGGCGGACGGCGCGGGCAGGTCTTCGAGGCGGTCCATTCCAGATCCAGCACCGGCGGCATCGCACCGCGTTCGCGCGGCACATTGGCGATGAACCACGCCGCCTGCTGCGCGCCCGAGCGGCAGAAATAGAAGTAATGATAGGCCCCGCGCGGAATGCCCGCCTGCCCGGATTCGTACCAGTAGCGGCGGAAGTTCGGGTCCGCGTGATCGCCGCCCTCGGTCGCCTTGATGAAGGCGAAGCTGACGCCCGTGCCACGCACGCGCTGCCAGTCGATATCGCCCTGCCAGCGTGACACGTCGATGCCGTGGACCGGGTGATCATAGGGGTGGCCGCCGACCCATGCATGGGGCTGGCTGTCGCCGAATTTGGGGCCAAGCCCCTGCCCCACCATCACGGCCCGCTGCTGGGTCGGTTGGCCGCCGCCACAGGCCGCCAAAGCGACCAGCAGCACCACCGACATTATCCTTGCAAGAAACTTCATGACTGCCCTCTGCCCTTTGCGCCTGTCTCGGCACTTTGGGCCTTTATCGCAAAGGCGCAGGTTTCTGTCACGATGGCGTGACAGTCACGAATGTGTCAGGCTGTCTTTTATGGCGGTCCAATGCCACCGCGGGCGGGATCGCCACGCGGAAAACCACACTGGAACAGGCCGCGCGCCGGATGGGAAACGGATGTTCGAGATCGTCTTTGCCCTGCTGATGTTTCTGACCCTGACCGCGGCGGCGCTGACCGCGCGGCACCTGACGCCGCGTCTGGCCAGCCAGCATGTCAGTGACGAGACGAACAATGTCATCCGCCTGGTGGCGAACCTGTTCGTTGTCATGACCTCGCTGGTGTTCGGCCTGCTGATCAATTCCTCACGCGCGGGGTTCGAGTCGCTGGACAATCAGGTCCACAGCTATTCGACGCATCTGATTCTGCTGGACCGTTCGCTGTCGGCCTATGGCCCGGATGCCGATCCGACGCGGGTGCTGCTGGCCCGCTATGTCGAGCTGGCGATCGCCAATCCCGCCCGCCTGCGCCGGGACGAGACATTGCGCGATTACAGTTCCGAACACGGGCTGACGGCGGTGGGCGACGCGCTGGCGGTGCTGGTGCCCGCAGATGCCGCCGCGCAATCCCTGCTGGACGATATCCGCCAGCAATATCAACAGCTGGTCGAGGAACGCTGGGACATCATCGAGGCCGCGCAGCGCAGCGTGCCCGTGCCGCTGATCGCGATGCTGGCGGCGTGGCTGGCGCTGATCTTTGCCAGCTTCGGCTATCGCGCGCCGAAAAACGGCGTGGTCACGGCCTGCGTGACGATTGCCGCCGCGCTGATTTCCGGGTCGCTGTATCTGGTGATGGACATGAACCGGCCGTTTTCAGGGCCGATGCAGATCTCGGACGCGCCCTTGCGGCAGGTGCTGAGCGAATTGCGGCGTGACCGGACGCGGTAATCAGCCGGGCAGCATTTTGCCGGGGTTCATGATGCCCTGCGGATCCAGCGCCGCCTTGATCGCGGCCATCACGTCCACAGCGTCGCCATGCTGGGCGCGCATCAGGCCGCGCTTGCCGATGCCCACGCCATGTTCGCCGGTGATCGTGCCGCCCACCGACAGCGCGCGTTCGGCCATGCGAATGGCGACGCGCTTGGCTGCGGCCATTTCGGCGTCATTGCCGGGCATCACCAGAATCTGAGAATGGAAATTGCCGTCTCCGACATGGCCGACCATCGGACCAAGCAGCCCCTCGGCGCGGATGTCGCGGGCGGCCTCGGCCACGGCCTCGGGCAGATGCGACATCGGCACGCAGACATCGGTGACGACCGCCGTCGCGCCGGGCCGCAGCGCCAGGCATGAGCGATAGGCGTTGTGGCGCATCTTCCACAGCGCGGCGCGGGCCTCGGGCGTGGTGGCCCAGTCAAAGCCGGTGCCGCCGAAATCCTGCGCCAGCGCGCCGAAGGCCTGCGCATCCGCCGCGACCGAGGCCGGGCTGCCGTGGAATTCCACCATCAGATGCGGGCCGATATGCATCTGGGTGCCGGTGGCGGCGTTGAAGGCGCGCACCACATCGGCGTCGATGAATTCGATCCGCGCCATCGGGATGCCCGACTGGATGGTGGCGGTGACGCATTCCACCGCCGCCTCCAGCGTCGCAAAGGCGCAGACGGCGGCGGCGGTCTCTTCGGGCTGGCCATGCAGGCGC
Source organism: Paracoccus shanxieyensis (assembly GCF_009711265.1). Taxonomy (GTDB): domain Bacteria; phylum Pseudomonadota; class Alphaproteobacteria; order Rhodobacterales; family Rhodobacteraceae; genus Paracoccus; species Paracoccus shanxieyensis. The sequence continues at coordinate 85,128 of NZ_WMII01000007.1, read as the reverse complement.
AGCGTCAGTTCGGTGATGATGCCCAGCGTCCCTTCCGAGCCGACGAACAGCCCGGTCAGGTCGTAACCCGCGCTGGATTTCGCCGCCCGCGTCCCGGTGCGGATGACGCGGCCATCGGCCAGCACCACCTCCAGCGCCAGCACGTTGTCGCGCATCGTGCCGTAACGCACGGCGGTCGTGCCGCTGGCGCGGGTCGCGGCCATGCCGCCAAGGCTGGCATTCGCGCCGGGATCGACCGGAAAGAACAGCCCCGTGGCGCGCAGCTCGGTATTCAGCGCCTCGCGGGTGACGCCGGGCTGGACGCTGGCCTGCAGGTCTTCGGCGCGGATGTCCAGCACCCGGTCCATCCGCATCAGATCCACGACCAGCCCGCCATGCGGCGCCAGCGCGTGCCCCTCAAGCGAGGTGCCGGTGCCCCAGCCGATCACCGGCACGCCCTGCGCATGACAGATCGCCATGATGCCCGACACATCAGCCGTCGACACAGGAAAGGCCACGGCATCGGGCGGGCGCGCGCGGTGAAACGTCTCGGACTGGCCATGCAGGTCGCGTTCGGCCTGCGCCTGCGAAAAACGGTCGCCCAGCAATGCCTGCAGGGCGTCGATGGCGGCGGCGGGAATGGGCATCGCTCTCCTCCTTGGCGGTATGGCAGTTAAATCCCGCTACGCCGCCAAGGGCAAGCGTCACGCCTTGCCAAACAGCCCCGACACCGCGCCAAAGACCGGCGTGATGACGTAATGCGCCACCGGGATCAGGATCAGCCCCAGCAGCAGGCCGAAGATGCCGTCGAAAAACGCCGTCGTGGCCCAGCTGGCAAGGCCCGGCGCGGCAGGCAGGGCGGCTGCGGCGGATTGCGCCATGTGGCTGACCCATTCATAGGGCTGATGCTGGCCCAGCTCGTGCATGCCATGCACGACGATCTGGCCGCCGACCCAGATCATGGCTGCAGTGCCAACGATCGTCAGCAGTTTCATGAAGCCCGGCATTACCCGCACGATCCCGCGCCCCAGCCCGGCCAGCGGGCCGCCGCGTTCCGCCAGATGCAGGCCAAAATCATCCGCCTTCACGATCAGCGCCACAAAGCCATAGACTGCCACTGTGATGCCCACGGCGACCACGGCAAGGATCAGCGCCTTTTGCCAGATCGTGTCGCTGGTGGGGATGGTGGCCAGCGCGATAGTCATGATTTCCGCCGACAGGATGAAATCCGTCTTGATCGCGCCCTTGACGCGCTTTTCCTCAAGCCCCGCGCCGCCATCCTCGGTGGTTTGCAGCTTGGGGGCGTTGACCTCGTGCTGGCTGAAGACATGGGCGACCTTTTCGGCGCCCTCGAAGCACAGATAGGCGCCCCCCAGCATCAGCAAGGGCGAGATCAGCCACGGCGCAAAGGCCGACAGGATCAGCGCGATGGGCAGCAGGATCACCAGCTTGTTGAACAGCGACCCGCGCGCGATCTTCAGCACGATGGGCAATTCACGGCTGGCCTTGAAGCCCTGCACATATTTGGGCGTCACGGCCGCGTCGTCGATCACCGCCCCCGCTGCCTTCGCCCCGGCCTTCGCGGCCTGTCCCGCCACGTCATCGACCGAGGCCGCCGCAATCTTGGCGATCCCCGCCACATCATCCAGAAGCGCCAGCAATCCGCTCATATCCGCACCATCCGTCCCGTCTGTCGTTCACGTTCGCTTGAACGTATCTGCGCAAAGCAACGCGACAAGGGCAAGTCGGTTCACGAAGGTTCAGGGCGACAGCGTTGAAATGGCGATGATCGGGCCTGTGGCGACACCTGCGGGCGCGCCGCCTTCGGGTTCGTCGGACAGCGCGATCTGCACGCCGTCTGCCGCGTCCAGCCCCTGCGGCAGCGGACGGGTCACGCTGCCTTCCTCATGCGGGACCAGCCCCAAAGATACCGGGGCCGCGCCATCGGGGGCCATCCACCACAGTTCCCAGTCCCGGCCCACAGGTGCAGCGCCGCTTTGCAGCGCGATCTGCAGATCGCGCTGATGGACCGAGACATCGACCCGCAGCCCCGCCGGCTGCGAGACGACCTGCGTCTGCCAACCCGCCTGCCCCGAGGGCGCGATGACCGGCACCAGCAGCACCGCCGCCACCACCAGCACCGCCACGACCGCACCCAGCAGGGCCTGCGGGCGCTGCCACCAGCGGATGCGGCTGTCCAGCACCTCGGAAAACGGGGCCTGCGCCATGCCCAGCTCTTCGCGCAGGCGGTTGCGGGCGCGGGCGGGCGGCATCACGGGCGTCGGATCCGCGGGCATGGCAGGCAGGGCCGCATCGGGTGGCAACAGCGCCGCCGCACTGGCGCGGGCCTGATCGTCCAGCCACGCCAAGGCGGGCGTGCCGCTGTCATTGGGGCGCCGCGTGCCGCGCCAGATATCGGCATAGACGCGTTGCAGCGCCTGTTCGGCCAGCGGGCGATCGGGCAAAAGCGACAGGCAGATGGCGTAAAGCCGGGCCGAGGTCACCTCATAAAGCGCATCGAACGCGGCGCGGTCGCCGCTTGATCCGCGCGCAATCAGTTGGTGCAGTTCAAGAAGGCGCGCTTCCGACAAGGCGGGATTATCCTTTTGCGATAGCATCCGCCCATCTAGACACGCGCAAATGCGGGGGTCAACGCAGCCCGTGGGCGGGATTCCGCGCATTTGCCTGCGCCAGTGCAGGACGGGATTGCGCCTGCCGCTAGTGCTTGCGTGTCACCCGCAAATGCGCGAACAAGTCTCTCGTTGCGAGGAAAGGGCCCGAGAATGCTGGACGTGAACGCCAAACCCACCGAAGAGATCGACCTGCGCGAGGTGTTCGGCCTTGACAGCGACATGAAGGTGAAGGGCTTTGCCGAACGCACCAGCCGCGTCCCCGAGATCGACCCGACCTATAAATTCGATCCCGACACCACCATGGCGATTCTGGCGGGCTTTGCCTATAACCGCCGGGTGATGATCCAGGGCTATCACGGCACCGGCAAATCGACGCATATCGAACAGGTCGCCGCCCGCCTGAACTGGCCCTGCGTGCGCGTCAACCTTGACAGCCATGTGTCGCGGATCGACCTGATCGGCAAGGACGCGATCAAGCTGGTCGATGGCAAGCAGGTCACCACCTTCCACGAAGGCATCCTGCCCTGGGCCTTGCGCAATCCGACCGCCATCGTCTTTGACGAATACGACGCCGGCCGCGCCGATGTGATGTTCGTCATCCAGCGCGTGCTGGAGGCCGACGGCAAGCTGACGCTCTTGGACCAGAATGAGGTCATCACGCCGAACCCCTCTTTCCGGCTGTTCGCGACCGCCAATACCGTGGGTCTGGGCGATACGACGGGCCTCTATCACGGCACGCAGCAGATCAACCAGGGCCAGATGGACCGCTGGTCGCTGGTCTCGACGCTGAACTATCTGTCGCATGACGCCGAGGCCGCCATCGTGCTGGCCAAGAACCCGACCTATAACACCGAAAAGGGCCGCAAGATCATCAACCAGATGGTGACGCTGGCCGACCTGACCCGCACCGCCTTCATGCAGGGCGATCTGTCGACCGTGATGAGCCCCCGCACCGTGATCGCATGGGCCCAGAACGCCCGCATCTTCGCCGACAATGTGGGCTACGCCTTCCGCCTGACCTTCCTGAACAAATGCGACGAACTGGAACGCCAGACCGTCGCCGAATTCTACCAGCGTTTGTTTGATGAGGAACTGCCGGAGAGTGCTGCGGTCAAGGCGGGGTGATGGGCAGATCCGCTGCGTTCTTTTCTGCGGCGGCGCTGGTTTTGTTACTTGGCGCGGCTTCTTTCGCAGAGGACGCGCCCGAGCGCGTTCCAATGCCGCAATTCGTCGTCAAGCCGATACCATCTCCATCGCCGTCCCGACCTCGGTTGGATCGCTCGGCGGAAGGCTACGCACGCTGTGCTGGATACTACCTTTACGCGACCAAACTGGCTGATGGTAACAAATCTTCGATGGAAGCTGAGGCGGTTCTGATGGCAAAGGCGCTTGTCGTCGGTGGCCCCAGCAAAGCCGAAGCCCTGCAACGACTGCGCGACGATGAAAGCGTGCAGGTCGAACAGCGCCGAAGGGAACAAGCGGCCGCCATGCGCAGGATCGACGATATGGACGAGCAGGAGCAGGCCTCTCTGTCGGTAGAACAGCAGGAAGACATGATGCGTCCGATGTATGCGGAGCTTCTTCGGCAATCTGACTGCAACCAACTGGTCTGGGAGCTACGGGAAAAAGCCGTCAACCCATGAAAAACCTGACAACCCCTCCGATCCTTTCAAGAAGGCTCTGACCGAGGCCACCCGCGCAATGGCCGAGGATCACGAGCCGACCCCTTGACCTTCACCGATCCGTGTCACCTGCGAAACCATGTGCTAGCCTTAGGTCTCGCCCACCCGCATAAAGCATCGGAGCGCGCAGGGCTGCCGCGAACCTTGCAGAAATGCTCTGCCGCAGGGCGACCGACAGCCCCCCTACCCCGCCGCCCGGTTCCACGGCATCCGTTGCAACAACAACGCCATGCCGCACCAGCCGGTGACGCCCGCCAGCGCCAGCATGAAGCCGATCAGGCCGGCCAGCGCGAAGAAGGCCGGGGCGATCAGGAAACCGGCCATCACCAGCAGCAGCACCAGCGCGCCGACGACGATCTGCACTTGCCGCATCAGCGGCAGGGGCTCGCGGCCATCGGCTGCTGCAACGACGACCGGCAGCCCTGCCGCCTTCCAGGCTTCGATGCCACCGTCAAGGTTATAGGTCTCGCCCTGCCGCGCTTCGGCAATCGCGCAGGCCGATGCGCCGCGCGTGCCGCGCTGGCACTGAAACACCACCCGCCGTCCGGCCAGCGACGGCAATGCGGCCCGCAGCCTGTCCAGCGGCACCGATACCGCCAGCGCAATATGCTGGGCGCGGAATTCGTCGGGCGAGCGCACGTCCACCAGCACGGCGCTTCCCTCGGTCAGCCAGCGCGCGGCCTGAGGCGCGGACACAAGATCGCGGGTCATTCGGATTTCCCTTCGCAAAAATGGCGGTACAGCACCTGCATGATCTCGGCCACCGCCGGGTGCTCGATGCGATAGTAAAGCGTGCGGTGGTCACGGCGGACCGCGACGATGCCCTCGGCCTTCAGGCGGGCAAGATGCTGCGACATCGAGGTCTGGCCGATGCCCGTCGCCTCGACCAGCGCGCCGACATGACGCTCACCCCGGGCCAGACAGCACAGCACCAGAAGCCGCTGCGGATTGGCCAGCCCCTTGAGAAAGCCCGAGGCCCGGCCGGCACTGTTCGCCATCACGGCAAGGTCCGAAAGAATGTCCGGCGGCAGCGTCATGTCGATCCTTTACAATTCATGTTTTTATTATATCAGCAAATAATGAATTGTAAAGAGGAGAAGTTCCATGACCGCCGACAAGGACTATGCCGCCATCATCGCCGGGATCGGCGCATATACCGCCGAGCTGCGCCGGGCGGTGCCGCCGGTGATGCAGGGCTTCGGGACGCTGGCCCGCGCGGCCACCGCCGGGGGCGCGGTGGATGCCAAGACCAAGGAACTGATCGCACTTGCGATCGGCGTGACCCAGCGCTGCGACGGCTGCATCGGCTTTCACGGCAAGGCGCTGGTGGAACTGGGCGCCACCCGCTCTGAGGTCGCCGAGGTGCTGGGCCTGTGCGTCTATATGGGCGGCGGACCCGCGCTGATGTATGCCGCCGATGCGCTGCGGGCCTATGACCAGTTCGCCGGGCCACAACCCGCCTGAGCGGGCGCGAAGCCCTTGCAGTGCGGGCGCGGGCGGTGTCTAACTTGCGCCATGAAAAAGTCCGACAACCCCGCCGATCCGTTCAAGAAGGCTCTGACCGAGGCCACCCGCGCCCTGTCGCAGGATCATGAGCTGAACGTGACTTTCAGCGCCGACCCCTCGGGCGTCAGTGGCGACACCATGCGCCTGCCGCAGGTCAGCCGCCGCATGACCCGCGACGAGGTGCTGATGGCGCGCGGCACGGCGGATGCGCTGTCGATGAAACGTCGCCATCACGATATGGCGACGCATCTGAAATACGCCCCCTCGGGCCCGATGGCCCGCGATCTGTACGAGGCGCTGGAGACCGCAAGATGCGAGGCGTTGGGCGCGCGCGACATGCCGGGCGCGCTGTCCAATATCGACGCCAAGATCGGGCAGGAAGCCGACCGCAAGGGCTATGGCCAGATCAAATCCCCCGCCGATGCGCCGCTGTCGGTCGCGGCGGGCTATATCGTGCGGCAGGCGGCGACGGGGCGCGCGCTGCCGCCTTCGGCGCAGCATGTCGCGGATCTGTGGCGGCCCTTCGTCGAGGAACAGGCCGGCGGCAGTCTGGACGACATCAAGCGCGTGCTGAACGATCAGGCAGCCTTTGCGCGGCTGTCGCGGCGGGTGATCTCGGATCTGGGATATGGCGATCAGCTGGGCGAAGACCCCGATGAGCCGCAGGAAGACGAGGCCGACGACAACGCCGAACAGGACGAGGAATCGGGCGACAACCAGTCGAACGAGCAGGATCAGGGCGAAGACGCCGAGGCCAGTCAGGAACGCACGCAGGAACAGACGCAGGACGAACGTCAGGCTCAGGTCAGCATGGATGACATGGCCGACGAGGAAATGGCCGATGAGGCCGAGATGTCCGAGGCCGACACGCCCCCCGACATTCCGCCGCCCGTCAGCGAAGCCAGCGCCGATTACAAGGTCTGGACGCAGGAATTCGACGAAGAGATCCGCGCCGAGGATCTGGCCGACCCCGCGGAACTGGAACGGCTGCGTGCCTATCTGGACAAGCAGTTGGAACCGCTGCGCGGCGCCGTGTCGCGGCTGGCCAACAAATTGCAGCGCCGCCTGCAGGCGCAGCAGAACCGGTCCTGGGAATTCGACAAGGAAGAGGGCGTTCTGGACGCCGGGCGGCTGGCGCGCGTGGTGGCCAACCCGACGACGCCGCTGTCCTTCAAGGTCGAAAAGGATACCGAGTTCCGCGACACCGTGGTGACGCTGCTTCTGGACAATTCCGGCTCGATGCGCGGGCGTCCGATCAGCATTGCCGCGATCTGCGCCGATGTGCTGGCGCGCACGCTGGAACGCTCGCAGGTCAAGGTCGAGATCCTTGGCTTCACCACCCGCGCCTGGAAAGGCGGCAGCAGCCGCGAGAAATGGCTGGCCGAAGGGCGGCAGGCCCATCCGGGGCGGCTGAACGATCTGCGCCACATCATCTACAAGGCCGCCGATGCGCCATGGCGGCGCGTGCGCCCGAACCTTGGGCTGATGATGAAGGAAGGGCTGCTGAAGGAAAACATCGACGGCGAGGCGCTGGAATGGGCGCATAAGCGTCTGGTGAAACGCCCCGAGCAGCGCCGCATCCTGATGGTGATCTCGGACGGGGCGCCGGTCGATGACAGCACGCTGTCGGTGAACCCGGCGAACTATCTGGAAAAGCACCTGCGCGACGTGATCGCCATGATCGAAAAGCGCAAGCAGGTCGAACTGCTGGCCATCGGCATCGGCCATGACGTGACGCGCTATTACCAGCGCGCCGTCACCATCACCGATGCCGAACAGCTGGCGGGCGCGATCACCGAACAGCTTGCGGCGCTGTTTGAAAGCGACCCGCGCAAACGGGCGCGCGCGATGGGCAATTTCTCCCGCCGCGCCGGGTAACCATCCTTGCCGGATCGCTTGAATGGTCGCCTGCGCTATGCGACCAATTCAGGCGACCCCTTTTCGGAGGCTTTCCGTTGCTGCGCATTGGTTTCTTCATTCCCGAATTTCCCGGCCAGACCCATATTTTCCTGTGGCGCGAACGGCAGGCCCTGGCTGAACTGGGCGTGGATGCCGATCTGATCTCGACCCGGCCGCCACCGCGCGCCGTCGCCTCGCACAGCTGGGCGGCCGAGGCGCAGGGGCGCACGCGCTATCTGACGCCGCTGTCGGGCGGCGATGCGGCCAAGGCCGTGGCCGAGATGCTGCGCTCGCCCGCGGGGGCGATGCGCGGGCTGGGGGCGGCGATGCGGGCGGAAACGGCGGGCGGCGCGAAAGGGCGCGCGCGGTTGCTGGGGCTGCTGCTGATGGGCGCGCGGCTGAAGCGGATCGCCCGCGAACAGGGCTGGGACCATGTGCATGTGCATAGCTGCGCCGACAGTCTGAACATCGCCATGCTGGCCGAACGGCTGGGCGGCCCCAGCTACAGCCTGACGCTGCACGGCCCGACGCTGGAAGGCTATGGCCCGAACCAGCGGCAGAAATGGCGGCACGCGAAATTTGCGACCATCATCTCGAGGCTGCTGACGCGGGTGGCGCAGCAGCAGATCGGCTCGGATCTGCCGGGCTTCGTCAATCTGGCGCCCATGGGGGTGGATCTGTCGCAGATCAGGCGCAGCGCGCCGTGGCAGCCCCCTGCCGCCGGCGGGCCGGTGCGGATCTTTTCCTGCGGGCGGCTGAACGCCGTCAAGGGCCATGACCACCTGATCGAGACGGTGCGGCAGCTGCGCGAACAGGGCATCGACGCGCATCTGGAAATCGCCGGCGAAGACGAACAGGGCGGCAGCGGCTATCGCCAGCATCTTGAGGGGATCATTCGCCAGAAAGGGCTGGCCGATGCCGTGACCCTGCTGGGCGCGATCAACGAAACCGCCGTGCGCGAGGCGCTGGAGCGCGCGCATGTCTTTGCGCTGGCCAGTCTGAACGAAGGCATCTCGGTCGCGATCATGGAGGCGATGGCGATGGAAATGCCCGTCGTCGTCACCGATGTCGGCGGCAATCACGAATTGATCGAAAGCGGCCGCGATGCCGTGCTGGTGCCGCCCGAACAGCCCGAGGTGATGACGCAGGCGATTGCCGCGCTGGTGGCAGATCCCGCCTACGCGACCCGGCTGGCACAGGCGTCGCGCGCCCGCATCGCCGAGGAATTCCATCACCGCCGCAGCGCCGAGGCCGTGGCCGAAGGCCTGCGCGAAACCCTGCCGGGCGCGGATGCCGCGCGGCGTTTGACTGCCTGAAAGAAGACCGATGTTTCAAAGCTATGAAAGCCATTCCGATCCCGCGCGCCATGTCCCCCGCCTTCAGGCACTGCGCGCGGCGCTGTCTGCCCGGCGGCTGGACGGGTTTCTGGTGCCGCGCGCCGATGCGCATCAGGGCGAATATGTCGCGGGCCATGACGCCCGGCTGGCATGGCTGACGGGATTCAGCGGCAGCGCCGGGTTCGCCATCGTGCTGGCCGAGCGCGCGGGCGTCTTTATCGACGGGCGCTATCGCGTGCAGGTCAAGGCCGAGGTGGATCTGGCGCATTTCACCCCCGTGCCATGGCCCGAGGTGAAGGCGGCGGACTGGCTGCGCCAGGCGCTGCCCGAAGGTGGGCGCGTGGGCTTCGATCCGTGGCTGCACACCCGGCGCGAGATCCGCGAGATGGAGAAATCGCTGGCCGGGACCGGGATCGGGCTGCATCCGGTTTCCTCGAACCCGGTCGATGCGATCTGGGACGACCAGCCCGCGCCTCCGGTCGGTGCGGTGCGGCTGTGGCCGGATGCGCTGGCGGGCGAGACGGCGGCGGAAAAGCGCGCCCGCATCGCGGGTCTTCTGCGCGAGGCGGGCCAGCAGGCGGCGGTGCTGACGCTGCCGGATTCGATCTCGTGGCTGTTGAACATCCGCGGCGCGGATGTGCCGAAGAACCCGGTGGTGCAGGCTTTCGCCATCATCGAGGAAAACGGCCATGTCGCCATCTTCACCAATCCGGCGAAGTTTTCCTCCGAACTGCGCGCTGCTCTGGGCAATGAGGTGCAGGTGCTGCCCTTCGACGCGCTGACCGTGGCGCTGACCAATCTGGGCGGGCCGGTCCGCGTCGATCCCGCCAGCGCGCCAGAACAGGTGTTTCAGCTGATCGAAAGCATGAAGACGCCGATTGCCGAGGCGGCCGATCCGGTCATCATGCCGAAAGCCGTCAAGAACGCCGCAGAAATTGCCGGAATGCGCGCCGCGCATCTGCGCGACGGCGCGGCCATGGTCGAGCTGCTGGCATGGCTGGATGCCCGCGCCCGCGATCTGGACGGCGCGCCCCTGACCGAGATCGGCGTGGCGCAGAAGCTTGAGGAGTTGCGCGCCCGGCAGGGCATCATCGACATCAGTTTCGACACCATCCTTGGCTCGGGTCCGAACGGGGCCATCGTGCATTACCGCGTGACCGAGGCGACCGACCGCCGCATCCAGTCCGGCGATGTGCTGCTGGTCGATTCCGGCGGGCAATATGACGACGGCACCACCGACATCACCCGCACCCTGCCGATGGGTCCGGTCGATGCCGCCGTGCGCCGCCCCTATACCCGCGTGCTGCAGGGCATGATCGCCATGTCGCGGGCGCAGTTTCCCAAGGGCGTCGCGGGCTGCCATATCGACGCGCTGGCCCGTGCGCCGCTGTGGTCCGAAGGCATGGATTACGATCATGGCACCGGCCATGGCGTCGGCGCGGGCCTGTCGGTGCATGAAGGTCCGGTGCGGCTGTCGCGCGTGTCGGACATCCCCCTGCGTCCCGGCATGATCCTGTCCAATGAGCCCGGCTATTACCGTGAGGGCGCCTTCGGCATCCGCATCGAGAACCTGATCGTGGTGCGGGAACTGGGCAGCCCCGACGGGCGCGAGATGCTGGGTTTCGAGACCCTGACGCTGGCCCCCATCGACCGCCGCCTGATCGAGCCCGGCCTGCTGTCGCCTGATGAGCGTGACTGGCTGGACGCCTATCACGCGCGGGTGCGCGATGAGATCGGGCCTTTGGTGTCTTCTGAGGCGCGCGACTGGCTGGAACTGGCGACGCGTCCCGTCTGAGCGGTGATCGGCGCTGAATATGCAGATGCGGCGCTGGGGGCAGCGCCGCATGAGTATTTGGGGAACAGAGAAGACCTGAGGCCGCGCGCCGGATCGCGGGCGCCAAGATCAGCGGTGCCAGATCAGTCGGTATGCGCCTCGGCCTCCTCGGGGTGGCGGCGGCGATAGGCGAGCGAGTTCAGGAAGGCCACGCCGATGAAGCAGGCGCCCAGGAGGCCGGTGATATATTCCGGGATCGGCCGCAGCGTCTGCACGAACATGATGATCGACAGTACGAAGATCGACCAGAACGCACCATGTTCAAGATAGCGGAACTGCGCCAGCGTGCCCTTTTCCACCAGCATCACCGTCATCGAGCGCACATACATCGCGCCGATGCCAAGCCCGATGGCGATCAGGAACAGGTTCTGGGTCAGGGCGAACGCGCCGATCACGCCGTCGAAGCTGAACGAGGCATCCAGCACCTCGAGATAGAGGAAGGCGCCGAAGCCGCCGCGCGCCATGTCGCCGGGGGTGATCTCGCCGCCGCCCCATTGGTCCAGCACATGGCCCAGCGCGTCGACCAGAAGATAGGTGATGACGCCCCAGACCGCCGCGACGATGAAGGCGTGTTCCTTGCCGGGGGGCAGGAAATGCAGCACGACCATCATGCAGACAAGGACGAAGCCCACCTCCATGCCGCGGATCTCACCGATCTTAAGCAGGGCCTTTTCGATCCAGCCGATCCAGTGGATGTCCTTGGACTGGTCGAAGAAATAATTCAGCGCCACCAGCATCAGGAACGCGCCGCCGAAGGCCGCGATGGGCAGATGCGCTTCGTGGATGATGGCGGCGTATTCCTGCGGCTGGGTGGCGGCAAGGCGCACGGCCTCGATCGGGCCAAGGCTGGCGGCGATCACCACGATCAGCAGCGGGAACAGCACCCGCATCCCGAAGACCGCGATGATGATGCCCCAGGTCAGGAAGCGGCGCTGCCAGACCGGCGTCATCTGCTTGAGCTTGTTCGCGTTCACGATGGCATTGTCGAAGGACAGCGAGATTTCCAGCACCGCCAGCACGGCGGCGATCAGGAAAAACGAGATCATCCCCGAGCGCGTGCCGGAATATTGCCAGCCGATCCAGGCGGCAAGGATCAGCCCGATCACCGTCACGATGAAAGGCCATGTCATATAGCGGATGGTGGATTTCATTCCTTCGCGTCCCCGGATTGTGGACCTGCTGCATCAGCCATAAGGTCGCCGCACAGCATCGGCAAGCCATCCCGGCAGCTTTTCGGCGGGATGCGGCCATACGGGGCGTGAAGGAGCGGATCATGAACTTCCGGCGTTATGCGGTCTATCACCTGCCCGGCGGGCCTTTGGGCCAGTTCGGGGGCGCGTGGCTGGGGCGCGATCTGGCGCGGCCCGTATCCGGCGCCGAGGCTGCCTTGCGTCCCGATGTGCCGGGCCTGCCCGCCCCCGCCGAGGCGCTGACCCGGACGCCGCGCCGCTATGGGTTTCACGCCACGATCAAGGCGCCGTTCCGGCTGGCCGATGGCCATGGCCCAAACGATCTGATCCGCCGCGCGGCGTTGATCTGCGATCATCTGACGCCCTTCGATCTGGCGCTGGAATTGCGGCAGGATTACGGCTTCGTGGCGCTGCGTCCGACGGCCCAGCCGCCCGAGCTGCTGGCGCTGGAACAGGCGCTGGTCACCCGGCTGGACGATCTGCGCAGTCCTCTGACCCCCGACGAGCGCGACCGCCGCCGCCCCGATGCCCTGCCGCCCAAGGCCCGTGCGCATCTGGACCATTGGGGCTATCCCTTCGTGCTGGACCTGTTTCACTATCACCTGACGCTGTCGAACAGCCTGCCCGCGCCGCAGGCCGATGCGCTGGTCGCGGCCTTGCAGCCCGTCGTCGCGCCGCTGCTGGCGCAGCCCATGCGCGTCGAGGCCGTGTCGGTGGTCGGTGAGGATGCCGATGGGCTGTTTCACCACATCGCCGATATCGCGCTGCGCGGCTAAAGCCAGTCTTTCCATTTCAGCACCGCCAGCACGACACAGATCGACACGATCATCATCAGAAGCGACGTGGGAAAGCCCAGATTCCAGTTCAGCGTCGGCATCCATTCAAAGTTCATGCCAAAGATGCTGGAGATCAGCGTGGGCGGCAGAAACAGCGCCGTCATCACCGACAGGATGCGCACGCGTTCGTTCTGTTGCAGCCCGATCATGCCCATGGTCGCGTCGATGGTCATGCCAATGCGCGAGGTCAGGAAATCCGCATGCACCTCCAGCGCCTGAATGTCGCGCTGCAGCGCGGTGCGCAGCCCCTTGATCCCCTGCCCCTCCGAGCGCAGGTTGCCCGCCTCATAGACCAGAATGCGGTCCATCGACAAAAGGCCCATGCGCACGCGGCCCAGCAGTTCGGATTGCTGACCGATGGTCACCAGCACCTCTTCCAGCGAACCCGATTTGGTCGTGGCGGGCCGCAGCACCTGCGCCGATGTGGCGTCCAGCACCTTGCTGACGCCTTCCGAGATATCGGCAAGGCGGCCGACGATTTCCTCGACCAGACCCAGAAACACCCGCTCGGGGGTGGCGCAGCCGCTGCTGGAGCGGCCTGCGCGGGTCGGGAAGGTCTCGAACGGGCGCGGCGCGTGGTGGCGGATGGTGATCAGCTGACCCGGCGCAAGGATGAAGGTCACCGGCATCGCGGCATTCTGGCCGTCGGGCAGCGTCCCCGGCAGAACGCCGGTCATGTAGATCCGCCCGCCTTCGGTATAAAGCCGGTTCGAGATCTCGATCTCTTCCATATCGGCCAGCGTCGGCACTTCATAGCCAAGCGCCGAGACGGCCTGCACTTGGGTGTCCAGCCCGCGGTAGAGGTCGATCCAGATCGCATCGCTTAGATCCTGATCCTTGGGCAGCGGCTGCAATCCCTGACCGCTGGTGACATAGGCGTATAGCAATCCGGCTTCCCCATCTGCGCGATGCTGGGGCGACCCTGCCCCCGACTGTTGCCGCAGGTCAACCCCGCCAGCATTCATGCCTTATCCGCCCGGAATGTCATTTGCATTTCACACGCTGCGGGCAGGATCGGCACAACCACCGGTGCGAGAAAACCCTGATGCCCTATCTGCCACCCATGCGCCTGACCGGCGCGACCATCCTGCGCGAGGGCGAGCTTCGCCAGCGGTCGGTGGCGATCTCGCGCGGGCGGATCAGCAAGGGGCCGCTGCCGGGCGTCGATCTGGAGGGCTATCTGATCCTGCCCGGCATCGTCGATCTGCTGTTCGTGCCGCCGCCGGGAACCGAGCCCGCCTTGCGCCTGCGCCAGTCCTCGGCCATCGCGGCGCGCAGCGGCATCACCACGGCATGGGTCACGCCGCGCTGGGGCTGGGACCATGGCCATGACGCGCCCGAGGCAACTGCGGCGCTGCTGCACGCGATCCGCCCCGAACGCGCGCCCGATCTGCGCCGGGGGCTGCGGATCGAAAGCGCGCGCACGGAATGCACGCAGGCGCTGGTCGATCTGACACAGGCGTTGCGCATCGAACTGGCATGGTTCGAAAGCGAATTCGCGGCCTTGCTGGATCAGCAGAAGCACCGCCCCGATGACTTCGCGGCATCGGCAGTGCGGCTGGGGACCGCGCCGGGGATCCTTGCCCGCGCGCTGGACGGCGTGGCCGAGCGCGGGCGCGAAATGCCGCGTCACCTGTGCCGTCTGGCCGAAGGGTTCGACGACATCCGCGCCCGCTATGGCAGCATCGGCGATGATGGCGGCGCCATGCGCGAGATGCATTCGATGATCGGCGCGGGCCTTGCCGCCCGTCCTGCCGCCCATTCGGCCGCGGCAGCCGCGGCGGCCATGGGCGATCCCGTGCTGCTGTCCTTGCGCGAAGAAGAACGTCTGCGCGATTTTCTGCGCGGCGGGCTGGGGGATGCAATCATCTCGGACGGCGCGCCCGAGGGGATGGTGGCGCTGGCCCTGTCGCTGGCGCGCGACGATCTGGCGGACCTGCCGCGCATCTGGGATCTGATGTCGGCGCGCCCGGCTGAAATCATGCGGCTTGCCGATCGCGGCCGGCTGGATCATGGCTGCCGCGCCGATCTGGTGATCGTGTCGCGCAAGACCGGCAAGGTCGAAATGACCATCAGCGGCGGGCAATTGACCTATCTGACCGGCGAGGCGCGCGAGCGGTTCCTGCAGGCCTCGCTGCAGCCGACGCGCGGTGGCGGGGATGAGCCCCGCATCGCGGCGGAATAGCCCCTGCCTCAGGCGCGCAGCAGCACGGCCAAATCGGCGACATTGGTGCCGGTCGGGCCGGTCATCACCAGCGCATCCGCCGCCTGCAGGGCCGGAGTGGAATCGTTATCGGCCAGCCGGGCCTGCGGGTCGATCCCTGCGGCGCGCATTGCCTGCAGCGTGCCCGGCCCGACCAGCCCGCCCGCCGCCTGTCCCGGCCCGTCGCGCCCGTCGCTGCCGACCGAGGCAAAGCGCCAGTCGAACGCCACAGGCGCGGCCTCGGCCAGCAGGGCAAGGCGCAGCGCCAGTTCCTGATTGCGCCCGCCCATGCCGGTTCCGGTCAGGCGCACCGTGGTTTCGCCGCCCATCACCAGCGCCTGACCGGGGCGCAGATCTGCGGCATGGTCCCAGATCCTTCGGGCGCAATCCTGCACATCGCCCGCCAGCTCAGGGCCTTCCTTCGCGCCAAGCGCCCGCATCGCCGCCACCGAAATCCCGTTCGAGCCGACAAGCACATTGCGCGCAACCGGCAGCGCCGCGCGGTCCTGGGGGCGCAGCAAGGCGTCCTGCGCAGCTTTGGGCATGTCGTTCCAGATGCCCAGTTCACGCGCCAGATCGACCGCCTGCACCCGGCTGCCGACCGGCGCGACCGTCGGCCCCGAGGCGATGACCCGCAAATCGTCGCCCGGTACATCCGACAGGATCAGCGCCGCGACCGGGGCCTGCGACAGCCGCAACCAGCCGCCGCCCTTCAGCCGCGACAGGCCCTGCCGGATCAGGTTGACCTGCGAAATATCCGCGCCCGAGGCCAGCAGCAGCCGGTTCACCGCCTGCTTGTCGGCCAGCGTCATTCCCGGCGCGGGCGCGGGCAGCATGGCCGAGCCGCCGCCCGAAATCAGCGCCAGCACGCGGTCATCGGGCCCGGTGGCATGCAGGCGCGCCTCGACCTGGGTAGCGGCGCGGGCGCCGTCCTCATCGGGTTCGGGATGGCCCGCGCGCAGGACCGTGGCCCCCGCCAAGGGGGCGTCATCGCCGGTCACGACCAGCGTATCCGCGCCCGGCAAGGTCTCAAGCGCCGCCCCGGCCATGGCGCGGGCGGCCTTGCCCAGCGCGATGATCTGCCAGCGGCCACCGGGTGGCGGCGGGTCTTGCAGCACCTGCACCATGCCCCGGCGCACCGCGCTTGCGGGATCGGCAGCGGCGATGCCTGCGTGAATGAACCCCATGGCGCGCGCGTTCAGATCCATCGCCGATCCCCCCTTCCGTGATCAATAAAGCTTGCCGCCCAGCGGCACGTCCTGCCCCGGCCCGATCAGCACGACCTCGCCTTCGGCATCGGGGACGCCCAGCACCAGAACCTCGGACATGAACGGGCCGATCTGGCGCGGCGGGAAATTGACCACGGCCAGCACCTGCCGTCCCACCAGTTCATCGGGCGTATAATGCCGGGTGATCTGGGCCGAGGATTTCCGTTCACCGATCTGCGGTCCGAAATCCAGCCACAGCTTGATCGCGGGGCGGCGCGCCTCGGGGAAGGGTTCGGCGCGGGTGATGCGGCCGACGCGGATCTCGACCTTTTCAAAATCGGAATAGCCGATCATTTGCCCAGCTCGCGCCCACGTTCTGCCGCTGCCGCGATGGTGCGGCGCATCAGGGGCGGCAGGCCGGTCTCTGCGTCCATCAGTTGCACCAGTCCCGCCGCCGTCGTCCCGCCCGGAGAGGTCACGTTCTGGCGCAGCACAGCCGGATCCTCATCCGCCGAGATCGCCAGCGCCCCCGCACCCGCCACGGTGACGCGTGCCAGTTCCAGCGCCAGTTCGGGAGGCAAGCCTTCGGCCTGACCTGCGGCAGCCATCGCCTCGATCATGTGAAAGACATAGGCCGGGCCGGATCCCGACAGCGCGGTGACCGCATCCATCTGGTCTTCGGCCTGCAGGCGGACCACGCGACCCACGGCGGACAGCAGCCCTTCGGCCAGCGCCATCTGCGGCTCGGACGCATTGGCATTGCCGATGATCGCGGTGATGCCCTGCCCGATCGCGGCGGGCGTGTTGGGCATCGAGCGCACGATGGGCGCCGCCGGAAACGCCGCCTGATAGGCGGCAAGCGTCACCCCTGCGGCCACGGACAGCACCAGCGTATCCGCGCCGACCGTCAGGCGTGGCAGCACATCGCCCATCATCTGCGGCTTGACGGCAATGACCAGCACAGCCGGATCGTCGGGCAGTTCGCCGTTGACCGACACGCCCAGATCCGCCAGTTCCGGCCTGGCATTGGGGTCGATCACATGCACCGCGCTGGCCGACAGCCCGTTTTTCAGCCAGCCATCCAGCAGCGCGCCGCCCATGCGCCCGCAGCCGATCAAAACCAGACCGCGGGCGTTTATCGTTGAAAAGTCCATGCAATCCCCCTGCCGGTCACCGCAGGGGGCGACCCATCAGGCGCGACCGTAAGCCTCGGACATGGCGATGTCCATTGCGGCCTCGGGCGAGGCATCGCCCCAGCAGGCCAGCTGGAAACAGGGATAGAACCGCTCGGCATTCTCAATGGCATTGCGGATCATCTGGTCGATCTGTTCGGGGCTGGCAATCGCTTCGCCCGACAGCACCAGCCCATAGCGCCAGACCATCAGCTTTTGCGGCGCCCAGAAGGTAAAGCCGCCGTCCCAGACCTGATCATTGGCCAGATTCAGCACTTCATACAGCGCAGGCAGCTTGTCCGAGGGCGGGTCCATGTCGAAGGTGCAGATCAGGCGCAGCACTTCCTCGCGCCCCGACCATGCAAGCGTGATCGAATAATTGCGCCACTGGCCTTCGACCGCCATGGCGATCTGATCCTCGGCGAGCCGGTCGAAGTCCCAAGCGTGATGGGTCGCGACCGTTTCGACGATGTCGATGGGATGGATCTCGTCACTGTGGATAAAATCAAGCTGCGCCATGTTTCCCTGCCTTTCCAGAGTAGGGTCAGCCCACAAATCTTGTGGGCCCCGACTACACCCGGCGTAGTTTCCGGAATGTGCCTACAACATATCGTGTTCTGCTTCTACGAGGGTGTAAAGAGAAAATTAAGTTACCTCAGACAGTTTTGCTGCACCTGCATTGTTGTAAACCAGCAAATGCAGAAGGTTTTCGGAAAGGTGCGATGATGCGCGATCATGGCGGCGATATCGACAGGGCGGCGGCGGGCCATGGCGCTGGCGATTGGGTCGATCTGTCGACGGGGATCAACCGCAGGCCGTATGACCCCGCCCCGATATCGCACCATGCCCTGACCGCCCTGCCGACCCGCGCGGATGAGGCGGCGTTGATCGCCGCCGCCGCCCGCCGCTATGGCGCGCCCGCCGCTCAGATCGTGGCGCTGGCGGGGGCCTCGGCGGCGATCCAGCTGATGCCGCATCTGATCGACGGCAAACGGGCGGCAGTGCTGTCGCCGACCTATAACGAACACGCGGCCAGCCTGCGCGCGGCGGGCTGGGACGTGGCGCAACCAAGCCAGCCCGCGCAACTGTCGGGCGCGGATCTGGCGGTGATCGTGAACCCCAACAATCCGGACGGGCGGTGTTTCACGCCCCGGCAGATCTCGCAGATTGCGGACCGCGTCGGGCATCTGATCGTGGATGAAAGCTTTGCCGATCCGCGCCCCGATCTGTCGGTGGCGGGCGAGCGCCCGGCCAATGTCACCGTGCTGCGCAGCTTCGGCAAGTTCTGGGGCCTGGCCGGGCTGCGGCTGGGCTTTGCCATTGCCGCGCCCGATCTGGCGGCGCGGCTGGCCGAACGTGCGGGCCCGTGGTCCGTCAGCGGCCCGGCAATCCAGATCGGCACGCAGGCGCTGGCCGATGACGCATGGTCCGACGCCAGCGTGACCTGGCTGGCCGAGGCCGCGCTGCATCTGGACCAGATCGTCACGCCGCATTGGCCCTTGGTCGGCGGCACGCATCTGTTCCGGCTGTATCACACGCCGGATGCGCAAACCGCGCAGGCAAAGCTTGCCCATGCCGGAATCTGGAGCCGGATCTTCCCATGGCATCCGCATTGGATCCGCCTTGGCATTCCGGGATCGCGGGACGAATTCGACCGCGTGAAATCGGCGCTTACAGCACGCGATTGACATGGCCCATCTTGCGACCGGGGCGCGCCGCGCCCTTGCCGTAAAGATGCACCTGCGTGCGCGGCTGCGTCAGAAGCTGCGGCACGCGGTCGATATCGTCGCCGATCAGGTTCTGCATCTCGACATCGGCGTAACGCTGTCCATCGCCCAGCGGCAGGCCCGCGACGGCGCGGATATGCTGCTCGAACTGATCGACGGCGCAGCCCGCCTGCGTCCAGTGCCCCGAATTGTGCACGCGCGGCGCGATCTCGTTCACGATCAGCCCGCCGGGCGTCACGAACAGTTCGACCCCCATGACGCCGACATAATCCAGCGCATTGACGATCTTGGCGGCAATCAGCACCGCATCCGTCAACAGCGCCTGCGACAGCCCGCAGGGCACGGTCGTCGTGCGCAGGATGCCGTCGCGATGCACGTTCAGGCCCGGATCGAAGGCCGCGACCTGACCATCGGCACCGCGCGCCACGATGACGCTGACCTCGGCCGAGAAATCCACGAAACCTTCAAGCACCGAGGGCGCGCCGGTCCAGTCGCCGCCCTGCGCATCGTTGAACCGGATCTGACCCTTGCCGTCATAGCCCATGCGGCGGGTCTTCAGGATGGCGGGCGTGCCCAGATCGGCCAAGGCTTGCGGCAGATCGGCCTGAGTTTCGACATTGCGATAGGGCGCACAGCGCAGGCCGATTTCCGTCAGGAAGTTCTTTTCCGTCAGCCGGTCCTGCGACACCGCCAGCGTGCGGCGATTGGGGCGGATGGGGCGGATCGATTCCAGCAGATCCAGCGCCGCCGTGGGCACGTTTTCAAATTCATAGGTGATGACATCGACGGCCTCGGCAAAGGCCCGCAGCGCCGCCTGATCCTCATAGGGGGCGGTGGTGACGGCATGGGCCACATCGCCCGCAGGCGCCGCGCCCGGCTCATAGACATGCGTGCGATAGCCAAGGCGGCTGGCCGCGACCGAAAGCATGCGCCCCAGTTGCCCGCCGCCCAGAATGCCGATGGTCGCGCCGGGGTGCAGTTCAGTCATCCTTCGGCTCCTGCGGGATGGAATCGGACAGCGCCTGACGCCATGCGTCCAGACGTTCGGCCAAGGCGGGATCGCTGACGGCAAGAATGCCCGCCGCCATCAGCCCGGCATTGGCCGCACCGGCCGCGCCGATCGCCATGGTCGCCACGGGATAGCCCTTGGGCATCTGCAGGATCGAATACAGCGAATCGACGCCCGACAGCGCCTTGGTCTGCACCGGAACCCCGATCACCGGCACCCGCGTCTTCGAGGCCATCATGCCCGGCAGATGCGCCGCGCCGCCCGCGCCCGCGATGATGACCTTCAACCCGCGCGACACGGCGGTCTTGCCATAATCCCACAGCCGGTCGGGCGTGCGATGGGCGCTGACGATCCTTGTCTCATAGGCGATGCCAAGCGCGTCAAGGATCAGCGCAGCCTCGCGCATGGTCGGCCAGTCGGACTGGCTGCCCATGATGATTCCGACGGGTGTTTCCATGGTCGAATCCCTTGTTTGGCCCTGCCCTAGCGTGCCGGACCCGGTGATGCAATCTGGGATACGGTCAGGCGATGATATCCGGGGTCAGATCGTCTTCCAGCCGGGCGATGCGGTCCTTCAGCAGCAGCTTCTGCTTTTTCAGGCGCAACAGGCTCAGCGAATGGGTCAGGCTTTGTTCCGACAGCGCGGCAATCGCCTCGTCCAGATCGCGATGCTCGCGCTTGAGCACGGCAAGCCGCGCGCGGGAGACATCTTCTGAACTCATCTCATACTGGGCATTCATGGTCGGGCCTCGGGCTGGATGGCTTCTTATAACGTGCCGATTACAATCTGTTAATGGGCTTGCATGCCCCGGCCCGCAGAAAGGCAGCCCGCCGCGCATCTTGTTTCGCGGGGCCGCCGCACACATATTGCTGGGGCGGGGTTGCCATACCGGGATCCTGCCGACAGTCGCTTTGAAAAGGGCTTGGGAATGACCAAGATAAGTCTGGCCACACATCCGTTCCTGCTGGGCTTTGACCAGCTTGAGCGTCTGGCCGAAAGGGCCGCCAAGGGGGCCGAGGGCTATCCGCCCTATAACATAGAACATCAGGGCCAGAACGGCTTTCGCATCACGCTGGCCGTGGCGGGCTTTTCCGACGACGATCTGTCCATCACGCTTGAGGATCGCCAGCTGGTGATCCGGGGCCGTCAGGCCGAAGCCGAAGCGGACCGCGTCTTCCTGCATCGCGGCATCGCCGCCCGCGCCTTCCAGCGCAGTTTCGTGCTGGCAGATGGGGTCGAGGTGGTGTCGGCGGGCCTTGAAAACGGGCTTCTGAACATCGACCTGCGCCGTTCCGTGCCCGACAGTATCGTCCAGACCATACCGATCAGCCGCAAATGAAAGGGGATCGCAGATGAATACGAAATTCGATTTCAGCCCGGAAGCATCGGGCAACACCGTCTACATCCGCCGCGTCGCGATGGAGAGCCTGCCTGACGAAGTGCGCGCGCAAGCCCCCGATGCCGATGCGCTTTACGCCGTCCACGGACCCGATGGCGAACGTCTGGCACTGGTCAAGGACCGCAGCATGGCCTTCATGCTGGCCCGTCAGAACGAATTGGAGCCGGTCAGCGTCCACTGACCGCCGCCCGGCGTCAGCGCCGGGCAACTTCCATACCAGAACATCCGAATTTTTATCGGTTTTTTAAGAATTTTGTGCCCGTTGTGTCGGGTTTCTGACACAAGCTTCGCGCCTCGGGGCTAAAGAGACCACGCCCGTCCGGAGATCCGCAGTCAACCGGTATCGTGTTAATCAGTATCGGACCTCTGGCGGCATGGGTTCACCCATAGGCATAATTTGTATGTCAATTCCTTTGCGATTTTCGCGTTAAAAGTGCTATTGCCCCCGGCATAGGCTTTCAGGGAATCGTTGCTATGTCGACTGGGATGGATCTGACCCCCGGCCCATCGGCCGGGCGGAACCTGCGACAAGCTGCTGCGCCGGTCACTGCCCGTGCCATTGGCGTCAAGACATTCCTGCCCGATCTGTTCCGCGGCCTCAGCGAAGAACAACGCCACGCCTTCTATGCGGAATGCACGCCCCGGCTGTGCCGCACCGCAACCGAAATCCTGCGGCAGGATGAAGAAGCCCCCTGCGGTTTCCTGATCATCTCGGGCCGGGTGCAGATCACCTATGTCGATTGCGATGGCAATGTGGTCATCGCCCATGTCGCCGGTCCCGGCGAGGTCGTGGGCGAGGTCGAGTTGCTGTCGGGCAAGACCTGCGCGGCAACCTGCATCACCATTCCCAACACCACGCTGCTGGTGTTTTCCGAGGCGCTGCTGAAGAAATACGTCCCCGCCGACATCCTGCTGCGCAATTTCGCGGGCATCCTGCACAGTCGGCTGATGCGCGACAACCGCCTGCAATCCATCGCGCAATTCTATCCGGCCGAGGCGCGGGTCTGCCTGCATCTGCTGAACCTGACCAATGACGACCAGCACGCCTATATCAGTCAGGCGCAACTGGCGATCCTGTCGGGCTGTTCGCGCCAGACCGTCAACCGCACGCTCAGCGATCTGCGCGCGCAGGGCATCATCGAACTGGGCCGTGGCGTGATCCGCGTTCTTGACGACACCCGGCTGGAGACGTGGCAACTGACCTAGCGCGGCGGATTGCTGGCCAGATAGGGCTGCACGATCTGGTCTCGGATGGCGCGGCGCACCTTGATGCGCAGCCAGTGCTTCTTGCGCCCCATCGCCAGTCCAAAGGCCGAGCGGCGGAAGATCTCGATCCGGTTCAGATATTGCGCCGCGGTCGGGGGCTTGCGGGCGGGCATCAGGTCGGCGATGCGGTCAGCGTGGAATTGCCAGACCTCGCCAAAGGCCACGCGCCAGCGCCATGGCTTCATATTGACCACGAAATGCAGCACGGCCACATCCTTTGGCAGATCTTCGGGCCGTTTATAGGCCGAGTCATTGGCATAGATGTTGAACGCGGCAGGCAGATGCAGGATGCGGCCGCGACAGGCGATGTTCACCGCCGACTGATCCTCGCTCAGCAGCGGGCGGGACGGGTCCGACAACAACTCCATGCAGCGCAGCGACAGGTTTTCCTGCCGCCAGACCGGCAGGTTCATCACCAGAAAACCCGCATTGACATATTCGCCCTGCGCGGTTCCGGTCGCGGCCAGCTCGCGCCGGTCGGGATTGGGACAGGCCACGGCGGCAACCGGCGCATCGCCCAGATCGATCTGCGCGGGCAGCGACAGATCCCCGGTCACCACCATGTCGCAATCCATATAGATCACCCGGTCCTCTTGCGGCATCAGGTCCGGGATCAGCAGGCGCAGATAGGTGCTGCGCGTCAGATGCGAACGCCGGACCGGCAGTTTCTGCAAGACCTGCTCGGAAACCTCGATCCGGTCGATGCGCACCGCCAGCCTTTCGGCCAAGGCGTCGATGCGCTGCCGGTTCTGGCCCGAGATCCCCATATCCAGCACGGTAAAGCGCGCCTGCGGATTGTGCCACGCCGCCGAGGCGATCAGCACCATCACCCCCGCCGCATAATTGTCGTCCGATCCCGTCACGATATGCATATCTGCGTTTTCCAGATTGGCCCGGACTATTGCGCCGTCCATGCCTGCCTCAGCCAGTTGATATTGCCGATACGCCTGTACCAGCGGTTGCCTTTCCCTGAAAACACATCCGCCATCTTCGGGTTGCCTGCAAACAGCACAATTCTTGCGCCCGGCGGCAGGCTGGGGTCACGCAGGTAGCTGCGCAGATTGCGCGGCACGCAGTCGTTCTTGAAGCTGACGCACAGCCCGCGCGGCCAATAGGACAGGCGCCCCTGCGCCAGCAGCACCGCGCTGAGATATTGCTGTTCGTGTTCGTAATCGCGCGCTGCGGCAGCACTGTCGGCCAGATATCCCGCCAGCACGTCGGCATGCGCGCCCACGGTATATCGAAACACCGAGGAATTGCCGACCGAATGCAGGAAGGCATCGCGCTGCGCGTTGATCCGGCGCAGCGGCTTGGGGCGAAACAGATCGTCGTCGCGGATGATCAAAAACTCGCCCGGCAGATCGAAAAACGGCGACATGTCATCGACCACGACCAGATCCAGATCCAGAAACAACGCGGTCATTCCGGCAAAACCGCCCAAATCGGGCTGAAACAGTGCCAGCTTGCGCCAGCGCGTGTCGGTATTGCCCTTGGGCAGGCCCAGTTCGGGCAAGGGCAGCACCTCGACGCCGGGATCGATGCCGCGGCCATCCTCGGTAAAGCAGATGAACCGAAAGGGGCGTGCCAGATGGCGGCGCACCTGACGGTAAAGCCGGTTCACGTCGCCTGCCCCGTAAAGCGTGCCCCATTTCATCGTCAGGATCAGGACCGGATCGGACATGTCGCGCCTTTGTTTATCCATGGCCTATGCCAAGCCGCGCAAGCGGTCAACCAAGCCCGATCAGGCCCATCTGCTCAAGCTTCAAAAGCACCTGCTGGGCGGCATGATCCACGTCATATCCTTCGGTCTGGATGCGCAGTTCGGGGTTTTCAGGCACCTCATATGGATCCGAGATGCCGGTGAATTCGCTGATCTTGCCGTCGCGGGCCAGCTTATACAGGCCCTTGCGGTCGCGACGCTCGCATTCCTCAAGACTGGTGGCGACGTGGATTTCCACGAACGCGCCGCCCGCCTCGACCATCTCGCGCACATCACGGCGGGTGGCGGCATAGGGCGCGATCGGCGCGCAGATGGCAATGCCGCCATTCTTGGTGATTTCCGAGGCGACATAACCGATGCGGCGGATATTGATGTCCCGGTCCTGCTTGCTGAAGCCCAACTCGCTGGACAGATGCTTGCGCACGACATCGCCGTCCAGCAACGACACCGGCCGCCCGCCCAGTTCCATCAGCTTGACCATCAGCGCATTGGCGATGGTGGATTTGCCCGAGCCGGAAAACCCGGTGAAAAACACCGTGAAGCCCTGCCGGTCGCGCGGCGGGCTGGTGCGGCGCAACTGGGCCACCACCTCGGGGAAGCTGAACCATTCGGGGATGTCCAGACCTTCGCGCAGCCGCCTGCGCAGTTCCGTCCCCGAGATGTCCAGAACCGTCGCGCCCGGCTCGACCTCATCCTTGGGTTCGTATTGCGCGCGGTCCTGCACATAGACCATCTGCTTGAAATCGACCATCTCGACGCCGATTTCGTCCTGATGCTGGCGAAACAGCTCTTGCGCGGCATAGGGGTCATAGAAATCCTGCCCGGTGTTGGTCTTGCCCGGCCCGGCATGGTCGCGCCCGATGATCATATGCGTCAGGCCGTGATTGCGGCGGATGATGCCGTGCCACACCGCCTCGCGCGGGCCGGCCATGCGCATGGCAAGGTTCATCAGGGACAGATGCGTCGTGGCCTGCGGGTATTTGTCCAGCACGGCCTCATAGCAGCGGACGCGAGTGAAATGATCGACATCGCCCGGCTTCGTCATGCCGACGACGGGGTGGATCAGCAGATTGGCCTGCGCCTCGCGCGCGGCACGGAAGGTCAGTTCCTGATGCGCGCGGTGCAGCGGATTGCGGGTCTGAAACGCCACGATGCGCCGCCAGCCCAGCTTGCGGAACTGCGCGCGCAACTGGTTCGGCGTGTCGCGCCGCGCCCGGAAATCGTAATGCGTCGGCGGCTGCAGACCCTTGACCCGCCCGCCCAGATAGACCGGACCGGCGATGTTTTTCAGGTAATGCACCGCCGGATGCGCCGGATCATCGGCGCCAAAGACCATCTGCGCCTCATGCGCCTTGTCGGGGGTCCATTTGTCGGTGACCGACAGGATCGCCAGCACCACGCCTTCGGCATCGCGCAGCGCCACATCGTCGCCGGGCTGGATCCGGTCGGCAAAACCCTGCGACACATCCAGCGTGATCGGCATCGGCCACAGCGCGCCCGAGGCCAGCCGCATATTCTGCACCACGCTGTCGTAATCGGCCTGCGTCAGAAACCCCTTCAGCGGCAGAAAGCCGCCATTCATCAGCAGTTCCAGATCGCAAAGCTGCCGCGCGGTCAGATCCCATGACGGCAGTTTGCCCGCCTCATGCTTCAGGGCATCGGCGGCGGCTTCGCTGACGTAAAGCTCGGGGATCGGCGCGTGGTTGGGCTGGGTCATCAGCAGATGCCTTCTGGGAAAAGCCAAGCCTAAGCCGCCCGGCTTTTCCCGCGCAAGTCCCACGGACCTTGCCGCTTACGCCTCGGCCGGGATTTCCGCGCCGTGGGTGTCGGGCTGGCCGGCCATGTCGTGTTCGGCCAGCCAGCGTTCCGCATCCAGCGCCGCCATGCAGCCCATGCCCGCGCTGGTCACGGCCTGACGATAGATGTGGTCGGTCAGATCGCCCGCCGCGAACACGCCGGGGATCGAGGTGCGGGTGCTGCCCGGCTCGACCTTGACATAGCCGCCGTCATGCAGCTCCAGCTGATCCTTGACCAGTTCCGAGGCCGGCGAATGGCCGATGGCGATAAAGACGCCATCCGCCGCGATGCTGCGTTCCGCGCCCGTAGAGGTGTGGCGCAGACGGATGCCGGTCACGCCCGGCGGCTGGCTTTCGCCCTGAACCTCGGCCAGTTCATGATCCCAGATCACCTCGATCTTGGGATGCTTGAACAGGCGGTCCTGCAGGATCTTTTCCGCCCGCAGGCTGTCGCGGCGATGCACCAGCGTCACCTTGCTGGCGAAATTGGTCAGAAACAGCGCCTCCTCGACGGCGGTATTGCCGCCGCCGATCACCGCCACCTGACGGTTGCGATAGAAGAAGCCGTCGCAGGTCGCGCAGGCCGACACGCCGAAGCCCTTGAACTTTTCCTCCGATGCCAGCCCCAGCCAGCGCGCCTGTGCGCCGGTCGCAAGGATCACCGCATCCGCCGTGATGGTCGCGCCCGAATCAAGCTGCGCGGTAAAGGGGCGTCTGGACAGATCCAGCGCCGTCACCGTGTCGATGAAGATGCGGGCCCCCATGGCGCGGGCATGGGCCTCCATCTTGACCATCAGGTCGGGGCCCTGGATCTCGGTTTCGCCGGGCCAGTTCTCGACCTCGGTGGTGATGGTCAGCTGGCCGCCCGGCTGCGTCCCCTGGATCAGCACCGGCGACAGCATGGCGCGGCTGGCATAGACCGCCGCCGTATAGCCCGCCGGACCCGAGCCGATGATCAGCACCCGCGTATGGCCGGGAAGGGTGGAATCGTCGATGGAAGCATGGGACATGGGTCTGGACCTTTCACGTTTCGACCGCTAGGTAATCACCCCTGCCCCGTCTTGCAATCCATCAGCGACCGCCCGCAAAGGTGGAAACAATATTGCGCAAAGCCGCCCGACAAGGTAGCTTCCGGCATGTTTTTGGCCGAAAGACTGGCCTATGAGGAATATATGACCGGCGCGCGACTAGACGAAATCGACCGCAAGATCCTTGCCGAACTGCAAGCGGACGGTCGAATGACCAATGTCGAGCTGGCGCGCCGGGTGG
Source organism: Paracoccus shanxieyensis (assembly GCF_009711265.1). Taxonomy (GTDB): domain Bacteria; phylum Pseudomonadota; class Alphaproteobacteria; order Rhodobacterales; family Rhodobacteraceae; genus Paracoccus; species Paracoccus shanxieyensis. The sequence continues at coordinate 57,462 of NZ_WMII01000007.1, read as the reverse complement.
GCATCTCTGCGCCCCCCTGCCTGCGCCGCGTCCGCGCGCTTGAGGAAACCGGCTTCATCCGCGGCTATCACGCCGATATCAACGCCCGCGAACTGGGCTTCGAGGTGCAGGTCTTTGCCATGGTGCGCCTTGTCAGCCAGTCCGAGCGCGACCTGTCCGCCTTCGAGGCGCTGGCCCGCAGCTGGCCGCTGGTGCGCGAATGCCACATGCTGAACGGCGAGATCGACTTCATTCTGAAATGCACCGCGCCCGACCTGCCCAGCTTTCAGCGCTTCCTGACCGAAAGCCTGACGGCGGCCCCGAACGTCGCCTCGGTCAAGACCAGCCTTGTGATCCGCTGCGCCAAGGACGAACCGGGCGTCCCCTTCGATGTGGTCGAGGATCGGGTCGCGGCGCTGGGCTGAACCCGCAGCCCGACCACGGCGTTGGCCATCGGAACCGCGACCGGAGGCCATATGATGACGATCCGCCCGATTGCCCTGCTGATCCTGCCGCTGCTGCTGGCGGCGTGCGAGACCGCGCCACCCGGCCCGCCCACGGTCGTCGGCGCGACGACAACGCTGTCGGTATCGCCGCAGCAGACCGGCCCCCGGCCGATGGACGAAGTGCCGCAGCAAAGCCTGATGCCCAATGGCGAACGGGTCTATGGCTTTGCCAGCGGCTGCCGCATCGTGATTGCGCCGCGCCGCGCCGTTGTCCAATCCGAAGCAGGTGCCTGTGAGCTGTATCACCGCGACATTGCCCTGCTTTACGCCTCGGGCGACTAGCGGGTCACAACCGGCGCATCACAGCGCGATCGCTGAAATCAGCCGTCCGTAATCGGCCTGTTTCTGATGCGTGGTGCGGCGATAGGAATAGAACCGCTCGGGATCGGAATAGGTGCAATGGCCGGTCCATTCCGCCTCGACCCCGGCATCGCGCAGCCGCATCAGCCCGAAGCCCGGCAGATCGAACATCGGCTTACCGTTGGGACCGCCGGAAAAGAAGCGCTGCAGATCTGGGTCTTCGGCCAGAAATTCGTCCATGAACTCCTCGCCGACCTCATAGGCGCGCTGGCTGATCGTCGGGCCGATCACCGCGCGGATATGGGTCGCGCCCAGATCGTTCATCGCACCCACCGCCGCCTCGATCACGCCCGACAGCGCGCCGCGCCAACCGGCATGGACCGCGCCGATGACGCCCGCCTGCGGATCGGCCAGCAGGATCGGCTGGCAATCGGCGGTCAGCACCGCCAGCGCGATGCCGGGACGGTCGGTGACCAGCCCGTCCGCCCGCAGATCCGCGACATCCGCCGCCTGATCGTCCTTGCGCAGCACAGCGATTTCAGCGGAATGCACCTGATGCACCGTCGCAAGCTGCGTCGGGCCGACGCCCATGGCCGTCGCGACGCGGCTGCGGTTGATGGCCACGATCTCGGCCTGATCGCTGGAGCCGAAGCCGCAATTCAGCCCGGAAAACAGCCCCGAGGACGCGCCGCCCCGCCGGGTGAAAAAGCCGTGCCGGATGGGTTGCAGCAGCGGATGGGTCACAATCTCAAGCGTCGTGTGCATTAGGCTCCCACACCTCGAAGCCGGGCGGGACCGGCGCATCGCGGCCCCAGATGGCGATGGTTTTGAATAGCTGGCCCATTTCAGCAGGCGCGGTCAAGCGGCGAAGCGCGGCCATCGCGCCACCGTCTCCGGCAGCGGCCAGACGTTGCGCACGGGCCTGAATGCCCAGACGCAGCAGCCAGTCGCCCTGCGTTTCCATGCGCGAGACCTGCGCGCCCGCCCGCCGCGCCGCCTGCGCCAAGGGCTGAAAATCGACATGCGCGGTCAGATCGGCCTCGCCCGGATGGGCAAAGGGGCTTTCGGGGCGGTGCTGGCGCAGCGCCTGAAACGTATCGCCGAAACCGGCCCAGTTGCCATAGTCGAGGACGATGGCGCAGCCGCCCCGCGCGGCAATCAGCCCGGCGATGCGCGCCATGATCGGCCCGGCCTGCGGGCAGGTCTCGCGGATTTCATCCATGGGCGCGTCCGGTCCCGATGTCACCGGCCCCAGCGCAAAGCCCAGCCCGTCGCCCTGCAAGGCCACCAGCCGGTGCGACCAGCCGCCTGCGACGCGCTGCACCTGCCGGATCGGCAAGGCGTCGAAGAATTCATTCGCCACCAGAAACAGCGGCTGATCGGGCAATTGCGATACATCGTCCAGATGCCGCACATCGCCCAGCCTGTCACGCTGCACGCCGCGCAGATGCGCCGAGACCTCGATCAGCGTGACCTGCGCCGCCTGCGCCATGCCCGGAACCACGCGGATCGTGCGCAGGATATCGGCCATCAGCGTGCCGCGCCCCGGCCCGATCTCGGCCAGCGTGAAGGGCGTGGGCTGGCCCTGATCCAGCCATGCCTGCGCCAAGGCCAGCCCCAGCATCTCTCCGAACATCTGGCTGATTTCGGGCGCGGTGGTGAAATCGCCGCGCATGCCGAACGGATCGCGGGTGGCGTAATAGCCATGGTCAGGATGCAGCAGGCAAAGCTGCATATAGTCGTCCAGCCCCATCGGCCCGGTCATGGCGATCCGCGCCGCGATAATGCGGCCCAAAGGCGTCATGCGGCAACCGCTGGCCGCGCGCGTGCCCGCAGAATGAAGGCCAGACCGATCAGCACCATGGGCAGCGACAGCAATTGCCCCATGCTGAGGCCCCAGACCGCACTGCCCAGCACATGGCCCAGCGGATTGTCGGGCGTGATGAATTGCGCATCCGCCTGACGGAAGAATTCGACGATAAAGCGCGACACGCCATAGCCCGCGACGAACACGCCCAGACACAGGCCGGGACGGCGCAGCGCACCGCGGCGCACCATGACGAACAGGACCAAGGCCAGCACCAGCCCCTCCAGCACGGCTTCATAAAGCTGGCTGGGATGGCGCGCGCAAAGGCCCGCGACGATGCCGGGGCAGGTCTGCGCGGCCTCGCCGGGAAAGATCACGCCCCATGGCAGATCGGTCGGACGGCCCCACAGCTCGGCATTGATGAAATTGGCCAGCCGCCCCAGCCCCAGCCCGATCGGCGTCGCCACCCCCAGCGCGTCGGCCATGCGCAGCGCGGGAATGCCATGCGCGCGGCAATACAGCCAACTGACGATGACCACGCCCAGAAACCCGCCGTGAAACGACATGCCGCCGTTCCAGACCTGCAGGATCTGCGACGGGTTCGCCAGATAATAGGCCGGTTCATAGAACAGCACGAAGCCCAGCCGTCCGCCCAGAACGACGCCAAGGATGATCCATGTCAGCAATTCCTCGGGCTGTTCGGGGCGCATGGGCGCGCGGTCGCCCCACAGGGCGGGGCGGCGCATCAGCATGACCATGATCCGCCAGCCGATCAGCAGCCCGGCCAGATAGGCCAGCGCATACCAGCGCAGCGACAGCGACAGGCCGAACAGATGGACGGTAAAGATATCCGGCGAAATATCGGGGAACGGGATCATGGGTGTCCTTCTCTGGCGGGCGCGAGGCTGTCCCGCGCGTCAGGGGGTGTCAACATGCGAGCGCCCGATTGAACCGCGCCACGTCAGGGGCCATATAGAGGGCCACGCCAAATCGAAAGGCCCGCCATGACCGCAAATAACCGTTTCTTCGACGATCTCTCGAAATTGATGACGAATGCCGTGGGCGTGGCCCAAGGTGCCAAGGATGAGGCGCAGACCGCCTTCAACAGCTGGATCGACCGCTGGCTGGCCGAGCGTGATTTCGTCACCCGTGAAGAATTCGAGGCCGTGCGCGAAATGGCGATCAAGGCCCGCGCCGAAAGCGCCGAGTTGCGCGCCGAGATCGAGGCGCTGAAGACTAAGGCGTGACCGTCTGACGCAATCTGCCCTGCCGGTCAAAGACCAGCACCTCGCCGCCTTCGGTCACCACGACGATCCAGTCGCGGGCAAAGGTCAGGGCGGCGGGGGTGGCCCCTTCGGGCAGGACGAAGCCTTCGGGCAGTTGCGGCAGGGGCGCCTCGGACAGGCGCAGCCACAGCAGCGCCACGATGGCGATGATGCCCAGCCCCATCACCGCGGCAAGCGACGTGACCAGAAGACGCAACCAGCGCAGCATCGGCAGCGCTTCCACCGCGCCCGCTTCCGCCCTATCATCCCGTGACATGCCCGAAATCCTTATCCACGTCCCCGAAGGACATTCCGACCGGCTTGATAAGACGCTTGCCGCCCTCGCGCCAGAGGAAGCGGCGCTGTCGCGTTCACGCCTTGCCAAGCTGATCGCCGAGGGCGCGGTTCTTGGCCCGCGCGGCACCGTCACCGACGGCAAGTCCCGCGCCGAGCCGGGCGAATACGCCATCGACATCGGCGAGCCCGCGCCGCTGGACGCCCAGCCCGAGGCCATTGCGCTGAACGTGGTCTATGAAGATGACGACCTGATCGTGATCGACAAGCCTGCGGGCATGGTGGTGCATCCCGCGCCCGGCGCGCCTTCGGGCACGCTGGTCAATGCGCTGCTGCATCACTGCGCCGACAGCCTGTCGGGCATCGGCGGCGCGGCGCGTCCGGGGATCGTCCACCGGATCGACAAGGAAACCTCGGGGCTGCTGGTCGTGGCCAAGACCGACCGCGCGCATCAGGGGCTGGCGGCGCAATTCGCCGATCACAGCGCGCATCGTCGCTATCTGGCAATTGCGCATGGCATGATCGACCCCGCCGATGCGCGGCTGCGCGGCCTGCCCGGTCTGGCCTTCGAGCCGGGCAGCGTCCTGCGCATCACCACCATGCTGGGCCGCCACCCCAGCGACCGTCAGCGGCAGGCCGTCAGCTTCGACCGCGGCCGGCACGCGGTGACGCGCGCGCGGCTGGTTCAGGCATTTGGCTCGCCCGCCTCGGCCATGCTGGTCGAATGTCGGCTGGAAACCGGGCGCACGCATCAAATCCGCGTGCATATGGCCCATGCCGGGCTGGGTCTGGTGGGCGACCCGGTTTATGGTGGGGCAAGGCGACCCTCGGCAAAGGCGCTGGGTGCAGAGGCGGCGGCGGCGATCATGGCCTTTCCGCGTCAGGCGCTGCATGCAGCCGAACTGGGCTTCGTACATCCGGTCAGCGGCCAGACGCTGACTTTCGCCAGCCCCCTGCCCGCGGATATGGCAGAGCTTCTGGCACGATTGCAGGGCGGGCCCGACGGGCCTTCCGACAGGGAACCGGGTGCGCAATGATGGCGTTCCCATTTACCCGCAGAATTGCGGGCAAGGATTGAACGCATGGCCAATTACACCAACCTTCCGGCACCCAGCCCCGAACAGGGGCTGAACCGTTATCTTCAGGAAATCCGCAAGTTCCCGCTGCTGGAACCTGAGGAGGAATACATGCTGGCCAAGGCGTGGGTCGATCACGAAGACCCGCAGGCGGCCCAGCGTTTGGTCACCAGCCACCTGCGTCTGGCCGCCAAGATTGCCATGGGCTATCGCGGCTATGGCCTGCCGCAGGCCGAGGTGATTTCGGAAGCCAATGTCGGTCTGATGCAGGCGGTGAAGCGGTTCGATCCGGAAAAGGGTTTCCGGCTGGCGACCTATGCGATGTGGTGGATCCGCGCCTCGATTCAGGAATATATCCTGCGGTCGTGGTCGCTGGTGAAGATGGGCACGACCTCGGCGCAGAAGAAGCTGTTTTTCAACCTGCGCAAGGCGAAATCCAAGCTGGGCGCGCTGGAGGAAGGCGACCTGCGCCCGGAAAACGTGCGCCAGATCGCCACGGATCTGAACGTGTCGGAACAGGAAGTCATCGACATGAACCGGCGCATGTCGGGGGGCGATGCCTCGCTGAATGCGACGGTCGGCTCGGGTGACGGGGAATCGACGGCGCAATGGCAGGACTGGCTGGAGGATCAGGACGCAAATCAGGCCGAAGCCTTTGCCGAGGCCGATGAGCTGTCTACCCGGCGCCAGATGCTGCTGTCGGCAATGGATGTGCTGAACGACCGCGAAAAGGACATCCTGATGGAGCGTCGCCTGCGCGACGAGCCGATGACGCTGGAGGATCTGTCCACCCGCTATGAAGTCTCGCGTGAGCGGATCCGCCAGATCGAGGTCCGCGCCTTCGAGAAGTTGCAAAACCGCATCCGGGAACTGGCTCGCGACCGTGGCCTGTCGGTGCCCGAAAGCGTCTGAGACGGAGATTGCCACGGTCCCGCCCGCCATCTGACCCCTCAAGGCGTGACCCCGCAAGGCCGGGCCGCCGGGCTGGTCAGGCAGGGCGGGCGTTTCGCTGCGGCGCGGGGGCATTGCAATCCGGCTTTGCCGCTGCGCCGTCTGATCGTGATGCCATCGCGCGAACCGTAGCCAATGGCTTGATATCGCACCCTGCGGCCCCCCAATCTGCCACCAATCGCGTTTTCGGCCTTTCCTGCGCCGCAAGACCCGCTAGAAACGATGCGGTTTCAGGTGTTTGCGGTTACGGAAAGAAGCAGATGACAGGATCGCCGCGCCCGCCGCCCTCAGGTGCCCGATGACGGCACTGCGCCAATATCAGCGCCTTGAGGCGGGCGGCGTCTGGCGTGAAACCAAGGCCGCAAAGCCGCGCGATGTCGTCGTGTCCTTTGGCGATGCGACGCTGGTGCTGACCGATCCCCGCACGGACATGCCGGTGGCGCATTGGTCATTGCCAGCCGTCACGCGGCTGAACCCCGGCCAGATGCCCGCGATCTATGCCCCCGGTCTTGACGATACCGAGGTGCTGGAGATCGAGGACGATCTGATGATCTCGGCCATCGAGAAAGTGCATCACGTCATCGAAAAGCACCGCCCCGGCTCGGGCAAGCTGCGGCGGGGGCTGATGCTGGTTGCCGCGCTTGGTATGGTCGTTTTGGGCGTGACATGGGTGCCATCGGCCCTTGTGCGCCACGCCGCAGACATTGCCCCACCGGCGCAGCGGGCCGAGATCGGCCGGATGATCCTGTCCGAGATCGAGCGCAGCACCGGCGGCGCCTGTTCGCGCCCGGCGGGGGATATGGTGCGCCTGAAGCTGGCGCATCGCCTGATCGGCCCCGATGCGCAGATTGCCGTCTTGCCCACAACCCTGCGCGGCGCGCTGCGTCTGCCCGGCCCGCTGACCGTCATCGGCGAGGATCTGGTCGAGGGTCAGGCCACGCCCGAGGTCGCGGCGGGTCATATCCTGTCCGCGCAAGCGGCGGCGGTCGCCGACGATCCGCTGCTGCAAGCCTTGCGCTATGCCGGGCCGCGCGCGACCTTTCATCTGCTGACCAAAGGCAACCTTCCCGCCTCGGCGCTGACCGGCTATGGCGAGGCGCTGCTGGCCCAGCCCATCCCGCGCCCCGATGACGAGGCGCTGCTGGGCTATTTCACCCGTGCCCGCATCTCAAGCGAGCCTTTTGCCCGCTCGCTTGATCCCACGGGCGAGGCGACGCTTGGCCTGATCGAGGCCGACCCCTATCGCACCGCCGAGCCGCAGCCGGTGCTGAGCGTGCGCGACTGGGCCGCGCTTCAGGAAATCTGCGACCAGTAACGGGTCTGAGAGAGGCGGGCTAACGCGGATAGGCGTCGCGGAAACCGCCGCGCCGCAACCCGTCCAGGGCACGCACGATCGCCTCGCGGCTGTCGAAGGGGCCTGCCATGATGATCTGCACCTCGGCCCCGCGCGCCCGGTCCCGTCCGCGCAGGACCGGATAGCCCAGGCGCCGCGCACGTTCGGCGGCGCGGTCGGCATTGCCCGCATTGGCATAGGTGCCGATCTGCACATAGCGCGCGCCGGGCGGGATCATTCCCACCGATGGGACCACCGGGGCAGGCGCGGATTTGGGTTTCGGCGTCTGGGCACGCGCGACAGGCGCAGCGGGCGCGGCAGCCGCAGGCGGCGCGGCTGTGCGGCGCGCCGGGCCGACGGTCGCGGTCTCTGCTTTCGCCGCTGGCGGGCCGGGATCTTCGACGCTGCGGTTGGCCGCCGGACGGGCAAAGCTCAGCCGCGACAGATCCATATCCGGCAAGGTGCCACAATAGCCCTTGGTCGGGTCGCTGCCGATGGTCGTGGCGGGCACGGGGCTGCCGTCATAGCCCAGCAATTCGCACAGCCGCTGGTTTGGTTTCAGATCGCGGCCCATCCCCTGCCGCACCGCGCTGGCGGCCTTCACCGTAGCCCGCAGCGCCTCCAACGGAGCCTCGGATGCCGGTTCAGGGCCCATATCGGGCAGTTTCTCAAGCGGGCGCGGATCCGAGCTCAGCTCGCCCGGCTGCAATTGCGTGACCACGGTGCGGGTCAGCGCCTCTTCGATCAGTTGCGAATGGGTCTTGCCCGCATTCGGATCCAACACGGAAAGCCGCGGGCGGCCTTCCAGCCCGCGGATCGTCTGGGTCGGGGGATAGCCGCAGATTTCAGTGCCATCGCGCGCCAGCCGCGCCTGCCAGCGCCCGTCATCGTCGCGCAGAAACACGCAGCCCCGGCTGTCGATATATTGCCGTGCGGCATAGTCATCGGGCGGCATTTCCGCAGGCGCAGCCACCGCCGACAGCGGCAGCAGCAACAAGATCACCCAAAGCACGCACCGACCCATCGCAGCAGTCCCGAATCACACCCAATGCGGATGTGATACGGCAAATGCGCTGAACAGGCGGTTAACGCCGGCCTTATTTCGTGCCGAACATGCGGTCGCCCGCATCGCCCAGACCGGGCACGATATAGCCGTGATCGTCCAGCCGCTCATCAACCGAGGCCGTGACGATCGGCACATCCGGATGCGCCTCGAGCATCCGCGCCACCCCTTCGGGCGAGGCCAGCAGGCACAGGAAACGCAGGTTCCTCGCGCCCTGCTTCTTCAACAGATCGATCGCCGCGACCGAGGAATTGCCGGTGGCCAGCATCGGATCGACAACGATGGTCATGCGCGCGTCCAACTCATTGGGAACCTTGCAGTAATACTGTACGGGTTGCAGCGTTTCGGGATCGCGATACATGCCGACAAAGCCCACACGCGCGCCCGGGATCATCTCAAGAATGCCGTCCATCAGACCATTCCCGGCCCGCAGGATCGAGATCAGCGCCAGCTTCTTGCCCTCAAGCGTCGGGGCCTGCATGGTCTGCAACGGCGTTTCGATGGTCGTGGTCGTCATCTCAAGCTCGCGCGTGACCTCATAGGCCAGAAGCAGGCTGATCTCGCGCAGCAGCCGGCGAAACCCTGCGGTCGAGGTGTTCTTGTTGCGCATGATGGTCAGCTTGTGCTGCACCAGCGGGTGGTCGACGATGGTCAGATGCTGGGTCATGACAGGTCCTTTAGCAGTCGTGTTCGGGTGGCGTCGTCGCAGAAAGCTGCCTCGGCAGCCCATTGATTCATTTGCAGGAACTCGGCCTCGGCCCAGCCGAAATGGTCGGCCAGCATGCGGTATTCCTGCGAGAGCGAGGTCCGGAAGAACGGCGGATCATCGGTCGAGACGGTGACGCGCAGCCCCGCATCCGCCAGCCGCGCAATGGGATGGCTGCGCCAGTCGGTCAGCCCCAGCGCCACGTTCGAGCCGGGGCAGACCTCCAGCGTGATCTGGCGTTCGGCCAGATCGCGCAGCAATTGCGCGTCTTCGATGGCGCGGATGCCGTGGCCGATGCGACTGACGCCCAGCGACAGCGCGTCGCGGATGCTGTCCGGGCCGCGCCATTCACCGGCATGAACCGTCAGACCCAGCCCCGCCTCGCGCGCGCAGTCAAAGGACCACGCGAAATCGCTGGCCTCGCCCGCATCTTCCGCCCCGCCCATGCCAAAGCCCGCCACCCAGCCGCCGCTGGTTTCCGCCGCACAGATCGCCGTCTTGCGTGCGCGGTCGGGGCCGAAATGACGGATGCAGGTCAGGATCGCGCGGCTGTCGATGCCCTGCGCGCGGGCAGTTGCCGCGACCTCTTGCATCGCGCCCAGATGGTCGCGCCATGCGGCCAGATCGGCACCGCCGCAGAACTCGGGCGACACGAACAGCTCGGCATAGATCGCGCCCTGTTCAGCGCATTCCGCCAGCACCACCTCCAGCAGGCGGGCATAGTCGCGCGGCCCCTGGATCATCGCGGTCGCGGCCTCATAAACCCGCAGGAAGTTCTTGAAATCGCGAAAGGCATATTGCCCGCGATCATCGAACATGCCGTGCAGGTCCTGATGCTTTTCGGCAGCAAAGCTGCGGATCAGCGCCGCAGGGGCCGCGCCTTCCAGATGCAGGTGCAACTCGATCTTTTTCACAGAAACGCCTTTCCCGGTCCGACGGGCGGCAGGCCCAGATGTGCTGCGACCGAGGCCGCGATATCGGCAAACCCCACCTGCCCGATGGCCCGCGCGCCATAGCCCCAGCCCAGCACGGGCACGCGTTCGCGGGTGTGGTCGGTGCCGGGCCATGTCGGATCATTGCCGTGATCGGCGGTGAAGATCGCCAGATCGCCGGGCCGCAGCCGCGCCAGCACCTGCCCCGCGACAGCGTCGAACCATTCCAGCGCGGCAGCATAGCCCTCGACATCGCGGCGATGGCCGTAAAGGCTGTCGAATTCGACGAAATTGGCGAATGTCAGGCTGCCCGGCGCGGCCTGATCCGCCAGCCGGATCAGATGATCGGCCAGGACGGCATCGCTGCCCTTGTGCAGCTGGGCAATGCCGCGATGCGAGAAGATGTCGCCAATCTTGCCCACCGCGTAGGTTTGCCGCCCCGCCGCCTGCGCCGCGTCAAGGATCGTCTGACCCGGCGGCGCGATGGCAAAGTCACGCCGGTTCCCGGTGCGGGAAAAGCCGCCCTCGGCGCCGGTAAAGGGGCGGGCGATGACGCGGCCCACGCGCATCGGATGCACCATGGCCGCCACGTCCTGACACAGGCGATACAGCCGCTGCAGCCCGAAGCTGTCCTCATGCGCGGCAATCTGCAGCACGCTGTCGGCCGAGCTATAGCAGATCGGCCAGCCGGTCCGCAGATGCTGCGCGCCCAGCCGCGCGATGATCTCGGTCCCGGACGCATGTTCGTTGCCAAGAATGCCCTCTGTGCCCGCCGCCTGCGCGATACGGGCCGACAGATCGGGCGGAAAGCTGGGGCGGGTGTCGGGGAAATAATGCCAGTCCCACGGCACCGGCACGCCCGCAATTTCCCAATGCCCCGAGGGCGTGTCCTTGCCCGGCGACACCTCGGTCGCGGCGCCCCAGATCCCTTGCGGCGTGGCGCCCAGACCCGGCGCCCGCGCCCCGCTGGCAAGCTGCAATGCCGCACCCAGCCCCAGCGCGTCCAGATGGGGCATGTGCAGCGCGCGCGCCTGCGCGATATGGCCCAGCGTATTGGCGCCGCTGTCGGGCAGCGTGCCGTTGAAAAACTGCGCGGCATCCGGCGCGCCGCCGATACCGACCGAGTCCATGACGATCAGGAAAGCGCGGTTCTGGGTCATGCAGGCAACACCTTGGACAGGATCAGCGGCCCCGGCGCGGGACCATCCCCCATCAGATAGGCGGCCTGCACGGTGGCGATGGCGGCCATGGCCTGACCTTCGCTTGCGGCATGGACCATGCCCAAAGGACGGTCGGGACCGGCCTCATCGCCGATCCGCAGCAGGCTTGCAAGGCCCACGCGCGGGTCGATGCGGTCGCCCTTGTGCAGCCGCCCGCCCCCCAGCGCGACGACAGCATGGCCAAGCGCCTGCGTATCGATGGCCGCAACCCGCCCCTGCGCCGGGATTGGCAGGATGACCGGCGCGGGCGGCAAATGCCGGTCCGGACGCTGGATCAGATCGGCAGGACCGCCCTGCGCCCTGACCATGCGGGCAAAGACCTCGGCTGCGGCACCGCTGTCCAGCGCCTGCACAGCCCCGCTCAGCCCCCCCAGCGCAAGGCAGGCGTCGCACAGCGCCAGCGTCAGGTCGCGCAACGCCCCGCGCCCGCCACGCAGCACGGCAATCGCCTCGTGCAGTTCGACCGCGTTTCCGGCGGCGGGGGCCAGCGGCTGGTCCATGTCGGTGACAAAGGCGCGGGTCGGGCAACCTGCGGCATTGGCGCAATCAACCAGCGCGCGGGCCAGATGCTGGGCCGCATCGCGACTGCCCAGAAATGCGCCGCTGCCCTGTTTGACATCCAGCACCAGACCGTCCAGCCCGGCCGCCAGCTTCTTCGACAGGATCGAGGCCGTGATCAGATCGACCGAGCCGACTGTCGCCGTCTCATCGCGGATCGCGTAAAGCCGCGCATCCGCCGGGGCCAGATCCGGCCCCGCCGCGACGATGGCGCAGCCCACGTCCTGCACCACGCGGCGAAAGCCCGCCTCGTCCAGATCGCAGCGCAGACCGGGGATCGCCTCCAGCTTGTCCAGCGTGCCGCCGGTATGGCCCAGCCCCCGCCCCGAGATCATCGGCACATAGGCCCCGCAGGCCGCCAGCACCGGCGCCAGCACCAGACTGACCGTATCGCCGATGCCGCCCGTTGAATGCTTGTCCAGCACCGGCCCCGGCAGATCCCAGCGCAGCACGCGGCCCGAATCCCGCATGGCGCGGGTCAGCGCAACGCGCCCGGTTTCGTCCAGCCCGCGCGTCAGAACCGCCATGGCAAAGGCCCCGGCCTGCGCGTCGCTGACCCAGCCCTCGGCCAGCCCCCGGGCGATCAGCGCCGCCCCCTCCCCGTCCAGCCCGCGACCGTCGCGCAGGGCGGCGATGACGGGACGAGGATCCTGAATCATCCGACCTCCGACATATGCGAGGCGTCGAACCGGCCCGGCAGCAGTTCCCCGATCGTGGTGTGCAGCACCTTGCCGCTGGTCGTGGCCAGCAGGACCAGCGTGTCGGCATCGCCGAACTCGGCCAGCTTCTGACGGCAGCCGCCGCAGGGCGGGACGGGTTGCGGGCTGTCTGCAATGACCGCAACCTCGGTCAGGCGCGTCTCGCCGCTGGCGACCATCAGGGCGATGGCCCCGGCCTCGGCGCAGGTGCCTTCGGGATAGGCCACGTTTTCGACATTGCAGCCGTGATAGACCGCGCCCGACGCGCCGCGCACCGCAGCCCCGACCTTGAAGCGCGAATAGGGCACATAGGCATTGTCCCGCACCTTGCGTGCCACATCCAGAAGTTCCATTCCCGCGCCCTTTGCACAGCCGTCATTCATCTGTGCATCATTGCGCCCGGCCCAAGGGCGATGCAAGTAGAAGGGCGTGAACAGGACCCCTGTTCCCCCGTTGAAATTTAGTTTAACGCTGAACCATATTTTGAGGAGGCGGCCAGATGGAAGAACGCAGGCAGGACACCGCGCGGCAGGCGGCACTGGATTATCACGAGTTTCCCCGCCCCGGCAAACTGGAGGTGCGGGCCACCAAACCGCTTGCCAATGGACGCGACCTGTCCCGCGCCTATTCCCCCGGCGTGGCGGAAGCCTGTCTGGAGATCAAGGCCGATCCGGCGACGGCGGCGCGCTATACCTCGCGCGGGAACCTTGTCGCCGTGGTGTCGAACGGCACGGCCGTGCTGGGTCTGGGCAATATCGGCGCGCTGGCCTCGAAGCCGGTGATGGAGGGCAAGGCGGTTCTGTTCAAGAAATTCGCCAATATCGACTGTTTCGACATTGAACTGGACCAGCCCGACCCAGAAAAGCTGGCCGAGATCGTCTGCGCGCTGGAACCCAGCTTCGGTGCGATCAACCTGGAAGACATCAAGGCCCCCGACTGCTTCATCGTCGAAAAGATCTGCCGCGAGCGGATGAACATCCCGGTCTTTCACGACGACCAGCACGGCACCGCCATCGTCGTGGGCGCGGCTGCGACCAACGCCCTGCTGATCGCGCAGAAGAAATTCGAGGATATCAAGGTCGTCTCGACCGGCGGCGGCGCGGCGGGCATCGCCTGTCTGAACATGCTGCTGAAACTGGGCGTGAAGCGGGAAAACGTCTGGCTGTGCGACATCGCCGGTCTGGTCTATCAAGGCCGCGAGGATCAGATGACCCCGCAAAAGGCCGAATTCGCGCAGGACTCGGACAAGCGCACGCTGGCAGATGTGATCGACGGCGCAGACATGTTTCTGGGCCTGTCCGGCCCCGGCGTGCTGACGACCGAGATGGTCAGCCGCATGGCCGACCGCCCGATCATCTTTGCGCTGGCCAACCCCACGCCCGAGATCTTGCCCGAAGACGTGCGCACCGTTGCGCCGAACGCCATCATCGCGACCGGACGCTCGGATTATCCGAACCAGGTCAACAACGTGCTGTGCTTCCCCTTCATCTTCCGGGGCGCGCTAGATGTCGGGGCGACGACGATCAACGACGAGATGCAGCTGGCCTGCATCGAGGGCATCGCTGCGCTGGCGCGTGCCACCACCAGCGCCGAGGCCGCCATGGCCTATCGCGGCGAAAAGCTGACCTTCGGCGCGGAATATCTGATCCCCAAGCCCTTCGATCCGCGGCTGATCGGCGTCGTCTCCAGCGCCGTGGCCAAGGCCGCGATGGAAACCGGCGTGGCGACAAGGCCGCTTGAGGACATCAACGCCTATAAGCGCAATCTGGACGGCTCGGTCTTCCGTTCGGCGCTGATCATGCGCCCGGTCTTCGAGGCCGCAGCGACCGCGCGCCGCCGCATCGTCTTTGCCGAGGGCGAGGATGAGCGGGTGCTGCGCGCGGCCAATGCCATGCTGGAGGAAATGACCGACACGCCGATCCTGATCGGCCGCCCCGAGGTCATCGAGATGCGCGCCGAACGCGCCGGCCTGCCGATCCGCCCCGGCCGCGATTTCGAGATCGTGAACCCGGAAAACGACCCGCGCTATCGCGACTATTGGGGCACCTATCACGAGTTGATGGCCCGTCGCGGCGTCACGCCCGAAGTGGCGCGCGCCATCATGCGCACCAATACCACCGCCATCGGCGCGGTCATGGTGCATCGCAACGAAGCCGACAGCCTGATCTGTGGCACCTTCGGGCAATATAGCTGGCACCTGAACTATATCCAGCAGGTGCTGGGCCGGAACGGGCTGGAGCCGATGGGCGCCCTGTCGCTGATGATCCTTGAGGACGGGCCGCTGTTCATCGCGGATACGCAGGTCAATCACGATCCCAGCCCGGAACAGATCGCGGTCGCCGCCATCGGTGCTGCGCGCCATGTCCGCCGCTTTGGCGTCGTGCCGAAGATCGCGCTGTGCAGCCATTCGCAATTCGGCAATCTGGACACCGCATCGGGCCGCAAGATGCGCGCGGCGCTGGATATCCTGCATGCGCGCGACGTGGATTTCATGTTCGACGGCGAGATGCATGTCGACGCCGCGCTGGATCCCGAGGTGCGCGAGCGTTTGATGCCGCATTCCCGGCTGGAAGGCGCGGCAAACGTGCTGATCTTTGGCGGCACCGACGCGGCCTCGGGCGTGCGGAACGCGCTGAAGCTGAAGGCGAACGGGCTGGAGGTCGGGCCGCTGCTGATGGGCATGGGCAACCGGGCGCATATCGTCACGCCCTCGATCACCACGCGCGGGCTTTTGAACATGAGCGCGGTGGCAGGTACGCCGGTCGGCCATTACGGCTGATCCGGCCAATCCGGCTGGTGCGAGAGATGCGAAAGGGGCGCCCGGTGACGGACGCCCGTTTTTGAGTATTTAAGGAACAGAGAAGCCGGGATTTCAGTCGATCCGGGCGCCCAGATCGCGCATCAGCGGCAGGAAGTCCGGGAAGGAGGTGGCGATCGGGCCGCCGTCATCCACGCGAACCGGCTGCTGCGCCGCAAGCCCCGCGACAAGGAAGGACATGGCGATGCGGTGGTCCAGATGCGTGACCGCCATGCCGCCGCCCGGCAGGCTGCCTGTGCCGTGGACGGTCATCGTGTCCTCGGTATCTTCGACCGAGGCGCCATTGGCGCGCAGCCCGTCGACCATGGCGGCGATGCGGTCGCTTTCCTTGACGCGCAACTCCTTGACGCCCTGCATGACGGTCGGGCCGGTAGCGAAGCAGGCGATGACCGACAGGATGGGGAATTCGTCGATCATGCTGGCCGCGCGGTCATGCGGGGTCGTCACGCCCTTCAGCGGGCCGTGGCGGACGATCAGATCGGCCACGGGTTCGCCGCCCTCGTCCCGTTCATTGTCGAAGGTGATGTCAGCGCCCATTTCCAGCAGCGTGATATAAAGCCCGTCCCGCGTCGGGTTGCGGCTGACGCCGGGCACGCGGATGTCCGAGCCGGGCACGATCAGCGCCGCCGCCACCGGGAAGGCCGCGCTGGAGGGATCGCGCGGCACGGCCACGGGTTGCGGTTTCAGCTCGGGGCGGCCCTGCAGCGTGATGACGCGGCCCTGATCGGTGATCTGCGTGGTGATGGTGGCGCCAAAGCCTGCCAGCATGCGTTCGGTATGGTCGCGGGTCGGTTCCGTTTCGATGACCACGGTTTCGCCCGGCGCGTTCAGCCCGGCCAGCAGCACGGCGGATTTGATCTGGGCGCTGGCCACCGGGGTCTGGTAGCGCACCGGCACGGCATCGGTCGCGCCCTTGATGGTGACCGGCAGGCGCTTGCCCTCGCGCGAGGTGACCTCGCAGCCGAAAAGCTGCAGCGGGTCGGTGACGCGGCCCATGGGTCGGCGCGACAGGCTGGCATCGCCGGTGAAGGTGGCGGTGATCGGCGTGGTGGCCATCGCCCCCATGATCAGGCGCACGCCGGTGCCGGAATTGCCGCAGTCGATCACGCCCTCGGGTTCGGCAAAGCCGCCGACGCCGACACCGTTGACCTTCCATTCGCCGATCCCCAGACGTTCGACCTGCGCGCCGAAGGCCTGCATCGCCTTGGCGGTGTCCAGCACGTCCTGCCCTTCCAGAAGGCCGGTGATATGCGTTTCGCCCACCGACAGCGCGCCAAGGATCAGCGCGCGGTGGCTGATCGACTTGTCGCCCGGCACCTGCGCCGTGCCGCTGAGCGGGCCCGAGGGATGGGCGATCATCGGAAGCAGTTCGGCGGAATGTGACATGCAGGGCCCCCTTGGCTGGTCGCGCATGTGATAGCGATCACAGCCGGGGCTTGCAATCAGCCTTGCCTGCGGAAGCTGACGTAATGCGGCACGCGGCCTTCGCGCAGGGCCTTTTGTTCATAGCGCGTGGACAGCCAGTCCTGGGGCGCGTCCGGGCCTTCATAGACCAGATCGAACCCGGCGGGCGGCACTTCCTCAAGCGTCTGGCGGATATAGTCGGGAATGTCCGAGGCCACGCGGAATTCCGCGCCCGGCTTCATGATCCGCGCCAGCGGGATCAGATGTTCGGGCGTGACGAAACGGCGGCGGTGATGGCGCGCCTTGGGCCACGGATCGGGATAGTTCAGGAACGCCTTGTCGATGCTGGCCGCGGGAAACACATCCATCAGGTCGCGGGCATCGCCGGGATGCACGCTGACATTTTCCACGCCCGCCGCGCGGATCTTGCCCAACAGCATGGCCACGCCATTGATGAACGGCTCGCAGCCGATGATGCCGATGTCGCGATGGGTCGCGGCCATGTGGACCATGTGTTCGCCGCCGCCGAAGCCCACCTCCAGCCAGATCGGGCGGTCATCGCCGAAGATCGTGGCGGGATCGACCGGGCTGCGGTCGGGGTTGTCCTGCACGGTGATGCCACGCGGACGCAGGCTGCCCAGATCCTCGGACAGATAGCCTTTCTGGCTTTGGCGCAGGGTCTTGCCATGACGGCGGCCGTAGAAATTGCGGCGCGGAGGATTTGGGTCGAATTCGCTCATGCGCGGGCCATGCCGTGCGACACGGCCCGCGTCAAGTCATTCCGCAGCAAGACGCGAGATGATGACCGTCACCTCGGGCTTCTTGCCGATTTCCTCCATCGAGACCTGACGGGTGATCTTGCGGATCGCCTCTTCCAGCCGGTCGTCGTTCATCACCGTGCGGTCGTCGGCACGGTCCAGGAATTCGGCCAGCTCGCCTTCGATATTGTCGGCCAGCGGCACGCCTGCCCGCCCGCGTTCGGGCAGGCCGCTGAGTTCCACCCAGGCATCGGGGACCGGGCGGTCGTCTTCGTCCACGATCACCGTGACCAGCGCATGACCGTTCAGCGCCATGCGGATCCGGTCGCGCACCACGCCGTCCATCGCGCCGATCAGCACCGTGCCGTCCAGATACAGCCGCCCCGTGTCGATCTGATCGACGACGCGCGGCGTGTCGCCGGTCAGGTCCAGCATCGTGCCGTTGGTGGCGATGGCCGAGGGCACGCCCTTGGCGCTGGCCAGCTTGGCATGTTCGCGCAGGTGCATGTGTTCGCCATGCATCGGGATCACCATGCCGGGCTTCAGCAGATCATGCACCGCCTCGATATCCGGGCGGTTGGCATGGCCCGAGACGTGGTAAAGCCCGTCATCGGCATCGAACAGATCCACGCCCAGTTCCGACAGCGAATTCTGGATGCGGATCACCCCGCGTTCATTGCCGGGGATGGTGCGCGAGGAAAACAGGAAGCTGTCGCCCTCTTTCAGCTGGATGCCCAGATAGCGGCCGCGCGACAGTTGCGCGCTGGCGGCGCGGCGTTCGCCCTGACTGCCGGTGACGATCAGCATCACCTTGTCGCGCGGCATTTCGGCGGCGTCCTCGGGGCTGATGACCGGGGGGAAGTTCGTCAGGATGCCGGTTTCGATGCCGACGGTGACCATGCGGCGCATGGCGCGGCCCAGAAGGCAGATCTTGCGCCCCGAGGCGATGGCGGCGTCGGCCAGCGTGCGCAGCCGGGCGATATTGCTGGCAAATGTGGTGGCGACGACCATCTGGTTCTGGGCTGCGATGAATTCGCGCAGCGGATCGGCCAGCACGGCTTCCGAACGGCCCGGATGCTTGACGAAGACATTGGTGGAATCGCAGGTCAGCACCTTGATCCCCTGCCCTTCATGGGCGATCTCGTGCCACATCACCGGGTCGAAGGCCTCGCCCACGACGGGCGTGCCGTCCAGCTTGAAATCGCCGGTATGCACGATGCGGCCCGCCGGGCTGTCGATGATCAGCGCCGAGCTTTCGGGGATCGAGTGGCTGATCGGCACGAATTGCACGCTGAACGGCCCGACTTCGATCACATCCGGGCGCGGCGCGTGGATGTGGATATGTTCCGAGGGCTGGCCCATCTCCTCCATCTTCAGCCGCGCCAGCGCGCCGGTGAAGCGGCGGCAATGGATCGGCTTCTGGATCTTGGGCCAAAGCAGCCCCAGCGCGCCGACATGGTCTTCGTGACCGTGGGTGATGAAGATCGCCTCGATCCGGTCGCGATTGGCTTCAAGCCATGCGACATCGGCCATGATCAGGTCGATGCCCGGCGCGCTGTCCATATCGCCGAAGGTCACGCCCAGATCGACGACGATCAGCCGTTCGCGCCCCGGCTCTCCATAGCCATAGACATAGGCATTCATGCCGATTTCGCCTGCGCCGCCCAGCGGCAGATAGATAAGGCGTTCAGCCATGTGCCATCTCCTTGTTGTAATCGTGGATCAGGCGCAGCCCGTGCATGGTCAAATCGTCCTCGATCGCGTCGAACAGATCAAAGCCCTGATCGAACAAAGGCGCAAGACCACCCGTTGCGATGACCTTCATCGGACGGGCACGTTCTTGCCGGATCTTGTCGACGATGCCCTGCACAAGGCCGATATAGCCCCAGAAAATGCCTGACTGGATGCAGGCGACCGTATTGGTGCCAATGACGGTTGCGGGCTTCGTGACATCGACATGCGGCAGGCTGGCCGCGCCCATGTGCAGCGCCTCCAGCGACAGGTTCACGCCCGGAGAGATCACGCCGCCCACATAGGCGCCATCGGTATCGACCACATCGAAGGTGGTCGCGGTGCCGAAATCGACCACGATCAGATCCGGGCCGTGGCGGTCGAAGGCGCCCACGGTGTTCACCAGACGGTCGGGGCCGACGACCGTGCCCTGATCGACGCGCGGCGGCACGGGCAGCAGACAGTCGGGCTTGCCGACCACCAGTGGGCGCGTGTCGAAATAGCGGTTGCACAGCACGCGCAGGTTAAAGACCACGCGCGGCGCGGTGGCGCTGATGATGCAATCGGTGATCGCCAGCTCGAATTTCTGCACCGACATCAGTGTCGACAACCAGACGAAATATTCATCCGCCGTGCGCCGGTGATCGGTCGAGATCCGCCACATCGCCAGAAACCTGCTGCCGTCCCAGACGGAAAACACGGTGTTGGTATTGCCGGTGTCGATGCAAAGCAGCATGGATCAGCCTTCAGAAAAAGACATCGGCCGCAGGCAGCACCTGCCGCCCCGCCGGGGTTTTAAGGATCAGCGCGCCGGTCTCGTCGATGCCCTCGAAGATGCCTTGCGCCTCGGCATTGCTGGTGCGGGCGGTGATGGTTTCGCCCAGCCGCGCCGCGCGGGCGAGCCAAGCGTTGCGGATCGGCGCAAAGCCATAGGTCTCAAGCTGCGCCTGCCAGCCCGCGAAGGCCGGGGCCAGCAGGTCCAGAAACTCTTCGGGGGCGACCTGAAAGCCGGTCTCGGACAGGACCGAGACCGGGCTTGCGGCGCGCTGTTCGACCTGCGCGGCGGCGGGCGCTGCGGCCAGATTGACGCCGATGCCCACGCAGACCGCGCCGATCTGGCTGCCCGAGCCCGCGCTTTCCAGCAGGATGCCCGCGACCTTGCCGCCATTCAGCAGCACGTCATTGGGCCATTTGATCGCAAGACGCGCCGCCGGTCCGCACACCGCGCCCAGCACGTCATGCAGCGCCAGCGCGGCGACAAAGGACAGTTGCGCGGCCTGTGCCACCCCCGCCTTGGGCCGCAGCAGCAGCGTGCCTGCGAAATTGCCCTTGGGCATGATCCATTCGCGCCCCCGCCGCCCCCGGCCCGAGGACTGCTCATGCGCCATGACCCATGCCGGCCCGCTTAGATGCGCGGCCAGCCGGATCGCCTCGGCATTGGTGCTGTCGGTGCGGGGCAGCACATGCCGCCCCACGCCGTCTGGCCAGCGATCACTCAACGGGTTGTTGCGGATCGGCTGCGACAGGATCGGCTGGGACAGGATCGGCCATGACGGTCGGCCCCACCAGCGTCTCGGCCGCGCGGCCTGCGGCGGCATCCACGCCGAACATGGTGATCGCACCGATCAGCATGGCCGCTGCAGGCACCATCAGCCCCAGATACTGCACCGGACCCATGCGCGAGGTGACGCCTTCGCCCTCGGCCCCGAAATACATGTAAAAGACGATGCGCAGGTAATAGAACGCGCCGATGACCGAGGCCAGAACGCCCGCCACCGCCAGCCAGCCCATGCCCGCATCGACGGCGGCATTCAGCACACCGAACTTGGCAAAGAAGCCCAGCATCGGCGGCACGCCCGCAAGGCTGAACATCAGCACCAGCATGGCCAGCGCCTTGGTCGGTTCCGCCCATGCAAAGCGGTTCAGCGAGGCCAGATCGGTGACCGGCACGCCGTCGCGCTCCAGCGACAGGATGAAGGCGAAGGTGCCGACATTCATGATCGTGTAGATGGTCATGTAGATCAGCATGTTCTGCACGCCAAGCTGCGTGCCCGCCGCCAGACCGACCAGCGCAAAGCCCATATGCGCGATCGAGGAATAGGCCATCAGCCGCTTGATATTGGTCTGGCCGATCCCGGCGATCGAGCCAAGAAACATCGACATGACGGCCAGCGCCGCGATGATCTGGCTCCAATCCGCGATGACATTGCCGAAGGCGTCAAAGACCAGCCGCGCGATCAGCGCCATCGCCGCCAGTTTCGGCGCGGTGGCAAAGAAGGCGGTGACCGGCGTGGGCGAGCCTTCATAGACATCGGGCGTCCACATGTGGAACGGCACGGCCGAAACCTTGAAGGACAGACCGACCAGCATGAAGACCAGACCGAACAGCACGCCCAGCGACAGCTGATCGCCCTGCATGGTCGAGATGATCCCCGAGAAGGTCGTGGTCCCTGCAAAGCCATAGACCAGCGAGGCGCCGTAAAGCAGCAGACCCGACGACAGCGAGCCAAGCACGAAGTATTTCAGCCCCGCCTCGGACGAGCGGGCGGAATCACGGCGCATCGCGGCGACGACGTAAAGCGCCAGCGATTGCAGCTCAAGCCCCATATACAGCGTCAGCAGATCGCCCGCCGACACCATCAGCATCATGCCGATGACCGACAATGCGACGATGATCGGGAATTCAAAGCGCAACATGCCGCGACGCTGCAGGTAATCCGCGCTCATCGCCAGAACGGCAGCGGCGGCGATCAGCATCACCACCTTGGCAAAGCGCGAGAATGCGTCATCAATGAACATGCCATAGAAGGCGACATGATCGGCACGCCCGCCCAGTCCCACCATCGCGGCGATGACCAGAAAGGCAATGACCGTGGCCCAAAGCAGCGTCTTGGCCAGATTGTCCTTGCCCAGATAGGCACCGGCCATCAGTGCGGCCAGCGCATAGGCGGCCAGCAGCGCCTCGGGAAGAATGGTCGAGAAATCGAGCGATGTCATATCCGCCCCCTAGTGGCTGGCCGAGGCAGCGGCGGTTTCCACCACCGGCTGGCTTTGGTTGTAGTGTTCAAGCAGATTGGCGACCGCAGGTCCGGTCACATCCGTGGCAAGGCGCGGATAGACGCCAAGGATCAGCGTCATCGCCACCAGCGGCACGAAGATCCAGCGCTCGCGCGGGGTCATGTCGGTGATCGACTTCAGGCTTTCCTTGACCAGTTCACCAAAGGTGACGCGGCGATACAGCCACAGCGCATAGGCGGCCGAGAAGATCACCCCCGTCGTCGCCACCAGCGCAACCCAGGTGTTTTCGCGGAACACGCCCATCAGGGTCAGAAACTCGCCGACAAAGCCCGAGGTGCCGGGCAGCCCGACATTGGCCATGGTGAAGAACATGAATACGGTGGCATAGGCCGGCATCCGGTTCACCAGACCGCCATAGGCGCTGATTTCGCGGGTGTGCATCCGGTCATAGATCACGCCGACGCACAGAAACAGCGCGCCCGAGATGAAGCCATGCGACAGCATCTGGAAGATCGCGCCATCGACGCCGACCTGATTGGCGGTGAAGATGCCCATGGTCACATAGCCCATATGCGCGACCGAGGAATAGGCGATGACCTTCTTGATGTCGGACTGCACCAGCGCCACCAGCGAGGTATAGACGATGGCGATGGCCGACATCCAGAAGATGACGGGCTGCATGATCTCGGACGCGACCGGGAACATCGGCAGGCTGAAGCGCAGGAAGCCATAGCCGCCCATCTTCAGAAGCACCGCCGCCAGCAGCACCGACCCTGCGGTCGGGGCCTGAACGTGCGCATCGGGCAGCCAGGTGTGAACGGGCCACATCGGCATCTTGACCGCGAAGCTGGCAAAGAACGCCAGGAACATCAGCATCTGCGTGCCGCCCAGCACCGTGACGCCCAGCAGGCGATAGGTCTCGGACGGGAAATCGAAGGTCAGAAGCGTCGGAATGTCGGTGGTGCCCGAGATACGATACATCGCGATCATGGCCACCAGCATCAGCACCGAGCCAAGGAAGGTATACAGGAAGAACTTGAAGGACGCGTAGATGCGGTCCTTGCCGCCCCAGATGCCGATGATCAGGAACATCGGGATCAGCCCTGCTTCAAAGAACAGGTAGAACAGCACCAGATCCAGCGCGGTGAACACGCCGATCATCAGACCTTCCAGCACGAGGAAGGCGATCATGTATTCCTTGACCTTGGTGTCGACCGTCCAGCACGACAGGATGGTGATCGGCATCATGAAGGTCGTCAGCATGACGAACAGGATCGAGATGCCGTCCACGCCCATCTTGTAGCGCAGACCCATGATCCATGCGTGATCCTCGACGAACTGGAAGCCGGTATTGGCCGGATCAAAGCCGAACAGCACGAACAGCGAAATCAGGAACGTGGCCGAGGTGGCCAGCAGCGCCAGCCATTTCGCGTTCTTCGCCGCTGCCTCGTCCTGACCGCGCAGGAACAGGGCCATGATGCCCGCCGCCACGATGGGCAGGAAGGTGATGATGGAAAGAAGGTTCGTCATATCAGTGCGCGCCCCGCATCATCACCCAGATCAGCAAGCCCACGATGCCAAGGACCATCGCGAAGGCGTAGTGGAACAGATAGCCGGACTGCACCCGGACGGCGGCGCGCGTCAGGCGCGGCACCAGCCCAAGGGCAACCCCGTTGATCGCCCCGTCGATGGTATTGCCATCGCCGCGCTTCCAGAAGAAGCGGCCGATCCACAGCGCCGGACGGACGAAGATGAAGTTATAGATCTCGTCGAAATACCACTTGTTCAGCAGGAACTGACACAAGGCCGGTTGCGCCCGGGCCAGCCGGACCGGGATCGACGGATCACGGATATAGAACACCCAGGCGGTGATCAGACCCAGCAACATGGCGATGAAGGGCGAGACCTTGACCCATTTCGGGGCGTGGTGCGCCTCATCCATGGTGTGGTTGTCTGGGGCCATATAGATCGCGCCGCCGACCGGGGCCGCGATTGCGGCATGATCGCCCGTAGCATGGTCGCCCGTGGCATGGTCGCCTGCGGCCGCGTGGCCTTCGGCAGCCTCGGGCGCAGCCACCGGGGCGGCGTGGCCCTCGGGATTGGCGGTCTGCGTGGTGACGGTGCCTGCGGGGGCGGGTTCCAGATCGGCGGTTTCGATGGTCGTGGTCTCGCCCGCCGTCTGCACCGGAGCGGTGCCATGCGCGGCAGCGCCCGCAGCCTCGCCATGTCCGGCCTCATCCCCGGCTTCGCCATGTTCGGCGCCGGCGATGTGGAAATATTCGACCACGGCGTGATGATCGCCGAAGAAGGGCTTGTACCAGACCATCCCCGCAAAGATCGCGCCGATTGCCAGAATGCCCAGCGGCACGGTCATGATGGCCGGGCTTTCATGCGCATGTTCATGCGCGTGATGATCGCCGCGTTCCTTGCCGAAGAAGGTCAGGAAGATCAGCCGCCACGAATAGAAGCTGGTGAAACAGGCCGCGATGACCAGCATCCAGAAGGCATAGCTGTTGCCCGCCCATGCGCTTTCAATCACGGCGTCTTTCGACAGGAAGCCCGCGAAGCCGATATGGGTCAGGGGGATGCCGACGCCGGTGATGGCGAAGGTGCCGATCATCATTGCCCAGAAGGTCAGCGGGATCTTTTTGCGCAGCCCGCCATAATTCCGCATGTCCTGTTCGTGATGCATCGCATGGATGACCGAACCGGCGCCAAGGAACAGCATGGCCTTGAAGAAAGCGTGCGTCAGCAGGTGGAACATCGCCACCGAATAGACACCCGTTCCCGCCGCCACGAACATATAGCCCAGCTGCGAACAGGTCGAATAGGCGATGACGCGTTTGATGTCGTTCTGCACCAAACCGACCGTCGCCGCGAAGAACGCGGTGGTCGCGCCGATGATGACGATGAAATGCTTGGTCTCGGGCGCGAATTCGATCAGCGGCGACATGCGGCAGACCAGAAACACGCCTGCAGTCACCATGGTTGCGGCGTGGATCAGCGCCGAGACCGGCGTCGGCCCCTCCATCGCGTCGGGCAACCAGGTGTGCAGCAGGAGCTGCGCCGATTTGCCCATCGCGCCGATGAACAGCAGGAAGGCCAGCAGGTTTGCTGCGTTCCAGTCGGTCCACAGGAAATGCATCGAGGTCTGCGCGATCTGCGGCACCTGTGCGAAGATCTCATCGAACTGGATCGAGCCGGTCAGCCAGTAGATGCCAAAGATCCCCAGCAGGAAGCCGAAATCGCCGACGCGGTTGACGATGAACGCCTTCATCGCCGCAGCGCCCGCCGACTGTTTCTTGAAATAGAAACCGATCAGCAGATACGAGGCGACGCCCACGCCCTCCCAGCCAAAGAACATCTGCAGCAGGTTGTCCGCCGTCACCAGCATCAGCATGGCGAAGGTGAAGAACGACAGATAGGCGAAGAACCGGGCCTTGTAATGCTCGTGATGGCCGAAATTGTCGTCATGGGCCATGTAGCCCATCGAATAGGTATGCACCAAGGCCGAAACCGAGTTCACCACGATCAGCATGATGACGGTCAGGCGGTCGATGCGGATGGCCCATTCGGAATGGAAATCGCCGACAACGACCCAGTCCAGCACCGGGATGTGCCGGGTCACGCCGTCAAAGGACAAAAACAGATACCAGCTCAGCAGCGCGCACAGCCACAAAAGGCCGGTGGTCAGATATTGCGCGGTCTTTTCGCCGATCATGCGCCAGCCGAAACCGGCGATCAGCGCCCCGATCAGTGGCGCGAAGAGAACGATCTTTTCCATGCTCGGCTTAGCCCTTCATCACGTTCACATCTTCCACCGCGATCGAGCCACGGTTGCGGAAGAACACCACCAGAATGGCAAGACCGATGGCGGCCTCGGCGGCAGCGACCGTCAGGATGAACAGCGTGAACACCTGCCCCGCCAGATCGCCCAGATGGGTCGAGAAGGCGACGAAGTTGATGTTCACCGCCAACAGCATCAGTTCGATCGACATCAGGATGACGATGACGTTCTTTCGGTTCACGAAGATCCCGAAAATGCCGGTGACGAACAATATTGCCCCCACCACAAGGTAATGTGTCAATCCGATCATCGTCCTCGTCCCTCCGGGCCTTCACCCGTTGAATATCCGTTCGCTACTTGGACCGCGCATGCGGGTCCGGGTCGTGGCTGGGAGGGCCTTAAAGGCCCTGCCCCGGTTTCACGTCCTTCATTTCCATGGTCTTGGCCGGGTCGCGCCACATCTGCTCCAGCACGTTCTGGCGCTTGATGTCGCGGCGGTGCCGCATGGTCAGCACGATGGCGCCGATCATCGCGACCAGCAGGATCAGCCCGGCGATCTGGAAATTCAGCAGATAGCGGTCATAGATCACCAGCCCCAGACCCGCGGTGTTCTGCACGCCGTCGACAATGGGCGCCGCCCGCAGGCTTTCGGCGCTTTGCGACGGCTCCCATCCCGAAAAGGCGATGCCAAGCTGCGCCAGCAGCACGACGGCGATCACCAGCGCCAGCGGCAGATAGCGGGCCAGTTCGCCCTTCAGCTCGGCAAAGTCCACATCCAGCATCATGACGACGAACAGGAACAGCACGGCGACCGCGCCGACATAGACGACGACCAGCAGCATGGCCACGAACTCCGCGCCTTGCAGCACGAACAGACCGGCGGCGGAAAAGAAGGCCAGAATAAGCCACAGCACCGAATGCACCGGGTTGCGGCCGATCACGACCATGAAGCCCGCGACGCAGGCACAGATCGCAAACAGGTAGAATGCGAAGGTCATCATTGCTTGTCCTCCTCGGCATAGACGCCTTGGGCGATTTCCAGCGCCTTCTGCATCGCAGGCAGCCCGCCGAACATACTCATCTGAAAGATCGTCTCGGCGATCTCGCGTTGGGTGGCACCGGCCGCAAGCGCCTGACGGATGGTCATGCGCAATTGCGGCTCGGCCAGCGCGCCCTGAACGGTGATCGCGCCGATGGTCAGCAGCAGGCGCGTCTTGGCGTCCAGCCCTTCCCGGTTGAAGGTCTTGCCGAACCACATCTCAAGCATGTCGGCCGGCATGATCGGCACCAGCTTTTCCATGGCGCGCATGTCGAAATGTTCAAGCGAGGGATTCCACGCTCGGGCCATTTCCTGGCTTGAGGCCATCATCTGCGCGAAAAGCTTGGTGAACGCATCGCTCATCTGTAGGGCGCATCCATGCTGAGGTTGCGGGCGATTTCCGATTCCCAGCGCTCGCCATTCGCAAGCAGCTTCTGCTTGTCATAGAACAGCTCTTCGCGGGTCTCGGTGGCGTATTCGAAGTTCGGACCTTCGACGATGGCATCGACCGGGCAGGCTTCCTGACAGAAGCCGCAATAGATGCATTTCGTCATGTCGATGTCGTAACGCGTGGTGCGGCGCGAGCCGTCCTCGCGCGGCTCGGCGTCGATGGTGATGGCCTGCGCCGGGCAGATCGCCTCGCACAGTTTGCAGGCGATGCAGCGTTCCTCGCCATTGGGATAGCGGCGCAGCGCGTGTTCGCCGCGGAAACGCGGGCTCAGCGGGCCTTTCTCATGCGGATAGTTCAGGGTGGGCTTGGGCGACACGAAATAGCGCATCCCCAGACCGAAGCCCTTGATGAAATCCCACATCAGAAAATATTTGGTCGCCCGCGCAAAGTCGAAGGCCATCAGAAACGCTCCCCTGCTTTCGGGGCCGCGAAACGGTCGAACGCGGCAACATAGTCGCGGACGCGGGCGCTGTCCTGCGCTTGTTCCGCATCGTCCAGATTATTCGCGAGGAAATGCGCCAGTTCCACCTTGTCGGCCTCACTGGCTTGGGCAAATGCCTCGGCTAGCTTGTTGGAATACATCACTTAACCTCCGACGGTGAACCGGGCCCAGAAGCCGCCAAGGACTTCGTAACGGGCAAGGATGGCAACCAGCACGACCCAGCCCAGCGATAGCGGCAGGAACACTTTCCAGCCAATACGCATCAACTGGTCATAGCGGTAGCGGGGCACGATCGCCTTGACCATGGCGAACATGTAGAACCAGAACCACATCTTGATGACCATCCACCACCAGCCATCGGCGATGAAGGGCACCGGCGACAGCCAGCCGCCAAAGAACAGCAAGGACAGCAGCGCGCACATCAGATAGATGGCGATGTATTCCCCGGCCATGAACAGCAGATAGGGCGTCGAGGAATATTCGACCATATGCCCGGCAACCAGTTCCGATTCCGCCTCGGCAAGGTCAAACGGAGGCCGGTTGGTTTCAGCCAGCGCCGAGACGAAGAACAAGACGACCATCGGCAGATGCGGCAGCCAGTACCAGTTCAACAGGCCCCAGTCACCTTTCTGCGCGTTCACGATCTCGGTCAGGTTCATCGAGCCCGAGGAGATGATGATGCCGATGATGATCAGACCCATCGAGACTTCATAGGAAATCATCTGCGAGGCCGACCGCAGCGAGGCCAGGAACGGATATTTCGAGTTCGAGGCCCAGCCGCCCATGATCGCGCCATAGACTTCCAGCGACGAGGCGGCAAAGATGAACAGGATGCCGACATTGATATTCGCCATCACCCAGCCCTCGTCAAAGGGAATGGCGACAAAGGCGAACAGCGCCAGCATCATCGACAGGAACGGGGCAAGGAAGAAGATGAACTTGTCCGCCCCGGCGGGGATGACGATTTCCTTGAAGATGTATTTCGCCGCATCGGCAAAGGTCTGCAGCAGGCCCCAGGGACCAACCACGTTCGGCCCGCGCCGCATCTGCACGGCCGCCCAGATCTTGCGGTCGCCATAGACCATGAAGATCAGCGACCCCATGACGAATGCGATGACGGCCAGACCCTGCAACAGCAGGCTTAGCCCGAAACCGAAGGGCGAACCCCAGAACTCAGCCATGATCCCTCGTCCCCTTCCTCACGCCGCGGGAATGCCGCGCGCCTTGCATTCCTGCAAGGTGTCTTTCGTTGTCATTACCGTCAGTCCCATCGGCTTCTCTTGCGACAAGGTGAAGACCGATCCGACGACCGTTTTGCCATTTCCCTTGTCGCTGAGCGTCCGGATATGGCGAGCGTAGGGCGCACCCTTGGAGTTTGCCCAATTGGCCAACGCGCATGTGGCATAAGCGAAGCCCGTGTCGGCGTCCACCCCACGGCGCAGGCTGGCCGTCACTTCGACAAGGCTTTCGCCCTTATGCCGCGGGCTTTCATAACTTTTGACCGCAGCGCCCTGAAAATCCTGCGGATCTGCGGCAAAGGCCACCGGCAGGTTCAGCTTCATCGGCTTGGTGCGCGCCCGGAAATCGGCCAGTGCCTTTTCCTGCGCGGTGGGCGCGCGGCGCTTGACCGGACCCATGGTGCGCACACCCGACAGATCCAGCCCCAGATTGTCGTTCAGCGCGGCCAGATCGGCCTCGCTGACCGCCCATGCGTCGCGACCGCCCTCGGACTCGAGGTTCATCTCGGTGACCGAGCCATCCGGCTCGAGAATCAGGATATCGCCCGATTTCGTCGAGATGCGGCCCCGCGACAGCACCTTCTTGTCCGGCGCGCCTGCATCGCTTTGCAGCACGGCCACGTTCAATGCCTCGGGCTTGACCCTGGGTCGTCCGTCAGTCGGGGGCTGAGTATCCGTGAAGCAGCCCGCAAGCAGCGTCACGATCAGTCCCGGTCCGATCAGCTTCGAAAGGGTATGCCCCATCGCCGTCACTCCGCCGCCATTGCCGGCGCCCGCCGCGCCGCAGCCATTGCCGAAAGCTCGCCCATAAGCGGCGAAGAACGCGCGATCGGATTGGTCAGATAGAAATCCTTGACTGCATAGCGGAAACCGGCCTTGCCCAGATCGAAGCGGGTCAACGCCGTCCATTCATTGTCCGGCACATGGTCGATCTGCGCCAGATGCGGCACGGCCGCGATCAGCGCGCGGCGCAGCGCGGCAAGACTGTCCCAAGGCAGCGTCGCGCCCAGTTCGGCCGACAACGCGCGCAGGATGGCCCAGTTCTCCTTGCCCTCGCCCGGCGCGAAATTGGCGCGCATGGCCAGTTGCGGCCGGCCTTCGGTGTTGACGAACAGGCCGCTTTCTTCGGTATAGCAGGCGCCCGGCAGGATCAGATCGGCGCGATGCGCACCGCGGTCGCCATGGCTGCCCTGATAGATCACGAAAGCACCGGGGGCGATCTCGACCTCATCCGCGCCAAGGTTATAGATCACCTCGGCACCCTCGATGGCCGCGGTCAACCCGCCTTCGGTCACCGCGCCGACATCCATCGCGCCGACACGGCTGGCGGCGGTGTGCAGGATCAGCAGCTTGCTGCCCGAGTTCTCGGCCAGTTTCATCGCATGGGCCAGTACCGCCTCGCCATCGGCTTCGCGGATCGCGCCCTGCCCGACGATCACCAGCGTCGGCTTGGCCTTCGTCTCGTCCGAGATGTCCTTCGACGACAGGCTTTCCAGCGCCGCGCGGTCGGTGCCGACATGGGCATAGTCATAGGTCAGATCCACCGCCTCACCGACCAGCCCGATCTGCGCGCCGCGCGCCCATGCCCGGCGGATG
The DNA here is from genome assembly GCF_009711265.1 of Paracoccus shanxieyensis. GTDB lineage: Bacteria > Pseudomonadota > Alphaproteobacteria > Rhodobacterales > Rhodobacteraceae > Paracoccus > Paracoccus shanxieyensis. The sequence goes on along the minus strand of NZ_WMII01000007.1, from coordinate 26,492 downwards.
CGCGAGTTCAGGACTGGCGCTTCCTCGCGCGGGTTGGTGCCGATCAGCTGGATCATCGCGGCAGTGTCGATATCCTCGATCGTGGCATTGCCGACATAGGCCGAGCGGTTGCCCGCAGGCAGGCGCGCGCCATCGGTGCGGCATTCGACGCGGCCACCCAGACCTTCGATCAGTTGCTTCAGGCTGAACGCCGCCTCGACCGGGGCCAGATCGCCGATCAGACCGGCGACCTTCTTGCCCTTCATCGCGCGGGCGGCAGCTTCCAGCGCCTCGGGCCAGCTGACCGGGCGCAGCTTGCCATCGACGCGCAGATAGGGCCGGTCCAGACGCTGACGGCGCAGGCCGTCCCAGACGAAGCGGGTCTTGTCGGAAATCCATTCCTCGTTCACGCCGTCATTGTTGCGCGGCAGGATGCGCATGACTTCGCGGCCCTTGGTGTCGATGCGGATGTTCGATCCCAGCGCATCCATCACGTCGATGCTTTCGGTCTTGGTCAGTTCCCAAGGCCGCGCGGTGAAGGAATAGGGCTTGCTGACCAGCGCGCCGACCGGGCACAGATCAATGATATTGCCCTGCATGTTCGAGGCCAGCGTCTCATTCAGATAGCTGGTGATCTCGCTGTCCTCGCCCCGGCCGGTCTGGCCCATCTGGGTGATGCCCGCGACCTCGGTGGTGAAGCGCACGCAGCGGGTGCAGGAAATGCAGCGCGTCATATGGGTTTCGACCAGCGGGCCAAGGTTCAGATCCTCGCTGGCGCGCTTGGGCTCGCGGTAGCGGCTGAAATCGACGCCGTAGGCCACAGCCTGATCCTGCAGGTCGCATTCGCCGCCCTGATCGCAGATCGGGCAGTCCAGCGGGTGGTTGATCAGCAGGAATTCCATGACGCCCTCGCGGGCCTTCTTGACCATGGGGCTGTTGGTCTTGATCTCGGAGGGCGCGCCTTCCGGACCCGGACGCAGATCCTTGACCTGCATCGCACATGAGGCGGCGGGCTTGGGCGGGCCGCCCACCACTTCGACCAGACACATCCGGCAGTTGCCCGCAATCGACAGGCGTTCGTGATAGCAGAAGCGCGGCACCTCGATCCCGGCCTGTTCGCAGGCCTGAATCAGGGTCATGTTCGGATCGACTTCGATAATCTTGTCGTCGATCTTGATCTTGCGAAGATCTGCCATCTTGTCTTCCCTTATGCCGCGCAAAGGCCAAAGCGGCCCGCGCGATACGATTGCTGGCCGAAGGCTGGCCGGTTCTTGATCGCCCCGGCGCGCATTACTGCACCCGGACGAAATTGCGTTGCGGCGTGCCGATCTCGCGGTCGCCGCGTTCCAGCAGAACCTGCATGGCGTCCTTGCCCTCGCGGAACAGGACGGTCGCGCGCAAAGGCTCGGCGGTGTTGTAATATTCGCTGCGATTGGCGGTCGTGGTGAAACGGCTGCCATCGGGGCGCGCGCAGGTGATCTGCGCGTCCCACGCATTGCCGGTCACGCGCAGGATCGGACGCCCGGCCAGATTGCGCTGGAACTTCGTGCGCACCCCCGGCCCGGTTGCGTCGCAGGTAATGTCTGCGGGCGAGAACAGGTCGAAGGTCAGATAGAATTTCTGCGGCGTGCCCTGCGTGTCACGCGACGGCTCACCTGCCAGCAGATCGCCTGCGACCATGGCAAAGACGGCGGCCAGCAGGAACCCGATGCCGATGCGGTTCATCCATTTCTTCATTTCGCCACCAACAGGCTGCCGATGACATTCTTGCGCGCGATTTCGGCCCGGCCGATGCGGCAGAATGTTTCGGGATCGTTTTTCTTGGCGCCGTTCTGCGTCAGATACTGTTCGGCCACGGCATAGATGCGCTGCTTGTCGGGTTTGCTGTCCAGAAACGCGTCGATCTGCGCGTTGGAATACCCTTTGTTCTGGGCATACCGCTTCAGCTTGCGCGCCTCGCCATAGGCGTAAAGCAACCGCCCGTCGATCGAGGGACAGGTGCGGCGGATGCGGTCGGCCACACGCGCGGCGACCAGACGGTCATTGATGTATTTTTCCTGCGACAGCGGCTCAAGCGCGACGACAGGCGTGGCAAGCGTCGCCGCAATCAGGGCAAGACAGAGGGGCTTCATGGCATTGGTCCTTTTATGACGGGTCCAAGTCATAACACCGGCCAGATTGCCGGGTTCGACACCATGAGGTGACCGGCGCGTGAGACTGCCCGCGCAGCCGCGACCGGCCCCCTTGGGGGCATCGGTCGGTGCAAGCTGTGTGCAGGTCAGCGCCATCGGTCTTACTCGGCCGCCATGGCGCCCATGCGCCCGGTGCGTTTCGCCTTGATGCGATCCTCGATTTCCTCGCGGAAGTTGCGGATCAGGCCCTGGATCGGCCATGCGGCGGCATCGCCAAGCGCGCAGATGGTGTGGCCTTCGACCTGCTTGGTCACGTCGAACAGCATGTCGATTTCCTCGACCTCGGCCTCGCCGCGGACCAGCCGGTCCATGACGCGCATCATCCAGCCGGTGCCTTCGCGGCAGGGCGTGCATTGCCCGCAGCTTTCATGCTTGAAGAATTTCGATAGCCGCCAGATCGCCTTGATGATGTCGGTGTCCTGATCCATCACGATCATGCAGGCGGTGCCAAAGGACGAACGCAGCTCGCGCATGCCGTCATAATCCATGATGGCGTTTTCGCACTGTTCCGCCGTCAGCACCGGGCAGGACGCGCCGCCGGGGATCACCGCTTTCAGGTTCTTCCAGCCGCCCCGGATGCCGCCGCCATGCTTCTCGATCAGCTCGCGCATGGGGATCGACATGGCCTCTTCGACGACGCAGGGCGTGTTCACATGGCCGGTCAGGCCGAACAGCTTGACGCCCGCATTGTTCGGACGCCCGAAGCCCGCGAACCATTCGCCGCCGCGCCGCAGGATCGTGGGGACGACCGCGATGGATTCGACGTTGTTCACCGTGGTCGGGCAGCCGTAAAGCCCCGCCCCTGCCGGGAAAGGCGGCTTCATCCGGGGCATGCCCTTCTTGCCTTCCAGGCTTTCCAGCAGCGCGGTTTCCTCGCCGCAGATATAGGCGCCGGCGCCGTGATGCAGATACAGGTCGAAATCCCAGCCCGAGCCCGCCGCGTTCCGACCCAGCAGCCCGTCGTCATAACATTCGTCGATGGCGGCCTGCAGCGCCTCGCGTTCGCGGATGAATTCGCCGCGGATATAGATATAGGCGGCATGCGCGCCCATGGCGAAGCTGGCGATCAGCGCGCCTTCGATCAGCGTGTGCGGATCGTGGCGCATGATCTCGCGGTCCTTGCAGGTCGCGGGTTCGGATTCGTCGGCATTGATGACCAGATAGGCCGGACGGCCATCGGATTCCTTGGGCATGAAGGACCATTTCATGCCGGTCGGGAAGCCCGCGCCGCCACGCCCCCGCAGGCCCGAGGCCTTCATCTCGTTGATGATGCTGTCGCGGCCGCGCTGGATGATCCCGGCCGTGCCGTCCCAATGGCCGCGCTTCTTCGCCCCGGCAAGGCTGCGGTCGCCCATGCCATAGATATTCGTAAAGATCCGGTCCTGATCGTTCAGCATCGTCGTCTTATCCTTGTCCCCGCGTGGACGCATCGCGCCGCCGCCAGATCCGCCAGGTCACCAGAAGCGACCAGAACAATGCCCCTATCGCCAGAAGATCGGCGAGAAAGACGTATTTCACAGGCCAGCCAAGCTGACCTCCCATCCATTGCACCCCCAGCCATGCCAGCATGGTGACAGCGATGACGACCGCGACCAGACGCATCTGGCCACGGTCCGCCGCTGCACCGGACTGGCCGGGGCGCGTCATTCGTCGACCTCATCACGCCGGATGCGTCGCGAATGTTCGGTCTCTCCTCCGGCGGCCAGAATGCGCGCCTGACCTACCCAATCCTCGGCCGCAATGCGGCTGGAGGTGCGGCCAATGCGCGGCGCATATTCCGCCACCGCGGCCTCATCCCATTCGGCGATCTGCGCAAAGCGCGTGATGCCGTTTTCCAACAGACGTTCGGTCAGCTTCGGCCCGACGCCCTTGATCAGTTCCAGATCGTCCGCCGCAGGTGCTGGCGAAGTCGCTGGTGCCGGTTCTGCCGCCGGCGCCGCTGTCACAGCGGGCTTCGGCTCCGGCGCCTTCGGTTTTGCCTCGGCCTTCGGCTCCGGCTTTGCCTTTGGCTCCGCCTTGGCATGAGCCTCGTGTGGGGTCGCAGCAGCTTGCGGCATCGCCCCCGCCACGATGGGCATCTGCGAGGGCGCGCTGTAAGCCTCGGGGCCAAGTGGCGGGGCCGAGACCAGAAGCGTCTCGGGCTGATGATCCACCACCTGCCGTTCCCAGTCGGTCCCGGTCATGCCGTCCGCTTCCGGGACCAGTTCAGGCCGCGTGTTGCAGACCAGCCAGACCATCAGCGACCCGAACAGGGCAAATGTGATCAGCCCCAGAAACAGACCGCCAGCCCAGCCCATGCCGCCGATGCCCGCCGTGAACAAAAGAACGACCACGCCCGCTATTGCGCCAGCGATCCAGCAGTTCCTGTTGCAAACCGAACGATCCATCGTCACCCCGTCCCTATTCTGCGGCCAGTCCCTTAGCCGTTAATACCATCCTTTGCCGTTCCGGTCGCGTCCTGCTTGCCCAGCCAGGGCGTCGTGATCGGAACCTCGGTGCCGTCGATGCGCTTGATCGTGTCGTTCAGGCGAACGGCCAGACCCACGCTGCCATTATACTGTTCATCCGTGCCCTTCAGATCGGCCAGCGCGGTCGGACCGCCCAGAGCCTCGGCCGAGAAGCGGCCATTCTGCGGACCCGGAACCGGAACCCCGCCCGCCGCAAAGCTGTCGATCAGCTCTGCCAGCTTCTGAACGGTCAGATCTTCGTAGAAATCCTTGCCGATCTGGGCCATGGGCGCATTGGTGCAGGCGCCCAGACATTCCACCTCTTCCCACGAGAAGCGGCCATCTGCCGACAGCGTGTGCGGGGCCGAGGCGATCTTTTCCTTGCAGACGCGGATCAGATCCTCGGCGCCGCAGATCATGCAGGTCGTCGTGCCGCAGATCTGGATATGCGCCACCGTCCCGACCGGATGCAGCTGGAACATGAAATAGAAGGTCGCGACTTCCAGCGCGCGGATATAGGGCATGCCCAGCAGGGTCGCGCAATATTCGATCGCGGGACGCGACAGCCAGCCTTCCTGTTCCTGCGCGCGCCACAGCACCGGGATAATCGCCGATTGCTGGCGGCCTTCGGGATATTTGGTCATCTGCGCGCGGGCCCATTCAAGGTTCGCGGGCAGGAACTCAAAGGATTCAGGCTGGATGGGGGACAGACGGCGCAGCATCAGCGGTCAACCTCTCCGAAAACGATATCAAGGGTCGCGATGATGGCCGGAACGTCGGCCAGCATGTGACCTTTCGACATCCAGTCGATGGATTGCAGATGCGCGAAACCCGGTGCGCGCAGCTTGGCCCGCCACGGCTTGTTCGTGCCGTCCGAGACCAGATAGACGCCAAATTCCCCCTTGGGCGCCTCGACGGCGGCATAGACCTCGCCCGCCGGGACCTTGAAGCCCTCGGTATACAGCTTGAAGTGATGGATCAGGCTTTCCATGTCGCGCTTCATGTCAAGGCGCCGGGGCGGCGTCAGCTTGCCACGCGCCAGCACGTCGCCCGCAGGCTCAGCCCGCAGCTTCTGGACGGCCTGCTTCATGATCTTGGTCGACTCGCGCATTTCCTGCATCCGGATCAGGTAGCGGTCATAGCAGTCGCCATTCTTGCCAACCGGGATCTGGAAGTCGAATTCGTCATAGCATTCATAGGGCTGCGCACGACGCAGATCCCATGCCATGCCCGAGCCGCGCACCATGACTCCGGTATAGCCCCATTCAAGGCAATCCTCGGGCGAGACGATGCCGATATCGACAAGGCGCTGCTTCACGATGCGGTTTTCGGTCAGCAGCGTGGTCAGGTCATCGACCAGTTTCGGGAACTGCTCGCACCATTCCTCGATATCGTCCAGCAGGTCGGGCGGCAGATCCTGATGCACGCCGCCGGGCCGGAAATACGCCGCGTGCAGACGCGCGCCGCAGGCCCGTTCGTAAAACACCATCAGCTGTTCGCGCGCCTCGAAGCCCCACAGCGGAGGCGTCAGCGCGCCGATGTCCAGCATCCCGGTCGTCAGCCCCATCAGGTGGTTCAGAATGCGGCCGATTTCGGAATACAGCACCCGGATCAGACTGGCGCGGCGCGGAATGACCGTGCCGGTCAGTCGCTCGATGGCCAGACACCAGGCATGTTCCTGATTCATCGGCGCGACGTAATCCAGCCGGTCCAGATAGGGCAGGTTCTGCAGATAGGTGCGGCTTTCCATCAGCTTTTCGGTGCCGCGATGCAGCAGGCCGATATGCGGGTCCGCACGCTCGACGATCTCGCCGTCCAGCTCCAGCACCATGCGCAGAACGCCGTGCGCCGCCGGGTGCTGGGGGCCGAAGTTGATGTTGAAGTTGCGAATGCTCTGCTCGCCCGTCAGGAAATCCTGCGAGCCGTCATCATAGCTGTTCTTGCGGATGTCGCCGTCCATGGTCATCCCTCACCGCGCTGCGTGGCACAAAGGTGCTGCGTCATCACTTTTTCGCCTCGGGGGCCTTTTCATCGCCAGGAAGCACATATTTCGCGCCCTCCCATGGCGACAGGAAATCGAACTGCCGGTATTCCTGCACCAGCTTCACCGGCTCATAGACGACGCGCTTTTCCACGTCGTTCCAGCGCACTTCGGTATAGCCCGTGGTCGGGAAATCCTTGCGCAGCGGATAGCCGCGAAAGCCGTAATCGGTAAGGATCCGGCGCAGGTCGGGATGGCCCGAGAACAGGATGCCGAACATGTCGAAAATCTCGCGTTCATACCAGTTCGCGCCGGGGAAAACCCCGGTCAGGCTGGGCGCGATTTCATCCTCGCGCAGCTGCGCCTTCACGCGGATGCGGTGGTTCTGGAACATCGACAGGAAGTGATACACCAGATCGAAGCGCGCCGGGCGCTGCGGATTGTCCACCGCCGTGATGTCGATCAGCGTCGAGAACCGGCAATTCGCGTCATTGCGCAGATATTCGATCAGGTCGATCAGGCCGGACAGCGTGACGGTCACGGTCAGCTCGCCATAGGCCACCTCGGTCGAGACGATATCCGTGCCGCGACGAAGCGTGATGTGTTCGGCAAGTTCGGAAAGGGCTGCGGTGTCAGTCATGGCCTACCTCACCAGCGTGCCGGTGCGCCGGATGCGGCGCTGAAGTTGCAGGATGCCGTAAAGCAGCGCCTCGGCCGTGGGCGGGCAGCCCGGGACATAGATATCCACCGGCACGATGCGGTCGCAGCCGCGCACCACGGAATAGGAATAATGGTAATAGCCGCCGCCATTGGCGCAGCTTCCCATGCTGATGACATAGCGCGGCTCGGGCATCTGGTCATAGACCTTGCGCAGCGCCGGGGCCATCTTGTTGGTCAGCGTGCCCGCGACGATCATCAGGTCGGACTGGCGCGGAGAGGCGCGCGGCGCGGTGCCGAAGCGTTCCACGTCATAGCGCGGCATCGACACCTGCATCATCTCGACGGCGCAGCAGGCCAGACCGAAGGTCATCCAGTGCAGCGAGCCGTTGCGCGCCCAGTTGATGATGTCCTCGGTCGTGGTCAGCAGAAAGCCCTTGTCCTGCAATTCACGGTTCAGCTCGACCGTGGCGACATCGCGGTCGGCCCCGGCCGTATTGGCTCCGGTCATCACGCCCATTCCAGCGCACCTTTCTTCCATTCATAGGCAAAGCCCACGGTCAGAACGCCCAGAAAGACCATCATCGACCAGAAGGCCACTTCCGACAGCCCGCCAAAGGCCACCGCCCATGGGAACAGGAAGGCCACTTCCAGATCGAAGATGATGAACAGGATCGACACCAGATAGAATCGAACGTCGAACTTCATCCGCGCATCGTCGAATGCGTTGAAGCCGCATTCATAGGCACTGACCTTTTCGGGGTCCGGGTTGCGGATGGCGACGATCGCCGCGGCCAGAATCAGCACGATTGCCAGGGCCGAGGCCATTCCCAGAAAGACCAGGATCGGCAGGTATTCTTGCAGCAGGTATTCCACTGGAGTTGGGCTCCCTTTCGCTCGCGGGAACCGGGTGGCGCGCCGCGATGGGTTTGGCTGCCGCCCGTTTATCCCCGCCGCGCGGCAGGGTCAACGGTAGCTGCGGCAATCTGGCGCATTGTAACCATGCTGCGGCGCAGAAGTCATCCACATGATAATACCCGAGTATTTCTGTAAATTGCGGCGGCGCGGCATGGCCGCAGCTACAGGCCGATGCGGCCCAGATGGGTATCGCGATACCCGCTTGGATACTTCAGCCCGAAACCCATGGCGCGCGAGATGCCGATATGCGCCAGCCACAGACCGCCAACCGCAATCAACAGCGTCGCACCAAGGCCGACGCCAAGGATCATCAGCAGAAATGACGCTGCGTAGAGATGCGTCAGATTATAGACGAACGCCCCGATCCGTGGCCCGGCCAGATAGGCGGCGGCGCTGATTTCGGGGGCCACCAGCACCAGAAGCCACGCCCACCACGGCCCGAATGACGACACCCCGGCAATCACCATGCCGCCAAGCGCCATGCCTGCGCCTTCCACCCGCTGCCAGTCGCGGGTCGGGTGGCCCTCGCTTTGTGGCGTCACTCGGCAGCCCGTTTGCGGGCGGCGCTCAGCATCGGGGCCAGATAGCGGCCGGTATGGCTGTCCTTGACCTTGGCGACATCCTCGGGCGTGCCGGTCGCGACGATCCGTCCGCCGCCATCGCCGCCTTCCGGGCCGATGTCGATGATCCAGTCGGCGGTCTTGATGACATCCAGATTGTGTTCGATCACCACGACCGTATTGCCCTGATCCACCAGGGAATGCAGCACTTCCAGCAGTTTGCGCACATCCTCGAAATGTAGGCCGGTGGTGGGTTCGTCCAGAATATACAGCGTCTTGCCTGTCGCCCGGCGCGACAGTTCCTTGGACAGCTTGACCCGCTGCGCCTCGCCGCCCGAAAGCGTCGTGGCCTGCTGGCCGACCTTGATATAGCCCAGACCCACCTCAAGCAGCGCGTCCATCTTGTCGCGGATCGAGGGCACGGCCTTGAAGAATTCCTGCGCGTCCTCGACGGTCATGTCCAGCACATCGGCGATGGACTTGCCCTTGAACTGCACCTCCAGCGTTTCGCGGTTGTAGCGCTTGCCCTTGCAGGTTTCGCAGGTGACGTAAACGTCGGGCAGGAAATGCATCTCGATCTTGATGACGCCATCGCCCTGACATGCCTCGCAGCGCCCGCCCTTGACGTTGAAGCTGAACCGGCCGGGCTTGTAGCCGCGCGCCTTGGATTCCGGCAGACCGGCATACCAGTCGCGGATATGGGTATAGGCGCCGGTATAGGTGGCCGGGTTACTGCGGGGCGTGCGCCCGATGGGGCGCTGGTCGATGTCGATGACTTTATCCAGCAGCTCCAGCCCCTTGATCGTCTCGCAGGGGGCGGGGGTCTGGCGCGCGCCGTTCAGGCGCAGGCTGGCGGTCTTGAACAGGGTTTCAATCGTCAGGGTGGACTTGCCGCCGCCCGACACGCCGCTGACGCAGACGAACTTGCCCAGCGGAAACTCGGCGGTGACGTTTTTCAGGTTGTTGCCGGTCGCGCCCACGACCTTGATCGCCTTGCCATTGCCCTTGCGCCTATTGCGCGGGACCGAGATCTCGCGCGCTCCGGAGAGGTATTGCCCGGTCAGGCTGCCCCCGGCGGCGATTTCGGCGGGCGTGCCTTTGGCGACGACCTGCCCGCCATGCACCCCTGCCCCCGGCCCCATGTCGAACACGTAATCGGCATGGCGGATCGCATCCTCGTCATGTTCGACAACGATGACCGAGTTGCCTTGATCGCGCAGCCCTTTCAGCGTGTCCAGCAGCCGGTCATTGTCGCGCTGATGCAGGCCGATGCTGGGTTCGTCCAGCACATACAGAACGCCCGTCAGGCCGGACCCGATCTGGCTGGCCAGACGGATGCGCTGGCTTTCGCCGCCCGACAGCGTGCCCGCCGCGCGCGAAAGCGTCAGGTAATCCAGCCCGACATTGACCAGAAAGCCCAGCCGCTCGCGGATTTCCTTCAGGATGGCGGCGGCGATTTCGTTTTTCTGCTTCGTCAGATGTTCGGGCGCGGCTTCCACCCAGGCGAAGGCCTCGCGGATGGAAAGCTCGGTCACCTGCCCGATATGGCTGCCGGCGATCTTCACCGCCAGAGCCTCGGGTTTCAGGCGATAGCCGCTGCAGGCACCGCAGGGGCGGTTGTTCTGATATTTCTCGAATTCCTCGCGGACCCACTGGCTGTCGCTTTCGCGCAAGCGGCGTTCCATATTGGGAATGATGCCCTCGAAGGTGCGGCTGATCTCATAGACGCGGCCCGCATCGTCGAAGCGGAACGGGATCTCTTCGGAACCCGAGCCCTGCAGGAACATCTTCTGCACCTCGGCGGGCAGATCCTTCCACGGGGTTTTCTTGTCAAAGGCGTAATGCTTGGCCAGCGCATTCACGGTCTGGGTCAGATAGGCCGATTTCGACTTGGCCCATGGCGCCAACGCGCCTTGCGCAATCGACAGCGCGCTGTCGGGCACGATCAGGCGTTCATCGAAGAACAGCTCGACCCCCAGCCCGTCGCAGACCGGACAGGCCCCGAAAGGCGCGTTAAAGGAAAACAGCCGCGGCTCGATTTCCGGGATGGTGAAACCGCTGACCGGGCAGGCGAATTTTTCGCTGAAGGTGATCCGCTCGGGCGTGTCGCCGGTGGTTTCCAGCAGCGCGATGCCGTCGGCCAGATCCAGCGCGGTGCGGAAACTGTCGGCCAGCCGCGTCTCCATGCCCACGCCCACGACGATGCGGTCGACCACCACGTCGATATTGTGACGGAATTTCTTGTCCAGAACCGGCGGCTCGTCCAGTTCATGGAATTCGCCATTCACCTTGACGCGCTGGAAGCCCTGCTTCCTCAGCTCAAGAAATTCCTTTTTGTATTCGCCCTTGCGGTCGCGCACGATGGGGGCCAGCAGATAGGCGCGCGTGCCGTCCGGCATCGCCATCACGCGGTCCACCATGTCCTGCACCTGCTGCGCCTCGATCGGCAGGCCGGTCGCCGGGCTGAACGGCGTGCCCGCCCGCGCAAACAGCAGCCGCAGATAGTCATAGATCTCGGTCACGGTCCCCACGGTCGAACGCGGGTTCTTCGAGGTCGTCTTCTGTTCGATGGAAATCGCCGGAGACAGGCCGCTGATATGGTCCACATCCGGCTTGCCCATCATGTCCAGAAACTGCCGGGCATAGGCCGACAGGCTTTCGACATAGCGCCGCTGTCCTTCGGCATAGATCGTGTCAAAGGCCAGACTGGACTTGCCGCTGCCCGACAGGCCGGTGATGACCACCAGCTGATCGCGCGGAATATCCATATCCACGTTTTTCAGATTGTGTTCGCGCGCGCCGCGAACCTCGATGAACTTCTGTTCCATCTTGCCCGATCACATTCTGATTCCGCCAAGCGCATCACATAGGCATTGAGGTCGAAATGGCAACCGCTCACGGGACAAAGTGCGAACATTTCCGCAGTCCGCCTTTCCGCTTGCCAAGTCTGCGCGACATGTTAGCAATTCGATATGTTCAACGCAGCGCAACGAATCCCCGCATTGCTTTTGGCCGGTCTGCTGGCTCTGCCCGCCATCGCGGCGGAAACCGCGCAACTGACCCTGCCTGACCGCGCGGCGGAAACGCTGGATGCCGAAAGCCTTGCGCAATTGCCGCAAACGCAGGTCGCCTCGGCCTATCGCAGTTCCAAGGGGATCGAGACCGGGATCTATACCGGCGTCTTGCTGTGGGATCTGTTATCGGCCAGGGGGCTGGTCGATGACCCCAAATCCGCGCTGCGCCATACGCTGCTGGTCCGCGCGGGCGATGGCCATGCGGTCGCGTTTTCGGTTGGCGAGATCGCGCCCGATTTCGGCGCGCGTCCCATTCTGCTGGCCTATCAGATGAATGGCGCGCCCATTCCGGATGGTCTGCGCATCGTCGCGCCCGGCGATATGCGCGGCGCGCGCCACATCAAGGATATCGTGGCGATGGAGTATCGCTAGCCGCCGGTATGGCTCATGAAGCGCGGCATCTGGCCCGAGACATGCCCCCCGTCCGCGCGGCGCGAATAATCGAAGTCATGGCCCTTGGGCTTGCGGGTGATCGCCTCGCGGATGGCATCGCGCAGGATGCCGTCATCATCGCTGGCGCGCAGCGGCGCGCGCAGATCGGCGCGGTCCTCTTGCCCCAGACACATGAACAGCTCACCCGTGCAGGTCAGCCGGACGCGGTTGCAGCTTTCGCAGAAATTATGCGTCAGCGGTGTGATGAAGCCGATCTTCTGCCCGGTGTCATTCACCCGGACATAGCGCGCAGGCCCGCCCGTCCGTTCGGCCAGAGGCGTCAGCGTGAACCGTTCCTGTAACCTGCCGCGCAGATCCGACAGCGCCGAATACTGGTCCAGCCGCTGTTCTTCGCCCATGTCGCCCATGGGCATCACCTCGATGAAGGTCAGATCGTGGCCTTCGCCCGCGCACCAATCCAGCAGCGAAAACAGCTCATCCTCGTTGAAGCCCTTCAGCGCGACGGTGTTGATCTTGACGCGCAGACCGGCGGCCTTGGCGGCGGCAATGCCCTCCAGCACCTGCGGCAGCCGCCCCCAGCGGGTGATCTGCGCGAAACGGTCCGGATCCAGCGTATCCAGCGAGACATTGACCCGCTTCACGCCGCAATCGGCCAGTTCCTGCGCGAACCGCGCAAGCTGGCTGCCATTGGTCGTCAGGGTCAGCTCATCCAGCCCCTGCCCCAGATGCCGCGACATGGCGCGGAAGAATTCCATGATATTGCGCCGCACCAGCGGCTCGCCCCCGGTCACACGCAGCTTGCGCACGCCCAGACCGACAAAGGCCGAACACAGCCGGTCCAGTTCCTCAAGCGTCAGCAGATCGCGTTTGGGCAGGAACTGCATGTGCTCTGCCATGCAATAGGTGCAGCGGAAATCGCAGCGATCCGTCACCGACACCCGCAGATAGCTGATCGGGCGGTGAAAGGGATCGACAAGAGGGGCCAGCGCGTCCATCCCCCGAATGTAGGCCCCCGCCCCCATCGGCACAAGCCAGCCGAATGGTTAATAGTCTGGCAACCAGAATCGGTGGTTGCGGTGGACATTGCCGCGCACTCGCCCTTAGCCTGTGGGCAGAAAGCCGAAGGGGGCATGTCATGACGAAACCGTTTCGCCTGCTGGGGCTGCTGGCCGTGCTGGCCATCGCCGCCTGCAGCCAGACCGGCAGCAAGGACAGCGCCAGCGGGTCCGCGCCGGTCATGCCGACGATGACCGACCCGGCCACCGGCCAGCCGGTGATCGCGGGTCCGGTGCTGACCGGAACCGCGCCGCGCACGCCGGGCAAGTCGGTCTCGGCCTCGACGATCGGGGTGTCGGCGGCGCAGAGCGTGGCCAATCTGGACACGACCAGCAGCGCCGAGCGGGCCCAAGCGGCCGCGCCCGTGGCGGGCGGTCAGCGGCTGGGCACGACCGTCGCCTCGCTGGGGGATCCGTCGCAGGCGGGGTTCTGGATGAAGACGCCGCTGGTCAGTTCGGAAATCGCGGGCCGCGTCGTCAACCCGGCCACCGGGAAATCCGCCAATCTGCGGCTGATCCCGCTGGGCGGTCCGGCCAGCGGCGGCAGCCAAGTCTCACTGCCCGCCTTGCAGTTGCTGGGTGTCAGCCTGACCGACCTGCCCACGCTTGAGGTTTATTCCGGCTGAGCCTTGCCATCGTCCGGCAGCCAGCGCGCCGCCTCGCGTCGGGCAGCCGGACGAAGTTGCGCGCCGTCGGCGGCCAGCCAGTCGCGGACACGCTGCGGATCGTGCTTCGACAGATCGCGCAGCCAGACGCCGATGGTCTTCTGGATGTCATTCTGGCGGTCGCCCGCCAGCCGCGACAGCCAGCCCAAGATCTGGTCGCGCTGCGCCAGATCGGCGGGTTTCGGGTTGCGGATGCGGGTCCATGGCAAGGTGCCGGTCAGCGCGGCGCGGCGCACCCAAGGATCGGGATGGTCCAGCCAGCCCTCGACCTCGGCCAGCCGCGACGGATCGGCGACCAGCCGCTTTTCGCCCGCCTTCATGACGTGATCGGCAATCGCCGCACCGTCGAATTGCGCCACCCATCCGGCAATCAGCCGCCACGCCGCGTCATCGGGCCGGATCCGCGCCTGCGTCAGCAGCTTTGCGGCGGCAATGCGTCCCTCATGCACGTCGCTGTCCCACAGCCGGGCCGCAAGATCCAGCCGCGCGGGCAGATCCAGCCCCTCGCGCCAAGTCCGCGCCAGATCGTCGATGACCGGGACGGCGACGCCCAGATATTCGCGCGCCACCTTGTGATACTCTGCCGCCTGCGCGGCCTTGTCCGGATCGGCCAGCGCGCGCAATTGCGCCAGTTCGGGAAAATCTGTCATGCCGCGCTCCTTCGCTTTGCCCGCTTCAAGCCGGGACGATGACAAATGTCAAATGCCGGAACCCCGACCGCCCGGCGACGTTGGCCCCGACACAGCGGAGAATGAAGATGAGCGATCAAGACACTTTCTGGAAACGCCTTGACGGTATCAATGCCGGGATGCTGGGCAGCGTCGAGCATCTGAACTTCGTGCCCATGTCGCATTATGCCGATCCCGATCAGGGCGCGCTGTGGTTCATCACCGCCGAAGGCACCGATCTGGAAAAGCAGGCCGCCGCCGGCGCCTTCGATGCCATGCACATCGTCGGCGACGCCTCGGGCGGCCTCTGGGCCCGGATCGAGGGGCAGATCGAACTGTCGCAAGACCGCGCCAAGCTGGACGAGCTGTGGAGCGCCGTCGCCTCGGCCTGGTTCGAGGACGGCGAGCAGGATCCCGATATCCGCCTGCTGAAATTCACCCTGACCGGGGCCGAGGTCTGGTCGACCACCGGCGGGCTGGGCTTCCTGTATCAGATCGCCAAGGCCAATCTGACCAGCAGCAAGCCCGATATCGGCGAACATTACCGCCTCAGCTTCTAAGCCGCCGAGACGCGCCAGATCACGTCGCCCACATCGTCGGCCATCAGGAGCGACCGGCCATCCGGCCCGATCGCCACGCCGACCGGCCGCCCGCGCGAGAATTTCTCGTCCTCGGACAGAAAGCCCGTCAGGATATCGCGCGGCGGCCCCGACGGGCGGCCATTGGCGAAGGGCACGAAGATCAGCTTGTAGCCGCTAAGAACCGAGCGGTTCCACGACCCGTGCTGCCCGATCACCATGCCGTCGCCAAAGCCCGGCAAGGTGCCTTGCGGCATCCAGCACAGCCCCAGCGACGCGGTATGGCCGCCCAACGCGTAATCGGGCCGCACCGCCTGCGACACCAGCAGCGCATCCTGCGGAACCCGGTCATCGACCGTTTGGCCCCAATAGCAATAGGGCCAGCCATAGAACGCGCCATCCCGGACCGAGGTCAGATAATCGGGCGGCGTTTCATCGCCCAGACCGTCGCGTTCATTGACCACCGTCCACAGCGCGCCGGTCTGCGGCTCCCATGCCAGCCCGACCGGATTGCGCAGACCCGAGGCGAAGATCCGCGCCCTGCCCTGTTCCAGATCCAGTTCCCAGATCGCGGCCCGGCCCTGTTCGACCTCCATGCCCTGATCGCCGATATTTGACAGCGACCCCACGCCCGCATAAAGCCGCGTGCCATCGGGTGACACCAGCAGGCTGCGCGTCCAATGCCCGCCCGGCTTGAACTCCACCAGCCGCTGACCCGGCCCCTCCAGCCGCGTGGCGCCCTGAGTATAGGGAAAGGCCACGATGCCATCCGTATTGCCCAGATAGAAAACGCCATTCGCCAGCGCCATGCCGAAGGGCTGGTTCTGGTTTTCGACAAAGACCTCGCGCTGTTCGGCCACGCCATCGCCGTCGCGGTCACGCCACAGCGTCACGCGGTTGGCACTGTGGCCGGTCGCCTTGGCGCGGCGCATGGTCGCCACCATGGCGTGATCCATCAGATCGCGGGGCTTGCGTTCCTGTTGCAGCGCCTCGGCCACCAGCACATCGCCATTGGGCAGAACCTCGATCCAGCGCGGATGCTGCAATTCGGTCGCGAAGGCATTGACCTTCAGACCCGGTGCGGCCACGGGCTTTTCGCCCGCAGCCCAACCCCGAGCCGTCGGCATCTTCAGCGTCATGATGCCCTGTTCGCGGGCTTCCGGAATGCTGGGCGAATCGCCCACCGCCTGCGCCGCGGGCAGATGCCGTTTGCGCAGCGCGACCATGACCGCCCCCACCGCCTGCACTGCCTTTGCCATGTAATCCATTTGCTGCCCCCCTGCTGGTTGCGCAAAGGCTAGCCATGCAGGCCGCGGGGTCAAGCGCCGGGGATTGCTGAGATTTCTTTTATCCGCCCGCCGGCCGGCGAAATCCCTGACAATTATAGTAAACCATTTGATTTTTCTGAATTTTATCTTGACTTCCCGTGCCAGCGCGCCTAATTACACTCTAACGGAAATGCAAGCGAGCCATAGCGCCAGCCAGCCTCCGTCCTTCCTGACACCGCACCGATGCCGCCCCGGCAGCTTGGGAATTCCCAGCCACCAAGGCACGGCATTCAGCGCCAGGCGGACCGCCACCCAGCCCCTGCGGGCAAGGTCGCCATCATTGCCCAGCCATGACGGAAAACGCCGCCCCTTGGGGCGGCGTTTCTGTGTCAGCTTGCGGCCATCAGCCGGTCCAGACTGTCCCGCGCGCGGGCGGGGTCTTCCTGATAATTGATCAGGCCGAAGTAATTGCCCTGCGCATCGAACAGCAGCACCATGGCCGAATGGTCCATGGTGTAGTCGCCGCCCTCGGTCGGGACTTTCCTGGCATAGATGCGGAAGGCGCGGGTGGCCTTGGCGATCTCCTCCTCGGAGCCGGTGACGCCGGTGACGCCCGGAACCCATGACACATAGTCGCGCAGAATATCGGCGGTGTCGCGCTGCGGATCGACGGTAATCAGGAAGGCGCGCAGTTTTTCCTGCTTTTCGGCCAGATCCTCTTGCCAGCCCGCGATATCGCCCAAGGTGGTCGGGCAGACATCCGGGCAATGGGTAAAGCCGAAGAACACGGCACTGGGCTGACCCTTCAACGTTTCCTGCGTGAAGGCCGAGCCGTCGGTGGCGACCAGTTGGTAATCCCCGCGCCCCAGCGCGTCGATGCCCGATTCAGACAGGGTTTGCAGCCGGGGCGAGATCAGAAAGAACCACGCCACGCCGACCAGCGCGATGGCCACCAGCGACCACAGCAGCCAGCGGATCAGGCTCAGCGGATTGCGTTTGGGGTCAGTGGTTGGCATGTGCGTCTCCGTCCTGATCGCCGCGGGCGTTGATCGGGCCGACCGGCAGCGTCATGTCCACATCGCCCGCCTGTTCAAAATGCAGGGTCAGCGGCACGGTTTCGCCTTCGACCAGCGGCTGCGTCAGGCCCATCAGCATCAGATGATACCCGCCGGGCTTCAATTCGACCACCTGCCCGGCAGGCAGCGGCAGACCATCAGGCAGCGCGCGCATCTTCATGACATCGCCGTCCATGCTCATCTCATGAATCTCGGCCCGCGCGGCCACCGGCGTCGACACCGAGACAAGCCGATCATCGCTGCTGCCGTCGTTTTTCAGCACCATGAAGCCGCCCGCGATCTTGGCGCCGGGGGGCGTCGCGCGGGTGAACTGGCCCGAGATGCCGATCTGGCCCAGCGTGACCGCGCCCGGCATGGCATGGCCGCCGTGATGGTGGCCCGGCCCGGCTACGGCCTCGGTGATCTGCAGACTGGGCGCGGGGTTTGACACGTCATCGGCCCCAGTCACGTCGATCCATGATTCCCTTGCACCGTCGCATTCCTGCACGGTCGGGAAATACAGCGTGCTGCCGGCCACCAGCTCCGGGCCGACCGTGCCGCGCAGCGTGAATTCATCATACCATTCATCGGGCAGATCGCCGCCCGACCAGACGATCTCGCGCACGCCCGAGGTCATCTGTTCACCGTGATTGTCGAATGGCCGCGCATAATCGCCGGTGATGGTCTGCAATTCCCAACCGGGTTTCGGCATGGGCTTTGCGTTGTAAAATCCGTCGGGGATCTGCACGCGCACGGCCTTGGTGGCCTTGTCACCGCAGCCATGCCCGATGCGCAGAACGGCCTTATAGGTCGAGCCAGCCGCCGCCTCGGGCAGTTCCAGCGTCACATGCGCCAGCGCGGGCAGCGTCATGGTCAGAGTCGCGCCCAGCACGGCGCCAAAAAACAACTTGGATGTCATGATCGGTCCATCGTCCGAAAGGATCGTTGCGGCAGACAGCTCTGCCCGGAAGCGGTCGGTTCAGGCGATGGCCGGAGGGCCGCGCGCCACAGGCACGGGCTGCGGCAACAGCCGCGCGCCCGCCTGCCGCGAGGGCGCAAGGTCCAGCGCGATCTGCGACAGATGCGGCAGCGGCATCGCGGCAAGCGTCCCGCCCAGCAGCGGCTGGCCATGCGGCGCCCAGGCACATGTCGCGTGGCGGTCGGCGGGCTGGTGCTTTTCCAGTTCGGAAACCGGGGTCAGCGTGCCATCGGCGGCAACCGCCATTTCCACCGGCATGTCGTCGCCGCACAGCACGACCATCATGCGGCCTTGCGCATCGGCGGCCAGCATCGTGTCGGGCTGGATCAGCGAAAACACCACAAAGGGCAAAAGCAGCAACGCCGTCAGAAGGCGCGCCGCAACGCCCCTTTCACCGCCGTTTCGGGCTGATCGCCGCCATGCTGCCATGCAACTCCTCCGCGTTCGGGTTGCTGCCAGAAAATGCGATGTCTGGAAAGGCCCCATATTGTCGCAGCAGGGCCGAGTTGGCGGCGGGGGCACTGCAACCGCCGCCAGACGCTCTGCTGCTTATCGCGCCCAACATATGCAGGAGCGACGGGCGCGATGAGCTTCAGCGCGCCAAGCGGCGGTGCTTAGTCCCGTTCAATTCCCAAGCGCAATGCCGGATGATAGCACGTTCCGCAGCGTCAATTTGTATGTTTTGCTCAAAGCTGCGTGAGGAATTGCCGCGTCGCTGCGATGACATGGGCTGCCACCGCCTCTTCGCCCTCAGCCAAGGCCTTGGCCGTCATGGGAATTTCCAGCGTCACCGGCAGGTCGGGCGGCAGTTCGGCCATGATCGGGGCCAGCGGGATCTGCCCCGCGCCGGGCGGCAGACGCTCGACCCGGCCGGCATGGAAAAACTGCTCGGTCGTATAGGGCGGATGGACGGGCGCGTCGCACAGATGCAGGAAGGGCATCCGGGGCAGCGCGCGGCGCAGATCCTCAAGACTGCTGCCCGAGCGGTTGAAATGCAGCGTATCGACCAGAATACCCAGATCGGCCACGGGTTCGACCACGCGCAGCGCCGTCGCCAGATCCGGCACCGAGGTCCAGGGAAAGAACTCCAGCACCGCCTGCATGCCATGCGCGCGACATTCCTGCGCCATCAGCGCCAGATTGTCGGCAAGCCGCGACAGGTCGGGGTCATAGGGCGCGCAGATCACATGCGCTGCGCCCAGTTCCGCGCCCGCGCGCAGAAACGGGCGCAGCGCGTTCAAGTCGAATTCCGGCGTGATGCGCACGAATTCGATATCCTGCACCCGCAGCCCGGTTTCGGCCAGCGCCGCGCGGGTCTGAGCCATCATCTGCGGATCGTCCATCAGCGGATAGCCGGGGGTTTCCGGCGTCACGCGCAGCAGGCGCAGCCCGACGGCATCGTAACCCAGCCGCGCCGCCATGCGGATCATCTGCGGCGGCGCCGTCTCGACAACCGTCAGATGCGCCAGAGAAATCGCTCGGTTCATGTGCTTTCCTTACAGAAGTCCCGCCGCATCCAGCGCGGCGATATGGCCAAAGGTCAGTGCAGGGCCAAGGTTGATGCCGCCTGCGGGATAGTGCCCGCCCATGACGCTGGCCATGTCGCAGCCCGCCGCGTGCAGCCCCGCGATGGGCTGGCCCTGCCCGTCCAGCACGCGCGCGCGGCCGTCCGTCGCCAGCCCCGCGAAGGTGCCGAAGCTGCCGGGGATGACCTTCACGGCATAGAACGGGCCTTTTTCGATTGGCGCGACGCAGGGGTTCGGATGCTGGTCGGGATCGCCTTGCAGCCGCATATAGGCGGTCGTGCCGCGCCCGAAGGCCGGATCCTCGCCCCGCACCGCGTCGCGGTTCCAGTCGGCCAGCGTTCTGGCCAGCCCCTGTGGGTCGATGCCACAGGCCCGCGCCAGCGCCTCGGGCGTGTCGCCGGTCTGGATATAGCCGCGCCGGATCCAGCCGCCGACCGGGACGGGCGCAGGCCGCGAGATGCCCAGACCATAACGGCGCTGAAAGGCGCGGGTGCAGATCAGCCACGACTCGGGCGGCTGACCGGGCGGCACGCTGTTCAAGAGCGCCGCGACATAGTCGTGATAGCCCAGCCCTTCGTTGCAGAAGCGTCGGCCATCGCGCAGCACGCCGATGATGCCGGGCTTGCCGCGTTCGATGATATGCGGAAACGCGCCGACCCGGCCATCGGGCCAGCGCACCTCGGATACGGGGCACCATGCGCCGGGGCTGGCAAGGCTGCGGTCCTGCACCGCGCCGACGGCCTCGGCCAGCCGCAGACCGTCGCCGGTCGCCTGCGGCACGGCCAGCGTCGCATGCAGATCGGGCGCGGGAAACTGCGCGGCGCGTCGGGCGATGTCCTGCGGCCAGCCTCCGGTCGCCAGAACCACGCCTTTGGTGGCCTGCACGGCGATGTCGCCCCTGGCCGTTGCCAGCACCGCGCCACGGACCTGCCCATCGGATTGCAGCAACCGCGTGGCAGGCGCTTCGGTGATGAACTCGACACCGGCCTTGCGGGCGGCCAGCATCAGCCGGGCGACCAGCGCATTGCCGTTGCGCAACTGCATGCCGCGCCCGTGCCGCAGCAGATCCCACAGATGCCGGGTAAACCGGCGCGTGACATGCACGAAAGCCGGGACCGAGCGTGTCATCGTCATGAAGGCGCGCAGATCCGGGCCGGACTGAATCGTCATGCCCATGAAGCTGGTTTCCGGCAGCGGCTTGCGCAGCAGCCGGATATCTTCCCCCAAGGCAAGCCCGTCGAACGGGGCCGCGATGACCGAGCGTCCCCCCATCCCCGCGCCGGGTTGCGTGCTGTAAGTGTCGGGAATATGCAGCCCGCCCTGAAATTCCAGCCCCTCCGCCTCAAGAAAGGCGATGGTGCGCGGCGCGTGATCCAGAAAGGCATCGACCTTGCCGGGGTCGAAATTATTGCCCAGCACGGCCTGAAGATAGGCGCGCGGCCCCTCGGGCGGCTCATCGACGCCGCTGCGCTGGACGACCGGGTTGCGCGGTGCCCAGATCCAGCCGCCCGACCACGCGCTGGTTCCGCCCAGAACGCTGTCTTTTTCAGCAAGGATCACCCGCAGACCATGCCGCGCCGCCGTCAGCGCCGCCGACAATCCCGCAGCGCCCGATCCCAGCACCAAAAGATCACAGTCCCGCGTCGCCATCGGGGGGGCAGACGTTTCCGGCGTTTCGGGTCTGGGATCAGGGGTGGAAGACATGGCTGCATCCATTATTGGAACATCATTCCACTATGGAATAACAATTCGCTTGTCCAGTTGTTTCGCACTGCGGCCTTCCCTCGCCCCTCGATATGTGCTGATGATCGAACCGCACGGCCCGCAAGGAAATACACGCATGAAGACTTCGATCGCCACGGTTTCGCTTTCCGGAACATTGCCCGAAAAACTGGCCGCCATCGCCGCCGCAGGCTTCGACGGGATCGAGATCTTCGAGCAGGATTTCATCGCCTCGGATTTCAGCCCCGCCGAGGTCGGACGTATGGTCCGCGACCACGGGCTTGAGATCACGCTGTTCCAGCCCTTCCGCGATTTCGAGGGCCTGCCAGAGCCGCATCGCGCGCGCGCCTTCGGCCGCGCCGCCCGCAAGTTCGAGCTGATGAACCAGCTTGGCACGGATCTGGTGCTGTTCTGTTCCTCGCTGCATCCGGCTGCCATGGGCGGCATCGACCGCATGGCGGCGGATTTCAACGAACTGGGCGATCTGGCTGCGCAATACGGCGTCCGTGTCGGCTTCGAGGCGCTGTGCTGGGGCCGCTTTATCAACGATCACCGCGACGCATGGGAGGTGGTGCGCCGCGCCGATCACCCCAATATCGGCCTGATCCTGGACAGTTTCCACACGCTGGGCGGCAAGGTGGACCCGGACTCGATCCGCTCGATCCCCGGCGACCGCATCTTCTTCGTGCAACTGGCCGATGCCCCCGCGGTCGACATGGACCTGCTGTATTGGTCGCGCCATTTCCGCAATATGCCCGGCGAGGGCGATCTGGACGTGCCCCGCTTCATGCGCGCCGTGCTGGCAACCGGCTATGATGGCTGGCTGAGCCTTGAGATCTTCAACGATCAGTTCCGCTCGGGCTTGCCGCGTCTGGTGGCGCTGGACGGCCATCGCAGCCTGATCGGATTGCAGGACCATGCGCGGCGGGCCGAGCCTGCGCTGTCCGTGGACCTGCCCGAGTTCCCCGCCCCCGCGCCCGTGGATCAGGTCGAATTCATCGAATTCGCCACCTCGGAGGACGAGGCGCCGGGCCTGAACGCCCTGCTGACCGCCACCGGCTTCACGGCGACCGGCAAGCATGTGTCGAAATCGGTGACGCGATGGCGTCAGGGCGATGTGAACCTGCTGGTGAATACGGATGCGCGCGGCTTCGGGCGCACCGCCTATATGGCGCATGGCACGACGGTTTCGGAAATCGGCCTGAACGTGCCGGATGCGAAAGCCAGCTTCGACCGCGCCACGGCGCTTCTGGCGCAACCCCATGGCGAAGGCATCGGCGCGGGCGAATTGCAGATCCCCGGCATCCGCGGCATCAGCGGCAGCGTCATCCGCTTTCTGGACGAAAAGCCCGATCTTGCCCGCATCTGGGACGTGGACTTTCAGCCCGAAGGCCCGGCCCCGGTCGGCGCGGGCATCACCGGCATCGACCACCTTGCCCAGACCATGCCCTATGACGAGATGCTGAGCGCCTCGCTGTTTTACACCGAGATCTTCGACGCCCGCAAATCGCCCATGGTGGATGTGATCGACCCCGACGGGCTGGTGCGGTCGCAGGCCATCGAATCCGGCCGGATGCGCGTGACGCTGAACGGGGCCGAGGCGCGCCGCACGCTGGCCGGGCGCTTCATCGAGGACAGCCTTGGCTCATCCGTGCAGCATATCGCCTTTGCCACCGCCGATATCTTCGCCACCGCCAAGGCGCTGGCGGATCTGGGCTTTCCGGTTCTGCGCATCGGCGCGAACTATTATGACGACGTGGCCGCGCGCTTTGGCCTTGATGCGGGCCTGACCGACCGGCTGCGCCAGTTCAACGTCATGTATGACGAGGATGCGGGCGGGCAGTTCTTCCAGCTGTATTCCGTCCCCAGCGAGGACGGCTTCTTCTTTGAAATCGTCCAGCGGCAGGGCAATTATCGCGGCTATGGCGCGCCGAATGCGCCCTTCCGCATTGCCGCGCAAAAGCGCACCTCGCGTCCTGCCGGAATGCCGCGCGCCTGACGTGCGGCTATTCCCACCAGCGGTCGATGGCGGCGATATCGTCGTCCGACCACCCGAAATGATGGGCGAATTCGTGGACGACGACATGGGCGACCAGCGCAAACAGCGTGACATCGCCCCGCGCCGCCCATTCGTCCAGAATGGCGCGGCGAAACAGCCAGACGGTATCGGGGAAATGCTGCGGCTCGCTGGGTGATTTTTCCGTCATCGGCACGCCGTCATAAAGCCCGGTCAGCTCCAGCGGATCGTCGGTCTCCAGCTCATCCAGAAACTCCTCCGAGGCGAAATCCTCGACGCGCAGCACGACCTGCGCGGCGGGACCGGCGAATTCCGGCGGCAGACCGGCGATCGCTTCGCGGGCCATCTCTTCGATCAGCGCAAGATCGGGGGCTTCGGCAGTCTTCCAGTCAATCATCCGCTTACCTCTCTTTGTCCCCCGATATGGACAAAAACCGCCGTTTGTGAAAGAGCGAAGCGGACAGGAGAACGTCATGACAACCACCCGTTTCGCCCCATCTCCCACCGGCCACATCCATGTTGGCAACCTCCGCACCGCGCTGATGAACTATCTGATCGCGCGCAAGGCGGGCGGCACCTTCATCCTGCGGCTTGACGATACCGACCGTGAACGGTCGAAGCAGGAATATGCCGATGGCATCCAGCGCGATCTGGAATGGCTGGGGCTGGAATGGAACCGGATCGAACGCCAGTCCGACCGCCTTGACCGCTATGCCGAGGCCGCCGAGGGCCTGCGCGACGGCAAACGCCTGTATGAGGTGTTCGAGACGCCGACCGAACTGGACCTGAAGCGCAAGAAACAGCTGAACATGGGCAGGCCGCCGGTCTATGACCGCGCCGGGCTGAACCTGTCGGCCGAGGATATCGCCAAGCTGCGCGCCGAAGGCCGCGACGGCTATTGGCGCTTCCTGCTGGATCAGGAACGCATCGAATGGACCGACGGCATCCTTGGCGACATCTCGATTGACGCGGCCAGCGTGTCGGATCCGGTGCTGATCCGCGCCGATGGTCAGGTGCTTTATACCTTCGCCTCGTCGGTGGACGATGCGGATATGGGCGTCACGCATATCGTGCGCGGCGCCGATCACGTCACCAATACCGCGACCCAGATCCAGATCATCCGCGCCTTGGGGGCCACGCCGCCGTCCTTTGCGCATCACAGCCTGCTGACCGGCCCGCAGGGCGAAGAGCTTTCCAAGCGTCTTGGCGTGCTGGCGATCAAGGATCTGCGCGAAAACGGCGTCGCGCCGCAGGCGCTGCTGTCGCTGATGGCGCGCTTGGGCTCGTCGCAGCCGGTCGAGTTGCGGATGTCGCTGGACGACCTAGCTGCCGGGTTCGACCTGTCGCAATTCGGCGCCTCGCCCACCAAATTCGATGCCGAGGATCTGTGGCCGCTGACGCGCGAGGCGAACCAGTCCAAGCCCTTCGCCGAGGTCGCCGACCGCATCGCAGCCCTTGGTGTGCCTGCCGATATGGCGGAACGCTTCTGGCGCGTGGCGTCGCAGAACATCACCAGACTGGATGATCTGGGCGCATGGTGGGACATTTTCTCGAAAGGGGCCGATCCGCAGATCGACGCCGAGGATGCCGATTTCGTGGCGCAGGCCATGACCATGCTGCCGCCCCCGCCCTATACCGACGCGACATGGGGCGAATTCACCGCTGCCGTGAAACAGGCGACCGGCCGCAAGGGCAAGGGGCTGTTCATGCCGCTGCGCAAGGCGCTGACGGGGCAGGCCCATGGCCCGGACATGTCAGACGTAATGCCGCTTTTGCAGGTCGTGCGCGCCCGCAGCTAAGACGACGGGCGGCGGGTCACGGGCTGACCCCGCCGCCTGCCTTTCGCGCAGAGCCCTGACCCGGCGATGCCATGTCCGGCAATGCCATGTCCGGCAGCGCAGCCGGATCGCTGCGACCGCGCGGCAACCCATCCCCGAACCTTGCCAAACCGCCGGAAACCCGCCCAACGCGATTTGCGGGCCAAGGCCGAACGGTTGTGAAGCCCGTCATCCCAGCGCCCGGTGCAGTCGTTCCGAACGGTCCTGCAACGCCTGTTTTCATGAAAAATCCACGACCGTTTCCCCGGCGCAGAATTCCGGAAAATAGTGCGGAATGGTCCTTGACGCCCCCCGCTCCTCGCCGTAATTACCCCGCACCCGTGGCGGAGTAGCTCAGCTGGTTAGAGCAGAGGAATCATAATCCTTGTGTCGGGGGTTCAAATCCCTCCTCCGCTACCATTTTCCTTCATTATGACTTTATGATGAAGGAAAATTTCGGATGTCTGCGGGGATACCTGCTTCCCCCTTTCGTTTGACACGATTGGCCGCATGGCATTGCGATATTCTCATCAAAAATACCGGCTGATATTTTAGGACGCTTTTGCCGTCTTCTGGAAATCATTTTCCGCATCGCCGCTGATTTTGAACACTTCAGGCGGAGTTGCCGGGTAGCTCAGCCTTCCAATCGTGGCCCCACCACCCTGACCGGCAATTCCTGATCCGGAAGTCGACCGCGCTTGTGGGCGCGGACCCGTACAACCTTGCCATTCGCATAGCGCCTTTCGTGCTCGCTAACCCAGTGCTGCATCGGGGTCGCGCGGCCGAAAGCCCCGGTAATCCTCCCCGTTTTAACGGGGTTTGGCCGTAGACTTCAGGCAGCCATTTTCAGTTTCTGTGCGGGTGTTATGCCGCCGATGCCCATGTTGGGTCGCTCGTTGTTGTAAGTCCATAGCCAGTCGGTTGCGATGCTCTGTGCCTCC
>NZ_WMII01000069.1 GCF_009711265.1 Paracoccus shanxieyensis | reverse complement strand
GGCAGTGTCCCAACACATGGTGTAGGAGGCCGCGCGCGGAGCCTTCGGCGTAGCGCAGCGCGCGGCCGTTGGTGACGCTGGCGGTCACCGTCGATCTTCGGACAAGTTTCGGGTTGCGAGACCTTGAAGCAAGAACGGAGATGACGATGACCGACGACAGAATGGCGCTGATCGAGCTGGTTGAGAAGCAGGCCGACGGTGACCTTGTGCGGGAGATGTTGGCCTTCGCGGCCGAGCGGATCATGGAGGCCGAGGTTGAGGCCCGGACGGGCGCGGCCAAGGGTGCTCGCTCGCCAATGCGGGAGGTGCAGCGCAACGGCTACCGCGACCGCGACTGGGACACCCGTGCCGGGCGGATCGCGCTGGAGATTCCGAAGCTGCGCAAGGGTAGCTACTTTCCGAGCTTCCTCGAACCGCGGCGGACGGCCGAGAAGGCCCTCGTGGCGGTAATTCAGGAGGCTTACGTTCATGGCATCTCGACCCGCTCGGTCGACGATCTGGTGAAAGCCATGGGCGCTGGCGGCATGTCGAAGAGCCAGGTCAGCCGGCTGTGCGCCGAGATCGACGAGCGGGTGAACGCTTTCCTCACCCGCCCGCTGGAAGGCGTGTGGCCTTATCTCTGGCTCGATGCCACCTATCTGAAGGTTCGGGAAGGCGGGCGCATCGTCAGCCGCGCCGTGATAATCGCCGTGGCGGTCAACGAAGATGGCAAGCGGGAGGTGCTGGGCGTCGCAACGGGCCCGTCCGAGGCCGAGACGTTCTGGACCGAGTTCCTGCGCAGCCTTGCGGACCGCGGCCTGCGCGGGGTGAAGCTGGTAATCGCGGACGACCACAAGGGGCTACGTGCCGCCGCCCGCCGGGTGTTCAATGCGACCCGCCAGCGCTGCCGTATTCACTGGATGCGCAACGCCCTGGCGCATGCCCCGGCCAAGCAGCGCACGGCGGTGTCGGCGATGCTGAAGACGATCTTCGCACAGGAAACCAAGGCCGACGCAGAGCAGCAGTGGGGCGTCGTGGCTGACGCGCTGCGGGAGAAACAACCCAAACTCGGTGCCCTGATGGACGCCTCCCGCGACGACGTCCTGGCCTACATGTCCTTCCCACGCGAGCACTGGACCCAGATCGCGTCCACGAACCCGCTGGAGCGGGT
>NZ_WMII01000068.1 GCF_009711265.1 Paracoccus shanxieyensis | reverse complement strand
CGAGTATCCGTCTTGGTCAAGGGCGTTCAGGCAGCCAATCTCGCCTCTCGCGAAGCAAAGTGTTCGCAAGGATGATGATGCGCCGCATGATAGCGGTAATGGCCACTTTCTTCGCCTTGCCGGCTTTTAGCAGCTGCTGATACTTGTCGTGCAGGTCTCGGTTGAAGCGGATGGCGACTAGTGCCGGCATATAGATCGCGCGGCGAATTGATGCCCTTCCGCCGGTGATCCGTTCCTTGCCTTGCCACTTTCCAGATTGTTGTGTCATTGGCGCAAGTCCGGCTAAGGCGGTGATCTTTTTGCTCTCGAGGTATCCCAGCTCCGGCATGTCGATCAGCATGGTGGTCGCGGTCAGGCGACCGATCCCCGGAATGGTCATCAAGCGGCGAATGCGCTCTTCAAGGGTGCCTCGCTGTCTGGCGATCTGCGCGATGACCTCGTCCAACGCTTGGATATCGGCACCGATATCCTCAATGCGGCGAGCAAGCTGTTCTCGCACCAGCGGGTTCAGTGCGGTGGCAAGCCGCGTCTTCGCGGTCACCTGATCTTTGACCAAAGCGCGACGGGCAGTCAGCAACTCCCTGAGATCATGAACATCTTCGCCCTCAACAGCTTGAGGCGTCAGGTCCAGCACAACACCCATGCGTGCCAGCATTCTGGCGTCGACGCTATCGGTCTTCGCCAATCGTCCGATTGCCTGCGCAAAGCGCCGCGCCTGCTTTGGATTGACCTTGATGAAAGGCTTCCCTGTCAGGCTCAGATGCCGTTCAAGCCCCCGGTGATAGGCGCCGGTCGCCTCGAAGACGATCAAAACATCCTCCTGCTGTCCCAGCCAATCGCACAATTGCTCGAATCCCTCGGGGGTATTGGGCAGGCAACATGCCTCAGCCCGGGAATGCCAGAAGACGTCGAGACGGTCTTTCGACACGTCAATGCCGATGGTATCCTTGGCCATCTTTTCTTCCTACCTATGCTTGTCATTCGGGCCCGCAGCCCACGTATCCGTTCAGGTCGTTAGAAAAGACGGGGGTTCGTCAAACTCGACCGCGGTCCTGCAAGACCAAGCTCCGCACGACGCCACCCCCGCCGCTGCCCCGCAGTTTGCGGTGCTGGGCAGCGGCTCCCTTTTGCCTCGGGAGCCCGGAATCTCATAAGACAAGCTCC
>NZ_WMII01000067.1 GCF_009711265.1 Paracoccus shanxieyensis | reverse complement strand
TGGACCTGTCGCGGTTTGGTGCCGCTCCTTTGATCACGTAATGTGCAGCAAAGGAGATGAACCATGGGCACAGGCAGGACGGATGAATTTCGCAGGGATGCGGTGCGTATCGCGCTGACCAGCGGGCTTTCGCGGCGTCAGGTTGCGGATGATCTTGGGGTCGGCTTGTCGACCTTAAACAAGTGGGTGAACGCGCACCGGGACACGGATGTCGTCTCGGCCGAGGATCGCGAGCTGGCACGAGAGAACGAACGGCTTCGGCGCGAGATCCGCATCCTCAAGGAGGAGAGGGACATCCTAAAAAAAGCCACCCAGTTCTTCGCGAGCCAAAAGCCGTGAGGTTCAGGTTCGTCGAAGAACAGCGTGGGGCCTTCCCGGTCGACCGGCTGTGTCATGTGATGAATGTCAGCCCGCGCGGATTGCGGGCGTTCCGGAGCCGTCCTGCCAGCCGGCGGCAGCACATGGACATGGTTGTTCTGGCACACATTAAGGAGCAGTCGCGGCTGAGCCTGGGCAGCTATGGCCGCCCAAGGATGACCGAAGAACTGAAGGAAGTCGGCGTCGATGTTGGTCACCGGCGGGTCGGGCGACTGATGCGTGAGAACGGGATCGTCGTTGAAAGAACACGTAAATTCAAAGCGACGACGGACAGCGACCACACATTCAACATCGCGCCGAACCTGCTGGACCGTGACTTCACTGCAGATCGACCGAACCAGAAATGGGCGGGCGATATCAGCTACATCTGGACCCGCGAGGGGTGGCTGTATCTGGCGGTCATCCTCGATCTGCATTCGAGGCGGGTCATCGGGTGGGCCGTCAGCAACCGCATGAAACGCGATCTGGCGATCCGGGCACTGAAAATGGCCATCGCCCTGCGATCCCCGCCGCGTGGCTGCATCTTCCACAGCGATCGCGGCAGCCAATACTGTTCACACGACTATCAGAAGGTCCTGCGCGAGCACGGCCTGAAGGCGTCGATGAGCGGCAAGGGCAACTGCTATGACAATGCCGCTGTCGAAACCTTCTTCAAGACCATCAAGGCCGAGTTGATTTGGCGGCGCACGTGGGAGACGCGCCGACAGGCTGAGACAGCCATCTTCCAATACATCAACGGCTTCTATAACCCGCGCCGTCGGCACTCAGCATTGGGAGGCAAAAGCCCCTTGGCCTTTGAACGCCACGTGGCCTAAACGAGCACTCGGAGCGGCACAAATACGCGACAGGTCCA
>NZ_WMII01000066.1 GCF_009711265.1 Paracoccus shanxieyensis | reverse complement strand
CCACCGCCTATATTTCTGGTCCCTCAGCTTGTCATCCATCTGCGGCGTGAACTGGCGGTTCAGCTGCCAGCGCTTTGCGAACTGGTCTGGCGGGGGGCAGAGGCCTGCCTGCAGCCCGGCCAGATAGGCCGCGCCCAAAGCGGTGGTCTCGGTCACGTCGGGGCGGTCGACCGGGGCGCCCAGAATGTCGGACAGGAACTGCATCGTCCAGTCGCTGGCCGCCATCCCGCCATCGACGCGCAGCACCCCGCCCGCATCGGGCCAGTCGGCGCGCATCGCCTCAAGCAGGTCGCGCGTCTGGAAGCCGACGCTTTCCAGCGCCGCGCGGGCCAGCTCGGCCGGGCCGGAATTGCGCGTCAGGCCAAAGACCGCGCCGCGGCAATCGGGCCGCCAATAGGGCGCGCCCAGCCCGGTGAAGGCCGGCACCAGCACCACCTGCTGACCCGCATCTGCCGCTTCGGCCAAAGGCTGGGTTTCCGCCGCATGGCGAATGATGCCAAGCCCGTCGCGCAGCCATTGCACCACCGCGCCCGCGATGAAGATCGAGCCCTCGAGCGCATAGGTCGTCCGGCCGTCCAGCCGATAGGCGATGGTCGTCAGCAGCCGGTTCTGCGAGGGCACGATCTGATCGCCGGTGTTCAGCAGCGCAAAACAGCCCGTGCCATAGGTCGATTTCATCATGCCGGGCTGGAAACAGGCCTGCCCCACGGTCGCGGCCTGCTGATCGCCCGCGACGCCCAGAATCGGGATCTCGCGGCCGAACAGATCGGCGCGGGTGGTGCCGAAATCATCGGCGCAGTCGCGCACGTCCGGCAGCATGGCCATGGGGATGCCTAGCAGCGCGCAGATACCCTCGTCCCAGCGGTTTTCGGCGATGTTATAGAGCAGCGTCCGGGCGGCATTGGTGGCATCCGTCGCATGGGTCTTGCCGCCGGTCAGGTTCCAGATCAGCCAGCTGTCGACGGTGCCGAAGGCCAGCTCTCCGGCCTTGGCCCGGGCGCGGGCGCCGTCCACATGATCCAGCAGCCATTTCAGTTTCGTCCCCGAGAAATAGGGGTCCAGCAGCAGCCCGGTGCGGGCGCGGATCATGTCCTCATGGCCATCGGCCTTCAGCGCCTCGCACAGATCGGCGGTGCGGCGGTCCTGCCAGACGATGGCATTGTGGATGGGCCTGCCGGTCTTGCGGTCCCAGACCAGCACGGTCTCGCGCTGGTTGGTGATGCCGATGGCGGCGATGGATCTGGCCCCGGTCCCGGCCTTCTCGATCACCGCGCGGGCGGTGGCGGCCACCGTGGCCCACAGGTCGGACGGGTCATGCTCGACCCAGCCAGAGCGCGGAAAATGCTGCGGAAATTCCTCTTGCGCCTGCGCCACGACCTGAAGGTCGCTGTCAAAGATGATGGCGCGGGACGACGTCGTCCCCTGGTCGATGGCTAGGATCTGGGTCATG
>NZ_WMII01000065.1 GCF_009711265.1 Paracoccus shanxieyensis | reverse complement strand
CATTCACCCCTCACGGCAAGCACCTGATTGCGGGCGCCTGGGTTTCGTCCGGATCGCATTTTGCGTCCGAGCCTGCGCATGGTCCGTCGCACCAGTTCAGCACCGGCACGGTCGATCTTGTGGCCGACGCCTGCGCTGCGGCCGAAGAGGCGTTCTGGTCCTATGGCTTCAGCCCGCGCGAGACCCGCGCGGCGTTTCTGGAGGCCATCGCCGATCAGATCGAGGCCCGCGCCGAGGCGATCACCCAGATCGGCACGCAGGAAACCGGCCTGCCCGAGGCGCGTCTGAACGGCGAACGCGGCCGCACCACGGGCCAGTTGCGCCTGTTTGCCGCGCATATCCGCAAGGGCGATTATCTGGACCGCCGCCATGACCCGGCCCAGCCCGACCGCCAGCCCGCGCCGCGTCCCGATCTGCGCCTGCTGGAACGGCCCATCGGTCCGGTCGCGGTGTTCGGCGCCTCGAACTTTCCGCTGGCCTTCTCGACGGCGGGGGGCGACACGGCAGCCGCGCTTGCCGCCGGTTGTCCCGTCGTGGTCAAAGGCCATTCCGCGCATCCCGGCACGGGCGAGATCATCGCCGAAGCCATTCATGCTGCTATCGTGTCATCGGGCCTCCCTCCGGGGGTGTTTTCGCTGATTCAGGGCGGTCGTCGCGATGTTGGCACGGCACTGGTTACCAATCCGTTGATCAAGGCCGTGGGCTTTACCGGCAGCCTTGCCGGGGGCCGGGCGCTGTTCGACCTGTGCGCTGAGCGCCCCGAGCCGATCCCGTTCTTTGGCGAACTGGGCAGCGTCAACCCGATGTTCTTGCTGCCAAAAGCCATGCAGGCCCGCGCCGAAAGCCTGGGCAGCGGCTGGGCGGGCAGCCTGACGATGGGGGCGGGGCAGTTCTGCACCAATCCCGGCATCGCCGTGGTGATCGACGGGGAAAATGCTGACAAGTTTATCGAATCGACCCGCGCGGCGCTGGAAAAGACCGCGCCGCAGACCATGCTGACCGACGGCATCGCGCAGGCCTATCGCGACGGTCAGGCGCGGTTCGACGGGCGCAACGCGGTCCGGCCGGTCCTGCGCACCGACAGCGCCGGGCGGCAGGCCAGCCCGAACCTCTATGAGACCACGGCCGAGGCCTATCTGCAGGATCACGCTTTGGGCGAAGAGGTCTTCGGCCCGCTGGGGCTGGTCGTGCGGGTGCGCGACATGGCCGAGATGGCGCGTCTGGCGCGCGGCTTCGAGGGCCAGCTGACCGCAACGCTGCATATGGAGGCGGACGATCTGGCCGATGCGCAAGCGCTGCTGCCGATCCTTGAACGCAAGGCCGGACGGGTGCTGGTCAACGGCTTCCCGACCGGCGTCGAGGTGGTGGATGCGATGGTGCATGGCGGACCCTACCCGGCCTCGACCAATTTCGGCGCCACCTCGGTCGGAACCCTCGCCATCCGCCGCTTCCTGAGACCCGTCAGCTATCAGGGCTTTCCAAAGGAATTGCTGCCTGAAGATTTGCA
>NZ_WMII01000064.1 GCF_009711265.1 Paracoccus shanxieyensis | reverse complement strand
GATCTCTTCATCCTTGGCGGTGGGATCAACGGTTGCGGGATTGCGCGGGATGCGGTGGGGCGGGGGTTGTCCGTGACCGTGGCCGAGAAGGGCGATCTGGCGCAGGGGACCTCCAGCGCCTCGACCAAGCTGTTTCATGGCGGGCTGCGCTATCTGGAATTCTTCGAGTTCCGGCTGGTGCGCGAGGCGCTTGAAGAGCGCGAAACCCTGCTGCGCGCCATGCCGCATATCAGTTGGCCGATGCGCTTCGTGCTGCCCTATTCGCCCGAAATGCGCTTTGAAAGCGACACGCCGACCTCGCGCCTTCTGGGCCGGGTGATGCCGTGGATGCGCGGACGCCGCCCGGCATGGCTGATCCGGCTGGGGCTGTTTCTCTATGACAATCTGGGCGGGCGCAAGATCCTGCCCGGCACGCGGCGGCTGGATCTGTCGCGGGACCCTTTGGGCCAGCCGCTGAAGCCGTTTTCGCTGGCCTGGGAATATTCCGATTGCTGGGTGCAGGACGCGCGGCTGGTGGTGCTGAACGCCCGCGATGCCGAACGGCGCGGCGCGCGGATCCTGACGCGGACCCGCGTGACCGAGGCGCGGCGCGTGGATGATCTGTGGCAGGTGACGACGCAGGGGCCGCAGGGCACCCAGCTGCATCTGGCCCGCGCGCTGGTCAATGCGGGCGGCCCCTGGGTGCAGGACGTGATCCGCAATGTCGCCCACCTGGACAGCCGCGAGGGCGTGCGGCTGGTGCGCGGCAGCCATATCGTCGTGCCGAAGCTTTACGATCACGACCGCTGCTATTTCTTTCAGGGCACCGATGGGCGGATCATCTTTGCCATCCCCTATGAGCAGGATTTCACCCTGATCGGCACGACCGACATGGACCATGACGGCCCGCCCGAGGCGGCGCGCTGTTCGGATGCGGAACGCGATTATCTGTGCCGCTTTGCCAGCCAGTATTTCGCGCAGCCGGTGACGGCGGATCAGGTGGTCTGGACCTATTCCGGGGTGCGGCCGCTTTACAATGACGGCGCCAGTTCGGCCACGGCGGCGACGCGGGACTATGTGCTCAGCCTTGATGCCGCGGGCGCGCCGCTGCTGAACGTCTTTGGCGGCAAGATCACCACCTATCGCCGGCTGGCCGAAAGCGCGCTGGCAAAGCTTGCGCCGCATTTCCCAAAGGCCGGGGCGGCCTGGACGGCGGGCGTGGCGCTGCCGGGCGGCGATTTCCCGGTGGATGGGGTGGGCGCGCTGGTCGATGACCTGCGCGCGCGCCATCCGCGCCTGTCCGCCCGCGACGCGCTGCGGCTGGTGCGCACGCATGGGACCGAAGCCGCGCTGATCCTGTCCGACCCGCCCGGCCACGACTTCGGCGCCGGCCTGACCGAGGCCGAACTGCGCTGGTTCGCCACCCGCGAATTCGCCACCTGCGCCGAGGACGTGCTGTGGCGCAGGACGAAACTGGGGCTGAGGATGGACGGCGCGCAGCAGCAGGCCGTGCAGGACTGGTTCGAGGC
>NZ_WMII01000063.1 GCF_009711265.1 Paracoccus shanxieyensis | reverse complement strand
TGTCACTCAGGGACAGAGATATTGTCAGCAGCGCGTTTTTCGTGACCGCGCCTTAAACACTCCTTTCAAGCCCCCTTCATTGGCCCCCGACAGTCGGATCCGGCAGGGGATCGGATGCCACCGGATAGGGCGCGACATGCACGCTGCCACCAAGCCCGGTGCAGGCATGTGACGCGATCGCCGCCCATGCGATCGATACCATCGCCCGCAGATCTTCGCTCCAGACCGGATCGTCGGTTTCCGGCCGTCCCGTCAGCATCATCCGCAGGGCATGGGCCAGCGCGCGCATGTTCTCATTCGGCGGCGGGTCGGCCGGGCCGCGCAGATGCAGCCCATCGGAATAAATGCTCTCTGGGGCATGCATGTTGATGAAGCCCCTGACGATCACCGGCACCGGCATCAGATAGACCGGCACGGTAATTTCCGGCCGGGCACGCAGCCAGTCCTGCCAATAGCGCGCCTTTGCCATCGCATCGGCATCCATGTCGCTGCCCTCGGGCCCCCATGGGGGATAGATCACCACCATGCGACACCCCTTGGCCTGCGCGGCCATCGTGTAGCGCCAGAGATATTGCAGCGTCTCGATGCCCTGAGGGCTGGCGGGATCGGCAAGACCGGTCGCAAGATCGCCGATTTCCGTCAACAGCAGCGCGCCGGAATAAGCCGCCGTGCGGTCGGCGCGGTTCAACTCCCAGCGCTGGCGCAGCGAGCTGAAGCCTTCATAGTTCAGCGCAACCGGACCCGACCAGAGCCCCGCGAAATCGCCCCCTGCCGGAGCGGGCTGGATCGCAAAAGCCAGAAACGAATGCGCCGACGCTCCAAGCCCTTCATCGCCGGTCAGACTGACGCGCGGCAAAGCGAGCGCCCCGGCACCGCGCCGCCGGGGCGGCCAGACCCCAAGCAGGTCCATCAGCATCAGAAGCCTCGCACGATCGACAGATGGCCCGCCCCGCCCAGCGATCGCGCGACGACCCTGACCGCCTGATCAATCTCGATCGCACCGGTATCGGGCGGCAGACGCAGGCTGGCGGCATCGACCAGCGGATTGTTGGGGCACAGTTCGATCAGGAAAAGCCCATGGTTCTGCACCATGTCACGCGGCTGCAATTCGATCGGGTCGGACCAGGTCTGTCCAATGGTCAAAAGCGGCATGTCGATGTCCTTTCATATTCGGGCGCGTCAGGCATCCTTGCCCCGCTCGCCCTGGAATTCGGTAATCAGCCCGCCGCCATCCAGCCGATGCGAAACGGATTTCAGATGCCATGCGCCATCGATCACCGGCTCCAGCCCCTGAAGCGCGACCGAGGCCCCGCCCAGGAGCCGTGGCTCGAACCCCGCGACCGTCCCGCTGAACTCCATCTCGGCGCGGCCCGCGCCGGTCAGCGCGGCCTCGGCGGCGCGGGTGGCTTCGGCCTCGGTCGCGAAGGGGTGGCGGATCTTCTTGCGGGGCGTGCCGGTCCCGACCTTCACCTTATGGGTGACGCCGGTCGCTGTGTCGGTCCATTCCGATTCAGCGGCGCGGTAAACGGTGCGGCCGCGCCATGACCAGCTCCAGTCGCTGAGCCGGGCTGCGGTCAGCACGGGCGCGGTCAGCGCGTCACCGGCGGCGGTTACGCCTTCGCCCCGGCGCTGCAC
>NZ_WMII01000062.1 GCF_009711265.1 Paracoccus shanxieyensis | reverse complement strand
GCTTGGCGTGGCGCTGATCGACGAGTTTTCGGTGGCCGAGCTTTACATGCCCGGTGTGACGCGTCGGCCTCTGGTTGAAAAGGCGGCGATCACGGCCTGGGTGGTGACGCGCAAGGGGCGGCCCTTGTCCAGTTTTGCCGAGATGACCATCGAACGCTTCCGCCGCGAGATGGCCGCGGCGGTCGCGCGGGAGGCTTGGGATGTGCCGTGACGGCGCCTGTTCCTGACGGCGCCTCGACCTTCCGCGGACCGTCGCGCATAAGCTGAAACGCCCCTTCCGGACCGTGAGGCAACCGTGCTTTGATGGAAGCGCAACCCGCTGAGCCGTGATGCCATTTCCCCACGGAACGCAAACCTCAGCTAAGCACTTCTCCCACACGCCGCAGGATAAGCACCCAAAGCGCCCGCCTTTTGCCGTGCTCGCACCGGGAAGCGTGAGATATGCCGTGAGGCAGACGGCCCGGACCTTCACGCAGCCTGGCCTCATGCGGGAACGCCGCCTTTCCCCAACCGGGACGCCACACCCTAAACCGCGACGCGGCTTTCTTGTGCTGAGACACAAATGGCCCGAACCGCCACGCCCCCTCCCGAACCGCGACGCGCCCTCCGGACCCGCGACGCAGCCCGCTCAGGACCGTGACGCGAACCTTCCCCAAACCCTTGGCTCAGCCTCCCCCCAACGCAAAACGGCCCCGGATCTCTCCGGGGCCGTCTTGTCCTTGGACCTTTCGCTTATGCCTTGCGCAGGGTTTCCGCGCGCAGCATGTCGTATTCGTCCTTGGGCATCGGCACCGCGCCGGGCTTGCCCAGATCGTCCATCCGCACCCGATAGGTCTCGCGCGCAGACCAGGCCGCCGCGGCCGAGATGCAGGTCACCGCGAAGGCGATCGAGCCGACGATCAGCCACACATTCTGCGATCCCGGAGGCGCCACGGTGGCAAACAGGGCCGGCAGCAGCGCGGTGATCGTCGTGCCGATATTCTGCGAGATCGCCATCGAGGACACGCGGGTCCGCGTCGGGAACAGCTCGGGATAGAAGCTGGGGAAGGTCGCGTTATAGCCCTGATAGACCACGCCCCACATCAGAAGCGACATCAGGATCGCCAGCGGCACCGAATGGATCGAGATCGCATAGAGATAGCCGAAGGCCAGCAGACCCGACCCCAGCGCCCCCACG
Source organism: Paracoccus shanxieyensis (assembly GCF_009711265.1). Taxonomy (GTDB): domain Bacteria; phylum Pseudomonadota; class Alphaproteobacteria; order Rhodobacterales; family Rhodobacteraceae; genus Paracoccus; species Paracoccus shanxieyensis. Next base: position 893 of record NZ_WMII01000062.1, on the reverse strand, counting down.
ATGATCGGCGGACGGCGGCCGATCTTGTCCGACAGGTTCCCCACCATCGGAATGATCAGGCAGGCCAGGATGTTGCCCATGACCGGGATCCACAGATAGACGTCCTTGTGGAAGCCGATGCCGTAAGCTGCCTGCACCGCATAGGCCGCGCCGAAGACGGTGGCGACGACGGGAATGGTGTTCATCAGCGCCATGCAGATCACGCGGATCATGTCGGGCCAGCCCATCTGGATCGCCTCGACCACGGGCGAACGCGGCGTGGCGCTTTTGGCCTCGGCCTTCTGGAAGGCGGGGGTCTCATCGACCTCGCGGCGGATGATCCAGGCGGCGATGATGACAAAGAAGCTCAGCAGGAAGGGAATGCGCCAGCCCCAGCTGTTGAAGGCCTCGTCGGGCATGAAATGCGCCAGCGGCAGAAAGACCGCAGCCGCCAGGATCTGGCCCGCCTGCACGCCCTGCAGCGTGAAGCTGGCGAAAAAGCCGCGACGGCCAAAGGGCGCGTGTTCGACCACCATCGAGCTTGCGCCCGAGATCTCGCCGGCGACGGCAAAGCCCTGCACCAGACGCAGCACCACCAGCAGGATCGGCGCCAGCATCCCCACCTGCGCATAGGTCGGAAGCAGACCCACCAGCAGCGTCGAGATCCCCATCAGGAACATGCACAGGATCAGCACGTTCTTGCGGCCATGCGTGTCGCCCAGATGGCCCAGCACGAACGCCCCGATCGGACGCGCCACATAGCCCACGCCATAGGTCGCAAGCGAGGCGATGATCGCCGTCTGCGGATTGGACGAGGGGAAAAACACCTGCGGAAACACAAGCGCCGCAGCCGTCGCATAGATGAAAAAGTCGTAATACTCCAGCGCAGACCCAACCCAGGCACTCGCCGCAGC
>NZ_WMII01000061.1 GCF_009711265.1 Paracoccus shanxieyensis | reverse complement strand
TGAGCCTTGAAACGCTCGCCCGTGTGACCGACAATCCAACCGTCAGGCTGCCCGCCGTGGCCACCTGAACAAGCCCTGACCTCTCCGAGGGTCGGCGCTCCTACACCACGCCGCGGGGCACTATCTCCGACCGTTGGTGCGCGTGATGGGCGGCGGGGATATACGCTTGATTTTGCGCTGAAGGAACGCGCGACGGGACGCTTGTTTGTTAGCGAAATGAAATGCGAGATAGAATTTCAAAACTTCAAGTTCTTCACGCTTGATGGAATCGCTCACCTTGATCATCACACTAAACCGGCATTCTTCGAACTCCTGAAATGCACCAAGCCTGAACCGGAAGATTATTGCGTCGTCAAAGGCAACAAGCTTCGGTATGATGGGGCTGTTTTGATTTGGGGAACGGTCGATCCTGATGCGCGCCAAACGGTGATGCTGGAAAAGGGCTTTCATGATATTTTGGGCATAGATGATATTTGCCGCGATTTGGCGGAATGGTCATGCCCGAAGTATCAAGCGTTTCTTGATCAGCGCCGCGCGTGGTGCGATCAGCTTTTCAACGGTCTGTCAGGATGAGCGATGACCGCGCGCAGATAGATGCGGCGCGCGCCGCGACGGGCTTTTCTGGGCCGATCCCGCACGCGGGCGAGGCATTGCGCCGCGTGACGCGGAATGGGGATTTCTCGGGCATCAGGGCGCGCATGTTGGCCGGGGTCACGCTCACGCCCGAGGAACTGGCGGCGCTGGACGCGCTGGACCGTGGCGACAGGCTGCGGGCCGGCCCGAGAGACCCTGCCACGGGCGCGGCGGAAACGGTGGTTTGCTGGCGCTGGCTGCATGAGCGGGGCGGCTGGACGGCTGCGAATGCCCGGAGCGTGCTGGCCGAAATGATGGGCGTGACGCCTGACGTGATCAAGGCGCGGCTGAACCGTGCGCAGGGCATGGCCCAGAACATCGCCGCGCTGACGTTCGATCTGCACGCGCAAAGGGACGTGACGCCTGCGCTCTTGCGCGACAGGACGCCTGCCGGTCATTGTTCGACATGCAGCAAGGTTCATTGCCGGTGCGATCCTGCGCCACGTCCAGATTTCGCGGACACGTCCGAAGGCGCGACGGTCGCGGTGCTGCTATCGTTTTGGCAACTGCCCTAGGCGTTTTGGGCGGTTCGGTTGATAGGCGGAATGGCGCGGCTCTGATATTATCGTTGAATTTCAATCACGCATGGCGGACGGCTGCACCGCCATAGAAGTTACCGTTCCCAACTCGCTGTAGCCAGCCGCGAACTTGTGTGAATATTGGTCATCATCGGTTCAATTCAAACGGTGGTTCAATGGAGCGCAAATTCGTTTCGGTCAAGTTTCTCACGGAACGTTATGAATGTTCGCGTGAAACGATTTACAAATATATGCGCGATTATGGCTTTCCGCAGCAAATCAAATTAACGCCCGGTTCGGCGCGATGGGATTTGGCGGAAGTTGAAGCGTGGGAAGCTGCGCGTGTCGCTGGATAACGGAAACGCCCGGCAAGGGGTTAACCATGCCGGGCGTCGTTTTATCCCCAGAGGCATAAGGAAATATGCGTCTAAGGGACAGGGATATATTAATCGCCTCGGATGCGCAATCCCTATTGTCAGCAACTTAAAGATGTGCAATGCCTTTATTACCGTTGACTGGGATGAATTGGGCGGGTGCGGACGCGACTTTCCTTTCTAGGATTGCTGCCCCGCCCGTTTCTTCCCGCTGATGGTCGGGGACAGGTTAGGGTGGATGCCCGGCGATCCTATCCCGCTGTGAATGGGTGGATGCCCTAGACCAGCATCGCAAGAGGTTCGCGCCTCTTTTCATCCTGAACAGTCATAAACGGGATTTTCCCCAATGAATACTCACGTCCCTAACGCCGATCAGGCGAATAACTCCGCATATCATCAAGCATCCGCATGGGTGAACGCTCTTACCGGTGATGTGCAAACCGCCGTTTTCAATTGGCGTTTCATTCACGACCAAGACAAGGGGCGCGGGCAGTGTCCCAACACATGGTGTAGGAGGCCGCGCGCGGAGCCTTCGGCGTAGCGCAGCGCGCGGCCGTTGGTGACGCTGGCGGTCACCGTCGATCTTCGGACAAGTTTCGGGTTGCGAGACCTT
>NZ_WMII01000060.1 GCF_009711265.1 Paracoccus shanxieyensis | reverse complement strand
GCGTATTTCGACAGGCTGAAATCCAGCCCATTGGCCTCGTGCCCCGCGCGCTGCAGCAGGTCCATCTGTTTCATTGTCGCCGGGTCGTTCAGCCAGCGACGGCTCTTGATCGAGGCGGTCCCCGTCTCGGTGGCGCGCAGGAAATCGTCTGCGGCGGCGAGCGCCTGCACCCGGGTGCCGATGGCAAGCGGCCGGATCGCCCTGCCTTTCGGCTGTCCGAGCGCGTGCCAGAGCGCGCCATCATGGAACACCCCGGCCCAGCCATTGAACCCGCTCGCCATCATCGCCTGGCCGTCGCCATGCAGATCGCACCAAGCGAACGGGGACCGCTCCAGAAGGTCGATCTCCATCATGTCGAAGGCGGTCAGCAGTCGGGCCTCTGCTCGTTCCCGCGTGAAGACGTGACCGCAGAAATCACAGATCGATGCTCCAAGCGGCAATTCGGCCTCACAGGTCGGGCACAGTTTCCACGGTGTCTGGCCGGGCTCAGGATCGTCCTCGTCGAGGGTGATCTCCTGTTCGAGCGACCCGTGCCGGAGCGCCGCGCCCGCGAAGTCGAGCACGACGCAGTCGGTTTTCACGATGCCTGAGAAACGCGCGGGATCGACCCGCCGCAGGCCGCGACCGACTGCCTGGATGAAGGTGCCCTTGTGCAGCATGGGGCGCAGGATGCCGATGCAGCCGACGGGCTGGCTGTCGAAACCTTCGGTCAGGACCATGCAGTTCGTCAGCACCTGCACCTCGCCCCGGTCGAACCGGGCGATGAGGTCGGCGCGCGTCCGCGATGGCATCTCGCCCAAGATCGTCTCGGCGGTGACGCCGGCCGTGCGGAATGCCGCGGCAACCGCATCAGCATGGTCGACCGTCGCACAGAAGAAGATGGTGCGCCGGTCCGCTGCCTTCGCCTGCCAGTGTTCGACGACGGCCTCGTTCAGCACCGAGCGGTTCAGCACCTTGTCTGCCGCGCGCATGTCGAAATCGCCGGCGGTGGCGCCGAGCCCCGCCAGTTCGTCCTCGACGCCGAGATCGATGGTATAGGTGCGCGGTGGCACTAGGAGACCGCGACTGATCAGCGTGCCGATCTTGAGGTGATAGCCGACATTGCTGAAGGTGCGGCGCAGGCTGCGGCCATCGCCGCGACCCGGCGTGGCCGAGAGCCCGAGCAGCTTGATCTCCGGATTGAGCGCCCGGGCCTCGTCTATGATGGATTGGTAGCTTTGCGCGGCGGAGCGGTGGCATTCGTCGATGACGAGATGCGAGACCGGCGCCATCCGCTCGCGCCGGTTGGCGCGCGCCAGGGTCTGGACGCTTCCGAAGACGATGCGGCCGTCCCAGTCGTCCTGCTCGGCCTTGACCACCGAGGTGGCCAGTCCGGTGACAGTGCCGATGGCGCTGCGGTTCTGATCGATCAACTCGTCGGTGTGCTGCAGCACCAGGACGCGGTCGTGTCTGCGGTGCTCTAGCTCCTCGCCGATGTAGAAACCGGCGATGGCGGTCTTTCCCGCCCCGGTGGGCAGCACCAGCATGGTGTTGCCATGTGCGGCGGTGCGGTCGCGGGCGGCATCGACCGCCGCCTTTTGATAGTCGCGCGGAATCATGGCCGTCCCCCTCAGCGTGCCCAGAAGGGCGCGGAGCCGGAGGACGGCGCGCCCGACTGACCCATGCCGTTGTCCGCAAGCTGCGGGCCCGAGGCGGTGAACTGACCGTGCTGCGGTGGCTGGGGTACGCTGCCCATCACCCGGGCGTATTCGGCATGGTCGGCGCCGAGCGCGGCCTTGATGACGTTGCGCCCGGTGTCGTCGGGCTTGTCCTTGTCGCGCTCGATGCCGATGCGCGCCACGAACTCCAGCCCGCTCAACTCGCCGAGGCTGCGGATCATCCGCGCGGCGCGGGCGGCGTTCGACTGGTCATCGGCACGCACGCCGCGGGCGGATTCGAGGATGCCGCGGATCATGGCGCGCCCGCGGTTGCCATAGGTGTCGTCGCCGGGACCGCCCGCAGCTTTTCCGCGAAATCCGATGCGCGTGTAGATGCGGCGCCGCGCGAACGGCCCCTCCATCACGACTGCCTCGGTGTTGAGGTAGAGGGCCGGGCTCGTCTTGCTCTGGGTGAGCCAGCCTTCGGGTCCCGCGCCGCCAGGGCGGACGGTGAGGCAGACCTTGACCAGGGTGTTGGCCGGGATGAGGTCGAAGGCGGCGTCCTGCGTGTCAGCGCCGTTGAAATCCATGTCGCTCGCCATTGTCATGCTCCTTTCGTCGTCGGGGGATTGGGTGCGGTGGCGGCCGCGGGCAGATCGAAGTTCAGGCGGGCAGCGCCATCGGGGCGCGGACCACGGATCTTCGCCATGAGTCGCCCGAGATGGGCGGGCTCGATCATCGACAACCGGCCGCTGCGGTCCTTCGCAGGCAGGCCGAAATCGTTGATGGTGGTGCAGATGAATGCCCTGAACGGGTCACCCTTCTCGGGGCGCAGTTCGGTCAGGGTCACGACTTCGTCGACGATGCCGGGCAATTCGAGGCCGGTCTTCGATCCCTCGATCTGCATCGAGAAGAAAGGCTTGCCGAAGTCGTCGAGCTTGCGGTCGAGCAGACCGACCAGCCAGATGTTCTTGGTGGGCGTGTGCTGCAGATGCGTGAGCCAGCCAATCATTTCCTGGCCGAGCAACCCGTAGGTCGCGCGGAGATCGGGCTTGCCGGTGCGGTCGGACTGGGCCTGGGATTGGCCCTTGCACCACTGAAGGCAGATGCGGGAGGCGACGGAGATGCTGTCCACGAAGACCGTGTCGTACTTGTCGAGCTGGCCGGCGGGACCGAAGGCCGCGCAGACCCGCGCGAAGTGCCCGGGCCCATAGGACTGGTCGTCCCGCATGGCCGGGTTGGCGCCGCCGATCCAGGCGGCGAGATCGCGGGCGACCACCCAGTCGCGGATGCGGACCTCATCGCCGGGCCAGCCCTGAACGGCCAACTCGCCCGCCTCGAGGTTCAGGAAAAGTGTTCGCTGCGGATCGAGGGTCAGCAGCTGCGTGGT
>NZ_WMII01000006.1 GCF_009711265.1 Paracoccus shanxieyensis | reverse complement strand
GCCAGGTTCTGGCGCGGGCGATCCACGCCCATATCCACCGCCGCGCCTTCCTGAACGGCAACAAGACCGTGATCTTCCCGGCCTCGCCCGGCAGCTATGCCAGCGAACGCATGGGGTGAGGGGCTGGCCGACGGGATGACGGACGGGCGGACCGCCGCGCGGATGATGCGGGTTGGGGCGGGGGCCGCGTTCGGATGCGGCGGGGCGTTGGTGGTCCTGTGCCGTGCGGGGGAAGCGCGACAGCAAGGCCCCGGGCGGTAAAGGCGCGTTTCCGCCCGACGTTGTGGTCGCGGCGTAGAGAAGCGTGCCAGCAAAGGCGCTGGCGGACAGGGCGCGCCGTGATCGTCGGTGGCCGGACGCATCCGTGTGCCTCGCCAATATGCATGGGACCTGGGCAGGAATGCCGGAGCAACCCGCCAACGAGGCCGCGTTTCCGCCCGCCGCTGTGAAAACGACACACAGATGTCGCTCATGCGCGACATGTGCCGGATCGGCCATGGCCTGATCAGTTGGTCAGACCACCTATCCCCATGCCTTGCACGGGTGGGTTTGGGGGAGCTGTGCCAAGAGCAGCCCCTTGCGTGGCCGGATCGTGTCCCGCGCGGGCGGGGGTGGAAAAAGCGAGGCGACTGGAGCGGCGAAGCAGCGCGCCAGAAAAGCCGCGTTTCCGTCCGCCGCCATGGTATTGACGCACAGATGCCGCTCATGCGCGACATGCACACCAGATCGGCTATGACTACGATAAGTTGGTGGCGCCGCGCATCCCCATGCCTTGCACCGATGGGTTTTGGGGGAGTGGGCCAGAAGCAGCCCCTTGTGTGGCCAGCTCGCATCCCGCCCGCGCGGGTGGGGGCGGCAGCGCCGGAACAGCGCAAAGCTATCGCAAGAGGCCGAGCACACATCGACGCAAAACGCCAAGGCGCATGTGCGCTGCACGCGCAAGCGGCGATTATCAGTGGCGCGAGGCATCAGCGCGCTTTGTCCACGCAGGCGAGGCTGGAGGTAAACGCCAGAGCAGCCCGTCAAGACACCTGTTGCAGCGCCTTGCCGTTCTGCTGGTGACGCCGGATCAGGTGACGCCCCGAACGCCCGCCCGCAAAGACCCGCGCGGAAGGCGGATCCCCCGCCGCCGCCAGATCCGGAAAGATCGCGAGAATCTCCACAAGAGACGCAGGGGGCAGGCTGTCGCGCGTGACCTTGCCCAGATACAGCGTCTCGGCGGCGACGCCGTTGGCCAGAACGATGTCATGGCTGTCCGTCATCAAGTGGACATAGAAGAATGTCCCGGCGGGCAGTTCGCGGGACACGCCCGACAGTTCCAGAAACTCCTTGGCGGCGACCAGAACCTCGTTGGTGCCGAACATGCGCCGCGCGATGGGGCCGCTGACCAGCACGCGATGATGCGGCGACAAAAGCAACCTTTCGCCGGGCAGACCGGGACCAAGCGCGTCTGCCTCGAAGGCGATGGGCCAAAGCTGCGGCATCTGCTGCAAGGCGTCGGCCTCCATCCGGCGCAGACCGACCCAGCGCAGCGTGGCCACGCCGCCGCTTGCGGTGCAGACCTTGTCGCCGACGGTCAGGGTCTCGACCCGGCGCGGGCCGTCGGGCGTGCGGATCATCGCGCCAGAGACAAAGCACAGATTGGCCGCGCCGGGGGTCGGCGGGGTGGCATTGTCAAAAACATCGCCGCCATTCGGAATACGCTGGATGGACTGGCCGGGGATCAGCGGACCGAAATGCTCGCCCTCGCCGATCTGGACCGAGCCGGTCGGAAACGTCGCCAGCCCCGGCACCGGCGCGGGCGCATTCACCGGGTTTTGCGGATCGACCAGAGGCCAGTCGCCATAGCCCGTGACGGTGAATTCCCCCGCGACGGGATCATGCAGGATAATATTGTCACCCAGATTGTTCATCAGCGCCCCCGGCCTGCCGGCGCTGAAGGCCAGATCCGCCTGAGGCAGGCTGCCGCCCGAACCGATATTCGTCACAAGGATCGCAAAGCCGCCCGCAGGCAGCACCGAGCCTTGCGGGAAGGTGAACCAGTTGCCGACGCCGGGATCCCAAAGCTGCAGCCCGGACATGTCGATCGCGCTGTCCGAGATGTTGTGAAACTCGACGAACTCATCCGTGGCTGCGACGGAACCGTTCTGATCCGTGTCATAGCCCCCGCCTCCGGACACGACGGGCTGCGGGTGAATTTCGTTGATGATGAGGCCGCCTCGAAGTGCATCTGCCATGGGTCGCTCCCTGAATTATCTGTGTGCTTATCGTCCTTGAGTTGTCGGAAAAATTCGTTGCAGGCTGCTGGGTCCGGCAATGCTGCGCGCAGATATGATCAAAATCAACAAAATACGGCAAACGCAGCGGGCATCCCATTGCCCGCCGCGCCCAAGATCGCCGCCGTTCTGTTTCGCCGCCACAACTTGCGGCGGATCAGTGGGGCCCGATCAGCCCGCCAGCAGGGCGGCGTTGCCGCCTGCTGCCGTGGTATCGACGCACAGATGCCGCTCATGCGCGACATGCGCCAGATCGGGCATGGCGGTGATCAGTTGCACGATCTGTCCGTCGCGGGCGGCCAGCGTTTCGGCATAGGCGCGGCCCTGCATCTCGTCGCCCCACCACAGCACCGCGGCAATGCCCTCCAGATCGGCCAGCGCCGCCGGATCGACCGCACCATCGGCAGGAACGGCCAGCCCGCCCAGACGCTGCACCGCCGTGACCTGCGCCTGCGTGGCGGCACGGCCGGGACCAAGGCACAGGACCGGGCCACGGCTATGCGCGGACAGGCGGTTCAGCTCACCCGTGGGGCCGGGCATGATCCATTCGTCGATCTTGCGCGGCGTGGTGGCCTGCAGGGCGCGGGTCAGCCCGGCCAGATCGGCATCGCCTTTCCACGCCATCCCGATCGAGGACGGCTGGGACGGCGCAAAGAAGCGCGGCACATAGCGCGGCCCGCCCGCCTTGGGGCCGGTGCCCGACAGACCCTCGCCGCCAAAGGGCTGGCTGCCGACGACCGCGCCGATCTGGTTGCGGTTGACATAGATATTGCCGACATGGATCGCGTCCGAGACCTCCTGCACGCGACTGTCGATGCGGGTATGCAGACCGAAGGTCAGCCCGAATCCGCGCGTGTTGATATCGGCGATGACCTTTTGCAGATCGTCGCCCCGGAAGGTCGCGACATGCAGGACGGGGCCAAAGATCTCGCGCTCCAGATCGGCGATGCCACTGACGCGCAGCATGGTGGGGGCGATGAAACAGCCTTGCGCGGGCGTGGGCAGTTCATGCACCACACGCGCCTTGTTCGCCGCGATATAGGCGGCGATGTCGTCGCGGGCCTTGGTGTCGATGACCGGGCCCACATCGGTGCGCAGATCCCACGGATCGCCGACGACCAGCTCATCCATGGCGCCCTTGATCATCTGGATCAGATGCGGCGCGATGTCTTCCTGCACATAAAGGCAGCGCAGGGCCGAACAGCGCTGCCCGGCCGAGCGGAAGGCGCCATTGACGATATCGCGCACCGCCTGTTCCGGCAGCGCGGTCGAATCGACGATCATCGCGTTCAGCCCGCCGGTTTCGGCAATCAGCGGCGTGCCGGGGGTCAGGTTCTGCGCCATGCTGCGCGCAATCACCTGCGCCGTCGCGGTCGAGCCGGTAAAGACCACTCCGGCGATCCGCGCCTCGGCGCTCAGCGCCGTGCCGACGACGCGCCCCGCGCCGGGCAGGAATTGCAGGCTGGCCAGCGGCACGCCTGCCTGATGCAGCAACTGCACGCCCAGCATGGCGATGATCGGCGTCGCCTCGGCGGGCTTGGCGATGACGGCATTCCCCGCCATCAGCGCGGCGGCAATCTGGCCGGTAAAGATCGCCAGCGGAAAGTTCCACGGGCTGATCGCGCCGATCACGCCACGCGGCGCCTGCGGGCTGGCCTCGCCCTCGGCGGCGTAATAGCGCAGGAAATCCACCGCCTCGCGCAGTTCGGCCACGGCATCGGCCAAGGTCTTGCCCGCCTCACGGGCCAGCAGGTTGAAGATCTGGGCGTGCTGCTGTTCATACAGATCCGCCGCATGGCGCAGAACCGCCGCGCGCTCGGCTGCGGGGGCGGTCCAGATCCGCGCGTCGGCCACGGCGCGGGCGGCGGTGTCGCCATCCACCATCATGACCTGCGCAATGGCCGCGCCCGTGGCCGGGTTCAGCACGTCCTGCATCTGCCCCGAACCCGGCGAGACCGTCAGCGGCTGCGCATCGGGAACCGGTTGCTCCCGCGCCGCCATGATCCCCGCCAGCACCTGTTCGTCCGAGATGTCGAAGCCCATCGAATTGCGCCGCTCATCGCCATAAAGCGCGGCGGGGGCCAGCAGCGAGGCGGGGGGCCGCGCCTCGGCCAGTGCCTCGAACGGGTCGCGGGCGACCTCTTCGGGGGTGATGGATTCATCGACGATCTGGTTCACGAAGCTGCTGTTCGCGCCGTTTTCCAGCAGGCGACGCACCAGATAGGCCAGCAGGTCGCGATGCGCGCCGACCGGGGCATAGATGCGGCAGCGGCCCTTGGTTTCGCGCAGCACGATGTCGTGCAGCCGTTCGCCCATGCCATGCAGGCGCTGGAATTCAAAGCTGATGCCGCCCACCATCTCAAGGATCGAGGCCACGGTCTGCGCGTTATGCGTCGCGAATTGCGGATAGATGCGGTCGGCATAGCCGATCAGCTTGCGCGCATTGGCGACATAGCTGACATCGGTGGCGATCTTGCTGGTGAACAGCGGGAAATCCGGGTGGCCATCGACCTGCGCCCGCTTGATTTCGCTGTCCCAATACGCGCCCTTGACCAGCCGCACCATGATGCGGCGGTCCAGCCGATCCGCCGTCTGATACAGCCAGTCGATGGTCTGACCGGCACGCTTGCCGTAAGCCTGCACCACGACGCCAAAGCCGTCCCAACCCGCCAGCGACGGGTCCGACAGCACCGCCTCGATCACCTTCAGCGACAGAACCAGCCGGTCCTGTTCCTCGGCGTCGATATTCATGCCCATGCCGCCCGCCTTGGCGGCTTGCGCCAGTTTCAGCACGACCGGCACCAGTTCACGCATCACGCGGTCTTCCTGCGCCACCTCATAGCGGGGATGCAGCGCCGAAAGCTTGATCGAGATGCCCGGATTGGCCTCGACGCTGCCCTTGTCGCAAGCCTTCGCGATCGAGGCGATGGCATCGGCATAGGCCCGGTCATAGCGCGCGGCATCCGCGCTGGTCATCGCCGCCTCGCCCAGCATGTCATAGCTATAGGTGAAGCCCTGCTTTTCGCGGGTCCGGGCGCGGTCCAGCGCGGCGTCGATGGTCTGGCCCAGCACGAACTGGCGACCCATTTCCTTCATCGCGCGCCCCACGGCCGAGCGGATCACCGGCTCGCCCAGACGGCGGATCATCTTGCGCAGCGTGCCGGGCTGGTCGTCATCCAGAACCTTGCCCGTCAGCATCAAGGCCCAGGTCGAGGCATTGACCATGCTGGAGGTCGCCTCGCCCAGATGCCTGCCCCAGTCCGAGGGGGCGATCTTGTCCTCGATCAGCGCGTCGATGGTCTGGCGGTCGGGCACGCGCAGCATCGCTTCGGCCAGACACATCAGCGCCACGCCTTCGCGGGTGGACAGCCCGTATTCGGCCAGAAAATGCTCCATCATCGACGGGCGGGCCTCGGCGCGGATGCGGCGCACCAGATCGGCGGCGCGGGCGGCAATCGCCTTGCGCTGGCCCTGATCCAGCCCGGCCTGCGCCACCAAAGCTTGCAGCAGACCCGCCTCATCGGCAAATTTCGCGGCCGTGGAAAACACGGTGGGGCTGACAGTGCTATCGGCAAGGGCCATGGCGATCTCCTGATACGTTTCGGCCGTCATACAGAATTGCAACTAGTCCATGTGCCCAAACATATGCTAAAACCTAGGCCTAAGAAACAATTTCGGGGCATGTTTCAGGATGGAAGCCAAGCTTGACGCGCTGGACCGCAAGATTCTGGCCGAACTGACCCAGAATGCCCGCATTCCCATCGCGGAACTGGCGCGCAAGGTGGGGCTGTCAAAGACCCCGGTATCGCTACGCATCCGCCAGATGGAGGAGATGGGGCTGATCACCGGCTATCGCGCCATGCTGTCGCCGATGAAGCTGGGTCTGACCAATGTCACCTATGTCGAGGTCAGCATGAGCGACACCCGCGAAGCCGCCCTGCAGCAGTTCAACACCGCCGTCCGCGCCATCCCCGAGGTCGAGGAATGTTACATGATTGCGGGGGGTTGCGATTATCTTTTGAAAGTGCGGTCGCGCGACATGACGCATTTCCGCCAGATCCTTGCCGAGCGGCTGTCGGTGCTGCCGCATGTCAGCAACACCTCCAGCCATGTGTCGATGGAGGCGGTGGTGGAACAGAATTTCGCGCCGGGCTAAGCCCGGTGGCATGATCCGGCCGACTGGGGTCACGGCGGAACCTGCCCGCAAAACACCGCGTTGCGTGGGTATGGCCGACACCCGCGCACAAAGCCGAAATCGGGGCAGCCGCAGGCAGTGATCGCGGACCGTTCGCGCCTTGCCAATCCGCGGCCCGTCAGGCCACATTCCCCTTCCCAATACGCAAGGACGACATCATGCAGAAACGCGCGCTTGGTCAGACCGGCTTCGATATTGCGCCGCTGGTCTTTGGCGGCAATGTTTTTGGCTGGACGCTGGATCAGGACAAAAGCTTTCAGGTTCTGGACAGCTTCGTCGATCACGGCTTTGACACCATCGACACCGCCGATTGCTATTCCGCATGGGTTCCCGGCAACAAGGGCGGCGAATCCGAAACGATCATCGGCGCATGGCTGAAGGCCCGCTCCGGCATGCGCGACAAGGTGAAGATCTTTACCAAGGTCGGCTCGGTCACCGGCGCGCCGCATGAGGGCGGCCTGACCGAGGGCTATATCCTGCAAGCCGTCGACCGCTCGCTTGCGCGGCTGGGGGTCGAGGCCATCGACCTTTATTTCGCGCATTGGCCCGACCCGCTGGGCACGCCCTATGCCGAAACGCTGGGCGCGTTCGACAAGCTGAAACAAGCGGGCAAGATCAAGGCCGTCGGCGTTTCCAACGTGGATGCCACGCAGCTTGGCGCATCCATCGAGGCGGCGCGGGACGCGGGTCTGCCCGCCTATCAGGTGCTGCAGCCGGAATATAACCTTTATAAACGCGACGCGTTCGAGGGCCCGCTGCAGGCGCTGTGCATCTCGGAACAGATCGGCGTCGTGACCTATTTCAGCCTCGCCTCGGGGTTTCTGACCGGGAAATATCGCTCGGCCGAGGATTTCGGCAAATCGGCGCGCGGCGGCGGGATCGAGAAATATCTGAACCCACGCGGCATGGCGATCCTGACCACGCTGGATGAGGTGGCGCAAAAGCACGGCGCCAGCCCGGCGGCGGTATCCTTGGCGTGGCTGATGGCACGGCCCGGCGTCACCGCGCCGATTGCCAGCGCGACCAGCATATCGCAGATCGAGACCTTCGCGACAGCCGCCGCCCTGAACCTGAACGAGGACGACATGGCCCGGCTGGATCAGGCCGACGCGTAATTCGCAAAAGGCCGCCCTGCAACGCAAGGCGGCCTTTTTCAATTACTTGCAAGGCGTATCTTATGCCTTTTCGACCATTGCCTCGCGCACGGCCAGATCGGCCATGGCCAGCGCCGCCTCGCGCGTTGCGGCGGCGGCGATGAAGCGGGCATTGTGGCAGAATTTCGCGCCCGGCACGCCGGATGCGGCCTCCAGCTCGGCGCCGGTCAGCCCCGCCCATGCGGCAGGGAGATCGGCGCGCAGCTCAAAGCCTTCATCGCCCTTGCGGATGCCGCCCAGCGTCCAGTCCTTGTCGCGTGGGCTGACGACGAATAGCAGGTGATCGGCCCCGGCCTTGTCGATGGCGGCGCGGAACGGCATCCCCATCGGCAGTTCCAGCACATGGCCCGCGCCCGCCTTGGCAATCGCCTCCAGCGCCATGGCCTCGGCCCGCAGTTTCGCGCCGTAACGGGCGATGCGCGCCTCGACAAAGGCGCGGGCGATGCCAAGCGCTGTGTCAAAGGCCTGCGCCTCGGCCTCGGGGCCGCCGCGGTCGAAGACAGGCTTCAGCGTTTCCAGCAGCACCGGCAGCGTCATCCCGGCCAGCACGCCTGCCGAAGACGGCTCAAGCGCGCCGTTATCGACCAGATCGACCGGCAGCACGAAGCCTTCGTCGAACTTGGCGTGAAGCTGCGGCAAGGCGTCAGACGGCAACCCGAACGAGGCCAGATAATCCAGCCCGAAATGCCGCCAAACCAGCCCAAAGGAACTCAGCGGCTGGCCGTCATCGCGCAGGGGCGCACCGCGCTGGTGATGATCGAAGATCCGCGCATCGGCGTCATAAGCCCCGCCCACGTCATAAATGATGCGGTCCGGCCCCGGTGTGATCCACTCGGCCGCGCGGCTGCGCACAAGACGCGCCTGCGGAAACAGCCGGGTCAGGATGACGCTGGACAGCAGCTCATCGGCGTGAAAACCGCCCGAATGCGTGACCAGATATTCGATGCTCATGCCCTGCCCCTTCCGCGTCGTTGGCCGGGGCGTGATAGCGGGTGACGGCGCGCGGCTCAACCCGACTTGGAAGGTGGCCAGCTTATCAGGCGGCCGCGTGTTCGCCGCCGCGACGGATGGCGGTCATGCGCTGGCCGGTCCATGTCAGGAAAAACTCATCCGCGCCGACCCGCGTGACGTGATAGCCGCGATCCGTCCGCAGGCTTTCCGCGGCATTCCCGGCGCAGGGCTGATCGGAAAAGCGCAGCACATTCAGGATATCGCCGTCATCGGTCATGCAGGCGGTGATCTCTTGCAGGATCCTGGACATCATTTTCCCGATCTCCCTTGTTCGGCGCGTTTTCTGGAAAAGACCCCGCCGCGACAATTGCCCGGCAGCATCGTTATGGAGCAAACTCGTGACAGCACATGACGTTCCCAGCCTTATCAAAAATCATCCCAGCCGGGCTGGCCACAGGCAGGCGCGGAAATCGCGGCGATTCCGTGGTTGCTGCGCAAAACCCTGCACATGGCAACGGCGCCTGCCCAAGGGACAAGCGCCGCGATAATTGACAAGGAGGCCTGCGCCCCTGAGCCGTGCCGGATCAGCGCGCGTCGAAGCGGTCGGCGTTCATCACCTTGGACCATGCGGCCGCGAAATCCTTGACGAATTTCGCCTGCGCATCATCCTGCGCATAGACCTCGGCAATGGCGCGCAACTGCGAGTTCGAGCCGAAGACCAGATCCACGCGCGAGGCGGTATAGCGCGGCGCGCCGGTCTTGCGATCCGAGCCGTCGAACAGGTCCGACGCATCCGACTGCGCCTTCCAGACCGTGTCCATCCGCAGCAGGTTGACGAAGAAATCATTCGTCAGCACGCCGGGCCGGTCGGTCAGGATGCCATGGGCGGACTGGTCGTAATTGGCATCCAGCGCGCGCAGACCGCCGACCAGCACGGTCATCTCGGGCGCGCTCAGACCCAGCAGCTGCGCGCGGTCGATCAGCAGTTCCTCGGCGGGGACCGCGAACTGCTTGCGCTGATAGTTGCGGAACCCGTCGGCCAAGGGCTCCATCACGTCGAAGCTTTCCACATCGGTCTGATCCTGCGTGGCGTCGCCGCGACCCGAGATGAACGGGATCTGCACCGGAACGCCCGCCGCCTCGGCCGCGGCTTCGACCGCCGCATCGCCGCCCAGCACGATCAGATCCGCGATGGACACCGGCTTGCCGAACCCGGCCTGCACGTCTTGCAGAACGCCCAGCACGCGGGCCAGCAGCACGGGCTGGTTCGCCTCCCAGTCCTTCATCGGCGCAAGACGGATCCGCGCACCATTCGCGCCGCCGCGGAAATCCGAACTGCGGAAGGTCGAGGCCGAGGCCCATGCCACCGTCACCAGATCGCGCGCCGGGATCTTGGCCAGAAGGTCCCGCTTCAGTGCCGCCACGTCGTCCGCGTCAAGCTGCGGCCCGGCAGGGATCGGGTCTTGCCACAGCAGATCCTCGGCCGGAACCTCGGGGCCCAGATACAGCACCTTCGGCCCCATGTCGCGATGGGTCAGCTTGAACCACGCCCGCGCGAAGGCATCCGCGAACTGATCGGGGTTTTCATAGAAGCGGCGCGAGATCGGCTCATAGATCGGATCGAAGCGCAGCGACAGATCGGTGGTCAGCATCGACGGCGCGATGCGCTTGCCGGGAATATGCGCGTCGGGCACCGTGCCCTCGCCCGCGCCATCCTTGGGCTTCCACTGCCAGGCGCCCGCGGGGGATTTCGTCAGCTCCCATTCATATTCGAACAGGTTGCGGAAAAAGCCGTTGCTCCATTGCGTCGGCGTCTGGGTCCAGACAACCTCAAGCCCGCTTGAGATCGCGTCGCCGCCGATGCCGCTGCCATGCGTGCTGGCCCAGCCAAAGCCCTGCGCCTCGATCAGCCCGCCTTCGGGGTCGGACCCCACAAGCCCGGCATCGCCCGCGCCATGCGTCTTGCCGAAGGTATGGCCGCCCGCGATCAATGCGACGGTTTCTTCGTCATTCATCGCCATGCGGCCGAAGGTGTCGCGGATGTCGCGGGCGGCGGCCAGCGGATCGGGTTTGCCGTCGGGGCCCTCCGGGTTCACATAGATCAGGCCCATCTGCACGGCGGCCAGCGGGCTTTCCAGTTCACGATCGCCGGAATAGCGGCTTTGCGGCCCGCCCGACAGCGCCAGCCATTCGGTTTCCGAACCCCAATAGATGTCCTCAAGCGGTTCCCAGACATCGGGTCGGCCCCCGGCATAGCCGAAGGTCTTGAAGCCCATGGATTCCAGCGCGACATTGCCGGTCAGGATCAGCAGATCGGCCCAGCTGAGATTGTTGCCGTATTTCTGCTTGATCGGCCACAGCAGGCGGCGGGCCTTGTCCAGATTGACGTTATCGGGCCAAGAGTTCAGCGGCGCGAAGCGTTGCGCCCCGGCCCGCGCGCCACCGCGCCCGTCCGCGGTGCGATAGGTGCCAGCGCTGTGCCAGGCCATGCGGATGAACAGCGGGCCGTAATGGCCCCAGTCGGCGGGCCACCAGTCCTGACTGTCGGTCATCAGCGCGTGCAGATCGGCCTTGACCGCCGCCAGATCCAGCTTCTGGAAGGCCTGCGCATAATCGAAATCCGCGCCCAGCGGGTCGGGCTGGCCACCATGCTGGTGCAGGATCTTCAGGTTCAGCTGGTTCGGCCACCAGTCCCGGTTCGAGCGCGCATCGGTGCGCACGCTGCGGTTCGAGCCGTGCCCGAAGGGGCAGCCGCCTGCTTTCAGATTGTCGCCGTCCATGAGGTTTTCCTTTCGCCTGCTTGCGGCCATTGGCAGGGGGTCGCCTGCCGCCGGTGACGTGGGTCATGAAGAAGCTTAGCCTTGGCGCACGGATAACTGGAAATTCTATTTGCCTATCATCGCCATAACCATTGCTTATCACCCTGCCGCGGCGAATGTCTTGCGAAACCAGTCCCGCAGCAGCAGCTTTTCATGGATCAGCGGCGTGCCGTCGCCGCGCGCGCGGGGATCGGACAGATAGTTCATATCTCCCAGCTTCGCCTGCCCCTGCGCGATCAGACGACCGTCCTCAACAAGCTGATAGCGCAGCACGATCCGGGGCGGCGTGATGTCGCGCAGGATGCGCACATCCTGAAAGCCCGACCGCCACGGCTCATAATCCCCGGCAAGGTCGATCTGGGCGATCTGCAATTCAAGCGTCTGTCCGGGGCGCAGATAGCGGCGGCCCAGCTTTTGCAGGTCGCGGTCCAGTTCCGCCGCCACCTGCCTGCGGTCGCGGTCATGCCGCAGGCCAGCATCGCGCGAAGATGACAGCCCCGCATAATCGACGACGACATCGGCCAGAAGCGGCGGCGCGGACAAGGGCAGCGCCAGAAGCGCCGCAAGACAAACACAGCGCAGCAACATTGCCATCCTCCGTGCAGGGGTGCGATGCCGTCAATATGGGCCGGCACGGCCTGCACGCCAAGCCTTGCACGCAGGATTTCACCCGGCGCTTTCACCCTGCGAAGTCACCTTGGGCGGGATCCGGTCGCAAGCCGTCCGGTCAGGAAGCGGTCGACGCGCTGCGCGACAAAGGCATCCAGCATCTGCGGGGACAGCGGCGGCATCATCAGCAAGGCCCGGCGCTGCAGGCCCGACACGATCAGATCCAGAAATTCGGCGGCCGCCGCGTCGCAATCGTGAATGTCGACATCGCCCTGACGCGCCCGGCGGCCCAGATAATCCGCCAGCGTATGGACCGAGCGCATCGGCCCCGCCTCATAGATCCCACGCGCCAGATCGGGAAACTTCTCGCCCGCGCCGATCATCATGCGCATCGCGGCCAGCACCTCGGGTTGCAGCAGCGCCGCCAGCATCTGCCGGGCAATCGCCATCAGCTCATCGCGGATATCGCCGCTGCCCGAGGCGATGCGGCGCACCGTATCCTGCAAACGGCTGCATTCGCGCAGGACCAGCGCCTCGAACATCGCCTCTTTGCTGTCGAAATAGACGTAAAGCGTGCCTTTGGACACACCCGCCGCGCGGGCCACGTCCTGCATCGAGGCTGCTTCAAAGCCATGTTCCAGAAACATCCGCCTTGCGCCATCCAGGATCTGCTGGCGCTTGGGATTGTCTTCGGTGCTGGCGATTTCCTCGGTCATGACGGTCCTGTCGCATTCAACGGCATGTGTGATGGAATACATTGACCGAACCGTTCGGTCAATGTATGTCTGCGCATGCCCCGACAGGGGGATTCTTCAAAAAGGTTTCATCCAATGGCTTCGCAGGAAGATCAGGTCGCGGCCCCGTCCAAGGGTGGCAAGGCCAAGCGCATTCTGTTGGCTCTGGCCTGTGTGGCGGTCGCGGTTGCCGCCTATGAGGGCTGGCACTGGTACAGTTTCGGCCGGTTCCATGAAGAAACCGACGATGCCTATCTGCAAGCCGATCTGATTACGCTGCAGGCGCGGGATTCGGGCTATATCTCGGAAATTCTGGTCGGGCCGAATGCCGCGGTGCAGTCGGGTCAGATCATCGCCCGCATCGACCCCGAGGATTACCGGCTGGCGCTGGAAAAGGCGCAGAACAGCCTTGCCGCCGCCGAAAGCGCCGAGGCGCAGATTTCCGCGCAGATCACCTCGGGTCAGGCGGCGGTCGAACAGGCCGATGCCGCAATCGCCGCCGCATCCGCCACCAATGACGGTGCGCAAAAGACCTTCCGCCGCGCGCAGGAACTGCGGGCCACGACCGCCGGCACGCAGGCCGCGCTGGATCAGGCCGAAGCCACCGCCAAATCCGCCGAGGCGCAGGTGCAATCGGCCAAGGCCGCGCTGGCACAGGCAAAGGCGGAACTGGCCGTGCTGCACGCCAAGCAGGACAGCGCCCGGCTTGAGATCCGCTCGGCCCAGACCGGCGTGAAGCTTGCCGAACGCGACCTGACCTTCACCGAGATCCGCGCCCCCTTCGCAGGCATCCTGACCGAGCGTCAGGTCGAGGTCGGATCCTATGTCACCACCGGATCGCGCATCGGCACCATGGTTCCCGTCAGCGATGTCTATGTCGAGGCGAATTTCAAGGAAACCCAGATCGCGGGCATCCGCCCCGGTGCGCATGTCCGCGTCACGGTCGATGCCTGGCCCGATCAGGTGCTGAACGGCAAGGTCGAAAGCCTGACCGCAGGCACGGGACAGGTCTTCAGCCTGCTGCCCGCCTCGAACGCGACGGGCAACTTCACCAAGGTCGTGCAGCGCGTGCCCGTGCGCATCACCATCGATCAGGCGGACCGCAACCGCCTGCCCCTGCGCCCCGGCATGTCGGTTCTGGCAGAAATCGACCTGCGCACCGGCGATGACACGCAGCCGCTGGCCCCCGCCAACGCCCCGCCTGCCGACACCCAGCCCGCCGCACCGCAGGCAGAGCCGCGCGACGGGGCGACGGCCTCGACCCAGATGCCGCAAAGCGAGGGCTGATCCCATGGCCGCCGATATCGCGGCGCCCGCAGCCCCCGCATTGGACGAGGACCGGATCGACCCGCGCCGCCTGATCACCTTCCTGCTGATGGTGCTGGGCATGTTCATGGCGATTCTGGATATCCAGATCGTCTCGGCCTCGCTGCCGGAGATTCAGGCCGGGCTGGCGGCATCGGGCGATGAGATCCCGTGGATCCAGACCTCGTATCTGATTGCCGAGGTCATCATGATCCCGCTGTCGGGCTATCTGTCGCGAATGCTGTCGACGCGCTGGCTGTTCACCATATCAGCGGGCGGCTTCACGCTGATGAGCCTGCTGTGCGGCCTGTCGAATTCCATCGGCGAGATGATCGTCTGGCGCGCGCTGCAGGGCTTCATCGGCGGCGCGATGATCCCCACGGTCTTTGCCTGCGCCTTTACCATCTTCCCGCGGTCGAAGATGCATATCGTCTCGCCCATGATCGGGCTGGTGGCGACGCTGGCGCCGACGATCGGGCCGACGCTGGGCGGCTATCTGACCGAATATCTCAGCTGGCACTGGCTGTTCTTCATCAACATCATCCCCGGCATCGTCGTGACCACGGCGGCGTTTTTCCTGATCGACTTCGACAAGCCGGACCTGTCGCTGTTCGACCGCTTCGACTGGTGGGGCTTTCTGGGTCTGGCGCTGTTTCTGGGCGCGATGGAATATGTGCTGGAGGAAGGCGCGGGCGATGACTGGTTCGCCGATCACCTGATCGTCATGATGACGGCGGTGATGGTGGCGGGCGGTTTTCTGTTCTTCTGGCGCGCCTTCACGGCCGAGGAACCCATCGTGCGGCTGGATGCCTTTGCCGACCGCAACTTCGCCATGGGCTCGATCTTTTCCTTCGGGCTGGGGATCGGGCTTTATGGGCTGATCTATATCTTCCCGGTCTATCTGTCGGGGGTGCGCGGCTACAACTCGTTGCAGATCGGCGAGGCGATGATGGTTTCGGGCATCTCGATGTTTCTGACCGCGCCGATCGCGGGGCGGCTGTCGCAGACGGTGGATCCGCGCATCATGATGGGCGTGGGCTTTCTGCTGTTCTCGGGCAGTTGCTGGATGATGACCGGCCTGACCGAGGACTGGGATTACTGGGAGATCTTCATTCCCCAGATCATGCGCGGCGTGTCCCTGATGCTGTGCATGGTGCCGGTGTCGAATATCGCGCTGGGGATGCTGCCGCCGGACAAGGTCAAGAACGCCTCGGGCCTGTTCAACCTGACGCGCAACCTTGGCGGCGCGGTGGGGCTGGCGCTGATCAACACCATCCTGCGCAACCGCGAGGATTTCCACTATGCCCGGATCGCCGAAAGCGTGACCGCGGGCAGCGAACCCGCGATGCAGACGCAATCCATGCTGGAACAGGCCTATTCCGGGCTTGACGACGCGGCCTCGCAGGCGGCGCTGGCGACGATGACGAATATGGCAAAGCTGCAGGCGCTGGTCATGTCGCTGGCCGATATCTTCGTGCTGCTGACGTTCATCTTTGCCGGGCTGGCGCTGCTGCTGACGCTGGTGGCCAAACCCAAGGGCATGGGCGGGGGCGGGGGCGGCGGGCACTAGTCCCGCGCGCGCCATGGTGGCCAGATCCGCCGCCACACCCCATCATGGCGGATCAGCGCATGGTGCAGCGCCGCTGCGACATGCACCGCCAGCACGGCGATCAGCAACATCGCGGCGACGTAATGGAGCGCCTCGGCCCGCGCGGCCAGCGTGGGGGATTTGGCCAGCCACGGGCCAAGGCCCAGACGGTCCAGCAGCTCGATCGGGAACCCCCCGGCGCGCACGCGGATGAATCCGCTCAGCGGCATCACCACCAGCAGCGCGTAAAGCAGCAGATGCGAGGCCCCCGCCGCCGCGCGCTGCCATGCCGGGATCTGCGGCGGCAAGGGCGGGGGCGGATGCATCAGCCGATACAGGATGCGCCACACGATCAGCGGTATCAGCAGAACGCCCATGTTCTTGTGAAACAGGAACAGCCCATCGCCCAGCGATCTTGGCAGCCCGTCCTGCGTCATCACAAGGCCCGCCGGGATCATCAGAACCACGGCCGCTGCAATGCTCCAGTGCAGCAGGCGGGCGGGCGTTCGGTAACCATGGGCCGCAGTCATCGGACTGTAAATCGGGCTGGCGTCATCGGGCTGGCTCCTTTACCGCAGCATAGCCCGGATTGCCGCCGCAGCCCAGCTTTGCCGCCATATCGCGCTTGACGGGTGGCGGGCGTGGCGTAGCATCTGACGATGCAAGATCCCGATCATGGCCCTTTTGCGCAGCGCTCCCGGCAGGTCGTCGGACTGCCCGCGCAGATTGTGGCCTCGGCGCTTGGCGGGCTGGTAGGGATGCAGGTGCTGCGGCTGGGCGGCGTGCCGGGCATGGCCGCGGAATGGGCCGTCGCCAGCGCGGGCTTCGTGGCGCTTTCGGCGCTGATCCTTGGGCAGATGCGGCGCGCCTATCCCCATGCGCGGATCGGCGGCTGCAATGCGGTGACGCTGCTGCGTGCGGCCATCGTCTGCGCGCTGATCGCGCCCTTGCTGGCCGGACATGCCGCAGGCTGGACCGTGGCGGCAGCGGCGCTGGCCGCGCTGGCGCTGGACGGCGTGGATGGCTGGCTGGCGCGCCGCAGCGGCCTTGTGTCGGATTTCGGCGCGCGCTTCGATATGGAGGTCGACGCGGCTTTCGCGCTGGTGCTGGCGCTGCATGTCTGGCTGGGCACCGCGTTGGGGCCGCAGGTGCTGCTGCTGGGGCTGGCCCGCTATGGCTTCGTGGCGGCGGCGGCCTTGCTGCCATGGCTGCGCGCGCCCCTGCCCCAGCGGTTCCGCCGCAAGCTGATCTGCGTGCTGCAGATCGCGGCGCTGATCGGGTTGCAGACCCCCGTCCTGACCGGCGGCGCGGCGATGGTGCTGGCATGGGCCGCCTTGGCCGCCGTCATCTGCAGTTTCGCGGTGGATATCCGCTGGCTGTGGAGACGGCGGGCATGATCCGGTTGCTGCTGGCAGCCCTGCTGATGCAGGCGGCGCTGGCCCTGCCCGACGGTCTGTCGCTGGAACTGCCCGTGCTGTTGGCGGGGCTAAGCCTGGCCGGGCGCTGGCTGCGGCTGCCCGTTCTGGTGCTGCTGGTTGTGCTGGCGGTACAGAAGCTGGCCGATCTGGCGATGATGCACACTCTGGGCCGGCGCTTCGATGTCGTCGTCGATCTGCCGCTGGTCGATGCCGGGCTGCGGCTGATCGCGGGCAGTTTCGGGCGGCTCGCGGCCTTGGCCTGCATCCTTGCCGCGCTGCTGGCGCTGGCGGCGATCATCCTTGCCGCGCGATGGGCCACCGCGCAATGGAGCCGCACCGCACGCCTTGTCCCCAGACTGGGGCTGGCGCTGCTTCTGGCGGCTGTGCTGCTGCCCCTGGCCCAGCCGCGCGCGCTGAACCTGCAATTTGTTGCCGCGCATCTGTCCGGCAGCGCGCAGACCTTGGCCGCGCTGCGCGATCTGCGCGCGCGGGCGGCGCAGGACGCGATGTCGGGGCGATCCGATCTGCTGGCGGGCATCGACCGCGACGTGCTGGTGATCTTTGTCGAAAGCTATGGCCGCGCCAGTTTCGATGTGCCGCTTTATGCCGACCGCCACCTTGCCACGCTGCGCCGCGCGCAGGCAGCGCTGGCGCAGGCGGGGCTGGCGATGCGGTCGGGGTTTCTGACCTCGCCGACGCAGGGCGGGCAAAGCTGGCTGGCCCATGCGACCTTCGCCTCGGGGCTGCGCATCGCGGATCAGGCCGGCCATCGCGCCTTGCTGGCCAGCCCGCGCCGGGGGCTGTTTCACCACGCACAGGCGGCGGGCTTTCGGACGGCCGCCGTCATGCCCGGCATCACCCGCCCTTGGCCCGAGGCGGCGCGCATGGGCTTTGACCGGGTGCTGGCCGCCGCCGATCTGGGCTATTGCGGGCCGCCCTTCAACTGGGTGACGATGCCCGACCAGTTCACACTGGCCGCCGCCGACCGCCTGCTGACGCCGGGCGACCGTCAGCGGCTGTTCGCGCAGATCGTGCTGATTTCGTCGCACGCGCCATGGACGCCGGTGCCGCGCCTGATCGATTGGGCGGATATGGGCTGCGGCACGGTCTTTGCGGATATGGCCACGGCCGGGCCATCCCCGCGCGAGGTCTGGCGCGACAGGCAAATCGTGCGGGAATATTACCGCGATACGCTGGATTACGCGCTGCAAACGGTGGCGGCCTATGCGCTGCGCCATGCCGATGCCGCGCCCCTGCTGATCGTGCTGGGCGATCATCAGGCCGCGCCCGACATCGCGCTGGAGGACCGGCCTCAGGTGCCTTTGCACATCATCGGCCCCGCCGCCTTGGTCGATCAGACCGCCGCTTGGGGCCTGACGCCCGGTCTGATCCCGCCCCGCACCCAGCCCGCCATCCCGATGGAGCGGATGCGCGACCTGATCCTGACCGGCTTTCGGCCACCTCCCGCATGAGATCCGCGGATCGGAACGACTGGCCATGACGGATCGTTTCCCCATTCATGACCCCCCGCGAAAGGACCGCCTCATGACCCATGCCTATCCGACCCGGCGCGGCCTTTTGCTGGGCGCAGGTGCCGCAGTTGGGCTGTCCGCCCTGCCGCGCATGGCACGGGCACAGCAGGCGGTTGGGTTTCAACTGTCATGGCTGCATTCGGTGCAATTCGCGGGCAGCTATATCGCCCAGCAACGCGGCTGGTGGCGCGATGCCGGGTTGCAGGTCGCGCTGATGCAGGGCGGCCCGAACGCCCCGGTCGAGCCGCCGGTGGTCGCGGGCAGCGCGCTGGTCGGCATCTCGGCTGCGGATTACACGGCGGCGGCGGTGGCGCAGGGCGCGCCCTTCAGGATCATCGGCGTGGCGATGCAGAAAAACCCCTTCGTCATCGCCTCGCTGCCCGGAAATCCGATACGCACGCCCAAGGATCTGGCGGGCAAACGCATCGGCATGGCGATTGCCAATACCCCTGTGCTGCAGGCGCTGGCGGCGCTGAACGATGTGGATTTCAGCGCCATCCAGATCGTGCCGACGCAATATTCCGCCCAGCCCCTGATCGCCGGCGAGGTCGATGGCCTGTTGTGCTGGGAAACCGATCTGCCCGTCGCAATGACGATACAGGGCATCGAGTCGGTCACCATGCTGATGGCCGATCACGGATATGCCGTGCAGTCCCAGACCTATATCGCGACCGAAGACAGCATCGCCAACCGCCGCGATGCGCTGGTCGCGCTGATGGCGGGCGAATTGCGTGGCTGGGACGATTGCCGCGCCGATCCCGACGCCGCCGCGCAGATGACGGTGCAGATGTTCCCCGATGCCGGGCTGGATCTGGACACGCAGCAACTGCAACTGCGCCGGCAATTGCCGCTGATGTTTTCCGAGGACACCGACCGGCATGGCTTCGGCTGGTTCAGCGATGACAGCATTCAGGCCAATATCCGCACCCTTGCCCTGCTGGACCGCAAGGTGACGGCGGATCTGTGGGACCGCTCGATTCTGGATGCGGTTCATGCAGGATGATGCGGGCGTCACCTGCACGGCGCTTGGCAAGACCTATCCGGGCGGCGTGGCGGCGGTCCAGAGTGTCACGTTGCAGTTTGCGGCCGGGCAGACCACCGCGCTGGTCGGGCCGTCGGGCTGCGGCAAGTCGACCCTGCTGCGGCTGATCGCGGGGCTTGAGCGGCCCGACAGCGGCACGGTGCGCATCGCCGGGCTGACGCCCGCGCAGGCCCGCAGACAGGGCGTGATCTCGGTGGCGTTTCAGGATCCCTCGCTGCTGCCATGGCTGGACGCTGCGCGCAATGTGGCGCTGGCACGTAAGCTGGCGCGGCAGCCCCCCGATCCGCAGCGCGTGGCGCAACTGCTGGATCTGGTCGGGCTGCAGGGCTTTGCCGCCACACGCCCCGCGGCCATGTCGGGCGGGATGCGCCAGCGCACCGCCATCGCCCGCGCGCTGGTCACCGCGCCGCAGCTTTTGCTGCTGGATGAGCCCTTTGGCGCGGTCGATGAGCTGACGCGTCGACAGCTTGCGCGCGATCTGCCATCGCTGTGGCAGGGGGCGACGACTGTGCTGGTGACGCATTCCGTGGATGAGGCCGTGCTGCTCGCGCATCGCATCATCGTGCTGTCCGCCCGCCCGGCCCGCATCGTGGCCGATATCGCCGTGCCCTTGTCCCATCCCCGCAGCCCCGACCTGACCGAGACCCCGGCCTTTCGCCAGATCGCCGCCCACACCCGCGCGGCCCTTGCGCTGCCGCAGCCGACATGAGCCTGTGGCGGAACGCGCTGATCCTTCTGGCGCTGCTGGCCGCATGGCAGGCTTTGGCACTGCTGACGCAATCGCTGTTTCTGATCGCAGGCCCGGCGCAGATTGCGCTGTGGGCCGCACGGAATGCCGCGCTGCTGGCCCGCGCGCTGGTCGCGACCGGCGGCAATGCGCTGGCCGGTTTCATGCTGGGCAACCTTGCCGCGATGGCGCTGGCCGGCGTGGCGATGCTGCTGCCCCGGCTGGGCGGGGTGATTTCGGCTCTGGCGCTGGTGGTGTTCTGCCTGCCGCTGGTGGCGACCGGGCCGATCCTGCGGGTCTTGATGGGGCCGGGCAATGGCCCGCAGATCGCTCTGGCGGCGCTTGCGGTCTATTACACCACGCTGATCCCGCTGCTGGCGGGGTTGCGGGCCGCGCCCGCCGGATGGTTCGACCTGATCCATGTCCAAGGCCGCGGCAGATGGGCCGAGCTGCGCCATATCCGCCTGCGGGCCAGCCTGCCCTATCTGGCGACGGGATTGCAGATTGCAGCCCCCGCCGCGTTTCTGGGCGCGATGATCGGCGAATTCACCGGGGCCGAGCGCGGGTTGGGCGTGCTGACCATCCGCTTTACCCGCGCGCTGGATCTGCCCGCGCTATGGGCGGTGGCGGTGCTGGCCGCAGGGGTCTCGATGCTGGCCTATGCACTGATCGGCTGGGCTGCACGGAAGGGCGCCGGCCCCCCGCCCGAGGCGATCCTTGCGCCGCCCCTGCCACAGCGCCGGACAAGCGGCGTGGCGGCGACGCTGGTTGCGGGGGCCGTGATCTTGCTGGGCTGGTGGGCGTCGATGTGGCTGGCGGGGCTCAGCCCGTTTTTCGCAAAACGCCCGCTGGACGTGCTGGCCGCGCTGATCTGGGCACCGGATGCGCCGCAGACGCGGCGGGTGCTGGCGCAGGCCATGGGGCAGACCGCGATCTTTCTGCTGCCGGGATATGTGGCGGGGCTGGCACTTGGCGCGGGGCTGGCGATCCTGCTTGTGGCATGGCCCCGGCTGTCGGCGGTGCTGACACCGCTGGCCATTGCCTTGCGCGCCATTCCCATCGTCACCACCGCACCGCTGATCGTGCTGGCCTTGGGACGAGGCGCTGCCGGGACGATCACGCTGGTCGCGGTAATGGTGTTCTTTCCCAGCTTCGTCGCCTGTCAGCACGGGTTGCGTCAGGCGCCGGGCCAGATCCTTGATCTGTTCCGCGTCCATGCCGCCTCGGGCTGGCAGCAGATCCTGCGCGTCCGCATCCCTGCCATGCTGCCCGCGCTGTTCGCCGCGGCCCGCATGGCGGTTCCCGCAGCGGTTCTGGCCGTGACCGTGGTGGAATGGCTGGCGACGGGCGGCGGTATCGGCGGGCTGATGGCGCTTTCGGCTTCCGTTTCGGATTACGACATGCTGTGGTCGGCGGTGGTGCTGGTCACGCTGATCTCGGCCATGGGCCATGCCGCCATCGCCGCTGCCGAACGGCGGATCCTGTCAATCTATGCTCCGGAGCAGATGCGTCCATGACCCCCTGCGCCTTCGCCATTCCGGGCGACATCGCCACCCTGACCGGCGGCTTCATCTATGAACGCCGCCTGTTGCAGGGGTTGCGCCAACTGGGCCACGACACGCGCCACCTGCAATTGCCCGCAGGCTTTCCCGACCCCTCGCCCGCCGAGATGCAGGCGGCCATCGCCGCGCTTGCGGCCGAGGACCGCCCGCTGATCGTCGACGGGCTGGTCTTCGGCGCGATCGACACGCAGGGGCTGGCCCGCATCCGGGCGCCGCTGATCGCGATGATCCATCACCCATTGGCCAAGGAAAGCGGCCTGTCCGCCGCCCGCCGCGACCACCTGTTCCGGACCGAGCGCGACAATCTGCGCCTTGCCCGCCATGTTCTGGTCCCCAGCCCGCATACCCGGCAGATCCTGACGCAGGATTATGGCGTCCCGCCCGAACGCATCACCATTGCCCGACCCGGCACCGAACCCGCGCGGCTGTCCCCCGCGCCGATATCTCCGCCGCTGATCCTTGCCGTGGGCATCCTGCATCCGCGCAAGGGCCATGACGTGCTGATCGACGCGCTGTCGCAGCTTGGCGATCTGGACTGGCAGGCCAGAATCGTCGGCAGGGCGTGGGACGCCGATCATCCCGGCGAACTGGCCGCGCAGATCGCCGCAAGCCCGGTCGCCCATCGCATCGAACTGGCCGGAGAGATCAAGCCCGCCCCGCTGGAAACGCTGTATGCTCAGGCTTCGATCTTTGCGCTGGCGACGCGCTATGAAGGCCATGGCATCGTCTTCGACGAGGCGCTGGCCCAGGGCCTGCCCATCGTCAGCTGCGCGGCGGGGGCGGTGCCCGACACGGTGCCGCCCGTGGCCGGGCTGCTGGTCCCGCCGGGCGACGCCCCGGCCTTCGCCACAGCGCTGCGCCGGTTGCTGAGCGATCCCGCGCTGCGCGGCAGGATGGCGCGCGACGCCCTTGCCATCGGCAAGGCGCTGCCCAGCTGGGACGATACCGCGCGCACTGCCAGCCGCGTGATCGACATGATCGGCGCGCGCTGACCACCATTCGGCGCAGCACATCCGCAGCCTTGCGATGCGGGGCCTGATTTCATAAAATGAAACCAAATGCGGATCGGTTCTGAAAATCTGAACGTCAATCTGCGCCATGTCCATGCCGCGCATGCGATCTGGCGGCTGGGGACGTTTGCGCGCGCCGCGACAGAACTTGGCGTGGTGCCCTCGGCACTTAGCGAGACGATCCGCCAGATCGAAGAGGTCATCGGCGCGCCGATCTTTGATCGCAGCCAGCGCCCGCCCGCGCCCACGCCGCTGGGGCTGGACTTCCTGCACGACACCGCGCCCCTGCTGGAGGGGTTTCGTCTGGCCATCGGTCGCGCGCGCGCCGGGGCGGGGCTTGAAACCGGCACGCTGGCGGTGGGCGCCGCGCCCTCGGCCATCGGCGGGCTGGTCGGACCGGCGCTGGCCCGTTTCCGCGCCCGCCATCCCGGCATCCGCTGCCGCCTGCATGACGACATTGCCGAGCCCCTGGCCCGCATGGTCGTGGACGGCGCGCTGGATCTGGCCATCGCCGGCCGCGCGCGCCAAAGCCCGGATATCCGACACACTCTGCTGACGCGGGACCGCTTTGGCCTTGCCTGCAACGCGGATCACCCGCTGGCGGCGGCGGGTCAGGTGCGGCTGGACCAGATCGACCCCGCGCAGATCATTGCGCTGAACGACAGCACCGGCACCCGCCAATTGCTGGAGCTTTCGGGCAAGGTGCCGCACGATCTGATCGCCGGTCCGCTGCTGGCGGATTCCACCATCGCCCAGCTTGCGATGATCCGGGCCGGGCTGGGGGTGGGGCTTCTGCCGGAAAACGCGGTGAACCTGTTTGGCGACCCGCGCATCCGCTTCGTGGCGCTGGCGGATCTGGATCTGTGGCGCTCGACCTATCTGATGGAGCCTGCGCGGCGGGCACAATCGCATATCGCCCGCGCTTTCGTGGCCGAGTTGCAGCCCTAACGTTACCCCTCCGGCCCCAGCAGGGGCGGGATGCCCAATTCGGGAAACATCCGGCTGACCTCGCGGTAGTCGTTCTGCAATTCGGCGATGATCCAGTCGCGGACCTGACCGGCCACCGGACGCGGCGTCCTGCCCGAGGACTGCACGAAACAGCATTGCCGCGAGGTCAGCTGGCAGCGCGGGCGCGCAGGCACCAGATCGCCATGACGGATCCAGTGTCCCACCACCGACAACCAGCCCCATGCGATGCCCTGCCCCAGCAGCGCCGCCTGCACGACGATGGCATAATCGGCAAAGATCAACGGGTTGGCCCCCGCCAGATCATGCCCCGCAAGCAGGTTCTGCGGGGCATGCGGCTCGCCCTCGGACAGTTTGATCAGCGTCTCGCCCTCGGCGCCGTCGCTGCGCGAGGCGCCATAGGACGGGCTGGAAATCGGGATCAGCACCTCGGGCATGATGGAAAACACCCCCTCGCGCGTTTCGCTGGCGCGCAGGAAGCGCATGCCGAAATCCACGTCATCGACAGGACCGCTCAGCGGTCCCATGACCAGTTGAAAGCGCAGATCCACGCTGGGAAAATCCGCCTTGAACCGGGCCATGCGCGGCATCAGCCAATGCGTCGTGAACGCGGTCGAGACCGAGATCGTCACCGTATCGACGCCCTTGCTGCGATCCTCGATCTCGGCCACGGCGGACTCGATCTGGGTGATGGCGCGGCTGGTCGCGTCATGCAGCAACCGGCCATCCTCGCTGAGAACCACGCCCGCGCCGCTGCGCCGGAACAGCGCCGTGCCCAGATGATCCTCAAGCCGGCGCATCATGCGGCTGACGGCGGCGGGCGTCACGTTCAGCTCTTCCGAGGCGCGCGACAGATTGCCCAGCCGTCCCGCCGCCTCGAAGGCGAACAGGGCGTTCATCGACGGGATCTGGCGGCGCAGCGGTCTCATTACATGATGTAACAATCATCTCGATTTTTTTTCAATTGCCCGCCCGTCATTTTTTCGACACGCTGCAAACAACAGGCAAAGAATGCCGGAATTGACCAACAGGAAAAACACGCGATCAGCCAAGGCACATCACGCTGCCGCAGGATGTCTTTACATTTTTGCGCAAGGATGCCGCTGCCCTGACCGCCAGAGAGGTAACCCATGCCCGCGTCCCTGCGGCCGCAGAAAGTCGGCGTCAAGATCAGCAATGCCGTCAAGCGCTATGGCACATTCGCCGCGTTGAACGATGTCAGCCTTGATGTCGCGCCGGGTGAATTCCTGTCGATCCTTGGGCCCTCGGGTTCGGGCAAGACCACGCTGCTGGGGCTGCTGGGCGGGTTCGTGCAACCCACCTCGGGCAGCATCCATCTGGGCGACACCGACATCACCCATATGCCGCCGCACAAGCGCGACATCGGCATCGTCTTTCAGAACTACGCGCTGTTTCCGCATATGACGGTCGGCGAAAACATCACCTTTCCGCTGCGCGCCCGCCGGATGCCCAAGGATCAGTGGCTCGCCAAGCTGCAGGCCGCGCTGGAGATGGTGGAACTGTCGGGCTATGCCGACCGCGCCATCTCGGCGCTGTCGGGCGGGCAGCGCCAGCGGGTCGCATTGGCCCGCGCGATGATCTTCGAGCCGCGGCTGATCCTGATGGACGAACCGCTGTCCGCGCTGGACAAGCAATTGCGCGAAACCATGCAGCTGGAACTGAAACAGCTGCATGCCAAGCTGGGCGCGACGATCATCTATGTCACCCATGACCAGCGCGAGGCGCTGACCATGTCCGACCGCATCGCCGTGATGAAAAACGGCCGTCTGGTTCAGGTGGACAGCCCCCGCGATCTGCATGACCGCCCCTGCGACAGCTTCGTCGCCAGCTTCATCGGCGAGGCGATGCTGCTGCCCGTCACCCGCGACGGTGCGGGGCTGTCCTTGGGCGGGCGGGCGCTGCATTCGGCCCATCCGCTGCCCGCAGGCGATCAGCTTTTCCTGACCGTGCATTCCGAAAAGCTGGCTTTTGCCGATGCGCAGACCGCACCCGAGGCCAATCTGCTGCCGGGGCGTGTGGAAAGCTGCCTGTATCAGGGCGAAAGCGTGCGGATCTTCGTCACGCTGGAGGGCGGCCAATCGGTCAGCCTGCGCCTGCCCTCGAACCATTCCGGCTGGCAGATGATGCCCGAACGCGGCCAGTCGGTCACCCTTGCGCTGCATCCGCAGGACACGATCGTCGTGCCGAAGGCGGCCTGAAATCCCCACTGAAACGCCCAAATCTGATGAAGGAACGGCAACATGAAACTCACCGATTTCAAGGTGATGACCTTTGACGTGGTCGGCACGCTGATCGACTTTGAAACCGGCGTGCTGAACGCCATCCGCGAATTGGGCGGGCCGAAGGCGGCCGCCGCCAGCGATTACCAGATCTTTGAACCCTATCTGCGCGGGCGCGACAAGTTCTATGGCCGGTCGTCCTTTGCCTTCCGCGATGTCTATCTGTCCATCGCCGAAGAAACCGGCTTCGACAGTTCCGAGGCCGTGGCCAACGCGTTCCAGTTGTCGGTGCTGCGCTGGCCCGCCTTTGCGGATTCGGTGGATGCGCTGGCCCGGCTGCGCAAGAACTTCCGCCTTGTCGCCATGACCAATGCCGATCGCACCGCCTTTACCGCCTATGAACATACGCTGGGCCGCCCGTTCCACGACGCCGTGACCTGCGATGAGACGGGTTATGCCAAGCCCGCGCCGGAATTCTTTGCCTTCAACAAGGGGCGGCAATCGGCCTTTGGCTTCAAGCAGTCGGAAATCCTGCATGTCGCGCAAAGCCAGCATCACGATATCGGCGTGGCGCGCGAACTGGGCTATACAACCTGCTGGATCCAGCGCCGCGCGGGCCAGGAAGGCTTTGGCGCCTCGCCCATCCCGAAGGTGGTGACGACGCCGGATTACCATTTCACCACGCTGAAGGAACTGGCCGACGCAGTGGATGCGGAACTGGCGGCCCAGCGTCTGGGGGCTGCGGCGTAAATGACCCTGCCCCCGCTGCCCGATATCGACAGCCTGTGGCGCGACACCGCGCCTGCTGCACCCGCGCCGCATCCCGTGCCGGGCGATGTGCAGGCGGATGTCGCCATTGTCGGCGGCGGCTATACCGGCCTGTCCACCGCGCGGGCGCTGGCCGCGCGCGGGGTGGATGTGGTCGTGCTGGAGGCCAACCGGCTGGGCTGGGGGGCATCGGGGCGCAATGGCGGGGTGATCTCGGGCAAGTTCCGCCTGACCTTTGCCGAGATGGCGCGGCGCTGGGACATCGACACCGCCCGGCGGATGCATGATATCGGCGTCGAGGCGGCGCAGAATATCGGCGCGCTGCTGGAGGATTTCGGCATCGACGCGGATTATCGCGGCTCGGGCTCGCTGCGCTGTGCCCACCGGCCCGAGGCGCTGGAGGCGCTGCGCGCGGAATGCGACTGGCTGCGCGGCACGCTGGGCGATGATGCGGTGTCGATGATCGGCCCGGATCAGATGGCCGAGGAAACCGGATCGCGCGATTTCTGCGGCGGCATGCTGAACCTGCATGGCGGCGTGGTCCATCCGCTGAAACTGCATCGCGGTCTGGTGGCCGGGATGCGGGCGCGGGGCATCCGTCTGCACGATACCAGCCCCGTCACCGCGATCCGGCGCGTGCAGGACGGCCTGCATCTGCACACGCCCGGCGGCATCGTGCGCGCAGGGCAGGTGGTGATGGCGACCGATGCCTATGCCAGCCTGACCCCCGCCACCCGTCCGGTCGAACGTCGGGTGGTGCCGTTCCGCTCGGCCATGATCGCGACGCAGCCGCTGACCGGCACGCCGGGGCAGGCGCTGCTGTCGCAGGGCCGCAGCTATACCGAGACACGGCGCATGATGCGCTGGTTTCGCAAATCGGGCGACCGGCTGCTGTATGGCGGGCGCGGCGCCTTTGGCAAGGATGACAGCCCGGCGGCCTTCGCCGCGCTGGAACGCGCGATGCGGAGCCAGTTTCCGGAATTGCAGGGCCTGCAGATCACGCATCGCTGGTCCGGGCTTGTCGCCATGACCATGGACAGCCTGCCGCATCTGGGACGGCTGGACGACCGCATAACCTATGCCATGGGCTATAACGGCACGGGCGTCGCGCTGTCGAACTGGATCGGCCCGCATGTCGCAGATCTGGTGCTGGGCCAGACGCCCGATGCCGGGCTGATGGGCCGGCTGCCCCTGCCCCCCGTGCCGCTTTATCCGGTGCGCGAAATCGGCGTGCGGCTGGTCGCGGGCTGGTATCAGTTCCTTGACGCTGTTGGAAAATAATCAACCAAAACAAACATAACGGGAAGGTAAGACCATGAATACCGCATTCAAGACGACCACCCTGACCGCGCTGGCGCTGTGCCTTGCCGGGCCGGTCCTGGCCGAGGAAATCACCTTCGTGTCTCAGGGCGGCGCCTATCAGGAAGCCCAGACCAAGGCGATCCTTGATCCCGTGACCGAGGCGACCGGCATCACCATCAAACAGGACAGCAGCCCCGATGCGTGGCCCGTCCTGCGCACCCAGACCGCCACCGGCAAACCGATCTGGGACGTGATCGACACCCCCACCAAGGACTGCATCCGTGGCGGCGAACAGGGCATGATCGAGCCTCTGGACATGGCCAACATGCCCAATGTCGCTGCCATGCCCGAAGAGCTGCGCGACCAGTGGTCGGTGGCCTATGAATTCTATTCCAGCGTGCTGGCCTATAATGCCGATGCCTATGGCGACAACCCGCCCAAGACCTGGGCCGATTTCTGGGATGTGAAGAAATTCCCCGGCACCCGCGCCCTGCGCAATCACCCGCTGGCCACGCTTGAGGCCGCGCTGATGGCCGATGGCGTCGATCCCAAGGACATGTATCCGATGGATGTGGACCGCGCCTTCAAGAAGCTTGAAGAGATCAAGCCCTATATCAGCGTCTGGTGGACCTCGGGCGCGCAATCGGCGCAGTTGCTGGCCGATGGCGAGGTGGACATGACGATGGCATGGAATGGCCGCGTTTCGGCGATCAAGGCCGAAGGCGCGCCGGTCGATTTCACCTATAATCAGGGCATCCTGCAATATACCTCGCTGTGTGTGCTGAAGGGCGCGCCGAACGGGGCGACGGCGATGAAGTTCATCAACGCCGCCATGGCCCCCGAAATTCAGGCCAATTTCCCGGAATATATCGATTATGGCCCGGGCAACCCGGCCGCTTATGACACCGGCAAGATCAGCGCCGAGCGCGCCGCCGAAATGCCGAACTCGCCCGAGAACGCCGCCAATCAGGTGCTGAACTCGGCCGCGTGGTGGAGCAGCGCCGAAGGTGACAAGGCGCTGGAACGCTGGGCCGCCTTCGTCCAGCAGTAACGCGATCAGGGGCGGCGTCCGCGCCGCCCCGCAGCCCCAAGGCCGGAACGGACGACCATGACCGACACCACAACCCCCGAGGAGCGCCGGGAACGCCGGATGATCCTTGCCCTGCTGGCCCCGGCGCTGATCGTCGTCGGCCTGCTCTTGATCACGCCGCTGATCTGGATGGCGTGGCAATCCTTTCGCGGACCGGACGGGTTCACGCTGACGCATTACGCGCGCTTCCTGACGGACGGGGTCTATCTGTCGTCGTTTCTGCAGACCTTCCGCATCGCCTTTCTGGTGACCATCGCCAGCATCGTGATCGGCTATCCCATCGCCTATGTCGCGGCGAAATCGCAGGGCATCTGGCCGCCGATCATCCTTGGCATGGTGCTGCTGCCATTCTGGACCAGCGTTCTGGTGCGGGCCTATGCGTGGCTGATCCTGCTGCAACGGCGCGGCATCGTGAACACCGCGCTGACCAAGGCCGGGATCATCGACCAGCCGCTGATCCTTGTGAACAACGAATTCGGCACGGTCATCGCCACGCTGCATATCCTGCTGCCCTTCATGGTGCTGCCGCTTTACGCCACGATGAAGAAGATCCCGTCCGAGCTTGAGATGGCGGGCGCCAGCCTTGGCGGCGGCGGCGGCCTGGTGTTTCGCAGCGTCTTTCTGCCGCTGTCGATGCCGGGCGTCATTGCCGGGTCGGTGCTGGTCTTCGTGCTGACGCTGGGCTTTTACATCACGCCCGAGCTTCTGGGCGGCGGGCGCACCTTCCTTGTGTCGATGCTGGTGTCGCGCAATATCGAGATCTACAACGAATGGGGGGCGGCCTCGTCGATCTCGGTCGTGCTGATGGCGCTGGTCTTTGCGATCTTCCGGCTGGCCAGCATGATCATCCCCTTTGAACGCATCATGGGCACGAGGTAGCGCCATGCAACTGACCCCCGCAACCGTTGCGCTGCGCGTCTTTGTCATCATTGCGCTGCTGTGGCTGATCATTCCGGTGCTGATCATCGTGCCGATGTCGTTTTCCAGCGCGCGGTTTCTGGCCTTCCCGCCGCCCGGCTGGTCGCTGCGCTGGTATGAAAGCTATCTGGGCAATCCGGGCTGGATGGCCGCGACCCGCACGAGCCTGATCATCGCAGTCAGCAGTTCGCTGATCGCCACGGTCATCGGCACGGCCGCCGCCTATGCCCTGAACATGAGCCAGTCGCGCTGGGTCCGCAATCTGCAGATCGTGCTGCTGCTGCCGCTGGTCGTGCCCATCGTCATCATCGCGGTCGGGGTGTTTCTGGTCTATGCGCAGGTCGGGCTGATCGCGACGCTGACCGGGCTGATCCTGGCCAATGTCATGCTGGGGATGCCCTATGTCATCACCTCGGTGCTGGTGGGTCTGCGCAAGTTCGACCCGACGCAGGAAATGGTGGCGCGCAGTCTGGGCATGAACCGCTGGCGGGCCTTCTTCACGGTGGTGCTGCCGCAGATCCGGCCCTCGGTCATCACGGGGACGCTGTTCGCCTTCATCTCGGCGCTGGATGAGACGGTGGTGGCGATCTTCATTTCGGGCGGCGACAACCAGACCCTGACCAAGCGCATGTTCACCGCGCTGCGCGATGAGATCGACCCGACCATCGCGGCGATCTCGACCATGCTGACGGCGATTTCCTTCCTGATGGTGATCCTGATGGCACTGAACGCCCGCAAGTCGCGCTGATGCAGACCGATATCTTGATCCTTGGCGGCGGCTCGGCGGGCTGCGTTCTGGCCGCGCGCCTGTCCGAGGACGCGCGCCTGAACGTCACGCTGGTCGAGGCCGGGCGCGATCTGCTGCCCGAGACGCCCGCGACCATCTCGGCGCGGTATCCGGGGCGCGCCTATCTGGATCCGCGCAATCTGTGGCAGGGGCTGTCGGCGCGCTATGGCGGGGCCGCACGGCGGTATGAACAGGCGCGCATCCTTGGCGGCGGCTCGGCCATCAATGCGCTGATGTCGAACCGCGGCGCGCCTGCCGATTACGACGAATGGGCCGCGCTGGGGGCCGAAGGGTGGGATTGGGCCAGCGTCCTGCCCTATTTCCGCAAGCTGGAAACCGACCGCGATTTCAGCGGCGATCTGCATGGCGACAGCGGCCCGCTGAAGATCCGCCGCCCCGATGACGCGGCGCTGCAGCCTTTCGTGGCGGCGGTGATGCAGGCGCTTCAGGCGCAAGGCCATCCCATCCGCCCCGATCAGAACGGCCCTTGGCAGGATGGCGTCTTTCGCGGCGCGGTCGGGCAATCGGATCAGGGCACGCGCCAGCCGACATCGCTGGTCTGGCTGACGCCGCAGGTGCGGGCGCGACCGAACCTGCACATCCTGTGCGACCATCAGGCCCTGGACCTGCTGACCGAGGACCGCCGCGTGACAGGCGCCCGGATCGCCGGGCCGCAGGGGACCAGCCGCATCACCGCCGCTCGCACCATCCTGTCGATGGGCGCGGTCCACAGCCCGGCCATGCTGCTGCGCGCGGGCATCGGCCCGGCAGCCGAGTTGCAGGCCATGGACATCGCCCCGCTGGCCGATCTGCCGGTGGGCCGGAACCTGATGGAACATCCGTCGATCGCGCTTGGCGCGTGGCTGCCCCCGGCCCTGCGCATCCGCGACCCGGCCGAACATCACGAACAGGGCGTCTGGCGCTACAGTTCGGGGCTGGCGGGCACGGGCGACATGCATGGCGCGATCCTGTCGCGCTCGGGCTGGCATTCGGTGGGCAAGCGCATCGGCTCGATCTTCTTCTGGGTCAACAAGTCGTTTTCGCGCGGGCAGGTGCGGCTGGCATCGCCCGATCCGCTGGCCGCGCCGCAGGCCGATTTCAACATGCTGTCGGACCCGCGCGACCTGCAACGGCTGAAGGATGCCATCCGCATGGGCGCGCAGGCGCTGGCCGGTCACGCCACGGTCTTTCCCACCAGCTACACGCCGCGCGTGGCGCGTGTGGCGGGGCCGGGGCGCTGGAACGCCCTGCAGCGCGGCGCGTTGTCGGCCCTGCTGGACGCGGCGGGCCCCATGCGCGCCGCGCTGATCCACGGGCTGGTGACGCAGGGCGTGACGCTGCGCGGATTGCTGGCCGATGACGCCACGCTGGGGGCGTTCGTGCGCGCCAATGTCGGCGGCACATGGCACGCGTCGGGCACCTGCCGCATGGGGCGCGCGGGCGATCCCGCCGCCGTCACCGGCCGCGATGGCGCGGTGCATGGCATTGCCGGGCTCTATGTCGTAGATGCCTCGTTGATGCCGTCGATCCCATGCGCCAATACGAACATTCCCACGATCATGCTGGCCGAGCGCATCGCCGACCTGCTGAAGGCCCAGAAAGGATAATCCCATGCCCCATCGCATTGCTTTGATTCCCGGCGACGGGATTGGCGTTCCCGTGACCGATGCCGCGATGGCGGTTGCGGCGAAAGCTGCGCCCGGCCTGCTGGAGACCGTCAGTTTTCCATGGTCCTGCCAGACCTATCTGGAGACCGGGCGCATGATGCCCGAAGACGGGATCGAAACCCTGCGCGGCTTTGACGCGATCTTTCTGGGCGCGGTCGGCTGGCCTGCCAAGGTGCCCGACAGCGTGTCCTTGCACGGGCTGTTGCTGCCGATCCGCAAGGCCTTCGTGCAATATGCCAATATCCGCCCGCATCGCCTGCTGCCGGGGGTCGTCGGCCCCTTGCGCAAGGAAGACTTCGACATCCTGTGCATCCGCGAGAATACCGAGGGCGAATATTCCGGCGCGGGCGGGCGCGTGCATCAGGGCACGGCGGATGAGGTCGCGGTGGAAACCGCCATCTTTACCCGCGCGGGTGTCGAACGCATCCTGCGCTTCGGCTTTGAACAGGCGATGACGCGGCGCAGGAAGCTGGCCTCGGTCACCAAATCCAATGCGCAGAAATACTCGATGGTGTTCTGGGACGAGGTGACGCGCGAGCTGTCCGCCGAATTCCCCGAGGTAGAGGTCAGCCATTACCACGTCGATGCCATCGCCGCCCGCATGGTCATGGCGCCGGAAACACTGGATGTGGTCGTGGCCTCGAACCTGTTTGGCGACATCCTGACCGATCTGGGCGCAGCCATTCAGGGGGGTCTGGGCTTTGCGGCCTCGGCCAATATCGACCCGACCCGCAAGGGCCCGTCGATGTTCGAGCCCGTCCACGGCTCGGCCCCCGATATCGCACATCTGGGCGTCGCCAATCCCATCGCCGCGATCTGGTCGCTGGTGATGATGCTGGACCATCTGGGCGAAGCCGCGACCGCCGCCCGCATCATGGCCGCACTGGAGGCCACGACCGCGCAGGGCATCGGCACCGTGCCGGGCAAGAACACCACCGATGAAATCACCGCGGCGGTGCTTGCCGCATTGGAGGCATGAGGATGCTGGACGCGCTTGTCAGTCCCGATCTGCTGCGCCAGCAGGCGCTGATCGGCGGGGAATGGGTCGATGCGCAGGATGGCGCGGTGCTGGAGGTGACGAACCCCGCCACCGGCGCGGTCATCGGCACCGTGCCCGACATTCCCGCCGCCCAGACCCGCGCCGCGATCGCCGCCGCCGATGCCGCCTTTCAGGACTGGCGCAAGCGCCCGCATGCTGAACGCGCGGCACTTCTGGACCGCTGGCACGACCTGATGCTGGCCCATGCCGACGATCTGGCCCGCATCCTGACCATGGAACAGGGCAAACCCCTGTCCGAGGCCAAGGGCGAAATCGCCTATGGCGCCAGCTTCATCACATGGTTCGCCGAAGAGGCGCGGCGCATCGACGGCAGCGTGATCCCCGCGCCGGGCAATGACCGCCGCATCCTGACGCTGAAGGAACCCGTGGGCGTCTCGGCCATCATCACGCCGTGGAACTTCCCGAATGCGATGATCACCCGCAAGGTCGCGCCTGCGCTGGCGGCGGGCTGCACCGTGGTCATCAAACCCTCGGAAATGACGCCGTTTTCGGCGCTGGCTCTGGGCGTACTGGCCGAACGCGCGGGCATTCCTGCGGGTGTTGTCAACATCGTCACCGGCCTGCCCACCGCCATCGGGGCCGAGCTGACGGCCAGCCCTGTCGTCAGAAAACTCAGCTTCACCGGCTCGACCCGGGTGGGATCGCTGCTGATGGCGCAATCCGCGCCCACGGTAAAGCGGCTGTCGCTGGAACTGGGCGGCAATGCGCCCTTCATTATCTTTGACGATGCCGATCTGGATCGCGCGGTCGAAGGGGCGATTGCGTCGAAATTCCGCAATGGCGGGCAGACCTGCGTCTGCTCGAACCGGATTCTGGTGCAGGCGGGGGTGCATGACGCCTTTGCCGAAAAGCTGTCGGCGCGGGTGTCTGCGATGAAGGTCGGCCCCGGCACCGATCCCGGCACCGAGATCGGCCCGATGATCAACCGCGCCGCCATCGACAAGATCGACCGCCATATCGCCGATGCCGTGGCCAAGGGCGCGACCATTGCCGCGCAGGCCGCGACGCCCGCCGGGCAATATGCCGCGCCGACCGTGCTGACCGGCGCCACAACCGAGATGGAGCTGGCCAGCGAGGAAACCTTCGGCCCCGTCGCGCCCCTGTTCCGCTTCCAGACCGAGGACGAGGCCATAGCCCTTGCCAACGCCACCCCCTTCGGCCTTGCCGCCTATTTCTATACCGAGGACATCCGCCGCGCCTGGCGCGTGGGCGAGGCCCTGGAATTCGGCATGGTCGGGCTGAACACCGGCGCGATCTCGACCACCGTCTCGCCCTTTGGCGGCGTCAAACAATCCGGCCTTGGCCGCGAAGGCGCGCGGCAGGGCATCGACGAATACCTTGAAGTCAAGGCGTTCCATATGGGGCTGTGAGGGGCGATGACGATCTTTCAGCCGCTTGACCTGCGACATCTGGAGGGTGCGGTGCGGCTATCTCGGGCGGCGGGCTGGCCGCATCGCCGTGAGGATTGGAAGCTGGTGGTCTCGATCAGCAGGGGCGTCGTGGCGCTGGATGCGGGTCAGATCGTCGCCACCGGCATCGTCACGCCCTTTGGCGGCGTCGGCATGGTCAACATGATCATCGTCGACCAGAACATGCGCGGGCGCGGGCTGGGAAGGCAGATCATGGAACGCGCCATGGCGCAGATCCATCCCGCCCAGTGGCGACTGGTCGCCACGCCTGCGGGGCAGCCGCTATACGAAAAGCTGGGCTTTGTCGCCTGCGGACAGATCCGTCAGCATCAGGGCACGGTCACAGACCTGCCTGCGGTTCAGACGGTCCGCTGGGCCACGCAGGACGACATGGCCGGCATCGCCGATATGGACCGCGACGCGCTGGCCGCCGATCGCGGCAGCCTGCTGCGGGCCTTGCAGGGGCGGGGCCGGATCGCCATCCGCCCCGGCAAGGGCTATGGCGTGATCCGCGATTTCGGACGCGGGCGGCTGATCGGCCCGGTCGTGGCCAAGGACCTGGCCACCGCCAGGGATCTGATCGCATTTCTGGCACATGGCCTGACAGGCGGGTTCATTCGCGTCGATACGACAGAAGAATCGGGTCTTGGCCCGTGGCTGGCCGAAATCGGGCTTGCCGAGGCCGACCGCGCGGTTGCAATGCAGACGGACGACGCCCGGCCCACCGGCGCGTTCACCCGGTTTGCGCTGGCCGCGCAGGCCTTGGGCTGAGGGAAAAAGGAACTGACATGCTAAGCAATTCGCTGATCGAGCTGGACCGCGCGCATCTGGTCCATCCCGTCGCCTCATGGCGGGGACACGAGGCCTCGGGCGCACGGATGCTGGTCAAGGCCAGCGGCGCCACCGTGACGGATGCCGAGGGCAAGGAATTGCTGGACGGTTTCGCCGGTCTGTGGTGCGTGAATGCGGGCTATGGCTATGAATCGGTGGTCGAGGCCGCGGCGCAGCAGATGCGCGACCTGCCCTATGCGACCGGCTATTTCAGCCTTGGATCGGAACCCGCCGCGCGTCTGGCGGCGCGTCTGGCCGAACATGCGCCGGGCGATCTGAACCATGTCTATTTCACGCTGGGCGGCTCGGATGCGGTGGACAGCACGGTGCGCTTTGCCCGGTATTACTGGCACTCCAAGGGCCAGCCGCAGCGCGATCAGTTCATCTCGGTGGCGAATGGCTATCACGGGTCGTCGACGGTCGGCGCCGGCCTGACCGCATTGCCGCTGTTTCATGCGGGCTTCGGGATGCCCTTGGACTGGCAGCACAAGATTTCGTCGCATTACGCCTATCGCAACCCGGTGGGCCGCGATCCGCAGGCCATCATCGACGTCTCGGTGGCCGAGTTGCGCGCCAAGATCGCCGAGCTGGGCCCCGAGCGTGTCGCGGCCTTCTATGTCGAGCCGATCCAGGGCTCGGGCGGCGTGCTGGTCCCGCCCAAGGGCTGGATCGCGGCCATGCACGCGGTCTGCCGCGAACACGGCATCCTGTTCGTCGCCGATGAGGTCATCACCGGCTTTGGCCGCACCGGCCCGATCTTTGCCTGTATCGAGGAAGGCATCGTCCCGGACATGATGACCACGGCCAAGGGGCTGACCTCGGGCTATGTGCCGATGGGCGCGGTGTTCCTGTCGGATGGGGTCTTCAACACCATCGCGGATGGCGCGGGTGCTGCGGCGGTCGGGCACGGCTATACCTATTCGGCCCATCCGGTCAGCGCGGCGGTGGGTCTGGCGGTGCTGGATCTGTATGAGGGCGGGCTGTTCGACAATGGCATCGCCATGGGGCAGCGCCTGATGGCCGGGCTGCAATCCCTGGCCGATCACCCGCTGGTGGGCGATGTGCGCGGGCGCGGCATGCTGGCCGCGGTCGAACTGGTCGTGGACAAGGACAAGAAGACCCCGCTGCCCGCCGCAGCCGCCGCCGCGACCCGAGTGTTTGACCGCGCGTGGCAGAACGGTCTGGTCGTGCGCGCCTTTGCCCAGGGCGTCATCGGCTATGCCCCGCCCTTGTGCTGCTCGGAATCCGAGATCGACGCCATCGTCGCGCGCACCCGCAAGGTGCTGGACCTGACGCTGGACGATCCCGACGTGCGCGCGGCCATGGCCTGATGGCGCTGCTGTTTCTGTCCGATGCCGCGCGGGGCGAGGTGTTCCGCGCGGCCTTCGCCAAGGCTCTGCCGCAGGTCGCGTTCCATGTGCAGCACGCGCCCGATCCGGCGGCGGTGCGCTGGATCGTGACATGGACCTGCCCGGATCTGAGCCTTTATCCCAATCTCGAGGTGATCTTTTCCGTCGGCGCGGGCGTCGATCAGTTCGATCTGTCGGCGATCCCGCCGCAGGTACAGATCGTGCGAATGCTGGACCCCAGCATCGCCCAGCAGATGTGCGGCTATGTCACCATGGCCGTGCTGGCCATGCATCGCGACCTGCCGGGCTATCTGGCCCAGCAGGCGCAGGGCCTGTGGCAGGACCGCCCCGCCACCCCCGCCGCGCAGCGCCGCGTCGGCGTGATGGGTCTGGGCCAGCTGGGCCTTGCCGCGCTGCAGGCGCTGCGGCCCTTTGGCTTTGCGCTGTCGGGCTATAACCGCTCGGCCCGGCAGATCGAGGGCGTGGCGTGCTTTACCGACCTGCCCGCCTTTCTGGCGCAGACCGATATCGCCGTCTGCCTGCTGCCGCTGACGCAGGACACGCGCGGGCTGCTGAACCGCGAGTTGTTCGCAGCCCTGCCCGCAGGCGCGCGGCTGGTCCATGCCGGGCGCGGCGCGCAACTGGTCAGCAAGGATCTGATCGCCGCGCTGGACAGCGGCCATTTGGCGGGCGCGGTGCTGGACGTGACCAACCCCGAACCCCTGCCCCCCGACGCCCCGCTGTGGCGGCACCCGAAGGTGATCGTGACCCCCCATATCGCCACGCGCACCGACGATCATGCCGCAGCCGCGCATGTCGTCGCAGGCGTCGGCGCCAGTCTGGCGGGGCAGATCCCGCCCGGAGCCATCGACCGCAGCAAAGGATATTAACAAACCGCCTCATTTAACCTTTTTGTTTTATGATCCCGAGACTCGTGCTAATTTAACCTTATGGTTAATCGAGAATCGGCATTGGATGACATCTTTCAGGCGCTCAGCGACGCGACGCGGCGGCAGATGCTGCGCGACCTTGCACAGGGCGAACGCACGATCGGCCAGCTTGCCCAGCCGCACGGCATGTCTTTGGTCGCGGCATCGAAACATGTGAAGATGCTGGAACGCGCCGGTCTGCTGCGGCGCGAAATCCGCTGGCGCAGCCATGTCTGCCATTTGCAGGCCGCGCCGCTGGCTGCGGCTTACGCCGAAATCGGTGCATATGAACGCTTCTGGACCGGCGCGCTCGACCGGCTGGACCAGTTGCTGCGCGACGAAGACAGCACATCCGAAACATCCCCAAAACACGGAGATACGGCATGAACACCCGGCACATCACCGACGAATATGGCATGATGACCGACGACGCGACGCTGGTGATCCAGCGCTGGCTGCCCGGTCCCGCCGACCGGATCTGGCGCTATCTGACCGAGGAAGACCTGCGCCGCAAATGGCTGGCCTCGGGGCAGATGCCGCTGGTTGCCGACGCGCCCTTTACGCTGGTCTGGCGCAATGACGATCTGTGCCGCGCCCCCGACCATCGCGGCCCGGACCGGCCCGAGGAAGAAAGTCTGCAATCGCGGGTGATCGCCGTCACGCCGGGGCGGGAACTGACCA
This sequence comes from Paracoccus shanxieyensis, assembly GCF_009711265.1. GTDB lineage: Bacteria > Pseudomonadota > Alphaproteobacteria > Rhodobacterales > Rhodobacteraceae > Paracoccus > Paracoccus shanxieyensis. The sequence goes on along the minus strand of NZ_WMII01000006.1, from coordinate 183,380 downwards.
TCGCATGGGGCCATGGCGACGTGACCTTTTTGCTGGAACCGCAGGGCGACAGGGTGCTGCTGACCGTGACCCATCGCGGACTGAGCGATCCCCGGACGCGCAATCAGGTCGCGGCGGGCTGGCACACCCATCTGGATATTCTGGTCGCGCAAGCGAACGGCAAGGCGGGCCCGTCCTTCTGGATCACATGGAACCGTCTGCAGGACGATTATGCCGTAAGGCTTGCCAGCTAGGCGACAGGGCGTCACGGCGGCGGGGGCGAACCCTTGTCACGGCGCAGGGGACGGGGCGTCACGGGTTGCAGGGGAAAACCTGCATCCTGCCACGCCTCGGCCCCGCCTGAAAACCAGTACAGTCGGGAATGCCCCATCTCATGCAGGCGTTTGGCCGTGTTCCAGCTGACCCAGCAATCCACCTTGCAAAAGACCACGATCGGCATGGCCTTGTCGCCATGGGTCAGCGCGGCAAGGCTGTCGTTCAGATAGTGCTGCTGCCACGGCTCCAGCTTGCCCCAGCCCACGACGGGCAGCCAGACCGCACCGGGCAGCGATTGCCTGCGTTCCGGCGTCAGCCATGTGCCGTCATCGGCAATGGTGTATTGCTGCAAGCCCAGCACGTCCAGCAGCAGCGCCCCCTGCGCGCGCAGTTGCTGAACCTGCCGGGCGGTGACGGTCTGTGCGCCGGGGGCCTGATCGGGCACCGGCGCGCGGTAGCTGGCGATGCGATAGCCTGCCGCATCGAACAAGGCCTGCGCCGCGGCGATGCCGGGGGCGGCCAGCAGCGCAGTCAGACACAGCGCGCGTATAAGACCATTGGACAATATATCGCCTCGTGTTTTCGCAGAAACCTGATCGCAGGGACCGATGGTCGCGACAGGGAGCGTGGCAGATGCTAGCAAACCGCAGGACGACGGCATATCCGACTGAAGTTCACCCCGGCACCGCGACATGAGCGGGCTGCTTTCGCATCTGCTGCCGGGAGAAGATGCCGGGCTGATCCGCCCGGCCTTCGGCAAGGCGGCGGTCGGCGGCGATGATTTCGGCGCCGGGATGTGGCCGCTGCATCTGGCGGAATATCTGGGCGATCCGACGCATTGGCGCCACGATCCGGGGATGGTCGTGCTGGCCCCCCGCGCGGCCGAGGATTCCAGCCATGTGCCTTTCCTGATCGACGCCACCGCCCTGTCCGGCCCGGTGCAGGATATCGTGGTGACCATTGATTACAGCCCCTTTGCCCATGCGCTGACCTTCCAGCCCGGCCGCGCGCTGCCCTTTCTGAGCTTCGGCGTGAAATACGAGGTCGCGGGCGCGCTGCGCGCCTCGGCCCGGATCGGACAGGGCTGGCATGTCGGCGCGGCCTGGGTCAGCGCGCTGGGGGGCGGCTGCAGCGCGCCCGCCACGGTGCATGCGCGCCCCGACTGGCAGCAGGGATTCGGCCAGATGCGCGCCCGGCTTTGGCCCGAAACCGGGCGGCTGGTGGTGAATATCCGCCACCCGCAGGATACCGGGCTGGCCGATGGCATCCCCGCCCATCACCTGACCGAACTGGAGCTTCTGGACACCGACGGCGCCCGGATCGCCCATCTGGAACTGCACGAACCGCTTGAGGAAAACCCCTCGTTGACCTTCATCCTGCCGCCGGAACTGGCGGCGCATCCGGTGACCATCCGCGCCCGCGACAATCTGGCGGATATGTTCACCGGCACCGTCAGGCCCGACACATGACCACCACACGCATGTCCCGCAGACAGGTTCTGGGTGCTGCGGCTGCGGCGGCGCTGCTGCCGGTTCCGGCCATGGCGCAGGCCCGGCGCTATGATCTGGCGCCAACGCAGGTTGCCGACGGGGTCTGGATGATCGAGGGCCTGCGCGAGGTCTTTACCCGCCAGAATGGCGGCGCGATGGTGAATGTGGCGCTGTTGCAGACCTTGGCCGGGGCGGTGGTCATCGACACCGGATCGACCGCCGCCATGGGGGCCGAGATCCGCGCCTTTGCCGATCAGCGCATGGGCGGCGTGGCGCTGGTCATCAACACCCATCACCATCCCGACCACTGGTTCGGCAACGCGGCCTTTGGCGACAGCCCCAGCATCGCCCCCGCCCCGACCATCGCCGCCTGCACGCAATTCGGCACGGATTTCGCGGCCTCGCTTTACGCGATCCTTGGCACATGGATGTCGGGCACCAAGCCGCAGCCCGCGCGGGACGCGACACAGGACGGCCCGCTGGTCATCGGCGGGCGCAGCCTGCACCTGACCCAGCTTCAGGGCCATACTGCGGCGGATCTGATCGTCTCCGACGCGGCAACCGGCACGCTGATCGCCGGAGACCTGCTGTTTCTGGACCGCGCGCCCAGCCTGCCGGATGCCGATTACACCGCATGGCTTGCGGCACTGGACCAGTTGCAGGCCCTGCCAGTCTCGGGGACGATCCCCGGCCATGGGCGCTATCACCGCGACGATGCGGCGCTGGTGCAGACCCGCGCCTATCTGCAACAGACCCGCGCGCGGCTGGATCTGGCGGCCCGTTCCGGCCTGACCCGGATCGAGGCGATGTCGGCAGGCCCCGTTCCGGAATATGCCCGGCTGGGCGCGAACCCGGAAGAATACCTGCGCTCGGTCGTGCGGCGCTGGGACGATCACGAAAGCGCCGCATTGCCACTGGTCGGCGGGCTGTAACGCGCGGCCATGACGCGGAAGGTATCACGCAGTCTCGCGCAATCGCGACTGCGCCATATTACTATATCCTGTTGAATACGCTGGGTTAAGCAATTTTCTGATCTGCGAAATGTGCCGCCTATTCGACCAATGGACAATTTATCGTGCGCAGATTTGTGGCGAAATGAATCCACTGACAGGGGCGTCACAGCCCGGCAACACCAAGGACAGAATCATGCTCCGCAAGCCCGCAACGCTCGCCGCACCGATGATCTTTGTCGCCGCCATGGCGTTCGCGCATGGCGATACGGCACCCCGCGCGGTCGACACGACCGGCCTGCCCGACCTGCCCGAGGAGATGGCCACCGAAAACCCGTGGCGCGGCGCCGAGGGCGATCTGCTGTTCAAGGCGGTCGAGATCGGCGGCAAGGGCTTCAACAGCAACTGCGCCCGCTGCCATGGCCTTGAGGCCATCTCGGGCGGTCTGGCCCCCGATCTGCGCTATCTGGAGGCCAATGAATTCGGCGACGAATGGTATCTGGACCGCGTTCTGCACGGCTATGAACAGAACGGCGCGGTGAAGATGCCGCCGTTTCAGGACATCCTCAGCCAGGAAGCGGTCTGGGCGATCCGCACCTATATCGAGACGCGCCCTGATGCCGATGAAATGGCCGAACGCAACAGCGACATCACCGCGCTGCGCGACCGGGTGAAGGCACTGCCTGCCACCGCCAGCGCCGAAGAGGTCGAGGCCGTCGCCGCCGATCTGGACAAGACCGGGGACGAATTTGAAACGCTGTCCGGAGCCCCCCGCTCGGTCAGCGCCTTGCAGCAGGCAGCGCATCTGCTGCGCACCGGCGCAAGCCACGCGCCGATGGCGACCGAGTTGATCTCGGGCCTGCTGCGCAACTGACCCGCGCCCTGCGCCGGAGGAGCGGCGCAGGGAATGCAGAAACGACAGGGACATGGCGCTAGGCCACCCGGAACGGAGGAGAACAGCCAGATGAACGCCTTTCTAAGAATGACGGCGGCCAGCGCGATTGCATTCGCCTGCGCGGGTGCGCTGCTGACGCCCGCCCACGCCAAGGATGTGACATGGGAAGACATCCTTGCCGACAGCGAAACCACGAATGACGTGCTGATGTATGGCATGGGCAACAACGCCCAGCGTTATTCGACCCTGACCCAGATCAACGCCACGAACGTCAAGCATATGCGCCCGGCATGGGCGTTTTCCTTTGGCGATGAAAAGCAGCGCGGTCAGGAAACGCAGGCCATCGTCCATGACGGGGTGATCTATGTCACGGGATCCTATTCGCGCATGTGGGCGCTGGACGCCAAGACCGGCAAGCGGCTGTGGAAATTCGAGGCCCGCCTGCCCGAAGACATCCGCCCCTGCTGCGATGTGGTCAACCGAGGTGCTGCCATCTATGGCAACAAGGTCTTTTTCGGCACGCTGGATGCCAGCATCTATGCGCTGAACAAGGACACCGGCAAGGTCGAGTGGCGCAAGAAGTTCGAGGACCACAAGATCGGCTATACCATGACCGGGGCGCCGACCATCGTGAAGGACAAGGAAACCGGCCGCGTCATGCTGATCCACGGCTCGTCGGGCGACGAATTCGGCGTGGTGGGCAAGCTCTATGCCCGCGACGTGGACACGGGCGAAGAAATCTGGATGCGCCCCTTCGTCGAAGGCCACAAGGGCAATCTGGAGGGCAAGGAAAGCACCGTCACCGGCGATCCAGCCGCACCAAGCTGGCCCAACAATCCCGATGGCAGCAAGGTCGAGGCATGGAACCATGGCGGCGGCGCGCCGTGGCAATCGGCCAGCTATGATCCGGACACCAACACGATCATCGTCGGCGCGGGCAACCCTGCCCCATGGAACACATGGGCCCGCACGCCGGGCGACAGCCTTTACACCTCGGGTCAGGCCTATGTGAACCCCAAGGATGGCGAACTGATCGGCTTTTACCAGCACACGCCCAACGACGCATGGGACTTCTCGGGCAATAACGAGATCATCCTGTTCGACTATACCGACAAGGACGGCAAGACCCACCGCGCCGGTGCCCATGCCGACCGCAACGGCTTTTTCTATGTCACCGATGTCGATGCGCTGTCCAAGCGTGGCGGCGATATCAACCGGCCCACGGCGCTGCTGAACGCCTTCCCCTTCGTAGACGGCATCATCTGGGCCAAGGGGATCGACCTGCAGACCGGGCGTCCCATCGAGAACGAAGGCCAGCGCCCGCCGCTGCCCGCCGAGGGCGAGGACAAGGGCGCGACGATCGAGGTCTCGCCGCCGTTCCTTGGCGGCAAGAACTGGAACCCGATGGCCTATAGCAAGAAGACCGGGCTGTTCTACGTTCCCGCGAACCACTGGAAGGAAGATTACTGGACCGAGAACGTGACCTATCAGGCGGGGGCCGCCTATCTGGGTCAGGGTTTCCGGATCAAGAAGCTGTTTGACGACCATATCGGCACGCTGCGCGCCTTCGATCCGGCGACGGGCGAAAAGAAATGGGAACACAAAGAGCAATTCCCGCTTTGGGCGGGGGCGCTGGCGACCGCGGGCGATCTGGTCTTTACCGGCACCTCGGACGGGTTCGTCAAGGCCTTTCAGGCCGAGACCGGCGAACAGCTCTGGGAGTTCAACACCGGCTCGGGGATCGTGTCGCAGCCGGTGACGTGGGAACTGGACGGCAAGCAATATCTGGGCATCGCCTCGGGCTATGGCGGCGCGGTGCCGCTGTGGGGTGGCGACATGGCCACGCTGACCACGCAGGTCAGTCAGGGCGGCTCGTTCTGGGTCTTCGAGATCCCTGATGAGCTGCTGACCGCCAGCAAGTGACACACGCGGCGGGGCCTGATCCGGGCCCCGCCCTTTGCCATCGGAGACAAGCCATGTCGAAACTTCTGACTGTTCTTGCGGCGCTGTTCGTGACCACCGGCATGGCCAGCGCCAATGATCCCATCGCACAGGGTGGCTTTCCCGTCATCGTCGATGAGCCGACCCCGCGCGAAGGCCCGCTGGTGATCGCGGGCTGCGAGATCAAGCCGGGCGCCTCGTGTCCCGGCGCGGATCTGCGCCATGCCGATCTGCGCGGGCTGAAGCTGAACGGCATCAACCTGACCGGCGCGAACCTGATGCGCGCCGATCTGTTCGGGGCCGAGATGAAGGGCGCGGACCTGTCCGGGGCGGACCTGCGCGGGGCCGATCTGGAAATGGGCCAGTTGCAGGGCGCGGTATTTCGCGATGCGAACCTGACCGGGGCCAATCTGGATTACACCCGCCTGTCGGGCGCGGATTTTTCCGGCGCCGATCTGACCGCCGCCACGCTTGAGGCGGCGATGGCACCCAAATCGAAATTCGTGGGCGCGACGATCATCGGCGCGAACCTGATGGAGACCAAGTTCTACAATGCCGATTTCGCCAATGCCCGGCTTGAGGGGAACCACATCCCCTATGCGATCTGGGAAGGCGTGCATATGGAGAATTGCACCGGATGCCCCGTCAACTGGTGATCGCCCTTGGGATCGCCGCGCTGGCCGGTCCGCTGACCTGTGCGCTGGCCGGTCCGGCCGACGCGCGCGATCTTGGGCAGTCTGTCGCCCGCTGTCAGGCGATTGCCAGCGACAGCCAGCGGCTGGCCTGCTTTGACGCCCTTGCCGCGCCGGGGGCCATCGCCAGCTTTTCGGGCAAGGGCAGCGGCATCTCGCAGCCGTTCCAGATCGACGCGCCTGCGCGGCTGAACTTCAGCAGTCAGGACGTGGTGATGGTGATCTATCTGCTGGATGCGGCAGGGGCGGTGGTCCAGAACCTGCACCGCGCGGGCGCGGGCGATGGCACATTCCTGATCCGCCAGCCGGGCCGCTACAGCGTGCAGGTCAACGCAACCGGGCTTTGGCAGATCCAGATCGTGCCGGAAACCGCCCCCGCCGAGGCGGGCGGATAAATCGGGTTTGTTTCGCACCGCACCCGGTGTCATTCTGATGACAGGCGCGCCCCACCGGCGCGAAGGAGGAGAAAACGCCATGCCCCAGTCCATCGCCAGGGCCGATCACGCGCAGGGATTCGCCCATGCGCTGATCGTCGACGATCACCCGCTGTTCTGTGATGCGCTGGCCATGACGCTGACCGGCCCCGTGGGCATCGCGCAGGTGGAGACCGCCCGCACGCTTGAGGCCGCGATCCAGCACATCGCGCAGCGCGGCATGCCCGATGTCGTGGTGCTGGACCTGAACCTGCCCGATGTGAACGGCATCGACGGCGTGGTGCGGATGCGCCAGATGGATGCGGAGCTGCCGATCATCGTCGTGTCCTCGATGACCGATCTGCGCGTGGTACGCGCGTCCCTGCAAGCCGGAGCCACGGCCTTTCTGCCCAAACATGCCGAGCGCGAGGAGATCCGCGAAGCCTTCGTCACCATCGCCAGCGGCGCGCCGCATTCCAGCCGCAAGGTGCTGGACAACAGCGCCGCCACGCCGTCGGAAGAAGCCGTGCAGCGGCTGGCGCAACTGACCCGCCAGCAGGCCTGCATCCTGCAACTGGTCTGCGCGGGGCTGATGAACAAGCAGATCGCCTATGAGATGTCGATCGCCGAAACCACGGTCAAGGCGCATGTCACCGCGATCATGCGCAAGCTGGGCGTGCAAAGCCGGATGCAGGCCGTGCTGCTGGCGCAATCGACCAGCTTCGCCGCCCTGTCGAAAGAGGGCTGAGGCCTGTTGACCGCCAGCCCGCCCCCCATCGCCCGCGCCTGCGCGCCTGCTGATGCCGCCGACGCGCTGGCGCAGCTTCGGCGCGGGCTGGGCGCGGGACCGTTTGCGCTGGTGCTGCTGTTCATCTCGGCCGAAGCGGATCTGTCGCGGCTGGCACGCGAGGCATCCGCCGCCTTTCCCGCCCGCCATGTCATCGGCTGCACCACCGCGGGCGAGATCTCGCAGGACGGTTACGATCAGGGCAGCATCGTGGCCTTCGGCTTTGCCGACGGGCCTTTCGCCGCCGAATGCCTGCTGGTTCCCGATTTGTCGCATCTGTCGCGGCAGGTGCTGACACAGGAACTGCTGCAGACCCGCCAAAGACTGGCCGACGATCACGCCGGTCTGCCCAGCGAATTCGCCGTGCTGCTGGTCGATGGCATGTCCGTGCGCGAGGATGAGCTGGCCGCCGCCCTTGCCGTCGGCGCGGGCACCATGCCGCTGATCGGCGGCTCGGCGGGGGATGGCATCCGCTTTCGCGAAACATGGCTGCTGCATGACGGCCGGCTTTTGCGCGATGCGGCGGTGCTGTGCGTGCTGCGCAGCGCGGGGCCGGTGCGGCCCATCAATATCGACCACCTGCAACCGACCGAATTGCGCATGGTGGTGACGCGCGCGGACCCGGCCTCGCGCACGGTGCAATGCATCAATGCCGAACCGGCGGCGCAGGAATATGCCCGGCTGCTGGGCAAGGATCCGATGCATCTGGACGCTTTCACCTTCGCCGCGCATCCCTTGGCCGTACGCATCGGCAAGCGTCACCACGTCCGGGCGATCCAGCGCGCCCTGCCCTCGGGCGAGCTGGTGTTCTTTTCGGCCATCGACAATGGCGTCGTGCTGACGATGACCCAGCCCGGCCATCTGGATCAGCATCTTGAGGCCGAGTTGCAGCGCCTGTCCGCGCCCGGCAAGCCCGATGCCATTCTGGCCTTCGACTGCATCCTGCGCCGGATCGAGGCGCAGGAGAAACAGATGACCGGCCGCATCTCGGCCTTGATGCGCAGCCATGGCGTGACCGGGTTTTCCACCTATGGCGAACAGTTCGGGCCGATGCATGTGAACCATACGCTGACCGGATACGCCTTTTATCCGCCCGGCACCGATATCGGGCCTGACCCGGCATGAGCGCGCGCATTTCCGACCCGCTGATCGACCCGGACGCCCCCGCATCGGCGAATGTCGAAAAGCTGCTGATCATTGCCGATGCGCTGATGCGCAACAGCGAACAGAACAACGGCGACCGCAGCGCCGCCTTCGAGGAATTCCACCGCGCCGCCGTGCTGGAGGACCGCGTGCGCCAGCGCACCCGCGATCTTGAGGCCACGCTGGAGCTGCTGAACCAAGCCAATGCCGCGACCGAACGCGCCCGCCGCGATCTGTCGCAAGCCATCGAGGCCATCGAGGAAGGCTTCGCGCTGTTCGATGCCGCGGGCGCGCTGGTGCTGTGCAATTCCCGCTTTTGCCGCGCCCTGCCGGATGTGCAGCCCTTTATGCGCGCCGGGCTGACCATGCGCGATTATATCCGCATCTGTTCGCTTTCGGCGCATCTGGCGCTGCCTGCGGGCGTCATGCCCGCCGATTGGGAACAGACCCGCCTGCGCCGCCATCGCCAGCGGCAGGTCTTCAATGTCGAACTGACCGGCGACCGCTGGTTGCAGGTCAGCGAACAGCATGTCGCGGGCGGCGGCACCGTCATCCTGCAGACCGATGTGACGCAGATGATGCGACTGGAGCGGTCCGAACGCGGGCGGTTGCTGGACGATCAGGCCCGCATGATCCGCGCCACGCTGGAACATCTGAATCAGGGGGTGGGGATCTTCGATGCCGGGCGGCGGCTGATCGGCTGGAACTGGCGGCTGGCGCAGATGCTGGCGCTGCCCTCGGCCATGCTGCGGCAGGGCACGCCGTTTTCGGCGCTGCTGGGCCAGTCGCGCTGGCAGTTCCAGCTTGCCGGTGGCGTGCATCATGCCGATCTGGTGGCATGGGTGCGCACCCGGTCGGGCCGCCCGGCGCTGTCCTTCGAGATGCGCCACGTCTCGGATATCGTGCTGGCGGTCTCGGCGCAGGAAATGCCGGGGCGCGGCTTCGTGCTGTCCTTGTCGGACGTGACGCGCGAACGCATGGCCATCCACGCCATGCTGCGCGCCAATGCCACGCTTGAGGCCCGCGTCACCGCCCGCACCGAAGAACTGGCCGAGGCGCTGGCCCATGCCGAACGCGCCAATTCGACCCGCGTGCGCTTTGTCGCCGCGGCCAGCCACGACCTGCTGCAACCGTTATCGGCGGCCAAGCTGTTCGTGGCGGGGGCGCGCGACGATGCCGAAACGCCCAAGCTGCACGCGACGCTGGTCAAGGCCCATAACGCGCTGACCAGCGTCGAGGCGATCCTTGGCGCGCTGCTGGATATCTCGCGGCTGGAAGGCGGCGGCAGCGAGGTCGAGATCACGCCCGTGCCGCTGGATGCGCTGCTGAAGCAGCTGACCGACGAATTCGCCCCCGCGGCCACAGCCAAGGGGCTGCAACTGGATATCCTGCCCAGCCGGATGGTGGTGCGCAGCGACGCGACATATCTGCGGCGCATCCTGCAAAACCTGATCAGCAACGCCATCCGCTATACCGCGCAGGGCCGCATTCTGGTCGGACCCCGCCGCGTTCCCAGCGGCGTGCGGATCGAGGTCCATGACACCGGCCCCGGTATTTCCCCCGACGAACAGGTGGCGATCTTTCGCGAATTTCACCGCATCAACGCCTCGGCCTCGGCAGCCGAGGGCATGGGGCTTGGGCTGGCCATCGTCGATCGTGCGTGCAAGCTTCTGGGCCACAAGCTGGTGCTGCAATCGCAACCGGGGCGCGGCACCTGCTTTTCGGTGGAACTGCCCATGGCCCCCGCGCATCTGCGCCCGGCCATGCCCGACACGCCGCCACAGATCCCCATCGAGCCCGGCGAACATGGCGGCCGCATCGTCCTGCTGGTGGAAAACGACGACGATCTGCGCGCGGCCATGTCGCAATCGCTGGACCGGCTGGGCGTCAGCGTGATCGAGGCCGAGAACGGCGAAGACGCCTTGGCGCTGCTGGATGAAATCGGCATCACGCCCGATATCTGCCTGATCGATTACCAGCTTGGCCCCGGCATGACGGGGGTGGCGCTGGCCGTGGCGCTGGCAGCCCAGCATGGCCCACGCCCGACGCGCATCATCACCGCCAACCGCTCGCCGCAGATCCGCGCCGCCGCGCGCGAGGTCGGGCTGGAGATCATCTGGAAACCCGTCGATCCCGAGGAACTGGCGGGGTTCGTGCTGGCCGATAGCATCGGCGCATAAGGGCTGCTTGGGACCGCCCCGCACCACCGGGCGGGGCGTCCCGGTCGTCACATGGGCTGGCGCGAGGCGCGGACCGTGTCGATGGCGCGGCCTTCCATCCGCACCACCTCAAAGGTCAACTCACCCGCGCGGATCACCTCGCCCTGTTCCGGCAGGCGGCCCAGCGTCCACAGGATATAGCCCGCCAGCGTCGAATAGCGTTCAGCCGAATCCTGCAGATCGGCGCGCAGCAGATCGGCGGCGCGGCGGATATCCATCCAGCCGCTGACCAGCCACGACCCGTCCGATGCCTCCTGGGCCAGCATCGGCTCTTCGCCCTCGTCAAGGAATTCACCGGCGATGGCCTCAAGGATATCGGTGGGCGTGGCGATGCCTTCCAACGCGCCAAATTCATCGACGATCACCGCCAGTTGCACGCGCGACTTGCGCAACTGTTCCATCAGGCGCAGCGCGCTGAGGCTTTCATGCACGACCAGCGGTTCGCGGACCGAGTTCTGCAGGTCGATATGGCCCTGGGCCATCAGGTCGCGCAGAATGTCCTTGGCCAGCGCCACGCCGACGAACTGTTCCAGACTGCCGCGCGCCAGCAGAAAGCGCGAATGGCCCTGCGTCAGGATCTGTTCGCGCAGGCTGGCCTCATCGGCATCCAGATCCAGCCAGTCCACCTCGCCCCTCGGGGTCATGACCGAGGTGGCGGGCCTGTCGGCCAAGGTCAGGACCGAGCGGATCATGTCCTTTTCTTCGGGGCCAAAGATCGCCTGCTGCTCGACCTGATCGGCCATGGTATCGGCGGCCCCGCCCAGATCCTCGCCCCGGCGGCCGCCCAGCATGCGCAGCACCGCGCCCGCCGTGCGGTCGCGCAGATCGCCGGTGGTCAGCACGCGTTCGCGGTTGCGCCGCGCGATCTGGTTCAGCGCCTCGATACCCACAGAAAAGCCGATGGCCGCGTAAAGATAGCCCTTGGGAATGTGGAAGCCGAACCCTTCGGTGATCAGCGAAAAGCCGATCATCATCAGAAAGCCCAGACACAGGATCACCACCGTCGGATGGCGCGAGACGAACGCCATCAGCGGCTTTGCCGACAGCATCATCACGCCGACAGCGACGATCACCGCGATCATCATCACCGACAGATGTTCGACCATGCCGACCGCCGTGATGACGCTGTCCAGCGAAAACACCGCATCCAGCACCACGATCTGCACCAGCACCTGCCAGAAAACGGCATGAACGGGGTTGGCTTCCTTGTGTTGCGTGGCCCCCTCCAGCCGCTCATGCAGCTCCATCGTGCCTTTGAACAGCAAGAACAGCCCGCCAAAGATCAGGATCAGATCCCGCCCGGAAAAGGCATGCCCGAACAGGCTGAACAAGGGCTGCGTCAGCGTGACGATCCATGCGACCGATGCCAGAAGTCCCAGCCGCATCAGCAGCGCCAGCGTCAGGCCGATCATCCGCGCGCGGTCGCGCTGATGCGGCGGCAGCTTGTCGGCCAGAACCGCGATGAACACCAGATTGTCGATGCCCAGAACGATCTCAAGCACGATCAGCGTGGCCAGTCCGGCCCATGCGGCGGGGTCGGACATCCATTCGAAAAACACGGGAAACTCCATCTCAGGACAGCAGGCGCAGCAGGAATTGCGCAATCAGGTTCAGGGTCGCGATGGTCACACCGGCCAGCAGCACGATGCACAGCACCGAGGCGATCCAGCCCAGCACCATCCACAGCCCGTCTCGCGCCACGGCGGCCAAGGCCAGCAGGCACATGCAGGCGGCGGGCGGGATATTGCCCAGCGGGATCGGCAGGATCAGGATGACGGACAAAAGGACGCAGAAGACGCCCGTGACCCGCAGCGCCGGGCCCGAGGCGAATGCCTCAAGCCGCGGATGCAGGATCCGCTCGACGCGGCGCAATGTCGGCAGCGAGTGGCGGGCGATGGTCTGGAACATGCCTTGCGACAGGCCGCGCCGGGTGATGACGGCGGGAAAGCGCGGCGGTCTGGCCAAGACCAGCGCCGCCGACAGATACAGCATCGGCAGCCCCAGCACCGCCGATGATCCCGGCGGGTTGGGCAGGATGTTCAGGATGCCGAACACCAGCAGCAGCGCCAGCGTGGCGCGGCCTTCAAACCATGCGATCATCCGGGCGACGGAAATGCGTTCCTCGCCCGGAGCCTGTGCCAGCCGTTCGATCAGAACGGACAGCGGCAGCCGACTTCGGTCCTCCTCCGCAGTCGGCGAGGAGGACGCGCCGTCAGATGCGGAAAGCTGCGTGTCCCGCATCAGAAATCATCGCCACCGAAATCGTCGCCGCCGAAATCACCCTCGTGCTCTGCGGGATCTTCCTGCGGCATGAATTCTTCGGCCGAAGCCTCGCCCGCGAACATCGAGCCGATGGCATTGCCCAGCAGCACACCGCCCGCAACGCCCATCGCGGTCTGCGCCGCACCGGCCAGAAACCCGCCGCCCTGCGCCTGCTGCATCGGGGCCGCCGCGCCCGGCTGCGGACGCTGCACGCGCGGCACCGACGATGCGCCACCGCCGCCCATCAGCCGCGACAGGAAGCCGCCCTGCGGTTGCTGGGCCTGCGCGGCCTCGGCCTCCAGCGCCTGAATGCGCTGCTGCGCCATGTTCAGCGCGTGTTCCTGCATGATGACGGTCTGCGCCATGTAATAGGGCGCCGAGGGCTGGCGGGCCACGGTGTCGCGGATGAACGCCTCGGCCTCGCCATCACGGGCGGGCGTCTGCCGCTCGACCTGTGCAAGCTTGCCGAACAGGTCCTGGATGGCCTGGCGATCATTGTGATCCATAGGGAAATTGTCCTTCAGTTGTGGGGAATTGAACCGAGCATCCGCTCGGCAGTGTCGGCCAGACGGGCGGGGTCATCCCGCGCGCCCAGCACATGGGCCACGCCGTCCTGCGTGAACCATGCGATGCCGGTGTCACCGGCAAGCACCGTGCCGCTGCTTTCGCCGCCGCCGACCCGGACGACGAACATCGACAGGCGGCCATGTTCGGGCGTGTCCAGCACCATCTCGACCCCCGGCCCCTGCAGGGAAGGGAATACCTGCACATCGCGCGGCACCCAGCCTTCCGGGATCTGCGGCAGCACAAGGCCGGTCAGCGCGCGGATTTCGGCCGGATCGACATCGGGCGCTTCGGGCTGGGACAGCATGGCCAGCCGCAGATCGCTGGCATCGCGGGCGGCAAGGGCACTTTTCACGAAGGCCGGTGGCGGGGTCGAGGCCGCGCCTTCGCGCAGACCCACCGGCCCCAGCGCCAGCCACAATGCGGCCACGGTCGCCGCGATCGCCGCCGAGGGCAGCCCAAGCCGCAACCCGCGCGGAGCGATGGCGCGGTCCAGCCGGCGCGCGGCCTTCAGGTCGCGCGGGCGTTCCCCCGGCAGGGCCAGCGCCAGACGCAACTGGTTGCGGCGGTGCAGATCGGACATGACGCGGGCGGCCTCGGCGGGATGCGCGCCCAGCCATTCCTCGACCGCATTGCGCTGCCATGGGTCAAGCTGATTGTCGACATAAGCGTCCAGATCGTCCTGATTGACATCAGCCGTCATGCCTGTCTCCTCCTCCGACCAGCCGCAGGGGTGGTATCGCGCCATCCTCATAGGCCCGCAACGCGGCGCGGGCGCGGGCCAGACGCGACATCAGCGTGCCTTGCGGGATATGCAGAAACGCCGCCGCGTCGGCATAGGACATCTCTTCGATGGCAATCAGGTGCAGCACCTCGCGCTGTTCGGCGGGCAGGCGGAAAAAGGCGGCGCGGATCTGGTCCAGCCGCACCGCGACCTCTTGCGCGGCGGGAACCTGCATGTCGATGAAGGCGGCGAAATCCGCCTCGCGCCGCGACCGGGCGCGCTGGCTGCGCTTGCCGTCGATAAAGGCGTTGTGCAGGATCGACATCAGCCAGCCACGCGCGGGGCGCGACGGATCCAGCGTGGCGCGGCGTTCATGGGCGCGCAGGAAGGCTTCCTGCAACAGATCGTCGGCATCGGCCTGATTGCGCGCCAGAACCAGCGCATAGCGCCGCAAGCGCGGCAGCAATTCCAGAATTTCCCGAGTTCGCTTTGGCATCTTCCCCCATATACGAAGCCGGGCGCGCATTTAATCCATGGCGGCGTGGATTTTTTCCGGCTGGGTCCGGCGGTCGAAATCCTGACGCGCCGCCTCGACGCTTTTCATATTGTCGCATGTCCAGCGATAAAGCGCGCGAAACGGCTGCAACAAGGTGACGCCCAGCGGGCTCAGCGAATATTCCACCGCGACCGGCATCCCGTCCAGCACGCGCCGGTTGACCAGCCCGTTCCGCTCAAGCCGTCGCAGGACGGTGCTGAGCGATTTCTGCGAGATCCCCTCCAGCCTGCGGCGCAATTCGTTGAATCTGGCCGGTCGTTCATCCAGCACGGTCAGGATCATCATCGACCATTTATCCGCGATCTGTTCAAACAGCAGACGCGAGGGGCAATCGACATGAAACCGTGTGGCGCCGTCCATAAGGTATCCTTCGGGTAACCTGGTGCGGTGAAGGTGTCTTATTGACACTTGGTATCCAAGATATACCTGTTCACGACGATCAACAAGAAGGATGCCCCCATGTCCACAGATACGCTGTTCCGGCCATTCCAGCTGAAGGGCCTGACGCTGGCCAACCGGATCGTCATGGCCCCGATGACCCGCGCGATGGCGCCCGAAGGGATTCCGGGCAAGGCGCAGGCCGATTACTACAGCCGCCGCGCGGCGGGCGAGGTCGGGCTGATCCTGACCGAAGGCACGGTGATCGACCGCCCCGCCGCGCGCAATCTGCCGGGCATTCCGTTCTTTCACGGCGATGCGGCATCGGCGGGCTGGGCGCAGGTGGCCCGTGCCGTCCATGAGGCGGGCGGCAAGATCGGCCCGCAGATCTGGCATACGGGTTCGACCCGCGCGGGCGAATGGCAGCCCGCGGCGCCGGTGGAAAGCCCCTCCGGGCTGGTCGGTCCCGACGACCCGCGCGGCGTCGCCATGACCGAGGAAGACATTGCCGACACGGTGGCGGCCTTTGCCAAAGCCGCGCAGAATGCCAAGGCGCTTGGCTTCGATGTGGTCGAACTGCATGGCGCACATGGCTATCTGATCGACCAGTTCTTCTGGAGCGGCACGAATCTGCGCCACGATGCCTTTGGCGGCGCCTCGATTCGCGAACGCGCGCGCTTCGCGGCCGAGGCGGTGCGTGCGGTGCGCGCGGCCGTGGGGCCGGATTTCCCGCTGCTGCTGCGCGTCAGCCAGTGGAAGCAGCAGGATTACGGCGCGCGGCTGGCCACCACCCCCGAAGAGATGACCGACTGGCTGCTGCCGCTGGTCGAGGCGGGCGTCGACGTGCTGCACTGCTCCCAGCGGCGCTTCTGGGAGCCGGAATTTGCCGATCTGGACCCGGTGCTGAACTTCGCCGGATGGGCCAAGAAACTGACCGGCGCGGCGACGATCAGCGTGGGCTCGGTCGGGCTGAATTCCGATTTCCTGTCGGCCTTTACCGGCAAAAGCTCGGAACAGTCATCGCTGGACGATCTGATCGCGCGCATGGACCGCAACGAGTTCGATCTGATCGCCGTGGGCCGTGCGCTGATCTCGGATCCGAACTGGGTGCAGAAGGTCCGTCAGGGCGACCAAGTGCAGGGCTTCGATGCCGCTGATCTGAAGGAACTGGCCTGACCGAAGCAGGTGGCGGGCGGCAAGATCTGCCCGCCCGCCATCTTTCCCGTTCTGATTGATTAAATTATTAAGCTTATTTCATCTAGGTTGCTTCAAACGCCTTTAGCGTGTATTTATGGGTTTCCCCTCGCGTTAGCTAAAAGTGTCTTTCATGCCGATGCTGATAATGGGGTGCATGGTCGGTGCATTCTGCGCGCTATGCGCCTATCTTCTGGACGGATCCTTGGGTCGGATTGCGCTGACCTATATCGGCTGTGGCACCATCGGAACGCTGGCCAACGCGGCATTCGTTGCAATGACGGGTGGCATTTCCAGCCGGTCCGAAAGTTGACAGGCCGACAGCCGATCAGATGATGTTCTTGCTGCGCGCCTGCTGCAGCGCCTCGGCGACGGTGCGGGCGTTCAGCCGGTTGCGCGCCGATGCCAGCCGGGCGCGCAGCGCGCTTTGCGAAATTCCCAGCATATGCGCGGCAATGGCATAGGGCTTGCCCTCGGCGATCAACCGCAGAGCCTGCAATTCCCGAAACGTCACCGCATCCGGTCGGGCATGTTGATGGATGCGGCGGACGGCTGCTTGCAGCCAGTCGACCTCGGCTGCGGTAAAGGCGCGGTCCGGGCGCGCGAACCCCGCCAGTGTGCGCTTGGCAAGCTCACCCGTGCCGATGATCAGGCCATGCGCCAGCCCGTATCGTGCGGCATCCGGAAAAATGCCCGCTGTGTCCAGATCCGCAAGGTCTTTCCAATGCGCCGCACCCTTGTTGGCATAGGCCCAGGCGATCGTCGGATCGCGCAGACGATAGGACATCGCCAGATAGCGCTGCCGCCATTCCTCGGGATAGGTGTTGTAGACGATATCCGCGCGGGCTTCGCGGATCCGGACGCCGATGTAATAGCCAGAGGGCGCAATCACCTGCATCGCGCGAAGATAAGTCTCCGTAGTCGCTGACACGTTCGGTTACCCCTGCTAACGAGCAGGCTTCGGCTATCCGAGCCTTGTGTCCTCGTCAAGCGACCAGCGGTCCCTGTCGCGCCGATGTGCAGACCTGTGCCGCAACGGAACAGCAAGGCAGCCCGATTGCAGGCAGGTTTGGCGTCGGACACAGCAAAGAACATCCGGGTCAGGCAACCGACGCGCGGCCTGAAACCCCGTGGACCGCGCGGCCAAGCGCCGCCCGAAAACCGCTTGGTTCGCAAATTTGCCCAGAAATTCAGCCTTTGTTTACAAAGCTCGGTCAATCTGCGGCGCAAAGCGGCGGTCGGGGTATATATCGCTGGCATCGCCTGGCCATGAATGCCAGCTTTTCGACATTCTTGTATGAGCTTTTGGATTTTCGGGTGCCCAAGAAACTGCTGAATTTTCTGAAGAAAGATCTTTCCCCGCCGCCGCCCAAGCGTCAGGTCGCCGCCTTGTGCCGCCATTCGGAAAATGGCGACGTGCTGCTGATCACCAGCCGGGACAGCGGGCGCTGGGTGGTGCCCAAGGGCTGGCCCATGCAGGGGCGCAGCATGGCCGAGGCCGCGCGCCGTGAAGCGTGGGAAGAGGCGGGCGTGCGCGGCACCATCGGCAAGGACCACATCGGCACCTATCACTATGCCAAGATGCTGCCCAAGGGTATTCTCGTTCCGCTGGAGGTGCAGGTGTTTCTGATGAGCGTCGAGAAGCTGTCGAAGGGCTTTCCCGAACAGGGCCAGCGCCGCCGCGGCTGGTTCGCGCCGCATGTCGCGGCCAGCATGGTCGAGGAAGAGGGGCTGAAACAGATCCTGCTGCAACTGGAAAGCTGACAGCGATGCAGCAGCCCCGGCGCATGGCCGGGACCGCCGCGATGGCGTGTCAGATCAGGAAATCGCTGGCATCCAACTGGGCCAGACGGAAGTTCTGCAGCGTGACGCTGGTATCCGCCGACAGATCCAGCACCACATCATTGCCGACCTGACGGGCATTGTTGATGACGCTGTTCAACTGGCCACGGCTGAAATCGTCCAGATCAATGCGGTCGACCCCGTTCTGGAAATCGGTGATGCGGTCGCGCCCGTCGCCACGCTCGAATTCGAACACGTCGGCACCTGCGCCGCCCGACAGCACGTCATTGCCGCGATCGCCCTCAAGCCGGTCATTGCCCGCACCTGCGGACAGCAGGTCATTGCCCGCGCCGCCTTCCAGCGTGTCGTTGCCCGAACCGCCATACAGGCTGTCATTGCCGTCGCCGCCTTCCAGATCGTCATTGCCGTCGTGACCGGCCAGAATGTCGTGGCCGCGCCCGCCCTCAAGCTCATCATGGCCCGCGCCGCCTTTCAGGTGGTCGTTGCCGTCGCCGCCTTCCAGTTCGTCATTGCCGGCGCCGCCATCCAGCACGTCATTGCCCGCGCCGCCTTCCAGATCGTCATGGCCGTCGCCGCCCAGAAGATGATCGTTGCCAAAGCCGCCATACAGCTTGTCGTTGCCCGCGCCGCCCTGCATCGTGTCATTTCCGCCATAGCCGTAAAGGCTGTCATTGCCGCCCAGACCGGACAGCCAGTCAGCCAGTTGCGTGCCGTCGATCCGTTCGGCGACCTGCGTGCCAATCTTGCGTACCATCTGCATCATTCCTTTGCTTAGCGGCATCTTCTGCCGGGTTTCCACAGGCCAGCGCACCACGACGCTGCCGCCTTCCTGCGAATCATTACATCATAAGCGCTGACAGCGATCTGATCCGGGCTGTCAGGGAAATGTCAGGGCTGCGGCGCTATATCCCGGCCCATGACACGCACGCTTTTTCTTGCCATCGCCCTTGCCACCCTGCCGCAGATCGCGGGCGGGGACCGCAGCCTTCAGGATGTCGAACTGGCGCGTGATCTGGTCGAACGCGGCCAGATCATGCCGCTGGCGCAGGTGCTGACGCGCCTTGCCGAACAGCATCCCGGACAGGTGGTCGAGGTGGAACTGGAATACAGCGACGGCATTCTGGTCTATGAGGTGGATCTGATCACCCCCGATGGCCGCATGATCGAGGTGGACATGGATGCCTCGACCGGCAAGATCGTGGACATAGACGAGGACGACGACAACTGATGCGCACCCTGCTGGTCGAGGATGACCCTCGAATCGCCGAGGATCTGACCCGGGCGCTGACCGCCTCGGGCTTTCTGGTCGAGTCGGCGACGGATGGCGAAACCGCGTGGTTCCGGGGCGGGACCGAACATTACGACCTGATCGTTCTGGACCTGAATCTGCCGCGTCTGGACGGGCTGACCATCCTGAAACGCTGGCGCAATGAGGGCTGCGAAAGCCCGGTCCTGATCCTGACGGCACGCGGTGGCTGGACCGAGCGGGTCGAGGGGATCGACGCGGGCGCCGACGACTATCTGCCCAAGCCCTTCCGCATGGAGGAGCTGATCGCCCGCGCCCGCGCGCTGGTCCGCCGCGCAGGCGGGCGCAGCACCGGGCAGCAGCAATTCGGGCGGCTGGCCGTGGACCTGAACCGCATGAGCGCCAGCATCGACGGCATCCCCGTCAAGGTCACACCCTTGGAATTCCGCCTGATCGCGCATCTGGCGCTGAACCGCGACCGCGTGGTGCCGCCGACCGAATTGCTGGAACGGCTGTATGGCGACGACGACGCCCGCGAAGCCAATGCGCTTGAGGCCATCGTGGCCCGCCTGCGGCGCAAGCTGGGGCCGGGCATCATCGGCACGCGGCGCGGCTTTGGCTATTATCTGGAACAGGACGGGTGAAAGGCTCGATCCGCTGGCGGATGATGCTGGCAGGCGCGGGGGCGATTCTGGTCGCGCTTGCGCTGTCGGCCTTTGGCCTTGCCATCCTGTTCGATCGCCATGTCGAACGCATCGCGCAGGCCGATCTGCGGTCGCGCGCGATTGCGGTGGCGGCGATGATCGAACCGCGCCCGAACGCCACCCCGACCGTGCGCAACGTGCCGCTGGATCCGCTGTATGAGCAGATCTTTTCGGGCCATTACTGGCAGTTGCAACTGGGCAGCGAAACGTTGCAGTCGCGGTCCTTGTGGGATTTCACGCTGCCGATGTTCAAGGGCCCGCCCGCGCCGGGCACCACGCGGATGCTGACGCTGAGCGGCCCCAAGGGCGAGCCGCTGATGGCCTATGAACAGAACCTGCTGATCGGGGATGGCGACACGGCGGTGCCTGCGCAGATCCTTGTGGCGCTGGACCGCAGCGAACTGGCCATGGCGCGGCGCGGCTTCATGGCCGATCTGCTGCCCTATATCTCGACGCTGGGGGTGCTGCTGCTGGCGGCGTCTTTCGTGCAGGTCACGGTCGGCCTGCGGCCCTTGGCGCAGGTGGCCGCGCGGGTGGCGCAGCTTGGCTCGGGGCAGCGGCCGCGCATCGGCAATGACATGCCCGCCGAGGTGGTGGCGCTGGCCACGCAGATCGACCAGCTTCTGGATGCCCGCGACCACGAATTGTCGCGCGCCCGCCACCGCGCCGCCGATCTGGCGCATGGGCTGAAGACCCCGCTGCAGGCGCTGCTGGGCGACGCGCGGCAATTGCGCGACCGGGGCGAGGATGAGCTGGCCGACAGCATCGAAAACATCGCCGCCGCCATGCGCCGCCATGTCGATCGCGAACTGGCCCGCGCCCGCATTCAGACCGAACGCGCCAGCACCGGCGCCGAACCCGCCACGCTGATCGCGAAGCTGGTCGAGGTGCTGACCCGCACGCCGCTGGGCGCGATGATCGACTGGCAGGTCAAGGCCGCCCCCGGCCTGCGCGCCCGCATCGACGCCGATGATCTGACCGAGGCGCTTGGTGCCTTGCTGGAAAACGCCATGCGCCACGCGAATGAAACCGTCTGGGCGACCGTCGAACGCGCGGCCGACCAGATCCGCATCACCATCCGCGATGACGGGCCGGGCGTGCCGGAAGCCGATCTGACCCGCCTGACGCAGCGCGGCCTGAGCCTTGATCCCGATGGCGAAGGTCAGGGCATCGGGCTGGCCGTGGTTGCCGCCGTCGCCGATGCCGCGCAGGGCCGCCTGCACATGCGCAATGCAAAGCCGGGGCTGGAGGTGACGCTGACCCTGCCCGCCGCCGCCTGATCACGCCCCGCTTCGGGACTGGCCCCCGGACTGGGCCCCGGACTGGCCCAGCCCCAGCGTCAGCGCATCCAGCATCTGCTGGCCCAAGGGACCGGGCAGGCGATGGGCGGGCCATGCGACGACGACCGTGCGGGCGGGGTGGAACTGCATATCCTCGCAGGTCAGGCGGACCACCTCGCCGCGCTGCATTTCATCGGCGAATGTGCGGGCCGCCGAAAAGCACCAGCCCAGCCCCGACACCACCATCGACTTGATGGCGTCCACATCGTTCACCGTCCAGACATCGGACGAGAACAGCCACCCCACCCGCTCCATGTCGATCAGCGGAGAGCCGACGTAATAGATCTGCCGTTCCCGGTCGAAGGCGCGCATCGGCAGCGGTTGCGGCATCTGCGCCAGCCTGTGCTGCGCGGCACAGACCGGAGCCAGCACCTCGGAGGCCAGATGCCGGGCCGAGATATCCGAGGGGATGGCCGCGGCCAGGGTCAGCGCGAAATCGAAATCCCCATCGCGCAGATCATCCCAAAGCGTCGCCAGCGACGAATTGAAGAACTGGCAGCGCGCATGGGGATGGGCTGCGGAAAACGCCCGCAAGGCGCGGTTAAGATCGGCGCGCGGAAACAGCACATCGACCAACACGCGCAGATGGGTTTCCTGCCCGCGCTCCAGCGATTGGGCATGGGTGGTGAAACTGCGGGCGCGTTCGACGACGCTGCGTGCCTCGGCCAGCAGCACGCGGCCGCGTGGTGTCAGTTCGGCCCGGTTGGTGCCGGTCCCCAGCAGGGCAAAGCCGCATTGCGTCTCAAGCTGGGTCAGCGAATAGCTGACCGACGAAATCGGCCTGCGCAATTCCCGCGCCGCCGCTGTCAGGCTGCCTTGATCGACGACGGCGCAGAAGGCTTGCAGATGATCGACAAGATTGGGGTGCATTTCAGGATTCTCGAAAGAACTTTGCCATTCTTTTCGTTTTACCCAAAACACCAAGCGATGCTAGCCTGATCCCAAGCTCCGTGGTCGGGGGAGGAACCGACCAGCAGAACTGTTTGGGAGGACAGCTATGCACGGTTCTTTCACGCCTTCCGGGCGTCCGAACGTCTTGCGGGTGCGCCCGTGACGGATGTGGTTCTTGAATGCCGCGACGTGACGCGCCGCTTTGGCGGTGTGGTCGCGCTGAAAGATGTCTCGATCGCGGTGGCGCGGGGCGAGATCTTCGGGCTGGTCGGGCCGAACGGCTCGGGCAAGACCACGCTGGTCAATGCCATCACCGGATTTTATCCGCCGCAGCAGGGCCAGATCCTGCTGGACGGTCAGCCGATCAACGGCATGAAGCCGTTTCGCATCGCCGCCAAGGGCGTTGCCCGCACCTTCCAGAACGTCGCGCTGTTTCATGGCATGAGCGTTCTGGACAACATCCTGATGGGCCGGCACATCTATATGAAGCCCAACCCGCTGGCCTCGCTGTTCTATCCGTGGTGGGCCGAAAAGGAAGAAATCGCCCATCGCCGCAAGGTCGAGGAAGTGATCGACCTTCTGCAACTGGCCCCTGCCCGCGACGCCCATGTCGACGTGATCCCGCTGGGCCTGCAAAAGCGGGTTGAACTGGCCCGCGCGCTGTGCGCCGAGCCCCGCCTTCTGGTGCTGGACGAGCCGATGGCGGGGATGAACCAGGAAGAAAAGGAATACATGGTCCGCTTCATCCTGGATGCGCAGGACGCGCTGGGGCTGACGGTGCTGATCATCGAACATCACATGGATGTCGTGACCGCGCTGTGCGACCGGGTTCTGGTCCTGAACAATGGCCAGCAGATCGCGCAGGGCCCCGCCCGCGAGGCCATCGCCGATCCGCGTGTGGTCGAGGCCTATATCGGAAAGCCCCGCGATGCAGCATGATCCCATCGACACCGCCGCCGCGCTGCATCCCGACTGGCAGCCGGGCGACACCATTCTGGCCCGTCTGGCGCGCAATGCCGCCGAACATCCCGGCGAAATCGCCATGCGCGAACGCGACCGGGGCATCTGGCAGGAATATGACTGGCGCGCCTATCTGGCCGCCGTCACCGAATTCGCCGCGGGCCTTGAGGCGCAGGGCATCGGACCCGGCGATGTCGTCATGGTCATCGGCGACAACCGCCCGAACCTGTATTTCGCCATGCTGGGCATCGCCTGCCTGCGGGCAATCCCCTCGCCCGCCTATGCCGATGCCCCGACCGAGGAACTGGCCGCGCAGATGGCGCGCGAAAACATCCGCACCGCCATCGCCGAAGATCAGGAACAGGTCGACAAGATGCTGGAGGCCCGCGAAAGCTGGCCTGCGCTGGGGCTGGTGGTCTATGACGACCCGCGCGGCCTTGCGGGACGCGAGCCTGCGGGCGTCATGGGCTTTGATGCGATCCGGGCCGCCGGGGCGGCGCGTCTGTCGGTCGATCCGGGGTTGCGCGATGCGCTGATCGCGCGCCCCTCGGTCCATGACATCGCGGTGCTGATGCATTCCTCGGGGACCACGGGCGCGCCCAAGGGCATTCCGCTGAAACACGGCCATGTGCTGTCAGGCGTCAGAAACGCCGCCGCCGCCGGATATTTCCGGCAGGGCGAGGTGCATATGGCCTATCTGCCGATGGCATGGGTCGGGGATTTCATCTTCTCAATCGGCGCCGCGACCGAGCTGCGCTTCAGCGTCAACATCCCCGAGGCGCAGGAAACCGCGCTGCATGATCTGCGCGAAATTGCGCCTTCGCTGTATTTCGCCTCGCCCCGGGCATGGTCGGCGATGCTGACCCGCGTGCAGGTGGGCATGGCCGAAACCAGGGGGGTGAAGCGTTGGCTTTACGACTGGTTCATGCCCCGCGCCATGGCTGCCGAACGCGCAAGGCTGACGGGCAAGCCCGGTCAGGGCGGGCTGACGCGCTGGCTGGGCGAATGGCTGATCTGCGGCCCGATCCGCGACCAGCTGGGCCTTGCCCGCGTCCAGCGCGCCTATACCGCAGGCGAGGCCATCGGCGAGGACGTGTTTCTATGGTTCCGCGCGTTGGGACTGAACCTGCGCCAGTTCTATGGCCAGACCGAAAACTGCGCGCTGGCCGTGGCGCAGGGGCCGGACGACATTTCCCTGACCACCGTCGGCCGTCCCTTTCCCGGCATCGACATGCGCATCGACGAAACCGGCCAGATCCTGCTGCGTGGCGACAATATCTTTGACGGTTATTTCCAGAACCCCACAGCGACCGCCGAGGCGCTGGTCGATGGCTGGCTGCAGACCGGCGACGCGGGCCAGATCGAACCCGACGGCCAGCTTGTGGTGCTGGGCCGCGTGTCCGAGGTGGTGGAAAAGCGCGACGGCACGCGCTTCATCCCGACCTATATCGAAAACCGGCTGAAGTTTTCGCCCCATATCAAGGACGCCGCCGTTATCGGGCGCGGGCGCGACATGCTGGTGGCGATCGTCTGCATCGATTTTCAGGCGGTGGGGCAATGGGCGCAGGAAAACGGCGTGGCCTATACCTCCTATGCCGAACTGTCGCAGTCGCCACGCGTGCATGACCTGATCGCGGGCCAGATCGCGCAGGTCAATGCCGGCCTGCCGCACGGCCTGTCTGTGGCGCGTTTTGCCAATCTGCACAAGGAATTCGACCCCGATGACGGCGAGGTGACGCGCACCCGCAAGCTGAAGCGCAACGTGATCGACGACCGCTATGGCCCGATCATCGAGGCGCTGAACGCCGGGGCGGACCAGATCGATTTCCGGGCGCAGATCACCTATGAGAACGGCCAGACCGGATCCTTGGACCGGGTGCTGCGGCTGGCCGATGTGGAGGCCGCGTGAATGGCATATTTCCTTGAACTGCTGATCTCGGGCGCGCTGACGGGGCTGATGTATGCGCTGGTCGCGCTGGGGTTCGTGCTGATCTACAAATCCGCGGGCGTGCCCAATCTGGCGCAAGGCGCGCTGGTGATGACGGCGGGCTATGCCGTGTGGCTGGTCATGTCATGGGGGCTGCCGGTCTGGGCCGCGATCCCCGTCGCCGCCGCGATCATGTTCGGCTTTGGCCTGCTGGTCGAACGCGTGCTGCTGCGCCGCATGGTCGGCCAGCCGATCATCATGGTGGTGATGCTGACGCTGGGGCTGGAGATCCTGCTGCGCGGCCTTGTGCCGGGCATTCTGGGATCGGCGCCCAAGCCCATCGACCTTGGCATCGGCTTTGCGCCCATCATCATCGGCGATGTGTTCATCAACCGCACCTCGCTTTATGGCGGCATCGCGGCGCTGGTGCTGGTCGGCGCGGCGCTGGCGTTCTTCCGCACCCGGCTGGGCACCAAGCTGCGCGCCGTGTCCGACGATCACGTCTCAAGCTGGGCGGTGGGCATTTCCGTCGAACGCGCCATCGGCATCTCGTGGGGTCTGGCGGGGGTGGCTGCGGTGATCGCGGGCGCGCTGTGGGGGTCGTCGCAGGGCGTCGACTGGACGCTGTCGGCGCTGCTGTTTCCCGCCGTCGCCGTGGTCATTCTTGGCGGCGTCGATTCCATTCCCGGCGTCCTGCTGGGCGGCATTCTGGTCGGTGTCGCCGGGACGGTGATCCCCGGCTATCTGGACAGCATCGCGGGCGGATCGACGCGCGATGTCGTCACCTCGCTGATCATCCTTCTGACCATCATGATCCGGCCCTTCGGCATATTCGGCCGTGAAGACATCGAAAGGATCTGACCCATGTTCTATCGCCTTTCGGGAACCTATCATACCAGCTACCGCGCCGATCGCAGGCTGTGGAAAGTGCCCGCCGACCGCTGGCTGGTGATCGCGCTGCTGCTGCTGGCGCTGCTGGCCCCGCTTTATGTGTCGCCGCTGTATCTGGGCAGCTATGTGCTGCCATGGGTGATCTGGTCGGCGGCGGCGCTGTCGCTGACGCTGCTGATGGGGCTGGCGGGACAGCTGCATTTCGGCTTTGCCGCCGTCATGGCCATCGGGGCCTATGCCTCGATCCACCTGACCCGCGCGGGCATCCCGTTCGAGATTTCGCTGCTGCTGTCGGGCCTGATCGCGGCGGTGATCGGCGCGGTCTTTGGCGGCGCGGCGCTGCGGGTCAAGGGGCTGTATCTGGTGATGGCGACGCTGGCCATGCAGTATCTGGTCGATTGGGTCGTGGTGAACGTGCCGTGGATCTCGGGCGGGGCGCATGCCACCTTGCGCACGCCTGCGGTCAGCTTCCTGCTGCTGCCCTTGGACAGCCTTGCCGCGCGCTATTGGCTGGCGCTGGGATGGGCGGTGCTGCTGACGGTGTTTTTCATGAACGTCAAGCGAAGCTTGTTCGGGCGGGCGCTGGTCGCGATCCGGGACAAGGATTTCGCCGCAGCCGTCATCGGGGTCGATCCGTTCCGGACCAAGCTGATGGCGTTTTTCACCTCGTCCTTCATGGGCGGCGTGACGGGGGCGATCCTTGCGTTCTGCTTTTACCGCGCCGTGACGCCGGAACAGTTCGGTTTCAACGTCTCGATCCAGCTGGTGGCGATGGTGCTTGTGGGCGGGCTGGGTTCGGTCATCGGATCGTGGCTGGGCGCGGGCTTTGTGCTGCTGGCGCCGATCTTTCTGACCAACCTCGTCTCGGACCTTGCCGCGGCGGGCTGGGTGCCGGTCAGCCAGAACTTTCTGTCGCACCTGCCTTTGGTGATCTATGGCGCGATGATCATCGGCTTTTTGCTGCTCGAGCCGCTGGGCTTGGCGAAAATCTACGACAATATCCGCAAATATCTGCTGGTCTGGCCGTTCCGGCACGCCAGAAGCTGATCCTTGGGAGGGGGTCTGACATGATGCAAGGACGTATGAACTGGATGCGCAAGCTGGCCCTGACCACCGCCGTGGTGGTGGCCACCGCAGGACCGATCCATGCCGAGGAGATCAAGTTCGGCCTGCTGCAGGATTTCACGGCGGTCTATACCTTCGTGACCGGGCAGTACAATCAGGGCCAGCGCGATTACCTGACGCTGGTGAACGAAGAAGGCGGCATCGGCGGCAATACCTTCACCGCCATCGTCCGCGACACCGGCAACCAGCCCCAGCGCGGGATCGAGGCCTATAACCGCGCCAAGGAAGAGGGCGCGATCCTGTTCGACTTCCTGTCGACGCCGGTATCTGCCGCCATTCTGGATCAGGCACAGGCGGACAAGAACATCGTCATCACCCCCGTGCATGGCCGGGGCGATGCCTCGGACGGCACGGTCTTTCCCTATATCTTCCCGGTCATGGCGACCTATTGGGCGCAGGCGGCGAACCTTGTCGAATACATGAAGCAGACCGGCGGGCTTGAGGGCAAGAAGATCGCCATCGTCCATATCGACAGCCCCTTTGGCCGCGAACCCGGCCCGATCCTGCAGGCGCTGTCCGAACAGGAGGGCTTCGAGTTCCGCGCCTTCCCCTATGCCAGCCCCGGCAACGAACAATCGGCGGCATGGTCCGAGGTGCGCCGCTATCGTCCCGATTACGTCATGATCTGGGGCGCGGGCGGCGGTCAGGCCGTGTCCGTGCGCACGGCGATCCAGAACGGCATCCGCCCCGAACAGATCCATTCCGTGATCTGGCTGGCCGAAACCGATGCCGCCAATGTCGGCCCGCAGATGAAGGGCGTGAAACGGTTCGAGGCCACCGCCTCGGGGATGGATCACCCGATCATCCAGCGCATTCAGGAAAAGGTCATCACGCCGGGCAAGGGCGCGGGCGAAACCGCCAATGTCGGCAACAGCTATTACAACCTTGGCGTCGCCACCATGGCCGTCGCGGTCGAGGCCGCACGGCTGGGCGCGGAAGCCGGCGGGCCGATGAACGGCGATGCGCTGAAGGCGGGGTTTGAAAAGATCTCGGGCTATGACGCGGAAGGGCTGATGCCCGCCGTCACCATCACCGCGACCGACCATCAGGGCGGCGGCGCGGGCCGCGTGTCGGAATGGGACGGCGAAAAATGGGTCCCTGTGTCCGAATGGCATGCCGCCTACCCCGAGATCGTCCGCAAGGTGATCGAGGATTCCGCCGCGCATTACGGGAAGTGACGCCATGCCCGCGCTGGTTCTGGAAAATGTCGAGGTGATCTATGACAAGGTGTTCCTTGCCATCAAGGGCGTCTCGCTGGAAGTGGGCGAAGGCGAAATGGTCGCGCTGCTCGGCTCGAACGGCGCGGGCAAATCGACCACGCTGAAATCGGTCTCGGGGCTGCTGGGCCCCGAACGCGGGCTGGTGACGCGGGGCGATGTGCGCTTTGGCGATCGGTCCATTCTGGGCCTTGGCGCGCCCGAACGGGTGGGGCTGGGGCTGGTGCATGTGCTGGAGGGGCGGCGCATCTTCGGCCATCTGACGCCGGACGAAAACCTGATCGCCGCCTATCGCGGGCGCAATATCGCGCGGTTCAACGAATTGCGCGAACAGGTCTATGCCTATTTCCCGCGCCTGCGCGAACGCATCAAGTCGAAATCGGGCTATCTGTCGGGGGGCGAACAGCAGATGCTGGCCATTGGCCGCGCGCTGATGACCGAACCGCGGCTGATCATGCTGGACGAACCGTCGCTGGGCCTGTCGCCGCTGCTGGTGCAGGAAATCTTTGGCATCATCCGCGACATCAACGCCCGCGAAAAGCTGTCGGTGCTGCTGGTCGAACAGAACGCGGCGGCGACGCTGGACATCGTGGACCGCGCCTATCTGATCGAACAGGGGCAGGTCGTCATGTCGGGCGCAGCCGAGGTGCTGAAGTCCAACCCCGATGTGCAGGACTTCTATCTGGGCGGCACGGATCATGTCGATTACCGCAACGTCAAACACTATCGCCGGCGCAAGCGCTGGCTGGCCTGAGGAAAGCCCATGACCGCCGATCACTACGACCAGACCGAGACGCGCAGCGACACCGACCGCGCGGCGGACCAGCTTGCCCGCCTGAACGCGCAGATCGGGCGGATGCGCGCGACGCAGCCACTTTGGGCCGACCGCCTGCCCGAACGGCTGCGGGATCTGGCCGATCTGGCCGCCCTGCCGGTGCTGCGCAAATCCGATCTGGTCGAATTGCAGGCCCGCCACGCGCCTTTCGGCGGCCTGCTGGGCGGCCCGGCGCAGGGGCTGCGCAGGCTGTTCGTGTCGCCCGGTCCGATCTTTGACCCCGAAGGCTGTGCGCCCGACTGGTGGGGTTCTGCCCGCGCGCTGTATGCGGCGGGGGTGCGCAAGGGGGATGTGGTGCTGAACACGTTCTCATACCACCTGACGCCCGCCGCCTTCATCTTCGAGGCGGGTGCGCAGGCCATCGGCTGTCCGGTCATTCCCGCAGGTCCGGGCAATACCGCCGACCAATTGACCGCCATCACGCAATACCGCCCCCGCGTCTATGTCGGCGTGCCGGATTTTCTGAAGATCCTGCTGGACAAGGCCGATGAGGCAGGCGTGGACCGCAGCGCGTTGCAGATCGGCATGGTGACGGGCGCGGCGCTGCCCGAAAGCCTGCGCGCCGAACTGGCCGGGCGCGGTGTGGCGGTGCGGCAATGCTACGGCACCGCCGATCTGGGCATCGTCGCCTATGAGGATGGCGGTCCGGGCATGGTGCTGAACGAAGGCGTCATCGTCGAAATCCTGCGCCCCGGTACCGGCGATCCCGTCCCCGATGGCGAGGTCGGCGAAATCGTCGTGACGCGGCTGGATGCCGATTACCCGCTGCTGCGCTTTGCCACCGGCGACATGTCGGCGATCCTTCCTGCCTCGGGCCCCCGCACCAACCGCCGCATCAAGGGCTGGATGGGCCGCGCCGATCAGGCCACCAAGATCAAGGGCATGTTCGTGCGCCCCGAACAGATCGCCGCCATCGCCCGCGCCGTGCCCGGCTGCCAGCGCCTGCGTCTTGAGGTCAGCCGCAGCGGCGAACAGGACCGCATGCATCTGCTGGCCGAGCATCCCGATCAAGGCGCGGTCGAGGCCCTGACCGGCAAGCTGGCCGAGATCACGCGCCTGAAAGGCTCGGTCCAGATCGTCGCGCCGGGCAGCCTGCCCAATGATGGCAAGGTCATCGCCGATCTGCGCTAGCGCGGTCAGACAATGCAGATGCCGCGCTGGCCCAGAATGCGGTCGACCGATCCTGTCGCCGATTGCGGCGTATAGGCCCCGGTGACGCCCCCCAGCGACGGCGAACTGGCGTCGATGGTCCATGCCAGCCCCTGCCCGGTCACCTCGATCCGGTGCATGTTCGCACCTTGATGCGGCACGGCCACGATGCGGCTGACGGTGCGGTCCAGACCGATCCCCGCCACGGCAACTGCCGCATGCACGTTCACATTGCGCGGAAAGCGCAGGCAGGCCCCGCGCGCCGGACCTTCATAGACCGTGCCGCTGGTCAGGGGGTCCAGCCCAAGGCTTTTGCCGCTTTTCGTCGTGGTCACCGTCACGCTGTCGATCAGGCCGCGCCCGTCGCGCAAGCCGTCCAGCCCCAGAACCGCGCCATGCGGCACGAAAAAGCGCCTGCCGCTGGCAGAGGTGGCCGCAAGAATGGCCTGTTCGACGCCCTGATCGGCCAGGGCGGTGGCGCTGAAGGCGCAGAAATCCGCGTGATCCAGAAACCGGGGCGCAAGATCGGCGGTCAGCTGCGGCATCGCCGCCTCGACCACCAGATCGACACCGCAGGCCAGCGCGGCCCCGGCATCATCCGTCAGCAGCGCGCCGGGCAGATCCAGCGCCGCAAGCTTCTGGCGGTCGCGCGCCAGAACAAAGCCGATCTGCACATCCGGGCGGGCCTGCAGATGCCGGATGATCGCCTGCCCGATGGTGCCTTGCCCGATGATCCCGACCCTCATGCGCGGTAACGCTGGGTCAGGGTGGCGATGCGCTGGACGGCCGCCAGCGCCGCGCCATGGTCTTGCGAGAAGTTCAGCCGGATGCTGTCGCCCGCATCCGGGCTGAATTCCGTGCCCGGCGTCACCACCACCCCGGCCTGCAGGCGCAGCGCGCGGATGAACTGCAAGGGCGCGATCGCCAAGGGCGGCAGGCGCGGGAACAGATAGCTGCCGGCCTGCGGCTGACGCACGGTGCAGCCGGGGATCTGGCGGAAGGCCGCGACCAGATCGTCTCGGATCGCCTGATGGCGGGCGATGCGGTCCTCCATCCAGCCCTCGGGTTCGGCAAACCAGCAGCGCAGCACCGCCTGCGCATAGCCCGCCGCCCGCAGCGACACGATGGCCTGCAGCTTCTCCATTCGCGCGATGATCTGCGGCGCGCCGAAGGCCACGCCCAGCCGGTAACCGCTGAGCGATTCCGTCTTGGACGGCCCCATGATGGTCACGACATTCGCGGGCAGATCGGCTTCGGCGCGCAGATGCGTATAGCTGACGCCGGAAAACAGCAGCCGCGAATACAGCTGATCCACGATCACCGTGGCGTCATGGCGCGCAGCCAGCCGGGCGATCCGGGCAATTTCATCCGCCGAATAGACCACGCCCGCCGGATTGTTCGGGTTCGAGAACAGGAACACCCGCGCCCCGGCCTTGAACGCGGCCTCAAGGCCCGACAGATCCAGCCCCGCCTCACCCGCGACAGCCGTGTCATAGGACAGCGCGACGGGGATGATCTCGCCCTCGAAGAACTCGACCAGCTTGCGATTGGCGAAATAATCGGGCCGGACGATGGCCACCTTGTCACCCCGCGCCACGGTCGCGGCGACGGCCAGAAACAGCGCGCCCTGCGTGCCGGGCGTGACGATCAGCCCGTCGCGCGCATCGACCGCGGCCCCGGTGAATGCCGCCAGCCGGTCGGCCAGCCCCTCGCGGATGCCGATATCGCCACGATATTCGGTATAGGCCTGCGCGCCGCCCTTGGCCACGCCTTCGGCAAACAGCTGAAACGCGCCCGGCGTCGGGTCATGGGCATCGACATCGCCATGCGAGAAATCGACCGGCTGGCCCGGCAGCACATCGCCGATCAGGAAATCGGCACTGGCGCTTTGGCGGACCTCTTGCCCCGGGGCGTGATCGGTGCCCAGACGGGCGAATTTCTGTGCGACGGTCATGTTTCCTCCATGCGGCCAGCCTGCCTGCGCTTGAACCTAGCGCGTCGGCAAAGCATAGAAAAACTGATCTTTGTAATTTCAGACGATACGAATTCCATGGATACGCGCTTTCTTGAGACCTTTCTGACCGTGGCCGATTGCGGCTCGATCGCCGAGGCGGCGCGGCGGCTGAACCTGACGCCTGCGGCCCTGGCGCAGCGCATCAAAGTGCTGGAGCAGGATCTGGGCCTGCAACTTCTGCGCCGGTCTGGCCGCCGGGTGCAGCCGACCGATGCGGGGCTGCGGGTCATCGACCATGCGCGGGGGCTGGTCGAAAAAGTGCGCGACCTGCGCGCCATCACCGGCGACGGCTCGCCCGGCGGGCAATTGCGGATCGGCGGCACGGCCACGGCGCTGACCGGGCTGATCCCCGGCATCATCGCGGAACTGGGCGCGCGGCATCCGGCCATCGACTATTTCCTGCAACCGGGATCCTCTGCCGATCTGTATCACCGCGTCATCTCGGCCGAGCTGGACGCCGCCATCATCGTGCGCCCGCAATTCGCCATCGCGAAATCCGTCAACTGGATGACCCTGCGCGATGAGCCGATGGTGCTGATCGCATCGCGGCATCATGGCGATGCAGATGCCGGTGCGCTGCTGCGCAGCCAGCGCTTCATCCGCTATGACCGCGCGCAATGGGGCGGCCAGATCGTCGACCGATACCTGCGCGACCGGCGCATCGCCGTGCGGGAATGGCTGGAGCTGGACGCGCTGGACGCCATCGCCGCCTTGGTGGATCGCGGGCTGGGCGTGGCCATCGTGCCGGACTGGGCGCCGCCTTGGCCGCAGGGTCTGGACCTGCGCAAGCTGCCCTTGCCGGGGGCCGAGGCCCGCCAGATCGGCGTGTTGTGGCAAGGCGCGGGCGCGCGCCAGCCTGCCATCAGCGCCTTTGTCGCGGCCTGCGCGGCGACGACGACCTGAACGCCCGGCGCGGGCGTCAGTCCTTGTCCGCAGGCGCGACCAGCCCCGCTTTCTCCAGCAGGGCTTTCTGCGCAAGGATGCTGTCGGCAAGCTGTTTGCGGCAGCGGGTGACGATCCTTGCGCGGTGCCGGTCGTCGCTGACCGCATCCAAAGCGCCCACGATTGCCGCGATGGTTTCGGATGCCTGCCGCAACTGGGCCATCAGCGCGCCATCTCTTGCCACCTGCATCAGATCGCTGGCCGAAACCAGCCCGACGCCCACCGGCGCAACCGTGCCGCCCAAGGTATATCCCGCCGGCAGATCGCCCTTGATATTCGTCACCTGACGCTGCCGGATGGCGCGGATCACCTGATCGACGGCCTGTTTTGCGCCCGCGACGCGGGTCGGGTGGTCGGTATCGGCGGCGGCATGGGGCAGCAATTCCAGCTTGCCCGCATGTCGGGGCAGCAGCGACAGATAGGGTGCCATCGGCCCGGTCACCTGCCCGCCTGCCTGCCCCTCTGCCGTGAACATATCGGCGTCGATCGCCGCATGACGCAGCTTGCCCGAGGCCAGCGCGCCGTCCAGCGCGTCGATCCGCACCAGCTCGCCCCGGTCATAATTCAGCAGCACCGCCCCATCGTTCAGCGCCGACAGCACCTGCGCGTCGATCAGCCCCGCATTGGCATAGGTGCCGGTCGTCGCATCCTGACGGCCCAGCCCCAGATGCACCGACAGCACATCGGCCCCCAGCGCCGCCGCGACCGGGGTTTCGGCATAGTGGTAACCCTCGGCCAGAATATTGTCGCGATGGGCGGGGCGGGCATAGATCACCACATCCATGTGGAACGCGCGGGCGATCCGCGCCAGTTCGCGCCCGATATTGCCATAGCCCAGAATGGCGATGCGTTTGCCCTCGAGCTTGGCGGTCGGATATTCGGCCAGGTTGCGGCCGGTGTCGAAATCCCCCGCTGCCACGCGGTCATGCAGGACATCGACCGGCAGATCGGGCGTGACCTTCAGCAGCGCCTTGGCCGCCATCTGCGCAGTGGCGCGGCTGTTGATGCCGGGCGTGTTCATCAGCGCCGCATCGCCGCCTTCGCCATTCGGCCCGCCCCATGAGGCCGAGCCCATATTGCCGGTCCCCGCCCCGATCCGGACGCCGCCAAAGCGGAATTGCGTCTGCGCCGGGATGAAGGTCGCCGCCGCGATCACCGCGTCATATTGTCCGTCCCCGGCCTCGGCCAGAAGCGCGTCGGCGGTGCTGAGATGCGGCTGGTAGAAGAAATGGATCCTGCCATCATCATCCGGCCTCCCCGCATTGACCGAGCCGCGGTGAAAGACGCCGCCCTGTGCGGCGATGTAATCGGCGACCTCGGTTGGGTCGGGCTGGCCGTCGGGACCAAAGCGCAGGCCGATGGCGTCGGCGATCAGCACCTTGAACGTGCCGTCGCGCGTTTCGGTCTTGGGTCTCTGCTGCGGGGAATGGTCGAATGCGGCACCCCGGCGCTGCAACTCTTCCTCGATCACGGCGATCTTGGCGCGCAGATAGGCGTATTGCAGGTTGTCCAGCAAAGCCGTCACATCCTGGGGCGCGCGGATGCCGCCGATCCAGGCGCGGTAATCGCCGGGGGTGCCGGGAAAGGCGTTGACATAGCGGGCGGCGTCCAGACCTGGCTCATGCGTGCCATCGGCATGGGTGATGCCGGCATAGCCCAGCAGGTCCTTGGACCGCGCGATGATCTTCGGATGCAGGTCCGAGCCCGAGATTTCGCCATCCGTCACCTGCAACAGCGTGACCGCCGCCCCGCGCCGGTCCTTGTCCTGCACCACCAGATCCAGCAACGCGCTGCCCGCCACCCAGTCATCGACCAGCTTGCGGTTCGCGGCCGAGCGTCGGTTCATCTGCGACACCGGCCCCACACGCCGTTCGGCCTGCAACAGCCCGAAGGTGGTTTCGGCAAAGGCCAGCGCGCTGAAGGTGTTGATGACACCGCCCAGCATCCGGTCCTGCTGCGCATCATAGAACGGCCCCGCATCGACCGAACGCTGACCGCTGAGCGGTTGCTTGGCATCCAGCGGCGGCGCGATCTTCAACTGGCGCGGAATGGCCCATGCGGGGTTTTTCTGGTTGCGTTCGACCAGCGCCAGCGCCTGAGGTGTAAAGGCCGCCACGAAATAGCCCGAGATCCCGCCGATGGCCTTCTGGAACGGCATGAACAGGCAGCACTTCGCCATGACGGCACGCACGGTGTCCTCCGGCCACGGCATCGCGCCCAGCATCGAGGTCGCGTCAAACACCGCGTGGCGGTGTTCGGGATCGCCAGCCAGCCAGTCCAGCAGATGCGCGATATCCTGCGCGGTATAGGCATTGGCCCCGGTGGTTTCGTGGCCGACGCCGACAAAGACGGAAATGCCAAGCGCCTCCAGTTCGCGGGCGGGCGGGATCGTGCCTTCGGTCGGGGCAAAGTGGATGCGGGCTTCGTCGCCCTGTCTGGCGAAGCGCTGCATCTCGATCAGTTGCGTGGCCCAGGACTGGCGGAAAAACCCCGCGCCGCCCGCCGCCGCCTGTTCCGGGCGCGGCGTGTCGACATAGACGCGCTGGCTGGCATCATTGGCGTTCAGCAGATGCTGGACGCAGACGGTAAAGCCGCTGTGGCCGCCGCCCAGACCGACGGCCATGCGGTTCGTCGCGGGAAATTCAAAATAGCGGTGGATGGTGCGCATCATGTCCAGCAGGATCGCATCCGCCGGATAGCCGCGATGCATGCTGCGCGACAGCTCGGCCGTCGAGAACGGCCCAAGATCCTTGCCGGTGTCATCAAGCTTGCGATAGCTTGCCTCGATCCAGTGGTCGAATTCGACGCGGCGCAGGCGGCTGTCGGCCTCATCCAGCGTGGCGTCGGTGATCGGCCCCACGCCAAAGAACGGGTTGCCGGGCGCGGTGGGCGGTCCGTTGCGCGTCTGTTCAAGCGCCGCATCGCGCGCGGCGATCAACTGGCCATCCGTCATCATCCCAAGACCCTCCATCCCTGTCCTGCATTGCGCAAAACCTTAGCCAAAGGTCTTGGCGGGGCGCAGAATGCCCGCGCGGCTTGTATATCCGATTTGCGACATTTGGCCACCGGGGGGCCGTTGCCCGCAGCACGGCCGCGCCGGAAATCAGGGTTGACGCCAAGGCCCAAGGCTTTCCTATTGGCCCACCCGATGCCCAATCTGCCCCGAGGATCCCGATGCAACCCAGACCGATCACCCCAAGCGACACCGATGGCCTGCTTGACTGGCCGGGGGCGATCCACGCGCTGCGGTCCGGGCATCTTCTGCCGCGTGCCCAGATCGCCGATCTGTTCCTTGGTCCGGCGACGGCCACCTTGCTGAACCGAGCCGCATGGATCGAGGGGCTGGGCTTTGGCGTCAAGGCCGTGACGGTCGTGGATGCGAATCCCGTGCGCGGGTTGCCCACGGTGCAGGGCAGCATGATGGTCTTTGACCCCGATCTGGGCCATCCCTCGGCCATCATCGACGCGCCGCTGATCACGGAATGGAAAACTGCGGCGGATTCCGTTCTGGGTGCGATGCTGCTGGCGCGGCCCGACAGCCGCAGCCTGCTGATCGTCGGCGCGGG
The DNA here is from genome assembly GCF_009711265.1 of Paracoccus shanxieyensis. Taxonomy (GTDB): domain Bacteria; phylum Pseudomonadota; class Alphaproteobacteria; order Rhodobacterales; family Rhodobacteraceae; genus Paracoccus; species Paracoccus shanxieyensis. Next base: position 146,307 of record NZ_WMII01000006.1, on the reverse strand, counting down.
CACCTTGGCCCGCAGTCTGGTCCGCGCCTATGCCGCGATGTTCCCCGGCCTGCGTGACATCGCCATCTGGGCGCGCCGCGGCGAACAGGCGGCGGCGCTGGTGGCGGAACTTGGCCCGCACTATCCGGCGCTGCGCGTGGCCGAGGATCTGCCGCAGGCCGTGGGGCAGGCCGATATCGTCAGCACGGCCACCATGGCGCGGGCGCCCGTCCTCTTGGGCGCATGGGTCCGCCCCGGCACGCATGTCGATCTGATCGGCGCCTACAAGGCCGACATGCGCGAGGCGGACGACGCCCTGATCGCCCTGGGCAGGCTGTTCGTCGACAGCCGCGACACCACCATCGGCCATATCGGAGAGCTGATGATCCCCATGGCCAGCGGCGTCATCGGCCCCATAGATGTTCTGGGCGATCTTTACGATCTGGTCGGCGCAGACGCGCCGGGGCGGCAGGATCCGCAGGACATCACCATCTTCAAGAATGGCGGCGGCGCGCATCTGGATCTGATGATCGCGACCTATATCGCGCAGGCGATCAAGGCCGGCGCCTAGCCTGCCATCCGATGCCGGCCCAAGGGCAGCATGATGGGCCGCCCCGAGGTCGGGTCTTCGATGATCCGGCTTTCAAGGCCGAAGACATGGCGGATATTGGCTTCGGTCAGCACGGCTTCGGGCGGGCCCTGCACATGCAACTGGCCCGCCGCCATGGCGACCAGATGATCGGCATAGCGTGCGGCAAGGTTCAGGTCATGCAGCACCATGACGATGGTGGTGCCGCGCGCATGGTTCAGATCGACCAGCAGATCCAGCACCTCGATCTGATGGGCGATGTCCAGAAATGTCGTCGGCTCATCCAGCAGCAGAATGTCGGTCTGCTGCGCCAGCGCCATGGCGATCCAGACGCGCTGGCGCTGACCGCCCGACAGCTCATCCACCGGACGCTCGGCCAGTTCCAGCGTGCGCGTGGCCTCCAGCGCCTGCGCCACGGCCTCGTCATCGCGCCTGCTCCAGCGCGAGATCAAACCGTGATGCGGATGGCGGCCCCGGCTGACCAGATCGGCCACGGTGATGCCTTCGGGCGCGATGGGCGATTGCGGCAGCAGGCCCATGACGCGGGCCAGTTCGCGCGGGGGCGTACGGTGGACCTGCTTGCCGTCCAGCAGGACCTGACCCGCACGCGGGGCCAGCAGCCGCGACATGGTGCGCAGCAGCGTGGATTTGCCGCAGGCATTGGGACCGATGATGACCGTGATCCGGCCCGGCGGCACCTGAAGGTCCAGCCCGGTCAGGATGTGGCTGTCGCCATAGCCCGCCGTCAGATCCTGCACCGAAAGGGTATGAGAGGTCATGCTCAGGCTCCGTTGCGATGGGCGCGGATGATCAGGAACAGCAGATAGGGTGCCCCAAGCGCCCCCGTCACCACGCCCACCGGATAGCGCGAGGGCAGCAGGAACTGCCCGCAATAATCGCCCGCCAGCACCAGCACCGCACCGACCAGCGCCGCGGGCAGCAAAAGCGAGCCGTCGCGGCCAAAGACTCGCGCGGCGATCGGCCCGGACAGGAATGCGACGAAGGCGATGGGTCCGGTGACGGCGGTGGCGACCGCGATCAGACCGACGGCGGCCACGATGACGATGATGCGCGTGCGCGCGACATCCGTGCCAAGCGCCGCTGCGCAGTCATCGCCCAGCCGCAGCGCCTGCAGATCGCGCCCACGCGCCAGCAGCACCCCGCCAAAGATCAGCAGCGACAAAAGGATCGGCATGGCCTGCGCCAGTTGCGCGCCATTGACGCTGCCGGTCAGCCAGCGCACGGCCTCTTGCAGATCCCATGCGGGCGCCTTCAGCAGGATATACGAGATCAGGCTTTCCAGCATCGCCGACACGCCGATGCCCACAAGGATCAGCCGTGCCCCCGCCACGCCACCGCGCCATGACAGCGCATAGATCGCCAGCGCCACGCCCAGTCCCGCCAGCACGGCAAAGACCGACACGACCGGACCGTCCAGCCCCAGCACGATGATGGCAAAGACCGCCGCCGCGCTGGCGCCGGAACTGATGCCGATGATGTCGGGGCTGGCCAGCGGGTTGCGCAGCATGATCTGGAAGGCCGCGCCGCCAAGCCCGAAGCTCAGACCGGCCAGCACCGACATGACAGCGCGCGGCAGCCGCAACTGGCCGACGGTGAAGGACGCGCCCGCGACCTCATGGCCCAACAGCACGCGCAGCACATCGCCGGGCGGGGTGAAGGACTGCCCCAGCATCAGGGTCAGCGCAAAGGCCACGACCAGCAGCGCCAGCAGGCACAGCACCACCCGGCGGCGGCGGGCCCTGCGGCGCTGTCGGCCATCGGCAACGATCTGAAATGCGGTCGCGGTCATAGCTCGCGCACCTTCTGGCGGCGGACGATCCAGATGAAGAACGGCGCGCCGATGAAGGCGGTGACGACGCCCACGTCCAGCTCATTCGGGCGGGCGACCAGACGACCGGCGATATCGGCGGCCAGCAGCAGCGACGCCCCGGCCAGCGCCGAAAACGGCAGAAGCCAGCGATGATCCACGCCAACCAGCAGGCGGCACAGATGCGGCAACATCAGCCCGACGAACCCGATCGGGCCGCAGATCGCCGTGGTCGCGCCGCACAGAAGGATCGCGGCCAGCGCCGCCGTGGCGCGCGCCAGCGCCACGCGCTCGCCCAGACCCGCGGCCAGATCGTCGCCAAGCGCCAGCGAATTCAGCCGCCGCGCCGTGCCCATCGCGATCAGCAGCCCCGCGCCCAGAAAGGGCAGCACCAGCCAGATGCGGGCGAAGGTCGCGCCGCCGACGCCGCCGACCTGCCATTGCCGGATGCCGCCCGCGATGTCGCCGCGCGTCAGCACGACCGCGATCACCAGCGACGAAAATGCAACCGAGGTCGCCACGCCCGCCAGCGCCAGCTTCAAGGGTGTGGCGCCGCCGCGCCCCAGCGAGCCGATGACATAGACAAAGACCGCCGTAACCCCTGCGCCCAGAATGGCCGTCCAGATGAACGCGCCCGAGGTCTGGATGCCGAACCACGCGACGCCCACGGCAATCGCCAGCGAGGCGCCCATGTTGACCCCAAGGATGCCCGGATCGGCCAGCGGATTGCGCGTGATGCCCTGCATGATCGCCCCCGACAGCCCCAGCGCCGCCCCGGCCAGCAGCGCCATCAGTGTGCGCGGGATACGGGCCCAGACCGCCGCCTGCGCCACGGTGTCCACCTGCCCCGACAGCGCGGCGCGAATGTCGGCCCAGCCGGTGCTGCGCGTGCCGATGGCGACGGATGCGGCACATAGCGCGCCCAGCACCAGCACGGCCACCAGCAGCCAAAGCGCGCGCCGCCGCCCGGCGCGCGCGAATTGCGCCGGGATCGCCGCGTTACTGGCCATCGGCCTTGCGCGCCGCCCCGGCCAGCAGATCGACGTAATCCTCCAGCACATAGGGGATCGAGAGCGGCGTGGGATTGGCCGCCGTGCCTAAGGGATCGGATCCCAGCATCACCAGCGAGCCGTGCTGCACCGCAGGCATATGCGCCATCAGCGGATCGGCCTTGATCGCCTCCCACAGCGGCTGGCCGCCATAGGTCACGACGATATCCACATCGTCGAAAGCGTCGATCCGTTCGGCGCTGATCCCGCCCGAGAACTGGCCGGGACGCGTCGCCTCTTGCACGCTTTTGGGGGCGGTCAGGCCCAGATCGGCAAAGAACTTCACCCGCGTGTCATTGGCGGTATAGAAATTCACCCGGCTCAGATCGGTCGTGTCCAGATGGGTGATGAACATGGCGGATTTGTCGTGCAGCTCGGGGTGGCGCGCGACGGTTTCCGCGATCTGGGCGTCGATGCTGGCGATCAGCGCATCGCCCTGCGCCGCCATGCCAAGCCCCGCGCTGTTCAGCCGGATCGTGTCGCGCCAATCGGTCGCCCATGCGCTGTCGGGATAGGCGATCACCGGCGCAATCTGGCTGAGCGTGTCGTATTCCGCCTGCGTCAGCCCGGAATAGGCCGCAAGGATCACGTCGGGCTGCGTCGCCGCCACCGCCTCGAAGTCGATGCCGTCGCCTTCGTCGAACAGGACCGGCGTCTCGGCCCCCAGCTCCTTCAGCTTCTGCGACACCCATGGCAGCAGCCCGTCGCCGTCATCATCGCCGAAATTGGCGCGCGCAAAGCCCACCGGCACGATGCCAAGCGCCAGCGGCACCTCTTGATTGGCCCAGGACACCGCCGCGACACGCACCGGCTTTGCGGGGATCGTCGTGGTTCCCAGCGCATGGGTGATGGTCATCGGATAGCCGGGCTGATCGGCCCGCGCCGGGACGGCCAGAACCACGGCAAGGCTGATCGCGGCAAGAGTGGCAGATATGCGCAGACGCATCGAAGGGCCCCTTTCTGACGGTTCGGCCCGGAATTTTCAGGTCTGCGGCGCTGGGTCAACCCTGCCCGACTGTTTCAGTCACCGATTTCCGTGGATTCCGACAAAAACAGTTGGAACCTTCAATACAGCCGCAGCCGATCCCGTTATCAGACGCCCGGAATCATGCGGGGCCAGTCCGACCGGCGGCACGCCAAGGGCACCAGCCAACCGCATACAGAACAAGAAAAACGGATGGAACGTGGCGATGCCAAGGAATGAATTCGCAATGACGCAGGGCGCGGCGCGCTGCATGAAACTGGCCCTGCTGGGCTGCACGGCGCTGGTGGCCTTTGGCCCGCAGGCGATGGCGCAGCAGGCGGTGGTGCTGGATCAGGTGGTGATCGACGGCACGGCAGGCGATAACGACGCCAATTCGATCGTCGCCGTCACCACCACGGCCGGCAGCAAGATGGCCACGGATATTCTGGACACGCCCGCCTCGGTTTCGGTCATCACGGCCAAGGACATGCAGGCGCGTGGCGCGAATACCGCCGAACAGGTGCTGCGCTATACCGCTGGCGTCGCCACGGACTTCTATGGCGGCGATGACCGCTTCGACTATTACAAGATCCGCGGCTTCGATGCCTCGGTCTTCCGCGACGGGCTGCCGATGCAAAAGGCATTCGGCGGCATCCGCGAGGACACGTTCCTTTATGAGCGCGTCGAGGTGGTGAAGGGCGGCAACTCGACCGTCACGGGCCCGACCGAGCCGGGCGGCATGGTGAACTATGTCACCAAACTGCCGCGCACCATGCGCTTTGGCGAAGCCTATGCCACGGTCGGATCGTTCAACCATACCGAGGCGGGCGTCGATTTCGGCGATAACCTGACGGCGGATTCCACGCTGTCCTATCGCCTGACCGCGCGGGTGCAAAAGGCCGACAAGGAAACCGATTACAGCCAGGACGATGCCGCGCTGCTGATGGGCGGTCTGACATGGCGGCCCAGCGATGCAACCAGCCTCAGCCTTGTGCTGGACCACATGAAGCGCGACGGCAGCACCGGGTCGGGCTATCCGCTGGGCACGGATTACGACCGCGACGTGTTCTTCGGCGAGCCGGATTTCAACTATCTGGACAATGAACGCAATTCGGCCAGCATCCTGTTCGACCACGATTTCGGTGGCGGGCTGAAGCTGAACGCGAACCTGCGCTACAGCGATGAGGATCGCGGCTTTGGCTATGTCTATGTCGGCGACGACACCTATCTGCCGCCCGCCGGCCAGACGCCCTATATCGACCGCTTCTATTTCGCCTCGGACGGCTCGGCGCAGAAACTGCTGGCGGATGCGAACCTGCAATACGACCGCAATTTCGGCCAGTTGACCAGCCGCACGCTGGTCGGCCTGCAATATCGCGACGAACAATCCGACGGCAAGATATGGTGGGCCCCCGCCGAGGGCGTCCCCTATGGTTCGGGTCCGATCCGCACGGGCGGCATCGATCTGGATACGCTGACCCCGCTGCAGACGACGGAAAACGACGATCAGATCACCTCGCTTTATGTGCAGCAGGAACTGACCTATGACCGCTTCATCGCCACGATCGGTCTGCGCAATGACTGGATGGACCTGTCGCGCAACAATTCGGGCACCCCGTCGCAGGCCGATTTCAGCAAGACCACCGCGCGCCTTGGCCTGACCTACAAGATCACGCCGCAGGTCTCGACCTATTTCAGCTATGCGGAATCGGTGCTGCCCGCTGGCCTGACCGTGGAACCGGAAGAGGGCGAACAATATGAGATCGGCGTGAAATACCGCCCCGAAGGCATGAACGCGCTGTTCACCGCCGCGCTCTATGACCTGAAAAAGACCAATATTACCCGCACGGATACCACAACCACCCCGCCCATTCCGCGCACCATCGGCGAAATCCGCGCCCGCGGCGTCGAGCTTGAGGCCCGCGCCGAACTGACCCGCGCGCTGAACCTGACGGCCTCGTATTCCTATACCAATACCGAGATCACGGACAGGCTGTCGCCCAATCAGGGCAACCAGCTGGGCAATGTGCCGACGCATCTGGCCTCGGTCTGGGTGGATTACACGCTGGCTGGCAACGATACGCGCGGCGACATGAACTTCGGTCTGGGCGCGCGCTATCAGGGCACGTCCTTCGGCGGCGATGACAATGCGCAGAAATACCCGGCGGCGCTGATCTTCGATGCGGCCTACAGCTATGATGTCACCAAGAACACCTCGCTGACGCTGAACGTCACGAACCTGTTTGACGAAAAGCACGAACAGGCCGCATCGGGTGCGATCACCTATAACCCCGGCCGGGAAATCGACCTGACGCTGCGCCGCACCTGGTAACAGCGCACATGACCCCGCCGCGCGATCTGACGCGGCGGGATCGGATCATCCCGCCTGCTGCATGCGCCGCCATGCGGCAGGCGTTTCGCCTGCGACCTGCCGAAAGGCGCGCGTCAGATGCGCCTGATCGGAAAAGCCAAGTCGTGCGGCGATGTCGGGCAGGCTCATGCCGCCTTGCAGCAGAAAGCGCTGCGCCATGTCGATGCGCTGGCACAGCTGCCATTGCAGCGGCGTCTGGCCGGTGGTTTTCTTGAAGACGCTGGCAAACCAGCTTTCCGACAGCCCGACGGTCGCGGCCATCTCGGCCACGGTCAGGCGGTGTTCGCTGGCCTGATCCATGCGCGCGGCCAGCTTGTTCAACTGCGCGGGCGTCAGGCCGCCAATGGCGCGGTCGTCGCTGTCGCCGCCGATTTCCAGCAGCCCTGCGGCAATGCTGCCGACCAGACTTTCGGCGTAAAGCCCGTGCCGCTTGGGGGTGGAAAGCTCATCAACCAGCAGGGCGGCCAGCGCCTCGATCGCATCGACATTCTGGATCTCGACCGGGCGCCGCACGGTGGCCAGCGCCGCCGACCGCCCGATCGATGGCGTCAGGAAGCGCAGCAGCCGGTTCTGTTCGATATGCAGATCCAGATGCGAGAAGCGATGCGCCGAGGTGAAGCTGGTCCACATCGGCACGCCCGCCGGCACATAAAGCGCCCGCGTCATCGGGCGGCAATGGCGATCCATATCCTCGGACCGGTCCGACATGCGGATATGTGGCGACACATCGTTGAAGAAGATCATGATGCGCGGATCGGGCGACAGGTAATAGGCATGCGCGCCCGAATGCCCCTCGGCCTGCCAGAACACGCCGACCATGCCATCCAGACTGCGCCATTTCGGCAGCGCCGCCTGAATGCCATGGGTATAGCAGGTCATCGAATGCCGAAAGCTCATGCCCGGACCACCGCCTTAGTTCATCGGATGAAAGACAGCGTGCCTGGCCGGGCGGGATTTTCGCCGACTCTGGGGAGCGATCCGGGTTGGGATATTGCGCCATCTGCCCCAAAGGCGCAACCAAGCCAAAAAGGCAGGTCGGGGCGGCGTTGCAATCCTGCCGCTTTAGCGGGCCATCCAGCCGCCATCGACCGTCAGAACCGTGCCATTGACGTAATCCGAGGCAGGCGCGGCCAGATAGACCGCCGATTGCCCGATATCCTGCGCCTGCCCCCAACGGCCTGCCGGGATCCGCTCCAGAATGGCGCGGCTGCGGTCGGGATCGGCGCGCAGGGCGGCGGTGTTGTTCGTCTGGATATAGCCGGGCGCAATGGCGTTCACATTCAGCCCCTGCCCCGCCCATTCATTCGCCAGAAGCCGCGTCAGACCGGCCACGCCATGCTTGGCGGCGGTATAGCTGGGCACGCGGATCCCGCCCTGAAGCGACAGAAGCGAGGCGATGTTGACGATTTTGCCCCGCCCGCGCGGAATGGCCGCGCGCGCAAAGGCCTGACAGGTGAAAAACAGCGCCTTCAGGTTCACGTCCATCACGTCATCCCAGTCGGCCTCGGTGAAATCGACGGCATCGGCGCGGCGGATGATGCCCGCATTATTCACCAGAATGTCGATGCGCTCGGCGGCAAAGACATCGCGTGCGGCCATCGGATCGGCGAAATCCAGCCGCATCTGCCGACCGCTGCCCATCAGGGCCAGCGTCTCGTCGCAATCGCGGCGGCCTGCGGCGATGACATCGGCCCCGGCCTGAGCCATCGCGACGGCGATGGCCTGACCGATGCCGGTATTCGCGCCGGTGACCAGGGCGGTCTGACCTTGCAGCGAAAACGGGTTCACCGCAGATCCTCCGGCTGGACGAAATCCATGTCGGTGTAATCCACGTTGTCGCCCGCCATGGCCCAGATGAAGGTATAGCCGCCGATGCCCGCGCCCGAATGGATCGACCATGGCGGCGACAGCACCGCCTGTTCATTGGCCACGAAGATATGCCGGGTTTCCTGCGGCTCGCCCATCAGATGCAGCACGCGCGATTGCGGCTGCATGCCGTGATACAGATAGGCCTCCATGCGCCGGTCATGCACATGCGCGGGCATGGTGTTCCAGACCGAGCCATCCTCAAGCGTGGTATAGCCCAGCACAAGCTGGCAGCTTTCCATCACCAGCGGGTGGATGAACTGGCGGATGGTGCGCTTGTTCGAGGTCTCGGTCGCGCCGGTCTTCATCTCTTTGGCATCGGCCACGGTGACCAGCCGCGACGGCAGCGCGCGATGCGCCGGGCACGAGGTGATGTAGAACCGCCCCGCGCCGGAAAACGTCACCGGCCCCGCGCCCATGCCCAGATACAGCACATCGCCATATGCCATGTCCCAGTCCTGACCCGCCGCCTGAACGCGGCCGGTATCGCCGATATTGACGATGCCCATCTCGCGCCGTTCCAGAAAGCTGGCGGTGCGGGTTTCGGCGATCTTGTCCAGCACCAGATGGCCGCCCGCAGGCACCGCGCCGCCGACGATGAAGCGGTCGTAATGCGTATAGGTCAGGCGGATTTCGCCGTCGCGGAACATGCCTTGGGTCAGGAAATGCGCGCGCAATGCGGCGGTGTCCATCGTGCGGGCATGGTCGGGATGCACCGCCTGTCGGGTGTCCACATGGATCATGGCTGGTCCTTTCACAGAAAATCGTCGCGGCGCGGGGTAAAGCTGTCGATCAGCACGCCGGGTTCAAGACAGGTGCAGCCGTGCCGGGCATCCGAGGCGATGACGAAGGCATCCCCCGGCCCGACCTGAAAGCTGCGCCCGTCCACGGTGAAGTCGAAACGGCCCGACTGCACATAGGTCGATTGCACATGCGGGTGGCTGTGCAGCGCGCCCGCATCGCCTGCGGCGAACTGGAAGCGCACCACCATCAGCTCGGGCGCATGCGCCAGCACGGTGCGGATGGGATCGGTCATCTGAACACTCCGGGCAGCCACAGCGACAAGGCGGGGATATAGGTCACCAGCATCAGCACGATCAGCCCCGCGGCATAGAAGGGCCAAACGCTGCGCATCGCCTCCCAGATGCTGATGCGCGCCACGGCGGCGGCGACGAACTGCACCGGCCCCAGGGGCGGCGTGTTCAGCCCGATGCCAAGGTTCAGGATCATGATGACGCCGAAATGCACCGGGTCGACGCCGAAGGCCGACACCACCGGCAGAAAGATCGGCGTGGTGATGATGATCAGCGGCGACATGTCCATGAACGTGCCCAGAACCAGCAGCACGATGTTGATCATCAGCAGGATGACCAGCGGATTGCTGGACACCGACTGCATCCACTCCAGCGAGATCTGGGCCACATGCAGATAGGCCATCAGCCAGCCAAAGGCCCCCGCCATCCCGATGATCAACAGCACCATGGCCGTCGTGCGCACCGCTTGCTGGGTGGCATGGACGAAATCGCTCCAGCTGAGGCTGCGATAGACCAGCGCCGTTACCAGAATGGCATAGACCACCGCGATGCAGCTGCTTTCCGTCGCCGTGAAGATGCCCGAGCGGACGCCGCCGAAGATGATGGCGATCAGCAACATGCCCGGCAGCGATTGCAGCAGGAAATAGCCGACGCGGGCGAAACCGGGAAAGGGCTCGGTCGGATAGCCGCGCCGCACCGCGACGATCCACGCGGTGATCGACAGCGCCAAGGCCAGCAGCAGGCCCGGAATGATCCCCGCCGTGAACAGATCGGCAATCGAGATCCGCCCGCCGCCCGAGATCGAATAGATGATCATGTTGTGGCTGGGGGGCAGCATCAGCGCGATCAGCGCCGACATCGAGGTCACGTTGACGGCGTAATCCGCGCCGTAACCGCGTTCCTTCATCTGCGGGATCATGATGCCGCCCACCGCCGCCGCCTCGGCCACGGCCGAGCCGGAGATGCCGCCGAACAGCGTCGAGGCCGCGATATTGACCTGTCCCAGCCCGCCCCGGACATGGCCGATCAGCGATCCGGCAAAGGCCACGATGCGCGCCGCGATGCCGCCCCGCACCATCAGATCGCCCGCGAAGATGAAGAACGGGATCGCCATCAGCGTAAAGACCGAAATTCCCGATGACACCCGCTGAAACACCACCAGCGCGGGCAGGCCCAGATAGCCCACGGTCGCCATGCTGGCGATGCCAAGGCAAAAGGCGATGGGCGTGCCGATCAGCATCAGGATCGTGAACACGCCAAACAGGATCAGATATTCCATGGCTCAGACCTCGCTTGCCAGAACGTCGTCGGCATCGGGGCGGGCTTCTTCGGTGCGACCGGCGATGCGGTTCAGCAGATGCTCGACCACGAACAGCACGATCAGCACGCCGCCCACGAACAGCGGCAGATAGCTGACGCCGCCGGGCAGCCGGATGATGGGCAGCGTGTTGCCCCATGTCTTGGCCATCAACTGCCAGCCATAGACCACCATGCCGATGCCAAAGACCAGCACCGCCGTGTCGGACAGCCCGCGCAGCCAGCTTCCGAAGCGTTCCGGCAGAAAGAAGATCAGCACGTCGAAGCCCAGATGGAACTTCTCATGCACGCCCACGGCCGAGCCCAGAAAGATGAACCAGCTCATCAGCAGGATCGCCACCGGCTCGACCCACAGCAGGCTGTAGCCCATGACATAGCGCGCAAAGACCTGCGCGAAAACGATGACGGTCATCGCCACCAGACCGATCCCCGCCAGCCACAGGCTGAGCCGGGTCAGCAGGTTGTTCAGCCGCGACAAAGCCGTGATGACAGCTTGCATGGTGCCCCCCAAATTTCCGGAAAGGCCCGCGCGCATGGGGCGCGGGCCGCTGTCGTCACTCTGTCGCCTGAATGCGCTTGACCAGATCCTGCGCCTCGGGCGTGGTCACATATTTTTCGTAGACCGGGACCATGGCCTCGACGAAGGCGGTCTTGTCCACGTCCTTGATGATCTCGGCACCCGCCGCCGTCACCTTGTCTTCCGAGGCCTTTTCCTGTTCGGCCCACAGCTTGCGCTGCAGCGTGGCCGAGTTGCGGGCAGCGTCGCGCAGGACCGCCTGATCCTCGGGGGTCAGCTTCTCCCAGCTGGTCTTGGACACCGCCACCAGTTCGGGGACCATCAGGTGCTGGTCCAGCGTGAAATATTTGGCGACTTCGGCATGGCCCGAGCTGTCATAGCTAGGGAAGTTGTTTTCCGCCCCGTCGATCACCCCGGTCTGGATCGAGGAATAGACCTCGCCATATGGCATGGGCGTCGCCGAGGCGCCAAGCGCCGACATCATGTCCACGAACACGTCGTTCTGCATGACGCGGAACTTCAGGCCCTTCAGATCCTCGACGGTGCGGATCGGCTTTTTCGAGTTGTAGAAGCTGCGCGCGCCGCCATCGTAATAGGCCAGCGGCACCAGATCCTTTTCCTCGAAGGCCTTGGCGATCTCCTCGCCGATGGGGCCGTCCATGACCTTGTGCATGTGTTCGTCGGATTTATACAGATAGGGCAGCGACACGGTCTGGGTGATCGGCACGATGTCGTTAAACGATCCGAAGCTGGCGCGGATCATGTCGATGACGCCGAACTGGGTCTGTTCGATGGTGTCCTTTTCCTCACCCAACTGGGATGAGGGGAAAACCTCGATGCAGATGCGGCCTTCGGTCTTTTCCTTGACCTCGGCGGCCATGGCCTTGACGCCCTCGACCGTGGGATAGCCATCGGGATGCGTGTCCGAGGACCGCAGCCGGATGTCGCATTCCGCGCTTGCCGCCCCGGCAAGTGCTGCGGTGGCCAGTAACGCGGCCAGCGTGGTGTTCAGAAGTTTCATGATATCCTCCCAGATATGCTCACAAGCGATAGGCCTTCTTGGCGAGGCCATAGGTCAAATCATGCGCCAGCCCCGCCGCCTCGTCCTCGGCAAGGCGTCCGGTGGCGACCAGATCCGCCAGAAAGGCGCAGTCCACGCGACGGGCCACGTCATGACGCGCCGGGATCGAACAGAAGGCCCGCGTGTCGTCGTTGAAGCCCACGGTGTTGTAAAAGCCCGCGGTTTCCGTCGCCATCTCGCGGAAGCGGCGCATGCCTTCCGGGCTGTCGTGGAACCACCATGGCGGGCCAAGGCGCAGGCACGGCCAGACGCCCGCCAGCGGCGCAAGCTCGCGCGAATAGCTGGTCTCATCCAGCGTGAACAGGATCACGGTCAGATCGGCGCGCATGCCCACGGCGTTCAGCAGCGGGCGCAGCGCGGTGACGTAATCGGTGCGGCGCGGGATGTCGAAGCCCTTGTCGCGGCCGAACTGCGCCAGCACCTGCGCCGAGTGATTGCGCGCAGCGCCGGGGTGGATTTGCAGGACCAGCCCGTCCTCAAGGCTCATCCGGGCCATCTCGGTCAGCATCTGGCCCCGGAAGGCATCGGCTTCGTCCGGCGTGCAGGCGCCGCGCAGGGCCTTTTGGAACAGCGCCGCGGCATCGGCCTGCGCCATGTCCTCGGTCCGGGCCGAGGGGTGGCCGTGATCCGAGGAGGTCGCGCCGAATTCCTTGAAATAGGCCCGCCGGGCACGGTGCGCATCCAGATAGCCGGCCCATGTCAGCGTATCGAAGCCGGTCTGCTGGCCCAGCAATTCGACATTCTGCGCCAGCCCCGGCATGTCGGGGTCGATGACGGCATCGGGGCGATAGGCGGTGATGACGCGGCCATCCCAGCCGCTGTCGCGGATCATCCGGTGCCAGCGCAGATCGTCGGTCGCGGCCTCGGTGGTGGCGATGGCTTCGATATTGAAGCGTTTGAACAGCGCGCGGGGGCGGAATTCGGGACGGCTCAGGCAATCGGCGATGTGGTCGTAATACCAATCCGCAGTTTCGGCATTCAACCGGCGGTCGATGCCAAAGACATGCTGAAAGCTGTGATCCAGCCAAAGCTGGCAAGGCGTGCCCAGAAACAGATGGTAATGCGCCGCAAACAGCCGCCAGATCTTGCGGCCATCGGTCTCGGTCGGGCCTCCATCGGCGCGCGGCACGCCCAGATCGGTCAGCGCCACGCCCTGCGAACACAGCATCCGGAAGACGTAATGATCGGGCGTGACGAAAAGCTGCGCCGGGTCGGGGAACGGCTGATCTTCGGCGAACCAGCGCGGGTCCGTATGGCCATGCGGGCTGAGGATCGGCAGATCGCGGATGCTGTCATAAAGCGCCCGCGCGATGCCCCGCGTGCCGGGGTCGACCGGAAACAGCCGATCATCCTTCAACAAAGCCATGCGCCGCATTCCTCCCCGAATCGCGCTTGCGTTACTTCTGGCAAACTAATATGCTAGATTAGTAGTTTGTCAACACGGGTCCGTCATGCCCTCTGCCACCGCCAGCCTGCCCAGCCTTGAGGATCTGCGGCCCCGCAGCACCACAGATCATGTGTTCGAGGCGCTGTATGACCGCGTGGTGAACCTGACCCTGCCGCCCGGATCGCGCCTGTCCGAGGCCGAGGTCGCCTCGCAGATGGGCGTATCGCGCCAGCCGGTGCGGGATGCGTTTTACCGCCTGTCGCAGCTGGGCTTTGTGCAAATCCGCCCGCAGCGGGCGACGACAGTGACGCCGATTTCGGAAGAAGCGGTGATGCAGGCGCATTTCATCCGCAGCTCGCTGGAAGAGGCATGCATGCGTGTCGCGGCCACGCGGCTGACCAAGGATCAGCTTGTCACGCTGGACCAGCTGATCGCCCGGCAAGAGGCCGCCGCCAGCGCCGGGCTGCGCGATGAATTCCACGCGCTGGACGATGAATTCCACCGCCAGATCTGCGAGTTTTCGGGCTTGGGTTTTGTCTGGACCTTGGTCAAGGACAACAAGGGCCATATGGACCGCGCGCGTTATCTCAGCCTGTCGTATAACGCCGGGCACGCCATCGCCGAACATCGCCAGATCATCGCCGCCCTGCATCAGCATGACCCCGAGGCCGCTGCCGCAGCGATCCGTCAGCACCTGATCCGCATTCAGGATATTCTGGCCCGCATCCGCACCGAACAGCCCGAAGTGTTCGCCCCTTAGGCCCGCGCCGGCCACCGGACCTGTGACAAAACTGAAAAAGCGTTCCTATATAAAGGGCAGCAAGGGCGGCACGCGCCGCCAGCCTTACCGTCCCGAAAGGAACCTGTCATGAGCTGGAACCCCACGCAGAACCCCGAAAATCCTCAGGATCTTGGCGCGATCGAAACGCTGATCATCCCGCGCGCCCGCGATATCGGCGGCTTCGAGGTCCGCCGCGCCCTGCCCGCCCCGCGCCGCCAGATGGTCGGGCCGTTCATCTTTTTCGACCATATGGGCCCGGCGGAATTCCTGACCGGCGGCGGCATCGACGTGCGCCCGCATCCCCATATCGGGCTTGCCACCGTGACCTATCTGTATCGCGGCGAATTCCAGCACCGCGATTCCCTTGGCACCAACCAGATGATCTATCCCGGCGAGGTGAACTGGATGATCGCGGGCAATGGCGTCACGCATTCCGAACGCACCTCGGCCGAGATGCGCCGCCGCCCCGGCGCGCTGCACGGCATCCAGACATGGGTGGCGCTGCCCGAATCCGCCGAGGATGGCAATGCCGCCTTTGAACATCACGGCCGCGAAGCACTGCCGATGCTGTCCGAAGGTGGCAAGCAGGTGCGGCTGATCCTTGGCAGCGCATGGGGCGAAACCGCGCCGGTCAAGACCTTTACCGACACGTTCTATGCCGATGCCGTGCTGGAACCCTATGCGCAGCTGCCGCTGCCCGACAATCACGAAGACCGCGGTGTCTATGTCACCGAAGGCCAGATCACCGTGGCCGACCAGACCTTTGATGCGGGCCGCATGATGGTGTTTCGTCCGGGCGATGCGATCAGCCTGACCGCAGGCCCGATGGGGGCGCGGCTGATGGTGCTGGGCGGCGAGACGCTGAACGGCCCGCGCTATATCTCGTGGAACTTCGTCGCCTCGTCGCGCGAACGCATCGAGGCGGCGAAAGAGGCGTGGCGGCAGGGGGACTGGGCGCATGGGCGCTTTCAGCTGCCGCCGGGCGACGACGCCGAATTCATCCCATGGCCCGAGAACCTGCGTTAAAGGCGCGTCGGCGCCTTCTGCGAGGGCATTTCGATATTGATCTCGAGGCTGGACAGATCGTCGCTGCGCTCAAGCTTGATATCCACGGCATCGCCGTCGATCTGCATGTGACGGCGCACCACCTCAAGGATGTCGCGCTGGAGCAGCGGCAGAAAGTCGGGCGTGTCGCCGCTGGCGC
The DNA here is from genome assembly GCF_009711265.1 of Paracoccus shanxieyensis. Lineage (GTDB taxonomy): Bacteria > Pseudomonadota > Alphaproteobacteria > Rhodobacterales > Rhodobacteraceae > Paracoccus > Paracoccus shanxieyensis. Next base: position 130,340 of record NZ_WMII01000006.1, on the reverse strand, counting down.
GCTCATGCGCCAGCAGGATCTGCAACCGCTCTTTGGCGGTCTGGGCCGTCGAGGGCTTTTTCTGGCGGAAACTGAAACCGAACATGCTTATGCCGTCCGTCCCAGCAGCCTCTGGAAGAAGCCGCGTTTCTGTTCGCCCGAATTGACGCGCATTTCGATCTGTTCACCGATCAGACGGCCCACGGCATCGACATAGGCCTTGCCCGCGCCCGATGTCTCGTCAAGGATCACCGGCTGGCCCTCGTTCGAGGCTTTCAGCACCGAGGTGCTTTCCGGGATGATCCCCAGAAGCGGGATGGCCAGAATTTCCAGCACGTCCTGCACGCTCATCATCTCGCCCGCGGCGGAACGGTTGGAATCGAACCGCGTCAGCAGAAGCTGCGCCTTGACCGCGCTGCCATCGCCCTTTTCCGACAGGAAGGTCTTGGAGTTCAGCAGACCCAGCACGCGGTCGCTGTCGCGGACCGAGGACACTTCCGGGTTGGTGACGACAACGGCTTCGTCGGCGTAATACATCGCCAGATGCGCGCCACGCTCGATCCCCGCCGGGCTGTCGCAGACGATATAGTCGAATTCCTGACGCAGTTCGTCCAGAACGGCCTTCACGCCTTCCTTGGTCAGCGCATCCTTGTCGCGGGTCTGCGAGGTCGGCAGCACATACAGGTTTTCAAGGCGGCGATCCTTGATCAGCGCCTGTTTCAGCTTGGCATCGCCCTGAATGACGTTGATGAAGTCGAACACCACGCGGCGTTCGCAGCCCATGATCATGTCAAGGTTGCGCAGGCCCACATCGAAGTCGATGACGACCGTCTTGTGGCCCCGCATGGCGAGACCGGCGCTGATCGCGGCCGACGAGGTCGTCTTGCCGACGCCGCCCTTGCCCGATGTGACTACGATGACCTTGCTCACGAAACGCTTCCTTTCGACCGGTTCATTTCAGGGATTCAACGCGCAGCTTGTCGCCTTCCAGAAAGGCCTGCACATTGTCGCGGGGCGTGTCTGGCCCCAGATTTTCGCTGGTCAGGTAAAGACCGGCAATCGCCAGCAGCTCGGCATCCAGCGCATGACAGAAGATCCGCGCCGAGGTGTCGCCGTTCACCCCCGCCAGCGCGCGGCCACGCAGGCGGCCATAGATATGGATATTGCCCGCAGCGATCACCTCGGCCCCGGAACTGACCGGACCGACAATGACCAGATCGCCGCGATCGGCAAAGATCGTCTGACCCGAGCGCACCGGCTGGGTGATCGTGCGCGTCACGGGCGCGGGCGCTTCCTTCTCGGCGGTTTCCGCCTGCGCGGCGGGCCGGTCGCCGGGGCGTTCGGTGCGCGTCACACGTTCAAGCCCGACGGCCTTGCCGCTGGGCAGCGCGATCAGGCCAGCGGCGGCGGCGGCTTCCGCCTGCGCGCGGGTGGCGCTTTGCACGCCAAAGACCGACAGGTGGCGGCGGCGCAATTCGCCGACCAGATGCTGCATCTCTTTGGTGGTTTCCAGCCCTTGCGCCAGTTCAAGGTCGATCACCAGCGGCGCATGTTCAAAGAACAGCGGGGTCTGGCGCAGCTTGGCGTCCAGCACCTCGAAAAACGCGGCATTGGCGGGGCCGCCCATATGCAGGGCCACGGCGGTGAAGGTGCGACCGCGAATCTGTAAGGCCTTTACGGTCGCGACATCGCGTGTCGCGCTGTGATTGAGTTCCTGCACGTCTTTTCTGCCCGGCTTGCGGCGCGCGAGAGGGAATCCACGCGGCGGTGTTTTCCGACTCCTTATTATGACGGCCGCGTTTCGTCCATCAGCAATCCCCCGCCGACGGCATTTCGGCGGGGGATCGCCGCAGGCCGCGCGGGCCGGACCCGCGATCCGGGGCCGCGGGGGAACGGGCGGGCCGGACAGGCGTTTGCCCGCAGTACAAGCTGAACAGGGGAACCGCAATGGCACCATCCAGGGATACCGACATCGAAGGCCGTCTGATGGCCCATCGCAAGCTGCTGGTGCGGCTGATCGACATGCTGCCGCCTGCGCAGCGCGATGAACTGGCCGAGTGGCTGGCCAGCGCCAGCCAGATGCATGACGGTCAGGAAGATCCCGGCGCGGTCGAGGATCCGGCAGCCGCGCTGCAACTGGCCGAGGCGGATGAAATCAGGCTGCTGTCGGACCGGCTGCATCTGCGGCTTGGCCAGTCGCAGCCCGGCTGAGCGAGTTGACATTCGCCGCCTCGACAAGCTGGAAAGACGCGGCCAGCAGATCGTCCATCGCCATGCCCACATCAGGGCCAAGGGCGGCACGCAGCTGATCCGAAACCTCCTGCGGCGCGGCGCCCAGATCCTGCAAGGCGGCGCGCAGGGACTGGATCATGTCATTCGGTATCTCGGCCATTTGCGGCTCTCCTGATCTGCTCGCCCGCATAACGCGGGCCTGCCGGATCGGGTTGCCACGACGGCCGCGCTTTTCGCGCGGGGCCGAGGTCAGTCCACAGGCTCTGCCGCGCCCTTCTGGCGATAGGGCGTGCGGCCATAGGTCGCGCGATAGCATTTCGAGAAATGCGCCGCCGAGGCAAAGCCGCAGGCCAGCGCCACCTCCATGACGTTCATTTCGGTCTGAAGCAGCAGGTTGCGCGCGCGTTCCAGCCGCAACTCCATGTAATAGCGCTTGGGCGAGCGCCCCAGATAGCGGGCAAACAGCCGCTCGAGCTGGCGCGGCGACATATCGGCATCCAGCGCCAGCCGCGCCGGGCTGATCGGGTCTTCGATATTGGCCTCCATCCGGGCCACGACCTGCGCCAGCCGGGGGTGGCGCGCGCCGATGCGGGTGGGGATGGACAGGCGCTGGAAATCGTCCTCGGACCGGATCGAGGTATGGATCATCTGATCCGCCACCCGGTTGGCCAGATCCGCGCCGTGATCGCGGGCAATCTGGCGCAGCATCAGGTCGATGGCCGCCGTTCCCCCGGCCGCGGTCAGGCGGCTGCCATCTTCGACAAAGACCGTGCGGATCAGTTCGACATCGGGAAATTCCTCGGCAAAGCCATCCTGATTTTCCCAGTGGATCGTCGCGCGCCGCCCGTCCAGCAACCCGGCCTCGGCCAGCACCCAGGCGCCGGTGCACAGCGCGCCCATGCGCGGACCGCGCCGGGCCTCGCGCCGCAGCCATGCCAGCACGGGCCGCGTCGCCGCGCGCGCCACATCGACGCCGCCGCAGACCAGCACGGTGTCGCCGCGCTGGGTTTCGCCCAATCCGCCATCCAGCACCAGCCGCGTGCCGTTGGAACACACCGCCGTCTCGCCGTTTTCGCCGATCAGCCGCCACGCATAGATCTCGCGCCCGGCGATGCGGTTCGCCAGCCGCAACGGCTCGATCGCTGCCGCGAACGAGATCATGGTGAACCGGTCAAGCAGTAGGAAGATGTAACGGACGGGCCGTGTCATGTCGGTCTGGACGGGCTGAGAGGGGCTGGGTTCTGGCATCTGGCTGGGGCACGCGGTCACGTTGCGACTAGCATCGCCATGTCACCGATGCCGGTCAATCCGGCCCGTGAACGATCCATCTGCTTCTCTCCGGCAAGACATGCCCTGCGGGGCCATGCTTGGGGGCTTCAGGCCGCGTCCGCAATGCTGCGGGCGCTGATCTTCCATCCGGCTGTCGTGCGCGTTCAGGACCGGCGCTGCGCGCTTTGCAGATCGCCCAGTGCCAGCAGGGCGCCCTTTGCCATTTCCGGCGTGACGCCGCCCTGATGGCCATTGCGCACGATATCGGCCAGTCGCCAGTGGATCTGTTCGGTCGAGACTTCGACACCCGATTGCATCAGCTGCAAGGTAATCCGGCCGACCGTGAAGGCAATCATGTCCGGGTTCTTGGTATGCGGCATCTCCTTTTTCAACTCCTGTTGGGCCAATCCGCATCTCCTTGTCTCGCAGCTAGGCGGTTTTAAGGGTGTGATCGCTTTTCCGATTGTTGGAAAACCGACAATTGCCTAGACTAAAGTGGCGCTCGATAGATTATTTTCTCATGAAAAACCAGATTAATGCAGAATCGGCCCGACGACTACTTCAGTCGCAGGGCTGGCTGACGCAGCGACCTCAGCAATTCCAGATTGATATTTTGCAATATGCGCAACTTTTGGCATATGACACAGGCAGTTACACCCACCATATCGGCGATGAGCCGGGCGGCGTCTTCGCGGTGGTGCAGGGCAGCTTCGGCGTTCTGGGTCCAAATCTGGCCAGTGGCGTGGTGATGGGGCATGTCCATCGCGCGGGCGCGTGGTTCGGGGAAGGCCCGCTGATCTTCGGCACGCGCCGGCTGCTGGAATTCCGCGCGCTGGAGCCGTCAACCGTGATGCATGTGCCCTTGGTGGCACTTGAACGGTTGCAGCATCGCGACCCGGATTTCCGCAACCAGATTATGACGCTGGTGGCCCACAGTTCGCTTTTGGTGTCGCGCGCGGTGTCGGATCTGCTGATCCGCCGGTCCGAGCAGCGGATCGCCGCTGTGCTGCTGCGGGTCAGCGGCGCGGATGGGTTGACCGGCCCCAGCGTGACGGGGCCGGTGCATCTGACGCAAAGCATCATTGCCGAACTGTCCAACTGCTCGCGCCACACCGCGAATGTGACGCTGAAAGCCTTTGAGCAGCGCGGCTGGCTTGAGATCGGCTATGCCACCCTGACCATCCACAGCCCCGACGGCCTTCGCAGCTTTCTGACCGAGGAAAACTAGGGCGGCGCGTCCCGGCTACAGGTTCTGCCCGCCCGAAACCTCGATGCGCTGGCCCGTCATCCAGCCGTTTTCGGGCGCAAGAATGGCGGCGACGGCTGCGCCGATATCGTCGGGCAGACCGGCGCGGCCCATCGCGGTCGAAGCGGCGATCATCCGGTTCACCTCGGGCAGATCGCGCACCCCGCCGCCGCCGAAATCGGTTTCGATGGCGCCGGGCGCGATAGTGTTGACGGCGATGCCGCGCGGGCCAAGCTCTTTCGCCAGATAGCGGCTCAGCACCTCGACCCCGCCCTTGACCGAGGCATAGGCTGCATAGCCCGGCAGGCTGAAGCGCGCTAGCCCGGTCGAGACATTCAGGATGCGCCCGCCATCCGCCAGCAGCGGCAGCAAGGTCTGGGTCAGGAAGAACACGCCCTTCAGATGCACGTCGACAAGGCCGTCGAAATCCGCCTCGGTCGTTTCGGCAAAGGGCTTGTGAATGCCATAGCCCGCATTGTTCAGCAGATAGTCGAAGCTGTCGCGGCCAAAGATATCCTTCAGCGCAGCGCGCAGGTCTTGGGCAAATTGCGCAAATCCGGCGATCTGCGCCGTGTCCAGCGGCAGCGCATGGGCGGTGCCGCCCTGCGCGCGGATCTGGGCCACGACTTCGGCAGCCGCATCGGCATTGCCGCGATAGGTCAGCACGACGCCATGGCCCGCCTTGGCCAGATGCAGGGCAGCGTTGCGCCCAAGGCCGCGGCTGCCTCCGGTGATGATGGCGATTTTCATGGTTTTCTCCTGTTCCTGATGACACCCAAGATAGGCGGCCATGTCTACGGCTGCCTGCCGCATCCTCCGCAGGATCTGCCCGATCCTCCGAACCGTCGGAAAATTGCAAGACGCGACGGACCGCGCGCGCTATCACATCTGTCATGGATCACATCGCCCCCGACCTGATCGCGCGCTGCGCGGCACTGGCCCTGCAGAACGGCCCCGACAGCCGCCCCGGACCCACGGGCGTCGAGGGGCTTTCGGTCGTGCGGGCGCAATCGCCGCAGGCCATGCTGCCGACGATCTATCAGCCGATGATCTGCCTTGTGCTGCAAGGCGCCAAGGAAATCCGGCATCGCAGCAGCGCCGTGGGCTTTGCGGCGGGGGAAACGGCCATCGTCTCGCATGAATTGGTGACATCGGCCCGGATCACGACGGCCAGCGGGGCGCTGCCTTATGTGGCGCTGGCCGCGACCATCGACCCCGAGATCCTGCGCAGCATTCAGGCCGAACTGCCGCCCGAGGCGCTGCAGGCCGCCCGCAGCGAAGCCGTGGCCTCTGGCGCGGCGGGGCGCGGGGTCGTCGATGTCATGACCCGCCTGCTGGATCTGGCCGGGCGCCCGCATGAGGCGCGGATCCTTCTGCCGCTGATCCGGCGGGAACTGCATCTGCGCGCGCTGATGTCGCCGCATGGCGGGATGCTGCGGGAACTGTCCGTGCCCGGCAGTCCGGCCAGCCGGATTGCGCGTGCGGTCGCGCATATCCGCGCGAACTGGAACACGCCGCTGCGCACGCAGGATCTGGCCGAACTGGCAGGGATGAGCCCGTCCAGCTTCCACGAACATTTCCGCGCGGTGACCGCGACCTCGCCCATTCAGTATCAGAAGGCGCTGCGGCTGCATGCCGCATATCAGCAACTGCCCGGCGATCATTCGGTGTCGGCCGTGGCCTTTGCCGTCGGATATGAAAGCCCCACGCAATTCGCCCGCGACTATCGCCGCGCTTATGGCGCGACTCCGCGCGACCGAATGGCTGCGAAAATATCCGGGTAAATTTTTACCTCAAATTCGCACAAGTCATCGGCTGAGTTCAGCGAAGTTTGCTTGTGCAAATACAGTCTTAAGTAGTATGGTATCGGTAGGCTCTCCGTTTTTCGTGTATGTTACGTCGTTCCGAGGCCGTATCTGGATCACGGAGGCCAAAATGCCCCATACCGGCCAGCAGGGCCGCACGCTTCATTCCCGCGCGGTGATCGCCGCGACCGAGTTTCTGACCGACAGTGGCCGCATCCCGCCGCTGCCCATCGTGGCCGAACATCTTGAGGTGACGCCCGAGGCACTTTTCGGCATCTTCAGTTCGGAACAGCATCTGCTGGAGGCGGTGGCCGAAAATGCGCTGATGCGGCTGCACGATCAATGCGTGCGCACCGTCGTCGCCGTCGAAGGCGAAGACCCGGTGGCGCAGTTTCATGCGCTGGCCGATGCCTATCTGGAATGGGCCTATCTGCACCCGCGCGAATTCCGCATCATCGGCCTGATGCCCGACGCGGAATTCCGCGAGAATGAACGCCTGATCCGCTATGAGAACTCGATTCACGAACTGATGCTGCGGCTTCTGACGCGGGCCAAGGCGATGGGACGACTGTCCCCGGACGAAAACCTGCCATTGCTGATCGCTGTGGCCCACGCCTATTCTTATGGCGTGGCCAGCAAGATGCTGCTTGGCGATATGTCCAGATGGGCACCGGGGATCAACGCGCTGGAGATCGCGCGCGCGGCGATGCACATCTTTACGCAGAAGGTTTTGCGGCCCTGAGGGCCCCTGGCAATGTTAATTGACGCCGGATCGGTTGACGCTGTGTCAATTCACCATTTGCGGGTGAATGTATAATTCATTCACCCGCAAGTTGAAAACCTCGATACCACTTAATCACAAAACACAGCACTGACTGACAACACCTGCGTTATGCACCCATCTGCCGCGCTGCGGTAGTTGACTATATGGTCAGCTTTGCGCGCTTTCCGCGATCCCTGTCCTGTCCAAAAAGACATGACATGACATCTTGGCGAAACCGTTCCGTTGTTTTAGAAGCACTTGTAGCCGGTCGCGTGTTGTTTGCGGCGGGCGAGATGGTCGAATTTATCCGGTTGCCTTGTTCGTCAGTTCATAACGACAATCTCGGATTATTTTCTCCATCGGCTTTTTCGGTGCCTCAATGTTTTGGGGCGTCTGTTACTTTTAGTTTGATGGGTCTTAACGATGTCCACATACTCCTTCTATGTTCTGCCGCCGGAAGCCTTTACTGTATCCGACGGATCCGACCTTCCCATTCGCGATGCCTTCACGGCGCAGGATGGTTCGGCCTGGAAAGACGCTCAGGGCAGCTTCACCTATTCGCGCGATGCGCTGATGCAGGTGAATGTCCATGACGCGGACGACCAGAACCAGACGCTGAACGATTACAGCAATGGCGAAAAAACCCAGACGCTGATCGACGCGGTTGGTCCCTTCCCCGCCGGCACCCCGATCGAGAATGAGTTCGAGATCTCGCTGAAGCTGAAAAACGGCGTTGATGACAAGGAATACCGCCTTGTCGCGCTCAGCTCGGACGGCAAGATCGTCGGCTATACCTTCGACGGCGAATGGCCCCCGACCGGCACCCGCCTTGAGCCGATCTGGAAAGGCACCGAGGACAGCGACAACAATACGCTGGAAAAATGCGGAATGCAGGCCCCCTGCTTCACCCGCGGCACGCTGATCGCGACGCCGAAAGGTCACGTCGCCATCGAAACGCTGGCCGAAGGCGATCTGGTGATGACCCGCGACCGTGGCGCGCAACCGATCCGCTGGATCGGCTCGGCGGAACTGGATGCGCAGGCGCTGCACGCCAATCCCAAGATGCAGCCGATCCGCATCCGCGCCGGTGCCTTGGGCCAGGGGCTGCCCACACAGGATCTGCTGGTCTCGCCCCAGCATCGCGTGCTGCTGCGCTCGCGCATTGCCGCCAAGATGTTCGGCGCCGATCAGGTTCTGGTCGCGGCCAAGCAGTTGCTGCAGATCGACGGCATCGACATCGCGGTCGACGAAACGCAGGTCGAATATTTCCACATGCTGTTCGACCGGCACGAGATCGTCATCTCGAACGGCGCCGAGACGGAATCGCTGTATCCCGGCCCCGAGGCGCTGAAATCCGTCGGCCCCGAGGCGCTTGAGGAAATCTATGCGATTTTCCCCGAACTCGCCGTGCTGGAATATGCCCATGAAGGCGCGCGCCTGCTGCTGTCGGGCCGCCAGTCGCGCAAGCTGGTCGTGCGTCACGCCCAGCACGCGCGTCCGCTGGTTGCAGCCGCCTGAACCTTGCAGACAGCGCCGGTCCTGTGCCGGCGCTGTTTCGCCTGTTTGCCGATCTTCGCATTGATATAAATTAAGTTTCGTCGGAAAATTCCTGGCAAAGTCCAAAATGTGAACATTCCGGCCTTGTGTTTTTACCCCGGTCTGTTCAGCGTCTTAGGGCGGTTCTTCTTGCCGCGACTAACGGCAGAATCGTGTTGAACCTGACATCCCAGACATTGCGTCACGCGCTGAGCAGCGGCACCCGCGACCTTCATGACGCGCTGGACAGCGGGATGGGGAATTTCGATCATCCGCAGGATTATCGCCGCTATCTGCGCGGAACCTATGCCTTTCGTCAGGCGGTCGAACCCATGCTGTCGCAAGGCAAGTGGCAGGTGCAGCCCTTGCTGACCGAACTGGCTGCCGATCTGCACGATCTGGACGAACCGCTGCCCCAAGCCGTGCCACGCCCGGCGCTGGACGGCCCGGCTGCGCTGGTGGCTGCGGCCTATGTGCTGGAGGGTTCGGCACTGGGCGCGCGGCTGATCCAGCGCCGCGCGGCAGCCCTGGGGTTCGACGCCACGCATGGCGCGCGCCACCTTGCCCGGCAGACCGGCGATGCCGGACGCTGGCCGCGCTTTCTGCAATGGCTGGAGGAAAGCCGCGATCTGGCGGCACCTGCGGTGACATCCGCCCGGGCCGTGTTCCGCACCGCCCTTGACGCCTATGGCCAGCAGGAGGTCAGGGCATGACACGCATTGCCGTATCGGACGCCTCGCTGGCCGGGCAGCCCATCGACCTGACCAATTGCGACCGCGAGCCGATCCATATTCCCGGCAGCATCCAGCCGCATGGTTGCCTGCTGGCCTGCGATGCCGCCGCCCGCACCGTCCAGCGCCATTCCGCGAATGCCGCCAGCATGCTGGGCCTGAGCGGCGATCTGATTGGCCAGCCGCTGGTCGACCTGATCGGGCCGGAAAACCTGCACACCTTGGGCAATGCGCTGGCCGTCGCCGGGCATGAGCCGCGCCCGGCGCTGATCTTCGGGCTGCAGATCAATGGCCGCAGTTTCGACGTGACCGGGCACCGCTATGAAGGTCACGCCATTCTGGAATTCGAGCCCGCCGCCCAGAACCTTGGCGCTGTGATGAGCATGGCCCGCACCGTCGTCGGACGGCTGCGCGGCATGGACAGCGCCGAGGCGCTGATCCAGCACGCGGCGCATCTGATTCAGGCGCAACTGGGTTATGACCGCGTGATGATCTATGAGCTTGGCGCCGACGGCGCGGGCAAGGTCGTCAGCGAGGCCAAGCAGCAGGAACACGAAAGCTTCCGCGGCCAGTATTTCCCGGCCAGCGACATTCCCCAGCAGGCCCGCGCGCTGTATCTGCGCAATCCGATCCGCGTCATCAGCGATGCCTCGTATCAGCCCGTGCCGGTTCTGCCGGTGCGCGACAGCATGGGCGCGCCGCTGGATCTGTCCTATGCGCATCTGCGCAGCGTGTCGCCGGTGCATTGCGAATATCTGCGCAATATGGGCGTGTCGGCCTCGATGTCGGTGTCGATCATCATCAACGGCCAGCTTTGGGGGCTGATCGCCTGCCATCACTATGCGCCCAAGGTGCTGACCATGGCCGACCGCGCCGCAGCCGAAATGGTGGGCGAGTTCTTCTCGATGCATCTGGACGCGCTGACCCGCCGTCATGCCCGCAAGGCCGAGGAACTGGCCCGCCGCGCGCTGGACGATCTGATGGTCGATGCCAGCCGCAACGAAGACGTGCGCAACGCGCTGGAAAACCGCCTGCCCGATCTGGCCAAGCTGATCGACGCCGAAGGCATCGCGCTGTGGTTCGACGGCACATGGAGCACGGTGGGCCACGCCCCCAGCCAGACCGCCGCCGAGCCGTTGCTGCGGCTGGCCGAAACCTCGCCCGATGGCCAGATCTTCCACACCGATCAATTGTCGGCGGTCCTGCCCGATGCGGCCGATCTGACCCGCAGCGTGGCGGGCGCGTTGATCATCCCGCTGTCACGCAGACCGCGCGATTTCCTGTTCTATTTCCGGCGCGAGGCCGAGCAGACGCTGGACTGGGCGGGCGATCCCAACAAGACCTATGAGACCGGCCCGCTGGGCGACCGGCTGACGCCGCGCAAAAGCTTCGCGATCTGGAAGGAAACCGTGCGAGAGAAATCGCATCCGTGGTCCGAAGCCGATTGCCGCTTTGCCGAGGCGCTGCGGATCTCGGTGGTCGAGGTGCTGCTGTTCAACTCGGAATTGCTGGCCGATGAACGCAGCCGCGCCGCCGTGCGCCAGCGGGTGCTGAATCAGGAACTGAATCACCGCGTCAAGAACATCCTTGCGGTGATCCGCAGTCTGGTCAGTCAGAAACAGCAGCCGGGCGACACGCTGGAAAGCTATACCGAGGCGCTGCGCGGCCGCATTCAGGCGCTGGCCCATGCCCATGATCAGGTGATCCGCGACGAAAACGGCGGGTTGCTGCGCGATCTGCTGCGCGCCGAGCTTGGCCCCTATTCCGCCAAGCGCGAGGGGATCCACCTGACCGGCCCCAATGTGGCGCTGGATTCGCGGGCCTTTTCCGTGATGGCGCTGGTGCTGCATGAAATGGCCACGAATGCCGCCAAATACGGCGCGCTGTCGCAGCGCGGCGGCGCGCTGTCGGTCAGCTGGACGATCCTGCCATGCGGCGACTGCCAGATCCGCTGGCAGGAAACCGGCGTGCCGGGCGTCCGCGCGCCTGAAACCACGGGCTTCGGCTCGGACCTGATCCGCCGCTCCTTGCCCTTCGATCTGGGCGGCGAAAGCGAGCTGAGCTTTGCCTCGGACGGGCTGCTGGCGCAGTTCCGCCTGCCCGCCCGCTTCGCCCGCGCCCTGTCCGATACCGGCGCCCCCGAGGAAACCGCGCTGCCTGCGGCCCTGTCCGGCCCGTCCGGCATGCTGGAGGGCCGCCGCGTTCTTCTGGTCGAGGATCAGGTGCTGATCGCCATGTCGCTGGAAGCCGAGTTGACCGATCACGGCATGGTGGTTCTGGGCGTCGCGCCCAGTGTGAAAAAGGCGCTGGCGATGATCGAACAGGATGCGCCGGATCTGGCGGTGCTGGACCTGAACCTGCGGCACGAAACCTCGGTCCCGATCGCCGAGGCGCTGATGGCGCGCGGCATCCCCTTCGTCTTTGCCACCGGCTATGGCCGCGACATCGACCTGCCCGACAGTTTCGATGCCGTGCCGGTGGTGCAGAAACCCTATCAGGTGCAGGACATCCTGAAAGCCTTCCGCGCGCTTTAAGGCTTGGGCTTCAAGGCTTGGGACTGGGATAATCTCTGCCCCAGATGCGCCCGGCATCGCGGCCAAGCAGCCGCGTTTCGGCGGCGCTCAGCATTTGCAGCGCATGGGCGGTATCGGCGGGGCGGTCACGCATGGCCCGCCGCCACAGCCGCAGGGCGGAATGCGCGCTCCATGGCAGGGCCGCGCCCGCCAGCCAGCGGCGCAGGTCCAGGGGCAGTCGGTCATAGGCGGCCATGGGGCTGGTGCTGCCCCGCCGCCGCAGGGAACTGCGCAGATTGCCCGGCGCGCTCATGCGGCAGTCCGGTGCCATTCGGGGAACGGGTCGGACGGCCCCTGCCAGTCCCAAGGCGTGAAGTCATCGCCGCCAATCAGTGCTGCGTCCAGCGCCGCGATGATCGCCGACGGATCCATCCCCGCGCCGATAAAGACCAGTTCCTGCCGCCGGTCGCCCCGTGGCTCGGCCCAATAGCGTTCGATATGCTGCATGGCCTCGGACTGCGCCGGCCAGCGTTCGGGCGGGACGCTGGCCCACCACTCCCCCAACGGCCAGATGGTCGAGATCGCGCCCGCAAGGCTGAACGCGGCCGCCCAATCCGGTCGCGTCGTCAGCCAAAACTGGCTCTTGGCGCGGATGACGCCCCGCAGATCCCCGCTCAGCACCGATTGGATGCGCGCCGGATGAAACGGTCGGCGCGCGCGATAGACGAAGGATGCAAGGCCGTATGCCTTGGTCTTGCAGGTAGGGTCGGCCAAATCGCCGAGCGCCTTGGCCCATTGCGGCTGCCTCTGGGCCCGGTCGATATCGGACAGCACCGTGACAGGCAGACGAGGGTCGGGTGGCATGGCGATCTGTTCCATTGTAATATTATCACATAACATACCGCGACAGCCGCCGGCTCTGCAAGCCCGCCGCGGTGCCAGTTATCTTAATGCGATGTGGAACGCGGCGCGGGGTCTGCGCGCTAAGCCTCAGATGACAAAAGGGACAGACGTTTGCCGAATACCGACCTAAGGCTTTACACGACCGCCGCCGGGGCCAATGCCATCGGCAGCGCCAGGCTTTTGACCACCGACCCGCAGATCACCCAGCAGCGCAGGCGCTATGTCTTTCGTGGGGGGCTGTTTCTGGCCGTGCCTGAGGGTCAGGATGACGGCCCCGGACCCTATGCCTTCACCGTCGACATCAACCGCCAAAGCTGGACCATCGAGCATGCGGGGGCGGTCATCGGCCTCGCCATCGACACGGGCCAGATTTCGGCGGGCGACCGGTTCAGCCCGGTCAGCGAAATCGGCCTGCGGCTTTCCTCCGGCAGCCCGGCTGCGCTGTTCGATCTGGCCCGCAGGCTGGGCCAGATCGCGCCCCTGCGGCTCGGCGTGCAGACCAAGGCCGAATGCGGCGCGGCGCTGCTGGCCAGCCTGCCGGGGCATTTCAAATCCGATCCCGTGGCCCTTGGTCGTGACATGAGCGCGGGGCAGGCGTTCCAGACCATCGTGCTGAACTGTCTGCGGCATTACCGCCTGAACGAAGACGTGCTGCTGACCAACCCCTCGGCCGAGGCGGTGCATCAGGCACGCGTGGCGCTGCGCCGGGCGCGCTCGGCCTTCTCGGTGTTCAAGCCGATCCTTGGCGCGGATGATGCGCCGGGCCTGCGGGACGGGCTGCGCGATCTGGCCGCCGGGCTGGGTGAGGCGCGCGAAATCGACGTGATGCTGGACGCCGCCAGCGATGCGGCGCTGCGCGACAAGCTGACGGCGGCGCGACAATCGGCCTATGCGCGGATGGCCGAGCTGCTGGCATCGCCGCAGGTCCGGCTGCTGATGCTGGATCTGACCGAATGGCTGCATGACGGGCCATGGTGCCGCGATCTGGGCACGGCACCGCTGCGCAACCAGCCCGCCGCCGACTTTGCCGGGCAGGCGCTGCGCCGTTTCACGCGCAAGGTCCGCAAGGATGGCCGCGACCTGCTGCACATCCCCGATGCGCAGCGGCACGACTTGCGCAAGGATGCCAAGAAGCTGCGCTACGGCGTCGAATTCTTTGCCGGGCTTTACGGCCACAAAAAGCGCAAGAAGCGGTTTCTGTCGGCGCTTGAGGCGATGCAGGACATTCTGGGCGACCTGAACGATCATGCCACCGCGCCCGAGGTTCTGGCCCGGCTTGGCCTGCAAGATGAACATGGCGGCACGGCGCTTGCCACGGCCCCCGCCAAAGCCGACCAGCTTTCCAGGGCCGCCGCGGCATATGACAAGCTGATCGCTGCCAAACCGTTCTGGAAAGTCGCGGGCTGATCCGGCCCGTCGCGCGGCGGGGTCTTGACGACGCCCGCGACTGCATGAACAACCATGCTCCGAGCCCATCCCCGTCCTGCGGTCCCCCGCCCCCCGAAAGGAGACCTAGATGAAATTCCGCTTTCCCATTGTCATCATCGACGAGGATTTCCGCTCCGAGAATTCCTCGGGTCTGGGTATCCGCGCCTTGGCAGACGCCATCGAAACCGAAGGTTTCGAGGTGCTGGGCGCCACCAGCTATGGCGATCTGTCGCAATTCGCCCAGCAGCAGTCGCGCGCCAGCGCCTTCGTTCTGTCCATCGACGACGAGGAATTCACCCCCGGCCCGGATCTGGATCCCGTCATCAGCGACCTGCGCAACTTCATCGAGGAAGTGCGCTGGAAAAACGCCGATGTGCCGATCTATATCTATGGCGAAACCAAGACCTCGCGCCATCTGCCCAATGACATCCTGCGCGAATTGCACGGCTTCATCCACGCCTTCGAGGACACGCCGGAATTCGTCGCCCGCCACATCATCCGTGAGGCCAAGACCTATCTGGAAGGCATCCAGCCGCCCTTCTTCAAGGCGCTTCTGGATTACGCCGAGGACGGATCCTATTCGTGGCACTGCCCCGGCCATTCCGGCGGGGTGGCCTTCCTGAAATCGCCCATCGGCCAGATGTATCACCAGTTCTATGGCGAAAACATGCTGCGCGCCGATGTCTGCAATGCGGTCGAGGAACTGGGCCAGCTCTTGGACCACAACGGCGCCATCGGGGCCTCGGAACGCAATGCGGCGCGGATCTTCAACGCCGATCACTGCTTCTTCGTGACGAACGGCACCTCGACCAGCAACAAGATGGTCTGGCACCACACCGTCGCGCCCGGCGATGTGGTCGTGGTCGACCGCAACTGCCACAAGTCGATCCTGCATTCGATCATCATGACCGGCGCGATCCCGGTCTTTCTGAAACCCACGCGCAATCATTACGGCATCATCGGCCCGATCCCCTATTCCGAATTCGAGATCGAGACGATCAAGGCCAAGATCCGCGCCAACCCGCTGCTGGCCGGCGTCGATGCCGAGACCGTCAAGCCGCGCATCATGACGCTGACGCAATCGACCTATGACGGCGTTCTGTACAATACCGAAGTCATCAAGGGCCTGCTGGACGGCTATGTCGAAAACCTGCATTTCGACGAAGCGTGGCTGCCCCATGCGGCGTTTCATCCCTTCTATGGCACCTATCACGCCATGGGGCGCAAGCGGGGCCGCACCGAACATTCGGTGACCTATGCCACGCAATCGGTCCACAAGCTGCTGGCCGGGATCTCTCAGGCCAGTCACGTGCTGGTGCAGGACAGCGCCAATACCAAGCTGGACCGGCATCTGTTCAACGAATCCTATCTGATGCACACCTCGACCAGCCCGCAATATTCGATCATCGCCAGCTGCGACGTGGCCGCCGCGATGATGGAGCCGCCGGGCGGCACGGCCTTGGTCGAGGAATCCATCGCCGAGGCCCTGGATTTCCGCCGCGCCATGCGCAAGGTCGATGCCGAATTCGGCGATGACGACTGGTGGTTCCGCGTCTGGGGCCCGGATGAGCTGGAAGAGGAAGGCATCGGCCGCACCAAGGACTGGGTGCTGCGCCGCACCGACAGCGAAGGCGTGCAGCGCGACGGCGAAGACAGCTGGCACGGCTTTGGCGACATGGCGCCGGGCTTCAACATGCTGGACCCGATCAAGGCCACCATCATCACCCCGGGCCTGAACCTTGATGGCCGGTTCGAGGATTGGGGCATTCCGGCCAGCATCGTGTCGAAATATCTGGCCGAACATGGCGTGGTGATCGAAAAGACCGGGCTTTACAGCTTCTTTGTGATGTTCACCATCGGCATCACCAAGGGGCGCTGGAATACGCTGCTGGCCTCGTTGCAGCAGTTCAAGGACGATTACGCCCGCAACCAGCCGCTATGGCGCGTGATGCCGGAATTCTGCCAGAAGCAGCCGCGCTATGAACAGATGGGCCTGCGCGACCTGTGCCAGCACGTCCATTCGCTGTATTCCAAATATGACATCGCGATCCTCTCGACCGAGATGTATCTCAGCGACCATACCCCGGCGATGACGCCCAGCGATGCCTTTGCCCATATCGCGCGCCGCACCACGCAGCGCGTGCCGATCGACGAGCTTGAGGGCCGCATCACGACCAGCCTTGTGACGCCCTATCCTCCGGGCATTCCGCTGCTGATCCCGGGCGAGGTCTTCAACCGCAAGATCGTCGAATATCTAAAG
This sequence comes from Paracoccus shanxieyensis, assembly GCF_009711265.1. Classification (GTDB taxonomy): domain Bacteria; phylum Pseudomonadota; class Alphaproteobacteria; order Rhodobacterales; family Rhodobacteraceae; genus Paracoccus; species Paracoccus shanxieyensis. The sequence goes on along the minus strand of NZ_WMII01000006.1, from coordinate 113,675 downwards.
TTCAACCGCGAGTTTGAACGCGAATGCCCCGGGTTTGAAACCGATATTCACGGGCTGGTGCAGGAAACCGGCCCGGATGGGATCAAGCGCTATTTCGCGGATTGCGTCGCCGAATAGCACGGATCGCGCCCCGCTTTTTCGGAAAAGGCCGCCACCGGGGCGGCCTTTTTCATGTCGGCATTCATGGCCGCCGCCGTTATTGCGGCATCGCCCCGCAAAAGCCGCCGGTGGCGGCCACACCCGATCCCAGCGCCAGCATCGGCGGGGCGTGATAGGGATTGGGCGGCGTGCGGGCCAGATCGAACACCAGCACCGCAGCCACGAACAAAAGCGCGAGCGGCGCGGTCAGACGGCGGGTCATGCGCGTGCCTCCATCCCCAGCAGGGGCCGCAGCCGCACCCCCAGAACCGAGCCCAGAAAGCCCGCGCCGAACCAGACCCAGCCATGCAGGCTGCCGGTCGAGATGCCGGAAAAGAACGCGCCGACATTGCAGCCAAAGGCCAGCCGCGACGAAAAGCCCATCAGCAGACCGGCAACGGCGGCGGCGATCCATGCCCGCAGCGGCAGTTTCGGCAGGGGCTGGTTCAGCCCGCCGCTGCGCCATGCCGCGACCAGAAACGCGCCGCCGATGATGCCGATATTCGTCAACGAGGTCACATCCGTCAGCACGCTGTCGCCCAGCCGCGCGGCATTGCCCGGTGCCGTCCAGAAGGCCGATCCGGACAGATCCGCCCCCAGCGCCACCGCGCCCTTGGCGGCCCAAAGCCCCAGCCCATAGACCACGCCCCAGGGCTGTCCCGCCACGACCAGATTGCCGATGGCCAAGGCCGCCAGCAGCACCGCCGCGACGATCAGCCGCCCCGGCACGCGGCGCGTGCCCGGCGCGGCCAGCGCCAGCAGCAGGACGGCGACCGCCGCCAGCCCGCCCAGCGTGACCAGCAGCCCGGATGTGCCTTGCAGCGTCAGGATCGGCAGCGCGCCCAGATCGGTCCACCAGACCAGCCCATATGCGCCCAGAAAGCTGCCCACCGCGAAAAACGGCAGCGCCAGCAGCCCGACCGGATTGCCGCTGCCGGCATTGACCAGCGTGCCGGACCCGCAGCCCAGCACCACCTGCATCGCCATGCCAAAGACGAAAGCGCCCGCGACCATCGCCCAGCCGATGGGGGCGGCGGCGCCGAAAATCTCGCCCGGATGGCTGGCCAGCAGCGGGAAGGCCACGACCGAGACCAGCGCGATGGCCAGAAGCTGCGCCAGCAGCCCGCCCGGATCGCGCCGCAGGATCATCGCGCGCCACGGCCCGGCAAAGCCGAAGCGCAACCCCTCAAGCGTAATGCCGATGCCAAGTCCCACGGCCAGCAACAGCCCGAACCGCGCCCCGGCAAACAGCGCCACCGCAAAGATCGCGGCCAGTCCCGCCAGCGCCAGCGCGGCGCGGGACGCAGCCCGGCCCGGTTCAGGGATCGCCACCGCCTCGGCCATCAGTTGCCGCCCCGGATCTGGTTCATCAGGTTCTGCATCAGGCCGGGCGTGTGATCCATCGCGCCGCCGGTCTGCGACCAGCCCACCATCGAATCCGGGTAAAGCTTCACATCCGGCAGACCGGCCAGTTCGGACAGCGCAAACCATTCGGTCGCGGCCCAATGCCCGGTATTGCAGAAGGCCACGACTTCCTCTTGCGGCTGGATGCCCAGCTTGGCTGCGACCTCGGCGGCCTCGGACCGGCCCATCACCCGCGTCGGATCGTCAAACCAGACCGCATGTGACACGCTTTCGGCCCCCGGCAGCGTGCCGGGCCGGGAGGCGGCGGGATGCGATTGCTGGCCATTGAAAAACGCCTCGGGGCGGGCGTCGATCAGCCGCGCCTTCTGTGCGCCGCTGACCACTGCGGACACGTCATCGGTGGTGGCCAGCCAGCGGTCGGAAAACCGGATGCTGACCTCCGAAGGCACCGGCGCATTGGCCTTGGTCTCCAGCGGCAGGCCATCCGCCGCCCAAGCCCCCATGCCGCCATTCAGGATCGCCAGATGGCTGACGCCCGAGGATTTCAGCGTCCAATAGACCCGCGCCGCCGATCCGAAATCGCTGTTGTCTTCGCCCTGATGGACGATGACCACCGGGCGATCCAGCGTCACGCCGATCTCGCGCAGGGTGGCCTGCAGCTGGTCTTCGGGCACGACCGCGCCGGGATTGTCAGCCGGGCCGCGAAACCGGGCATAGGGGGCGGAAATCGCGCCCGCGATATGGCCCTGCGCATAAGCCTCGCCCCGCGTGTCCAGCACCAGCGGCGCATCCGGCCCGGCAATCATGGTCTGCAGTTCGGCGGGCTCGATCAAGGGCCCGAACTCGGCGGTCTGGGCATGGGCCGCGCCCACAAGGCAAAGCGCGGCAAGGGTAGAGAATGCAAATCTGCGCATGTCCCGGCTCCTGTTCATGGGTTTGCCCCCGATGTCAGGTCCATCGCGGGCTTTGGCAAGGGGATACCACATCGCCGCAGGGTTTGCGCCGCGAACAGCATTCGCGATGCGCGGCCGATGTGGTCTGCCCCGATACATGCACCACGCATGACGGTGGGATCAGGTTCCATCCCAAGCCGCCAAGCCGCAGCCGCCGTCCTTTTTCACCCGCGCCGCCGCAGCCCCAGCAATTGGTACAGCAGCAGCGCCGCGATGGTCGATGTGCCGATGCCGCCAAGGGCGAAGCCGCCGATGTCCACGGTGAAATCGCCCGCGCCAAAGACCAGCGCCACGCCCACCGGAAACAGGTTGCGCGGGTCCGAGAAATCGACGCGGTGGTCGATCCAGATCCGCGCCATCGCCGCCGCGATCAGCCCGAAGACGCAGACCGCCAGCCCCGCCAGCACCGGCGCGGGGATGGTCTGAAGCAGCGCGCCGAATTTCGGTGACAGGCCCAGCAGGATGGCGATGACGGCGGCAACCGGAAAGATCAGCGTGGAATAGACCTTGGTCATCGCCATGACGCCGATGTTTTCGGCATAGGTGGTGACACCCGTGCCGCCGCCCGCCCCCGCGATCATCGTGGCCAGCCCGTCGCCCAGAAAGCCGCGCCCGATATAGCGGTCCATGTCCTGCCCGGTGATCGCGCCAAGCGCCTTGATATGGCCAAGGTTCTCGGCCACCAGCACGATGGCCACCGGGGCGATCAGGGCGATGGCCGCCGGATCGAAGACCGGCGCGGTAAAGCGCGGCAGCCCGAACCACGGCGCCGCGGCGACCGCGGCAAAGTCGATCCCCGGTGCCAGCCCCATCAGATTGCCCAGCACCAGCACCAGCGCATAGCCGAACAGCAAGGCCATCAGCACCGCCACGCGCCGGATGCCGCGCGGGCCATAGGCCGACACCATCGCCATAGAGACCACGACCGCCAGCGCAATCGTCAGATGCACCGCCGTGCCCTGCAATTGCGACACCGCGACCGGCGCAAGGTTCAGCCCGATCGAGACGCCGATGGCCCCGGTCACGGCGGGCGGCATCAACCGCTCGACCCAGCCCGAGCCGATGGCCATCACCAGCAGCCCGATCAGCGCATAGATCAGCCCGGCGACAATGATGCCGCCAAGCGCCACGCCGATATTGGGGTTGGCCCCGCCCCCGGCAAAGCCGGTCGCAGCCATGATGACGGCGATGAAGGCGAATGAGGATCCCAGATAGCTGGGCACGCGCCCGCCCGTGACCACGAAGAACAGAAGCGTGCCGATCCCGGAAAAGAAGATCGCCACATTCGGGTCGAACCCCATGATCAGCGGCGCCAGAATGGTCGAACCCGACATCGCCAGCAAATGCTGCAGGCTCATGGGCAGGGTGGCTGCTGCGGGCAGACGCTCATCGGGCAGCACGGTTTCAGCCGTGGCAAGACGCCAGCGCGGGAAATAGGCCATGGCAATTCCTTGGATCGGTCGGGCATGTCCGGTCATGCGCCAGATCAGGCGGAAACGCCAGAACCCATCCCGGGATCACGGCTCTTTCAGGGTCTCTTTCTGGGTGATCAGCCGGGCCGAGTTCTGCCCCGACAGGAACACCCACAGCCAGCTCAGCGCGACAAAGATGCGCGAGCGCGCGCCGATCAGGAAATAGATATGCGCGATGCCCCAGACCCACCAAGCCAGCCAGCCGCGCATCTTGAAGCGGCCATACTCGATCACCGCCGAATTGCGCCCGATGGTCGCCAGATTGCCCATGTGGCGATACTGGAACGGCGCGGGCGCGGGCTTGCCCGTCAGCCGCGCAAGGATCACCTGCGCGGTATAACTGCCCTGCTGCTTGGCGGCAGGTGCCACCCCCGGCACGGGCTTGCCGTCTGACACGACATGCGCCGTGTCGCCCAGAACGAAGATCGCGGGATCGTCCGGCACGGTCAGATCGGGCGCAACCATGACCCGGCCGGCGCGGTCGGCTTCCGCCCCCAGCCAGTCCTTCGCGCGCGATGCCTGAACGCCCGCCGCCCAGATCGTGGTCTGGGCCGGGATGAACTGGCCGTTCACGGTGATGCCATCGCCGCTGCAATCGGTGACGGGATGGCCGGTCATGACCTCGACCCCGTCGCGACCCAGCGCCTTGGCGGCATATTGCGACAGATCCTCGCTGAAGGCGGGCAGGATGCGCGGTCCGGCCTCGACCAGCAGGATGCGGGCCTTGCGGGTGTCCATGCGGCGGAATTCGCGCGGCAGGATGCGATGCGCCAGTTCGGCGATGATGCCCACCATCTCGACCCCGGTGGGACCGGCACCGATGACGGCAAAGGTCAGCAGCGCCTGCCGCTCGGCCTCGTTTTCGGTCAGTTCGGCGCGCTCGAAGGCCAGCAGCATCCGGCGGCGGATCGTGGTGGCGTCCTCGAGCGTCTTCAGGCCGGGCGCGTCCGGCTCCCACGCGTCCTTGCCGAAATAGGCGTGGCGCGCGCCGGTGGCGATGACCAGCGTGTCGAACCCCACCCGCTCGCCCGAACGCAGCACCACTTCGCGCGTGGTGCGGTCTACGTCCTCGACCGTGCCCAGAAGCGTGGTCACGTCCTTGCGGTCGCGCAGCAGCGCCCGGATGGGCCATGCGATGTCGGAAGTGGCCAGAAGCGTGGTCGCGACCTGATACAGCAGCGGCTGGAACAGATGGTGGTTGCGCTGGTCGATCAGCGTGATCTGGCACCCCGATCCCTTCAGGCCCAGAACGGTCTGAAGACCGGCAAACCCCGCTCCGATGACGACAACCCGGTGCTGCATCGCAAATAACCTTTCGCGTTCTGCCCTCCCGAGCCGTGGGTCTGGCAGCAGGCGGGATGTATGGCAAGCCCGCACGAACATGGATGCTGCGACGTTTCGCCGCAAGTCAGGGCTCAGAACGACACTTGCCAGCGCCTGCACAGGGGAATTGCCGATCCTTTCTGTAGGATATATGCTGCGCCGGATATCACCGAAAGGTCCGCGCAATGTTTCCCATTCGCCCGCATCGCAGCATCGGCACGCTTTCCAGCGCCTCGGGCGCGGCGGCCGCGATCTTGCGCGCCCGCGCCGCCGAATGGGAGGTGGCGCTGATTGAAACGCCCGACAGCCTGACCATGCATGTCTGGGGCAGCGAGCTGACGCTGATCCCCGACGCGGGCAGCACCCGGATCGAGCTGAACGCCCCGGAGCAGCGCCTGATCGGCGTCTTGCAGGACAGCGCGACCGAGCTTTTTGAAAGCCACGGCCTGAACATCCGCTGGGACCGGGTGAATGTCGGCGCGCTGACCCCCGGCCTTGCGCTGATGCAGGTCGAACGCGTCACGCCCCGCACGCCGGGCTTTCTGCGCGTCCGTCTGCGCGGAGACGAGGCCGCGCGCTTTGGCCAGGGCAGTCTGCATTTCCGCCTGCTGATCGCGCCGCAGGGCCGCATCCCGCAATGGCCGCGCATCGCCGAAAACGGCCGCACCGTCTGGCCCGATGGCGCGGATGCGCTGCATCGCCCGGTCTATACCGTGGCCGATCAGGCGGCGGATTGGGCCGATTTCGACATCTTCCGCCACGCGGGCAGCCCGACCTGCGACTGGGCCGACCGCGTGCGCCCCGGCGAGGAAGTGGGCATCATCGGCCCCGGCGGCGGCTGGTGCCCCGAGGCGGGCACGCTGCGGCTGTTCGGCGATGAAACCGCCCTGCCCGCCATCGCGCGGATGCTGGCGCTGACCCAAGGCGATGCGCGCGCATGGATTTCCTGCGCGCCCGAGGATCTGGGCGATCTGGCGGCGGATCCGCGCGTGACGCGCTGCGACGATCTGCTGGCCGCGCTGAACAACGCCGAGCTGGGCACGGGTGATCCGGACACGGCCGAGGATCGCCATGTCTGGTTCGCCGGTCCGGCGCAGGCCGCGCGCGAGGCCCGCGCTGCGCTGCTGAAAGCCGGGCTCAGCAAGCGGCAGTTCACCGCCGCCGCTTATTGGGGTCAGCCCGACAGCCGGGCATAGACCCCGCCGCGCGCCACCAGCGCACCATGTTCGCCCATCTCGACGATGCGGCCGTCCTGCATCACGGCGATGCGGTCGGCATTGCGGATCGTGCCCAGCCGGTGCGCGATGACCAGCGTCGTGCGCCCGACAGACAGCGCGTCCAGCGCTGACTGGATTTCCCGCTCGGTCTGGCTGTCCAGCGCGCTGGTCGCCTCATCCAGAATCAGGATGGGCGGGTTCTTCAAAAAGGCGCGGGCAATCGCCACGCGCTGTTTCTGCCCGCCCGACAGCATGACGCCGCGTTCGCCGACGATGGTGTTCAGCCCATCCGGCAGGCTGTCCAGCAAGGGGCCAAGCTGCGCCTGCCGCGCGGCCTCGGTGATCTCGGCATCCGAGGCACCCAGCCGGCCATAGGCGATGTTTTCGCGCAGGCTGCCGCCGAACAGGAACACGTCCTGACTGACCAGCCCGATCTGGCGGCGCAGGCTGTGCAGCTGCAACTGATCCAACGCCATGCCGTCGACGGTGATCCGCCCCGAGGTCGGTTCATAAAAGCGCGGCAGCAGCGCCAGCAGCGTCGTCTTGCCCGCGCCGGACGGGCCGACAAAGGCCACGGTTTCGCCCGCCTTGATGTCCAGATCAATGCCGCGCAGGATCGGGCGTTCGTCATAGCCAAAGCTCACGTTCTCGAACCGGATATCGCCACGCAGCGCCGGGGCCGGGATGGCGTCGGGCGCATCGGCGATCTCGGGGTCGGTTGCCAGCAGTTCCTGATAGCGGCGAAAGCCCGCAATGCCGCGCGGATAGGTCTCGATCACGGCAGCGATCTTTTCCAGCGGGCGATAGAACACGCCGACAAGCACCAGAAAGCCCACAAAGCCGCCGGTCGTCAGATCGCCGCGCATGACGTAATAGGCTCCCATGACCATGACGATCACCTGCACGAAGCGCAGACCCATGTATTGCAGCGCCGAGACCGTCGCCATCACCTTATAGGCTTCCAGCTTGGTCTTGCGGTAATTCTGGTTGTCGACGGCAAACAGCTCGCTTTCATGGGATTCATTGCCGAAGGCCTGCACCACGCGCACACCGCCAAGCGCCTCTTCCAGCCGGACGTTGAAATCGCCGACGCGGGAATAGATCGCCCGCCACGTCCGCGTCATCCGCCCGCCGTAAAAGATGACCAGCGCCAGCATCGCAGGCACGATCAGCGCCACGATCATCGCCAGTTGCGGATGGATCCAGAACATCAGCAGGAAGGCGCCGATAAAGGTCATCAGCGCGATCATCGCATCTTCCGGGCCGTGATGGGCGACCTCGCCGATTTCCTCAAGGTCGCGGGTGACGCGGGCGACCAGCTTGCCGGTGCGGGCGCGGTCATACCAGCGCCATGACAGCCGCGTCAGGTGGTCGAAGGCACGGGCGCGCATCTCGGTTTCGATATTGATGCCCAGCTTGTGACCCCAATAGACCACGATGGCCAGCAACCCGGTATTGGCGGCATAAAGCACCATCAGACCGATGGCTGCGGCGACGGTCAGGCTCCAGTTGCCCTGCGGCAACAGGTGGTCGATGAAGGCGGTGATGGCCAGCGGAAAGGCCAGTTCCAGCAGCCCCGACAGAACCGCACAGCCGAAATCCAGCCAGAATAGCCCAAGCCACGGGCGGTAATAGCCAAAGAATTCGCGCAGCATGTCCGGTCCTTGTTCTTCCTATGCGGGGACGGCGACCCTGCCGCCATCCTCGCGCCGCAAGACCTGCATCGGCAGGCCATACACATGTTCCAGCGCCTCGGGGCGCATCAGATCGTCGGGACTGCCCTGCAAGGCAAGGCGGCCCGCCTTCATCGCCACCACATGATCGCAGAATCTTGCGGCCATGTTGACCTCGTGCAGCACGACGATGGCGGTGCGGCCCTGATTGTGGCACATGCGGCGGACAAGCGACAGGACCTCGACCTGATGGGCGATGTCCAGCGCCGAAATCGGCTCATCCAGCAGCAGCGTGCCCGCGGCCTGCGCCACCATCATCGCCAGCCAGCAGCGCTGGCGCTCGCCCCCTGACAGCGTATCGACCAGTTGACCCGCGAATTCGGTGACGCCGCATTCCTGCATCGCGCCCTCGACGGCGGCATGGTCGTCCGGCCCGAACCGCCCCAGCGCGCCGTGCCAGGGATAGCGGCCAAGCGCCACCAGTTCGCGCACCGTCATGCCCTCGGCCGGAGGCGTGGTCTGCGGCATGAAGGCCAGCCCGCGCGCATAATCCTGCGCGTTGTAGTCGCTGATCGGACGGCCCGCGAAACGCACCTCGCCCAGGGAATGCCCGATCTGGCGCGCCAGCACCTTCAAGAGCGTCGATTTCGACGAGCCGTTATGCCCGATCAGCGCGATCACCTGCCCGCCGGGCAGCGCCAGATCCAGATCGTGGATCAGCCTGCGGCCCGGCACATCGACGCACAGGCCCTTGATCGTGAACAGTGGCTGGGTCATCGCCTCATCCTCATCATCAGCCATATGAGCCATGGCGCCCCCAGAAGCGAGGCGAAAAGCCCCAAAGGCAGTTCATAGGGAAAACCGGCCATCCGCGCGCCGAAATCGGCGGCGATCATCAGGATCGCCCCGATCAGCGCCGCACCCAGAACGTGATCCTGCGCCCGCGCGAGGCCAATGCGGCGCGCCAGATGCGGGGCCATCAGACCCACGAAGCTCAGCGGGCCGACCAGCACCGTCGCCGCGCCCGTGGCCACGCCCGCCAGCCCGATCAGCGCCAGCCGCGCCCGGATCAGCGGCAGGCCGACGCCCGCCGCGACCTCGCCGCCCAAAGGCAGCACCTGCAACCAGCGCCGCGCCAGCCAGACCGCCGCCAGCATGACCCCCGCCAGCCCCGCCAGCGTCGCGGCCTGCGCCGGTCCGACCTTGCTGGACGATCCCGACAGCCATGCCAGCACCTGCCAGCTTTGTGTGCTGCCGGTGGCCATGATCGCCGACAAAAGCGCCGCAGCCATGGCCGAGACCGCGACCCCCGCCAGCAGCACGCGCTCAGCGGGCATGTCGCGACGGCGGGCGTAATTGGCGACCAGCCCCAGTGCCAGCGCTCCGCCCAGCATGGTGCCGATGCTCAGGACGCCCTGCCCCGGCGCGGTGAACAGATACAGCGTGATCGCATAGCCCATCGAGGCCCCGCCCGACACGCCCAGCACCTCGGGCGAGGCCAGAGGGTTCGCGGTCAGTCGCTGCAGCACCGCTCCGGCCAGTGCCAGCAGCGCCCCCGCCGCACCCGCTGCCACCAGTCGCGGCAGGCGCAGCGGCAGGAAGGCGCGGAAACTGTCCCAATCCAGCACGGCCCAACCGCCCGGAATACGCCCGATCCAGACCAGCACCACGATCAGCGCGATGATCGACGCGCCCAGCCCGGCCAGCACGCGACCGGGCCGCGCCAGCCGTGCGCCCGGCCCCTCGCCCGCCTCGGTTCCGGGCGGGGTCGATCCGCGCAGGCGCGGCAGCAGCCAGATCAGCAGCGGCCCGCCGATCAGCCCGGTCAGCGCGCCGGTGGGAAACATCTCTCCGGTGGCGCCTGCCAGCGTCATCACCACGCCGTCGCAGATCGACAGCGTCAGCGCGCCGATCAGCGGCGCCATGGCCAGCACCTGCCCCATGGTCCGCGCCCCCAGCGTGCGCGCCAATGCGGGCGCGGCCAGACCGACAAAGCCGATCAGCCCCAGTTCGGCCGAGACCGCCGCCGCCAGCACCACGGCCACGACCACCGCCGCAAAGCGCACGGCTGCGACGTTCATGCCCAGCCCCTGCGCCCCGGCAGCCCCCAGCGACAGGACGCGCAAGGGCCGCGCCAGCAGCGCCGCCGCGATGCCGCAGACGGCCAGCACAAGGGCAAGGATGCGCACGCCGCTCCAGTCCTGCTGCACCAGCGAGCCGCCGTTCCAGATCACCAGCGACAGCAGATATTCCCCCCGCGCCAGCGTGATCGCCGTGGCAATGGCCGAGGCGGTCATGGCAACCATCATCCCCGCGATGACCATGGTCACCGGCGCAAAGGCCCGGCGCGCGCCGATGGCCATGACCAGCCCCGCCGCCAGTCCCGCGCCGGTCAGCGCCACCGGCCAGCGGCCATGCTCCAGCAGGCCCGGCGCAAGGATCGTGGCGATCACCAGCCCAAGCTGCGCCCCGCCGGAAATGCCCAGCGTCGTCGGATCGGCGACCGGATTGCGCAACACCGCCTGCAACAGCGCGCCCGACAGCCCCAGCGCCACGCCCGCAACCAGCGCAATCGCGCCGCGCGGCATCAGCCCAAAGGCCAGCAGGATCTGCTGCAGGTTCATGCGCGCCGGATCGAACGGCCATGCCGGCCAATCGCCCGGCAGCACCCGATGCGCGGCCATCAGCCACATCAGCAACGCCAGAGCCGCCGCCGGCAGCAGCGCCAGAACGAAGGTGCGCATGGTCATAGCATGGTCATAGCGTCGTGGGCCCCGCCTCGAATGTCTGGACAAGCAGCCGCGCGAACCGCTGGGCCGAGGGCAGCCCGCCAAAGGCATTGACCGTCGGCATCCTGTAAAGCCGCGATTGCGCGACCTGCGGCAGGGCCTGCCACAGGATGCTGCGGCGCAGCCCGCCGATCGCCTCGGTCGGGATGTCGCCGGTGATGACCAGCCGCGCCTCGGGCGTGTCGGCCAGACGCTCCAGCGGCAAAGGCGCGCGGAAACTGAACTGCGTCTGGCCCGACCATGCGTTTTGCAACCCCAGCCGCACCAGCACATCGCCGAACATGCTGTCAAAGCCGAAGGCGCGCAGATGCCGGGCATCGCCAATGTCGATCAGGCAGACCGGCCGATCCTGAAAGGCTGCGGCGCGCCGGGCCAAGGCGTCGAACTCGGCCTCGGCCTCGGCGCGGGCCTGACCCGCGGCGGCGGCGCTGTTGGTGGCCGCGCCCAGATCCTCCAGCGCCGCCAGCGCCTTGGCCAGGGGCGGCTCACCCGGCACATAGAAGCCCAGCGACAGCACCTGCGCGACCGAAGCCAGTCGCGCCTGATGCTGCTGATAGAACGGCGATGACAGGATCAGATCGGGCTTGGTCAATTGCAGAAGTTCGTAATTCGGCGCGCCCCGCAGCCCCAGATCCACCACCCCCGGCAGATCCCCGACCGAGCTTTCGGCCCGATAGCCGATCAGTTCGCAGGCCGCGACGGGCTGGTGGCCAAGGGCGCAGGCGGTTTCCAGCATGGCCCAGTCCACCGCCGCCAGCCGAAAACCCCGCGCCCCAAATGCAGGCCCCGCCGCAGCCAGCGCCGCGGCGGAGATCAGGAAAGCACGCCGGTCCAGCACGCGGGCCGGGTGGGTTACCACTTGTAGGTCAGCCGCGCCTGCACTTCCCGGCCTTCGCCATAGTTGCAGTAAAACGCGCTGCAGCTTGCCAGATAGGTCTTGTCGGCAAGGTTCAGCACATTCAGCGAGGCTTCGATATTGTCGCGGGTATAGCTCGCGCCCAGATCCAGCAGCGTATAGCTGTCCAGCGGGTAGTTGTTGGCATCGTCGCCATAGCGCTCGCCGACATAGCGCACGCCGCCGCCTGCGCGGAAGCCGTTGCCGAAATCGCGGTCCAGCCACAGCGAGGCCATGTGATAGGGCGAGTTCGCGGCACGGTTGCCGTCAAGGAACGGGCCGGTTTCGCGGGCATCGCCCTTCTGGCGCGCGTCGGTATAGGTATAGGCGGCGCGGACATCCCAGCCCTCGGCCAGTTCCGCCGTCGCTTCCAACTCGACGCCGCGCGAATGCACCTCGCCGATCTGGAACGGCTGGAAGCTTTCGTCGCTGCGCACGACATTGGTCTGTTTCAGATCATAGACGGCGGCCGTCAGCAGGATGTTCTGCGCGGGCTGATACTTCACGCCGATTTCCCACTGCTTGCCCTCGGTCGGCTTCAGCGTGTCGCCATTGCGATCCGTGCCGATCTCGGGGTCGAACGAGGTCGAATAGGCGATATAGGGCGCCAGATCATTCGCGAACAGATAGGACAGACCGATGCGGCCGGTCGTCGCCTCATCCTTCTGATAGGCGCTGGAGGTGCCGGTGAAATTGTTGGTGACGGTGCCGGTCTGCTTGACCCAGCTGTGACGCAGGCCCGCCGACAGACGCCAGTTGTTCCATGCGATTTCGTCCTGCGCATAGATGCCGATCTGCTGGATCGTCAGGTCTTCGTGCTTTTCATACCAAAGATCGCCCACCACGTCGATGTCGCGGTCGGGGTTCCGCCAGTCGATATCCTGCGGGTAAAGGAACTGCGTGTTGTTATCCAGCTTGTTGCGGATGATATCCAGACCGACCAGAATCTTGTGGGTGGCAGCGCCCGTGGTCACATCGCCCACCAGCCGGGTGTCGACGTTCAGCGTGGTGCTGTCCTCGTTCTGGATGGTCTGGTTCAGGTCGATGAAATTGCCGTCCGCCGTCAGCGCGTTCGACGTGAAGATGTTATAGTCCCAGTCGAATTTCTGATAGCGGAAGCCCTGTTCCACGCGCCAGCCGTTTTCCAGATCGCGGGCATATTCCACGCCGACATTGAACATGCGGCGGTCGCTGTCGGTCTCATCGGGATAGCCGGCATAGAACTCGCGCAGGTAATCGTCATCGGCGATCTGGGTCAGCGCATAGGGCACGCCCGCAGGCGAAATCGGGCTGTCCTTCTGATAGCCCAGCAGCAGGTCCAGCGTCGAGACCTCATCCAGCTGCCAGCGGAATGCGCCGGCCAGATACTGGCGGTCGTTGGTCACGTCCTTCACCTGCTCTTCGGTCTTGCTGATCTGGCCGGTCAGACGCCATGCCAGAATCTCAGACGGGGCGCGGTTCACGTCGAAAAACAGGCTGGCATCGCCAAAGCTGCCATAGCCGACGCCTGCCTCGGCAAAGTCGTCCTGCTGGGCGTGCTTCTGCACAAGGTTCACGATCCCGCCGGGTGAACCCGCGCCGTAAAGCCCCGAGGACGGGCCGCGCAGCAGTTCCACACGCTCCAGCCCGTAAAGCTCATACGAGGGCGCGCCGAATTTGCGGATGAACCGCAGCCCGTTCAGATATTGCGAGTTGTTCGAACCGAAGCCGCGGATGTTCGGCTCATCAAAGCCGGGGGTCGCGCCGTAAGGCTCGGCAACGGCACCGGCGCTGTAGCGCAGCGCCTGACCGACCGAGGCCGCGCCCTGATCCCGGATCTGCTGGGTCGTCACGACCGAAACGGACTGCTGGGTTTCCAGCACCGTCGCCTCGGTCTTGGTGGCGATCTGCGTGGTCGGCACGACATAGCCCTGCGTCGGCGCGGTCGCGTCCAGCACGATCTCATCCAGAACCACACTCTCCGTGGTGCCTTCGGTCTGGGCCAGCGCGGGCAATGAGAGTGTCAGAACGCTGGCACCCGCCAGCAGCAGCACACGAGAGGAGAACATCTTTTCGACCACCTTTCATTTGCGCGCCGCCGCCTGCTGGCAGGAACGACCGCGATTCATTTCCTGACGGTTTTAATACAGATTCTGCCCGTCACACAGCCGTGACATTGCGTCGGCCTGTCTGCGTGGTTTTCCTGCCGCAGTCGCGCCGCGCGTGTGGCGAACGTCATCGCGGCAAACACAGCGTATGCATTGAAAATCTGCGCCAATCCGCAAAGTGAAACGCAGATCCGACTGGATCGTTGACAATGTATACACAATCCCCAATCCTGATCCTCAGCGAGGGCCGACCGTGCCCTGAGGGAGGAGAACCGATGAACCGCAGATGTTTTCTGCCGCTGATGGCGGCTGCGCTGACGCTTTCCACGCTGACCACGCCCGCGCTGGCGGAATATCCCGAACGCCCGATCGAAATGATCGTGCCTTGGGGCGCGGGCGGCGGCACCGATGCGGTGGGCCGCATCTTCGCGCAAATGCTGCAACAGGAACTGGGCAAGCCGGTGAACGTGGTGAACCGGACCGGCGGCTCGGGGGTGGTGGGCCATACCGCGATCTCGCGCGCGCGGCCCGACGGCTATACCATCGGCATCGTCACCATCGAAATCGACATGATGCACTGGCAGGGCCTGACCCAGCTGACGCATGAGGATTTCGACTTTCTGGCCATGGTCAATGCCGATCCGGGCGGGCTGATGGTGGCCGAGGACGCGCCGTGGCAGACCGCCGCCGAGCTGCGCGACGCCATGAAATCGGAACCCGCAGGCACGCTGAAAGCCTCGGGGACGGGACAGGGCGGCATCTGGCATCTGAACATGCTGGGCTGGATGCTGTCCGAAGGCATTCCCTTGCAGAACGTGGCATGGGTGCCCAGTCAGGGTGCCTCTGCCGGGCTGACCGACATGGTGGCGGGCGGCGTGCAGCTTGTGCCCTCGTCGCTGGCCGAGGGGCGCGCGCTGATCGATGCGGGCCGCGTGCGGGCGCTGGCCACCATGTCCGACGAACCGCAGGCGCTGTTTCCCGACGCGCCGCCGCTGAAACAGGCCACCGGCTCGGACTGGAAACTGTCGGTCTGGCGCACCATCGCGGCCCCCAAGGGCATGCCCGAAGACGTGCGCGCCAAGCTGACCGCCGCCATTCAAAAAGCCTATGACAGCAAGGAATATCAGGACTTCATGACCGAACGCGGCTTCGGCCTTCGTTGGGCCGGACCCGAGGACACCGCCCGCATCGTGGCCGAAGACGACGCCACGCTGGGCGCGGTCATGAAAGAGGCCGGTCTGGCCAAGTGACGACACGGATGACGACACGGGCGGGCTGCGCCCCGGCGCGGCCCCCCGAACCAGAGGGGAGGCTGGAATGAGACTGGGAGATCGCGCCTTGGGGTTTCTGACCCTGCTGGGCGGAGTGGTTCTGTTCATCGCGTCGATGCGCTTTTCGCCCTTGCCGGGCCAGAAATACGGCGCCGAGACCCTGCCCGAGGTCGTGGGCTTTCTGGCCATCGTGCTGGGCGCGGTGATGCTGGCAAAGGGCCTGCGTCAGGAACGCGGCATGGCGCTGGTGCAGGTGGCCGACTGGGCGCGCGAAACCGGGGCATGGGCGCGGCTTCTGGGGGCGGCGCTGCTGGTGGGGGTCTATGTGCTGGTGCTGGACCGCGTGGGCTTCACCCTTGCCAGCCTGGTGCTGGTCGCGGCCATGCTGGCGCTGACCCGCACGAAGCCCCTGCTGATCTTGCCCATCGCGCTGGTCACGGTGCTGGTCGTGCAATTCGCCTTTGGCCGGATGCTGCTGGTGCCGCTGCCGCGCGGCGAAATCCTGTCGCTGCCGTGGTGATCCGATGAGCACGCTGTCCCAATCCTTTGCCATGGTCTTTGACTGGCAGGTGCTGCTGGTCATGCTGCTGTCGGGCGCCTTCGGGCTGTTCGTCGGCGCCATCCCCGGCCTGACCGCCACCATGGCCACCGCGCTGCTGGTGCCCATCACCTTCTTCATGGAGCCGATTGCCGCCATCGCCGCGATCGTCACCGCATCCGCCATGGCGATCTTTTCCGGCGACATTCCCGGTGCGCTGCTGCGCATCCCCGGCACGCCTGCCTCGGCCGCCTATGTCGAAGACAGCTACCGCATGACCCGCGACGGGCGCGGCCCCGAGGCGCTTGGCGCCTTGCTGGTCTTTTCGGTGATCGGCGGCGTCTTCGGCACCATCGTGCTGATCCTCGCCTCGCCGCTGCTGGCCGAGGTGGCGCTGAAATTCTCCTCCTTTGAATATTTCTGGCTGGTGCTGCTGGGGCTGTCGGCGGCGATCTTCGTGTCGCCCGGCTCGGTCACGCGCGGGCTGGTGGCGCTGGTCATCGGGCTGGTCGCGGCCTGTGTCGGCATGGACAACCCCACCGCCGAGCCGCGCTTCACCTTCGGCAATGTCGATCTGCTGGCCGGGATCTCATTCATTCCGGCGATGATCGGGCTGTTCGCGCTGGCCGAGGTGTTTCGCTATATGGTGCATGGCCACAAGATGCCCCCGGCGCTGAAACCCGACACGCGCGGGATGATCCGCACGCAATGGGGCGTGCTGAAGCGGTATCCCAAACAGACCATGCGCGGCAATGTCACCGGCACGTTGATCGGCGCGCTGCCCGGCGCGGGCGCGGATATCGCGGCGTGGATATCTTATGCGATGTCCAAGCGGTTTTCCCGCACGCCCGAGAAATTCGGCACCGGCCATGTCGAGGGGCTGGTCGAGGCCGGGGCCTCGAACAATTCCGCCGTCAGCGGCGCGTGGATCCCGGCGCTGGTCTTTGGCATTCCGGGCGATTCCATCACCGCCATCGTCATCGGCGTGCTGTATATCAAAGGCATGAACCCCGGCCCGACGATCTTCATCGAACAGGCGGCGATGGTGAATGCGCTGTTCATCGTCTTTCTGCTGGCCAATCTGCTGATGATCCCGCTGGGCTGGCTGGCGATCCGCGGCTCGGCGCATATCCTTGCGGTGCCGCAGCGCATCCTGATGCCGATCATCCTGCTGTTCTGCATCGTCGGCGCCTTTGCCATCACCAATTCGGTCTTTGGCATCATCCTGATGCTGGCCTTCGGCGTTCTGGGCTTCATCATGGAGGAAAACGACATCCCCATCGCGCCCGCCATCCTTGGGCTGGTGCTGGGGCCGATGCTGGAACAGCATTTCGTCACCTCGATGATCAAGGCCAATGGCGATCTGCTGGAATTCTTCGGCAGGCCCATCGCCGCCGGGCTGGGGATCATGACGATCCTGATCTGGTTTCTGCCCTTGGTGCTGCGGCTGGTGCGCGGGCGCAAGGCGGCGGCATGAGGGCTGTGGCATGAGGGCTTTGGCATGACGGCGGCCGCGTGGCGGGAACGCGGGCCGCTGCCAATGTGTTGATCCGCCACAGGTCACGACAGGCGGATCACCATGCAGGACGACGACGACTTCACGCTGGGCATCGAGGAAGAATATCTGCTGGTCGATGCCGAAACCGGCGCCTTAGCCGAGGCGCCCGACGCGCTGATGGCCGCCTGCAAGGCCGATCTTGGCGATCAGGTCAGCCCGGAATATCTGCGCTGCCAGATCGAGGTCGGCACCCCCGTCAGCCGCAATATCGCCGAGGCCCGCGACCATCTTGCGCGGCTGCGCCTCTCGATTGCGACCCATGCGGCGGAATTTGGCATGGCGCCGATTTCCGTGGCCTGCCATCCCTTTGCCGACTGGCGCGATCAAAGCCATACCGATAAGGACCGCTATATCCAGCTGTCGCGCGAAATGGGGGCGGTGTCGCGGCGGATGCTGATCTGCGGGATGCATGTCCATGTCGGCATCACCGACAAGGCGCTGCGGATCGAATTGATGAACCAGATGCCCTATTTCCTGCCGCATCTGCTGGCGCTGTCGGTCTCAAGCCCGTTCTGGCAGGGGGTGGATACCGGGCTTGGCTCGTATCGCACGACGGTGTTTGGCAATTATCCCCGCACGGGCCTGCCGCCGCAATTCGCGGGCTGGGGGGAATATCAGCGTTCGGTGCAGGCGCTGGTGCATCTGGGCATCATTCAGGATGCCAGCAAGATCTGGTGGGATCTGCGCCCCTCGTCGCATTACCCCACGCTGGAGACGCGGATCTGCGACGCCTGCCCGCGCATCCGCGATGCGTTGACCATGGCCGCGACGATTCAGGCCACGGCGCGGATGCTGGTGCGGCTGCACCGCAAGAACCTGCGCTGGCGGCAATATGACAACTTCCTGCTGGGTGAAAACCGCTGGCGCGCGCTGCGCTATGGCGTGACCGAGGGGCTGATCGACTTCGGCTCGCGCGAAATCCGGCCATTTGCGCAACTGACCGAGGACTGGCTGGCGCTGATCGCCGAGGACGCCGATGCGCTGGACAGCCAGCCCGCCACCGCCCGGCTGCGCGACATGGCGCAGGACAGCGCCGCCGACCGCCAGCGCGCGGTCATGGCCTCGGCGCTGGCGGCAGGGGCAGATCACGATCAGGCGATGCGCGCCGTGGTCCAGCACCTGATCGCGGAATTTCGCCGCGATCTTTAGCCTGCCCCTCAGCCTTCCTCGTCGGCGCGCACCTCGAAATGCGACACCAACGCAAAGATCGCCGTGCCGCCGACGATATTGCCCAGCGTGGTGGGCAGAAGGAACGCCCCCAGCGCCGGGCCAAGACTGGCCTGCCCCATCATCAGCAGATAGATCACCTCGACGCTGCCGACGATGACATGCGGGAAATCCCCTATGGCCACCAGATATGTCGCCAGAAACACCAGCAGCAGCTTCGACTGCTCAAGCCCATAGATCGCCCAGACCATCGTGGCGATCATCCAGCCCGAGATGATGCCGCCGGTGAACATCTGCACCGGGGTCTTTTCCATCAGATGATGGCCGATCTCCAGAAAGGCCTGCGTCACTTCGGGGGTAAAGACCGGCAGATAGGCAAAGACCGCCGCCGCAATGGCCGCGCCCGCCAGATTGCCCGCAAAGACCGAGCCCCACAGCCGCAGCAGCCGCAAGACGTTGCCACCCGTGGGCTTGCGCAGCACCGGCACGACCGGCGTCACCGTGTTTTCGGTGAACAGCTGCTGGCCCGCCGCGATGACGAAGATGAAGCCGAAGGTATAGCCCACCGCCTCGATCAGAAAGCCCAGCTCGATATCGGGCAGATTGGCCCTGATGATGCCGCGCGCGACCAGCGACAGGCTCATGGTGATGCCGCCCGCCAAGGCCGACCAGAACAGCGCGAAAACCTCACGCGACAGCTCGCGCTCGCCCTCGCGGCGCAGAAGTTCGTGCACGGTCGCCGCTTTTGACGGCATCCGTTCTTCCAGATCATCGGCGGGAATGGCCTTGGCCTCTTCGGGGGTCGCTTCGTCCTTGGGCAGTTCCCGTGCCGGGCTGTGGTCGCTCATGCCTGTGTCATCCTGCAAATGCCACAGCCACAAGCGCGACGTGGCGCCGGTCGTTCCCGGCGCCACGAAAGATTTCGGCAATGGACCCGCTCAGGCAGTCTCGGAGGAGAGCCGCGCGAAGATCCGCCCGATCCGCGGATCGCTTTGCTGCGGCGCCAGCACCTCGACGGGGCGGCCGGCCCGCGTCTCGCGCCGGACCCATTCGCAGATCGTCTCGGCGCTGGTATGGTCCATATAGTTCAGCTTCTGACCGTCCAGACAGACCTTGCGGCCTTCGGGCAGGTTCTCCAGCGTCTCCAGCATCGCGGGCACGCTGCGGCAGGTCGCGGCCCCGTCAAGGCCAAGGCGGATCGCGTCACCCTGCTCGGTCCGCCTGATCGAAAAGCGGCGCACCAGCCACGGCAGCACCTCGACCAGCGACAGCGCCAGGCCGATGCCCACGCCGACCAGCAGGTCATGCGTCACCACCATCACCACCGTCGCCACCCAGATCGCCACCGGGAAGAACCCGTGATTGGTCAGCAATTCGCGGACATGGTGAATGCCGATCAGACGCCAGCCGGTCACCAGCAGCACCGCCGCCAGCGCCGTCAGCGGCACCAGACCCAACAGCCCCGGCAGCGCCGCGATCAGCGCCAGAATCCAGATGCCATGCATGATGGTCGAGGCCCGCGTCCGGGCCCCCGCCTGCACATTGGCCGAGGACCGCACGATCACGCCGGTGATCGGCAGACCGCCAAGCACCCCGCACAAGCCGTTGCCGACGCCCTGCGCAAACAGCTCCTTGTTCAGCCGGGTGCGTTCGCCGTCATGCATCCGGTCGACGGCGGCCGCCGACAGCAGCGTCTCGGCGCTGGCGATGATGGCGATGACCACGGCGGCGACGATCAGTCCCGGTTCGGTCATGCGGGCGAAATTCTCGACCGTCGGCAGCGCGATGCTGGAAAAGATCGAATCCGGCACCTCGACGCGCGGAATGGGCAGGTTCATCAACGCCGTCAGCACCGTGCCCGCGCCCACGCCGATCAGCGCGCCGGGCACCAGCGCCAGCGATGTCGGGCGCATCTTTTCCCAGCCCAGCATCGCCAGCAGCGAAATCAGGCCGATCAGCAGCGCCAGCGTCTCGGACGACACCGTGTCGCCCAGCACGCGCGACACGCTTTCGTCCATCGCGGCGATATTGTCGGTCGCATGTGCGGCGGGCGCGCTGCCCATCAGCACATGGATCTGGCCAAGAATGATCAGGATGCCAATGCCCGTCAGCATCCCATGCACCACCGCCGGCGAGATCGAGCGGAACCACGATCCCATGCGCAGAAACCCGGCGGCGATCTGGATGATCCCGGCCAGCACCAGCACCGGACCCAGCATGGCGATGCCGTATTCCTGCACGAAGCCAAAGACGATGACGGCAAGCCCCGCCGCCGGTCCCGTCACCTGCAAGGGCGATCCGGCCAGAAAGCCCACGACGATGCCGCCGATGACGCCCGAGATCAGCCCCATCGCCACAGGCACGCCCGAGGCGATGGCGATGCCCAGACACAGCGGCATGGCCACCAGAAAGACCACCAGCGAAGCGGCAAAATCACGCGAGAATGAGGAGGCGTATTTCTGCATGATCGTCACTCCGCCGCGATGGTGGCCTGCGCGGCAAGCTGCGGCTGGATGCGGCCCCGGATCGCGACCGGCAGGTCCTGGCCGTCGCGGGGCAGCACGAATTCGCGTTTCTCGCCGTCATAGACCAGCACGCCGCCAGTCTCGATGTCGAAGAACCAGCCATGCAGCGTGATCTCACCCTGCGCCAGCTTCGCCGCGACCGAAGGATGCGTGCGCAGGTGATCCAGCTGCACCAGCACGTTTTCCAGCGCGACGGCGCGGATCATGTCCGGCTCGCTCAGGCCCTGCGGATAGGCTTGCGACACCACCGAATGCGCGGCGTGGCTGTGACGCAGCCAGGCGGCGACATTGGGCATCGGCTCCAGCAGATGCGGGCAGCACAGGCCCTTCATCGCGCCGCATTCCGAATGGCCGCAGACGATGATGTCGCGCACCCCCAGCGCCATCACGCCATATTCGATGGCCGAGGACACACCGCCATTCATCGTCGAAAACGGCGGCACGATGTTTCCGGCATTGCGACAGACGAACAGCTCTCCGGGGCCCGATTGCGTGATCGCCTCGGGCATGACGCGGCTGTCAGCGCAGGAAATCATCAGGGCCTGCGGGCTTTGACCCTCATGCGCCAATTGCCGGTAAAGCGCGGCCTGTTGCGGGAAAACGTCCCCGCGGAAACTGGTGATCCCCTTCATGAAATCAGGCATCGATGGTCCTTTCGCTTGTCGGGCTGCCGGTCTTGTGGCGGCCCGGGATGGGTGCGGGTCGGTTCTGGGCCGACCGTCGCATGACCTCAGGTAAGCAGGCTTCTCCTGACGCGTCTCTGACAGCTTTGGTCAGCAGGGCGTGGGAAAAGCCCGATATCGCCCCGGATGTGCTGCATCGCAGCATGTTCGGCGGCGGGTTCCCGCCACCCACAAACTCGTCATCCTCAGGTTGTATTCGGGGAAATTCGACCTGTCTGTTGGTCAGACCAGTCCCGGCGCCGGACTCGCGCGGCAAAAGGCGGTCCCGACCGGCAAGAAACCGCCACCTGTCAGATCCGCCGCCGCGATTTTTCTGAAATCCACCCGCCCGGCGCTGCGGCGCGGCATTCCGGCGCAAGAATCGACTGATCGGTTCAGTTATCCGATGCCCGCAGACAGCAAAAAGCCGCCCCGCAGGGACGGCTTCGCGGCGCGGCGCGGGCCGGTCTCTCAGGGGGCGGCGACGGCCATGCAGGGATTGGCCGGGATCACCAGCCCATGCCCGAAGACATCATCATGCCCTTTGGATCCCAGATCGCGGGCGGCGGCCTGCAACCGCACGCGCAGCATGTCGGGCGCGATGCCGGGCTGGCTTTGCATCAGCAGCGCCGCCGCCGCCGTGACAAAGGGCGCGGCAAAGGATGTGCCGGTCTTGGTGCGCGCGCCACTGACCGAGGCGGCAGTCCAGATATCGACCCCCGGCGCGGCGAAATCGATATGCTTGCCCCGCCCGGCCCGGCGATAGACCTGTTCGCGCCGGTCCACCGCCGTCACCGCGATCACCGGCTCATAGGCGGCGGGATATGCGGGTTTCGCGCCCGGCCCGCCATTGCCCGCCGCCGCCACCATCACGATGCCCGCGCCGTCCAGCAACCGCACCTGCCGCGCAAGGGCTGCGTTATGCGGACCGGCCAGCGACAGGTTGATGATGCCCACCTTGGCCGCGCCCAGATAATCCAGCGCCTCGATCAGGTCGAAGGCGTCGGCGCGCTCATCCTTGCCCGCCAGATGAAAGGCATCGACGGCGATCAGCTCGGCCCCCGGCACCAGCCCGGGCGAGCGGCTGTCGGCCTGCCCAACCAGCAGCGCCGCAACCGAGGTGCCGTGGATCTGACCCGAGGGATCGACATTGCGCCCCTCGCCGATGCGATGCACATGCAGGCGGCTGTCGGCAAAGACCGGATGACTGGCATTGATGCCGGTATCGACCATGCCGATGCGCGGTGCGGTGCCGCAACTGGCGGTGCCCGCAGGCCATGCGATCATCTGGCGCGCGGGACAGTCGATGCCGCGACAGGCTGGCCCCTGTTCAGGGCGATAGAAATGGTTGAAATCCGCGCTGCCCCCGGTTTCGCGGGCGCGGACGGCGGCGCGGGCCTCGGCCATCGTCATATGGCGCGGCTTGCGCAGCCGGATCAGTGTCTCGCCCGAGGACAGGGTGGCGCGCCGCAACGGCTGAAAGCCCTGCGCCCGCAGCGCCTCGATATCGGGTTGGGCAAGGCCGCGGACCAGAATCTCATTGGCGGCAAAGGCGGGCGGCGGCGCAGGCGCGCGGACACGCGGGGCCTGTTGCGGCGCGGGCCTGCGGCGCGGCTGCGCGTCGTCGTCATCATCATCATCGTCGTCATGGTCATCGGCCCATGCGGCGGCGACCTGCATCCCCCAGCCCTGCGGCGCGAGCTCCAGCACCAGCATCGCGGCCAGCATGGCAAAAATCAGCGGAAATCGTGGCATCGGGCTTCTCCTGTGGGACGGCTTGCTGGACATTCCACGTCCCAACCCCTCTATTATTCCCCGAATGATGCGTGATGTCCAAGTTTCGGAGGTTTCATGGATGCGGCTTTCAGTCAGGCCCTGATCGCCCTTCTGCCCAACCTTCGCCGCTTCGCGCTGTCCTTGTCGCGGCGCAAGGATCTGGCCGACGATCTGGTGCAGATCACCGTCGAACGCGCCATCGCCAATGCCGCCAGCTTCGACGCCACCTCACGTATTGAACCGTGGCTGTTTCGCATCATGCGCAACGCATGGATCGACCAGACCCGGCGGCAAAAGACGCAGGGCACTCAGGTCGATGTCTTCGACATCCCCGAGGCGCTGCCCACCGATCCCGCCCCCGGCCTTGAGGCGCGCATCATGCTGCGCCACGTCCAGGAGGCCATGCTGACCCTGCCCGAAGACCAGCGCGAGGTGCTGCATCTCGTCTGTGTCGAAGAAATGAGCTATGCCGAAACCGCCCGCACGCTGGACATCCCCATGGGCACGGTCATGAGCCGGCTGGCGCGCGCCCGCCTCGCGCTGGCGGAAAAACTGGGATTAAAATGACCGGCGGCGCGTAGACCATGCGCAACCCCGGCGGCTGACAGGATAGGACCATGCAGATCGACGACGAAACCCTGATGGCGCTTGCCGATGGCCAGCTGGACGCGGACCGCGCCGAGGCCCTGCGCCGCGCCGTCGCGGCCGATCCCGATCTGCAAAGGCGGCTGGCGCGGTTTACCGAAACCCGCCGCCTGCTGGGCGAATGGCGCCAATCCGACACGGGTCAACCCGATGCGGGCCAACCCGACGCAGGGCATTCCGAAGATCCCCTTGCCGCAATGATCCGCGCCGCAGCCCAGCCCGCACCGCAACAGCCCAAACCGCAACAGCCCAAACCGCAGCAAACCACGCCGCCCGCCCCCGCCAACCTGAACCGGCGTCCGTGGCTTGCGGCGGCGGCCTCGGTTGCGCTGGCGGCCTTGGTCTTTGGCTGGTGGCAGCAATCGGGCGCACCCGCCCCGCAAGGTCTGGCCCAGCCCGAGATCGCGGCGCTGGACGAATTGCGCGCCGGGCAGGTGCGGGGGCTGGATGACGGCACGCAGCTTTCCATGATCGCCTCGTATCGCGGCGATGAAGGCCAGCTTTGCCGCGAATATGAAACCGTGCGCGACAGCACCATCCGCATCGTGCTGGCCTGTCGCGGCACCGAGGGCTGGCAACAGCGCTTCGCCGCGCTGTCGGCGACGCAGGACGGCACGTTCCAGCCCGCCTCGGATGAAAGCGCGATCGACGCGGCGCTGCAGGCCGTGGGCGCCGACCAGCCGCTGACCCCCGAGGAAGAGGCCGCAGCCCTTGGCGACAGTGCCGAAGGCCTGCCGCCGAACTGAAACGCCCGCCTTCCCTGCGCATTCGGGCGGCCCGTCATGGCCGCCTTTTTTCATGGCGCACGGCCTTTTTAGGCCCCGCTTTCAGGCCCCGCCATTTTTCCCCCCTGACGCAAAAATTTCACCGCCGCGCGGAATAGTCGCGCGGTCTGCCGCGTAACCCTGCCGGACGACGTGGAATACGGCCGAACCGGCAGCCTGACCGCGCAAGACCTGACCGCCGGCAACATCAGCGAGGATCCCATGGCAACCATCCGTGGCAATGACGACAGCAACCGCATCAACGGCACCAATGTCGCCGACCGCCTGTTCGGCATGTCGGGCGATGACACCATCTATGGCTTCAACGGCAATGACACCATCGACGGCGGCGAAGGCAATGACCGCATCTATGCGGGCGAAGGCCATAACCGCGTCGTCGCGGGCGAAGGCAATGACTTCGTGTCGGCTGGCGCCGGCAATGACGTGATCAATGCCGGCGAAGGCAATGACACCGTGCATGCCGGCAACGGCACCAACAATATCCAGCTGGGCGAAGGCAACGACATGGCCGTGTCGGGCACCGGCAACGACTACATCAACGCGGGCGAAGGCAATGACACCGTGCTGGCCGGGGCGGGCAACGATGTCATCCTTGGCGGCGAAGGCGACGACCGGATGCTGGGTCAGGCGGGCAATGACCGCATCACCGCGCATGAAGGCAATGACACGCTGGACGGCGGCGCGGGCCATGACACCATGTCGGGCGGCGAAGGCTCGGACGTGTTCGTCTGGAATGGCGGGCGCGATGTCATCACCGATTTTGAAACCGATGACGACCGCATCAACCTGTCGCATTACACCCGTTTCGACAGCTGGGGCGATGTGCGCGGCGCGGCCCGTCAGGTCGGAAACGATGTCATCATCACCCATGGCGGCGACCGTCTGGTGATCGAGGACACGCGCCTGAACCAGCTGGGGGGCGACGACTTCATCTGGTAAACCCGGCGCAAGTCCGGGACCGCCAGACGGGGCAGCAGACCATCGCAAACAAAGGCAGGATAGCCCGCCGCGCCGGACCCGTTCCGGCGCGGCATCGCCGTGGACCGCGTGCAAAACCGGCAGGGATCCGCGCTTTTTGCGCGGGTTCTTGCTATTTGCTTGCCAGAATCCCGCAGTCAAAATAGCGATGGGAACAAACCTTGGCACAGGGCATTTCCCTTGCTCATCAATGCTGTCCCGCTGACCGAACGGAGTTCCAACTTGCGCCTTCGCAGTCCCGCCGCCCTTTGTGCCGCAGCCCTTGCCCTGACGCTTGGCCAGCCGCTTCTGCCCGCCAATCTCCTCGCCGCCATGGCGCAGGACGCCACAACCACCGCCGATGCCTTCCAGCCCACGCTGGGTCAGGCGCAGGATTTCAGCTTCGACACGCTGGCCGCCAGCGCGCGCGAACTGGCGGCGAAACCCTTTGTCGCCCCCGTCGTCGAACAGCCCGAAGTGCTGGACAAGATCGACTATGACGCGCATTGGAAGATCGTCTTCCGCCCCGAAACCACCGTGAAGGTGGGCGACGTGCCGGTGCAGTTCTTCCATCTGGGCACCTATTTCCGCAATCCCGTCAAGATCAGCACCGTCGAGGATGGCAAGGCGCGCGAGATCACCTATGACGCCCGCTTCTTCGACATGCCCGCCGACAGCCCGGCCAAGCAACTGACCAAGGGCACGGGCTTTGCGGGCTTCCGCCTGATGGACGAAGACCTGAAAACCGACTGGATCAGCTTTCTGGGCGCGTCCTATTTCCGCACCTCGGGACCGCAGGGCCAATATGGCATGTCGGCCCGCGGCCTTGCGCTGAATTCCGGCATGTCCGAGCCAGAGGAATTCCCGCTGTTCAAGGAATTCTACATCGAAAAGCCCACCGATGGCAGCGCCGATGTCACCATCTATGCGCTGATGGACAGCCCCTCGGTCTCGGGCGCCTACCGCATGGACATCACCAAGGGCACGCCGGGTCAGGGCCAGAAGATGGCGATTTCGTCGAAGCTGTTCTTCCGCAACTCGGTCGAACGGCTGGGCGTCGCGCCGCTGACCTCGATGTATTGGTATTCCGAAACCAACCGCGTTCTGGCCTTCGACTGGCGCCCGGAAGTGCATGACGCCGACGGGCTGATGATGGTGATGGGCAATGGCGAACAGATCTGGCGTCCGCTGATGAACCCGCCGCGCGTCGTCACCTCCAGCTTTGCCACGGAAAACCCGCAGGGCTTCGGCCTGATCCAGCGCGACCGCCGGTTCGAGAATTACGAAGATGACGGCGTGTTCTATGACAAGCGCGCCTCGGTCTGGATCGCGCCCAAGGGCGATTGGGGCAAGGGTCAGATCCAGCTGATCGAGATCCCGACCGATGATGAGATCTATGACAATATCGTCTCGTTCTGGAACCCGGAGGAAAAGCCGCAACCGGGACAAGAGCTTGATTTCAATTACGACCTGACCTGGATGGCCGATGCCCCCGTGCCGCAGCCGCTGGCCAAGACCGTCGCCACCCGCATCGGCGCGGGCGGCGTGCCGGGCCAGCCGCGTCCCTTCGGTCACCTGAAGGTCGCCATCGACTTCGACGGCGACGCGATCGGCAAGCTGGGCCAGCAGGACGGCGTGACGCCGCAGGTCACCGTGCCCGAGCGCGTCCAGATCGTGCAGTCCTATGCCCTGCCCGTGGTCGGCACCTCGCGCTGGCGGCTGATCTTCGACATTGCCGCCGAAGGGGTCGAGACGGCGGATATCCGCGCCTATCTGGCGGCCAAGGACGGCACGCCGCTGACCGAAACCTGGCTGGGACAGGTGCACCCGACGCAGTTCGACCGCATCCGTCCGGGCTATGATCCCGACAAGCCCGCGACCGAACAGGAAGCCGCCTCGGCCACACCCTGATCCTTTTGCGATCCTCTCTGCCGCCGCCGTTCAGATCTCCTGCGCGGCGGCGGTCTGCGTTTCACGCCGCGACCGCAGCAGCGTATAGACCCCGCTGCCGACGATGACCGCGCTGCCCAGCAGCGTCAGCAGGTCGGGCCGCTCGCCAAAGACCAGAGCGGCAAGGATCAGCGCAAAGACCAGCCGCGTATAGCGAAAGGGCGTGACGACCGCGACCTCGCCCAGCCGCATGGCCGAGGTCAGCGCGTAATACGCCCCCGTCCCCACGACCGAGGCCGTGGCGATCAGCCCCAGCGCGGCGGCGGGCGGCACCCCTGCCCCGCCGGTCACCGCCAGCATGATCGCGCCCGCAGGCACCAGCGCCAGAAAGCCGTAAACCCCCAGCACCATGTTCGACAGCGATTTCGGCGCGCCCCGCGTCGCCAGATCGCGCAGCGCAAATCCCAGCATCCCCAGCAGCGCCGCGACCGAGCCCCAGCCCAGATCGACGCCGGGCCGCAACACGATCAGCACGCCTGCAAAGCCGATGGCAATCGCGCTCCAGCGCCGCCAGCCCACACGCTCGCCGAAAAACAGCGCAGCGCCCGCGACGACGACCAAAGGCGTCGCCTGCAGCAGCGCCGAGACCGTGGACAACGGCGCCAGCGCCAGCGCCAGCACGAAAAACAGCCGCCCGACGATCTCGGCCAGCGACTTGGCGCCCACCACCGGATGCAGCAGATCGCGGTTCAGCAGACGGTCGCCGCGCGACTTGGCCAGAGCCGCGAACCAGACCGTGCCCAAGGCGCCAAAGATCATCAGGATCAGCCCGACCGGAACATCGCGCGCGGCGGATTTCAGCAGCATGTCCTCGACCGCGAAACCGGCCATGGCGGCGACCATCATCGCCGCCCCCTTCAGATTGGCATTCATGGGGCACCTCCTACCTTCCGCGCCTACCCTGCCGGACCGGGATTGCCAATGGGGCGCGGTCGTGACACAAGCCCGGCTTGGCGGTGGCATCATCCTTGGCGCGATTCTTGCGCCTTTCCCCCCCCTTGTCCAATTCCATGATCCAAACAAACAGGCATTCCGATGCGTGATCCGTTGTTCCGCATGGCCCTTGTGCTGGGCCTTCTTTCCGCCGTCGGTCCCTTTGCGATGGACATGTATCTGCCCGCGCTGCCGCAGGTGGCCGCCGACCTTGCCACATCCGAGGCAGGCGCGGCGCTGACCCTGACCGCCTATTTCATCGTCTTCGGCGTGGCACAGATGATCTATGGCCCCATGGCCGACGCCATCGGGCGCAAGAAGCCGCTGATGATCGGGCTTGGCATCTTCACGCTGGCCACCATCGCCGCGGCCTTCGCGCCCAGCATCGGCTGGCTGATCGCCGCCCGCGCGGTGCAGGGCCTGGGTGCGGCGGCGCTGATGGCCGTGCCGCGCGCGGTGATCCGCGACGTGGCCAGCGGCCCGGCGGCGGCCCGCGTCATGGCCACCATCATGATCGTCATCGCCGTCTCGCCGATGCTCGCGCCACTCTCGGGCTCGATCATCATGGCCTGGGGCGGCTGGCGCGAGATCTTCGCCGTTCTGGCCTGCGCCGCGCTGATCAGCTTCCTGCTGATCGTCTTTGCCCTGCCCGAGACGCTGGCCCCCGAACACCGCCGGCCCGTGCGCGCCCGCGTGATGGCCGCAGGCGCCCGCCGCCTGCTGGGCGACCGCCGCTTCATGGGGCTGACGATGATCGGCGGCTTCGGCATGGCCAGCTTCTTCGTGTTCATCGCCTCGGCCAGCTTCGTCTATACCCGGCAATACGGGCTGACGCCGACGCAGTTCTCGCTGGCCTTCGCGGCCAATGCGATCGGCTTCTTCTCGGCCTCGCAACTGGCCGCGCGCATGGCCGAAAGGTTCGGGATGGAGCGGGTGATCTCGGTCGCCATCACCGGCTTTGCGGCCGCGACCATCGCGCTGACGCTGGTGGTGTGGTCGGGACTTGATGCCTTGCCCGTGGTGATGATCGGGCTGTTTCTGGGCAATGCCTGCCTTGGGCTGGTGATGCCCACGGCCATGGTCATGTCGCTGGACCCGCATCCCGACATCGCGGGGCTGGCCTCGTCGCTGGGCGGCACGTTCCAGATGCTGACCGGCGGCGTGATGATCGGCGTCACCAGCCTCTTCATGAACAACACCGCGCAAACCATGGTCGCGGGCATCGCGCTGTGCGCCATCCTGTCATGGTGCGCCGCCGCGCTGTCGCTGCCCCGCCTGCGTCTGCGCTGACATAAGTTAAGATCGCGGCGGAACCCTGCCCGCCGCGATCCCGTTTCTGTCCCGCCTTCCCCTTACGCGGTGACACATGCAAGATTTCCAGTTCCGCCCCGGCAAGAATTGCTGGCGCATCGAAAAAGCCAGCTGCTTTTCCTTCATCATCGACGGTCAGGCCTATTTCCGCGCCCTGCGGGAATCGCTGCTGAAGGCGGAACGCATGGCGCTGATGGTGGGCTGGGATTTCGATTTTGAAATCGACATGCTGCCGGGGGAAAGCGATGCCGATGGCCAGGCGCCGGACGGCTTTCCGAACAAGGTCGGGCCGTTTCTGGACGCGCTGGCCGAACGCCGCCCCGGTCTGGACATCTATCTGCTGAAATGGAGCGGCGGCGCCCTGATCGCCCCCGGCGGCATCCTGCCCGCCGCCCGCGTCAAGTTCATGTCCCCCGCCCAGATCCATCTGGCCTTTGACGGCCGCCACCCGATCGGCGCCTGCCACCACCAGAAAGTCGTGGTCATCGACGATTCGCTGGCCTTCTGCGGCGGCATCGACGTGACGGACGGCCGCTGGGACACGCCCGAACACGACCCTGAAAACGACCTCCGCCGCCTGAAATCGGGACAGATCGCCCAGCCGTGGCACGACGCCTCGGCGGTGATTTCCGGCCCCGCGGCGGCGGCGCTCAGCGAGTTGGTGCGCGACCGCTGGGAACGCGCCAATGACGCGCCGGTGGACGAGGATTTCCGGCCCGGCGCGGATCTGTGGCCCGACAGCATCCGCCCCATGCTCGCCAATGTCGATCTGGCCATCGCCCGGACCGAGCCGCCGACGACCGACGCCCCCCCTGTGGCCGAGATCGAGCAGCTCTATCTGGACAGCATCGACACCGCCCGCGACGTGATCTATCTGGAATCGCAATATTTCTGCTGCGACAGTATCACCCGCGCCATCAAGCGCCGCCTGATCGAAGCCGACGGCCCCGAGGTCGTCATCATCCAGCCCGATGCTGCGCAGAAAATGATCGAGGATCAGGCCATGCACATCACCCGCTCGCGCATGGTGCGCGATCTGCGGGCGCATGACTATCATGGCCGTTTCCGCATCTTCTACCCGGTCGATGCGGCGGGCCAAGGCATCTATGTCCATGCCAAGATCAGCATCATCGACGACACGCTGCTGCGGGTCGGCTCGTCGAATATCGACCGCCGTTCGATGGGGTTCGATACCGAATGCGACGTGGCGCTGGCGGGCACGAAAGGCGCCAGCCGCCGCATGATCGCCGCCATGCGCGACCGGCTTCTGGCCGAACATCTGGACACCACGCCCGAAGCCGTCGCCGCTGCGGTCAAGGCGCATGGCAGCCTGATCTCGGCCATCGAGGCGCTGAACCCGCGCACGGGCCGGGCGCTGCGCGAACTGCCCTTGCGGCGCGAAAGCTTTCTGGGCCGCGTGCTGGCCGATACCCGCTTCTTCGATCCGCGTTACCGCGCCAGCGCCAAGGCGCGGGTCGGCGTCACCTCGCGCCATCTGATGATCGGCGCGGGGCTTCTGGCCGGGGGCGCGCTGATCTGGCGTCAGTTCAGACGGAAAGACCGCCCGGGCAAAGACTAGGGGGAAATCACTTTAATCCGCAGAATCCGCCCGTTGATGCGGCGCACTGCGGTGGTCATCCGTTCCGACAGATGCGTCTGCACGTAACTCGCGTGAAACGCGGCTGGTCTGCCTGCTGGCCGCTTTTTCGATCCGCGCTTCCGCGCCAGCGCCAAGGCGCGGGTCGGCGTCACTTCGCGCCATCTGATGATCAGCGCGGGGCTTCTGGCCGGTGGCGCGCTGATCTGGCGTCAATTCAGACGGAAAAACCGCCCCGGCAAAGACTAAGGGGAAATCACTTTAATCCGCAGAATCTGCCCGTTGATGCGGCGCACTGCGGTGGTCATCCGTTCCGACAGATGCGTCTGCACGTAACTTGCGTGAAACCGGCTGGGCGCCAGCAGCGTCAGACAGCCATCGGCCTGCCCCGCCTCGCGCAGGGCCGCAAACCAGCCGTCATGCAGCGCCCGGTCCTCCTCGGCCAGCCGCAGGCAGGCTTCGGCCCACAGGCCGTCTTGCGGGGCACTGACGGCGCGGTGCAGCGGCACGACGTTATCGGCCGGCAGATCCGCCGCGCGCCCGGCCAGCCGGTCCACCAGATCCGGACCGACATTGGCCCATTCCGCCTTGGTGTCCAGCAGCACCCGCTCAAGGTTCAGACCCAGAACCGAGACCCGGCCCCGCGCGCCGTGCTGCTTGATCTCCAGCCAGCCCATCGCCCGCAGCTTTGCCATGTCGCGCTTGACCGTGCGCTCATCGACGCACCACAGCCGCGCCATTTCGCGCTGACCGACCGTCAATTCGTTGCGCTGCCAGTTATAGCGGCTGGTGATCAGCGCCATCAGCCGCAGCACCAGCTTCTGGCGATGCTTGTCGCCCGCCAGGGCATGGGCCATCATGGCCGACAGAATATCATATTTCTTTGCCGCGGCATCACGCCCCACGGCACGGATCACCTGCATGACTGCCCCTGCCCCGGCTTTGCCGGATGCTGCTTCGATTTGTGCCGGTTGCGACCCCGGATGCCTCTGGTGACGGCTTGGCGATCTGCGCCGCCCAACGCTTTTCGTCACCTTGTCGCTATTTGCGTCCTGATTTCCGATTCTGTCAAGCACTTCACCATCCGACCCGGCAATCCGCCCCAAAACCATTTGAAAAATAGGTATCATTGGTAATGCGGGACATGCAGGATGTCACCAAATAGCGGTGAAATGTCCCCCATTCCTGCCGCAACGCCGATCCACCTGTCCCCCATTTCTAAGCCGGATTCAGTGCCAAAGCGATTCGGCCCGGACGATGGGGATCGCGCAAAAGGGCCAGAAAACGCTGGGTTACGCGAAACTTCTCATTCATTGAAATCGGCTTTTGCCAAAAAGGCAAATCCGGCGTAAAAGCGGAACATAAGAAAATTTGCGTCCGAACATACAGGCAAAGACATGTATACGCATGAAGACCTCGCCAAGCTGCAAGCACAGTCACTGAAGATGCAGGGCTGGATCCGTCGGCAGACCTTCAGCCCCGCCAATGAAAAGACCCTGCGCCGCTTCTCAAGCTGGGAGGTGGCCGAGCTGATCTTCCGCATGAACCAGTCGACCTTCCGCGGCAAGCTGGCCGCCGAGCCAAACCTTCCCCTCGGGGAAGTCGAAGAGGATGGCCGCCAGCGCTGGTTCTCGCTCGAAGAGGTGAATGAGCTGCGCCGCCGCATCAAGGTCAACCGCAAGACGCTGATGCCGCCCCGCCCCGAGGGCAAGCGCGCCTTTCGCGCGGCCATTGCCAACTTCAAGGGCGGTGCGGGCAAATCGACCGTGGCGCTGCACTTCGCCCATGCCGCCGCGCTGGACGGCTACCGGGTGCTGGTGGTCGATTTCGACCCGCAGGCCACGCTGAGCCATTCGATGGGCCTGACCGATGTCGGTGAGGATCACACCGTCTGGGGCATCATGGCCCGCGATCTGGAGCGGGAAACCGACCGGATGAACGCCGCCATCTCGGGCGCGGAATCGGGGACCGCCCTGCCCCGGCGCAAGCTGCCCGCCTCGATCCGCGACATGGGTCTGGGCACTCTGCGGCCTGCCGACTTCATCAAGCCCACCGCATGGCCCACGATCGACATCGTGCCCAGCTGCGCCAACGCCGCCTTTGTCGAGTTCGCCAGCGCTCAGTACCGGCATCTGAACCCGGAATGGACCTTCTTCGGCGCGGTGTCGCGCTTTTTGGACAGCCTTGCCGACGATGCCTATGACCTGATCCTGTTCGATTGCCCGCCGGCCATCGGTTACCAGTCGATGAACGCGGTCTTTGCCGCCGACATGCTGTATATCCCCTCGGGGCCCGGCTATTGGGAATACGACTCTACCACCAGCTTCATCGGCCAGCTGTCCGAGGCGCTGGAGGATCTGTCGCATGGCTTTGAAAACTTCCCCACGGGGAAGATCCGCCTGCCCAAGGCCTTTGCCGATATCCGCTTCCTGATGACGCGCTATGAGCCCTCGAATGAGCTGCATCAGGCGATGTTCGGCGCGTTCCGGCAGGTCTTTGGCGACCGTCTGGCCGAGCATCCGATCGAACTGACCCGCGCCGTCGAGCAGTCGGGCCGCTTCCTGTCCTCGATCTATGAGATCGACTACCGCGAGATGACGCGCGGCACATGGCGGCGTGCGCGCGCGACCTTCGATCAGGCCTATGAGGAGTTCCGCAACCATGCCATTGCCGCATGGATGACGCTGGAGGATGAGGCATGACCCGCAAGCGCCGCATGTTCGATATCGAGATGCCGGACGAGCCGGCGGCCGGTCCCGCTGCCGGAACCTTCCCCGCGGGGAAGGGTGACGCGCAGCCCGAACCCGCCCGCGACCAGCGCCGCGGGCCGATGGCCACCGCCATCAGCGAGACCGCCGAGTCGAGCCGCGAGCGCGCCCGGCTGGAGGCCGAGATCCGGGCCGAGAATGATGCGCTGGCGCAGGAGCACGTGCGGCTGAAGCGCGCCGGTCTGATCACCGATCTGATCGCGCTGGACGCCATCGACACGCAGAAACTGATCCGCGACCGCAAGCCCGGCGCGGATTATGAGCTGGCCGAACTGGTCGCCTCGATCCGCGAGATCGGGCTGTCGAACCCGATCCGGGTCGAGCCTGCGGGCGAGGGGCGCTATGAGCTGATCCAGGGCTGGCGCAGGCTGTCGGCCTATCGCGCGCTGCTGGAGGAGACGGGCGATGCCGAGGCATGGGGGCGCATCCCGGCAGGCATCGCGGCGCGGGGCGACGAACTGGAGCAGCTTTACCGTCGCATGGTCGATGAGAACCTTGTGCGCAAGGATATCTCATTCGCCGAGATGGCCCAGCTGGCGCTGCATTACGCAATGGACCCGATGACCGAGGAGAACGACCCCGAAAAGGCCGTGGCCATCCTGTTCAAGTCGGCGGGCTATCAGAAGCGCAGCTATATCCGCAGCTTCATCCGGCTGGTCGAAGGGCTGGGCGAGACGTTGCTTTATGCCGCCGAGGTGCCGCGGGCGCTGGGGCTGGCGCTGTCCTCGAAACTGGATGAGGTGCCGGGGCTGGCGGCGGCGATCCGGGCCGAGCTGAAGGACTGGGACACCCGCAGCATCAAGGACGAACTGGACGTGCTGCGGCGCTTCGTGGGGCAGGGGGCGGATGAGGTTCTGGCCCCCGAGACGCCCGCCGCCAAGCCCGCGCCGCTTCCCGCGGGGAAGGCGCGGACGACGTTCCAGATCCAGCGCCCGCAGGGCAGCGCCAAATGCACCGCCGCGAATGGCCGGCTGGAGATCCGGCTGGCGCGGGATTTCTCGGCGCTGGACCGTCGCCGGCTGGAGGCTGCTGTCCGGCAGATGCTGGACAATCTGGAGTGAACCTTCCCCATGGGGAAGGTTGGCCTTATCCGCACTATGGTCTTATGGTGCGGATAAGGCGGTTGGGTTTTGGATCGTTTGGGGACGGTTGTGTGGGGCGGCTTCCGGCATTGCCTTGGTGATGTGTTGCTTGTGGGTATAGGGAGATTTTTCGCTTAACGTATTGTAATTAATATAAATTTATGATCTGGGATGTTCATGATGAAGGCCACTGTGTGGCGGCGACGCTGCGTGGCCTGTGCTGAGACCGTGCCGGGTTGGCGGCGAGGCCATTGCGTCTGTGGCCATATTTATGCGGTGATCTTTGCCTTTCATCCCGCGGGTCGCCTTGGCAGCCCCGATGAGCGAGGCTGACAAGAATGCCAAGCTGCACGCGGGTGCGACGCCTTGGGACGCGGTTTGCTGAAATGTCGTGGTTCTGGTTGAAACCATTCTCGCCGAGTTGCGAGGCTTGGCGCCGTGCCATGTGGCTTTTATTTTGGAATATCAGCCATCGCTTTGGCGTCGATCTTCGCGCGGGAATGTTCAAAGCGCCCGGTGTTCGCAGAATTGCCGGCCCTGATACCAGCGGGGACATCAAAGAACGCCCAGCTGCCTGCGACCGCGATGCCTTGGGACGCGGTTTGCTGGAGATTGGGCGGTTCTTGCTGAGACCCCTTGCGCGGCGGTGTGAAACCTGGCGTTGCCCCTTTAGGCATCTTTAACGGGGCCAAAGGCCGTTGCTTCGGCGGTGATATCTGCGCGGCGTATCGGGTGCGGGCGGTCTTGGCGGCCCCGGTATCAGCAAAGGCCGATCATGAACCTCCTGCGCACGCGGGCGTGGTGTCGTGGCGCGCGGTTTGCGGCGATGGGGCAGGGGCGCTTATCCCTTGTCACGCGCAACTGCCGCCCGCAAAGATCGCGGGCTTGCCGATCGTGACCTTGCGCGGCGGGCGCGCTAGAGTTTCCGGCATGGAGATGACGAATCTGCTTTCCGACCCGTCCCTGTCCGGGGATGCGCCCGCCGCGCCGCTGCCGGGGCCGGGGGATTGGCTTGCGGCGCAGGCGGCAGAGGCCGGGGCTTTGGCGCGGGCATGTGCGGCCATCGGGCGGCTGGACGGCACGCTGGCCGCGCTGCCCGAGCACCAGCGCGCGGGTGCGGTGCGGCGGCTGGCGCTGATCGAACTGGAGGCGATGCTTTGGGCGCAGGGCACGCCGCTGCGCCGCGAGGATATCGGGCGCGACGCGATGGAGGGCCGCGTCGGCGCAGATCTTGAGGCGATGCGGCTGGCGCGCTGGGGGCTGCGGCGGCTGGAAGGGCAGGGGGGGCTGGCCGATCTGCGCGGCTTTCTGGGGCTTTACCGGCAGGACGGCCCGGCGCTGGCCGAGCCTTTGGCGCTGCGCCCGGTGGGCGAGGCCTTCGATCAGGCTGCGGACGAGTTTCTGGGCATGGCAGGCGCGCTTGCGGGCATCGAGCCCGCCGCGCGTGCCCCCGCGCTGCGCGCGGCATGGCGCATCGCCGATCTGTCCGCCCCCGAATGTCTGGTCGAGCCTGCCTGCTGGACCGCCCGCGACATGGCGACCGGCTGCGAGGCCCTGCGCTTCGTGCCGCTGGGGCGCCATGGCCGTGGCGTCTGGATCGACGGCGGCCCGGCGCGCGGGCGGGTGGCGCGCCAGCTGGCGGCGGCGGAAGCCGGGGCCGTCGAGGCGCGGCGCGAATTGCTGCGCGTGATCCACTGGGCCGCGCGCGCCCTCCAGGCCGTGGCCCCGATCAAGGGCGAGAACGCCGCCCGCGTCGTCGAGGCGCTGGCCGCCCATCCGCTGATGAGCACCGCCATGGTCGAAGAGGCCACCGGCACCAGCCGCGACACTGCCGAGCGGCTGCTGGCCCGGATGCAGGCCATGGGTCTGATCCGCGAGATCACCGGCGCGCGGCGTTTTCGGCTGTGGACGGCGGGCGGTTGAGCGGCCTATGACGGCAGCCGGGTCTGGTCGGGCGGGGTCTGCTTAGACCGGGGCAGGGAAGGCCGGGTTCGGGAAAGGCGCAGGATGCGGCAGGACGGAAAAGCGGGAACGCTGTGCGGGGCGATCGACCTTGGCGGCACCAAGATCGAGGCGCGGCTGTTCGATGCCGCCATGGTCTCGGTCGATCTGCGCCGCGTGCCGACGCCGCGCACGGATTTCGCCGCCTTCATGGTGGCGCTGGTGGATCAGGTCCGCTGGCTTGAGGCGCGGGCGGGGGACGCGCATCTGCCGGTCGCCCTTTCGATTGCCGGGATGATCGAGCCTGCGACGGGGATCGCCACCGCCTCGAACATCCCGGTGACCGGGCGCCATCTGGGGGCGGAACTGACGGCGGCGCTGGGGCGGGATCTGCCGATGGTCAATGATTGCACCGCCTTCGCCTGGTCCGAGGCGCATGGCGGCGCGGGCGAGGGCGCTCGCTCGGTCATGGGGCTGGTCATGGGCACGGGTGTCGGTGCGGGCATTGTCGTCGATGGCCGCGTGCCGCCGCGCCATGCCGGGATCTCGGTCGAGATCGGGCATCTGGGGATGCCTGCGCGGGCGCTGGCCCGGCACGGGCTGCCGATGTGGCGCTGCGGCTGCGGGCGGGACGGCTGTCATGAGAATTACGTCTCGGGGACGGGGCTGCGGCGCATTGCGGAATGGGCCGGGCTGGCCGAGACCGATCCCCAACGCGTGGCGGCGCTGGCGGGGGCGGATGCGCAGGCGGCGCGGGTCATGGAGATCTGGGCCGATCTGGCCGGCGAGATGCTGTATGCCGCGCAGCTGATGCTGGATCCCGAGGTGATCGTGCTGGGGGGCGGGCTGTCGAACATCGCCTGCCTGCCCGAGCGGCTGTCGGCAGCCTTGCAGCGGCTGCGGCTGGGCGATGCGCGGCTGCCCGCGATCCGGCGGGCGCTGCATGGCGACAGCTCGGGCGCGCGGGGGGCGGCGCTGATGGCGCGGATGGGGCAGACATGCTGATCGCGGCGGACCGGATCTGGACCGGGGGCGCGCTGGCGCAGGGGATGGCGGTGCAGCTGGACGCCAGCGGGGCGGGCATCGCCGCGCTGCGGCCTTTGGGCGCGGATACGCCCGATCTGCGCGTCGCGCTGCTGATG
Organism: Paracoccus shanxieyensis; assembly: GCF_009711265.1. GTDB lineage: Bacteria > Pseudomonadota > Alphaproteobacteria > Rhodobacterales > Rhodobacteraceae > Paracoccus > Paracoccus shanxieyensis. The sequence goes on along the minus strand of NZ_WMII01000006.1, from coordinate 75,155 downwards.
CCGGGCTGCACCGATCTGCAGGTGAATGGCGGCGGCGGGGTGCTGTTCAACGCCGATCCGACGCCTGCGGGGCTTCGGGCGATTGCCGAGGCGCATCTGCGGCTGGGCACGGCGGCGATCCTGCCCACCGTCATCACCGACGCCCCCGAGGTGCTGGAGGCCGCGGCCGAGGCGGTCATCGCCGGCGACGCGCCGGGCATTGCGGGCATTCACATCGAGGGGCCGCATATCGCCCCCGAACGCCGTGGCACGCATGAGGCGCGTTTCATCCGGCCGCTGGACGCGCGCACGATGGCGGTGCTGGCGCGGCTGCGGGGCGCGCGGGTGCCGGTCCTGCTGACGCTGGCGCCCGAGCTGGCCGATCCGGCGCTGCTGCGGCAGGCGGCGGGGCTTGGGGTGGTGATCTCGGCCGGGCACAGCATGGCGGATGCGGCACAGACCCGCGCGGCGCTGGCGGGCGGCGTGACGATGTTCACCCATCTTTACAACGCCATGCCGCAGATGACCTCGCGGGCACCGGGCATTGTCGCGGCGGCGATCCTGTCGGATGCGTGGTGCGGCATGATCGCCGACGGCATCCATGTCGCGCCCGAGATGCTGGCGCTGGCCATGGCGGCGCGTCCGGTAGAGGAGCGCTGCTTTCTGATCTCGGACGCGATGCCGTCGGTGGGGGGGGCCGCGCAGTTTTCGTTGTATGGCATGCAGATCCGCGTTCAGGACGGCGCGCTGGTCAATCCGCAAGGCGCGCTGGCCGGGGCGCATGTCGATCTGCTGGAAAGCATGCGGCGGCTGATGGCGATGACCGGCACGCCGCTGGCGCGTGCCATCGCCATGGTCACCGACCTGCCGCGCCGCGCCATGCGCCTGCCACCGCTGGAGATCGCGCCGGGCATGGCCACGCGCGATCTGCTGGCGCTCGACGAGGCACAGGCAATCGTGCGGTGGTGATGCGTCGGCGGGCTTGCGGGCCGGGTCTATCGGGATGGGCTGCTGCTGACGGGGCGGGTCATCTGTGCGTTCGGGGTGCTGCGGGCAATCGCGTGCTGGTCCGGTGTTCGGCGGGTCGCCGCCCCCCGACGCGCTGGGGTTGCGACCGGGGCAGGGGCTTTGCCAAAGCAAGGTGATGCCTGTCGCTTCGGACCACGGAATACTGGGGCCATGGCACGGTTGCGGCTTGCGTGATGCGGGATCTTTTGGGGCGATTGTCTGGAACTTGCGGTGCTGGCGGGCATGTGTCGCCGGAGGGTGGCGCGTCGGCAGGGCCCTTGTGTTGAAATGCCGTGCGCTGACCAATGCGCTGCGTCTGTATGCAGCCGGTATGCGGTCTGGCGCGCCTCGTCCTTTGGCGGCAGATGGTCTGCGACCAGCGACCAGCGACCAGCGACCAGCGACCAGCGACCAGCGACCAGCGGCGCTGGCGGGCGCGAATGAAGCCGGTCACGCGCGCCGAGGCGCGGTCGGACTGACAGAGGCAGCGGGCTTTTCGGTTGTCGCGCCAGGTCGCAGCCTCGCAGGTCAGCGGCGGCGGCCCCGGACGGCGTGGGTTGCGGTGTTGCAGCATGGCGCTGCTGCATGATCGGAGTGCAATCGCGCGGGCCGCGGTATCCCTAGTCCGCAGCGAAAGGGGGCCAGACACGCAGGTTGCGTGGTCGCCCATCTATTCCGGGCTGACGGCGATGCGTGTGGTCGCGCAGCATGTCGGTGCTGAAGGCAGGGCAATCACGGGTGTCCTGCCCGGTAGCCGTGGCTTTTCAGATCCCGTCTGGGCCTTGGCAGTGCGCGAGGATATTGCGCGCGCGTTGCCGCACATCCTGCAACGCCCCCGCCGCGTTGCGATCTTGTCACATCCGCCGCGTGCAGGACCGTTCCTCTGACGGGGCAGGGGGCACGGTCGTCGGACCAGTTTCATCAGCAAAAAGGCCGCGCGACCCGGAAAAACTTGGCCACCGCGCGCAACGCAATGCTGCACTGCGGCGTTAGGGCCACATCCTCTGTCAGAAAGGCCACATCTGGGAATCATATGAGCGACATCAAACCCCCATTCACCGATATCGACATCCAGACTGCGGACGAAGGCTTTTACGAAGGCTATTCGTTGCCGGTCACGCTGGCCGCAAAGATCGGCTTTGCCGTGCTGACGGCCTGGGCGCTGCTGATGCCCGGCGCGGCCGAGCACGCGCTGGCATGGCTGAACACCGAGATCCTGTCGGTCTTCAATTTCTTCTACATCGCGGTTGTCGGGGTTTTCGCCTGGTTCCTTCTGGTGGTGGCCCTTGTCCCGGCATCGGGGCAGCTTCGCCTTGGGAAACCGGACGAAAGGCCCGAATTCAGCACGTTTTCGTGGTTTGCGATGATGTTCGGTGCCGGTCTGGGTGTCGGTCTGATGGTCTATTCCACCGCCGAGCCGCTGAGCCTGTGGCAGACCAATCCGCAGATCATCCAGGGACAGGTCGCGCCGCTGAGCGCCGAGGCGCTGACCTCGGCCTTTCGCTATACCTTCCTGCATTACGGGCTGCATGCGTGGTCGATCTATGTCGTGACCGGCCTGTGTCTGGCCTATTACGCCTATACCCGTGACATGCCGCTGACGATCCGCACGGCGCTGACGCCGATCTTTGGCCGCTACATGAACGGCGCGCTTGGCAATGTCGTCGACGTGCTGGGCGTGGTGGCGACCATCCTTGGCATTGCGGTGACCATCGGCTTTGGCATCAGCCAGTTGGTCGAGGGGGTCTATTCCATCTCGGGCGCGGAATGGCTGCTGCAGGCGGGTCAGAACGGTTCGCCGCCCATGCCGTCCACGGTCGGGCTGATCGCGGCGCTGATCGTCGTCATGGGCATGTCGATCCTGTCGGCCGTGTCCGGCGTCGGGCGCGGCGTCAAATATCTGTCGAACCTCAATCTGGTGCTGTCGACGGTGCTTCTGCTGATCTTTGTCGTGTTCGGGGCCTTCGGCTTTGCGATGACCACCTATGGTCAGGCGCTGGCGGATTATGTGCTGCATTTTCCGGCGCTGTCCTTCGAGGCCTATTCGACCTCGAATGAGCTGGGGCAATGGCAGGCGGGCTCCACCACGTTCTATTGGGCATGGTGGATCGCGTTTTCGCCCTTTGTCGGCCTGTTTCTGGCCCGCATCTCGCGCGGCAGGACGATCCGGGAATTCGTGCTGGGTGCGGTCATCATGCCGTCGCTGGTGTGTTTCCTGTGGATGACGGCGCTTGGCGGCACGGCGATCGATCTGGAGATGTCGGGCGTGGCCGGCGGCGCGATCATCGATGCCTCGCTGACCAACAAGCTGTTCGTGACGCTGCATTATCTGGTCAGCGATCAGTTGTTCGGCTGGCTGTCGGTGATGTGCGTGGTGCTGATCCTGACATTTCTGGTCACCTCGGCGGATTCGGGGCTGCTGGTCATCAACACGATCATGGCCGGAGGCGATGAGGAAACCGGCGTGCGCCACCGCATCACCTGGGGCGTGCTGCTGACGCTGGTGATTGCCGCGCTGATCGTGGCCGGAGGCGGCGGGCTGTTCGTGTTGCAGGACGCCATGATTATCGGCGCGCTGCCGTTTTCGTTCGTGATGCTGGCGATGTGCGTGTCGCTGACCAAGGCGCTGTATCGCGATCACCTGCGCAGCAAGGCCGAAGAGGAACAGGCGGCCTGAGGAACCAACCGCCGGGCCGCGTCGCGGCAGCCCGGCGGTTTTCGCCATGTGCAACAGGGGACAGGGGCGCACCCCTGTCCCTTTTTTCCGCTTAGAATTGCAGGCCCATCGCCAGTCCGCCCAGCAGATAGCAGATGGCGGTGATCAGCAGGATGCCCACCAGATTAAGCACCAGACCGCCGCGCGCCATTTGCGCGATGGTGACCTTGCCCGTCCCGAAGACGATGGCATTGGGCGGCGTGCCGACCGGCAGCATGAAGGCGCAGGTCGCGGCCAGCGCCGCCGGGATCAGCAGCGTCATCGCATCCGCGCCGATGCCCAGGGCCACACCGCCAAGGATGGGGATGAAGGTCGCGGCGGTCGCCGTGTTCGAGGTCACCTCGGTCAGAAACAGGATCATCGTGACCACGGCGGCGACCAGAAGCAGCGTCGGCAAGGTGCCCAGACCCTCGACCTGCGTGCCGATCCAGCCGTCAAGCCCCGAGGCGCCGACCGCAGATGCAAGGCTGAGACCGCCGCCGAACAGCAAGAGCACCCCCCAGGGCAGACCCTTTTCCGCATCCTGCCATGTCAGGACCATCTGACCGCGCCCCTTGCCGGGCAGCAGGAACATGGCGATGCCCGCGCCGATGGCGATTGCGGTATCGTCCAGCGCATCAAGCCACGGCATCGCGGCACCGATCGCCGGGATCGTGCTGAGCAGCCCCGGAACCACCCACAGGAACGCCGCGCCAAGGAACACATACAGCACCATGCGTTCGCCCTGGCTCATCGGTCCCAGATCGGCGATCTGTTCGTTGATCATCGCGCGGCCGCCCGGAATTTCCGGCAGATCAAAGCGATACAGCACGCGCGTCATCAGCCACCATGCGATCAGGATGAAGGCCAGCGCCAGCGGCGTGCCCAGCATCATCCATTCCAGAAAGCCGATGGGGCGGCCCAGCTCATCGGCGGCATAGCCCGCCACGATGGCATTGGGCGGGCTGCCCAGCAGCGTGCCCAGCCCGCCGATCGAGGCCGACCATGCGATGGCCAGCATCAGACAGACCCCGAAGGCCCGCACCTGAGGATCGCGCACCATGTCGGCGATCGAGCCCTCGGTGTCGATCTCGTCGGGGGATTGCGTCGTCGTGCGGTCGATGACCAGCGTCAGCACCGACAGCCCGATGGGCAGCATCATCAGCACCGTCGCGGTATTCGACACCCACATCGACAGAAAGCCGGTCGCCAGCATCATGCCAAGGATGATCTGGCGCGGCTGCACGCCAACCCGGCTGAGCGTCAGCAGCGCGATGCGCCGGTGCAGGTTCCATTTCTCCATGGCGATGGCGATCAGGAACCCGCCCAGAAACAGAAACACGATGGTGTTGCCATAGGCGGCCGTGGCTTCGGCGACCGTGCGCTCGGTGAATGCCGGGATCAGGACGATGGGCAGAAGGGCAGTGGCCGACAGGGGCAGGGCCTCGGTCATCCACCAGACGGCCATCAGCACGCCCATGGCTGCGACGACCCTGCCATCGGGCGACAGCCCCTCGGCCGCGCCCAGCAGCGCATAGGTCAGCCCCGCCACGGCCAGTCCCAGCCCGCGCATGATCCAGACGGCGCCGGCCCCATCGGGCGTTGTGGTTTCTGACATAGCTCTCCTCCTTGTCGTTGGTGCGGGCCTTCCATCCCCCGGATCGGACATGCCGGTGTGCCGCCACATGCGGGGGGTGGAACGCAACAAAGGTCGACAATGCCCTTGACCGTTAGGCAGGGCAACCTTTGCGCGGAAATTGATCGGACGCGGCGGCGGGGGCCTTGCGGCTTGTGCAGCTAAAGGGAAGCGGCCCGGTCACTGAACCACCCCCGCGAGCCAGCCCGGCACCACGCTGTTCCAGCGGAGCAGGTGCAGGACGCCGATCAAGGCGGAACAGGCCGCGCCGGTCAGGATCACTGCCCAGATCGACCAGCCCAGCCAATGCGTCACCGGCTTGGAGGCCCTGTCATGGCCAAGGGCGGCGGTCACTTCGGCGGCCTCGCGCTGATTTAGCCATGTGCCGTTGCGCGTGAGGGAGTTGCAGGCGCCGCGCTGGTCCGCGTTCTGGCGCGGCGCGCGGGCAATCATGGCAACGCGGAGGCCAGCGGCAAAGGCGCCTGCCATCCGCCGCCGCCTGTCGCGATCAAAAAAATCGCCGGGGCCGAACAGCAAGATTGACTCTGAATGTTACGTGTTACATGTAACACGTAACACAAGCTTTGGGAGGAGCGGTGATGCCTGCAAAAAGCGCCATGCGCATCGCGCAACCGCCCTCGCTTGCCACAATGGCCGCCGACAGGCTGCGCAATGCCATCATCGACGGCGAATTCACCCTGGGCGAAAACATCTCGGAAGAGCGTCTGTGCGAGGCGTTCGGGATCAGCCGCTCGCCGGTGCGGGATGCGCTGAACGCGCTGCAATTCACCGGGCTGGTCGAAGTCCGCCCCAAGCGCGGCAGTTTCGTGTTCAACCCGACCGAGGACGATGTCGCCAAGCTGTGCGACTATCGTTTCATGCTGGAACGCGAGGCGGCGCTGATGGCCGTGCGCGATGACAAGGACGCATTGGCGCGCCAGCTTCAGGATGCCGTGGCGGCCATGGTGCAGGCCCATGCAAATGGCGATCGCCGCGCCTATGGTCATGCCGATACCGCCTATCATGCGGCGTTTTTCCTGTGCTGCGGCAACGGTCTGATGCGCGACGCCTATCGTCTGGCCGAGGCGCGGCTGGCGACGCTGCGCACGCTGCTGACCGCCCCCTTTGACGAGCGGCGCGAATCCGGTCTGGCGCAGCATCGCGACATGGCCGAGGCGCTGCTGTCCGGCGACACCGCCGGTTTTGAGGCCATGCTGAAGGTCCATGCCGACTGGACCGGCCGTCTGACAGCCGCCTTGCAATCGCAAAAGGAACACCCCAAGCCATGACGGATCAGACCAAGCACCTGCGCGACCTGCTGACGCAGGGCCGCATCATCGCAGCGCCCGGCGCGCCCGATGCCCTGTCGGCCCGGCTGATCGCGCAAAGCGGGTTTCCGGCGGTCTATATGACCGGGCTGGGGGCCACCGCCAGCCGTCTGGGCGTGCCCGATCTTGGCCTGCTCAGCCAGACCGAGATGGCCGATCAGGCCCGTGCCATGGCCGCGGTCGCGGGCGTGCCGGTGATTGCCGATGCCGATACCGGCTATGGCGGGCCGCTGAACCTGCGCCGCGTCATCGACGATTACGCGCAGGCTGGGATCGCCGCCTTCCATGTCGAGGATCAGCAGATGCCCAAGCGTTGCGGGCAGTTGTCGGGTGCGCGCCTTGTCAGCCCCGCCGAGGCCGAGGCCCGGCTGCGGGCCGCCGTGGCCGCCCGCGACGCCAATCCGCGCGACATGGTGGTCATCGGCCGCACCGACGCTTTGGGGGCCGAGGGGATCGAGGCGGCGCTGGACCGCGCCCGCCGCTATGCCCAGACCGGGGTCGATCTGGTCTTTGTCGATGGCATCCGCACCGTCGCGCAGGTCGAGGCCGTGGCCCATGCGCTGCCCGGTCCCAAGGTGGTCAGTCTGGTCGATGGCACCGAAGCCGCGGCGCTTGGGCTGGATGACCTGCAAGAGATGGGCTTTGCGATCTGCCTGTTCGCGATCACCACGCTGCTGGCCAGCCTGACCGCTCAGGCCGAGGCGCTGGACAAGCTGCGCGCGACCGGCCGCATCGCGCCGAACCCCGAGGGCTTCGACTATGCCCGCTTTTCCGCCCTGGTCGATCTGGCCAGCCATCAGGCCTTTGCGCATGAGCATGAGGCATGAGCGCGCCGGTCGTCCTGATCACCGGCGGCGCGGCAGGCATCGGGCTTGCCATCGCCGCGCGCGCCTTGGCGCGGGGGGCGAAGGTCTGGCTGTGGGACCGCGACGCCGATGCGCTGCATGCTGCCAGAACCGTATGGGGCGGCGATGTGCGGACGGCCGAGGTGGATCTGGCCGATCCGGACGCCATCCTGCGGGCTGAAACCCGGCTTGCCGAACTGCCGCCCACGCATCTGGTCAACAATGCCGGGATTCTGGGCCAGCCAATGGCGCTGGACGCCATGCAGGCCGATGAGATCCAGCGCGTGCTGGCGATCAATGTCACCGGCACATTGCTGGCCAGCGCCGCCTTTCTGCGCGCCCGCGCCGCGCATCCGCAGGCGGCGATCGTCAACATGTCCTCGATTGCCGGGACCAATGGCGGCGCGCCGGGCCATGCGGTCTATGGCGCCTCGAAAGCGGCGCTGCTGGCGCTGACCAGCGCGATGGCCCGCGATCTGGCGCCCGGCATCCGCGTCAACGCGCTGGCACCCGGCATCATCGACACCGAGATTCAGAAGTCCGTCTTCGCCAGCCGCGCGGCGCTTGAGGCCACGGCCCAAGGCATCCCGCTGGGCCGCTTAGGCACCCCGGACGAGGTGGCAGAGGCCGCCGAATGGCTGCTGTTCGCCGCCGCCTATGTCACGGGCGAAACCATGCGCGTCGGAGGAGGGCGCAAATGAAACAACTTGATCGCTGGTTCTTTCGCGCCATCGACATCGCGCTAGTCGGCCTGCTGGCCGCGATGACGCTGATGGTCTTTGGCAATGTCGTGCTGCGCTATGGCTTTGGCTCGGGTCTGGATTTCTCCGAGGAGATGTCGCGCTTCTGCTTTGTCTGGCTGATCTTTCTGGGCTCGGTCGCGGCGATGCGGCGCAATCTGCACATGGGATTTGACATGGTGGTCGTCATGGTCCGCCCGCAGGTCCGCCGCGTGCTGCTGACCATCGCCAACGGGCTGATCCTTGCCTGCTGCCTGCTGCTGCTGGTCGGCACGCTGATGCAATGGCACATCAACGCAACGAACATCGCCCCCGTCACCGGGATGCCGATGAGCTGGCTGTTCGGCGTGGCCGTCCCCATGAGCCTGTGCGTCGGCATCATGGCCGCCATCCGCATGGTCGGCTATGCCACGGGCCGCCTGACCAGCATTCCCACCCCGCATGGCGAGGTGCATGAATGAGCCTGGTCATCTTTCTGGGCGTGCTGATTGCCGCCATGGCCGTGGGCGTGCCCATCGCCTTTTCGCTGATCCTGTGCGCCGTCGCCATGGGCTTTGCGCTGGACATGTTCGACCCTCAGATCATCTCGCAACGCATGATCGTCGGCGCAAACAGCTTCACGCTGCTGGCGATCCCGTTCTTTCTGCTGGCGGGCGAGTTGATGAACGCGGGCGGCATGTCGCGCCGGATCGTGGCCTTTGCCATCTCGCTGGCCGGGCATTTCCGGGGCGGTCTGGGCGTGGTGGCGATCTTTGCCGCGATCATTCTGGCCTCGCTGTCGGGATCGGCTGCGGCGGATACGGCGGCGCTGGTCACGATGCTTTTGCCGATGATGCGCGGCGCGGGCCATGATGAGGCGCGCTCGGTCGGGCTGCTGGCCTCGGGCGGGATCATCGCGCCGATCATTCCGCCGTCGATCGCCTATATCATCTTCGGGGTGGCCACGAACCTGTCGATCAGCCAGCTGTTCATGGCGGGCATCGTGCCGGGCATCATGATGGGGCTGGGCGCGCTGGCCGCCTGGATGATCGTGTCGCGGCTGGACGATGTCGAGCCCCTGCCGCGTGCCAGCTGGGCCGAACGCGGCCGCGCCACGCGCGATGCGATCTGGGCGCTGGGTCTGCCGGTCATCATTCTGGGCGGGATCCGTTTCGGCATCGTCACCCCGACCGAGGCCGCTGTCGTCGCCGTCATCTATGCGCTGTTCGTGGGCATCGTGATCTATCGCGAACTGAAGCCTTCGCAACTGTTCGAGGTCTTCCGCAATGCCGCGACCACCACGGCCGTGGTGATGCTGCTGGCCGCAGCGGCGCTGGCGACGGCCTGGTTCGTGTCCATCGCCGATCTGTCGGGCATCGTTCTGGGCATCGTCGAGCCGCTGATCGAGCATCCGAAGATCCTGATGGCCGTCATCATGCTGCTGATCATCGCCGTGGGCACGGCGCTGGATATGGGCCCGACCATCCTGATCCTTGCGCCGGTGCTGCTTCCGGTCGTCAAGGAAGCCGGGATCGACCCGATCTATTTCGGCGTGCTGTTCGTCATCAACTGCGCCATCGGGCTGGTGACGCCGCCCGTGGGCATCGCCTTGTCCGTGGCCTCGGGGGTGTCGGGCGTGCCGATGCACCGGGCGGCCATGGGCGCCATGCCCTTCATGATCGCGCAGCTGAGTGTCCTGTTCCTGCTGGTCATGTTCCCGCAACTGGTGCTGTGGCCGATGGAATGGCTGCGCTAGACCCGCAAATCCGCATTCAATCTTTGGGAGGAGAACCACATGAAATGCCACGTTAAAGCCCTGCTTGCCAGCACGCTGATCGCTGCGGCCATGGCCGCCCCGGCGCAGGCCGAGATCGGACGCCACACCTTCAAGGTCTCGAACGGTGCGGCCGAGGATCATCCGGTCTCGGCCGGGATCAAGGGCATGTCGGAATGTCTGGTGGGCAAGACCGACGGCAAGATGAAGCTGCGCGGCTTCTATAACGGCGAGCTGGGCGACGATGCCGAGGCCACGCAATCGGTGCGCTCGGGCTCGATCGAGATGGTGGTGACCGGCGCCGCCGCCATCGGCGGGATCGAACCGGCGATGAGCGCGTTCGAGCTGCCGTTCCTGTTCAACTCGGATGCCGAGGTGGATGCGGTGATGACCGGCCCCTATTACGATCATGTCGCGGCCAAGATGCCCGCGCATGACCTGATCCTGCTGTCGATCTGGGAAAACGGCTTCCGCAACTCGACCAACAACAAGCACGCGATCAGCAAGGCCGAGGATTTCGCCGGGCTGAACTTCCGCGTCATGCAGAACCCGATCTTTCTGGACACCTTCCGCCGTCTGGGCGCGAACCCCGTGCCGATGGCTTTTGGCGAGGTGTTCACCGCGCTGGAGACCGGCGCGGTGGACGGTCAGGAAAACCCGCTGCCGCTGATTCAGGCCAGCCGCTTTTATGAGGTGCAAAAATATCTGACCCTGACGCGCCACGCCTATTCGCCGACGCCGGTGCTGATGTCGAAAAAGGTCTGGGACAAGCTGGACCCGGAAGAGCAGGCGCTGGTGCAGGACTGCGCCAAGGAAGGCCGCGACAAGCAGATCGAACGCTCGCGCGCGGCGGTGACCGAGGCGCTGGCCGAGTTGCAAGAGCATGGCATGGAGGTGACCGAGCTGACCCCCGAGGCCACGGATCACCTGCGCGAGCTGGTGGTTCCGGTGCTGGAAGCCGCGATCCCGACCGTGGGTCAGGAAAACTATGATCTGCTGCTTGCGGAACTGACCAAGCTGCGCGGCGAATAACGCCGCGCCCCCCTTCGGCGCGGCGTTCCTCCCCGCCGCGCCGATCCTGTCCTTGCCAAAGGTTTGCCCATGCCCGCCCGATCCGATGCCTGCCTTGCCGCGCTTGCCGCAGCCTTTCCCCCGGCCGCCCTGCTGCAGGGTGCCGACATTCCCGCGCGCAATCTGCAGGACACCAGCTATCTGCCCACCGAGGCGCCGTTGGCCGTCTTGCGCCCGGATACGCCCGAAGGCGTGGCCGAGGTCATGCGGATCTGCGCCGCGCATGGCGTTGCGGTGGTGCCGCAGGGCGGGTTGACCGGGCTGGCGGGCGGGGCCCATCCCATCGCGGGCGCAGTCATGCTGTCGCTGGAGCGGCTGGCGGGGATCGAGGAGATCGACCCCGCCGCCGCCACCATGACCGTGCGCGCCGGCACGCCGCTGGAGGTGATCCAGCGCGCCGCCGACGATGCGGGCTTCTTCGTCGCGCTGGATCTGGGCGCGCGGGGATCGTGCCAGATCGGCGGCAATCTGGGCACGAATGCCGGCGGCAACCGGGTGATCCGCTATGGCATGGCGCGCGAGATGGTGCTGGGGCTGGAATATGTGCTGCCCGATGGCACGCTGGTCACCAGCCTGAACAAGATGATCAAGAACAATGCGGGCTATGATCTGAAACAGCTTTTCATCGGGTCAGAGGGCACGCTGGGCGTCATCACCCGTGCCGTCCTGCGTATGCAACCCAAGCCCGGCTGCGTGAATGCCGCGCTGTGCGGCATGGACAGCTACGGCGATGTCGTGGCTCTGCTGGGCCAGGCGCGGCGTGGTCTGGGGCCGATGCTGTCGGCCTTCGAGGTGATGTGGGCCGATTACTGGCACGAGGCGACGGTGACGGTGGGCGTCCGCTCTCCGCTGGGCGGGGCGCATCCGTTCTATGTGCTGATCGAGGCGCAGGGCCTGTCCGAAGACATCGACGGCCCGCGCTTCCAGTCATGGATCGAAAGCCAGTTCGAGGCCGGGCTGATCGCCGATGCCGCCATCTCGCAAAGCATGGCCGATGTCGGCGCGTTCTGGGCCACGCGCGATGCCTGTTCGGAATTCGGCAGCCGCCTTGGCCCGCATGTGGCCTTTGACGTGGGTTTGCCGGTCGCGGTGATGGACGATTTCGCGCAAGCCTGCAAAGCCCGGCTGGCCGACCGTGTGCCGGATGCGTTTTCGGTCTATTACGGCCATATCGGCGACGGCAACCTGCATCTGATCGCGCTGTCCAAGGGCGCGCAGGTACAGCCGATGACGCAGATCTCGGCTGCGGTCTATGAGACCGTGCGCGATTTTGGCGGCACGGTCTCGGCGGAACATGGCATCGGGCTGCTGAAAAAACCCTATCTTGGCTATACGCGGACCCCGCAGGAACTGGCGCTGATGCGGCGGTTGAAGGCGGCGATAGATCCGCAAGGCATCCTGAACCCCGGAAAGGTGTTCGACATGGAGGAAGGCGCATGAACCGGCTGAAACAGCGGATCGAGGCGGGCGAACAGGTTGCGGCGGCCTGGGTCGAACTGGGCAATCCCGACATTGCCGAAATCATGGTGCGCCACGGTTGGACCACGCTGGTCATCGACGGCGAACATGGGGTCGGTGATCTGGACGACTGGGTGGCCGTCGCCCGTGCCGTCGAAGCGGCGGGCGGCGAGGTGGTGCTGCGCGTCCCCGACGGATCGGACACCACGCTGAAGCGGGTGCTGGACCGGGGTTTCCGGTCGCTGATCGTGCCGATGGTCAACACCGCCGCCCAGGCGCGCGAGATCGTCGCGGCCTGCCGCTATCCCGGCCTTGGCCGACGCGGCTATGCGGCGCCGATCCTGCGCGCCTCGGACTGGGGCGCGCGTCCCGGCTATGCCCGCGACGAGGCCAGCAAGGAACTGCTGCTGATGCTGCAATGCGAACATATCGAGGCGGTCGAGAACCTGCCCGAGATCGCCGCCGTCGAGGGGGTCGATCTGATCTTTATCGGCCCCAACGATCTGGCCGGGTCGATCGACCATCTGGAACGCATGGAGGACCCCGCCCCGCAGGATCTGCTGCGCCGGATCGAGGCGGGCGCCGCTGCCGCGGGCAAGCCTCTGGCGACGATCCTTGGGGCCGGGCGCGGCTGGACGCAGCTGCGCGCGCTTGGCTATCGCTTCATGGTCGGGCCGAACGACATCTCGATCCTGATCGCCGGGGCCCGCGCCAGCGCCGCCGAGCGCGACAACCTGCTGGCCAGCGCCGTGGCGCAATACTGAAGCCCCGCGCCAAGGCGCGATCTTTAAGGCTTGGGCTGGCAACCGATCCGCAACGCAGCAAGCGGGCGGGATCGGTTGTCAGCGTCTGCCACAGACCCGGCGCGCCATAAGAAAATGGCATGGCATCGCTGCCGAACTGCTATTGGACAGATGGCGCGCCGGCCCACATCTTCCCGCCAAAAGGGAGAGCCTCATGTCCATCACCGTTGAATTGTCGCAATTTGTTGCCGAAACCCGGTCGGGCGACATTCCACCGCAGGTGCGCGACCGCGCGCTGGCGCTTGTCACCGACTTTGCCGCCTCGGCCATCCGCGCGGCCGAGGATTGCCCGTCAAGCCATGTCATCTTCCGGACCCTGGACCGTCTGGGCATGGCCGCCGAGGGCGATTGCACGGTGTTCGGCCTGTCGCGGCGCTATGGCGCGGCGGCGGCGGCGCTGCTGAACGGTGCCTTTGGCCATTCGCTGGATTTCGACGACACCCATGCCGACAGCTCGCTGCATCCCAGCGCGCCGGTGGTGCCTGCCGCGCTGGCGGCGGCCGAGCTGACCGGCGCATCGGGGGCGGATCTGCTGGCCGCCGTGGTGATCGGCTTCGAGGTCTGCTGCCGTCTGGGCATGGCGCTGGACCCGGCATCGCATTACGCGCGCGGCTTTCATCCGACGGCCACCGCAGGGGGCTTCGGCGCGGCGGCCGCTGCCGGCCGCCTGCTGGGCCTGAATGCCCAAGGCATCGAGGCGGCCTTCGGGATTGCCGCCAGTCAGGCGTCGGGCTCGTTGCAGTTTCTTGAGAACGGCGCATGGAACAAGCGCTATCAGGTCGGCGAGGCGGCGATGAAGGGGCTGATGGCGGCGACGCTGGCATCGGACGACTTTGTCGGCGCGCTGGATGCGCTGAACGGCAGGCATGGGTTCCTGAAGGGTTATTCGGATGCGGCGGACCCGGCCAAGGCGGTGGCGGATCTGGGCGGCGTGTGGGAAACCATGCGCATTGGCGTGAAGCCCTATCCGGCCTGCCGCTATACGCATGCCGCCGTCGACGGCCTGCTGGAGCTGTGCCGGACCGAGGGCATCGGGGCCGCCGATATCTCGCGCATCGTGGTGGGTCTGCATCGCAACGGCATCGCGCTGGTCGGCGCGCCCTTGCCCGCCAAGCGCCGCGCCCGCAGCATCGTCGAGGGCCAGTTTTCCATGCCCTTTGCCGCTGCGGTGGCGCTGCAACGCGGCCGCTTTGGCTGGGACGATTACGACCTGCTGGGCACAGCCGAAACCGATGCGCTGTCCGACAGGATCGAGGTGCAGCATGACGGCTCGCTTGAGGGGCTGCGCCATCCCTTCGGGGCCACGCTGCGCGTCGAAACCAGGGGCCGCGTGATCGAGCGCCGCATCGCCGATCCCTCGGGCGAGCCGGAGACCTTTCCCAGCGCCGCCGCCAGCGAAGCGAAGTTCCGGTCGCTGACCGATCCGGTCCGGAACGGCGGCACCGCCGACTGGCTGGAGCTGATGCGCGGGCTGTCCGGCGCGCCCTTGGTCAGCGCCCATCTGAAACAGGCGTGAGCCGGCCTTGGCGCTTGCCATCGGGGCCATCTGGCAGCGGGTTTTCAACCGGCGGGCAATGTCCCGGATCGGCTGCGAATGGGCCATTCCCAGCCATCCATGCCATACATCGATGTTATGACCATTAGATATATCATATATTTGATGTATCGCAGCGATCAGATCATTTTCGACCCTGCCAAAGCGATGTTCAGGAGGATCTTCGCCCAAGGCAGGGCCGGAACGCCGGTCAGCAGAATTCAGGGAGGAACTATGCTTAATCGTCGTCATTTCGTCGCCTTGGCGGGCGCTGCCGCCATTGCGATCTCGGCCGCCATGCCCGCCTTGGCCCAGAACCCGATCATCATCAAGTTCAGCCATGTCGTTGCGCCCGATACGCCCAAGGGCAAGGGCGCGGCCAAGTTCAAGGAACTGGCCGAGCAATATACCGACGGCAAGGTCAAGGTCGAGATCTACCCCAACAGCCAGCTTTACAAGGACAAGGAAGAGCTTGAGGCGCTGCAACTGGGCGCGGTGCAGATGCTGGCCCCGTCTTTGGCGAAGTTCGGCCCGCTGGGCGTGCAGCAATTCGAGCTGTTCGATCTGCCGATGCTGTTCAAGGATCGCGATGACCTGCGCAAGATCACCGAGGGCGAGGTCGGCAAGACCCTTCTGGGCATGCTGGACGCCAAGGGGATCAAGGGGCTGGCCTATTGGGACAACGGCTTCAAGATCATGACCGCCAACAGCCCGGTGGTGCATACCGACGATTTTCTGGGCCTGAAGATGCGCATCCAGTCCTCGAAGATCCTTGAGGCGCAGTTCGAGGCGCTTGGCGCCGTGCCGCAGGTCATGGCGTTTTCGGAAGTCTATCAGGCGCTGCAGACCGGGGTCGTCGATGGCACGGAAAACACGCCGTCGAACACCTATACCCAGCGCGTGAACGAGGTGCAGAAATACGCCACCGTCTCGAACCACGGCTATATCGGCTATGCGGTGATCGTGAACAAGGCGTTCTGGGACGGCCTGCCCGAGGATGTGCGCACGAACCTCGACAAGGCCATGGCCGAGTCGACCGAATACGCCAACTCGATCGCCGAGGAAGAAAACAAGACCGCGCTTGAAGCGATGCGGGCCGACGGAGCCACCGAATTCCACGACCAGACCGAGGAAGAACGCGCCGAATGGTTCGAGGTGCTGAAGCCCGTGCATGAGGAAATGGCCGACCGCATCGGCGCCGATCTGATCCAGCAGGCCTATGCCGAACTTGGCATTCAGTGATTGCTGACCCGGGCGCGCGATGCACGCGCGCCCCTTTCATCCAAGAGGTTTGCCCATGTTGCTGCGCATCCTCGACCGTCTCGAAGAAATCCTGATCTCGGTGTGCATGGCTGTGGCCGTTGCACTGATCTTCGTCGCGGTCGTTCACCGTTTCTCGCTGACCGTATCGGCGGATCTTGTGGGCTTTGCCCGCGCGCATGAAATGCCGTGGCTGCAGGATACGGCCCGGTCGACATTCAGGTTCATCAACTCGCTCAAGCTGACCTGGGCGCAAGAGGCCTGCATCTATCTGTTTGTCTGGATGGCCAAGTTCGGCGCGGCCTATGGCGTCCGGCTGGGCATCCATGTCGGCGTCGATATCCTTGCCGAAAGCCTGCAGGGACGCGCCCGCAAGGTGCTGACCACCATCGCCATGTCGGGCGGCATCCTGTTCACCGGCATCATCACCTGGATCGGCACGGATTTCGTCTGGCACATCTGGAAGGGCGGGCAGATCTCGCCCGATCTGGAGATGCCGATGTGGATCATCTATCTGGCCGTGCCGCTGGGTTCGGCGCTGATGTGCTTCCGCTTCGTTCAGGCGCTCTATCTGTATCTGACCACCGGCTACATCGCCCATCACGACCACGGTGCCGTCGATGGCATCGAGGATGAGGCCGAAATCGCCTCGGAGGGCAAGGCATGACCGCGCTTATCATCTTTGCCATTCTGGCGATCCTGCTGGTCACCGGCATGCCGGTGTCCATCGCGCTGGGTCTGACGGTCTTTACCTTCCTGTTCGGCTTCACCGAGATCCCGATGGACAGCATCGCGCTGAAGCTGTTCACCGGCATCGAGAAATTCGAGATCATGGCGATCCCGTTCTTCATCCTTGCCGGAAACTTCCTGACCCATGGCGGCGTCGCCAAACGCATGATCCGCTTTGCCACCTCGCTGGTGGGGCATTGGTATGGCGGCATGGGGATGGCTGCGGTCATGGCCTGCGCGCTGTTTGCCGCGATCTCGGGCTCATCGCCTGCCACGGTGATGGCGGTGGGGTCGATCATGATCCCGGCTATGGTCAAGCAGGGCTATCCGCCGCATTTCGGCGTCGGCTCGATTGCCACGGCGGGCGGGCTGGGCATCCTGATCCCACCCTCGATCGTCATGGTGATGTATGCGGTGGCGACCTCGGGCATGGTCGTGACCGGCCCGAATGGCGAGGCGGTGAAATCGGCCTCGATCGGCACGCTGTTCATGGCGGGGGTGATCCCGGGGCTGATGCTGGCGGCGATGCTGGCCGCGACCACCTGGCACCGCGCGCGCAAGAACAACTATCCGCGCATGCCGCGGGCGTCCTGGGGCGAACGCTGGCGTGCCTTCCGGCAGTCGGTCTGGGGCCTGATGCTGATCGTCATCATCATGGGCGGCATCTATGGCGGCATCTTCACGCCGACCGAGGCCGCCGCCGTCAGCGCCGTCTATGCCTTTGTGATCGCGGTGTTCGTCTACAAGGACATCACGCTGCGCGAGGTGCCGCGGGTGCTTCTGTCCTCGGCGGCGATGTCGGCGATGCTGCTTTACATCATCACCAATGCCGTGATGTTCGCCTTCATCCTGACCTCGGAACAGATCCCGCAGGCCATGTCGGACTGGATCGTCGATCTGGGTCTGGGCAAGATCGGCTTCCTGCTGGTGGTGAACCTTCTGCTGCTGGGCATCGGCATGGTGATGGAGCCGTCGGCCATCGTGCTGATCATGGCGCCGATCCTGTATCCGGTGGCCGTCAAGCTGGGCGTCGATCCGGTCCATTTCGGCATCATGATGGTGGTCAACATGGAGATCGGGCTGTGCACGCCGCCCGTGGGGCTGAACCTCTATGTCGGCTCGGCGATATCCAAGCTGGGGCTGACGCAGGTCAGCAAGGCGGTGTCGCCATGGCTGCTGACCGCGCTGATGTTCCTGATCGTGATCACCTATATCCCCGAGATCACGCTGTTCCTGCCAAGATTGCTGGGCATGAACTGACACGGGAAAGGGGCCGCCCGAAGCGGCCCCTTTTTGGATGTGTGGGGGAATGATTTTCAGATAAATCAATATTATAACCGATATGCTTTTTCGCTATTTGCGGCATGGTCCGATCGCCGCTAGCGTTTCTTCTTCGGGACGGATGGAGGATCCATGTTCCCGCGAACCCCCGAGGAGGCATCCATGAAGATCACCGGCACGCGCTTTTGCGCAGGGGCTGCGCTTTTGGCACTGATATCTGCAGGTGCCGCTGAGGCGCAGTCAAAGAATTTGGATCGGGCGCAGCATTGCGCCGCGCTGGAGGGGGCCAGCGTCCCGGCAGATGCCATCGGGCTGCCGACCGGGGGTACGGTGGTCAAATCGGCAATGCTGGTTCAGGGACTGCCCACCCCGGGGCTTGCGGGCGAGTTTTGCCGGGTCATCGCCGCGGTCCAGCCGTCGCCGACAGATGCGGCGACCGGCACACCGCCGATCCAGTTCAACCTGA
The DNA here is from genome assembly GCF_009711265.1 of Paracoccus shanxieyensis. Lineage (GTDB taxonomy): Bacteria > Pseudomonadota > Alphaproteobacteria > Rhodobacterales > Rhodobacteraceae > Paracoccus > Paracoccus shanxieyensis. Next base: position 56,569 of record NZ_WMII01000006.1, on the reverse strand, counting down.
ACCTTCCCAGCGACTGGAACGGCAAGGCGGTCCACATGGGGGGCGGTGGTTACAACGGCATGGCGGCCAGCGGTACGCTGTGGGTGTCGCATGCGCGCGGAACGCCGCCGCTTGCCAAGGGCTATGCGACCTTCGCATCGGATTCCGGGCATACCGGGCTGAGCACCAGCGCGGATTTCGCCAGCAACGACGCGGCTTTGCTGAATTTTGCCCATGAGCATATCAAAAAGACCCATGACGCAGCCTTTGCCCTGATCCAGCAGCATTACGGCAAGGCCCCGTCGCGGTCCTATTTCGCCGGGGCATCCACCGGCGGGCGCGAGGGGCTGACGGCGGTCCAGCGCTATCCTCAGGATTACGATGGTGTCTATGTCAACGCGCCTGCGATCTATTTCTGGGGGATGCGGCTGATCGGGCTGAAACTGGGACAGCAAGCCTATGGCGCGCCGGGCAATTTCGTCAGCCCCGAGCAGTTTCAGGCGATCAATGCCGCCGCGACCGACGCCTGCGACGGCGACGATGGCGCGCCGGACGGCATCATTTCCGATGTGGCCGCCTGCAAGGCAAAGCAGGCGCAGATCGTCGAAAGCCTGACATGCAAGGGCGACGGCGACAACGCGGTCTGTCTGACCCCCGAACAGTTCCGGACGGTCGAGGCATTGTCCGAGGATTTCACGCTGCCCTATGACATGGCTTACGGGGTCAATTCCTATCCCGGCTATGACGTGATGCAGGGCGTGCCGATCCGCGGCAATCTGGGCATGGGCAGCTCGCCCACGCTGGCCGATCCGGTCAACAGTCTGGAAAACGGCTATCTGTTCGCGCAGGGCGTTGGCTATCTTAGCTATTTCGTGACGCGCGGCGCGCCGTTCGATCCGATGACCTTCGATGTGGCCAATCCCGGCACATACAAGGACAGGCTGGTCGAACTGTCGGCGGTGATTGGCGCGATGAACCCCGATGTGGAAGCGTTCCGCGCGGCGGGGGGCAAGCTGCTGTTCACGCAAGGCGCGGCCGATGAGGCAGTCAGCGTCGGCGGCAGCATCCGCTATTACGACCAGCTTGTCGCACATTACGGCCAGCAGGCGACCGACGATTTTCTGCGGTTTTATGTGATCCCCGGCTTTGCGCATGGCCTGGGCAACTTCATCCCGACATGGGAAGCCGTCGATGTGCTGGATGCCTGGGTCGAAAAGGGCGAGGCTCCCGACCGGCTGGAGGCCAGTGACGCCAACCCGGCAACTGCTGGCCGCACCCGCCCGCTGTGCCGCTATCCGGCGATCCCGGTCATGAAGGCCGGCGGTGATGTGAACAGCGCCGAAAGCTTCGACTGCGTGACGCGGTAACGCGCGCCCTTTCGCCCGCCGTCCGGTCAGGCGGCGGGCATTCGCCAGGCCTTCGGGCCGCTGACATGCACCGAATTGCCGCGCGCATCGACGCCGACCGTGACCGGCATGTCCTGGACGACGAATTCGTGGATGGCCTCCATCCCCAGATCGTCAAAGGCCACGACCCGCGCCGCCTTGATCGCCTGCGACACCAGATAGGCCGCACCGCCCACCGCGACCAGATAGGCCGCGCCGTTCTGGGCGATGCTGGCGACGGTCTGCGCGCCGCGCTCGGCCTTGCCGATCATCACCGCGACGCCAAGCCGTTCCAGCATCATGTCGCTATAGCCGTCCATCCGGGTCGAGGTGGTCGGCCCGGCGGGGCCCACGACCTCGGTTCCGACTGGATCCACGGGGCCGACATAATAGATGGCGCGGTCCCGGAAATCGACCGGCAGCGGCTGGTCCGCGGCCAGCATGTCGCGGATGCGGCGATGGGCGGCGTCGCGCCCGGTCAGCAGATGTCCCGACAGCAGCAGGCTTTCGCCGGGCTGCCATCTGGCGATGTCGTCGCGGGTCAGCGTATCAAGGTTCACCCGCCGCGCGTCCTGCCATGCGTCGCGGAAATCCAGTTCGGGCCAGTCGGCAAGCTGCGGCGGCTGCAATTGCGCGGGCCCCGAGCCGTCCAGCGTGAAATGCACATGCCGGGTCGCGGCGCAGTTCGGCACCATCGCAACCGGAAGCGATGCGGCATGGGTCGGAAAGCTGCGGATCTTGACATCCAGCACCGTCGTCTGGCCGCCCAGACCCTGCGCGCCGATGCCCAGACCATTGATGCGGTCGATCAGCTTGAGCCGCAATTCCTCTTCGGGGGTTGCCGGGCCGCGGGCGCGCAGCTCGGTGGCGTCGATGGGCTCGTTCAGCACCTGCTTGGCCATGGTCATCGCCTTGTCGACGCTGCCACCGATGCCCAGCCCCAGAATGCCCGGCGGACACCAGCCCGCGCCCAGCGTTTCGACCGTGTTCACCACCCAGTCCGCAACCGAGGCCGAGGGGTTCAGTACGGCGAATTTCGTCTTGTTTTCTGACCCGCCGCCTTTGGCGGACACGTCGAAGGTCACGCTGTCGCCCGCCACCATCTCGACGGTCAGCATCGCGGGGGCATTGTCGCGGGTGTTCCGGCGCCGTCCGAACGGATCGGCCACGACCGAGGCGCGCAGCGGGTTCGTGTCATTGCGATAGGCGCGGCGCACCGCATCGTCGACGATGGCTTGCAGGGGCCGGTCCCAGCCCAGCCGCGCCCGGACGCCGATGCGGACAAAGACATTGGCGACGCCGGTATCCTGACAGATCGGGCGGTGGCCCGTCGCGCTCATCCGGGAATTGACAAGGATCTGCGCCATGGCGTTTTTCGCCGCCGGGCTTTTTTCGTGCCGCCATGCCCGCGTCATCGCCTGAATGAAGTCGCGCGGGTGGTAATAGGAGATGAATTGCAGCGCATCGGCAACGCTGTCGATGACATGGTCTTCGGTGATGACAGACATGGCTGGGCCTTATGGGACGTGCTTGTCGGGTTCGGAATGGTCCAGAAGCGTGGCCCCGATCCAGTGGCGGTTGCGCGCCAGATCGCGCAGCGTGTCGCGCGCCAGATGCAGAACGACGGTGACGGCATTGGTCATGGGCCGGTCGGTGGAATGCGCCAGATGCACGGTGCGGCGCAGCGCCGGGCGGCAGATCGGCCAGTTCGACAGCCGCCCGGCCGCCACCTCGGTGGCGATGGCGTTTTCGGGCAGGATGGAATAGCCAAGCCCCGCCGCCACCAGCGACTTGATATTGTTGTAGCTGTCCACATCAATGACCGTGTTCAGCCGTTCGTCATCGCCGCGCGCGTGGCGCATAAGCAGATCGCGCAGACCATGCCCCTCTCCGGGCAGGATCAGCGGTTGGCGGATGGCTTCGGCAAAGGGCAGATCCGTTCCGGCAGGCGGCAGCCCGTCGCGGAGCGCCAGCGCGGGCGTGCCAAAGAACTGCAGCGGTTCTTCAAGCAGCGCCTCGGTCCGGATGCCGTGTTCGGCCACCTCGCCATACAGGACGGCAAGGTCGATGCTGCCGTCGCGCATCCATTGCTGGACGAAACCGCTCATGGCTTCGGCGATGCGCAGCTTGATCTTGGGATAGCGCAGATGGACGGCGGTAATCAGCGGCACGCCCAGAATTTCGCCGATGGTGCCGGGCAGGCCAAGGCGGACCTCGCCTTCGGGGTCGTTCTGGTGGCCGCGGATTTCCTCTTCGGCGACGGTGAACTGGTCAAGGATGGTCCGGGCGTGCCGCAGCAGGATATTGCCTGCCTCGGTCGGTTCGACCCCGCGCGGGGTGCGAAACAACAGCGCGGTGCCAAGGTCGGCCTCCATGTTGCGCACATGCAGCGACAGCGCGGGCTGGGCCACGTGCAGAAACTCTGCCGCGCGCGAGAATGAGCCATGTTCGACGATGGCGATGAAATAGCGCATCTGGCGCATGTCGATCATGGCTGCGATCCGTCATGCGCAAGGGGGGCAAGCGGGGCCAGCGTCCAGCAGATCAGCGGCTGCACCAGAAGCGCCTGACCGTCGCGCACCATGATGTTTTCCCGCCATGCCCGCGCCAGTGCCGGGGCCTGCGCCACGGCGGCGGCGCTGCGGTCCGGGTCGATCCGCGCCAGATACTCGACGAAATCCTGCAGATCGTCGAAGCGGCTTTCGCGGCTCCAGCGGTTCAGATCGCGCAATTCCGCCTGCCGCGACGAGATCAGCGCCTCGACCGCCCGCATCGCCGCGTCGCGCTGGGGCGACTCGTCCTCGATCGGGCGCATGGCGCGAAAGAAGCTGCCGCTGTTCAGGGGTTCGATGACGTAAAGCAGGCCGCCGGGGCGCAGCACGGCCAGCGCGCCGCGCAGCGCATCGCCCATGGCATGGGGATCGACGTGATGCAGCGCGTTGATGAAACAGGCGGCATCGAAGCGCGGCAGATCCGCAGGCAGCGCCTCGGCCTTGGCCCGCAGAAACCGCGTGTCGGGCAGTCGCGCACGGGCCCGCGCCAGCGCGCGATCCGACGGATCGCATCCGGTCAGCGTAAAGCCCGCCTCGACCAGCAGCGCAGTCATATTGCCTTCGCTGCACCCCAATTCAAGGATCTGCCGGGCGCCATGATCGCGCAGGCTTTGCACCAGCCACCCCACCGTGTCGGCATTGACAAGGCGCGCCCGCTGCATCGGATCGTCCTGCCTGCGCAGCGCTTTCGCCAGCGGCATCGGTTCCTCCCCTATTCCCGGATGCACAAGACCATGCCCAAGCTAAAACTTCAAATGCCGTATGGGCGAGCGTTTATATATTTTTGTTATGGGCGCATTGCAAAACCCCTATTGGACGCGCCAGACTGGCGGGCGCAGATTGGGTCTGGTCGAATGCCGAAGGGGTCTTGATGCCATCTCTCATGCGGCGCTGCGCGGATGCGGCGTCTTCGACCGGCGACGGCAGCCCGGTTCCGCCATCATGACACCGGCGCTGTCTGCACGGATGCTGCGGCTGGGCGGGGTGTTTCCTGCCGGGACCGCCTTGGCGACCATCGCCTATGAATACAGCCTCAGCCCTGTGGCCGCCGCCCTTGCCGGGGCGCTGGCAGTGGCAGGCGTCGCCGTCTTCAGCATCGCCGACCGCAGGACGCCGGTGGTCTTTGTCTTTGTCGGTCTGGCGCTGATCGCGGTGGCGCTGGCCATGGGCGAGGGGGCGGGCGCGGCGATCTGGACCGCCGTGCAGCGCGGCAGCTTCGTCGTGGCGCTGTACACGGCCCTGACCAGCATCCGCATCGCCGCCACCGGATCGCATGAGATTTTGGACTGCGGCCGTTTTCTGGCCAGCCAGCCGCCGGGACGCCGGTATGTGGCGCTGACGGCGGGCGGGCATCTGTTCGGCCTGATCCTGCTTTACGGCTCGATCGGTCTGCTGGGCGGGCTGGCGGCGGAAAGCACCGCCCGAGAGCCGAACCCCGAGCTTCGTCAGGCCCGGCTGCGCCGCATGCTGGTCGCCATCAACCGGGGCTTTGCCTCGACGCTGTGCTGGTCGCCCTTGGGCTTTTCCATGGCGATCACCACGGCGCTGATCCCCGGCGCCAGCTGGTCGGCGGCGCTTCTGCCCTGTCTGCTGAACGCGGCGGTGCTTTTGTTGCTGGGATGGCTGCTGGACAGCCTGTTCAAGCCAAGGCTGACACAGGCCGCCCCGCCGCGTCAGGCCCCCTCGGGCGGCTGGCTTTTGCATCTGCGCCCGCTGCTGATCCTGCTGTCGGTGGTGATCGCCGGGGTCAGCATCATCCATTTCGCGGCCGGGGTGGACGTGATCGGCGCGGTCATGTCCTTCGTGCCCGCCGTGGCCGTGGTCTGGATCTGGCTTCAGGGCGGACAGTCGGGCAACGGGCGCTGGGGTCATCTGGCGCGGCGCATGGGCATGTTCGTCACCCGCGAGCTTCCGGCCTATGGCAGCCAGATCGTGCTGCTGTTCATGGCGGCGTTCATCGGCAGCCTTGGGTCGTGGCTGCTGGTGCCGCTGATGGGGCAACTGGGGCTGGATCTGACCGCGCTGTCGCCTGCCGTCATTCTGGTGGCTTTGGTGTGGCTGATGCCGCTGACGGGACAATTGGGCATGAACCCGATCCTGTCGGCCTCGTTGATCCTGCCGATGCTGCCTGCGGCGGATCAGCTGGGGGTGCCCGCGGCGGCGCTGGTGGCGGCGGTGACCGGCGGCTGGGCCATCAGCGGCGCGACATCGCCCTATACCGCCTCGGTTCTGCTGATGGGCAGCTATGGCAATGTCTCGGCGCGGCGTGCCGGTCTGGTCTGGAACGGCGCTTATGCGCTGGTGACGAGCTGTGTGATTTCCGTCTTGGTGCTGCTTTATGCGACATGGGGGTAATGCGATGATCGATCATCTGGACCATCTGGTGCTGACCACCACCGACGAAGACGCCTGCATCGGCTTCTATGTCGGGCTGCTGGGCATGAGGCTGGAAGAGTTCGGGGCAGGGCGCAAGGCGCTGCGCTTTGGCCGGCAGAAGATCAATATCCACGTCAAGGGCCATGAGTTCCAGCCCAAGGCGCATCTTCCGGTGCCCCGCGCGCTGGATCTGTGCTTCATCGCCGACCGTCCGCTGGATCAGGTGATCGCAGCGCTGCGCGCGGCGGGGGCCGCGATTGTCGAAGGCCCGGTTCAGCGCAGCGGCGCAACCGGCCCGATCCGGTCGATCTATTTGCGCGACCCGGATCTGAACCTGATCGAGATCTCGGAATACATATAACGATTATATATACCAGATAGGCACATCATATATTTGATATATCCTTTGCCCCGCCGCATCCTGCGCTTCGGGGACCGTCACGCGCGGTCTGGGGAGGCTAAGGAGCAGGATCCATGTTTGACCACGGCAGCGACGACTACCAAGACATCCGGGATGCGGTGCGCGCGCTCTGCGCCGAGTTCCCCGACGAATACCACCGCAAGATCGACGAGGAACGCGGCTATCCCGAGGCGTTCGTCGATGCGCTGACCAAGGCGGGCTGGATGGCGGCGCTGATCCCCGAGGAATATGGCGGCTCGGGGCTGGGTCTGACCGAAGCCAGCATCATCATGGAAGAGATCAACCGCTCGGGCGGCAATTCGGGCGCCTGTCACGGCCAGATGTACAACATGAACACGCTGATCCGCCACGGCTCCGACGAACAGCGCCAGCGTTACCTGCCCAAGATCGCCTCGGGCGAATTGCGGCTGCAATCCATGGGCGTGACGGAACCCACCACCGGCACGGACACCACCAAGATCAAGACCACCGCCGTCAAGAAGGGCGACAGATACGTCATCAACGGCCAGAAGGTCTGGATCAGCCGCGTGCAGCATTCCGATCTGATGATCCTTCTGGCCCGCACCACGCCGCTGGCCGAGGTGAAGAAGAAATCCGAAGGCATGTCGATCTTTATCGTCGACATCAAGGAGGCGATGAAATCAGGCATGACCGTTCAGCCGATCCTGAACATGGTCAATCACGAAACCAATGAACTGTTCTTCGACAATCTGGAAATCCCCGAGGAAAACCTGATCGGCGAGGAAGGCAAGGGCTTCAAATACATCCTGACCGGGCTGAATGCCGAACGCACGCTGATCGCGGCGGAATGCATCGGCGACGGCTATTGGTTCACCGACCGCGTGGTGAAATATGTCAGCGAGCGCAACGTCTTCGGCCGTCCCATCGGCCAGAACCAAGGCGTGCAATTCCCCATCGCCGAAGCCTTCATCGAGATCGAGGCGGCGAACCTGATGCGCTTTGACGCCTGCCGCCGCTATGACGCGCATGAGGATTGCGGCGCTCAGGCGAACATGGCGAAATATCTGGCCGCGAAAGCCAGCTGGGAAGCCGCGAATGCCTGCCTGCAATTCCATGGCGGCTTCGGCTTTGCCTGCGAATACGACATCGAGCGCAAGTTCCGCGAAACGCGCCTTTATCAGGTCGCGCCGATCTCGACCAACCTGATCCTCAGCTATGTCGCCGAACACATCCTCGGCCTGCCGCGGAGCTTCTGATGGGATTGCCGCTGCAAGGACTGACGGTCGTCGCCATCGAACAGGCGGTGGCGGCCCCCTTTGCCACCTCGCGTCTGGCCGATGCAGGCGCGCATGTCATCAAGATCGAACGGCCCGAGGGCGATTTCGCCCGGGGCTATGACGATGTGGCCAAGGGTCAGGCCAGCTATTTCGTCTGGCTGAACCGGGGCAAGGACTCGGTGGTGCTGGATCTGGCCACGCCCGAGGGCAAGGCCGAACTGGCGCGGCTGCTGGACGGGGCCGATGTGCTGGTCCAGAACCTGAAACGCGGCGCGCTGGCCAAGCTGGGCTTCACGTTCGACCGGCTGGCGCAGGATTGGCCGCGCCTGATCACCTGTTCGATCTCGGGCTATGGCGAGGCCGGGCCAATGGCCGACCGCAAGGCCTATGACCTGCTGATTCAGGCGGAATCGGGTCTGTGTTCGATCACCGGCGGCCCGGAAAGCCCGTCGCGGGTCGGCACGTCGCTGGTCGATATCGCGACCGGCGCCACCGCCCATGCCGCCATCCTTGAGGCGCTGATCCAGCGCGGCATCACCGGCAAGGGCGCCAATATCAGCGTCTCGATGTTCGACGTGATGGCCGACTGGCTGACCGTGCCGCTTCTGAACCACGAGGGCGGCAAATCCCCGAAACGGCTGGGCCTCGCGCATCCCTCGATCTCGCCCTACAGCGTATTCGCCTCCAAGGACGGCAAGCAGGTGCTGATCTCGGTGCAAAGCGACCGCGAATGGCGAAAGCTGGCGGATGTGTTTCTGGGCCAGCCGGAACTGGGCACGGATCCGCGTTTTGCCACCAATGTGGCGCGGGTGGCGAACCGGCCCCAGACCGATGCGCTGGTGGCCGCAGGCTTTGCCCGCCGGGACGAGGCCGAGGCCATTGCCGCGCTGATCGCCTCGGATGTGGCCTTTGCCTCGGTCAATGACATGCAGGGCCTGTCGCAGCACCCGCATCTGCGCCGCATCAGCGTCGACACCCCGAACGGCCCGGTGCGCTATCCCGCCCCGGCGGCGGTGTTTCAGGGCGATGAGCGCAGATATGGCCCGGTTCCTGCGCTTGGCATGGCCCCGGCCAAGGCCAAGGCGACGGCATGAAGGACCGCATGATGACGAATGATCTGGACATCGACCACCTGCGGCAATGGATCGGCCGCGAGGAGGTCAAATCCGAACGCGCCACCCCGGCTTTGGTGGACCGCTTCCGCGCCACCTTCGATCAAGAGCGAGAGGCCCAAGGTGGCGAGGCGGCACCGGTGATGATCCACCTGTGTCTGGCGCCGCCGACCGCCCCCACCTCGGGGCTTGGCCCGGACGGGCACCCGGCGCGGGGCGGGTTCCTGCCCCCCGTGCCGCTGCCGCGCCGGATGTGGGCGGGCGGGGCCTTTGCGTTTCACGATGACATCCGGGTGGATGAGGTGGTGACGCGCCGCTCGGCCATCCGGGATGTGACGGTGAAGCACGGCCGCAGCGGGGTGCTGTGCTTCGTCACCGTCGATCACCGCATCGAAAGCGGCGGTCGTCTGGTGATCGAGGAACGGCAGGACATCGTTTACCGCGATGTGGACACGCCCGCCGATGCGCCGAAAGACGCCCCCGCACCCGCCCCGCATGGCGCGCATCGCGTGCGGGTCGCGCCTTCGGCGGCGCTGCTGTTTCGCTATTCCGCGCTGACCTTCAATGGCCACCGCATCCATTACGACAATCCCTATGTCCGGCAGGTCGAGGGCTATCCCGGCCTGATCGTGCATGGCCCGTTGCAGGCCACGCAACTGGTGCAATTCGCCGAAAGCATCCGGGGCAGGCGGCCCGCGCAGTTCGATTTCCGCAGCCTGTCGCCGCTGTTCGACATTGCCGATTACACGCTGAACGCGACCGAGGACGGCGACGGGCTGAAGCTTTGGACCGCCTATGCCGATGGTCCGGTGGCGATGGAGGCGCGCGCGACATGGTGACCGGCATCCGCGCTCCGCTATTCGTGCCCGCAAACCGCCCCGAGCGTTTCGCCAAGGCCGCCGCCTCGGGCGCGGATGCGGTGATCCTTGATCTTGAGGACGCGGTGGCGGCGGACGCCAAGGACGCTGCGCGTGCGGCGCTGGCCTGTGATTTCACCGATCTGCCGGTGATCGTGCGCATCAATGCGCATGGCACGGTCTGGCATGATGCCGATGTGGCAGCGGTCGCGGCATTGCAGCCCGCCGCCGTGATCCTGCCCAAGGCCGAGGACGCCGCCATCACCGCAGCCGTCGCGGCGGCGCTGGATCTGCCGGTGATCGCCCTGATCGAAAGCGCCTTGGGGCTGGCGCAGGTCCGGGCCATCGCGCAGGCGACGGGCGTGGTGCGGCTGGCCTTCGGCTCGGTCGATTTCTGCGCCGATCTGGGCTGTGCGCATCTGCGCGAGGTCTTGTTGCCTGCGCGGTCGGAACTGGTGCTGGCCTCGCGTCTGGCGGGGATCGAGGCGCCGATCGACGGGGTGACGGTGCAGCTGGACGACCCGGCGATCAGCCATGATGACGCGGCCCATGCCCGCGCCCTGGGGATGACCGGCAAGCTGTGCATCCACCCCAGACAGATCGCCGAGGTGCGCCGCGCCTTCGCGCCGACGCCTGGAGAGATCGACTGGGCTCGGCGGGTGCTGGCCTCGGGCGATGGCGCGGTCTCGGTCGAGGGTGCCATGGTCGATGAACCCGTCCGCATCCGCGCGCGGGCGGTGCTGGCGCAAGCGGGGGGATGATCCCGACCGCCCGATCCCGTCCGCCTAGCCGGGATGGACGCGAACTGCCCTGACCCTTGCGCGCGACCGCAGGCCGCGCCGCCTGCGGATCAGTTTGCCGCGTCATCCGCCAGCAGGTCAGCCCCAACAGGATGCGTCCGAAGGATTTCCTCATTTGCCCGACCCGCTGATGGCGTATTTGCGCCGCATGAACGGGGCGACGATGGCCAGAAAACCAAAGGTCGCCAGCAGCAGGATCACGCTCATCGCGCCGCCCTTGCCCCAGTTCAGCAGCGACAGCACCTGTTGCTGGATCAGCGTGGAGAGCATCGCCGAAGACGGGCCGCCCAGCAGCAGGGGCGTGATGTAAAAGCCCAGCGACAGGATGAAGACGATGACGGCTCCGGCCAGAAGTCCCGGCAGGGACAGCGGCAGATAGATCTGGAAGAACGCCATGATGGGCCGGGCGCCCAGACTGCCCGCCGCCTGCACCAGCCGCAGATCTATGCCTCGCATCACGGCATAAAGCGGCATGACCATGAAGGGCAGCAGGATCTGGACCATGCCGATCGTGACGCCCAGCTGGGTGCGGATCAGCCTGAGCTTTTCAAACCCCAGCGCCATGATGATGCGGTTGATGACACCCGTATCCTGCAACAGGATCATGGCGCGCCGCGCCGGCTGCGCGATGTGGGCATTTGCGCAGACAGCCTGCCCATGCTGGCCCGTGATGCGATGCGGCAGACCCGGCTTTTGCAAAACAATCCTGTCGAGGTCGATGAGCCCCGCAGCCCCGTCGCTGTATCGGCAGACGTTCTGAGAGTTTGCAGGGGGGCGCAGCGGACGTATAATGCAGATGACCAAGCCAATGGCCAAAAGCCGCAATGTGAAACCGGCAGAGGCGGGCGTCGGGCGGCCGGATCCAGCCGCCCTGCGCGTTTGGCCGGACTCTCGGCCCGTGTCCCGACGCATGCGTCCCGAAAAGGGGCGACCATTGGCCGCCCCCATGCCCGATTTACTCGGGGGCCTTCACCAGAATCTTGACGTGGGACTTTTCGGCCACCAGCGCCTCGAAGCCCTCGGCCACGATGTCGTCCAGCGCGATGCGCTTGGTCACCAGCGTGTCGGCGCTGAAATAGCCCTGCTGCATCAGCGCCATGACCGCCGGATAGACATTGCGATAGGCGATGGTGCCCTGCAACTGGCGTTCCTTCAGCACCACGGTATTGGGGTGAAATGCCGCGTCGCCCTCCCAGATCGAGACGATCAGCACCTGCCCCTCGTGCCGGGTGGCGTCGATGCATTGCGGCAGGACGCGCGGCACGCCCGTCACCTCGAAGGCCACATGCACGCCGCCCGAGGCGGCGCGGATCGCGGCGACGGCATCCTCGGCCATGGGGTCGATGACGCTGCTTGCGCCCAGTTCCAGCGCCTTTTGCCGCCGCACGTCCGAGGGTTCGACGACATGGATCTGCGCGGCACCCGCGACGCGCAGCGCCTCGACCACCAAGAGGCCGATGGGACCGGCGCCGAACACCGCCGCCGTATCGCCGGCCTTGATTTTCGACAGCCGCACCGCATGCAGCGCCACCGCCGCAGGCTCGACCAGCGCACCCTGCTCCATCGACAGCCCGTCCGGGATCTTGTGGACCATACGCGCGGGCACCACCGAGAAGGGCGCGAAGCCGCCATGCCCGCCCGACAGGCCGACAAAGCCCAGACTGTCGCAGAGGTTATACTTGCCCTCATGACAGGCGGGGCAGGTGCCGCAGGCGAAGATCGGCTCGATCGCCACCCGGTCGCCCACCGCCAGACCCGAGACGCCATCGCCCAGTTCGGTGACGGTGCCGCAATATTCGTGGCCCATGGTGATCGGGGCCTTGTCATGGCTCAGCGGATGGTCCTGACCGACCGGGACAAAGATCGGCCCGGCCAGATATTCGTGCAGGTCGCTGCCGCAGATGCCGGTCCAGGCGACCTTGAGCTTGACCTCTCCGGGGCCGGGCTGGGGTTCGGGGATGTCCTCGACGCGGATGTCGCGGGCGGCGTGCCAACGGGCTGCTTTCATGATGGTTTCCTTTTCAGATATGGTCAGTGATAGACCATGCCGCCGTCGATCAGGATCGACTGGCCGGTCATGTAATCGCTGTCGGGACCGGCGAGATAGGACACGAGGCTCGCCACGTCCTGCGGAGTCTGCGCCCGACCGAGGGCGATGGAGCCGACGAACTTGTCGAAGGTCGCGCCGATCTCTGCGCCGGTGAGTTTGGCGAAGCGCGCGTCGATCTCGGTCCACATGTCGGTGCCGACGACGCCGGGGCAATAGGCGTTGACCGTGATGCCATCACCGGCGAATTCCTTGGCGGCCACCTGGGTCAGGGCGCGAACGGCGAATTTCGTCGAACAATAGGCGCCCAGCATCGGAAAGCCCTCATGCGCGGCAATCGAGGCGGCGGAAATGATCTTGCCCCTGGTGCCATCCTTTTTGAAGCGTGCGGCGGCGGCCTGAATGCCCCACAGCACGCCTTTGACATTGACCGCGAAGACCCGGTCCATCTCGACATCGGTGATCTGGGCGATGGGCTGGACCTGAGCGATACCGGCATTGTTCACCATGATGTCGAACCCGCCCAATTGCGCGGCGGTCTGGTCAATGGCGTCGATGACCTGCTGGCGGTCGGTCACGTCGGCGGCGATGGTGATGACCTTGGTGCCGGTGAACCCGCTGGCGGCCTCGGTCAGTTGGTCCGCGTTCAGATCCACAAGCGCGATCTGCGCGCCATCGGCGGCCAGACGCTGGGCAATGCCCAGACCGATGCCGCGCGCGCCGCCGGTGACAAGGGCGGTCTTTCCTGCAAGAGACATGATGTTTTTCCTGATATATTCTGGGATCTTCTGCCCACCCGGACCGGATGGGCAGGCTTGGGCGCGTCAGGACAGGTGATGCACCTCTTGCAGCCCATAGACGGGGGTATCCAGCCCCTCCATCCGCGCCTTGAGTTGCAGCGCCAGATACAGCGAATAATGCCGCGACTGGTGCAGGTTGCCGCCGTGGAACCACAGGTTTTGCTGTTGCGTGGGCTTCCACATATTGCGCTGCTCGCCCTCCCACGGGCCGGGATCCTTGGTGGTGTCGGAACCCAGACCCCAGACCTTGCCCACCTTGTCGGCGACCTCGGGGCTGATCAGATCGGCGGCCCAGCCGTTCATTGAGCCAAAGCCCGTCGCCAGCACCACCAGATCGGCGGGCAGGCTGGTGCCATCCTTCAGCACCACCGCGTCGGCCTCGAAATGATCGACCTGACCCTGCACCAGCTTGATTTCGCCGTCGATGATCAACTGGCTGGCGCCCACGTCGATGTAATAGCCCGAGCCGCGGCGCAGGTATTTCATGAACAGCCCCGAGCCGTCATCGCCCCAGTCCAGCTTGAACCCGGCCTTTTCCAGCCCGGCATAGAAATCCGCGTCGCGTTCCCGCATCTTGTCGTAAAGCGGGATCTGGAATTCATGCATGATCTTGTAGGGCAGCGAGGCGAAAATCATGTCGGCCTTTTCGGTCGTCACCCCGTTCGCCACCGCCTGCTCCGAATAAAGCGCGCCCAGCCCGATCTCCATCAGGCTGTCCGAGCGCACGATATGGGTCGAGGACCGCTGCACCATGGTGACATCCGCCTCCGCCTCCCACAGCGCCGCGCAGATGTCATGCGCCGAGTTGTTCGAGCCGATGACCACGACCTTTTTCCCGGTCCATTCGTCCGGCCCCTTGTGCTGGGACGAATGCTGGATGGTGCCTTTGAAGCTGTCCATGCCGGGGAATTTCGGCATGTTCGCCTTGCCTGACATGCCGGTCGCCAGCACCAGCTGCGTCGGATGCAGGGTCAGTTTTTCTCCGTCGCGGTTCACCTCGACCGACCATGTGCCGCTGGCTTCGTCGAAACTGGCCTTTTCCACCGTCGAGCGGGTCCAGTAGTTCAGCTCCATGACCTTGGTATACATCTCCAGCCAGTCGCCCACCTTGTCCTTGGGCGTGAACACCGGCCAGTTGTCGGGGAATTTGATATAGGGCAGGTGGTCATACCAGATCGGATCGTGCAGGCACAAAGACTTGTAGCGGCTGCGCCACTGGTCGCCGGGCCGGTCGTGCTTGTCGAGGATGATGGTCGGCACGCCCAACTGCCGCAGCCGCGCCCCCAGCGCGATGCCGCCCTGCCCGCCGCCGATGATGACGGTATAGGGCTGGGTGTCGTAACCCAGCGTCGCCGCCTCGGTCTCGCGGCGCTCCTTCCAACTGCTGCGGTGCTTGCTGGCGCCATGTTCAGCGCCCATCGGGCGGCGGGTGCCGCGGTTTTCCTCATGGCCTTTCAATTCTTGCAAGGCGGTGAGCAGGGTCCAGATGCGGTCGTCTTTCAGCCGCAGCAGGCCCCAGCCGCGCCCGGCGGCGGTTTCAAAGGTGATCCATGCGGTGGTGACGCCGCCCTCCTCGGCGGGGTCTTCTCCGGTCTGGATCTGGAAATTTCCGGGGCGGGTTTGGGCCAGTTGCTGGCCCAGCATGTCGGCGACCCCCGCCGGGCCTTCGACGGTTTTCAGGTTCCAGCTGACCGCCACCAGATCGCGCCAATAGCTGTCGGTGGCGAACAGGCTGGCGGCCGCCTGCACATCCCCGGCTTCCAGCGCGGCATTAAGCTGGTCCAGCACGGCCTGCGTGCGGCTGACCACGGTTGAATCGAGCATCGCGTCTCCTCCTCTGCGCGTTGTTCAGAGGCGAGTATCGGCGTGCCCAATCGCCGCGATCCATCATTCCCTATGCAAGAGCACCCGAAAATCGACCGCTGCGATGCAGCGTGTTGCGCGCGCAACGCCGCGCAACAACTCAGCCCGGCGGCTGCAACCCCGCCTGCCGCAACCGCCGCAGCACGGTCGAGCGGTTGACCCCCAGCCGTCGCGCGGCGCGGGCCATGTTCCAGCCGCAGGCTTCCATGATCTGTTCCAGCGACTCGGGCGGGGGCAGGTCGGTGCTGCGATCCACCGGGGCGGGCAGGTCGGGCAGGTCGATCACCCTGCCCTCGCACAAGGCAATGGCCACGTCCAGCACCTGTTCCAGTTCACGCAGGTTGCCGGGCCAGTGCCGCCCCAAAAGCGTGGCCCGGGCCGAGGGCGACAGCCGCATTTCCTGCGGCGAACGGCGGCGCAGGATGCGGTCCACCAGCCAGCCGATGTCTTGGCGCTGCCGCAGCGGCGGCAGGTCCAGCACCGCACCCGCCAGCCGGTGAAACAGCGGGCGCGGCAGATCCAGCGCACCGGGCGCCGCGCAGGTGGTCGAGATCACGCGCAGCCCGGCGCCGGCGTCCAGCACGCCGACCAAGACGGCAGCCGTGGCGGGCGGCAGATCCTCGATCCGGCGCAGCAGCAAGGTGGCGCTGCCGGGCAGATCGGCGCAGGCCGCGCGCAGCGCGTCACAGGTCAGCCCGGCGCAGTCCATCGCCAGAAAGCCGCTGGTGCTGCCGGTCATGTGGATGGCATGGGCCAGCTTGGTCTTGCCGGTGCCGGATTCGCCCGCGATCAGCAGCGGCACGGCGCTGCGGGCCAGCTTTGCGGCCTGCGTCAGCAGCCGGGTCATCGCCGGATCGCCACCCGACAATCCGGCCAGCGGCCCCGCCCGGCGGTCGACCCGCAGCGCGGTGCGCGGCGCCTGCGGGGCGATGGCATGGCCGAACAGCGCGCCACCGTCGCGCATCTGGACGATGCGTTCTTCGGTCGGGCGGTCGCGCATCAGATCGGGCAGGTCGTCGATGGTCAGGCCCAGCACCTCGTCGATACGCCGCCCGATCACCGCGCCGCCGTCGGAAAACAGCCGCCGCGCGCCACGGGTATAGCCCAGCACCCGGCCGGAGTCGTCCAGCCGCACCGCAGCCTCGGGGTCCACGTCCAGAAATTCGGGGCTGTCGGACAGGCGCAGCACCCAGTCGCGGCGGCTTTCGGCCATCAGGTTCGCCATCTCGACCCGCCGCGCCGCATTGGTCACAAGGCTCATCGCCAGATTCTGGCTGCGCTTGGGGCTGGGCGAGCGCAGCAGCGAAATGTCCAGCACCGCCGCCAGCCCCCCCAGACTGTCGAAAATCGGCGCCGAGGTGCAACTCAGCGCAACATGCGCATTGCCGAAATGGTCGTCCTGATGCACCGTCACCGGCTCTTGCGTGACCAGACAGGCGCCGACGCCCGAGGTTCCGGCCAGATCCTCGGACCAGTTCGAGCCGAGATAAAGCCCCGCCGCCTTCAATTCGTCCAGAAACAGGTCGTCGCCGAAAAAGTCCACGCAGACGCCCGTGGCATTGGTCAGCAGCAGCGCGTAATTCTGCCCGGCGACCTGCCGGAACAGGCTTTGCAGGCTGGAACGCGCCGCGCCGATCAGCCATTCCGCCTGTTTGCGGTGGTCGCGCAGCTCGGTCTGCGTGACGATATGGGCCGGGTCGCGCCGGGTCGGATCCATGCCGTAAAGTTCGACACAGCGCCGCCACGAGGCCGAGACGAAGCCATCCCGTCCGGTCTGCGTGCCGTCCAGAACACGCTCGATCTCCTCGACGTGCCGCCGATCGCTCATGCCGCCGTCCTCCTCCGGGGCAGAGGTTAGCATATCGCGGGCGCTGGCCCAGAGGGGACTTTGGTCGGGCGCGCGGGTGAAACCCGAGCCCAGTCCCCGCGCCGCCGGGCATCGCGCGGGCCTGCGGGCGATTTCTAGGGTTCCGGGCACCCGCCACTCACGCTAGGCTTGCACCAAAACGTGAGGGGGCAGTGATGCGCATTACATTCCGGAACTCGGTCAGCATGGCCGTGGTGGCCTTGATGCTGGGGTCGTGCGGCGCGGGCAGCTATGCGCCGCGCGGGGGCGGTGTGGCCCAGACGCAGCAGGAAATCAAATGGGGCCGCAACCAGAACCCGCCCGCCGACAAGGTGGCCGGGCTGAACGCGTGGATCGAAAGATACAAGGGCCGCGCGCGGGCGCAGGGCATCAGCGACCAGACGCTGGATTTCGCCTTTCGCGGCGTGGTCTATAACCCCGAGGCGATCAGACGCAGCCAAAATCAGGCCGAGTTCAAGAAGGCGCTTTGGGAATATCTGGAAAACGCCGTTTCGGAAAAGCGCCAGACGAATGGCCGCGCGGCGCTGGCGCAATATGGCGGCGTGCTGTCCCGCGTCGAGGCGGCCTATGGCGTCGACAAGGAAGTCGTCACCGCCGTCTGGGGCATGGAATCGACCTATGGCGAACGCCGGGGCGATCTGCCGCTGATCGAAAGTCTGGCCACTTTGGGCTATGAGGGATATCGCGGCGACTTCTTCCGCAGCCAGCTTTTCGCGGCGCTGAAGATCCTGCAATCGGGCGATATCGACCCCGGCCACATGACCGGAAGCTGGGCCGGAGCCATGGGCCATACCCAGTTCATCCCGACGACCTATCTGGCCTATGCGGTGGATTTCACCGGCGACGGTCGGCGCGACATCTGGTCGAACGACCCCAGCGACTCGCTGGCCTCGACCGCGAATTATCTGGCGAAATCCGGCTGGCAGCGCGGCCTGCCCGCCGCCGTCGAGGTGACGCTGCCGCCGGGCTTCAACACCGGGCTGGGTGGCAAGGGCAAGCGGCGCACGGTTTCGGAATGGCAATCCATGGGCATCCGGCAGGCGAACCAGCGCCCGCTGCCGCCCGCAGGCACCTCGACCGAGTTGCTGATCCCCGGCGGCGCGGATGGCGCGGCCTTCCTGATCACCCGCAACTTTCACGCGATCCTGCGCTATAACAATGCCGACAGCTATGCGCTGGCCGTGGCGCATCTGGCCGACCGGCTGAAGGGCTATCCGGGGCTTGCGAACCCATGGCCCGCCAGCCATCCCGGCCTGCGCATCGAGCAGCGCAAAGAGATGCAGCAGCTTCTGACCATGCGCGGTTTCGACACGCAGGGCGTCGATGGCAATGTCGGGCCGAACACCACGAATGCCATCCGCGCCTATCAGCAGTCGCGCGGCCTGCCGGTCACCGGCCAGCCGGATGCGGCCTTGTTGCAGCAGTTGCGCCGGGGCTGAGGCGGGGCCACGATGGGGTTTCGGCCAAGCGGCGGGGTTGCACCTGCCGCTTCTGGTGCATCTGCCCGTCGGCGATCCCGCAAGGCGGGCAGATCAGGCGTATTGGTTCAGATGCGTCATCGCCGCGCGCGCCATGTCTGGCGACACCCCGCCGCGCAGATCGTCCGAGCCGCGTTCGATAATTTCGCCAAGGCGTGCGCGGATGTGGAAATGCGACACTTCCAGATTGTTGGAAATACGGTGTGCGACGACACGACCAAGCGTCAATGCAATCATGTCCGGGCTGTTCAGATAATCCTGACCGTCGACGGCGGATTGTCCCATGTCAAGCTCCTCGGTTGGGGCAGGCGCTGTGAAGCACCGCGAGAGCAGATACAATTATAACCAAAAATCGCTCGACCCGCGGGAAACGCACCGAACAGAATCAACCTATTGAAGCGCCGGAAGCTTGGCAATCTGTCCTTTTCCCACATGACAGATGTTTGAATACAGGTGGTTAGGTGATGGCGCTTTATCGATTTCGCGCTTAGATTGCATTAACTCTGATTTGTCGCCAGATCGGCCAAGCCTTGCCGGTCGCAAGGCCGCAGGGTTCACCGCAGCCACTCGCGTGGGTAGTCTTGCCCGACACAAGAAACGAAGATGAGGCAGAGCGGGATGACACGGACAGGGATTGCGCTGGTTGCGCTGACGGTGATGCTGGCCGGATGCGGCGGCTATAACAATCCGACGAACAGCGCGGCGGTGCGCACCGTCGGGGGCGCGGGTCTGGGCGCGGTTGCTGCGGATGCGGTGGGCGGATCCAAGACCACGGGCGCGCTGATCGGCGCTGTGGCGGGCGGGCTGTCCTGCACCAGCGGCAATTGCTACTGACGCCTTCGCGAAAGCGCCGCAGCCCCATGCGGGCCTGCGGCCGGATTGCTGGCTATCGCTGTGGCGTCGCGGCGCCATAGCGCGCAACGCATTGCGACTGCCCGAAGGTCGACAGCGCCGTCAGCCGCTGTTGCAGGGCATCGCGCTTGCGCGTTTCGGCGACGGGATCGATCGGCACGCGCTCGCGCATGGTATTGGTGCCACCATAACAACTGGACAGCCCAAGGCCGAAATTCCCGCCGCGATAGCCGCCCGCACAAAAGCGCAGCCCGGTATCGCGCACGGGCTGGGTTTCCCAAGCATATCCCCGGGCGATATTGCCCTCGACCTCGGCCAGCAAGGCGCGGACATTGCGCTGTTCGGATGCCACGCGGGCCTCGCATTGTTCGGTCGGCGTGCCGCAGGCAGCCAGTGTCACAAGCAGGGCGCTGGTGGCGATGATGG
Source organism: Paracoccus shanxieyensis (assembly GCF_009711265.1). Lineage (GTDB taxonomy): Bacteria > Pseudomonadota > Alphaproteobacteria > Rhodobacterales > Rhodobacteraceae > Paracoccus > Paracoccus shanxieyensis. The sequence goes on along the minus strand of NZ_WMII01000006.1, from coordinate 36,516 downwards.
TGTTGCACTTCATCTGGTGACCTCCCCCACACACGTCCGGATCGGGACGCATCCTGTCACATTAGCGCGGAACACCCGACCGCGTAAGGGGTGGCCGGACCACGCGGTGTGCGCGGTCCGGCGGTTCGGCGCGTCCCGGCCGGGATCAGCGCCAGATCTGCGGATCGACGCCTTTGGCAAGATCGGGATGCTGGGACAGGTGGAAGGTCGGCATCTTGCCCGCCTTGCGCTGCGCCAGATAATCCCGCGTCAGCTTCGCCACCGTGCCCGACAGCGCCACGATGGCAATCAGGTTGATCGTGGCCATCAGACCCATCGAGGCATCGGCCAGATTGAACACCGTGGCCACGCTTTGGATGGCGCCCCAGACGACCATCAGCACCGCCGCAACCCGCAGGACCGTCAGGCCTGTCTTGTTGCCAAAGCCCAGATAGGACACGGCATTTTCGGCATAGGCATAGTTGCCGATAATCGAGGTGAAGGCGAAAAAGAAGATCGCCACCGCCACGAAGATGCCGCCCGCCGCGCCGAAGTGATGCACCAGCGCGTTCTGCGTCAGCACCGTGCCGGTGATGCCGCTGCCCGGCTGCATCACGCCCGACAGGATGATCATCACCGCCGTCGCCGTGCAGACAAGGATCGTGTCGATAAAGACGCCAAGCGCCTGCACGAAGCCCTGGCTGGACGGGTGGTGCGGGTCGGGCGTCGCCACCGCGGCGATGTTCGGGGCCGAGCCCATGCCCGCCTCGTTCGAGAACAGACCGCGCTTGATGCCGTTCATCGCCGCCGCCGTGATCGAGCCCGCGACCCCACCCGCCGCCTCGGTCAGGCCGAAAGCGCCACCGACGATCTGCCACAGCGCCCACGGCACGTCGGTCAGGTTCATCACGATGACGATGATCGCCGCCAGCAGATAGATGCCCGCCATGAACGGCACGACGATTTCGGCCACGCGCGCCACCTGCGGGATGCCGCCAAAGATGATGGCCGCCGTCAGCCCGGCGGTGGCAAGGCCCACGGCCCATTTCGGCACGCCGAACGCGCCATTGACCGCCTCGGCGATGGAATTCGACTGCACCGAGTTGAAGACCAGCCCGAAAGCAAGGATCAGCGCCACGGCAAACACCGCGCCCAGCCACGGCAGCCCCAGCCCCTTCGAGATGTAATAGGCCGGTCCGCCGCGATACATGCCGCCATCGCCATGCACCTTGTAAAGCTGCGCCAGCGCGCTTTCGGAATAGGCCGTGGCCATGCCGACCAGCGCCACCACCCACATCCAGAACACCGCACCCGCGCCGCCCAGATAGATCGCGACGGCAACGCCCGCGATATTGCCGGTCCCCACGCGCGAGGCCAGACTGACCGTCAGCGCCTGCAGCGGCGTGATGCCGTTCTTGTCGGCCTTGCCCGAACCCAGCACGCATCGGAACAGCTCGGGAAAGTGACGGAACTGCAGAAAGCCCAGCCGGAACGTGAAATACAGCCCGACCGCGATCAGACCGTAGATCAGGATGTAGTTCCAGAAAATCAGGTTCAGGAAGTCGATGACGGCATTCATGCAGGGCTCCGTTATGGTGACAGGGTGATCGTGACGACGATACCGGACAGCATCGTTTCCATGAGTGAAGGCTTGGGCATCGGGCGGCGGGACGCCGTGTTCCGATCCCGGCTCGGCAAGGTTGCAACATCCGGTTGCGCCTGTCACCCCTTGCGGGACAAGAACTCAGCTTCGGTGCAGCAATGCCTCAGCGCGGGTGGTCGGCTGAAACATCCGTCTGTGCCCGGTCAGATGGCCTGACAGCAGGCCGAATTCGTCGTCAAGCACCGCGGCTTCGCGCAGGACCAGCGCATGCGAGATGTCGAAGATGCGGGCAAAGCTGCGGCTGTCTTGCGCGATGCCCAGCGTCATTGCGGCAAGGATGCCCGCGCCCAGCGGGCTGAGACCGGGGCAGGCGGCGGTCAGCCGCTGCGTTTCGGCCATGAACTCGGCCTCGGTCATAGGGGGTGCAGGCGGACCGGGATGGATTTCGAATTGGGCGTAAAGCTGCGCTCGCCAAAGGCACCAAGCGGCACCAGCACGTTCAGTTCCGGATAATAGCCCGCGATGCAGCCGCGCGGCAGATCATAGGCGACCAGCCGGAACGCCTGCGCCACGCGGTCGATCCCGTCATCCGACGGGCCGATGATATCGACCCGGTCCCCGGCCTTCGCGCCGATGGCCGCGATGTCGTCGGGATTGACGAAGACCACGCGGCGTTCGCCATAGACGCCGCGATAGCGGTCATCCATGCCATAGATCGTGGTGTTATACTGATCGTGCGACCGGAAGGTCTGCAGCACGAAACGGCCATCGCCCTGCGATTTCTGCCATTCGGTCGCCTCGGGCAGGGGATCCGCGCCGAAATTCGCCCGCGCCGTCGGTGTGCGCCATTCGCGCTGCGCCGCCGGGTTGCGCAGCCAGAAGCCGCGCGGCTTGCGCACGCGTTCGTTGTAATCGTGAAAGCCCGGCAGCACGCGCCCGATCATGTCGCGGATCAGGTCGTAATCATCCGCCATGGCCTGCCAATCCACCACCGCGCTGCCGACGGTCGCGGCGGCGATCCCGGCGATGATGCCGATTTCGGATTTCAGCTCGGCCGAGGCGGGCAGGTTGATGCCACCCGAGCCGTGGACCATGCTCATGGAATCCTCGACCGTGACGATCTGGCGGATGCCTGCGGGGGATTTGTCGATCTCGGTCCGGCCCAGACAGGGCAGAATGAACGAGGCCGCGCCCGGCAGCAGATGCGAATGGTTCAGCTTGGTGGCGACATGCACCGTCAGGCCCAGCCCGGACAGGGCCTGCGCGATCAGCGCGCTGTCGGGCGTGGCGCGGGCGAAGTTGCCGCCCAGCCCGATAAAGGCCCTGGCCGAGCCGTCCAGCATCGCCCCGATGGCCCCCAGCACGTTATGGCCGTCATGGCGTGGCAGGCTGACGCCCAGTTCCCGCTCCAGGGCATCGGTCAGCTGGGCGGGGGGCTTTTCGTTGATCCCCATGGTGCGGTCGCCCTGCACGTTGGAATGGCCGCGCACGGGGCACAGCCCGGTGCCGGGCCGCCCGACATTGCCGCGCAGGAACAGGAAATTCGCGATCTCGCGGATGGTGGCCACCGAATGGCGGTGCTGCGTCACACCCATCGCCCATGTGGCGATGACCCGGTCCGACTGCATGTAGATGCGCGCCGCCGTTTCGATCTGGGCGCGGCTCAGGCCCGATTGCGTCTGGATCTGGTCCCACGAGGTCGCCTCGACCACAGCGCGCCAATCCTCGAAGCCGTGGCAATGGCGGGTGATGAAATCGCGGTCCAGCACGCCTTCGGCCAGCACCACCTTGCACATGCCCCGGATTGCGGCCATGTCGCCGCCCAGACGGACCTGAAAGTAATCCGTCGAGGTGGGTTGTGAGCCGCCGCGCAGCATCTCGATCTTGTTTTGCGGATCGGCAAAGCGCTGCAGACCCTTTTCCTTCAGCGGGTTGAAGACCACCACGCGCGCGCCGCGTGCCGCCGCCTTGCGCAGATCGGCCAGCATCCGGGGATGGTTGGTGCCGGGGTTCTGGCCAAAGACGAAAATCGCATCGGCCTGTTCAAAATCCTCAAGCAGCACCGTGCCCTTGCCGATGCCCACCGCGTCGATCAGCGCCACGCCCGACGCTTCGTGGCACATGTTCGAGCAGTCGGGGAAATTGTTCGTGCCATACAGTCGCACGAACAGCTGATACAGAAACGCCGCCTCGTTGCTGGCCCGGCCCGAGGTATAGAATTCCGCCTGATCGGGGCTTTCCAGCGCCCGCAGCGCCGCGCCGATCTGGGCAAACGCATCGTCCCAGGCGACGGGCAGATAGCGGTCCTGCGCCGGGTCATAGCGCAGCGGATGGGTCAGGCGGCCCTGATGCTCCAGATCGTAATCCGACCAGCCGCGCAATTCGGAGACGGTGTGATCGGCGAAGAAATCGGGCGTGGTGCGCTTGCGCGTCGCCTCCCATGCGACGGCCTTGACGCCGTTTTCGCAGAATTCAAAGGATGAGCCGTGTTCCGGATCGCCCCATGCGCAGCCGGGGCAGTCAAAGCCGTCGGGCTGGTTGGCGTGCAGCATGGCGCGTGCGCCCGCAAGGGGATTGCCGGTTTGCAGCAGCCGTTTGCCACAGCTTTTCAGCGCCCCCCAACCACCTGCCGCCTTCGAGGCAGGAGCGACGAAATCCTTGTCGGCCATGCGGCGTCACCCAATCGAAAAAGACCGGCCAGCGCGGCCGGGTGTGGAGATGTCAGGAAGTCGGGATGCTGCCGAAATGCGCGGGTCGCTGCTTCCGCTGTGTGTCTGCCAGTTTTGCCGGGGACGATCAATGCGGCAGTGCGGCAAGCGGTGGTTTTCGGCGGGGGATGTGGCGTTTTCAGGCAGGGGTTCTTGCCAGATCGGTCCCTGCTGCCGGTTCGGCAGGCAATGCGCCGCGACGGCTTTTACCCCGCGCCGGGCGGGCCATAGACCTGCAGCAGATCGTCGATCTGATCGGCGCTCAGCGCACGGGCCTGCATCCCGCGCAGCATCAGCGCCAGTTTGGCCGATTCCTCAAGCTCTTCGGCGGCATAGACCGTATCGGTCAGCGTCTTGCCCGACACGACCGGCCCGTGATTGGCAAGGATCATCGCGCTGGCACCTTGGGCTGCGGCATGGATCTCGGCCTCCATTGCGCTGTCGCCGGGGCGGTAATATCGGATGACCGGCAGGCGGCGGCCCACGCGCATCACGAAATAGGGCGTCAGCGCGGCGATGGGCTGATCGCAGCCCGGCTGCGCCAGACAGCCGATCGCCGTGGCGCAGGTCGAATGCAGATGCACCACGGCCCCCGCCTGCGGGCGGGCGGTCAGCACGGCGCGGTGCATGAACACCTCTTTCGACGGTGCGTCGCCGGCGATATGGGTCCAGTCCGGGTCCAGCTTGCTGATGCGGTCGGCGCGCAGCCGCCCCAGCGAGGAATTCGTCGGTGTCATCAGATAGCCGTCGGGCAAGCGCACACAGATATTGCCCGCGCTGCCGACGCAATAGCCGCGCTGAAACAGGCTGGCCCCCAGTTCGACCAGCAGATCGCGGGTCTGGGCCTCGGTCATCGTCATGGGATGCGCCTTTCTGTGCTGTTGCCGGTGATGTGCAGCGCGATGCCTTTGGCGGCCAGCGCGCTGCGGGCGCTGTCTGGCAGGCCCGCATCGGTGACCAGATCGCTGATCTGGTCCAGCGGGCAGGCGTTATAGGCCGCGACCAGCCCGTATTTGCTGCTGTCGGTGACAAGGATGCTGCGGGCCGCCGCGCCGGTGATGGCGCGTTTGACCATGACCTTGGCCTCGCTGGGGGTGAAGATGCCGCCCGGCCCGAAGGATGAGGTCGAGACAAAGGCGATGTCGAAGTGAAAGCCCGCAATCGCGCGGGCCGCGATCTGGCCCACGCCGGACTGGTTGTCGCGTTCGACCCGCCCGCCGGTGTGGTAAAGGCGGCAGCGCGACTGCGCCGACAAAAGCGCGGCGACAGCGAAGTCATTGGTCACAACCGTCAGATCGTCGCGCGCCGTCAGATGGCGCGCCACCTGCAACACGGTCGTGCCCGCATCCAGATAGACCACCGCGCCGGGCGGAACCAGTTCAGCCGCCCGCGCGCCGATGGCCGCCTTTTCCGCCCGCGCCATCTGCGCCTTGCTGTCATGCGAGGGTTCCAGCAGCACGCGCGCGGGCAGGCTGATGCCGCCGGGGACCGCGTTCAGCCGCCCCTCGCGCGCCAGCTTCTGCACGTCGCGCCGCACGGTCATATGCGACACGCCCAGCAGATCGACCAGTTCGGCAAGGCCCATCAGCCCGCGGTCCCGCAGCCGCGTCAGGATCAGCCGCTGGCGCTCGGCCGGGATCACGCCTGCGTCCGATAGGGCGCGAACCAGCCCAGACCCGCCGTGGTCTGGCCGCGCGGGTTGTATTCGCAGCCGATCCAGCCGTCATAGCCCAGCCGGTCCAGCACGGCGTAAAGATGGGGATAGTTCAGCTCGCCCTCATCGGGTTCGTGCCGGTCGGGCACCGAGGCGATCTGCACATGCCCAAAGCGCCCCTGCATGGCGTGGATCAGCGTGGTCAGGTCGCCATCCATGATCTGCGCGTGATACAGGTCCAGCTGCACCAGCACGTTCGGGCGGTCGATGCGGTCGATCAGGTCCAGCGCCTGATGCTGATGCGCGATGAAATAGCCGGGCATGTTGCGGCTGTTGATCGGCTCCAGCAGGACGGTGATGCCGGCATCGGCCAGCAGATCGGCGGCAAAGCGGATATTGTCGATATAGGTCGCTTCCGCCGTGGCGCGGTCCAGCCCCGCCGTGATCCCGGCCATGGCGTGCAGCCGGGGGCAGCCAAGCGCGCGGGCATAATCCAGCGCCACGGCGACATTGGCGCGGAATTCATCCTGACGGCCGGGCAGGGCGGCAAGACCGCGTTCCCCCGCAGCCCAGTTGCCCGGCGGCATGTTGAACAGCGCCTGTTCAAGCCCTGCGGCGTGCAGGCGATCTGCGACCTCGAATGCCGGGTGGTCATAGGGGAACAGGTACTCCACCGCGCGAAAGCCCGCATCCGCCGCCGCCTTGAAGCGGTCCAGAAAGGCGTATTCGGTGAACATCATCGACAGGTTGGCGGCAAAGCGCGGCATCAGGTCATGTCCTTGTCAGCGGTTGGGCTTAGCGACTGGGCATCGAAAAAGAAGCGCTCGCTGCCGAAATTGCCGGATTTCAGCGCCAGCGAGACCGGCTTCGATGTGGCGCGCACCCATGGCACGCCGGGGGCGATCTGCGGGCCGATATGAAAGCCCGTGATGCCCAAGGATTGCGTGACGATGCCCGATGTCTCGCCGCCCGCGACGATGAACTGGTCAAAGCCCGCCGCCTCCAGCAGCGCGGCCACGGCGCCGAACAGCTGCTCGATTGCTGCGCTGGCGCGCGCGGCACCAAAGCGGTCCTGCGCGGCTTTCAACCGGGCCGGATCTGCGGTCGCATACAGCATCGGCGCAAGGCCAACCGGCTGGGCCATCACCCAATCGGCCAGCTCGGTCGGATAGTCTGGGTCCGAAATCGCCCGGTCGACGGCCACGCGCAGCGCGGGGGCCTTGGCCTTGTAAGCCGCGACCTGCGCGTTGGTCATCTGGGAACAGGATCCCGACAGCACCACCGCGCGTCCCTTGCCAGGTTGGCCCTTGGCCTCGGCTGCCGCGCGGCGGTCCGGCACCGCCCATGCCCGCGCCATCCCATCCGCCAGACCCGAGCCGCCGGTCACCAGCGCCATATCCGCGACCGCCCGCCCCATGGTTTCCAGATGCGCGTCGCTCAGCGCGTCCAGAACGGCATAGCGCACGCCCGTCGCCTTCAGATCCGCCAGCGCGGCGCGCACCGCATCGACGCCCTTGTCCAGCACCTGCGCCGGGACATTTCCGGCGCGCCCCTGCGCCTGCATCTGGATCAGCCGCATCAGATTGGCGTCGCGCATCGGCGTCACCGGGTGATCGCGCATCCCGGATTCGTTCAGCGGCACGCCATTCACGAACAGATAGCCCTGATAGATCGTGCGGCCATTGACCGGCAAAGCCGGGCAGATCACCGTGAAATCCGTGTCCAGCGCCGCCATCAGCGCATCAGTCACCGGGCCGATATTGCCCTGCGCCGTGCTGTCGAAGGTCGAGCAATATTTGAAAAACACCTGCCCGCAATCCTGCGCCCGCAGCCAGTCCAGCGACGCAAGACTGTCCTTGACCGCTTGCGCGGCGAGGCAGGACCGGGATTTCAGGCTGATGACCACCGCGTCGGCCGAGACCTTTTCCGTCCCGCCGGGCACGCCGTTCAACTGCACCGTGGTCAGGCCGTTCATCACCAGAAACCCGGCGATGTCGGTCGCGCCTGTGAAATCATCCGCGATCACGCCAAGCTTCAGGGTCAAGATCTTTACCTCTGGTTCAAGGACGGGCAGATGCGTCCGTCGAATATATCTGTGGCAAACCGGCCAGCCAGACAATCAGAAATTCACAAAATATAACAAATCTGCACGCTGCCACGCAGCTCGCCCCGGCAAGGCAGGGGTGTTGCGGGCACCAAGACCGCGCCCGCAGTGGCATTTCCCGCCGCGTATTCCGCCACGACAGACAAGAATAATTTGTCGATGGGCGGTTGAAATTGGTTTTTCCGCCGCCCCCGGCATCGCAGGATAAAGCGCGGAACGTATCCAATGCAGGCGGCGAATGGCCGGCAGAGAGGGAAAATCAGATGGGCAACGGCGGTAAGCTGCTTGTGGAAAGCCTTGTGGCACTGGGGGCCAGCAAGGGTTTCGGTGTGCCGGGCGAAAGCTATCTGGCGGTTCTGGACGCCTTGCATGATACCGAAGGCTCGCTTGATTTCGTGCTGTGCCGCAACGAAGGCGGCGCGGCCTTCATGGCGGCGGCATGGGGCAAGCTGACGGGTCAGCCGGGCATCTGCTTTGTCACGCGCGGACCGGGCGTGACCAATGCCTCGATCGGGGTGCATACGGCGATGCAGGATTCGGCCCCGATGATCATCTTTGTCGGTCAGGTCGGCACCGACATGAAGGGCCGCGAGGCATTTCAGGAAATCGACTATCGCGCGGTCTTCGGCACCATGGCGAAATGGGCGGTCGAGATCGACAGCGTCGACCGCATCCCCGAAATCCTTGCCCGCGCGTGGACCACCGCCACGACCGGCCGGCCCGGTCCGGTCGTCGTGGCCCTGCCCGAAGACATGCTGACCACGCTGACCGATGTGGCCCCCCTGACCCGCCCCGCGCGGGTGGCCGAGCCCGCGCCCACGCCCGATGCCATGGCCGAGGCGCTGCAGATCCTGACCGGCGCAAGCCGCCCGCTGATCCTGCTGGGCGGCATCAACTGGACCGATGCCGGCAAGGTGGCCTTGCAGGGCTTTGCCGAAGCCTCGGACATTCCGGTGATCGCGGCCTTCCGCTATCAGGACCAGTTCGACAATTTCTCGCCGGTCTTTGCCGGTGAGGCGGGCGTGGGCATGCCGCCGCATGTCCGGGCCCTGATGGCCGATGCCGACGTGATCCTGGCGATCAACGTGCGTTTCGGCGAGATGACGACCGATGGCTATACGCTGCTGGACGTGCCTGTGCCCAAGCAGAAGCTGATCCATGTCCACGCCTCGGACCGCGAGATCGGCAAGGTCTATCAGCCGGAACTGGGCATTCAGGCCGGGCCGAATGCCTTTGCCGCCGCGCTGCGTCCGGTCACGGGCGGCTGGTCGGACTGGCGCGCCAAGGCCCGCGCCGCGTGGGAGGCGGGCTTCGATCTGCCGCCGCAGCCCTCGCCCGTCGATATGGGGCTGGTCACGGCGCATCTGCGCGAGGTGCTGCCCGAAGACGCGATCCTGACCAATGGCGCGGGCAATTTCACGGTCTGGCCAAACAAGTTCTACAAGTTCGGTTCCAAGGCGCGGCTGCTGGCGCCGCAATCGGGGGCGATGGGATACGGCCTGCCCGCGGCCATCGCGGCCAAGGTCGCGGATCCCGCGCGCACCGTGGTCTGCTTTGCGGGCGATGGCGATTTCCAGATGACCTGTCAGGAACTTGGCACGGCCATGCAGGCGGGTGCCCAGCCGATCGTCCTGATCCTGAACAATGGCATCTATGGCACGATCCGCGCGCATCAGGAACGCCACTATCCCGGTCGGGTCAGCGGCACGACGATGCAGAACCCCGATTTCGTGCAGCTTGCGCAGGCCTATGGCTATCACGCCGAGCGCGTTGAAAAGACCGAGGATTTCCCCGCAGCCTTTGCCCGCGCCCGTGCCTCGCGCAGCGGGGCGGTGCTGGACCTGAACATCTCTGCCGAGGCGCTGACCCCGCGCCAGACGCTCAGCCAGATGCGCGATGCCGCGATGAAGACGAAGGACACCGCATGAACGCCGCTTCGCAAAGGATCCGGCTGGGGGCCGATATCGGCGGCACGTTCACCGACATTGCGCTGGAATGCCACGGTCGCATGTATTCAACCAAGGTTCTGACCAATTATGCCGCGCCCGAACAGGCCATTCTTGACGGCATCGCCGTCGTCACGGCCGAGGCCGGGATCGGCGTCTCGGCGCTGGATATCGTGATCCATGGCACCACGCTGGCGACGAATGCGCTGATCGAACGCCGGGGCGTGCGCACGGCGCTGGTGACGACCGAAGGCTTTCGCGACGTGATCGAGATGCGGACCGAAAACCGCTTCGAGCAATATGACCTGAACCTGCGTCTGCCTGCGCCGCTGATCCCGCGCGAGGATCGCTTTACCGTCGCGGGACGCATCGGCGCACAGGGTCAGGAACTGCAACCGCTGGACGAGGCGGCGCTTGAGGCCATTGCCGACCGCATCGCCCAGGGCGGTTTCGGCGCGGTGGCCATCGGCTTCATCCATTCCTACATGAACCCCGCGCATGAAGAACGCGCCCGCGAGATCATCGCCGCGCGGGTGAAGCTGCCGATCTCGATTTCGTCCGAAGTGTCGCCGCAGATGCGCGAGTTCGAGCGCTTCAACACCGTCTGCGCCAATGCCTATGTCCGTCCGCAGATGGAGGACTATCTGGGCCGCCTGCAGGTCCGGCTGAAAGAGATGGGCGCGGATTGCCCGGTCTTCATGATCCATTCCGGCGGCGGGCTGATCTCGGTCGAAACCGCGTCACAATTTCCCGTGCGGCTGGTGGAATCCGGCCCGGCGGGCGGCGCGATCTTCGCGGCGGATGTGGCCGAGCGGTTCGGGCTGGACAAGGTGGTCAGCTATGACATGGGCGGCACCACCGCCAAGATCTGCCTGATCGAGGATTTCGCCCCGAAAACCGCCCGCACCTTCGAGGTGGCCCGCACCTATCGCTTTGCCAAGGGGTCCGGGATGCCGATCTCGATCCCGGTGATCGAGATGATCGAGATCGGGGCAGGCGGCGGATCCATCGCCTGGGTCGATGCCATGGGCCGGATCCAGACCGGACCGGAATCCGCGGCGTCGGAACCGGGGCCCGCCTGCTATCAGCGCGGCGGCGACCGCCCGGCGATCACCGATGCCGATCTGGTGCTGGGCAAGCTGGATCCCGACAATTTCGCGGGCGGCGCGATCAAGCTGTCGGTGCCGAATGCCAAGGCCGCCATCGACCGCGACGTGGGCGCGAAGCTGCGCATCTCTGCGGAACCTGCGGCCTTCGGCATCGTCGAGGTGGTGGATGAGAACATGGCCAATGCCGCCCGCGTCCATGCGGTCGAGAATGGCAAAAGCATCTCGGACAATATGATGATCGCCTTTGGTGGCGCGGCGCCGCTGCATGCCGCGCGGCTGTGCGAAAAGCTGGGCATCGACCGCTGCCTTGTGCCGCCGGGTGCGGGGGTCGGGTCGGCCATCGGCTTTCTGCGCGCGCCCTTTGGTTATGAGGCGCTGGCCTCGCGCGTGATCCGGCTGTCGGGCTTTGATCCGGCCGAGGTGAATGCGCTGCTGGACGGGTTGAAGACCACGGCCGAAGGCTTCGTGCGCGCGGGAACCAGCGGCACGATCCTGCGCGAGATCACCGCCTATATGCGCTATGTCGGTCAGGGCTGGGAAATCCCCGTCATGCTGCCCGACCGTGCCTTTGTCAGCGATGACATCGCCCTGCTGCGCGACAGTTTCCGCGAGAATTACGCCCGCTTTTTCGGTCGCGCCATCGACGGGCTGGACGGGCTGGAGATTGAGGTCGTCACCTTCTCGGTCAAGGCGCAGGACGGGCGGCCCGCGCCCGAGCGCGTGGCGCTGACCCTTGGCACCGCGACCACCGCACCTGACACGCATCGCCCGGTCTTCGACCCGGCGCAAGGCAAGATGCTGACCACCGCCATCGTCGAGCGCGCCAGCCTGTCCACAGGCACCCGCGTCCCCGGCCCGGCGATCATCGTCGAACGCGAAACCTCGACCGTCGTCACCTCGCCCTTCGACGTGGTGATGCAGGCCGATGGCAGCCTGCTTCTGATCCGCAAGGAGACCGTGCAATGACCGATGCGACCTTTGAAATCCGCATGCAGGTCATGTGGAACCGCCTGATCTCGGTGGTCGAGGAACAGGCGATGACGCTGCTGCGCACCGCGTTTTCGACCTCGGTGCGCGAGGCGGGCGACCTGTCGGCGGGCGTGTTCGACCCGCAGGGCCGGATGCTGGCGCAGGCCGTCACCGGCACGCCGGGCCATGTCAACACCATGGCCGAGGCCGTGCTGCATTTCATGGCCGAGATCCCGCGCGCCGAGATGTTTCCGGGCGACACCTATGTCACCAACGATCCGTGGAAGGGCACGGGGCATCTGCATGACATCACCATGGTGTCGCCGTCCTTCAAGGGCGACGAGCTGGTCGGGTTTTTCGCCTGCACCGCGCATGTGGTCGATGTGGGCGGGCGCGGTTTCGGCGCCGATGGCAAATCGGTCTATGAGGAAGGCATCCAGATCCCGATCATGAAATTCGCCGAGCGCGGGCAGGTGAACCGCGATCTGATCAGGATCCTGCGCAGCAATGTGCGCGAGGCCAATCAGGTGGTCGGCGATTTCTTCTCGCTGGCGGCGTGCAACGATGTGGGCCACCGCCGCCTGATCGCGATGATGGACGAAATCGGGCTGCCCGATCTGGACGGCCTGGGTGAGTTCATCTTTTCGCGCACCCGCACGGCCACGCTGGAGCGTATCGCCGCATTGCCGAAAGGCGCATGGTCGAACACGCTGCTGACCGATGGCTATGACAGCCCCGTCAAGCTGGCCGCCACCGTCCAGATCGGCGCGGATGCGATCAATGTCGATTTCACCGGCACCGACCCGATGAGCAGGCACGGCATCAACGTGCCGATCATCTATACCAAGGCCTATGCCTGCTATGCGCTGAAATGCGTGGTCGCGCCGGATATTCCCAACAACTGGGCCTCGCTTGAGGCGTTCACGATTTCCTCGCCGGTCAATATCCTGAATGCCGAACGTCCCGCGCCGGTTTCCGTGCGCCATGTCATCGGCCATATGGTGCCCGATCTGGTGCTGGGCGCCTTGGCGCAGGCGCTGCCCGGTCAGGTGCTGGCCGAAGGGGCTGCGGCCTTGTGGAACATCCATATCTCGGCCCGCCCGGTTGCGGGTCAGGACGGGCGGCGTGCGGAAATCCTGATGTTCAACTCGGGCGGCATGGGCGCGCGGCCGACGCTGGACGGGCTGAACGCTACGGCTTTCCCCTCGGGCGTGATGACCATGCCGATCGAGGCGACCGAACAGACCGGCCCCATCGTGGTCTGGCGCAAGGAACTGCGCCCGGACAGCGGCGGCGACGGGCAATATCGCGGCGGTCTTGGCCAGTTGATCGAGATCGAGCCGATGCCGGGCCATGAATTCGACTTTTCGGCGATGTTCGACCGCGTGGGCCATGCCGCCAAGGGCCGCGACGGGGGCGGCGCGGGCGCGGCTGGGATCGTGGCGCTGGACGACGGCACATTGCTGAAGCCCAAGGGCTGGCAGCATGTGCCGGCCGGGCGGCGGCTGATGCTGCATCTGCCGGGTGGCGGTGGCTATGGCGATCCGGCGGCCCGCACGCCCGAGGACCGCGCCAATGATCTTTCCAAAAGCTATGTGACGGAACCCCGCAAATGAGCTATGCCGCAACCCGCCTGTCGGCGGTCAAGCCCTCGGCCTCGATGGCGGCGTCGCAAGCCGCCAAGGCGCTGCGCGCGACCGGGATCGATGTGATCGACCTTGGGCTGGGAGAGCCTGATTTCCCCACCCCCGCCCATGTGGCCGAAGCCGCGCATCAGGCCGCGCTGCGTGGCGAGACGCTGTATACCGCCTCGGCAGGCACACCCGCGCTGCGGCAGGCCGTGGCCGACAAGTTCCGCCGCGAAAACGGTCTGGACTATGGCCCGGACGATATCGTCGTGGCGAACGGCGCCAAGCAGATCATCTTCAACGCACTGATGGCCACGCTGAATGACGGCGATGAGGTCATCCTGCCCGCGCCCTATTTCGTCAGCTACCCCGAGATGGTGAAGCTGCTGGGGGGCGTGCCGGTCATTGCCACATGCCCTGCCGAAGCCGGGTTCCGCCTGACGCCGCAGATCCTTGAGGCGGCGATCACCCCGCGCAGCAAATGGCTGTTTCTGAACATGCCGGGCAACCCGTCCGGCGCGGTCTATAGCCCGGACGAACTGGCGGCGCTGGCCGCCGTGCTGGCGCGCCATCCGCAGATCCTTGTGCTGTCGGACGAGATCTATGAGCATATCATCTTTGACGGTCGCAGCTTTGTCAGTTTCGGCGCGGCCTGCCCGCAGATGAAAGACCGCACGCTGATCGTCAACGGCGTGGCGAAAGCCTATGCGATGACCGGCTGGCGGATCGGTTACGCGGCCGGTCCCGCGCCGCTGATCAAGGCGATGACCACGGTGCAAAGCCAGTCCGTCACCTCGGTCGCAGCGCCCATGCAGGCGGCGGCTCTGGCCGCGCTGACCGGCCCGCAGGATTGCATCGCGACCTTTCGCGCGGCATTCCAGCGCCGCCGCGATCTGGTGGTCTCGGCCATCGACAAGATCCCCGGCCTGACGCTGCCTGCGCCCGAAGGCGCGTTCTATGCCTATATTGGCTGCGCCGGTCTGATCGGGAAACGCACGCCCAAGGGCGATGTGCTGCGCGATGACACGGCGGTCGCAGCCTATCTTCTGGCCGAGGCGCATGTCTCCTCGGTTCCCGGCGCGGCCTATGGGCTGTCGCCGTTCTTCCGCATCTCGACCGCGACCTCGGACGAGATCCTGACCGAAGCCTGCGCCCGTATCGCCAAGGCCGTGGCCGCCCTAGACGCCGGAGAAGCCGCATGACCCAGATTTACGACACCATCCTGATCACCGGCGCGGCCGGTCGGCTGGGCAGCGAATTGCGCCTGGGCCTTGCGCCGCTGGCGCGCAAGCTGCGGCTGGCCGATATGGCGCCGATCCAGAATCTGCAGGCCCATGAAGAAGCCGTGACCTTCGATCTGGGGGACGAGGCTGCGGTGATGGCCGCCGTTGAAGGCGTCGATGTCATCGTGCATTTCGGCGGCGCGCCACTGGAACGCCCATGGGATGAGATCCTGAACGCCAATATCCGCGGCAGCTATCACATCTATGAGGCGGCGCGGAAACATGGGGTCAAGCGCGTGGTCTATGCTTCCTCGGTCCATGCCATCGGCTATCACCGGCTGGAAGATCACATCGACACCAACGCTCCGCACCGGCCCGACAGCCTGTATGGCCTGTCGAAATGCTTCGTCGAGGATCTGGGGCGGCTTTACTGGGACAAGTTCGGCATCGAAAGCGTCGCACTGCGCATCTTTTCGTCCTTTCCCGAGCCTGCGGACCGGCGGATGCTGTGGTCATGGCTGAGCTTTGACGATTGTGTGCGTCTGGTCACGGCGGCGCTGAGCGCGCCGATGGTGGGCTTCAGCCTGTCGTTTGGCATGTCGGACAACAAGGTCAAGCCGGTCGATAACGGGCTGGCCGGGCATCTGGGCTATTATCCGCAAGACACGACCGAGCCGTTCCGCGCCGGCGTCGAAGGCAAAACCCCCGCGCTTGATCCCAAGGCACCCGCTGTTCAGCATCTGGGCGGCTGGTTTGTGGATCTGGGCCATCCCGATGATGAGGCGAAGTGATGCAGGACAGCTATGACGTGGTGATCGTCGGCGGTGCGGTGATCGGCTCGGCCGTCGCCTATTTCCTGACCGCGAACCCGGATTTCAACGGCTCGGTGCTGGTGGTCGAGCGCGACCCCAGCTATGTGAAGGCCTCGACCTCGCTGTCATCCTCGTCGATCAGGACGCAGTTTTCCAACCCGATCAACGTTAAGATCAGCCAGTATGGCTCGGAATTCATTCGCAACTTTGCGGATGTCATGCAGGTCGCGGGCGAAGACAGGCCGGATCTGAACTTTCATCCCGGCGGCTATCTGTTTCTGGCCAATACCGCCGAGGGCGAACAGACCCTGCGCGAAAACCACGCGGTGCAGCGCGCCTGCGGGGCGGATGTCGTGCTGTGGGATCAGGACGAACTGGCGCGGGCCTTCCCGCATCTGCGCACCGACGATATCCGCATCGCGTCCTATGGCCAGTCGGGCGAAGGCTGGTTCAACAATACCGGCCTGATGTATGGTTTCAAGGCAAAGGCCCGTGCGCAGGGTGCGGAATATGTCACCGATGAGGTGGTGGCCATCGGGCGCGACGGCGCGCAGGTGACCAGCGTCACGCTGAAATCGGGCGCGGTCATTCAGGCGGGCACGGTTGTCAACGCCTCGGGGCCGCGGGCCGCGCTGACCGCGCGCATGGCCGGGCTGGATGTTCCGGTCGAGCCGCGCAAGCGCACGCTGTTCGTCTTTGACTGCGCAAAGACCCCCGAAGGCAGCGCGCAGGTCAATCAGGGCCGCTTGCCGCTGATGATCGACCCCACGGGCGTTTTCTGCCGCCCCGAGGGCCGCTTCTTTCTGACCGGCTGCCCGCCCGTCGAAGATCCCGCCGCCGACTGGGACGACTTCGAGCCGCGCTATGAGGAATTCGAGGAGATCATCTGGCCCGCGCTGGCCGAACGCTCCGAGGCGTTCGAGGCGATCAAGGTTGTCAACCAATGGGCCGGGCATTACGACTTCAATACGCTGGATCACAACCTGATCGTCGGCCGCCATCCCGAAGTGACAAATTTTGTTTACGCAAACGGCTATTCGGGGCATGGCTTGCAGCAAGGCCCGGCGGCCGGGCGGGCTGTGTCCGAGCTGATCATCTATGGTCAGTTCCGCACGCTTGACCTGTCCGAGGTCGGCTATGAACGCATTGTGCAGAACCGGCCCTTCCTTGAAAAGGCGGTGATCTGAACGGAAGGGGCGGCGGCGCCGCAGGATCATGAACGAACGTGCCATCCGCCTGCCGCCGCTGAACGCCTTGCGCGTGTTTCACACCGTCGTGCGGCACCGCAGCTTTCGCAGTGCCGCCGACGAATTGCGGGTCACGCCGCAGGCCGTCAGCGCGCAGATCAAGCTGCTGGAAGACACGCTGGGCGTCGAGCTGTTCGAGCGCAAGGGCCGCGCGATCGAGCCCAATGAGCAGGCGATCCTGCTGGCGCATTATGTGCAATCCGCCTTTGACGAGCTGACCGAGGGCGTGCGGCGGGTGACGAAGACCGGCCCGAAGAACCGCATCAACCTGAACGCCAGCCCCTATTTCGCGACCCGCTATCTGCTGGACCGGCTGGCCGCGTTTCGCGACACCATGCCCGATGCCGATCTGCGGCTGACCACCATGGTCGAGCTTCCCGATTTCGTCTCGGACGAGGTGGACGTGGCGGTTCAATGGGGCTTCGGCGGCTGGCGGCAATATGAAAGCACGCTGCTGCTTCAGGATTTCAAACAGATCTGCTGCACCCCGGACATGGCGCGCAAGATCGCGGGCCCTGCCGATCTGCTGGACCTGCCGCTGCTGCATCCGGTGCTGGCGGAAGGGCTATGGGGCGATGTGCTGCGCCATCTGGGCGTCGAGGCGGCGGACAATCCCGGCGGCATCCGCTTTCAGGATGCAGCCACCATGCGGCGTGCCACGGTCGCGGGGTTGGGCGTCGGTCTGATCTCGACCATCGACGCCGAAGAGGATCTGAAGCTGGGAAAGCTGGTCGCGCCCCTGGGTCGCGACATCATGCAGGGGATGCCGGGCGAACAGGTGCCCGGCTTTTATCTGGTTCTGCCGCGCGCGCATCGCCGCCTGAAACCCATTGCCGCGTTCTGCGCATGGGTCGAAGGCGAAAACTGGCGTCAGCTTGGCGTGCAGAAGTTCTGATCCCCGGCGAATTCCGCAGCCGCAAGAAAATTTTGTCGATCTGCCGCTTTTCTTGATTTGGTTCGGCCTTCCGATGCCGCAGCTTTGGCGCAGAGAAGGATGCAGGCATGACACAGGCACTGATAACCGGAGCAACCAGCGGCATCGGCAAAGCCATCACCTTGGCGATGAAGGCCGCGGGGCATGACGTGATCGCCGTCGGCAGACAGCCCGACGCTCTGGCGGCGCTTGAGGCGCAGGGGATCCGCGCGATGCAGCTTGATCTGGCCGACCCGGCGGCGATTGACCAGCTTGCCGGGCTGACGCCTGACGTGCTGATCAACAACGCCGGCATGATGCCCGCCATGCTGCCCTTTGCCCAGATGGACATGGCCCAGATCGACCGGGCCATTGACCTGAACCTGCGTTCGGCCTTGGCGGTGACGCGGGCCGTGGTGCCGGGGATGCAGGACCGGGGCAGGGGGCATGTGTTCTTCACCGGCTCGACCGCGGGTCACGCGCCCTTTGCCAAGCTGGCGGTCTATTGCGCGACCAAGGCCGCCATCGGCGGCTTTGCGCAGGCGCTGCGGCTGGATCTGGCGCCTTACGGCGTGCGGGTGACCGAAATCGTGGCGGGCCGGGTCGAGACCGGACTTTACAAGGATCTGCTGTCCGCCGAGGCGCGGGCAGCGATGTATGCGGGCAATTCCGCAGTGCAGCCCGAAGACGTGGCCGCGATGGTGCTGGCGGTGCTGACATTGCCGCAATCGGTGGATGTGGCGCGTTTCGATATTCTTCCGATGCATCAGGCGACGGCGACAGGCGCACAGAATGGCGCTCAGGACAAAGGTAAATGACGATGCAGGGTCTTTCTGTTGTGGTTGTGGGCGGTGGCGCCGGGCTTGGGGCGCTGATCGCCGAGATGGCGGTGCGCAATGGCGCTGCGGCCATCGGGATCATCGACATCAACGCCGCTGCCGCCGAGGCGGCGCTGGCCCCGGCCCGTGCGGCAGGTCTGCCCGCGGCGTTTGCCGCCTGCGACATCCGCACGGCCGAGGCCGCCCATGCCGCCTTCGCGCAGGTTGCCGAAGAGCTGGGCCGCGTCGATACGCTGGTCAATTCGGCGGCGATCTATCCGCGCAAGCCGATCCTTGAGATCACGGATGCCGATTGGGACGCCTCGAACGCCATCAACGTCAAGGGCACCTATCACATGATGGTCGCGGGGGTCCGTCAGATGCGCCAGCAGGACCCCAAGGGGCATGTGCGGGGCCGGATCGTCAACATCACCTCGGTCGATGCGTTCAAGGCGCATCCGCAGAACGCGCATTACGCCGCGACCAAGGCGGCGGTGGTCAGCCTGACCAAAAGCATGGCCCATGAGGTCGCCCCCGACGGCATTCTGGTCAATTCGGTGGCCCCCGCCGGGATGGCCACGCAAAAGGCCAAGGAGCTGGGCTTTCTGGGCGAACTGGCCAAGGCCAGCCCGCTGGCGCGGGGCGGAGAGCCCGAGGAGATGGCCGAATGGGTGCTGATGGCCGGCGGTCCGAAAAACACCTACATGACCGGCGAAAACATCATCGTTTCAGGCGGTTATATCTACGCCTGAGTCCAGGCCGCAGGCGAAAGGCGTCGCGGCAGCCTGTGCTGTGACGCCAGAGATGACAAACAGGCCAATCGCAAAAACAACAGGGATGTAACACAATGAAAGCTATGCTTCTTGCCGGCGTCGCCGCCAGCGTCGCTGCCGTTCTGACCTTTGGATCCTCGGCGCAGGCCGCGCCGGGCGACACCTTGAAAGCCGTCAAGGACCGGGGTGTGCTGAACTGCCCCGGCCATAACGGCTCGTATCTTGGCTTTGCCGAAGTCGATGACAAGGGCGTCTGGAAGGGTCTGGACATCGACCTGTGCCGCGCGCTGGCCACGGCGATCTTTGACGATCCCGACAAGATCAAGGTCGTGCCGATTTCCTGGACGCAGCGCTGGCCCGCGCTGCAATCGGGCGATGTCGATATCATCATCAAGGCGTCGGGCGGCACCTTCTCGCGCGATACCGAGCTGGGCTTCCAGTTCTCGAATTCCTATTATCTGGGCACGACCAAGATCCTTGCGCATAAGGAACTGGGCCTGACCTCGCTGAAGGATGCCGATGGCGGGTCGGTCTGCATTCCGGCGGGCTCGGCGCAAGAACGTCAGGTGGCGTCCTATGCCAGCCGCATCGGCATCAAGCTGGAAACCATCGCGATCGAAAAGACCGAGGAACTGGAAGACGCCTATTTCTCGGGGCGCTGCGATCTTTATGCGCAATGGGGTCCGGTGCTGGGCATTGCCCGCTCGGTCGCGGCGAATCCCGAAGATCACGTCCTGCTGCCTGATGTTCTGGCGGTCGAACCCGAGGTGATGATCGTCCGTCAGGGCGACGAGCAGTGGCTGGACATCGCCAACTGGATGCTGTCGGTGCTGCTGTTCGCCGAACAGGAAGGCATCGATTCCACCAATGTCGCCGAGGCGAAGGCCAATCCTGCCACGCCCGAAATCGCCAAGATGCTGGGCGTCACGCCGGGCTTCGGCACGCCGCTGGGCCTTTCGGACGACTGGGCGTTCAACGTCATCTCGAAGGTCGGCAACTATTCCCAGATCTTCGAGCGCGGTCTGGGGTCGCAAACGCCCTACAAGATGCCGCGCGAGCTGACGGCGCTGTGGAACAATGGCGGGGTTCTGTTCCCCTTCGTCATCGACTGATCGACATACGGGTGGCCCTTGGCGGGGCCGCCCCTGCCCGAACGAGGTCGCGATGACACTCTGGAAAAACCGCAAGGTCCGCGCCATCGGATTGCAGGCCGCCTTCGTTGCCGCAATCGCGTGCTGTCTGGTCGTTGCCGTGCTGACGGCGCGCGAAAGGCTGGCGGCGCAAGGCATCAAGACCGGCTTCGGCTTTCTGCAAAAAGCGACCGGCTGGGAGATGACCTTTTCGCTGCTGCCGACGACGGCCTTTGATCCCTATTGGTGGGTTCTGCTGATGGGTCTGCTGAACACGCTGTTCATCGGGGTCCTGTCGCTGATCTTTGCCACGCTGATCGGGGGCGTGATCGGCATTGCCCGGATTTCGCCCAACAAGGCATTCCGGCTGGTCGGCACGGTCTATGTCGAGGCGTTTCGCAACATCCCCCTGATCGTGCAGGTGTTTTTCTGGTATGCCTTGGCGAACCGTCTGCCGCCGCCGCGTCAGGCCTATGAATTCGCCGGCGGCTTTCTGACCAATCGCGGGCTTTACCTGCCGGGTGTCACCATCGCCGGCTGGTCGATCTTTGTGCTGCTGGTGCTGCTGGCCGTGGCGGTGTCGGCGATTCTGGCGCTGCATGGCCTGCGCCGGTTCCGGCGGGTCGAGCCCGCCAGAAAGCGCGCGCTGAGCCTTGGCATCGCCCTTGCCGCCGCGGTTGCGGCGCTGGTCGTGGGCTGGGCCGGATATACCGGCGGGGCCCAGATCATGACCTGGCCTGCCGTGCGCGGGCTGAACATTCAGGGCGGCTATCGCATTCCGCCGGAAATCTATGCGCTGGTCTTTGCCATCGCCATCTATGGTGGCGCCTATGTGGCCGAGATCGTGCGCGGCGGCTTCAACGCCGTCAGCAAGGGGCAGGTCGAGGCGGCGCAGTCGCTGGGTCTGACGCCGTGGTCGGTGTTTTCCCGCGTCCGGTTCCCGCTGGCCTTCCGCTCGATGCTGCCGATCCTGACCAACCAGTATGTCTGGCTGATCAAGGCGACGACATTGGGCATCATCGTGGGCTTTGCTGATTTCTTCATGGTGGTGAACGCGGCGATCACCCATTCGGGGCAGACCTTCGAGCTGGTCGGCCTGCTGATGGTGACGTTCCTGATCATCAACTTCACGCTGGCAGCGATCCTGAACCGCATCAACAAAGCCGTGGCCCTGAAAGGCCACCAGCTGAGGGGCTGAGGCATGACCGTATCCCAGATCAAACGGCCCTCGAACGGCTGGCGGCAGATCCGCCGCGACTATTTCGGCTCGGTCGGGTCCGGGCTCTTGACGGTGGGCAGCTTCGCGCTGCTGGGCAGTCTGGCATGGATGCTGATCCGCTGGGGCCTCTTGGACGCCACCTTCGCCCCCGAGGCGCGGCACGACACCTGTCAGGCCGCGGGGGGCGCGTGCTGGTCGGTCATCGCAAACCGCTGGCGGCTGATCCTGTTCGGGCTTTACCCGTATGATGAACAATGGCGCTCGGCTTTGGCCTGCGTCATTGTCGTGGCTACCGTCGCCGCAAGCTGCTTTCCGCGCTTCTGGAACGTGCGCGCGCTGTCCCTGATCTGGATTCTGGGCGCGGTGACGTTCTTCATGCTGATGCGCGGCGGCGTGTTCGGACTGCGCCCGGTCACGGCGGATCAATGGGGCGGGCTCAGCCTGACCTTGATGATCTTTGTCGGCACCGTGCTGGTGGGCATGCCGCTGTCCATCATGCTGGCGCTGATGCGCCGTTCGGAAATGCCGGTCATCGCCCGCGCCACCGGCTTTTTCATCGACGCCGTGCGGTCGCTGCCGGTCATTACCATCCTGTTCACCTTTGCGATCTTCCTGCCCTTCGTGCTGCCCGCATTTCTGCAGGGCGAAAAGCTGTATCGCGTCATTCTGGCGCTGGGTCTGTTCTTCGCCGCCTATCAGGCCGAGATCATCCGGGGCGGGCTTCAGGGTGTCGCCGCAGGACAGGACGAAGCGGCCAAGGCGCTGGGGCTGAGCTATCGCTATCGCGTGTCGCGCATCCTGCTGCCGCAGGCGTTCCGCAACGCCTTGCCTGCAACGATCAACCAGATGGTAATCGCGTTCATGGAGACCTCGATGGTGGTCATCATCGGCTTTTTCGAGCTGCTGGCCTCGGGGAATGCGGCCTATGGCACGGGTGAGTGGAGCTTTGCCTTCGTCGAGGTCTATGTCTTCATCTCGGCGATCTACTTCACCTTCGTCTTTGGCCTGTCCCGCTATGGCGCGTTCCTTGAACGGCGCATGAATACCGGCCGGCATTAAGGAACCGAACATGACACAAGCTACCGCGCCCGCCGTCGAAATCCGCGACCTGCAGAAGTTCTACGGGACATACCATGCGCTGCGCTCGATCAACCTGACGGTCGGGCGGGGCGAAAAGGTGGTGATCTGCGGCCCGTCGGGGTCGGGAAAATCCACCATGATCCGCTGCATCAACCGGCTTGAGGAACATGATGGCGGCATGATCCGCGTGCTGGGCACCGAGCTGAACGACGATATCGGCAATATCGACGAGATCCGGCAGGACGTCGGCATGGTGTTTCAGCATTTCAATCTGTTCCCGCACATGACCGTGCTGGAAAACTGCACGCTGGCGCCGATGCTGGTGCGCAAGAAGTCGCAGGCCGAAGCCGAGGCCATCGCCCGCGGCTATCTGGAAAAGGTGCGCATCCCCGATCAGGCCGACAAGTTCCCCGGCCAGTTGTCGGGCGGCCAGCAGCAGCGCGTGGCCATCGCCCGCGCGCTGTGCATGAAGCCGGAAATCCTGCTGTTCGATGAGCCGACATCGGCGCTGGACCCGGAAATGATCGCCGAGGTGCTGGATGTCATGGGCACGCTGGCGGCCGAGGGCATGACGATGATCTGTGTCACCCATGAGATGGGCTTTGCCCGCAAGGTGGCCGATCGGGTGATCTTCATGGATCAGGGCGAGATCGTCGAGGAAGGCAGCCCCGATGCGTTCTTCGATGCGCCAAGGAACGACAGAACCCGGCGCTTCCTGTCGCAGATCCTGGGTACTGAGACCGGACAGGCGCAAGCGCTGCGTCGGGTCGGGCCTCAGGAAATGCCCACCACGGCGTGCTGATAGCGCAGGAAATCCTCCATCGTGGCGCAGCCTTGCAGAAGATGCGCTCGGATTTCCGCCTCGACCGCTGCGAAATCGTCGCCATGCATCAGGTCGACATAGCGGTCATGGATGGTGGGGGCAGGGCCGGTGCGGCCATGAGCGCGGTGATAGGTGGCCCAGTAAAGCTGCATCTGGCCCTTCAGCACATTCCAGAACGACATCAGCAGCTTGTTGCCTGATGCGGCATAGGCCAGTTCATGCAGCTCGATCTCGGCCGCCAGCTGCGCGCCCATATCGGCATCCTTCAGCGTCCGGGTCAGCTGCGCGTGGCGCGCGCGCAATTCGGCCAGCAGCTCCGGATCGCGCTTGGGCCAGATCAGGCGATTGGCAAAGACCTCCATCTCGGCGCGGACGGAAAACAGATCCTCCAGCCCGTCCAGTGTCAGGCTCATCACGCGGGTGCCCAGATAGGGCACGGTGACGACCAGCCCCTCTTCGATCAATTGCCGCATGGCTTCACGAATCGGTCCCCGGCTGACGCCGAATTTCTCGGCCAGTTCCAGTTCGACCAGCGGCGCGCCGGGCGCATAGGTGCCGTTGATGATCGCATTGCGCAGTTCGGCGACGACTTGCTCGCGGAACGTGTTTCGCGGCAGCGGACGGATGGTCATTTGAACAGCACCTCATCAGAAATCGGCGTCCCAGCCGTAGCATTTCACATTCCCCCCTTGCACCAATTTCCGTAACCGTCAATTGTTGGCAGTAGGCGGTCAACGGTTAACAATCGACTCGCCGACCGCAGTGTCGCCTTCCCGGTGGCGCGCGCTTTCGATGATCGAGGGGCGGCTTCTGGCGCGTTACCGGCTGTGACCCGCGCCCCTTTGATGGAGATCCGAATGGACCGCAGAACAACCATCATCACCGGGGCATCCTCGGGTATCGGCGCGGCGCTGGCGCGGCGGCTGGCATCGCCGCAAATCGGGCTGCTGCTGCACGCGCACAGCTCGGCCGAGGCGCTGGAGCGTGTCGCCGATGCCGCGCGGGACAAGGGGGCGGTGGTGGCGACTGCGCTTGGCGATCTGATGGATCCCGAACTGGGCCGCCAGCTTGCCAATCAGGCACAGACCGTATTCGGCAGGCTGGATTGTCTGGTCGCGAATGCCGGCTTCCCGATCCTGAAATCTTTGGACGAAGGCACGTTCGAGGATCTGGACCGCGCCTTCCGCGCGAATGTCTACAGCTTCTTTGCGCTGGTGAAACATGCCCAGCCGCTGATTGCGCGCGCGTCGCATGGCAGGATCGTCGCGACGGGCAGCTTCACCTCGCATGTGTTCCGCACCGATATTCGCCAGTTTCCGATGTCGGCCGCATCCAAGGGCGCGCTGGAGGTCGCGATGCGCAGCGTGGCCGGAGCATTGGCCGCCGACGGCATCACGGTGAACTGCGTCGTTCCGGGTTTCATCGAAAAGGACGCAGGCACGCGCGACGGCGTGCCGGATGACGAATTGGCCCGGACCGCCCTTCGCATCCCGCTGGGCCGTCCCGGACGCAGCGATGAGGTGGCCGCCGCCATCGCCTTTCTGCTGTCACCCGACGCCAGCTACATCACCGGCCAGTCGTTGCACGTCAACGGTGGGCTGATCTGACCATCTGAAAAGGCAACGCCAGATGACCGAAGACCTTACCCACCTGCGCAGCCGTGTCTGGTTCGACCGGACGGACGCGGCAGGTTTCTTTCACCGCACCCACCTGAAATCCCAAGGCCATCTGAAAGAGATGTTCGAGGGCCGGCCAGTGGTGGGGATCGCCAATTCCGCCTCGCAGCTTGTGCCCTGCAATTCGCACCTGACCGAGCTGGCCGAATGGGTGGCGCGCGGCGTGCTGGAGGCGGGCGGGTTTCCCCTGATCTTTCCGACCATGTCCATCGGCGATTCGCTGATGCGGCCCAGCGGCATGATGTATCGCAACCTGATGAGCATGGAGCTGGAAGAGCTGATCCGGGGCAACCCCATCGACGGGGTGGTCCTGCTGACCGGCTGCGACAATACCGGCCCGGCCTATGCCATGGGCGCGGCCAGCGTCGATCTGCCGACGATCATCGTCCATGCCGGCCCGATGATGAGCGGGAATTTCCGCGGCAAGCAGGTCGGTTCGGGCACCGACATGTACAAGCTTTACGACGACACCCGCTCGGGTCTAGCGCCGGTCGATGCCTTTGCCGAGGCGGAATTCGGCATGTCGCGCAGCATCGGCGTCTGCAATACCATGGGCACGGCCTCGACCATGGGCGCGGTGCTCGAGGCGCTTGGCATGTCGCTGCCCGGCAGTTCCGGCATTCCCGCGCCGGATGCGCGCAAGAAATCTGCGGCGCAGCTTTCCGGCCGCCGCATCGTCGATCTGATCCGCCAGAACCTGCGCATGTCGCAGCTTGCCACGCGCGCGGCCTTTGAAAACGCCATCCGCGTCAACGCGGCCATCGGCGGCGGCACCAATACCACGGTGCATCTTCTGGCCTTGGCCGGGCGGCTGGGGCTTGACCTGACGCTGGACGATATCGAGGCCAACAGCCGGGGCATCCCGCTTCTGGCCAATATCCTGCCGAATGGCGAATATCTGATGGAGGAGTTCTATAACGCGGGCGGGCTGCCCGCGCTGATGAAATCCATGCAGGCGCATCTGAACCTGAACGCCCTGACCGTCTCGGGGCAGACGATCGCCGAGGTGATCGCGCCCGCCGAAATCTTTGACGACCGGGTGATCGCGGCGTTCGACACACCCTTCAAGACCCAGCCCGCGCTGGCCGTTCTGCGCGGCAATCTGGCGCCCGACGGCGCGATCATCAAGGCCACCGCCGCCAGCCCGCATCTGTTGCAGCATCGCGGCAAGGCCGTCGTGTTCGAGTCGATCGAGGATATGGATGCCCGCATCGACCGCCCCGATCTGGATGTCAGCGCGGGATCGGTGTTGGTGCTGAAGAATATCGGTCCCCGCAGCTATCCCGGCGCGCCCGAGCTGGGCAATATCAAGGTGCCGCGCAAGCTGCTGGATCAGGGTGTGACCGACGTGCTGCGCATCTCGGACGGCCGGATGAGCGGCACGGCCTTCGGCACCGTGGTGTTGCAGATAGCCCCCGAGACCGCCATCGGCGGCCCCATCGCGCTGGTCGAAGAGGGCGACGAGATCGAGCTGGATCTGGAAAACCGCACCCTGACCCTGCATGTCGCGCCCGAGGTGCTGGATCAGCGCCGTGCCAGGTGGCAGCCGACGGTGGCCGTGGCCGAACGCGGCTATCGCAGCCTGTTCGTCAACCACGTCCTGCAAGCCGATCAGGGTCTGGATTTCGATTTTCTGCGCGGCGGTTCGGGGTCTGCCCCCAGCCAGCGTCGCCCCTACTGAACGTCTTTGCGGAGTGCCAACATGACGATCTACAAATCCCGCCTGAGGTCGCAGTCCTGGGCCGGGGAAAGCGTGGGGATCATCGTCCTCGACTGTTTTTATCCGTTCATTCCGGGGAATGTGGCGAATGCGACGACCTATGATTTTCCGGTGCGCTATGCGCTGGCCGAAGGGGTGACGGGCGAAAAGCTGTTATATCATGCCGATGACTCGCTGCTGCCCGCCTTTACCGCCGCCGCGCAGAAGCTTCAGGACGAAGGTGTGCTGGGCATTACCGGCGCTTGCGGGTTCATGGCGCTGTTTCAGCGCGAAATCGCCGCAGCGGTCGATATTCCGGTCTTTGCCAGCAGCTTGTTGCAGGTGAATTTCATGCATCAGATCACCGGCAAGCGCGTGGGGGTCATCTGCGCCGATTCGACCTGCCTGAAACCCGGCCATCTGGCCGGGACCGGAGTTTCGCCGGATGTGCCGCTGGCCGTGACCGGGATGGAGGGATGCGCGGCGTTCAACAGCGGCATCCGCGCCAATATCGGCGAACTTGACGACGATGCGCTGCGCCAAGGCGTGATCGGGGTCGCCCGCGATCTGGTCGCCCGCAACCCGGATGTCGGCTCGATCCTGCTGGAATGCAGCGACCTGCCACCCTATGCCCATGCGGTTCAGGCGGCGACGGGCCTGCCGGTTTTCGACTTCAACACGATGATCAACTACGTCCACGAAACGCTGACGCGCAGACCGTATTTCGGTCGGATGTAGACATATATATGGAAGGGCGTGTTGCGCGTCGTCCCGTCCGATATGCCTGCAATCAATTGGCAATGCCGACCATCCTGCCACGCAGGGCGCGCGCCTGCGGCATGCAGCGTATTTATGCAAACAATTTCGGCAATTCCAAGCGCAGCAGTAAGCAACCGCGCACAGAAAAGACAAACGCTTGCCAGCGGAAAATCCGCGTCAATTATCATTTTTATACGAACATATTTTAGCTGAGACTGGCCGGAATGTTGCAATCATCGCGGGTCGGAATGGCCCAGCCGATTTCGAAAAGGCCCGACATGACCAACCGCAAGACCCTGCTGCTCTTTGTCCTTGCCGCGCCGTTTCTTGGTGCCGGACCCGCCGCGGCGCTGGAGTGTGACGTGGACACCGCCGCTGCGTTTGATCTGCCGGGTGTGACGGTCACGGCCGCCGTTCCGGCTGAGGACGGTGCGGCGGCCTGTCTGGTTTCGGGCACCGTCATCACGCAAGGGGGCGATGCGCCCGATGGCGCGGCCCGGTTCGAAATCCGCCTGCCCGAGGCGTGGAACGGCCGCTTTGCCATGCTGGGCAATGGCGGGCTTGCCGGCCGCGTCCGGGCCTCGGCCAACCATGCCGACATCGCCTATGCCAATGCGACGGGCTATGTCACCGCGATGACCGACCTTGGCCATGAGGCGGAAAGCAGCGTCGATGCCCGCTTTGCCTTGCTGCCGGATGGCACCCCGGACGATGCGGCGATTGCGGATTACTACCACCGCGCCACGCATGTCGTGACCCAGACCGCCAAGGCGATGGCCACGGCCGCATATGGCCATGCGCCGCAACGCTCGTATCTGACGGGCTGCTCGACCGGCGGGCGGATGGCGCAGGTGGCGGCGACGCGCTATCCCGACGATTTCGACGGGGTGATCTCGGGCACCCCCTTCATGGACATCTCCTCGATGCTGAAGATCCAGCATTTCCAGATCAACCAGTTGCTTTCGCCCGATGCCCAGATCCTTCCCGAAAAGCTGCCCGCCATTCAGGCTGCCGTGATGCAGGCCTGCGACGGCATCGACGGCACGGTCGACGGGCTGGTGCAGATGCCCGCCGCCTGTTCCTTTGCCCCCGAGACGATGATCTGCCCCGGCGCTGACGACGCCGCCTGCATAAGCGCCGCGCAGGCCAAGGCGCTGCGCGCCTATTTCACCGCGCTTCATACCGATGACGGCCAGCTTGTGTTTCCGGGCTATGCGCCGGTCCTGTTCGACGACGGGTTTTCAAACTTTCAGGGCGGCAAGGAACCGGCAGCCGATGTCACGGCGGCCGAGCCATGGGGCAATGACGGTTTCGCGCCCGCCCCGATCGAGTGGTCGTTTTCCGACCATATCATCCAGTATCTGGTCAAACACGATCCGTCCTTCAACGTGCGCGATCTGGGGATTTCGCCCGACGGGACGGTGCCGCGTCCGGTGGTCGAGGAATTCATTGCCAGAACGGCCGCCGGAAACGGGTCGGATCTGGCGGCGACGCAGGCCTTTCTGGATGCGGGCAAGAAGATGATCCTCTATCACGGTTGGGGCGATCATGCCCTGTCGCCCTTCCGCACCACGCGTTTCGTGGACGATCTGGCGCGGCGCGAGGGCGGGATGCAGGCCCTGTCGGCAAAAGCCCGGCTGTTCATGGTGCCCGATATGGGCCATTGCCGCGGCGGTACCGGCCCCGACGCCTTCAATACGCTGGCCGCGCTGGAGGCATGGGTCGAACAGGGCATCGCCCCCGACGCTCTGGCCGCCGAAAAGCTGGACGACAGCGGCGCGGTCACTCGGTCGATGCCGCTTTGCCCCTATCCGGCGCGGGCCGAATATTCCGGCACGGGCGATGTGACGCAGGCCGCGAACTGGAGCTGCACCGCCAATACCGCACTGCTGCAGATGGGCAGCGTCGGCATCTCGGCCGGGCTGCTGACCGGCGGAGAGCCCACGCAATAGGGTGGTGCGGGTGGTGGCGGGGCCTGTTGGCGCTGTCACCCGCCACGGAAACATCTTATGGCGTCAGCCAGCGATCACGCCATCAGCTTGGCCGCGCCGACCAGCGCCGACAGCTCTTGCGCGGCATTGATCACCAGCCGCGCCAATTCGCCCAGCCGTTCGTCGGGCATGCGCGAGGTCGGCCCTGCAATGCTGACGGTGCCGACCGGCGCGCCGCTGCGAGGGTCGCGGATTGCCGCAGCGACCGACGCGGTGCCGAGTTCATAGGAATCCCGCACCGACGCATAGCCTTGCCGGCGCACGGGCGCCAGCGTCTCCAGCAGCGCCGCCAGATCGGCGGGCGCGCCGGGACCAAAGCTTTCGCGCGGAATCTGCTGGCGGGCAACGATCCGGATGGCGCTGTCATCATCCAGACAGGCCAGCCAGGCATGACCGTTCGCCGCAGCCATCAGCCCGACCACCGCCCCATTGTCAGGATCATAGCGCAAGCCGCTGGTCGCGCCCTGCGCCTTGGCAATCCAGCGCAACTCCTCGCCATTCAGGACGGCCAGCCGCGCCAGTTCGCCGCTATCGCCCGCCAGACGATCCAGCACCGGCTGCGCCATCTCGACCACGCCATTATGGGCCAGATAGGCAAAACCCAACGAGACGATCTTTGCTGTCAGCCGGTAATATTCCCCCGCCCCGGCCTGCCGGACATAACCGCCGTCTTTCAGATCGCCCAGCACACGATGGGCGGCGGCGCGCGGCATGTCCAACTGATCGGCGATGGCCGACAGCGCCAGCCCCTGCGGATGGCCCGCCAGCAATTCCAGGATCGAAACGGCCCGGTCCCTGATGCTTGCCATGCCACGCCCCCCGGATCGCTGAATTCCCGCAGCCATACACGACCACCCGCCAGCGGTCCAGCGCAGGACCGACGCGGCCCGACGGATAAGGAACATCATTCCAATTGAAACGCAGTTTCAATATCGCTATGACACCCCTGCCGCAGTGGAGGAGCGCGCGCACCGGATGGGGGTAATCCCCCCAACGATGTCGGTCCCTGCGGGAGGAAACCAGACATCGGAGGACGCGGTGCAACCTAATACAACGCTGAAGTTGAACGAATTTCTTGATGCGCAGCCCGTCAGGGGCTTTCATTGGCGGGTGCTGCTGCTGTGCCTCAGCGTGCTGATCATGGACGGATTCGACATCGTGTCGATCGGCTTCATCGCGCCCGCATTGATCGACGATTGGGGCATCACCAAGGCCGAAATGGGCCCGGTCCTGTCGGCAGGGCTGTTCGGAATGGCGCTGGGGGCGTTCGCGGGTGGTCCGCTGGCCGACCGTTTTGGACGGCGCAATGTCATCGTCGGCTCGGTGTTTTTCTTCGGGGTGATGAGCCTGTTGTCGGCATGGTCGCCCAATCTGACCGTTCTGACGGCGCTGCGGTTTCTGACCGGGCTTGGGCTGGGTGCCTCGCAGCCCAATGCCGCGACGCTGATCTCTGAATTCGCGCCGAAACATCGCCGCGCGCTGTTCGTGTCCTTTGTCTATTGCGGATTTACCATCGGCGCGGCGGGCGGCGGGTTTCTGTCAGCCCAGCTTATCGCCACCTATAACTGGCACTCGATCCTGATCGTGGGCGGTGTCGTGCCGATGGTGATGGCTGTCGTGCTGCACGTCTTCCTGCCCGAATCGGCGCGGTTCATGGCCTTGCGTCCCGCGCGCCGGGCCGAGCTGATGGCGCTGGTCAACAAGATCCGCCCCGGTGCCGCAAATGCCGCCACCGCCTTTGTCATCGACACCATCCCTGCCGCCAAGGGGTCGGTCCGGCTGATCCTGTCGCAGCCCTTCCTGCTGGTCACGCTGGCGCTGTGGGTCGGGCTTTTCATGAACAACCTGACGGTCTATCTGCTGAACAGCTGGCTGCCCGTTCTGGTCAAGGATGTGGGCTTTTCCTTTGAAACCGCCGCCCGCATCGGCGCGATGATGCAGATCGGCGGCACCATCGGCAATATCGTCCTTGGCTGGGAAATGGACCGATGGAATCCGCACCGGGTCATGGCGCTGACCCTGCTGGGCGCGGTCGCCGCCGCGCTGGTCATCGGCAACACTGCCCCCGATGAAACCATGCTGATGCTGGTCATTCTGGTGCTGGGCTATTTCTGCACCTCGGCCAATACCGGCTGGGCTGCCTTGGCCGCCAGCTACTACCCGACCGAGATGCGCGCCACCGGCACCGCGTGGATGACCGCAGTCGGCCGCTTCGGCGCCATCCTTGGCGCGTCGGTGGGCGCGGTCATGATGGCCGCAGGGTGGGGCTTTTCGCAGGTGTTCAGCTTTCTGGCGCTGCCCCTGTCCATCGCCGCCGCCGCGGCTATGGCCAAGGCATTCCTGATGCGCCGCAACCGCCGACTGACGGAGACAACATGAAGATCGCAATCGACGGCTATTGCTACCACCGCTATTTCGGCGAGGTTTATCCGGGGCTGGAACAGCCCCCCGCGCAGGACATGACCTTGCCCGGCTTTATCGCCCGCGCACAGGCGCTGGGGGTCGAGGGGATATCTGTCGAGTCCTTCATGCTGCCGCCCGGCACGCCCGATCTGGCAGGGCTGCGGCAGGCGCTGGATCAGGCGGGGCTGGACCGGATGTGGGCCTGGGGCCACCCAAAGGGTCTGGGCAGCGGCCTGATCCCCGAGGCGCTGCAGGATCTGAACCGCCATGCCGGCTATGCGGCGGCGGTCGGGGCGCGCGTGATGCGGATTTGCGCCGGTGGGCGCGGCACGCGCACGCTGTCATGGGCTGAACACAAGGCGCTGCTGGTGCCGCTGCTGGAACGCGCCATCGACCACGCAGCCGATCTGGGTGTCATGCTGGCCATCGAAAACCACATCGATTTTTCCGCGCCGGAACTGGTCGAGCTGGTCGAGACGCTGGGGCCCGAGCACATCGGCGTCTGCCTTGACACCGCCAACAACCTGCGCACCTTTGACGACCCGTCCGAGGTGATCGCCAGCCTCGCGCCCTATGCGCGCGCGGTGCATTTGAAGGATGTCACGGCCTTTCGCGGCAGTCCGCGCAATTTCGGCTTCTGGCCAAGTGTCGCGACGGGCAGCGGATTGATCGACATGCCCTTTGCGCTGGATTGTCTTGACCGCGCCGGGTTCGATGGGCTGCTGGCGATCGAGTTCGATTATCTGCACCCACGTTATCCCGATGAGGATGCGGCGCTTGGCGAAAGCATTGCATGGCTGCGGCAGCAGTTGGGGCGCTGAACCAAGGCCGGACGCGCCGCCCACGCGCCTGATCGCGCGGGCGGCGTCGCAATATTCCCAAACTACCGGAGTGTCAGGCTTTTTCGGTGAAATCCTGATACAACGCAGCAAGCTCGGCACCCACCGGGCCGGGCGTGCCATTGCCGATCCTGCGCCCGTCGATCTGCGTGACGGGGGTGATGCCGCCCAATGTGCCGGTCACGAAAGCCTCATCCGCGGCATAGACTTCGGCCAGCGTGAAGTCCTTTTCGCGCACCACCTCGCCCGCGCCGCGCCAGATCTGCATGACCTTGCGCCGGGTGATGCCGTTGAAGCAACATGCCCCGGTCGAGGTCCACAGCTCTCGTCCGCGCAGGATGAAGAAGTTCGTGGAATTGCAGCTTGCGACAAAGCCGCGATCATCCAGCATCAATGCCTCATCCGCGCCCATGTTGATGGCCTGGATCAGCGCCTGAATAAAATTCAGCCGCGAATGCGAGTTCAGGCGAAGGTCGAACACATCCGGGGTCGAGCAGCGGATCGCCGAGGTCATCAGCCGCAACCCGGCTTTCTTGGTTTCCGGGCGCGGCTGCTTATATTCGGCGACGATGACGATCGTCGGGCCACCCACGACAAAACGCGGATCCTGATTGACCGTGGATTTCTGCCCGCGTGTGATCATCAGGCGGATGTGAACGCCGTCCAGCATGTCGTTATGGCGCAGCGTGCGGTGGATTTCCCCGACCAGCGCGGCGCGATCCATGCCGATCTGAAGACCGATGGAATTCGCGCCCTCATAAAGCCGGTCCATATGATCGTCGATCGCCAGCAGATTGCCACGGATCAGGCGCGCTGATCTATTTCATCATCTATCCCGGCACGCTGGCAGCTTACTGGCTGGAACGGCGGCTGGGCGCGAAAGGGGGCTAGGCCATGACCGCGCCGCTGTTGCAAATCGAAAGCCTGCATAAAAGTTTCGGCCCTGCTGAGGTGCTGAAGGGGCTGGATCTGACGGTGAACAAGGGCGAACGCATCGCCATTCTCGGTTCCAGCGGGTCGGGGAAAAGCACGTTCCTGCGCTGCATCAACTTTATGGAGGTGCCGACCTCGGGTCGGGTCATTCTGGACGGGCAGCCCATCGGCACCCCCGACCGGCGCGGGCGCCTGACGGTGCGCGAAGCGCAGCTTTGCGATCTGCGTGCCCGTGTCGGCATGATCTTTCAGCAGTTCAACCTGTTCCCGCATATGACGGTGCTTGCGAATGTGATGGAGGGGCCTCTGTCGGTGCGGCGCGAACCCCGCGCGCAAGTCGAAGAGCGTGCCCGGCATTATCTGGCGCGGGTGGGGCTGTCCGAACGTGTCGACGCCTATCCCGCGCAATTGTCCGGCGGGCAGCAACAGCGTGTCGCCATTGCCCGCGCGCTGGCGATGGAGCCCGAGGTGCTGCTGTTTGATGAGCCGACCTCGAGCCTTGATCCCGAGTTGGTCGGCGAAGTGCTGGACGTGATCCTTGATCTGTCAAAGGAAGGCCGCACCATGCTGCTGGTCACGCATGAGCTGGGCTTTGCCTATCATTTCGCGACGCGGGTGCTGTTCCTGCATCAGGGCCGCATCCACGAAGAAGGCCCCCCGGAACAGGTTCTGAAGGCCCCGCAGCAAGAGCGGACGCGCGAGTTCCTGTCACGCTTCACCGCTTTCGGATTCTGAACATGGCCGAGACCGCGCAGATCGCGGAGTTTGCTGCAGGTTTGCGCTTTCAGGACATTCCTCAGCCAGTCTGGCGCAAGGCTTTGGACCATGTGATCGACGCGATCGGCTGCGGTCTGGCGGGCGCAGGCAGCAGCTTGTCGCGCCAGTTTCTGCATGTGCTGTCCGAGGAGGCTGGCCCCGGACCGTGCAGCGTTATGGGGACGACCAGATCGTTCGGGCCGGGTTCGGCGGCTTTCGCCAACGCGATGGCGATCAACGCGCTGGATTTCGATGACGGGCTGGAAGAGGACGGCAAGGGGCTTGGCCATCCCGGCGCGACGATCATCGCGGCGGCGATTTCCGCGGCCTTTCTGCGTCCGGTCAGCGGCCGGGATTTCCTGACCGCCGTGGTGGCGGGATACGAGGTAAATGCAAGGCTGATCCGCGCCATCCAGCCGGGGATCCAGCGGTTCCGGCTGGTCTATGGCGTCTGCCAGCATCAGGGCATCGGCGGTGCCGCAGCTTTTGGGCGGTTGATGGGGCTGGATGCTGCGGGCATGGCGAATGCCTTGGGCTTTGCAGGGACGCTTGCGAACGTGCCCAGCTTGCGCAAATACAACTGGGACAGCAGGCCCTTGGTCTCATTCAAGGATTTCGTGGCCCCGGCGGCGGAATCTGCGGTTCGTGCGGTTCGGTTGCACCAAGGCGGCATGATCGGCGCGGCCAATGTGCTGGATGGCGAGACGGGGCTGTGGCGGATGCTCGGCTCGGACCGCTATGCACCGGATCTGTTGACCGACGGGCTGGGCCGCGACTGGTCGCTGGACATGGCAACGATCAAGCCATGGCCAACCTGCCGCTGGATGCACTGCACGCTGGCCTCGCTGGATGCGCTGATGCGCGACCATGGTGTCGGGGCGGGCAATATCGAACGCATCACCCTTCACGTATCCGACGGGCTTTTGCGTGACTTCATGCAGGTGCGGCCCGCCACCATGGTCGATGCGCAGTTTTCGCTGCCCTATGCCATCGCTGCCATGCTGCAAGCCATCCCGCCCGCGCAATGGTATGCGCCGGATCGGCTGTCCGATCCCGCGCTGCTGGCGCTGGCCGCGCGGGTATCGGGTGAAACCGACCCTAAGGCTGACGCCCAGATGCACGAACATCGCCGCCCGGCAGGCCGCGTCAGCGTGGTGCTGCGCGACGGGCGGCAGATCGCCGCGCCGCTGATCTGCTATCCCCCCGGCAGCCGGCAGAACCCGCTGCCGGAGGACTTTGTGGGGCAGAAGTTTCGCGACAACCTTGCTGGCATCATGCCGCAGCGCCACGCGCAGGAAACGCTGGACGCGTTTCTGACGCTGCAGGATTGCGATGATGTCGCCGCTGTCCTGCGTCCACTGCTGACCGGGGCTGAGCTGGCGGGGTGAATGGGGGCGGATTGACCGCTTGATCATTTTTGGAATCAATGGAAGCTGACCCTTTTTCGCCATCCGCCTGCTTTTATCGTGATAGGCTCAATGGACGGTGGTTCATGCCGACACGGAAGAGCCCCGATGATCACCTTGTCGCAGGCCTCGCTCTTGGTCTGAAGACGTGATGAAAGGCACGGGCTTTCCGGACGGTTGCTGGGCACAGGCAGTGTCCCAACACATGGTGTAGGAGGCCGCGCGCGGAGCCTTCGGCGTAGCGCAGCGCGCGGCCGTTGGTGACGCTGGCGGTCACCGTCGATCTTCGGACAAGTTTCGGGTTGCGAGACCTTGA
>NZ_WMII01000059.1 GCF_009711265.1 Paracoccus shanxieyensis | reverse complement strand
GAGCCTTGAAACGCTCGCCCGTGTGACCGACAATCCAACCGTCAGGCTGCCCGCCGTGGCCACCTGAACAAGCCCTGACCTCTCCGAGGGTCGGCGCTCCTACACCACGCCGCGGGGCACTATCGGCGCACTCCGGCAACTGGCGAGCACCCCGCTGCAAGCCTCAGATGAGGCATGCCAGCAGACCATAGGCTGCATGCGTGAATACGCACCGTCTGCGGCAGTGCACGCCAAAGCCCCGCCAGCAGTAAAGAAGCAGGAAACGGCTTGAACGGCCGCGCGACCAAAAATTGACGATTCCGGTCGCGCACCAAAGCTGACATGGTCATCGGGATCTAACAGGAGCGACCCCTATGACCACGATCAACGATATCGCCGCCAAAGTCGCGGAAGAGAATGGCCTGACCAAGGCTCAGGCCAAATCCGCTGTCGAGGCGGTCTTCAAAGCCGTGACCGACGCCGCCATTGCCGGTGAAGAAACCTCTATCCCGGGCTTCGGCAAGTTCAAGGTCAAGGAAACCGCCGAACGCGAAGGCCGCAACCCGGCCACCGGCGCAACCGTGACCATTGCTGCCTCAAAGAAGCTGGCCTTTACGCCTGCCAAGGCCGTGAAAGACGCGCTGAAGGCGTGAGGCCACAGGCAGACCAGGCGCCTCTGCTGCATGGACAGGTTTCCCCTTGCAGCAGAGAGCTATATCGCTCTCAGCCCTTCTCCTTGAGCCACTTCCGAATCCGGACTCGCGCATTGGCGTAGGGAGAAGACGTATTGAACTGGATCATCCGGCCCTTCGTCCATTTCCCATACCAGGGCCCGCCGTAGAGTTCGGCGTCGGACCGTGCGGAAATCGTGTTTACCAGCCGGGTCTTGGCCTCGGTCAGGCGTGCCAACAGACTGACCCAATCCAAAGCCTCATGATCCCGGTAGAACTTCTGGGCCAGCAGACCGAGTTCATTCCATTTAAACCCGGCCTCGGGAAAATCGACCGGCTCGCCCCGGTCGTCACGATCCAGCCACTTGAGCACCAAATCGTTCCACCCGATCAGATAAGCTACCAAATCGGCTGGGCTCATCATTGTCCCCGCCGCGTGCCCCGCGAGTGATGCCTCCCTTGCACGGTCAGTTGAACCCCTCGCGAGATCGATGGTGAGGCGATCAAATGTCGTCGCAATCGCCTCCAGTAGCTCGGCTTTTGTACTTGGAACCACCATCCGGCTCTTCTCCGTCATTCAGCTACAATTCTTAACGGTGTATCTGACTGGCGTTTCAAGTGAAGGATGGCAAGCCAGACCCGTGTCCGGTGAGTATTTGGCGACCTGGCGCTCAGAGATCACCGCGAGCACGCAGACTGATCTCACGCCCTGCCCCGACGATGATGTGGTCATGCAGGGTAAGACCCAGCGTTTTGCAGCCCTTCTGGATCTCCTTCGTCATCTTCAGGTCGGCATCAGACGGTTCGGGATCACCACTGGGGTGATTGTGGACCAGGATCAGCGCCGATGCGTTCATCAGAAGCGCACATTTCAGCACCTCGCGCGGATAGACCGGCACATGATCGACGGTGCCGACCGAGACCCGAACATCGGAAATCAGCCGGTTCTTTCGGTCAAGGTAGAGAACATGAAAGCACTCGACCTCACCCCGTACCGCGATGGCACAATAGTCCAGCACAGCCTGCCAGGAGGTCAGCAGCGGGTTTTGGTTGAAATAGCGCGCAAGAATCTCACGCGCCTCAAGGATGACGGTTTGCTCCTGCTCAGTCATCGGCCCGCCCTCCGGCCCCGCCGGCAAGTGTTGCGCCCCCGTTGTCGTCATCATCTGACACGACGAATTGGAATTCTTGGGTGATGAAGTCGTTGAGCCGGATCGCCAGCTCCATATTCGTGGCAACCGGAAGGCCGAGCGCCATGAAGGCGGCATAGACAGCGGTATCCACTTTCTCGTCAAAGGTTTGCATCAGGGGTCTCCCGGAATGGGTAGCCCACTGCCCGCATCTATGACGCCGCGAGCGCTTGGGCCGGGAATGGGAAGGGACGCGGCAACCGAGGACAAGCAGCCAGGCTGCCGCGTGATGATGGGACGAATGGGTGCGCGACTGGTGTCAGCCCGCGCGCTCCAGCAGCTTCTTGGCCTTGCCCTCCAGCTCAAGCCGGGTGTCCTGTTGGGTCTTGTCCCGCGCGAGACGCGTGATCCCCTGAACAAAGTCGAAGATGCTCTCGGCCGGGTGCCCCTCCTCGACCAGGACCTTGTCGATGATCTTGCCCGCCTCGAGCTTCGAGAAGCCGCGCTTGCGCAGGAAGGTTTCCCGGTCCTCGTCGGTCCGGGCCACAATCTGCTGACGGGCCGCCTTGATCCCGTTGATGAACCCCGAGGGCGAGGAATTGGCAAAGCGGGTCAGCGCCGGTGCAGCCTCATGCGCGAAGCGGGAGGCGGCGTATTTCGAGTGGCGGATGGTGATCTCCTGGAATTCTTCCTGACCCCAAATGTTCCGGTTCTGGCACACAGCACGCAGGTAGAAGCTGGCAATCCCAAGGGTCTTGGCCCCGACCTCCGAGTTCCAACAGTAGAAGCCGCGGAAGTAGAGATCCGGCGATCCATCGGGCAGCTTGCCCGCCTCGATCGGGTTGTGATCGTCCACGAGGAAGATGAACACATCGCGATCCGAGGCATAGAGCGTGGTCGTGTCGCGGGTGATGTCCACGTCCGGGTTATAGACCCCGGTCGACCAGTCCAGAGTACCCGGCACCTTCCAGCGGGTATCCCCAGTGCCATTGCCCGCGATGCGTTGCACAGCCTCGACCAGCTCATGGTCATAGATCCGGCCATAATCCGGGCCGGTCACCGCGCGCAGCTCTGTCCTGCCGTCTTCGGTCTCGAAGGTCTTGATCTGCTCGGCGCGGTGACCCGAGAGGCCATACTGCAGATTGATCCCGGCCAGAGGTGCCGGCAGTTTGGACCTGTCGCGTATTTGTGCCGCTCCGAGTGCTCGTTTAGGCCACGTGGCGTTCAAAGGCCAAGGGGCTTTTGCCTCCCAATGCTGAGTGCCGACGGCGCGGGTTATAGAAGCCGTTGATGTAT
>NZ_WMII01000058.1 GCF_009711265.1 Paracoccus shanxieyensis | reverse complement strand
GAGCCTTGAAACGCTCGCCCGTGTGACCGACAATCCAACCGTCAGGCTGCCCGCCGTGGCCACCTGAACAAGCCCTGACCTCTCCGAGGGTCGGCGCTCCTACACCACGCCGCGGGGCACTATCATCTGGTGTGACTAAGTACTATGTACCACAGCTTCATGGGTGAGCTACCCAAAGACTGATCTGGAAACACCTATGGTCGCATTTTCAGAGGATGCGGAAGATTATGAGCCCACCCGACGTCGTCGAACTGCGACGTCAATGCGAAGTTTCCGCCCGCAAGGTGCATTGCAAGGCTTAAGTCGCTGCATTGCGCACGAACGGCCGCTGTCGGGATCGCCGCAGTGCAGCAATGGCGAGCGTCGACCGGCAGGTAAGGGCCGAGTTTGCGCTCACGGCAAC
Source organism: Paracoccus shanxieyensis (assembly GCF_009711265.1). Classification (GTDB taxonomy): domain Bacteria; phylum Pseudomonadota; class Alphaproteobacteria; order Rhodobacterales; family Rhodobacteraceae; genus Paracoccus; species Paracoccus shanxieyensis. The sequence continues at coordinate 2,691 of NZ_WMII01000058.1, read as the reverse complement.
CCGGCTTCGCCGTTGGCCTTGCCTTCCAGCAACAAGATCCTCTCCCTGAGCCGCATCGCAAGCGGGTCCGCGTTCCGCCCGCCTGCAACAATTCTCTTCAGTTCCTCTTGTACGAGATCCATCGAACCGACCTGTCGGCTTGCTGCGATCAGATGTTCTGTCGCCTCGTCAATGTCATGTGGACCGGCATCATAGCCCCGACCCGCAATCAGATGCCGGATGGCGCAGAGCGCAACGCTCGTCGCAAAGGCTGGCTCCTTCACGGCAAAATCCCGCGCGGCGCGCGTGAGGGTCGCCGGGGCCGCCTCACTGTCCTGCGCGCAGTCCAGCGCAATGTCGAGATAACCGGCGGTCTTGGCCGCGGCGAACCACTTCCCCTTGCGGCCATGCAACGCGATCAGATCCTCGAGAATGCCGCGCGGGTCTGTGTCCGGATAGCGCTTCACCAGATCCCGCCACATCGCCAGCCAGGTATTGCCCGTCGCCGTCGGCAGGCCAAAGCGCCGATAGGCTTCGTCAGGCTGCCCGCGCCGGATCAACAACGCCTCGCAAAAGCGGGCGATCTCCTGGCGGCCCCAGCTCTGGCGGTCATCCTCCATCAGCGCCGCAGCGCGGGCCAGGGCCTCGTCCTCCCGCCCCTGGCGTATGAGCGCCTCCGCCGCGAATTTCTCGTCGAACCAGAGGCGGCTCTTCTTGGCCTCCATCAGGGTAAGCAACTCGTCATACCGCCCTGCCTCGAGAAGGCAGGAGAGGGTCAATGTTGCGGTCGGGATGTGAATGAAACGCGCATGATCTGCCCATGCAGCGGAAACCATGGCAAGATCCCGGTCGGCATGATCGTTGATCAGGGCGGGATACACCGAAATCTCGCCGAACCGATCCGCCAGTGGCGCAAGGTAATCCACGCCATCCTCGGCAATGGCCGTGCGAATGCGCTCCAGCCACTGCGCCCGCACGCCCTCATGCGCTGGCGCGGCAATCAGCACCGGCACGAGGTCCCCCAGTGTCCGGCGCACCGCGGTGCCAAGTGCGCCGGAGGAGGTGTCGATATGTTCAAAGGCCGGCCAAATTCTTTCGGCCAGGACGATAACCCCCTCGGCGGCTGCCACCGGATCGCTGCGGCTCAAGGCCCGGATCTCTGAACTGGCCACCTTCAGGCGCTCAACGGCTTTCGCTGTCCCGTGCCAGCTGAAGGCCCCGGCGCGCATGCCAGCCCGAAACGCCCATGGATGTGATGGTTTGCGCGCCAACCTGTTCTCCCCGACCACGCACGGAGACTGCCACAGCCTCTCCAGCGGATAAAGGCATTCTGCCTGAGCAGCTTGCATGCCTTGACGCTGCACCGGGTCTGGCGTTGATGACCGGCAAGAGGAAGGAGCGCCCATGGCCGCAAACGGTGACACCCGCGAAAAACTCGCCAAGCTGGAAGCCCTGTTCGCGCGCGGCGCGACGGCGGGTGAGCGTGCCGCAGCAGGCGCGGCGCGGGACCGCCTGCAGGCGAAACTGGCGTCAGCCTCTGCCAGCGAGCCGGAAACCGAGTTGCAGTATACCCTCCCCGACATCTGGTCGGTGCGGATTTTCGTGGCACTGTGCCGCAAACACGGGGTCAAGCCCTACCGTTATCCGAGGCAGCGCCGCACCACTGTCATGGTCCGGGTGCGGCAAGCCGAGTTCGAGCGGTTGGTCGCCGAAGAGTTCCGAACGCTGCACCGGGAACTCACCAGTTATTTCAACGAGACGGTTGATCATCTGATCGCCGATGCCATGAACTCCGACGGCGACGACGAGACTCTGGAACAACACCAGCTTCCGGGGTGACACAGTATGCTTCGGGGCGGAGCGGCACACATAGCCCGCAGCCTGTCATGCCCCGGGCGCATGTTGCGCGAGGATTCCCGCCGTTTTCAGCACGGCGGCTTCCACGGCCTGTCGCCCCTCTCCGACCGTTCCGAGTGCCGTGAGATCGATCCGGATCGGCTCGGGCGGAGTGGAAGCGGTCTCGCGGCGCAAGGGCGCGCGCAGTCGCGGTGCAGCGGGCACCGGCACGGCCGCACGTTTCCCGGCCTTCTTCGCCGGAGCCCCGGCAACCGCGCTCAACTCCCGCGACAAACGTTCGACGGTTTCCTCGGTCTCCTTCAGACGCGCCTCGTATTGCAGCTTCTCGGCATCGGGATAGGGATGGCTCCCCGACTGCCCTGCATGGATCACCTTCAGTGCCGGATCCTCATAGTACTTGATGCGCCACGCCCGGATCGGCATCTGGGCATCGATCACCAGGATCACCTCATCGAGGTTTAGCCGGCGTGCCTCGTCCTCGTTGAGGAGCGGTGTTTCTTCGGTCCGCTCGGTCACGCTGCGGCCCTCGAACGGGTTACGTCCCACCGAGCGAGACCGCGTGATCACCCGCTTGGTCGTCTTGCCGACCGCCTGGCTCAGTTCCTCGATGGTCTTTTGGTCGGATGGGGTCAGATAGAGTTTCACCCCTGCCCCGCCTTGCAGAGAGCGGCGGGTGTTCTCGCCGTAAATCTCATCCAACGCCGGAATGGTCTGGGTGACGATGGCGAGGTTGGACCTGTCGCGGTTTGGTGCCGCTCCTTTGATCACGTAATGTGCAGCAAAGGAGATGAACCATGGGCACAGGCAGGACGGATGAATTTCGCAGGGATGCGGTGCGTATCGCGCTGACCAGCG
>NZ_WMII01000057.1 GCF_009711265.1 Paracoccus shanxieyensis | reverse complement strand
AGGTCTCGCAACCCGAAACTTGTCCGAAGATCGACGGTGACCGCCAGCGTCACCAACGGCCGCGCGCTGCGCTACGCCGAAGGCTCCGCGCGCGGCCTCCTACACCATGTGTTGGGACACTGCCTTTTCCTGATCAGACCAGTCACCGGAATTCATGTGGACAGGCTATTTCGGCGCGAGGGCGATGTCATCTGCGATCAATGAGCTTTCGAAGATGGCCGGATCGCGACAAGGGTTTGGATGCGCGAAAACTTGCCGAACAATGAGGGCTGTACCTCGTTCAATCGCGGTGCACGAGCCGGACAAGCCCGGAGCCGGGTAGGCGAACGGCTGTTTCGGTGAAGCTGCACTGCAGCACCGACGCATCAATGGACGGCAGCAATAGGCCGACCTGGCCTGTCGTGACCCGCGGTACGGGCCCAAGGCTCCAATCTAACGGATGCTACACCCCAGCTGTCGTTCGGAGCCCAAATTACTTGATGCCGTAGCGCAGATCGACTTTCGGCTCACGGCGATTCCGTTTCAGCTATAGACCTTTGATATGCGTTTATCGTCTCCACAAAGGCAAAAGCTGCCTTTGCATTCGATACCATGTATTCCTCGGTCACCCCTGTCTTAGACCGAAATGCGATCTGACCATACAAGCAAATCGGGATTTGGTAGTTCTCCTTGAAGCGCCGGTCAGGCGATCCGTCCTTGTTAGTCTTCGCCCACGTATGTCCGACCACTTCGGCATCGTTTGGCACCCCCTCCGTCTCGTGGAACCGCACCCCTTCAATGTCGATCTTCAATTCGCGAATGTCGATGAGGGCGAACACACCGTCCGCACGAGGTATGACCGCGACACCGGGATAGATCAATATGTCGTCGCCATTGATGTTCTCGAAGCGCATTGCACGTCCCGAGAACTGGATCAGGTCGGTTGAGCTGAACTCAAATATGACCGCATGCCTGTCGATAGTGCGGTTGGCAAGCGTTCGCTCGACAAACTGGTTTGTGGCCTTGTCGCCAGTCACGTCCCATTTCTTATTGCTCAGTTTGAGGCTATCGAACGCTCGAACCACTGATGAGTAAGCGCGCTGCGCCGCGTCCCCGGCCTCGAACTTCACCGCTATTTTGGTGTTGTCTTCCCAGTTCGCCAGCCTCTCGACCTCACCTTTCGTGACTGGCAGTGCTGCTTCGATTGTGTTGAAAAACACCTGTTGATCGGCGGACTGCGCCCTGATTCACTTCCATTCATAGGTGGTGGAGGTGATTGGGATGATGGGATCGCGGCAGGTAGCGCAGGGCGCCCTGTTCTACGAGTTCTCGCTGGAAGATCATGTTCCGCAGGACCATCTGATCCGCGCCATTGATCGGTTTGTTGATCTGGACGGCATCCGGCAGCACCTCGCACCTTTCTACAGCAGCACCGGCCGTCCTTCGGTCGATCCCGAGCTGATGATCCGCATGCTGCTGATCGGCTACTGCTTCGGCATCCGGTCCGAGCGGCGGATCTGCGAGGAGGTTCATCTGAACCTGGCCTATCGCTGGTTCTGCCGGTTGGATCTGAACACGGCGGTGCCTGACCATTCCACCTTCTCCAAGAACCGCCACGGGCGCTTCCGCGACAGCGATCTACTGCGCGAAGTCTTCGAGACGGTCGTTCGCCGTTGCATCACCGAGGGGCTGGTGGGCGGCCGCGACTTCGCCACCGACGCCAGCCTGATCCGTGCCGATGCCGGCAAGATGTATTCCATGTCGCAAGAATTCTGGCAGGGTGGGCAGATCGACGAGGAGACTGCACCCCGCGCCGTGCGCGAGTATCTGGAGACGCTTGACGAAGCCGCCTTCGGCGCCGCCAGCGAGGTGCGTCCGAAGTTCGTGTCCTGCAGCGATCCGGCAAGCCAGTGGACCGCCGCCATGAACGCGCCCGCGATTTTTGCCTATTCCACCAACTATCTGATCGACACCGACAACGCGGTCATCGTGGATGTCGAAGCCAGCCGATCGATCCGCCAGGCGGAAGTCGGCGCGACACGCACCATGATCGACCGTGCAAATGATCGGTTCGATTTACAGCCGGAACGCCTCGCTGCCGACACCGCCTACGGCTCTGCCGAGATGTTGGCCTGGTTGGACGAGCGCCAGATCACCCAGCACATTCCGGTCTTCGACAAAACCGAGCGCGCCGACGGCACCTTTCCGAACACCGCATTCAGCTTCGATCCTGTCGCCGACGAATATACCTGCCCCGGGGGCCGGAAGCTGAAGAAGTATTGGCGTGACATCGGCAAGGAACGACCGGCCTACGGTCCGGACGGTTTCCGTAGATACTACGCCAGCAAGGCGGACTGCGGCACCTGCGAGTTGAAGGCACGCTGCACGCCAAACCAGGACATCCGCCGGATCTCCCGCCATCGCCACGAGGCCGTCCGCGACAAGGTCCGCGCCTTTGCCGGAACCGATGCCTACCTTGAGAGCACGCGACGGCGAAAGAAAGTCGAGATGCTCTTCGCCCACCTCAAGCGCATCCTGCGCCTCGGCCGCCTGCGTCTGCGCGGCCCGAACGGCGCCAAAGACGAATTCCTCCTCGCCGCAACCGCCCAGAACCTCCGCAAACTCGCCAAGCTGATCCCCGGTGGGCCGCAAACGGCTTGAAAGGAGCGCGCGCGCCGATCTCAGCGCGACGTCATCGCAGGATCTGAAGCGAGTTTTTCAACACAATCCTTCCAGCTCTGCCATTCGCTTCTTGTAGAACCAACGGAACAAGCTCGTTTTGCGGCGGTTCAGCTCACCTTGCTGCTTCGCCTCTTCATCGCGTGCCTCCCGCAAGTCAGACTTGACCTGTGATTGTTGTTCGCGCGCTTTCGCTATCAGGTCGCGCAGAGGGAGCAGCGACATGCTGGTCAACACTTCGACCGAAGCACTAGCAATCTCGTTCATACCAACCTGGGGCATGTAGACTTTTGCGGAGGCCGGATTGTTGCCAGCGGCTGGGCTTCCCGTAGGTGGAGAGGCAAATGCATCTGGCTCCGGGGTAATCTGAGGAGCAGGTCCGCGAGGTGCCTTCCCGACGGGAACCAAGAGAGTGCTATAGGATAGACCGGTGCCTGGGGCACCCACTGTTGCACGTGGACCTGTCGCGTATTTGTGCCGCTCCGAGTGCTCGTTTAGGCCACGTGGCGTTCAAAGGCCAAGGGGCTTTTGCCTCCCAATGCTGAGTGCCGACGGCGCGGGTTATAGAAGCCGTTGATG
>NZ_WMII01000056.1 GCF_009711265.1 Paracoccus shanxieyensis | reverse complement strand
TAGATGTTATCTGGACTGGCAAGCGTTTTCTTGGCGCGTAGGGTAGCGATAGTCCATAGGAGGGGCCCCGCCGTCCGCACTGCGCGGATCAAAGCGCTGGCGGTGCGGACGGCGGGGAGGTCCCTGTGGTCTATCGCTGGGCCGCCGCAGAGTTCATTCTTCAATTGGTTCTTCCAGGTCGACCAGGAGCCTTTCGATGCGGTTCGCGATGCCGTTGTGCCGTTCGACTTCTCGCGACCACCCCCGTTCTATTGCATCGGCTGCAAGCGCTACTTCGAGTTTTCTCCGGTCTCGAAGCCGACCAGCATAGGCCTTACTGGTCACAAATTTTGCGCAGCTGAGATACAGGTCGCATTCGCAAGGCCCCTCTGAGGGCAGGCGAAGACAATGGCCAAGTTCGAGCTCAGTTTTGATGAAGTTCGATTTCAGCCAATCGATCGCCGCGCACGACAGCTTGCCTGCGCGGATCGCCTCTGCACCCGGGCCGGCAATCGTTTCGCCGGGCCCCAGGACGTTGCGGTAATCGCGCAGCACTTCGGTGTCGCTGATCCTGGCGTAGACCATCGACATATGAGGGGTCTGATGACCGAGAACGCTCATGATCGTGTGCAGTTTTGCCCCGCGCTCGGCCAGTTGCGTGCCTACCGTATGTCGAAACCGGTGAGTGCTGACAGTGGGTTTGCCGTCATGATCGACAAGCCCGGCCAGCGTGCAGAGCTGGTTCAGTGGAGCCTGCATCAAATAGTCTGGCGAAATCCGCCCGCCGCGCCGATAGAAGACATATCGGACAATTTCGGCAGTCCTATCGTCTCGGATCGGTCGGTCGTTGGCTTCCAAACGGCTAGCGATCACCTGGCTCAATGCCGTGGCAGCGTCATCGTGGAGCGGAACAAGGCGCTCCCGCATCGTCTTTCCTGCAGGAATTCGCAGGCGATGGGTCCCGTCGGGATAGCGATCCAGACAGTCGATGCGGAGCCGGACGATCTCTCCCCTTCTAGCCCCTGACCAGCGGGCAACCAGAAGTGCTGCACGCTGGAATGCACAGCCGATCTTCGGAAGATGCTCCATCAGACGTGAAAGCTCATCGTCAGGTATGAACCTCGGAACGCGGTGCGCCAGCCTCGGGAGGTCACTTGGGTCGAGGAGCGGGCGTGTGGGGAAGTTCGGCCAATCCAAAGCCGCACCGTCCGCGAGAAATCTGGCAACGGCACCTGCTCGTGCGCGCCGGGCAGTAATGGACAGTGGCGCGCCGGTTCGAGGCGCGATGTCGTGCTGCAAGTGGCGCAGGTAATCGTTGAATAGGTCGGGCGTGATGTCCGCAAAGTTCTGAACCTTGGGTTGCAAGCCCGCGAGGTAACCGATGAAGTGGCGCATCGACACGGCTAAGTGGTTGACCGTCGGGCGCGCCAAGGTCAGCTGCCTTTTCGCAACCCAGCGATCCGCCCAGTCCTGGAGATCAGGCCGCGGCGATGGGATCGGTTTGCGCTTGTCCTGTATGATCTGTGGGCGGACAACATCATTTCCGTTGTGGAAGAGGAGAAGCTGCAATCGCCGGGTCTGGTTGTGCCAACCTCGCAGAAAGCCGTTCGGGAAGTCTTCCTCTTCCTTTCTGAACAGGTGAGTGTCACTGCGCTCTGCGAATGCTTCGATACCGGCCATCATCTCGTCAAGGTGGCGCTGTCGGAGATCATCGAAGGATCGGATGCCGGTGTGCATGGCGAGCCGGGGCAGGATGACGTGAAGCGACGCCCGCATGCTGGCTGCGGAATAGCCAATCCGCTCGCTTTCCGCGACCAACCGGTCCAAACCAGTGTAGGCGCCTAGGGGTGCCATCGTCTCAGCAACGCGCATGTTCCCGACGGCAAACAGAAAGTCGTAGTCCAGCCGGATGCAGTCAGTCATGGCGGCGTAGTACAGGTAACTGCGCGCCCGAAAACTGACCGGATAAGTCGGGTGTGCCTGCGTGTCGCCGCTCAGGCGGCCAATCCTGATCGGCAGGGGGGCGGAGAACCAGTCGTTGATATCCGGCCAGCTGTCGACAAACCTAGATCGGTAAAGCAGCCGTTGGCGCCGAAAACTGTCGTCCATCGGAATGCACGCCAGAAAGGCCGCATAGTCCGCTTCGTCCGCATGTTTGAAGGGGCGGGGATGACCGGTCTCGGTTATAGGAGAGGTCTGCTTCACGGCTGATCTCCCCCTTCACCCCGCGCCGGGCGATCAAGACCGAGGGCCCGCCGGTATTCTGTCACGACCACGGCATCGGAGACCCTAGTATAAATCCTCGTCGATTCCGGGGATGCATGGCCCAAGCGCTTCTGCAGGGTCAGCTCTCGCATCCCCGCCTCCCACATGCGGGTCGCGTGGGTGTGGCGGAGTGCATGGGGGGTCATCCACTGTTCTCGGATCCCGGCGCGGTCGCAAGCACGGGCAAATAGACGGGCCAGCGCAGAATAGGACAACGGATCCTTACGATTTGCGCCTCCCCCGCCTACGAGGAAAACGAACAGCGCTTCGGCATCGTGAGGCCGTTCATGCATGACGTACGTGTTCAGTGTTTCCAGGGTCTCGCCATCGTGCAAATCGACTATGCGCTCGACGCGGGACTTCGATCTTGCGCCCTTTGGATGATCGTCGCAGCAGCGGACGAAGATGCGACGACGCCCGTAGCATATGTCTTTCAGCTGCAATCCAAGGACCTCCCCTGGGCGTAGGCCACCATTCAACATGAGCAAGATCAGGCTGCGGTCGCGGAGATTGCGGGTGGCGGCCAGTAAGCTTTCAACCTGATATTGGCTCATCGGTCGGGGGAGCCGTTGCACCGTTTTCAGGCGCAATTCTCTGATCTCAGGCATATGCCGCGAAATACCTGCCAGAAAAGGTTTGTGTCGGTCGCTCACCCGCCAGGAAGTCCGATCCTGCCTTCTGACTATGGGGTTTAGCCCGCTGAATGCTCCTGTGAATATCGCCCAGCGGTAGAAGGCGTCGACCGCCACGAGGATGCGATTGATCGTGGCGGCTGAAAGACCCTGCCGAACCGCAGCCCCATCGCTCACCACAAGTCTGATCGAAGTATCCCGGCGCTTGCGGTTGGCTTGTACCGACCGGAGGTACTCGAGGAATGCGGCCGAGAGTTCGGGGGAGAAGGAGGTCCAGTGAATTCCTTGGGTTGAGAGAAAGGTCCAGAGATGAATGAGGTCGCGTGCATAGGCGAGGGCGGTGTTAGGCGAGTACGCCTTCGCCCCCAGATAGCCGACAAAACTGCAGATCGGGTCGACTGCGTTGCCGTCTATATCTGTCACAAGAATGGTCGCGCCACTGTCGGCGCTTCTCAGTTTGAACATCTGCGCCTCGGCGATTTTGCGGGTTATGACAGCCAGCATAGGGCAAAACGCCACCGTCGGCATGCTGTCCATATAAT
>NZ_WMII01000055.1 GCF_009711265.1 Paracoccus shanxieyensis | reverse complement strand
GTCTCGCAACCCGAAACTTGTCCGAAGATCGACGGTGACCGCCAGCGTCACCAACGGCCGCGCGCTGCGCTACGCCGAAGGCTCCGCGCGCGGCCTCCTACACCATGTGTTGGGACACTGCCTGTGCGCTTGCGACCCATTGCCATACTGTCTCCGCCAAGCTGGATCACACAGCACTCGTGGGGCGCATCCTTCTCCACGAAGACAAAGGAAAACTTGCGGTCTTCGCCCGTGGCTGCTTTCCATACTTCGCAGTAATGCGCCGCTTGCACGTCATAATTGTAAGCCATAATGGTGCGCATAACTGCCGCGGGGCTCGCATCCGTCGTGGTCTTCACGTCCCACAGTGGCTGACGCGGATCTTCCGGCGCGTGGTCGATCATCGCGCGGCACATCACGCCGTCGATCTCGGCAATTGCCGTCAGCTCGGACCGGGCCGGGGGAAAGGTGATCCCCATGGCCGCGAGGCGTCCCATGATCTCGCCCGACATGTCGTGAACCGCGTCGATTTCGTCGGCCTTGAGCGGGGTCCAGCCGCGGGCGCGGGCTTCCTCGGCCCATTCCTTCGCTGCCGCGGTGCTGGCGGCGCCGCCCTTGCCCAGCACGTGCTCGGGATAGGCGACATAATCGCCGCCCTTGCTCAGCACGGCGCGGTGCGCGGCGCGGCCGATGTCGAAGGTCTTGGACTCCTTGCCCTGATAATCGGGATTCAGGCGGGGATGCGCAGTCCATGCGTGGCGCGGGCTGCGGTTCAGTATCAGCCGCGCCAGCGTCGAGGACAGCGACGGGGTGGCGCAGGGATCAGCGTGATAGGCGTCTGCGCTGATGTCGTGGATACCGGGGCCGAGGGGCAGGGGCGTGTCCTTCATTCCGCCGCCATCCCATGCCTGTAGTCGGCATATTCGTCGGCCTCGTCCTGCGAGGCGGTTTCCCGCCACGAGTACATCGCGAGGTTTTCCTGCCGCTCCACCTCGGCCTCGCCGATCAGGGCGACAGCGGTGGCGCGGGTCTGCTTGCGACCGTCGAAGGTCCAGCTTTCCAGCTCGCAGCTGCTGATCCAGTCGATGCTGCGATAGCCGCGCGCGTTGCGGTGGCTCGACCATGCGGCGTCGATCGCAAAGATCGCTTCCGCCTCTACGAGACCTTCGGAGGCGTCCAGCGTCAGGGTGTCGGTGTGGTAGTTCATTGCAGATCCTCCGTATCAGCGCTGACCTGAACCGCAGCCAGCGCGCCATTCAGCAGCGCAGCGGCCTGCTCGGCTTGTGTCCGGGTCGCGTCGGGCAGGAACAGGTTCACGATGTCGCCGCCGGTCGCGTGAATTTTCAGGACGATGGAGCCATGCTCTTGCAGCGGCGTGGTGGTCACGGAGCGGATGTCGTGGATGTTGATGTAGGCGCTCATGATCACAGCCCCGCCCGCAGCATCTCGCCGCACTCGACCGCACCAAGCGCACCGCAAGCCTCGGGCTTGAGCATTACGGTCGCGGTCAGCCAGCCCCAGACCAGCGGCAGGCCGAAGATGGCCAGCGCGACGAAGATCCAGAAGCCGATGCAGATCAGCGCGATCTGGAAATAGGCCCGGCGTGCCGCCTGCCTGTCCCGGCCCGAGCGGTCGGCGATCTCGGCATTCAGCGCCGCCAGCGTCTTGCTCGCGGCCTCGATGTCGTGCTGGTCGCCTTCCGTCGCCGCGATCTGGCAGGCGTGGCGGATGGCGGAATGCGTGTGGCCCTGCGGGTGCGCGAGGATGTTGCGCGCCTCGATCAGCGCCGGGTCGGGGATGTCGCTTTGGTAGGTCATGGGCTTCCCTTCATCTCGGTGCCGCTTTGTTGCGGCTGTGAGATAGTGTTCGCACATTGCGGACAGCCAGTCAAACGCAAAATGCGAACAATGGACGCTTAATGCGGACATTTTCATCGCCACCCCGATTCGGGCGTGCTATACCGACCGTGCCAGCGCCCGGCATCGGCGCATGAAAAAGCCCCGCACGGGGCGGGGCGGGGAAATGGGGGTTCTGTTGAAGGGAAAGCGGATCAGCTTAATCAGGCCGGATATTTACGGCCTTTTCATCGGCAGCATCGCTGCCTTGGCTGTTTTCGCTCATGAGTATCGACTCGGCTACGTTCCTGCTCAAAACCAGCATAACGAACCAGAAAATGTTGCCAGCGCCCAGCATCAGGATCATGAAAACCCCGTCCCAGCTATTTCCCAAAGAGACGGTGAGAACGAAACCAACACAGAGCGCGGCAAGCGCCATCCAGAAGTAAACCTGTGCTTCTGTCCAGTGTTCATAAACTACAACGATGCAGTTCCGAGGCGCAGTGAACGCGGCATTGAGCAAGGCTCCGCCGATCATGGCGTGAAAGGCGACCACGATGGCGACGATAATTTCCATCGCCTTACACCTGCGCCCTCAACCGCTCCGCCACCTTCCGCGCAATCTTCGCGCTGATCCTGCTGCGGTGCCGGCCTGTTTTGCGTCGCAAGATGGTCACCCAAATATCGAAAGGATGAAATCTGGCCACCCAAAGAGTAAGGCGAACCCTCCAATGAGGCCCGTCAGGAACGCTATTGGACCCAGCAAGCCCAAGACAAACATGAAAAAACTGCCAATCTGTATCGAGCTGTATAGCCAGTAAAGATCGCCGAGCAGCAAAAGCGCCCACAAAGCGAAAAAGACGCCCATGCCAAAGCTGTCTTTGATGGCCCTAAACATACTGTTTTACCTCCGCGACTGTCTGGGTTGCCCCAACGGCATATTTCCGCCTACCATGTTCTTGTTTCGTTCTGGGGGATTCTAGGTGGCAGAGAAACTGACGATTGAGGAACGGCTTGCAGCACTCAGTTCGCATCGCCGCTCGCTTTTTCTTGCCGTTCTAGATCAAGTGCTTCCGCTGCCTCCAGATCGGCCAGAAGCGACATCAGCATCTCCTTCCGACGCGGCGAAAGCTGAGAGATGCGCTCGTCAACATCCGGAGGCGGCTTCGCAGAATCAACGCCAGCGAGAGCGATAACCTCCGTTCGGTCTACGCCGCTGGGCTCCAAGGCATCCGCAAACCGGATCGCCCAGGACATCGGCAAGTAGTCATCCTTGAACCTCTTGGCGTCCTCGTAATGCGAATAGGATGACGGGCTGGTCATGCCGAGCCGGCGCGCCATCTCGCGGACGCCGACGCCCGCTCTTTCGCGGATAGCTCGCAGCGCTTCTGTGACAGGTGTATTGCTCATGAGCGTATGCATGCCACGAACGAAAGGGCAAAATCTGTCCGCAAAATGCGCTTGCAAAGTGTCCGCAAATAGCGGACATTCTGCTCATGAGCTACGCGCAGCATATCATCCAGAAATTCGGTGGCGTCCGGGCTACGGCCACAGCCATCAGTCGCGCACCATCCACCGTTCAGGGGTGGAAGGATCGCGGGTCGATTCCTGACGATCAGAAGCTTGTCGTTCTCGAAGCTGCCGAGGCTCTTGGCCTTGCGGTGACGCGGGATGACTTTTGGCCGTCCGCAAGCATCGAAGGGGCAGCGCAATGAGCGCCGCCCCTTCGTCCTTTCTCGCTGTTTCTGATGGGCTCTCACACCCCATCAACAGCACAGGAACGAGTGAAATGTCGTCCGGAATTTTGTCCGCCCGCGAGATAGTGCCCCGCGGCGTGGTGTAGGAGCGCCGACCCTCGGAGAGGTCAGGGCTTGTTCAGGTGGCCACGGCGGGCAGCCTGACGGTTGGATTGTCGGTCACACGGGCGAGCGTTTCAAGGCTCA
>NZ_WMII01000054.1 GCF_009711265.1 Paracoccus shanxieyensis | reverse complement strand
GAGCCTTGAAACGCTCGCCCGTGTGACCGACAATCCAACCGTCAGGCTGCCCGCCGTGGCCACCTGAACAAGCCCTGACCTCTCCGAGGGTCGGCGCTCCTACACCACGCCGCGGGGCACTATCCTGCCGGATAATCTCCCAGCGCAAATAGAAGTCGAAACTCGATGTGGCCAAGCTTCGTTTTCTGCTCCAGAAGCACGTCAAATCCCGTGCTGGTTGTCACTGTTCTGCTCACGGGTATTCATCACCCCACACGCTATTCGTCGCCATGGCGCAAAGGCATCGGGCTGTGCCGGTTTCGCCCATGCGCTGCTTGTTGACGATGATCTCCATGCGGCCCTTGGCGCGGTCCATTTTGGACTGCCACTCGACGTGCTGCTCGACAGGATCGGTCGATGCGGGCTGCTTCTGAAGCAGGTAATATTCCTCGCGGTAGCAAAAGATGATGTTGTCGGCGTCCTGTTCCAGCTGGCCGCTTTCGCGCAGGTCAGACATCATGGGGCGCTTGTCGTCGCGGCTCTCGATCTGTCGGGACAGCTGTGACAGCGCAATCACCGGAATGTTCAGCTGCACCGACATGCGCTTGAGCGCGATGGAGATGGCTGTGATCTGCTCGTAACGGCTCTTGCCCGCGGCGGTCATCAGCTGGGCATAGTCGACCACCAGAAGCTTGAGATCGGTAGCGCGGGCGATCTGGCGAACGCCTGACATCATGGCGCCGATGTCGGCATATCTGTTCGACAGGAAGTAGATCGGCAGATTGGCCACATCGTGCGATGTCTGAGCGAGGCAGCGAGCCTGATCCTCGCTCATGTCGCCCTTCCTCATGCTGATATAGGGCACGGCGTTCCCTGCCCCTGCTGTGGCTTCTGACAGCGCACGCATGGCCATGGCGCTGGGGGTCATCTCAAGGGAGGCGATGGCCACGCCATGCCCCTGCCGGGCCGCGTTGAGCGCCATGGACAGCGCGACGGCCGACTTGCCCGATCCCGGCCTGCCGCCGAGGATGGTGAGCTCGCCCGGGAAGAAGCCGGGAATGATTGCGTCCAGCGTCGAGATGCCGGATTGGATCGACAGGTGCTGATCGCCGCGGTAGGCCGCGAACGCCTGATCCTGCGCCTCCTTCACGGCGCGGAGCATCGACACGGGGCCGTCACTGTCGCCGATCTGGCTGACCGACAGCATTGTCGTCTCTAGGCGTGCTGCCACATCGCTCGCCTTCATGTCGCCGCGGGCAATGGCGGCAGCGGCTTCCGAAATCGCGTTCTGGATCTGCCTTTTGCGGGCCAGTTCGGCCAGCGCGTCGGCATATTGCTTGATCGCTTCAGGCCCCGGCGAGGCGCCGGCCATGCGAACAAGATAGCGCCCGCCGCCAAGCTCTGCCAAGCCGGGATGCTCGGCCATCGCCAGCGAAACAGTGACCGGATCAGCCAAATCACCGTTGCGCGCCTTGTCGCAGATGATGCTGAAAATCTCGGCGTGGACGGGATCGAAAAAGAGATCGACGCCGCCGAGGCGGTCCACAAGGGTCGCGCGCTCGGAGTTGAGCAGCAGCGAGCCGAGGATCATCTGTTCAGCTTCGACCGAGAAAAGCCCCGGCGCTTCGTCGCGAAGGTGGGTCACGGTGTTCACTCTGCTGCCTCCGGTTTTTTCGCGATGGCCCGGGCCAGAGCCTCCTGTGCCAGCTGCCCGATGCTCTTGAACGGGGCGGGTGGTTTCTGATCGCTCATCCCAGCACCTCGATATTCACGATGACCCCGCCGTTCTTCGACGGGTCGCCGCGGCGCAAGGTGAAGTCGAAATTGCTGTCGTCGACGCGGATCGCGGCAGCGATGCTATCGGTCGCGCCTTTCATCGCCTGCAGGGCGCCGTCACGGTCGTAGCGCCGCTGAGACGGGGCGCAGAAGGTGTAGCTGACCATCAGGGACGTGACCGGCACATTGAGCCGATGAAGCCCGGCCTCCATGCACAGGAGCCGCGTTTCTTCCTTCTGGATCTCGCGCGCGCCATAGACGAGCCGCCAATGCGCCTTGCGATTAGGCCAGAGAGCGACCATCGGCCACGGCAGGATGATTTGCGGCAGGATCATGCGCGCCTCCTGACCGTGCAGGGGTGGCGGTTCTGCGCGCTGAAATTATACCACGCGCAGTTGTCCTTGCCGGGCGTGCCGTTCCCCATCCACGAGACGCGCCCGATCGGAACGATGTCGCTGCACAGGTGGATGACGCGGCCGAAATAGTCGTTCGCGGCGAAGTCCCACGGCAGCAGCGCCCAGACCGGCGCGATCCCGGCCAGATGCTTGATGATCGAGATCGCCGGATCACCTCGCTGCCCGATCTTTGGCCAAGGCGGATTCGTGATCCACAGCTCGGGCCGGAACTCCAGATCCAGCGCGTCGCCCTGGTCGATGCCGGGCCCTTGCGGGTCAAGGTCCAGCGCCAGCACGCAACGACCGCCTTCCCAGAGGTCGGACAGATACCCGATCAGCGAGCCGTCACCGGCGCAGGGCTCGCCATAGCTCGCGTCGGCCGGCAGATATGGGATCAGCGGCGCGACGGCGGCCTTCGGGGTCGGCCAGAAGCCGCGCGGGCGCTGGGGCAGTCCGGGGCTGCGCTTGCTCATCGATTCAGAGCCCGATCCTGCGGCGGTAGCTGGAGCGGAGTGTTAAGGCATCCCGCCCCCCCCCATTCGCCTTTGAGAACCTGCGCCCCAAGGGCGTGAATTAGCATCTTGGGATAGCCCTTGCGCTTGGCGGCGGCGCAGGCATCCTTCTGCGCATCGCTATAGCGCTCGCCCTTGACGAACCCATCAGCGTAGGACCGCGCAAAGCGTTCGATTTCTCGATCTGTCGCGTCCCAAAGCTTGGCTTTGACAGCCAGGTCGTCAGCGGTTTCCTTGAACCTCATGGCCTAACCTTTCTGATGATGTCGGGAGGTGTCGTTGATGCGCCCCAGCGCCACCGCCAGCCGCTTGCGAATGTCAGCCGTCGCCTCAGACTTCGGCGCCCGGCACGGGCACTCAGCCAGCGCGACGCGCAGCGCATGCACCTCGGGCAGAGGGATGCGGATGACGGCATGCCCGTCTTCGATGCGGACGCTGGCCCCGGCCATCAGGCATCCTCCCCGCTGCGATGCGCCGCGTGCGCAGCCCTGATCGCCGCCAGCGCCATGTCGGCGCGCAGCGTGCCCGGCACTGTGCTCATGATCCCGCGCGGCGGATCCGTCTCCGGCCGCGCCGCCAGCGTGCCCTCGGCATCGTCCCACGGCATGCGCGGCAACGACACGCGGTCAGACGAATAGTCGCTGGCATAGCGGCTGCCGCAGATCACGGCGCGCTTGCTGTCATCCCGCTCGCGCGGCTGCACAGGGGCTGACAGCACATATTCCGGGAACTGGATACCGAGGTTGCGGGCCCAATAGCGGACCTTTTCCTTGCTGCAGCCCAGATGCCGCGCGGCCTCGGCCATGAGCATGCCCGCAGCAGCGCAGGCTTCAAGCTGTTGGCGCATGTCAGCGGTCATCGGAAAATCCCCCCAGCAGCCCAAGGGAATTATTGGTCCGAGCAAATTTTCCATGATGCTGGACGGCAGCCCTGTCATATGCACGGGCAGCCTGATGCTCGGTTTCGAAGGAGCCGATTACAATCGACTTTCCTTCAATCTTGATCCGAGCCCGATATTTTCCGGTCGGTTTATGGAGGTCCACCCCCTTGAAGGGCACCCCGCCCCACGCCCCACGATTCATCATATTTTCGCTGTGCGAGCATGTGCGGATGTTACGACGACGGTTGTCAGTTCGATCTTGGTTGGCGTGATCAACCTTGTGATCCTGAGATACAGCTAGGATCTCGCGATGCATCTGAACATCACGCTTCTCTGCGCCCTCATACTCGGTGCGCTTGGCGTAACCTTCTTTCAGGAGCCAGATCCGGCCATAGACTGCTTCGAGGTCTGGAGCATCAAACAGCGCAACGCCGCCTTTTGTCAGGCCAGCGAAACCATGATCTCCACAGGCGCATAAGCGCGGGTATCGACTCGCATCATTCATCGGATTTTTCTCCGGATTTTTCTCCTGACCAGTGGAGGACGCGCTCCGTCCACCACCAGCCGAGTGCGACAAGGCGTTGCGCTGCGCTGATCTGCGCGCGCGGCCAAATTCTGAAAATGATTTTCAAGTTTCCCCCAGCAGCATTCTTGCCGCCTCCGGCATGTGCTTCATGGCGTATCCCACCGGACCACCGCGGGGACCGCATGTCCCGGCAGCCCAGTTTCTCGCGGTCTTTTCGCTGACCCCGAAGAACACGGCAGCGTGCTCCGGCGACTGGAAATGCTTATTTATCAGTTGCACCCATGCATCCCGCAGATGGCTGTCATAGCTACGGGGCTTTTCGCGGGCGGCAGTGTCCCAACACATGGTGTAGGAGGCCGCGCGCGGAGCCTTCGGCGTAGCGCAGCGCGCGGCCGTTGGTGACGCTGGCGGTCACCGTCGATCTTCGGACAAGTTTCGGGTTGCGAGACCTTG
>NZ_WMII01000053.1 GCF_009711265.1 Paracoccus shanxieyensis | reverse complement strand
AAGGTCTCGCAACCCGAAACTTGTCCGAAGATCGACGGTGACCGCCAGCGTCACCAACGGCCGCGCGCTGCGCTACGCCGAAGGCTCCGCGCGCGGCCTCCTACACCATGTGTTGGGACACTGCCCCGAACGAAGGTTGCGCAAATCTACAAAAAGACCGCAATCTGCGGGCAGGACAGCTTCTGCTGGGTCACACCAAGATGGACAGTACTGTCCGATACCTTGGCGTCGACTTTGATGACCCACTGACGCTGTCAGAAGGTATAGATCTATAGGGATTGAGGGGTCGTCGGATCCTCTTCCACCCATCAGCTAGTCGAATCCAACTGGCTCTCAATGGCCGCGTTGTAGCATTCCTTCGCAGCATGCACCGTAACTTGGCGGAACTGTCGGGCCGCTTCTTTTCGAGTGGGATGAGGCGAAGCGCGAGTTTAACCTTCGGGAACGAGGGCTGGACTTCGCCTCGCTCGCAGAGGCCGACTGGGACGCCGCGCACTGCAGAAGATGTTCGCGAAGAATACGGCGAGGTTCGGTATGTCAGCCTTGTCCCGATCAATGACCGGCTCTGTGTGGTAGCCTGGTGCCTGCGCGGCGAAGCGCTTCGCGTCATCAGTCTCCGCAAAGCGAATAGCAGGGAAAGGGCATGATATTACAAAGAATAAACCGTTGATCGGTGTACAAGGCGAAGTGGGCGAACTGGGTGATGCGTTTTCTGCAAAGGCTCGCCGTGGTCGTCCGACCATGCTACCGGAAAGACGCAAAGTCCGGCAAAACGTTATGATTAATCCCGATGTGGCTGAGCGACTGGAGGATTTGGGAAACAAGAGCGCCTTCGTGAATGACGCATTGCGAAAGGCATTGGGCTAATACTGAGTATTCGCTGGCGGTGGTCAGCGAGGCCGGCCCTTAGCGGACGGCTGACGGGCGCTATGCCGCATTGCAGCATTTCCCCGAAGCTGCCGTTCATCTTGCCCCGCAGTGACCCTTCCACGATTGTAGTTATGCGCGACGAAGCAGGTGATCGCGCTTTGGGTAAGAAACGGTAACTGCCGCGTCACACAACGGGATGCTTGCCGCAGGCGCCAGCCAACGCCTTTAGGAGTCGACCGGCATCAATCAAGGGGGTGCGACCCTCGCGATCACTCGGAGGACCGTGGCCCAAGGTGTCCAACTCCTGTCACCTCTTGCAGCACCTCGAAGACAAGTGGGTCAGACATCTGGCTGACATTGAAGCGCATCCAGTCAGTCGCACTCTCCGACACGCTAAACACATTACCCGGCGCGAGAACGATTGATCGTTCGAGGGCCCGGCGTGCCACGTCGGCGGCGTCGAGGCCCCCTGGCAACTGGCACCAAAGATAGAAGCCCCCCCGCGGCATCAGTTTCGGCCGAATGCCCAAAGGCTCGAGCCGTGCAGCAACGGTGCTTCGAGCGGCCGACAGGCGTCGACGCAGGGTTTCGACATTGCGCCGATAGGAACTGTCGGTCAGCGCAGCATGGACAATTTCGGTTACCAGAGCATCCGGACCGCCAAAGTTGGTGGCGATCTGCAGATCCGTCAGGGCTTCGATCCAATCAGGGCGCGCGGCGATGTATCCGCAGCGCATCGCGGGCGAGAGGATCTTGGAGAAACTTCCGATCCGGATCACGCGAGCAAGGCCATCAAGCGTGGCGAGCCGGGCCGAGAGTTCCGGTTCAAACCCGGCGAAGATGTCGTCTTCGACGATGATCACATCATGCGCCGTGGCCGCGCTCAGGATCCGGTGCGCGACCTGGGGCGTCATCGTCGCGCCGGTCGGATTGTGCAGGGCGGAGTTCGTCAGGTAGACCCGTGGCGCAGCCTCGAGCAGGACTTTCGAGAAGGCGTCCGCGTCCGGACCCGTCGCCGTATAGGGCACACTGACGACTTTCACCTGATGCGCGCGCAGGACAGCGTGGAAATTGAAGTAGCAGGGATCATCGACCAGAACCGTATCCCCGGGGCGCAACAGGAACCGGCAGATCAGGTCGATGGACTGGCTCCCCGATGGGGTGAGCAGGATCTGATCGGGACTTGCATTCAGCCCCTCGGACTGAAACTGCCGGGACAGATGACCGCGCAGGGCCGACAATCCCCGAGCGCTGCCATAGTCGCTAAGAATGACGGCATCGGATCTTGCAGCCGCGCGGATCGCCTTGCGCAGGCTGTCCTGTGGCAGCCAGTCCGGTGGCAGCCAGCCGCAGCCCGGCCGGATGACGGACGGCGCCGCATCCAGGGATTGACGCGAAACCCAAAGCGGATCGACCGCCCGGTCACGACGCGGTCCCACATTGGCCAGCGCGAAGGGTTGGGTGCCAGAACTGACATAGAATCCGGAGCCAGGGCGCGAAATGATCGTGCCATCGGCGGCGAGGCGGTCATATGCCTCGACCACAGTGGAAGGCGAGACCGAGAGACTGGCTGCCAGGCTTCGGATCGACGGAACCCGATCTCCGGGTGCCAGAGCGCGTGCGGCGATCCTGGACCGGATGGTTTCCATCACAGCAGTGGTGCGGCTCGTCATGGTCGACCCTCATCTGTATGGGCCGGATGACCCATACGGTTTGTCAGAATCATATGGGTCCGTATCTGTCCCCAGATTGCCGGGCTTGTTAAGAGCGTCCGACGAAAAAGGACGTTTGTTATGCAGAAAAGCTTGGCGGGGTGGGGCAGCGGCCTGGTCGGCGTGGTGATCTTCAGCGGATCGCTTCCCGCGACACGCATCGCCATCGGAGGTTTCTCCCCGATGTTCCTGACCTCGGCCCGGGCGGTGATCGCGGCACTGGTCGGCAGCCTGCTGCTCTTCGCGCTCCGCGAGACGCGACCCGAGCGGCGGGATCTGCCCGCGCTTGTCCTCGTTGCCGCCGGGGTGGTTGTGGGCTTCCCCCTGCTGACCGCAATGGCGCTGCAACACATCTCGGCCGCCCGGTCGGTCATGTTCATCGGCATCCTGCCGCTGTTCACGGCACTGTTCGGCGTCCTGCGTTGCGGAGAGCGCCCGCGACCCGCGTTCTGGCTGTTCTCGGGCTGCGGAAGTCTGGTGATCGTAGCCTATGCGCTTGCCCATGGTGGTGAGGGGTCGCTCGTCGGTGATCCGATGATGTTCGCGGCTGTCGCGCTCTGCGGTCTGGGCTATGCCGAGGGGGCGGCGCTTTCGCGCAGGCTGGGCGGCTGGCAGGTGATTTCCTGGTCGCTGGTCCTGTCCTTGCCGATCATGGCCGCTCTGTCCTTCGCGACACTGCCGGCCAGCGCGGCGGGGATCACCGCACCGGAATGGGCGGCCCTCGGCTATGTGTCCCTCTTCTCCATGCTGCTGGGCTTCGTCTTCTGGTATCGCGGCCTGGCGATCGGCGGCATCGCGGGTGTGGGCCAACTGCAGCTGTTGCAGCCTTTCTTCGGCCTGCTGCTCGCAGCAGTGCTGATAGGCGACGCGGTCACCCCCGCCATGTTGGCCATCACGTTGGTCGTGGTGGGCTGCGTCTGGGGCGCGAAGCGGTATTCCTGAGGAGACAAGAGATGTATCTGCCCGATGCCTTTGAAGAAAAGGATCCCACCGAGGTGGAGGCGGTCCTGCGGGACCATCCGCTGGCCTGCATCGTGGCTCAGACTTCGGAAGGGCTGGTCGCGAACCACATTCCCTTGCTGTCGGCTCCTGACGGCACCCTGATCGGCCACGTCGCGGTGAAGAACGACCTCCATCGGTTGCTTGCACCCGGGCATCAGGTCCTGGCGATCTTCCGGGGCGAGGACGCCTATGTCACGCCGAATGGCTATCCGTCGAAGCCCGAACATCATCGGCATGCCCCGACCTGGAACTATCAGGTGGTCCATGTCCACGGGACTATCAGCTTCCAGCACGACGAGCCTTCGAAGCGCGCTGCCGTAGGCCTGCTGACCCGAGATCACGAGCGCAAATTGAACGGCAAAGCGGCCTGGCGCATGGCCGATGCCCCGGCGGACTACATGACCGACATGCTGGGCGCGATTGTGGCGTTTCGCATCGCGGTGACCAAGGTGGCCGCGAAATCCAAGCTGAGCCAGAACCGCGAGCCGCGGGATCACGCCGCGACGGCGGAGCATCTGGATGCGCGCGGGTTTTCAGGCCTGGCCGGGCGGATGAAACGGCAAGGGATGGTGTAGGCTGAGCACCAATCATTGCAAAAATGCACGCCATTCCCGTTCTAGCGAGCGCCATGGTCTGGCTCGATGAGTCGGTAGCAGACCGATCAGATCGAGACACTTCCCCAACCACGCCAAGCTCTCGCGGCCCATAACGGCAACTCGACCCTCGACGATGCTGCGCAGCAGCGTTCCCGCAAGCAGTCGTTCGGGGGCAGATAAACTGCGCTGTCAGTCCTGGAGCGATTGCCCGGTGCGCCCCATGCTGCTTGACTGCTCCGCTTTCCTCTCCCCCAAAATGAAATTCGCCGGAGTTCGATAGGGCTATCCCCTTCGGCGCAATTACATGCGCCTGATGAGGTTCTTGACCCAGATCATGCTAAATTCGATTGCCCATTCTATCTGGGGGCGCGAGAGAGACGGCATTGCCGAGCTGCCAGCGCCATGACCAAACGGTTTGCGAACGTGCGTGAAGAATTCTTTGAGCGAGGCGCTCTCCCAAGGGGTGATATAGGCGTTCTTCTTAGCAGAAAGATTGTCGATGTAGTTGTGCGCGCCCTTCTCGCCCCCGTGGGTCCAACGGTAATCCTCCCCGTGGTTAAGGGGATGCGGCAGTAGAATTTTCTCGTAGCGTGAACTGAGGAGATTCGAATAAGAAAAACCCGATTTACCGAGCCGCAGATCATGGCGGTGCTGCGCCAGGCTGAGGGCGGCGTTGCGGTGCCGGAACTGTGCCG
>NZ_WMII01000052.1:0-2500 GCF_009711265.1 Paracoccus shanxieyensis | reverse complement strand
CCCGAAACCAGATGATCTAGGCATGAGCAGGATGAAGGTTGGGTAACACCAACTGGAGGTCCGAACCCACACCTGTTGAAAAAGGTCGGGATGACTTGTGCCTAGGGGTGAAAGGCCAATCAAATCTGGAGATAGCTGGTTCTCCGCGAAAGCTATTTAGGTAGCGCCTCGGACGAATACCCACGGGGGTAGAGCACTGCATGGATGATGGGGGCCCACAGCCTTACTGAGTCTAAGCAAACTCCGAATACCGTGGAGTAATATCCGGGAGACACACGGCGGGTGCTAACGTCCGTCGTGGAGAGGGAAACAACCCTGACCAACAGCTAAGGCCCCCAATTCGTGGCTAAGTGGGAAAGCATGTGAGACTTCCAAAACAACCAGGAGGTTGGCTTAGAAGCAGCCATCCTTTAAAGATAGCGTAACAGCTCACTGGTCTAATCAAGAGGTCTTGCGGCGAAGATGTAACGGGGCTCAAGCCACGAGCCGAAGCTTTGGATGTGCAGCAATGCACGTGGTAGCGGAGCGTTCTGTGATATAGAACGCTGCCTCTTCTATCCGCCACTCCTTGAAAAAGGGGAGGGATAGCGGAGGCATTGTTCTGACTGTGAAGCCGGGCTGTAAGGCATCCGGTGGAGTGATCAGAAGTGAGAATGTTGACATGAGTAGCGACAAACAGGGTGAGAGACCCTGTCGCCGAAAGTCCAAGGGTTCCTGCTTAAAGCTAATCTGAGCAGGGTAAGCCGGCCCCTAAGGCGAGGCCGAAAGGCGTAGTCGATGGGAACCAGGTTAATATTCCTGGGCCAGGAGATGGTGACGGATCACAGAGCTTGTTCTTCCTTATCGGATTGGAAGGGCTGGTGAGTGGTTCCTGGAAATAGCCCTCCACAAGACCGTACCCTAAACCGACACAGGTGGACTGGTAGAGAATACCAAGGCGCTTGAGAGAACCACATTTAAGGAACTCGGCAAAATACCTCCGTAAGTTCGCGAGAAGGAGGCCCGGTTGGCACGCAAGTGTTGGCTGGGGGCACAAACCAGGGGGTGGCGACTGTTTACTAAAAACACAGGGCTCTGCGAAGTCGCAAGACGACGTATAGGGTCTGACGCCTGCCCGGTGCCGGAAGGTTAAAAGGAGATGTGCAAGCATTGAATTGAAGCCCCGGTAAACGGCGGCCGTAACTATAACGGTCCTAAGGTAGCGAAATTCCTTGTCGGGTAAGTTCCGACCTGCACGAATGGCGTAACGACTTCCCCGCTGTCTCAAATGTGGACTCAGCGAAATTGAATTGTCTGTGAAGATGCAGACTTCCCGCGGTTAGACGGAAAGACCCCATGCACCTTTACTATAGCTTCGCACTGGCATCAGGATTGTGATGTGCAGGATAGGTGGTAGGCATTGAAGCAGTGACGCCAGTCGCTGTGGAGCCATCCTTGAGATACCACCCTTCGCACTCTTGATGTCTAACCGCGGCCCGTTATCCGGGTCCGGGACCCTGCGTGGTGGGTAGTTTGACTGGGGCGGTCGCCTCCCAAAGAGTAACGGAGGCGCGCGAAGGTTGGCTCAGAGCGGTCGGAAATCGCTCGTTGAGTGCAATGGCAGAAGCCAGCCTGACTGCAAGACTGACAAGTCGAGCAGAGACGAAAGTCGGCCATAGTGATCCGGTGGTCCCGAGTGGAAGGGCCATCGCTCAACGGATAAAAGGTACGCTGGGGATAACAGGCTGATGATGCCCAAGAGTCCATATCGACGGCATCGTTTGGCACCTCGATGTCGGCTCATCTCATCCTGGGGCTGGAGCAGGTCCCAAGGGTATGGCTGTTCGCCATTTAAAGAGGTACGTGAGCTGGGTTTAGAACGTCGTGAGACAGTTCGGTCCCTATCTGCCGTGGGTGTAGGATACTTGAGAGGAGTTGCCCCTAGTACGAGAGGACCGGGGTGAACGTTCCACTGGTGGACCAGTTGTCGTGCCAACGGCAGTGCTGGGTAGCTATGAACGGACAGGATAAACGCTGAAGGCATCTAAGCGTGAAGCCCCCCTCAAAACAAGGTATCCCTTGAGAGCCGTGGAAGACCACCACGTCGATAGGCCGGAGATGTAAGTGCAGTAATGCATTCAGTTGACCGGTACTAATGGCTCGATTGGCTTGATTTGATCCGGAAGAAGACAGACCAGTACATTCAGTCATGAATGGAAAACGCTTCCTCCAATGCATCCTTGGACAACAATCCCCACGGGGAAACGCCGATGTCGCTTCTTTTCCGGTCTGGTGGCCAAAGCACGAGCAAAACACCCGATCCCATCCCGAACTCGGCCGTTAAGTGCCGTCGCGCCAATGGTACTGCGTCACAAGACGTGGGAGAGTAGGTCACCGCCAGACCTGAAAAGAAGCGACATCTCTCTGAAACGATCAAAAAGCCCCGCAATAACCCAAAAGCAGGGCACGGACGCGGGATAGAGCAGCCCGGTAGCTCGTCAGGCTCATAACCTGAAGGTCG
>NZ_WMII01000051.1 GCF_009711265.1 Paracoccus shanxieyensis | reverse complement strand
ATGAGCCTTGAAACGCTCGCCCGTGTGACCGACAATCCAACCGTCAGGCTGCCCGCCGTGGCCACCTGAACAAGCCCTGACCTCTCCGAGGGTCGGCGCTCCTACACCACGCCGCGGGGCACTATCACGAACACATCGCGGACCTTCAAACCAACAAGATCGCAGCCACGAAGCTTACTGTCGATGGCCATATTAAATAGCGCAAGATCTCGTCGGCTATCCGCCATTTCGAGGCGGACGCGAATAGACCAGACATGTTTAAGCAGCAGGGGGGGCTTCTGACCGATGATACGCCCCTTGTTCTACGCGGGGTGTTCAGGCCGGGGTGCAGGCAAGAAATCGGCGGACATGGCAATATCTCCTGCCCCCGAGCCCACCCTGACTTCGGATGATCCGACAGACGCCATGGTACCACAGTTGCCGCTCAGGCATACGTACGGCTTCGTGTTCCGGCCCTACTTGTTGTCGTGGTGTGTTGGGAAAACCAGCTGAATGTTCCGGTTGCTATGCCGCATCATGTCGTTCGGGGGCGTACTTCCGTGGCACTGAAAGCGGGAAGCCCATTTTTGACGGTCGGTCTGGCGATCCCAAGCCTGCTGGTGCATCTCAACTCGACCGACCTGTGCACTACAATTTTGACTTTGCAGCGTCGCACCGCTGATTTAGGCAGGCTGCAATCGGTCAGCCACCTCGCATCCCTGCGCCGCCATCCGATGTTCACGCGATTGGCGGGATGGGGTATTAAATTGCAGCACATGGGGATGGACAGGTTGTATCGCGGCCATCGGGGTGACGTCCGCTTATATCTGGCACGGATATTGCGCGATGCCGATCTGGCCGAGGATTTGACACAGGACGCGTTCCTGCGCTGTTTTGCGACGGTGCAGGCGGGCGGCAATCCCGAAAATCTGCGCAGTTATCTTTACCGGGTCGCGCGCAATGTTGCCGTCGATCACCTGCGCCTGCAAAAGCGGCGGCGCACCGACACGACCGGTAGCCAAACGATCGCGGCGATTGCCGATCCACGTCCGGGCCCAGAGCGCGTGCTGATTGACCGTGAGCGGCTGCGCATCTTTGCGCAAGCATTGGCTGCCTTGCCCAATAAGACGCGGCGGATTTTCATCCTGCACCGTATCGACGGGCTGACCTATCGCGACGTGGCTGATCGCATGGACCTGTCGGAAAGCTCGGTGCAAAAGCATCTGGCGCGTGCGCTATTCGAAGTGCTGCAGCGGTTACAGGATGATGAGGACGGCTGATGGGCGGACAATCCAGAAAAAGCGCGCCATCAAAGATTCAGGCCGAGGCGTCGGCATGGGTGATCCGCATGGCCGATCCCGACCTGACCGAGGCAACGAAAGCCAGCTTTCATGAATGGTGCGATGCCGCGCCCCCACATCGCGCCGCGTTCGAGCAAGCCGAACGGGCATGGGGCCAACTGGGGCTGATGCGCCCGCAGGATCTGCGCCCCCACCGCCGGCCCGGTCGGATTGCCATGCTGGCTTTGGCGGCGGGGGCATCGCTGTGGTTCTGGCAGGACGATCTGCGGATCAGGTTGAAAGCCGACCATATTGCGGCCATCGGTCAGAACTTGGTGGTGACCTTGCCGGATGGCAGCCGGGCGGAAATGTCCTCGGGTGCGGCGCTGGCCGAGGATTTCGACGTAGATCAGCGATTGGTGCGCCTGCTGCAGGGCCGGGCCTATTTCACCGCAGCGCCTGCCACGCAGCAATCGGGCCGACCCTTCGTGGTTCAGGCGGGCGGTGTGCGCGTGACCGCTTTGGGCACGCAGTTTTCCGTCGATCTGCACGGCGAAGAAGTTGACGTTCTGGTCACGGAACACAGCGTCCGCGTGGCCCCGGTAGCAGGGCCTGCAAAGCCCGTCGTGCTGTCCCGAGGCATGGGGGTCGAGGCCCGGCCCGATGCCATTCCCCAGCCAGTGGCGCGCGATGTGGATTTCGCGAATGCGTGGCGTTCGGGCGAACTGGTCTTTGACGACCGCCCCTTGGCCGAGGTGGTGGCCGAGTTGAACCGCTATCGCCACGGTCGCATCATTCTGCACGGCAAGGATCTGGCGGCGCGCCGGGTCAGCGGCGTGTTTCATACCAACGATATCACCCACGCCGTTGACCGCATCGCCGATGAATTGGGGCTGCGTCATCGTTCCGTACCACCGCTGCTCACGGTGATTTACTGACATTGGAAAAAAATCCGCTGCGGGATTACCGGATTGCGCCGCAGATTCGTCCTTTTCCTGAATCCGCGCCTCAGTGAGGGCAAAATATCGGAGAGGGACCATGAACAGACAGATCAGCCGTATCGCCCTGATCGCCGCGCTTGGCGGTGGGGCGATTGTCGCGCAGCAACCGACAGCGATGGCGCAAGAGGCGGCGCAGACCCGCAGCTTTGACATCCGTCCGCAAAACCTGAACGGCGCGCTTTTACGTTTCGCGCGCGATGCCGGGGTGCAGGTGCTTTATGACACCGCCTTGGTGCAAGGTCGTCAAAGCCCCGGCGTTTCTGGTCAGATGACGACGACCGATGCCTTGCAGCAGTTGTTGGATGGCTCGGGTCTTGGGTTTCGTGTGGATGGCCCGAACGCAATTTCGCTGACCCAACCGACTGCGGCGCCTGACGTCCAGACCCCGGGCACGGTCGTTCTGGACGAAATCCGGCTTGATGCCGGCGGTGCCGTGACCGAAGGCACCGGCAGCTATACTACCGGCCTGACGACCGTCGCGACCGGCCTGCCACTGACGATGAAGGAAACGCCGCAGTCGATCAGCGTCGCGACACGACAAAAGATGGACGACCGCAACCAGCGCACCATTTCCGAGGTGCTGGAGGATACCGCGGGCATCACCGTCATGCCGATGGATACCGAACGGCGCAGCGTCTATGCCCGCGGCTTTTCCAGTCCGACTTACATGGTTGACGGCCTGCCGGTCTGGTATCGCATCCAATACGGGTCCGGACCCAGCATGTCCGACATGGCGATCTATGACCGGGTCGAGGTGCTGCGCGGCGCCACCGGCCTGATGGCGGGCGCGGGCGAACCTTCGGTCGTGGTCAATATGGTGCGCAAGACGCCCACCGCCACGCCACAGACCAAGCTGCGCTTTTCCGCAGGCAGCTGGAACACGGTCCGCACCGATTTGGATGTTAGCGGCCCGCTGAACGCCGACGGCTCGATCCGGGGCCGATTTGTCGCCGCGCATGAACAGGGCGATTCATGGTTGGACCGCTATGAGCGCCGCAAGACGGTGCTGTTTGGCACCATTGAGGCTGATGTGGGCGATGCCGGCACGTTCAGTGCGGGCTATGACTTCCAGCGCACGCGCACCCGCAACCACCAGTTCGGGGGCCTGCCGCTGGTCGCCAATGACGGCTCCCAGCTAGATTACGACACCAGCGTGAACGCGGGCGGCGGCGATTTGCCCCTGACCCAGACCATGCAGACCGCGTTCCTGCGCTATGCGCATGAATTTGGTTCCGGCTGGCAGGCAGTGGGCGATTTGTCGTTTTACCGGGCCGAGCGTAAGGGTTATCTCGCCTCGGCATCATGGGGGTCGCCCGATCCACAGGGTTACGGTGTGCAGACCGTGGGTGGCTATGCTGATACTGACACGGAACAGACCGCCCTGTCACTGACGGCATCCGGCCCGGTGGATCTGTGGGGGCGCAGCCATGATCTGCGGTTCGGCATTACCGGCAATTGGGGCAAGGACAATCACAAAGCCTATTCGGCGCTTGACGGGACCGAGATCGACTATCAGCCGATCACCGGATCCATCTTTGACTGGGATGGTTATGTGCCCAATCTGGTCCAGCAGGCGGGCTATATCAGCTATATCAGCGACACCCGGATCGATCAGATTGCAGCCTATGGCTCGGGTCGGTTTGGCCTGACGGATCGGCTGAACCTGATCGCGGGCGCACGTGTGGTCTGGTATGATTACGACTATACCACCGAAACCTTGGATAGCGGCACAAGGACCCATCAACAGATCAGCCGCAATGGCGAATGGATCCCCTATGCGGGGCTGACCTTTGATCTGAATGACAACTGGTCGCTCTATGGCAGCTATACCCGCGTTTTCAAACAGGCCAGCTATCGCGACAAGGACAACCGCATCGTCGAACCCACCACCGGGTCGAACTATGAACTGGGCACCAAAGCCAGCTTTGCCGATGACCGGTTGAACTTTGCGGCGGCAATTTACCTGCTGGAACAGGACAATCTGCCGGTCCGTGACCGCAGCGTGACCTATCAACTGCCCGATGGCAGCAACCCCTATAAATCCATCGACGGGACGCGTAGCAAGGGTTTCGAGATGGAGCTGTCGGGAGAGGTGCGCCCGAATATCCATCTGGCCGCAAGCTATGCCTATACGACTGCCAAGGACGGTGACGGGCTGGCGATTTCGACCGTGACGCCGCGCCATTCGTTGAAACTGTCCGGGGTCTATGCGTTTGAAAGCACGCCTTTGACCTTGGGCGCGAACCTGCGCTGGCAAAGCAGCATCGAGAACACCTGGACCTGGCCTGTCACAGGCACTGCACGGCAGGGTTCATATGCGGTCGTCGGGCTGATGGGGCGGTATCAGTTCCAGAATGGTCTGGCGGTCAGTCTGAACATCGAAAACCTGTTTGATCGCAAATATCTGGCCTCGATCGACGAAACCTATGCCACCGGCAATTACGGCGCGCCGCGCAATGCAACGCTAAGCTTGGATTACCAGTTCTAAGACAAGGCATGTCCCCTTGGAGACGGGGGGACATATCACCAAGCGTGGCAGGCGTTCTGCAAGCCGCGCAAGTCAACCCAACCTGCGTCGCAGGTCGCTTTAGCCGCAATCACAACGGCTATTTTGCTGCACCATGTCTGAGAGGCAGCTTCGGCGATTGCGGCGGCGCAGCACCCGTCGCGACCGACTGGCCGCAAAGGGCCGGACGAGTCAGCATAAACGCGCGAGACCCGGTTAATAGCGCGCTATGATGACCCTCGCCGCTGCTGCTTTCTGTTCATGAAATCCGCCAACCCATGCCGATCAAGAGTAGGGGCATGAACTGCCTTCTTGACCCCGAAAGCCGGGTTTCCGACCCATCGTCCGTCGATCCATTGCGCCCAGCCAGTGTCAGTCAAAGTGGTTTCAAAAGCCGCGGCAAAATGGCTCTGCGCGGTTCGTACGTGGCCGCGCCGATAGTGGAGAGGTATTTTTGCGCCATGTTCGTCGTTGTCGGTTGCCGCGAATTTTCTGCCTGCAGCAGTTCTCCAAACAACTTTGTGCCAAGCGTTCACCGGTAGCCTGAGCGATCTGTTCGCCGCACGGCGTTCCTGCCGCTGGCCGCCGCCCGTTAGTTCGACAAGCTTCGGACTGTTGATCAGAGTCAGCATCATCGATAGGGACAAAGCGGTGAGGTGGAGCTGAAATCGAACTTCCTCGGTCTGCGGTTCAAACGTTGACCGCGTGTCGATCCTGTTTGTCCCTGGCTGCCAATGAAATTCACGGTATATTGCTCCGTTTGCGCCGATATGAGTGACGATAACAACCTGTCCTGCCGATATCATAAGAAAGATGCTGTTTTCGTCTCCAAGCCGAAACGTGGCAGGATTAGCTGGCGGGATCGCAATGCTGTCGACAAAGAACTCTGATCCCTCGGTGAGCTCCCAGACAAAGCGGCCTGCCGCAATATAGATCTCGCGATCGACCTCAAAGTGCTGAGCCTCGCCTAGATCCGCAGCCGTAAGAGCATCGCCTGCATGCTTTAGCGCGCTCATGACGGCTGTAACAAGTTGAATATGGGTCAAATAGCGAGACCCATTCGTCATTGGAAGCTGGCCTGAAAACTGGTGGCGGTCAGCGAAACATGCGCATCGAGCGGTGGCCGCAACTTGAAGGCTTTGGGCGCGCGGGCAAATTCGTAGAGCCGGAACAGATGCCAGTTATCGCGACGCTCATTTGCGACTTCGAGCTCGTTGCGCGAGATGTGGAAAGGGGTACGTTGCCAGCCATTAGTCGTCTTGACCTCGATCAGACGCTCACGGCCGTCGGGCATGAAACTAGCAATATCATAGCCCGCGCCATCGCCGTCCTCCAAGGCGACCCATCGAACGCGTCGCGCCAGATCGTCCCGTCCGTGCTGCTGCAGCAACGCGCGTTCATTGTGAAAGAC
The DNA here is from genome assembly GCF_009711265.1 of Paracoccus shanxieyensis. Taxonomy (GTDB): domain Bacteria; phylum Pseudomonadota; class Alphaproteobacteria; order Rhodobacterales; family Rhodobacteraceae; genus Paracoccus; species Paracoccus shanxieyensis. The sequence continues at coordinate 587 of NZ_WMII01000051.1, read as the reverse complement.
CCGCTCCTCACCGGCGCGCCCCAGGCTGCGATTGCGTTCATCACGGCCAGCCACATCGAAGCGGCGCGCGATCCGCTGCATCTGCTCCAGTTCCTCAGGGGGTGGCGCGTTGCGCAGCGTCGGCGCGACCCCGACAAAGAGCGGCGGCAGTTCGGCCATATGCGCGACCTCTTGGCGATAAAGCGCCTGCTCCCATTCCGGATGCTGGGCAAGCCGGCGCGATACGGCTTCGGCCAATGACATCTGGAAATTGAAGCGCGGCTTGTAACCCGTGATGATCGGCAGGCCGAAGCCTTGGAAGGCGGCGGAGATATTTGCAAGTTTGAACTCTACCGATCCGCGACTGCGGTCAATCTGTTCCTGCAGCAGCCTGTTCTGGGCAGCCTTGTTGTAGGACCGGCCCGATAGCTCATCACTGAGCATCGAGAAATAGGCGGCGACCACCGCATCGTTTTCCTGAGATAGTGCCCCGCGGCGTGGTGTAGGAGCGCCGACCCTCGGAGAGGTCAGGGCTTGTTCAGGTGGCCACGGCGGGCAGCCTGACGGTTGGATTGTCGGTCACACGGGCGAGCGTTTCAAGGCTCATG
>NZ_WMII01000050.1 GCF_009711265.1 Paracoccus shanxieyensis | reverse complement strand
TATTTCTTTCAGGGCACCGATGGGCGGATCATCTTTGCCATCCCCTATGAGCAGGATTTCACCCTGATCGGCACGACCGACATGGACCATGACGGCCCGCCCGAGGCGGCGCGCTGTTCCGATGCGGAACGCGATTATCTGTGCCGCTTTGCCAGCCAGTATTTCGCGCAGCCGGTGACGGCGGATCAGGTGGTCTGGACCTATTCCGGGGTGCGGCCGCTTTACAATGACGGTGCCAGCTCGGCCACGGCGGCGACGCGGGACTATGTGCTCAGCCTTGATGCCACGGGCGCGCCGCTGCTGAACGTCTTTGGCGGCAAGATCACCACCTATCGCCGGCTGGCCGAAAGCGCGCTGGCAAAGCTTGCGCCGCATTTCCCAAAGGCCGGGGCGGCCTGGACGGCGGGCGTGGCGCTGCCGGGCGGCGATTTCCCGGTGGATGGGGTGGGCGCGCTGGTCGATGACCTGCGCGCGCGCCATCCGCGCCTGTCCGCCCGCGACGCGCTGCGGCTGGTGCGCACGCATGGGACCGAAGCCGCGCTGATCCTGTCCGACCCGCCCGGCCACGACTTCGGCGCCGGCCTGACCGAGGCCGAACTGCGCTGGTTCGCCACCCGCGAATTCGCCACCTGCGCCGAGGACGTGCTGTGGCGCAGGACGAAACTGGGGCTGAGGATGGACGGCGCGCAGCAGCAGGCCGTGCAGGACTGGTTCGAGGCGCAGGCGCAGGCTGCGAAATAGACTGGAATAAAGGGGGGAACATGGTGCTGGAACTGCAAAGCGTGTCACGGCTGGTCGAAGGGCGGGTGCATATCCACCCGACCAGCCTGACATTGCGCGAAGGCACGATGAACGTGCTGCTGGGACCGACGCTGTCGGGCAAGACCAGCCTGATGCGGCTGATGGCGGGGCTGGACCAGCCCTCGACCGGGCGCATCCTGTGGCAGGGCCGCGACGTGACCGGCCTGCGCGTGCAGGACCGGGGCGTGGCCATGGTCTATCAGCAGTTCATCAATTACCCGGGCCTCTCGGTCTATGAAAACATCGCCTCGCCCCTGCGGATTCTGGGAACGCCCAAGGCCGAGATCGACCGCAAGGTCCGCGAAACCGCCGAGATGCTGCGCCTGACGCCCATGCTGCAGCGCAAGCCGCTGGAACTGTCGGGCGGCCAGCAGCAGCGTTGCGCGCTGGCCCGCGCGCTGGTCAAAGGCGCGGGGCTTGTGCTGCTGGATGAGCCTTTGGCGAACCTTGACTATAAGCTGCGCGAGGAATTGCGCATCGAGATCCCGCGCATCTTCGAGGCCTCGGGCGCGATCTTCGTCTACGCCACCACCGAACCCGAAGAGGCGCTGCTGCTGGGCGGCAATACCGCAACGCTGTGGGAAGGCCGCGTGACCCAGTTCGGGCCGACGCCGCAGGTCTATCGCCAGCCGGTCGATGCCACCACGGCGCGGGTGTTCAGCGATCCGCCGATGAACTTCATCCAGACCCGCGTGCAGGCCGGGCGGCTGGATCTGGCGCAGGGCGCGCGCGCGCCCGGCATTGCCGATGGCGCCTATCAGGCCGGGTTCCGCGCCAATCATCTGTCGGTCGAAAAACCCTCGGCCGATGCGCTGGAATTCCGCTGTCAGGTCGTGGTGACCGAGATCACCGGCGCGCAAAGCTTTCTGCATGTCCGCCATGGCGAGGATCGCTGGGTCGCGCTGATCGAGGGCGTGCACGACCTTGCGCCCGACACGCAGCTGTCGCTGTGGTTGCAGCCGCGCCATGTCTATCTGTTCGATCCGGCGGGCCAGCTGTCCGCGCCGGCGGCTTACGCAAAGGTGGCCTGATGGCGCGCATTACCTTGGAAAATCTGGCGCATAGCTATAACCCGCATCCGACCGGGCCTGCGGATTATGCGCTGAAGCAGATGGATCACGTCTGGCAGGACGGCGGGGCCTATGCGCTGCTGGGGGCGTCGGGCTGTGGCAAGACCACGCTTCTGAACATCATCTCGGGGCTGCTGACCCCCAGTCAGGGCCGGATCCTGTTCGGCGACCGCGATGTGACCCATGCTGCCACCGCCGAACGCAACATCGCGCAGGTGTTCCAGTTCCCGGTGGTCTATGACACGATGACCGTGCGCGACAATCTGGCCTTTCCGCTGAAGAACCGCGGCAAGGACGCCGCCTATATCAAGGCGCGTGTCGATCAGATCGCCCGCATGATCGGCATGGAGGCGGTGCTGGGCCGCCGCGCCCAGGGGCTGACCGCCGATGCCAAGCAGAAGATCAGTCTGGGCCGGGGCATGGTGCGCGAGGATGTGAACGCCATCCTGTTCGACGAGCCGCTGACCGTCATCGACCCGCAGATGAAATGGGAATTGCGCAGCCAGCTGAAACAGCTGCACCGCCAGTTCGGCCATACGATGATCTATGTCACCCATGACCAGACCGAGGCGCTGACCTTTGCCGACAAGGTGGTGGTCATGCATGACGGCCGCGTCGTCCAGATGGGCACGCCCGAGGAATTGTTCGAGGCCCCGGCCCACAGTTTCGTCGGCTATTTCATCGGCTCTCCGGGGATGAACTTTCTGGATGCGCAGGTGCAGGGCCGTCAGGCCAGGCTGGCGGATGGCGCGATGCTGGATCTGGGGGCCGATTACGGCACGCCCTCGGGCCGGGTCCAGATCGGCATCCGCCCCGAACATGTCCATGTCGGCGGTGCGGGCGATCTGCCGGGCGGCCTGCCCATCGCGCTGCGCCGGATCGAGGATGTCGGTCGCCACCGGATCCTGCGCGCCGAACTGGCGGGCAAAAGCTTCAACGCCCTGCTGCCCGAGGGCGAGGCGCTGCCGGGCGAGGGCGCCCGTGTCAGCTTCGTGCCGGGCAAGCTGGGCGTCTATGTCGATGACTGGCGCACAGCGCCTGCACAAAGGGCGGCGTGATGCAAAAGATACAGAACAACCGGGCGTGGTTTCTGGTGCTGCCGGTGTTGGTGCTGGTGGCCTTCTCGGCGGTGATCCCGCTGATGACGGTGGTGAACTACGCCTTCAACGACACGTTCGGAAATAACGAATTCTTCTGGGCGGGCCTCGAATGGTTCGACGAGATGGTGCATTCCTCGCGTCTGCATGAGGCGTTGGGGCGGCAGGCACTGTTTTCCGCGATCATTCTGGCGATCGAGGTGCCGCTGGGCATCTTCGTCGCGCTCAACATGCCGAAAAAGGGCTTCTGGGCCAGTCTGGTGCTGGTGCTCATGGCGCTGCCGCTGCTGATCCCGTTCAACGTCGTCGGCACGATCTGGCAGATCTTCGGCCGTGTGGATATCGGCCTTCTGGGCCGCACGCTTGAGACGCTGGGCATCGACTACAATTACACCAACGATCCGCTGGACGCGTGGATCACCGTGGTCGTGATGGATGTCTGGCACTGGACCAGCCTTGTCGCGCTGCTTTGCTATGCGGGCCTGCAATCCATTCCGCAGGCCTATTATCAGGCCGCGCGCATCGATCAGGCCAGCCGCTGGGCGGTGTTCCGCTATATCGAGCTGCCCAAGATGAAGGGCGTGCTGCTGATCGCCGTCCTCTTGCGCTTCATGGACAGTTTCATGATCTATACCGAACCTTTCGTGGTGACCGGCGGCGGTCCGGGCAACTCGACCACCTTCCTGTCCATTGATCTGGTCAAGATGGCCGTGGGTCAGTTCGACCTTGGTCCGGCTGCGGCCTTCAGCCTGATGTATTTTCTGGTGATCCTGCTGGTCAGCTGGGTGTTCTATACCGTCATGACCAGCATGGACAAAGCCGAGGTGCAGTCATGAAATCGCGTGGCTCTGTCGTCGTGATGACGCTTTATCTGCTGTTCCTGCTGATCCCGATCTATTGGCTGGTCAACATGAGCCTGAAGACCAATGCCGAGATCACCGGCACCTTCAGCCTGTATCCGCAGACGCTGACATTGCGCAACTATCAGGTGATCCTGACCGATCCCAGCTGGTATATGGGCTATGTCAACTCGATCATCTACGTGGTGCTGAACACGGTGATCTCGATCGCGGTGGCGCTGCCTGCGGCCTATGCGTTCAGCCGCTACAGCTTCATGGGCGACAAGCATCTGTTCTTCTGGCTGCTGACGAACCGCATGTCGCCGCCCGCCGTCTTTGCGCTGCCGTTCTTTCAGCTTTATTCGTCCATCGGGCTGTTCGACACCCATATCGCCGTGGCGCTGGCGCATTGCCTGTTCAACGTGCCGCTGGCGGTCTGGATCCTGGAAGGCTTCATGCGCGGCGTGCCCAAGGAAATCGACGAGACCGCCTATATCGACGGCTATTCCTTCCCGCGCTTCTTCATCCGTATCTTCACCCCGCTGATCGCCAGCGGCATCGGGGTCGCGGCCTTCTTCTGCTTCATGTTCTCATGGGTGGAGCTGCTCTTGTCGCGGACGCTGACCAGCGTCAATGCCAAGCCGATCGCGGCGACGATGACGCGCACGGTGTCGGCATCCGGGATGGATTGGGGCGTGCTGGCCGCAGCCGGGGTGCTGACCATCGTGCCGGGCGCGCTGGTGATCTGGTTCGTGCGCAATTACATCGCCAAGGGCTTCGCCCTGGGGAGGGTCTGATGGCAAAAGCCAAGGATATTACCGAAGCCGCTGCCCGTCAGGTGAACTGGGGCGCGATCTATGCCGGGGCCATCGCGGTGATGGCGGGGGCGATGGCCTTTCTGGTCTGGGCGACCCCTGTCGTCGATGGCGCGCGCGAATGGACCGCGCCGATGATCCCCGGCGGCTGGATGGCATGGACCTTTCCGGTGGCGGTGTTCTTCTGGATCATCGCCGGCCTGCTGATCCTGTTCACCATTCTGGCGATCCGTTTCCCGGAAACCCCACGCCGCGGCATCCTGCGCATCGAAACCACGCGCGGCGACCGGCTGTTCATCACGCTGCTTGGCTCGGCCTTCATCTGTCTGGCCTGGCTGTTCTTTGTGGGCCCCCCCGTCTGGTGGGCGCTTGCCATCTGCCTTGTCTATGCCGCTGCGGTGTTCCGCTGGGTATGACGATCCGCGTCTCATCAGGGAGGAAAACATGAGACCGACCAAAACGACCGCCTTCAAGGTCCGCGCCGGAACCGCCATCGCGCTGGCGCTGATGGTAACGGGGGCTCCGGCATGGGCCGATATGGAGGCCGCCAAGAAGTTTCTGGACGACCAGATCGGCGATCTGTCCACGCTGTCGCGCGCGGATCAGGAAGCCGAGATGCAATGGTTCGTCGACGCCGCCAAGCCCCTTGCGGGCATGGAGATCAAGGTCGTCTCGGAAACCATCACCACGCATGAATACGAATCCAAGGTGCTGGCCCCGGCCTTCACCGCCATCACCGGCATCAAGGTCACCCATGACCTGATCGGCGAAGGCGATGTGGTGGAAAAGCTGCAGACCCAGATGCAGACCGGCGAGAATATCTATGACGGCTATGTCAACGACTCGGATCTGATCGGCACGCATTGGCGCTATCAGCAGGCCCGCAACCTGACCAAGTGGATGGCCGATGAGGGCAAGGATTTCACCAGCCCGACGCTGGATCTTGATGATTTCATCGGGCTGAAATTCACCACGGCGCCGGATGGCGATCTGTATCAGCTGCCCGACCAGCAATTCGCGAACCTCTACTGGTTCCGCTATGACTGGTTCAACGATCAAAAGACCAAGGACGATTTCAAGGCCAAATACGGCTATGATCTGGGCGTTCCGGTCAACTGGTCGGCCTATGAGGATATCGCCCAGTTCTTCACCGGCCGCGACATGTCCTATATCGAAGGCGGCCCCACGAAGGCATGGGGCAATATGGACTATGGCAAGAAAGACCCCAGCCTTGGCTGGCGTTACACCGATGCCTGGTTCTCGATGGCCGGGGGTGGCGACAAAGGCGAGCCGAACGGTCTGCCGGTCGATGAATGGGGCATCCGCGTCGACGAAAACTCGCGGCCCGTGGGGTCCTGCGTGGCGCGCGGCGGCGCGACCAACGATGCCGCGGCGGTCTATGCCGTGACCAAGGCCATCGACTGGCTGAAGAACTATACCCCGCCGGAAGCCATGGGCATGACCTTTGGCGAGGCCGGGCCCGTTCCGGCACGCGGCGACATCGCCCAGCAGATGTTCTGGTATACGACCTTCACCGCCGACATGGTGAAGCCCGGCACGCCGGTCATGAATGAGGACGGCACGCCGAAATGGCGCATGGCCCCCAGCCCGCATGGCGCCTATTGGACCGAAGGCACCAAGGTCGGCTATCAGGACGTGGGCTCGTGGACGTTGCTGAAGTCCACCCCGGTGGACCGCGCGCAGGCCGCGTGGCTTTACGCGCAGTTCGTGACCTCGAAGACGGTGGACGTGAAGAAATCGGATGTGGGTCTGACCTTCATCCGCCAGTCCACCATCGACAGCCAGCACTTCACCGATCGCGCGCCCAAGCTGGGCGGTCTGGTCGAGTTCTATCGCTCGCCCGCCCGCACGCAATGGTCGCCGACCGGCACCAATATTCCCGATTATCCGAAGCTCGCGCAGCTGTGGTGGCAGAATATCGGTGATGCCATGTCGGGCGCCAAGACCCCGCAAGAGGCGTTGGATGCGCTGTGTGCCGAGCAGGAAAAGGTGCTGGCCCGGCTGGAGCGCAGCAAGGTCCAGGGCGATCTGGGTCCGAAGCTGAACGAGGAAAAAGATCCGCAGGAATGGCTGGACGCGCCCGGCGCGCCCGTCGCCAAGATCGAGAACGAAAAGCCGCAGGGCGAAACCGTCTCGTATGACGAGCTGATCAAATCCTGGCAGTAAGCCGTTCTGCCGGGGGCGGGGCCTTTGCCGGTTCCGCCCCCGTTTCCGATCCGCCTGACCGCGGCTTCTGCCGCCGCGGGCCAAAGGCGGCAGCGTGACCGAAACCCGGACCGACCATGACCCAGATCCTAGCCATCGACCAGGGGACGACGTCGTCCCGCGCCATCATCTTTGACAGCGACCTTCAGGTCGTGGCGCAGGCGCAAGAGGAATTTCCGCAGCATTTTCCGCGCT
>NZ_WMII01000005.1 GCF_009711265.1 Paracoccus shanxieyensis | reverse complement strand
CGATGATCGCCGTCTGCGGATTGGACGAGGGGAAAAACACCTGCGGAAACACAAGCGCCGCAGCCGTCGCATAGATGAAAAAGTCGTAATACTCCAGCGCAGACCCAACCCAGGCACTCGCCGCAGCCTTCTTTGATTGCCCTCTGTCGTGCAGATGTGTCGATGCAGTCATGGATATCCTCCCAAAGGGTCAGCGGCACCGTCTTTTCTGTGCGGTCCCGGACATTTCGCCCGACGCGGTGACCAGCGGCAGGCAGCGTTTCAGATCAGTCGGATCGGCGGGGACGGGCCGCGCCCCCGCGCAGGCGGATTGTCAGACGGCGGGCGCGTCCTGCCGCGGCACGGTCGCGGACGCCGGGTCGGCGGTGCTGGCTGACGCGGCTGTGCTGGCCGACAGGTGGTCGGCGATCCGCCAGCCAAAGACCATGGCGGGGCCGATGGTCGTGCCCGGTCCGGGATAGGTGCCGCAAAAGATCGACGCGGCATCGTTGCCGCAGGCGTAAAGCCCGCCGATGGGCTGGCCTTCGGCGTCCAGCACCTGTCCGTTCGCATCGCAACTCAGCCCGCCGCTGCCCGCCAGATCGACCGGAACCACTTTCAGCGCATAGAAGGGCGGCTTGCCGATGGGGCCAAGGCAGGGATTGTCGCCGGGGGCTGCGGCATCGCCGTTGAAGCGGTTCATCACCGAACTGCCGCGCCCGAATTCGCTGTCGGTTCCCGTGGCCAGATCGGCATTGGTCTGCTTGACGCTGGCGGTCAATCCGGCGGCATCGACGCCGATCCGGTGCGCCAGCCCCTTCAGATCCACGGCCTTGTGCAGATAGCCCTGCCGCAGCAGCCGCGCCAGGCCACGCCCGCCCGGCAGCACCAGCCCAAGGCCGTAGCGGTGGATGAAATCGTCATCGACGATCAGCCATGCCTCGGACAGGCCCGCCCGCACCATGCCCATGCAGAAATCATGATAGCTGTCGGATTCGTTGACGAAGCGACGGCCATCCGCGCCCACGGCGATCAGGCCGGGCTTGGCGCGGTCCAGCAGGATATGCGGCCAGACGCCTTTCGACCCATCGGCGCGCTGCAGCACCGAACAGGGCATCCACAGCGCGGCACTGTCGCCGCCCGCGTCCAGCCCTGCGCCCAGCCGGGTGGTGGCCAGCGCGATCCCGTCGCCGGTATTGCCTTCGGGCGCCTGCGAAAAGGCAGCGATCTGCGGCGCGAACAGCCGCTTGCGCAGGTCGCTGTTCCAGCCGATGCCGCCCGTCGCCAAGACCACGCCACGCCGGGCACGGATGCGGCGCGGCCCTTCGGGCGTCTGGATCACCGCGCCCACCACGCTGTCGCCATCGCGCAGAAAATCGGTCAGCCCGGCCTCGAACCAGACCGGGACATGGCGCTGCCGCAGGCTGTAGAACAGCCGCGCCACCAGCGCATTGCCCATCAGAAGCCGCGTGCCGCGCCGATGCCGCAGGCGGTCGCGTCCATAGCGGAACAGGATCTTCGTGGCGCTGCGAAAATTGGCAACGCTGGAGAGCGGGTTCAGCAGGCTGCCCAGCTCGGCCCGGCCCACCATCATCCCGCCCAACCCCATGAACACGTCGCGGGGCGGGCGGATGCGGTTGAAATCCGCGCCCAGCTTGCGCCCGTCGAATTCCACCGGACCCAAGGCGCGCCCGCCATAGGCCGCGCCCGGCCCGTCCAGATAATCGGGATGCGCGGCGGCGGCGGCAAAGCGGACCTCGCTTTGTGCCTCAAGTTCGGCAATGGCCTGCGGGGCCGAGGCCAGAAACGCCGCGCGCAGATCGTCCTTGCCGCGATTGCCGACGACATGGCGCAGGAATGCGGCGGCGTCCTCGGTCTGATCGGGGATGCCTGCCTGATGACTGTTGCGGTTGCCCGGGATCCATGTCGTGCCGCCCGAGGTGGCGGTCGTGCCGCCCACCATCGCGGTCTTTTCGCATACCAGCACCGACATGCCCCGGATCGCACCCGCCAGCGCCGCCGTCATCCCGCCCGCGCCCGCCCCCACGACCAGAAGATCGACTTCCGTATCAAACTCTGTCATCGCCATCCCCCCAAAGCCTTGCCCGGCCTTTAGTCCAGCGCCGCCTTGCGCACGCCCATCAGCAATTCGGCCAGCAGGACCGCCTGCGCCTCGAACATCGCGCTGCCGGGCATGGTGCCGCAGCCTTTCGCGCGGGCGGCGGCCATCAGCGGCGGCACGGCGGGGCGCGTCACCACATCGGCGACGAACTGGCCAGGCTCCAGCAGATCCACCTGCACGGGCAGGGGGTCGGTTTCGCGCATCCCCAGGGGCGTGGCGTTGGCGACCAGCGCAAAGCCGCGCGGATCGTCGCTGCCGACGCGCACGCGGCCGGGGAAAATGGCGTTCAGCCGGGCGATCAGCCCATCGCGGCGCCCCGCGTCGATATCGTGCAGCGCCAGTTCCGAGGCGCCGCGCGCCAGAATCTCATAGGCGATGGCCGATCCCGCGCCGCCGCCGCCGACCAGCAGGGCAGGCTTGCCCGCGACATCGAAATTCTGCGCATTCACGCCATCCATGAAGCCCTGACCGTCGGTCGCATCCCCCACCCAGCCGGTCTCATCGCGCAGCAGGATGTTCACCGCGCCCGAGGTCTGCGCCCGCGCGGTGACGCGGCTGCAGATCTGCATGCTGGCGACCTTGTGCGGCACGGTCACCACGATCCCGCGGCAGTTCTGCACCGCCGCCGCGTGCTGAAGCCATCCATCCAGATCCTGTGGCAGCACATGGACCGGCACGACCATGCCGTTATAGCCGCGTTCCGCCATGATCTGGCTTAGCGAGGCAGGGGATTTCACCTGCCCGATGGGATGCCCGATAATGGGAAATACAAGCGTTTCGCCGTCGATCCGCAGATGAGCGTTCATATCTGGTCTTCCCCCCTCATAACGCGCAGCCCCCATGCCCATCACCCGCCACAGCGGTGATGCCGCATCCTGCCCATGCTGCTCAGATCATATTATTGAATTCGATTCAACATTAAAATTGACTTCAATAAACCGGGCTGATCTTTTAGAGAGGGACAGAGGAGGACAGGCGCATGACGACATCCGTGGCAATGGCAGTGGTGGGTGCGGGGGCAATTGGCCGCACGCATATTCAGACCTTGGCCGACGCGCCCGAAGCGCATCTGGCCGCGCTTGTCGATCCGGCCCCCGGCGGGCTGGCGCTGGCGCAGTCGCTGGGCGTGCCCTGCCTGCCGGATGTCGGGGCGTTGATCGATGCGGGGCTGGTGCAGGCCGCGATCGTCGCCACTCCGAATGAGACGCATTTCCCGGTCGCGCAGGCGCTGCTGCGGGCCGGGCTGCCGGTGCTGCTGGAAAAGCCCGTCGCGGAAAGCCTTGATGCGGCGCTGCGGTTGATCGCTGTGGCCGATGACACCGGCGTGCCGCTGCTGATCGGGCATCACCGCCGCCACAATCCCATCATCCGCACCGCGCATGACCAGATCCGCAATGGCGCGCTTGGCGATCTTGTCATGGCCTCGGTCACGGCATCCTTGGCCAAACCGCCGGATTATTTTCAGGCGGACTGGCGGCGCAGCGCCGGGTCGGGCGGACCGCTGCTGATCAACCTTGTGCATGAAATCGACCTGCTGCGACATTTCTTTGGTGAGATCGACAGCGTGCAGGCCATTGCCAGCAATGCCCGGCGCGGCTTTCCGGTCGAGGATACGGCCGCGGTCTGCCTGAGCTTCAGGAATGGCGGTCTGGCGACGCTGTGCATCTCGGATGCGGCGGTCGGGCCTTGGGCATGGGATCTGACGGCGGGGGAAAACATGGCGCGGTTCCCGGCTCATCCGGTCAGCGCGCATCATTATGCGGGCAGCGCGGGCGGGCTTTCGCTGCCGGATCTGACGCTGTGGCGCAGCGACGGCGCGCCGGACTGGACGCGCGAGCTGCGCCGTCAACGGCTGGAACTCGCCGCCGCCGACCCCTATCGTCGGCAGTTGTCGCATTTCGTCGATCTGACGCGCCAGGGCGGCACGCCGCTGGTCAGCGCGCGCGATGCCACCGCCAACCTGATCGTGCTGGATTGCATCCGCGAGGCCGCGCGGCTGGGGCAACGCGTCACGGTTGACCTTTCACCGCTAAGCTTTGATCGTGAGCCCGCCTTAACCAGCGGAACAGGAACATGAGCAGCGTTCTGGAAAAATCACTCGCCATCGTCGAACTTCTGGTCGAACATCCGGTCGGCCTGCCCGTGACGACGATCGCGGCCATGACCCATCAGCCCGCCAGCGGCGTGCATCGCACCTTGCAGGAACTGACCCGTCTGGGCTTCGTCCGGCAGGTCCATGCGGGCGGAGATTACGCGCTGACCATCAAGCTGCCCGCCATGGGTCTGGGTTTCATGGGCCGGGCGGGCATCACCGATGTCTCGCAGCCGGTGCTGGATCAGCTGGCCGCCGACAGTGGCGAGCTGGTGCGCCTGTCGGTGGTGGACGATACGCGGTTGATCTGGGTGGCCGTGGCGCAGGGTGCGACGCGCGGTCTGCGCTATGATCCCGGGCAGGAACAGGGGGTCATCGTCCATTTGGCCAGCACGGCGGGCGGCATGGCGTGGCTGTCCAGCATGTCGGACGAAGAGGCTCTGGCCTTGGTCAGCGCGCAGGGGCTGGTGCGGGTCAGCGACAATACCGGCCCGAACGCGCCGGGCAGCATTACGCTGTTGCTGGAGCGGCTGGCTCAGGCACGGGCGCGGGGCTATGCCATGGCGGTCGACGGCTATATCGCCGGGATGGCCGCGATGGCGGTGCCCGTGCGCTATCACGATGGCCCGCAGGTGCTGGGCTGTCTGTCCATCGCCGGTCCCGCCGTCCGCATGACGCCCGCACGGATGCAGGAACTGTCCCCCGCGCTGCATGCCGCGGCGCAAGAGCTGGGGGCCGGTGCGGCCGGAACCCGATATTTTCAATCGAATGTCCGCGCGCTGGAGCATGAGACCCGCGCCAGCGCCTAGGCGCAGGACGCGCAGCGCCGTCAGGCAAGGAAGCTATGGAAAAGCCAAACCAACACGCTTTGGCGTGCGATGTTCTTGTTGTCGGCTCGGGGGCCTCGGGGCTGGCTGCGGCGGTGACGGCGGCGCATTTCGGGCTGCGCGTGATCGTGGCGGAAAAGGCCCCGGTCTTTGGCGGGACGACAGCATGGTCCGGTGGCTGGCTGTGGATCCCGCACAACCCCTTGGCCGTTCAGGCCGGCATCACCGAGCCGCCGGAACTGCCCCGCCGCTATCTGGCAGCGGAACTGGGCAATCGCGCCAATGATCCAAGGCTTGACGCCTTTCTGCAAAACTGCCCCGAGATGGTCGGCTTCTTTCAGGATCACACGGAGATGCGCTGGATCGACGGCAACCGTGTCCCGGATTTTCACGACAGTGACGGGGCGGGCAAGGGCGGGCGCTCGGTTTCGGTGGCACCTTATGACGGCGGCAAGCTGGGCGCGTGGCTGGACCGGCTGCGCCCGCCGCTGGATATCGTCAGCCTGTGGGGCATGGGCATCGCCGCCGGTCCCGATATCGGCAATTTCTTCAATGCCACGCGCAAGCCGCGCGCCGCCGTCTATACCGTCAGGCGCATCATGCGTCATCTGCGCGATCTGGCGCTGCATGGGCGCGGGCGGCATCTGGTCAGCGGCAATGCGCTGGTGGCGCGGCTGATGCGCTCGGCGCTGGACAAGGGCGTGACGCTGATGCCCGAGGCCCCGGTGCAGGGGCTGCTGGTCACCGATGGCCGCGTCACGGGCGCGACCGTGTTTTGCGCCGATGGCCCGGTCCAGATCCATGCCGCGCGCGGCGTCGTGCTGGCCAGCGGAGGCTTTCCGCACGATCCCGCGCGCCTTCAGGCGCTGGCCTCCTTGGCCGGGGGGGGCGGCGGGCATCGTTCGGCCGCGCCACGCGACAATAGCGGCGACGGGTTGCGCATGGCCGAGGCGGCGGGGGCCGAGATTGCGGATGATCTGGCCAGCAATGTGGCGCTGGCGCCGGTCTCGCTGGTGCCGAAACCGGACGGCAGCAAGGCGAATTTCCCGCATCTGATCGACCGCGCAAAGCCCGGCATCATCGCAGTGACGCTGCAGGGCCGGCGTTTTGTCAATGAGGCGAACAGCTATTACGATTTCATGCAGGCGCTGATCGCGGTTACGCCGCTGGGGCAGCAACCCGGCTGCTGGCTGATCGCCGATCACACCGCGCAGCGCCGCTGGGGTCTGGGCTGGGCCAAACCCTTTCCGTTTCCGCTGCGCGGTGCCTTGCGGTCGGGCTATCTGAAACGCGGACGCACGCTGCAGGATCTGGCGGGCGAATGCGGCATTCCCGCCGAGGCGCTGGCGCAGACCGTCGCCCAGTTCAACGCGGGCGCCGAACAGGGGCGCGACCCCGACTTCCGGCGTGGCGAAAGCCTTTACAACCGCGTTCAGGGCGATGCGCTGCACGCGCCGAACCCGTCGCTGGCGCCGCTGGCGCGCGGGCCGTTTTACGCCGTGCGGATCTTTCCCGGATCGCTTGGCACCTTTGCGGGCGCGCGCACCGACGCCGCTGCCCGCGTTCTGGACACCCAAGGCCAGCCGATCCCCGGTCTGCTGGCGGTGGGCAATGACATGGCCTCGGTCATGGGGGGGCATTACCCGGCAGGCGGCATCACGCTTGGGCCCGGCATGACCTTTGGATATATCGCCGGCCGCGTTCTGGCCGGACAGCCCGTTACCGGGCTTTCACAGGAGAAACTGTCATGAGCTATTACGAACTTGCCACGCTGGACACCGTGATCTTTGGCGCGGGAAAGGCCGCGCCGGGGATCGAGGCATGGGTCGCCGCAGGCGAGGGCCGGCTGTGCGGCGCATGGGGCACCGATATCGGCACGCTGAACCGCGTCTTCGTGCTGCGCGCCTTTGACGATCCCGCGCAGATGTATGCCGAACGCGAACGCGCCTTGCGCAGCGATGATCCGTTCGGCTGCACCCAGCATCTGGTCGGGCTGTCGATGGAAAGCTATCGCGCGCTGGACTTCCTGCCCGCCGTTGAGCCCGGCACCTTTGGCCCGGTCTATGAGTTCCGCACCTATCGCACCAAGATCAACGGCATCATGCCGACCATGCAGAAATGGCGCGACGCCATCCCTGAGCGTGAGACCTATTCCAAGCTGTCCGTCGCCATGTATGGGCTGGACGGGGTGCCGCGCCTGACGCAGATCTGGCCCTATGCCGATCTGGCCAGCCGCAGCAAGGCCCGCGCGCAATCTGTCGCGGATGGCAAATGGCCGCCGAAGGGTGGGCCGGACTGGCTGTCGCCCGACATGACCAGCCAGATCGCCATGCCGCTGCCGTTTTCCCCGATGAAATGAGCATATGATGCGTCATCCCATCTCACTTGCGTTTCTGACCACCTTCGACGTTGGCCCGGTCGAGGCCGTCCGCATCGCCGCGGCCACCGGCTATCAAAGCGTCGGCCTGCGGCTGCTGCCCGCCGCGCCGGGGACCGAGCCTGCCTATCCGCTGCTGGACGATCCCGCGACGCTGCGCGAGGTTCTGGCAGCCATGGCCGATACCGGCATCCATGTCGGCGATGTCGAAATCATCCGGCTGAAGCCCGAAAACGACTGGGACCAGTTCGCCCGGTTCTGCGCCCGTGCGCAGCTTCTGGGCGCGCGGCACGTTCTGGTCGCGGGCGACGACCCCGATCCGCAGCGGCTGACAGCCAGCTTTGCGCGCTTCTGTGATCTGGCCGCGCCCTGCGGTCTGACGGCGGATCTGGAGTTCATGCCCTGGACCGCCGTGCCCGATCTGAACGCGGCATTGGCCATCGTCGAGGCGGTGGACAAACCGAATGGCGGGGTTCTGGTCGATGCGCTGCATTATGACCGCTCGGCCACCACGCTGGAACAGATCGCGGCGCTGCCGCGCCAGCGGATGAACTATGTCCAGTTCTGCGATGGTCCCGTGCCCTATGATCCCAGCGACGAGGGGCTGATCCGCATTGCGCGCGGCGAACGTCTGCTGCCGGGCGAAGGCGGCATCGATCTGCTGGGGCTGGCGCAGATCCTGCCCGAAGGCGTGCCGGTCAGCGTCGAGATCCCGCATCGCGCCTTGGCCCAGACCATGCCGCCGCAAGACCGCGCCGCCCGCGCCTATCAGGCGACGCGGCTGCTGCTTGAAAAGGCATGGACGCCCGCGCAGGCCTGAGCGCAAAACAACATCCGGGGCCCGCACCATGGCCCCGGATGGAAATGCGGGCAACCGCAAGCTGTGTGGCGCGCGGGGTCTTGCGCTTTGGGTGATTGCCGTCGCAGGCTGAGGGCTGCTGTGCTTGCGATCTGACCCAAGGATGACACCCGGATGGAATGTGGCGATCTTGCCTTTGCCTCGGATATGGCGGACTGGCGCGCGGTCTCGTTTGCCACGCGCTATGTCAGCGTGCTGGACCAGCCCCAGCGTCTGACGACGCTGGACGGCCAGCCGCTGCCCGAGGATCTGCGCGGCCATGTCGTGCAGCGCCTGTCCAAGGATGCGGCGCCGCTGGCGCAGTCCCAGCGCCAGCAGCTGCGCCGCCAGCACGATCTGCGCGATCTGGCGGTGCTGAATGCGCCGGACACCGGCGAGCCTGCGCTGGATGCTGCGACCGGCCAGCCGCTGATCGTGGCGCTGAACGGCAAGACCTCCGAGGCGGCGGGCGTCGAAACCATGGTCGGCTGGCGCGCGCCGGTGGGCTTGCAGATCGCTTATGGCGGCAGCGCAGCCGATGTGCTGGACGCGCTGCAAGCCGCATTCCCCGAGGTCAATGTGCTGCGGCTGGATTTCAACGCCAGCACGGCCCGCAGCCCGGCTGCGGCGAATTGGGCGGCCTTTGCCCGTGCCGCAGCCGAGCGCGGCTATCGCCTGATCGTGCAGAATTCGGATGGCGAACTGGCAGGCGGCTTCGTGCGGGACGCGCCGGGCGCGCATATCATGGCGCGCGACCGGCTTGGGCCGATCGACGCCTTGCAGCAGCCCGATGGCCAGTGGAAAATCAATCAGGTGCTGCGCGACTGGCAGGTGATGCTGGACTGGTTCGCCCGGCCGGACAATGCCTTGATCCTTCAGGCGGTCGCGGGGTGGGAGCTGATCAATGAGCCGATGGCCTATGGCAACGGGCCAGAGCCGGGAAAGATCTACAGCCGGCACATCGCCGATCTGATCGGCGCGCTGGATTGGCGCGGCAAGCGGATTCTGGTTGGCGGGCTGGGGGCCTCGGCGCAGTTTGCCGATCTGGACCATGATCTGATCCGTCAGGCCGCCGGTCCCGCGCTGATCTGGTCGGTGCATCTGTATCCGACATGGGTGGTGCCGGGTTATCCCGACCTGTCCGGAACAGCGTTTCGCGACCAGCTGTGCAAGCGCATCGGCAGCCTGCGCGAACCGGGCGATGACATCCTGATTACCGAGACCCAGCTTTACACGCAGACCGGATCGCTCTGGCCCGCAAGCGATGAGAAACGCGCGGTTTCAAGCTTCAACATGGCGCGGGAACTGCCATGGCTGGCGGAACAGGGCATCGGCCTGACATGGTGGCCGCCGACCGGGCGCAAAAGCGAATTGCTGACATGGAACGGCCAGCGCAGCGGCTATAGCGTGGCGCTGGATTCGGCGGCCTTTGCGCATTGGGGCTGGTCGCGATCCGCCGATCCCACGGAAAAGGGCGAGGCATGGGCCACGCCGGGCGCCGATGTGGTGACGGTCCAGCCGGGCGGCGATCCCCGGCAGGACCGCATGACGGATGATCTGGCCAATGCGCATGGGCTGATCTTCGGCATGGCGGGGAATGACAGCCTGCAGGGTCATGATGGCACGGATATGCTGTATGGCGGCGATGACGATGACACCCTGATCGGCGGCGGCGGCGACGACTGGCTGTTCGGCGACCGCGGCAACGACGTGCTGGAGGGCGGCGACGGTCATGATGTGCTGATCGACCACGAAGGGCAGAACCGTCTGTCGGGCGGCGCGGGCGATGACCACCTTGAAGGCAGCGGCGTTCTGGATGCGGGGCAGGGCGCTGACCGGCTGATCGCCATCGGGCAGGGGCCCTTTACCCTGACCGGAGGGCCGGGCGCGGATCTGTTCGTGCCGACCGGGGCGGGCGAGATCACCATCACCGATTTCGCCCCTGCCGAGGATCGGCTGGACTGGTCACTGCTGGGACGGCAATTCCGCTGCGATCTTGATGTGCAGCAGGACGGGCAGGACACGGTGATGTCATGGCGCGAGCTGCGCATCCGTCTGGCAGGTGTCGCCTATGACCCGCAGAAGGATTGTCTGGTGCAACGGGGCAGGCGGGCGAAATGACCGCCGCCCGTCCTACAAGATGAACGAACTTGCCACCAGACCGTTGGAATTCTCGATCAGGATCTCGAAATCGCTGATGCGGTCGCCATTCATATCGGCCGCGATCAGCGTGCCAGCGGCGGTGGCCCTTGCCGCAAGCTCACCCGATCTGCCCGAGAAATCCGCCGCCCCGATATAGCTGAGCGCAGCGTCGCCCTGCGGGTTCATCGCGCTGAGGTCGATCCGGTCGCCCTGCGAATGCTTGAAATAGGTGATGGTGTCGCGAAGCCCCGCGCCGGGCCGGGAATCCGACAGCGCCAGAAACACGAAGACATCCGCTCCGTCACCGCCGCTCAGCAGGTCCGCGCCTGCGCCGCCGGTCAGCCGGTCCCTGCCCGCGCCGCCGATCAGGTAATCGTCGCCCGTGCCGCCGATCAGCGTGTCATTGCCCACGCCGCCGTCCAGCGTATCATTGCCCGTCAGCCCGTCCAGCAGGTTATTGCCGGCGCTGCCGACAAGCATATTGCCCAGCGAGTTGCCCGATCCGGTGCTGTTGCCCGCGGTCAAAGTCAGATTTTCCAGATTGGCCCCCAGCGCATAGCTGATGCTGGAAAACACATGGTCGGTGCCGCCATTGCCCTTTTCCGTCACCGTATCACCCGGATCGTCGACGAAATACACGTCGTCCCCCGCGCCGCCGACCATGACATCATTGCCCTGTCCGCCCGTCAGCGTGTCGTTGCCGCCCGAGCCGATCAACGTGTCATTGCCCGTGCCGCCGTCGATCCAGTCGTGATCGCCGTTTCCGTCGATCCAGTCGTCGCCATCGCCGCCAAAGATCGTCTCATTGCCGAAACCGCCCTGAATGCTGTCGGCATCGTCGCCACCATACATGTAATCATGCCCGGCCCCGCCGAACATGGTGTCGCTGCCGCTGTCGCCGAACATGTGATCGTTGCCATCGCCGCCATCAAGGCTGTCATTACCCGCGCCGCCCCACAAGGTATCGGCATCGGCATTGCCGGTGATCGTATCCGCGCCCGCGCCGCCTTCGATCTGGTCCGCGCCGCCATCGCCCGCCAGCAGATCGTCGCCATCGCCGCCGGCCAGCACATCATTGCCGACGCGACCATAGATCACATCATTCCCCGCGCCGCCGTTCAGCGTATCGTCCGAGGTGCTGCCATACACGGTGTCGTCTCCGCCAAGGGCGTGGACGCGTGCGCCCGCCCAGGTGAAGCTGTCGCCCTGAATATCGGTATAGCCGACCTGAATAAGCTCGCTCTGCTCGGTCCCCTGAACGATGCCGTCGGGGCGGCGCATGTTCAGAAAGATGCCGGTGCCATTGCTGTATTCGATGATCAGATCATCGGACAGACCGTCGCCATCGGCATCCATGAAAATGCCCAGTTCAAGCAATTCCGCCTCGGACCATTGCCGCCCTTCGATGATCAGGCTGTCGCCCTGATCGAAGCGCAGATCGCTGACCAGATCCGCGCCGCCGCCGGTCAGGATGAAGGTGTCGCGCCCGCGTCCTCCGGTCAGGATGTCGTCGCCCGCGCCGCCGTCCAGCACATCGTCCCCATCACCGCCCATCAGCACGTCATGGCCGCCAAGACCCATCAGCGTATCATTGTCGGCCTGACCGAACAGGTGATCGCGCTCGACCGTGCCCAGCAGCAGATCGTCGCCCGCGCCGCCGTAAAGCATGTTGCGGGCCTGTGCGATGCCGCTGATCGTGTCGTTGCCGCCATGGCCTGTGGCATAGCCCATGCCCAGCAATGGCAGCCGCGTGCCATCATCGGCAAGGACATTGCCCGGCAGCAGCGTGGCCGTGATGTTTTCGGAGGCCGCGTGATCGGGGTCGGAATAGCCCAGCAGAAAGGCGTTCATGCCCAAGGCATAGATATCGGGATGCACATAATTGATGTGCCGTCCGTTGCCGATATGCACGAATGAGGACGCGCCTGCCTCGGCGGCCGGAAACCAGCTTATGCCAATCCCGACATCGGCAAATGCCTCATAGGCGCGGGCCATCCAGAAGGACATCGCGGTGCTGGGATCCAGATTGGTCTCGGTCAGGAAGATGTTGTCATCGCCCAGAACCGCAAAGCGCCGGGCGATGAAATCCACCAGGCCGTCGATTTCCTGGCCGGCCGACGCGGCCCAGTTGGGATAAAGATGCGCCGACCAGATCAGATCGTCGCCGACTGCCGCGCGGATCTGATCCAACACTGTCGTCTGCAGATCGCTGGAAATCGTCTGCGCAAAAACATCGAACAGCGCCGAGTAAGCCCAGCCGCCCACCATCATCGGCACGTCAAGCCGCGCATCCAGCATCTGCGACAGCGCCGCGATGTGATCGCCATACATCCTGACGAATTCGCCGGTATTTCCAGCAAGCTGTTCGGCGCGGCTATAGGCGGCGGGCTCATTGATGGCCTCAAGCGCGTAGATCGCATCGCGCACGGTTTCGTGATCGTCCAGCCAGTCCAGCATTTTGGTCCAGCCCGATATCATGCGGTCATGCACCTCTCCGCTGAGCCCCTCGCGGATCTGATCCAGACCAAGGCCATCGTTCTGGCCCAGCCGCTGCGCGTCGCCATCGGCGTAGACGAACACAAAATCAAAGCCTTGTTCAGCGGCCGCGACCAGAAATCGGGTGAACATCGGATCCAGCGTCCCGTTCGAGCTGAACGAATATTCGTTGAACGGGATCCGGATCGTGGTGATATCGGGCAGGCTTTGACGCAGCAGTTGGGCGTATTCCTCGGGCTTGTTTTCCATGCCCATGGGCCGGGTCTGAAAATCGGACTGCCACAGATAGTATTTGTCATCTGACGCCAGATTGCTTTCGTAAGTCCCGGCAGCCTTGTCGGCCTGAATTTGCTTTTCGGCCACGACCTGCAAATTTATCATGCGAATTTCGGTGGTTGCAGACATGCCAATCTCCTGTCGGTTACGGAACTGCGATTTCTGTAACCGGAAGAATCTGAACCACTCGGTTCAGCATAGAGCACAACCACAGGTTATCTCAATTGCTCAAATGCAGCTTATTGGCTAAATTTTTATTATCCCCGTGATGGTCGGCTGAACCGACCTGATGATCCGATACGAAAAGGCGCCCGGACCGCAACGCGGGGGCGCCTTGTTTTGATATAAGGACTCAGGCTGCTCAGGCCGGGGGTGGTATCAGCTGCGCGGCCTAATCATTGCGCGCGTCAAGACCATGATCTGCCTCGGGATATTTGGCCAGAGCGCGCTCAACAATTCAACCGAGATCGTGCCATTCTTCACCAAACGGTTAAACAGCGTCAGTGCGGCCCGCGTTGCCTGAATCTCGGTGTCATGGCCGGGAATATTGCTCGGATTGTTCAGCAATTTGAACGCATCGGCATCGACAGACGCAGATTGCTTGCGCGCGGCTGTCGCACCGGACAGCGACCGCAAGCTGCAGCGCATCTGCCGCATGAATGCGCGGTGGTCGCGGGTGTCGCGCCAGATCTCCAGACTCTTGCGACGGGTGCGATTGCGCAAAACCTGCACGATCATCTCGGCAATCGAGCTGTCGGCCAATATCCGAGACCGGACATGGGGAATTCTGCGCTGTCCTGACACCTCTTCGGTCAACATGCGGAATTTCACGGCATTCTGCTTGTGATTGAAGCCGCCACTTTGTGTCCGCGCCGCGATGTCGGGCGAGACAGGATCAAGGCGCAACTCGCCTGTTTCGATCCCCTCGCGGATGATGTCATCGGCCAGCCGACTGCGCGTCACCACAACGCTGTTGCCCATGCCATCCTTCTTGTATTCAGGCAGCCAAGCATCGCCCAATGAGATATCGGCAAGCTCTGTCATCACATCGGTGCAGAAATCGCAGGCGCGCGATTTGAAAAGGCCGGTCCCCCACATATCCCCGAGCTTTTGCATCCGGATACGATGGTCCCGACCTGCGTCGTCCGTAACACCAAAGGAATAATCACTGGACAGGCTATCGGGTGATTTGATGCGATATTCAGCGTCGCGATAGCCGCCTTTTGCTCCTGCGCTCTGCGCCAGAAAATCTGTGTAGTAACGGCTTTTAAGCCCACCACAGATGATCCCCGCCACAAACGGGATCTTCTGCTTCAACTCGGGATGGTAATGCTGCTTGAGGCGGATCGATTTGACAAAACATGCCACGCCGGAAACGGCGACGCGACCATTGACGCTTTCGATTTCAGAATACAAATTTTCAAGCGTGACAGGATAGTACCTTGTTTTCGAGGTCGTCAGAATATCGTCGCCGCGCCCGAACATGCGGTAAGCATAGCCGCCTTGCGGTGTCCGACCAACGACGAACAGATGATCAACCTTGCCCTTTTCCAGCAGCGTCTTGAAGACATATGTTGCCATGCCGCCAGATGACGAACTGGGGCGATAGGATGGGCTGTATCCGACATAGGTTTGTAAAAATCGCCCCAGCCTCGCATCATACTTATCCGCATCCGGCAAACATCCGAGGGCGATACGATCCTCATCCTTTACGGCGTTGTCTGGCGCAGGATTGAAGGGGCATATCTTGATGATATTTTGCAAAGAGGCGTCGGTCTTTGCGCGCGGTTCAAGAAAACCCTCTGGTGACCATGCCATCTCAAGCGCGCCACTTGCTTCCGAGATACAGCCACCACAGCCCGTGCAATGAACGTTCAACGGATGCTGCTCGGAGCCGGATTGGGCGAACGTATCAACGGCTGCTGCTGAAACGGGCTGTGGAAGATCCGTTTTCGGCGATTTGTTATCCGAGCCGCCCCCGGATGGAGGGGTGTATTTGTCAATTTTCGGAAGTGCATTTTTCAGAAACTGCATCGACTTCTTGCGCAGCTGATCCAGCCGATCATTCACCGAAACCCAATCGATCGGCTGCATGAGCGCGTCGATATCCGCGCCTTCCGAGTCAACGATCAGCCGGTTTTCCAACCCAACCGCGCGAAGCAGGGATTTGAACCTGCCAAGACCACGGGTCGGATTGCCGTAGGCAATAAACGGACGATTGAAAATAATCGAAAATGCAACGCCATGAAAGGAATCCGTGACCACAAATTCTGCGTTGTGAAAACTGGCCAGCCACGCCTCGACCGTCTTGTCACCATCCTTACCCCGCAGCGGATCACCCGCAGAAAACGCCTGACCACTTGTCGTGCGAGGCTTCAACCCCGTCTTCTTCGAGATCCGCGCGATTACATCGACCTTGTCTGGCGTTGCATCCAGAACGTAGGTGAGCATGTAATCGTTTTTTCTACTCGACTGATTTTCATTGAAAAGTTCGGCATAGTCCTGACTTTTCAGCAGCAGCGTTGGATCCAGAACATGCTGCGCTGCCACATCAAACATGTCGCGGCACAGATCGACCGCGCTGTCCTCTCGCACCGAAACGGCGTCGAAATCTTTGAGCAGTTTTGATGCGAGGGCTTTCTCCGAAGGCTTGTATTCGTCATCTTCGGTCCCAAAGGAAGCAGCGTATGAGATTTTCTTTGTATCGATTTGGCTATTGTTCAGAAATCCAAGAAAGAAATCTGACAGAATGCTTCGAGCATATTTCGGCCGCCACACTTGATCGCTGCCGACAATCACCGAACCGAAGTCAAACCTATCGACGATTTCAGCAAGTGCGTGGCTACTATCAAACTGCCGGGATATTGGCGTCAGATATTTTTCGACGAAAAGACGGTTGGGAACGTTTTGACCCAGTCCAATGGTTTCAGAAAATATCGAAGCGTCATTCTTGTCGTCTTCCGACGTGCCTTCTTTCGCTCCGTGCCGCCGATTCAAAAGCACGGGACGATAGCCCAGTTCCCGCAGTTTTCGCATCAAGGCATAGGCCTGAAGATTGCCGCCGTAGTTGCGGTTCATTGGCAGCGTCAAGATCCCAACCTGCGTCGGATCCCCCGGCGCGCGGAGGTCAGGGGGAACATCAGCGACGACCGACGCTATGTCAGGCCTTTCAGTTTGTCCTGATTTTTCCTTTTTTGGTTTTTTTTTGACACTACCGACGGCCACAGGCTGCTCTGCAGGATCAAGCGCCTTTCCAAGCATGTCACGCAAAAGTTTTGCCGCAGACTTTCCGGTGGGTTGGCGCAGTTCAAGCTTGGCCAAAACACGATTTGCTTCGGTGGGTCTATCCAGGTTCAAGACCAGCGCCGAAGGGTTCTGGTTCAGGAATTCCTGCAGGCGCAGCCTGGGATCCGGGATTTTTTTGGCCGAGATGAGGGCCTCGATTTCCGAGGTTGCCTCTTTGCCTTTCAAAGCTTCACGAATGGCAGTCTTGCCGCCTTTCTGGGGCTTGTCAAAATGCTTTGCCTTGGATGCCGCAACGTGAGCCGAGTAACCGGAAACAATGCTGTCGTCATCTCGGGTCAAGATGACAGTGATTTCTTCGTCGATGGGCCAATCTTGCTTCCGTTCTGCGCGGTTGTAGTCGTGGAACCAGCGCACCGTCAGACCGAAATCATCTTCCCGGCTCTGCGCGCGTTTCAGGCTTTCAACAATATGTGTGATTGGCTTTGAACCAAACTTCTTTTCCGGCCAGAATGTTGCGCCATGGTTTCGTGCACGCTTGAAGACCCGGAACGAAAAACTTGACGCATCCGCAAGATTGGCATCCGTGATACTGAGCAGCGTGGAATGCGGAACGTCACCGTCGATCAGACTCTCTTTCTTCAGCGCGGGTGACATTTGCGTCACAAGCTCACGAGACGTGGCGATGTCTTCGGGCTGCAGGTCACCATTCGTGCTTTTTTGCAGAATGCTTCTTAGCTTCTGAACGTCGGGATTGGCAAGTATTTTTCCAAGCCTTTCAAGCCGTCCCGCGACGGCTTTCCGATGCAATTCGGACAAGACCGGATCTGCAAACAACCTGTCGCGTTCTTTGGAAAATCCAGACACGTTATCGGCGACGACAAGGTCCGAGACCTCGTTGATATCGCCGTTTCGCCAATAGTCGATCCCGTGCCTGTTTGAATTCATAAGCCCGTCGCCTCTGAATATCTTTAACAGATATTCATCGAGACTTTTGATCATGAAATGCGCGACCTCGGCATGGTCGCGATGTATTTTCTGGCGACCGCCATTCCATGTCAGGCGGGCTTGATCTATCGACTTGCCGCCAGCATCCACCCATTTTGCATCTTCAGGTTCTGTGGATCTGTCGGCTTTTTTCACGAACTTGGGAAAATGTATCGCAAGCCGAACATCATCTGAATTGCGAAACAAGGTCTTTACCCCGACCTTGGGCAGTTCCGACGTATCCATGGATTGCGTGAAACGTTCGATAACCGGAACATCTTTGAAATTCATGTTCTGTGATGACCCGAAAAGCCGCCATGGGATCACCATCATCCCGGCGGATTTCTTGTCCATCATTGTGAGAAGAACATGCAGCTTATGCGGCGGCTTTTTGACGACAAGAAATTCATCCGCGTCCAGAACCATGACGAAATCGGCGGTTTTGACCTCGGGTGCGATATTTGCGATTTTCAGCGCAGAGGAATGCGGCTTTGCGCCCAGCTCGACTTTGTTTTCGTAATATGTGATCGCATTCAGCTCTTGCAGGCGCACCAGCATTTCGTGCGTTCCGTCGCTGCAATCATTGGCAAGAACGACGATACGGTCAAAGCCAAGAGCGCGATGATATGCGACCCATTCGATGATATAGGGCGCTTCATCTTTCATGGACGTCACGACGGCGGAAATCGGCATGAAGCAATAACTCCAGAGATTACACGGCAAGGGTTCATGACCCCGCGATTCGCGCGTCAGGGTCGCACTTCGATCACTAAGATCAATAGTTAACGATTTCTTATAGTTACGTTAATCAGTGTTAACAGATTACAGGGGCCACAGTCACGGTGCAAGGTGGTGGTTGGCGCTGACGGGAACCGGTAATAAGTTGGCCGGAACGCCTGCCTTGTCGGACGCAGCGAGCGTAAGAGCCGCGCATTTCAGTAATTTGACATAACTCGTATTATTCAATCATCCACGCGCCTCTAAGGGCGCAGATGTAGCTTTCATTGAGATGGCGCGGACTCGCACCTCTGTGGTCAGGGTCTTTGTCGCTGAAACACAAGGCCCCAACCACAGACCGCCCACTTGCCCGCAAACCGAAAACCTGCGCGCAACCCTCAGGCCGCGCGCAGTTGATATCCTCGCTCAGCCGATGGCGTTCCCCAATGCGGTCAGGTCAAAGCGCAGCACGCTGTCGGCGGCGCCTTCGCGATACAAGGGATGCTCTTTCTCCATCGGCGCCTTGACGGTAACGAACAGTGCCTTGCCGCCATCGCCCAGCGTCAGGCTGTTGGGATGGGCGGGCAGC
Source organism: Paracoccus shanxieyensis (assembly GCF_009711265.1). GTDB lineage: Bacteria > Pseudomonadota > Alphaproteobacteria > Rhodobacterales > Rhodobacteraceae > Paracoccus > Paracoccus shanxieyensis. Next base: position 219,740 of record NZ_WMII01000005.1, on the reverse strand, counting down.
GGGATGCTGGCCTGAGGTGCGTAGTCTTCGCCCGACAGAACGATGACGCCGCCGGTCCCGTCCGTCTTTTCCCGACCCGCGCCACGATAGGTCACGAAGATCTGGTCGGTTTCGGCGGCATAGAGCACGTCCAGCGTGCCCAGCCCGATCGGCACGGTCTTCTGGACCTTGCCGCTGGCGATGTCAAAGACGTAAAGCTGACCGCTGTTGGCATCCGCCGCGAACAGCCGCCCGCGCTTGGCGTCCAGCGACAGGTTGACGAAGAAATGCTTCGAGCCGTCCTTGCTGGCCTCGGTCGTGTCGCCGGTCGACAGCGTGCCGACCCGCTCACCCGTCTTGCCGTCGACGATCAGCACCTCGTCGATGCCGCCACCGCTGACATAGACCCGGCCCGATGCCGGATCATGCACCAGACCCGCGGCCCAAAGCCCGGCATCGTCGATGCGGGTGACGGCGTTCTCCGCCATCGTATCGACGATCCACAGCGTCCCGGCATCGGAGGGGCTGGAGACGAAGACGCGGCCGCTGTCCTCATCGACCTCGACCATGCGGGTATGCTCAAATCCCTCGCCCTCGGGTTTGCCCAGCTGCACCGTCTCCAGCAGCAACCCGCTTTTGGCATCCAGCACACTGAGTGAGCCGTCCAGCGTATTGCCGACAAACAGCTTGCCGCGCTGATGGTCCATGGCCAGCGCAAAGGCGCGGCGCGGCAGTTCGATCCGGCGGATCGGGCTCAGATCCGCGGGGTCCAGCAGGTCGACATAGCCCGGCGTGCCCGCATCGAAGCTGGGGGTCGAGGCGACAAAAAGCGCCCCCAGTTCCGCAGCCTCGGCGGTCTCATAGACCCCGGGGATCATGTCTTGCCGGATTGCGGTCTGCGCGATGGCGGGTTGCGTCAGCACCTTGCCCCCTGAATTGTCCTGCGCGAATGCCGGGCCGATCAACAAGCCAAGTGCAGTCATCATGCCGGCGGCGCGAATTGTGTTGCGTATCATCATGGTTCCCTCTGTCAGAAATTGCCAGCAGCGACATGGCGGCGCTGCCGGTGGGTCAAAGCGTGTCAGAACGTGCCGCGCAGGGTCAGCGAGGCGCTGCGTGGCTCGCCATACCAATTGCCGCCGCCGGGCGTGCCGATGGTCGAGTAATAGGTCTTGTCGAACAGGTTGTTCACATTCAGATCCAGCGACCACTGATCGTCGATGCGATATTTGGCATGGGCGTCCCAGATCGCATAACCGCCCTGACGGATCTGGAATTCCGGCCGGGTCCACTGGTCGTCCACGCGCAGCCAATAGGTGCCGCTGTTGGCCTGGGCACTTTTCACGGTCACGCCGCCACCCAGAGTCCATTTCGACCATGCGCCGGTCAGGTCGTAATCGGTCCACAGCTTGAACATGTGTTTGGGCGTCAGCTCATGATAGGCCACGCCGTCGGCATCGTTCTTGTTGTGGTTATAGGAATAGGCCGCCATGATCTGCCAGCCGGGCTGCACCTCGCCCGAGACTTCCAGATCGATGCCCCGGCTGGTGATTTCGCCGCTGGGCAGATAGCAGCAGGGGCTGCCGTCATCGGGCAGGCTGGGGTCGCGGAAACCCTCGCCCTTGCGTTTGATGTGATAGACCGCCGCCGCGACATTCAGCGCGCCGTCCATCACCTCGCCCTTGATCCCCAGTTCGTAGTTGCGGCCCGTGATCGGGTCCAGCGGCGTGTTCCCCGCGCCGATCAGGTTCGCCTGCGGCTTGAAGATCTCGGTCACGCTGCCATAGGCGGTCCAGTCGGGCGTCAGTTCGTATGACAGCGCGGCATAGGGCGTGAAGATGCCGGTGTCCGACCACCCGCCATCGGTGTTGCGCGTCAGCAGATTGCCGTCTGCGTCATAGAACTCGTAGATCGTGGAAAAGTCATAGCGCCCATAACGCCCGCCGACCGTGGCTTTCAGGCGGTCGGTGACTTCCATGTCCAGCTTGCCATAGATGCCCATCTGCTTGGCCCCCCAGGCGGGCCAGCCGTGATCGCGGGTCGTGACCTCGGGTTCCGGCAGAACCAGCCCCGGGAAATCGCCGATGCCGAAATCGCCGGGCAGGCTGTTGGGCGAGACGTTATAGCGGATCTGCTTGCCATAGCTGCGCCGCCAATCCGCACCCACGACCAGATTGTAATCCCGGCCCCAGGCGTCGAAGCGTCCGGTCAGGTTCAGGTCCACCACGTCCGAATGGTTGCCATTGTTTTCCGAAAACATTGTCGGCTGGCCAAAGGATCCGGTCGCCGGATCGACCGGGCCGTTGGTGTTCAGGCGCAGGTAATCATAGTCGAACCGCTGCCGCATCGCGCTGGCCTTCAGGCGCCAGTCGCTGTTGAAGTCATGCTCCAGCGACAGATAGGTCTCGCGGATCGTCTCGTTGCGGCGGGCCCAGTCGACGGTCAGCGCCACATCGCGCGGCAGGCCGATCTGGCTGCCATCGGTATAGGTCGGCAGGCCGCTTTGCCAGCGATTGCCCTGCAGATGCTGATAGGCGACCCCACCCGTCAGCAGGGTCGAGGGCGTTAGATCATATTCCAGCACCCCGTAAAGGACGTGCTTTTCCTCCTCGGACGGCTTGTAAAAGAAATCGCGGTCCTGCCAGACCCCGACCATCCGGCCGCGCAGCCGGCCATCCAGCCCCAGCGGGCCGCCGATATCGGCCTCGACGCGGTGATTGTTCCAGCTGCCGACCGACGAGGCGAACGAACTGCGAAGCTGGTCGGTGGGCCTTTTGCGCACAAGGTTCAGCGTGCCGCCGGGTTCGCCTGCGCCGGAGAACAGCCCCTCGGCACCGCGCAGGATTTCCAGACGGTCATAGATCGCCATCTCGAAATCGGGGGTATAGGTCGAATCGTAAGACGTGCCCAAGCCGTCGACCTGATAGTTCTTGATCTGGAAGCCGCGGGCATAGAACGAGGTCTCGCCGCCCTCGCCCTGCGTCACGACGATGCCCGGTGCCTTGCGCATGGCGTCCGACATTGTGGTCAGGTTCTGATCCTGCAAAACCTGCTGCGTCATCACGCTGACGGTCTGCGGCACGTCCTTCAGCGTCTCGGGGCCGCGGGTGATGCTGGCCTTTTGCGTGGCATAGCTGCCGGTGCCCTCGGTCGTCGCGGCATCGGCGTTCAGCGTCACCTGATCCAGCACGACCTGCGCCGCGGCGCTGTCCTGCGCCGACGCATGGCGGACCGGCGCGATCATCGCCACGGCCAGCGCCAGCGCGCTGACGCCCAGCGTATATCTCGACAGATGGTGTCGATTGTTCATGGTTTCTGTCCCGTTGTTTTTCTTGGTTTCCGCACGGCTGGTCTGTCGCGGGCGCTCAGGGCGCGCCGGCAGGTCCGGTGGCGTGCTGGCGTCGGCGCTGCAGGGGCATCGCCCGCAGCGCCAAGACGCTGAAGCAGGGGCCGCTTAGCAATAAGGGTCGGATGCAAGCGCGGGGCTGCATTGCGATTCTCCTGCGAGAAACCGGCCGGAAAAACGCCGCCCAAGCCGGTTTTCATGATATATCAATGATTCCGCTGGAGGATCTTTCTGCTTCACGCAGGATCCGCATCTGGCTTTTCTGTCCCGCCTTCGCGGACGGGCGGAAATTGCTGCTTTCGCCCTGCCCTGCCTAGAGGCCGCGATGAAGAAGCATCGGATTGTGTCCTTGGTGTGACACCTGCCGTCATCGGCAGGGCGCGTCCAGACGCAAAGCCACGCGGCCCCTGCCCGTCCGCAAGGGGTTTTGACAAAGGATGCCGCCGGGCCGATTGCCAAGCGCTCACGAACGGGTTACCACCCGCGCAGCCTTCCGCCAAAAACTGCTTGAGGATCAAGCTGAGCAATGCCGTCCGGCATCGTGCCAGAGCTTCAAGGTTACGCCGTAACTGATCCGGGTCTGCCGCCATGCCGATGACTGCCTTTCACCGCCCCCCTGTGGGCTGTGCCGTCGCGGGACGCACCAGCGGCTGATCCCCGAACCGTTTCCAGATCTCTGGCCCCCGGCATGGCTGCGCGGGCCATCCAACGACCGGACCCATGATGGACGCGACCGCACCTGCCGATCTTTTGCCCGATGATGACGACCGACCGCGCCGCCGCCCGGTATTGCGCATCGCCCTGATGCTGCCCGTGCTGCTGATCGCTGTGGCAGCGGCATGGTTCATCTGGGGCAGGCCCGCGCCGGTGACCTATGACACCGCGCCCGTCGCCCGGCGCGATCTGGAAAACGCCGTCACCGCCAGCGGCCGGATCCAGCCCTATTCCTTTGTCGATGTCGGCGCGCAGGTCTCGGGCCAGTTGCGGCAGTTGCATGTCGCGCCGGGCGATGTCGTGCGCGCGGGTCAGGTGCTGGCCAGCATCGACGCCGAGGTGCAGGCCGCTCAGGTCGAAGGTTTGCAGGCCGAACTGTCCCGCCTTGCCGCGCAAAAGGCCGAGATCGGCGCGCAACTGGCCTTTGCCGAACGTCAGGCCGGTCGGCAGAATTCGCTTTTGGGTCGCAGTGCCAGCCAGTCCACGCTGGAACAGGCCGAACGCGACCGCGACGTGCTGCGCGCGCAAAGCGATGCCGTCGATGCCACCATGCGCCGCAGTCAGGCCGAATTGCGCGCCGAACAGGCCACGCTGGACCGCTCGCGCATCACCTCGCCCATGGCCGGGACGGTCGTTGCCATCGAGGCGCGCGAAGGCCAGATGCTGAACGCCAATTACGACACGCCGATCATCCTGCGCATCGCCGATCTGTCGGTCATGACCGTGCAAAGCGACGTGTCCGAGGCCGATGTCGTGCATCTGCAACAGGGGATGCCGGTCTGGTTCAGCACGCTGGGCTTTCCCGACCGCAAGTATCGCGCCACCCTGCGCCAGATCCTGCCCGCGCCTCCGATCCCGAAAGACGGCGAGGAGGCATCCACCATCGTCAATTACCGCGCCCTGTTCGACATCCAGAACCCGGAAGGCGCGCTGCTGTCAGGCATGACGGCGCAGGTGTTTTTCGTGACCGAAGCCGCCTCGGATGTGCTGTCCGTTCCCATCGCCGCGCTGGACGATGACGGCAGCCTGCGCGTCATGGCCAAGGGCATCCCGGAACGCCGCCGCCCCGAAACCGGCATGCGCACCCGCGCCTTTGTCGAAATCCGCAGCGGTCTGGCCGAGGGCGAGGCCGTCATCACCGCCGAACGGCGCGACGATGCCCCCTCGGCCCTGCGGATCGTGCCATGACCGCGCTGATCCGCGTCCGTGGCCTGCATCGCGTCTTTGGCGAAGGCGCGGCCCGCGCGCATGTGCTGCGCGGCATCGATCTGGATATCGAGGCGGGCGAATTCGTCGCCATCGTCGGCACCTCGGGGTCGGGGAAATCCACCTTGATGAACATTCTTGGGCTGCTGGATCGTCCCAGCGGCGGCAGCTATCATCTGGCGGGTCAGGACGTATCGTCGCTGTCGCGCGACCAGCTTGCCGTGCTGCGCAACCGGCTGTTCGGCTTTGTCTTTCAGCAATACAATCTGATCCCGGCCTTGTCGGCCTTGGAAAATGTCGCATTGCCCGCCAGCCATGCCGGCATGGGCCGCGACAGCCGCCGCGCCCGCGCAGCATCGCTGTTGCGCAGCCTTGGGCTGGGGCACCGTCTGCAGGCCCGGCCCAGCCAGATGTCGGGGGGCCAGCAGCAGCGGGTCTCGATCGCGCGGGCGATGATGAACGGCGGCTCGGTCATTCTGGCGGATGAGCCGACGGGGGCGCTGGATCGCGACAGCGGGCATCAGGTGATGCGGCTTCTGTCGGACATGGCGGCCAAGGGCCATACCGTCATCCTGATCACCCATGACATGCAGCTGGCCGCGCAGGCGCATCGCACGATCCGCATCAGCGAAGGGCGGATCGACAGCGACAGCGGCCGCGTCGCACGACCCGACATCGCGCCAAAGCCGCAGCGCCGCTATGGCGCACCGCCGCTGTGGTCCAGCCTGCGCGAAGCAGCGGCCACGGCGCTTGGCGCCATTCTGGCCAGCCCGGTGCGCACGGCGCTGACGCTTTCGGGGATCGTGATCGGCGTCGCCTCGGTCGTCGCGATGATGGCCATCGGGCGCGGCTCGCAAGAGGAATTCATCGCCCGCGCGTCGTCCATCGGCACGGATTGGGTGGTTGTCAGTTCCGACGAAGGCACGCGGATGCCCCGCGCGCCGCTGGTGCTGGCCGATGCCCAGATGCTGAAGGATCTGCCCAATGTCTCGGGGGTGATGCCGGGGCGGTGGGAACAGGCGCAGATTCAGGCGGGCGGGCTTGCGACGGATTCCGACGTGATCGGCACGGATCGCGATTTTCAGACCGTGCATGGCTGGCGTGCGGCGCGTGGCAGCTTTTTCACCGAGCAAGAGGAACGCGCGGGCGCGCCGGTGCTGCTGCTGGGCCATACCATCGCCGGGCGGCTGTTTCCCGATGGCCGCGACCCGACCGGCGAATTCCTGATGGTCAACAGCGCGCCCTTCCTGATCAGCGGCGTGCTGGAGCGCAAGGGCCTGAACCAGAATGGCGAGGATCGCGATGATCTGGTCGTGATGCCGCTGCGCAGTCTGGAAAGCCGCATCTATGGTCCGGGCGAATTGTCGGTGATCGTGGTGGCGCTGCGCGACATGGGCGTTTTGGCCGACAGCGTGGCCGACATCACCGACGCCATGACCCGCCAGCACGGCCGCGAGGATTTCTGGCTGACCGATGCCGCCACCGCCTTTCAAGAGGCGGCCAAGGCGCGGCAGGCGCAGAACATGCTGCTGGGCGTGATCTCGGCCATTTCGATCTTTGTCGGCGGCATCGGTGTGATGAAAATCATGTTCATCACCGTGCGCGAACGCCGCCGCGAGATCGGCATCCGCGCCGCCACCGGGGCACGCACCCGCGACATCTTCATCCAGTTCATGACCGAGGCGCTGGTCCTGTCGGGCATCGGCGGTCTGGTCGGGCTGGCGCTGGCCGGGGGTATCGGCATCGCTGCTGCATGGGGCTTTGGCATGGTGGTGATCTTTTCGGCCAGCGTCGCCGGGCTTGCCTTGCTGGGCGCATTGGTGATGGGCGCGGCCTTTGGCTGCATCCCGGCCATGCGCGCGGCCAAGCTGGATCCGGTCGTGGCACTTGGCAGTCACTGATCCCCGCCCCGGCATGTGGTGGCCGTCGTGCCACCCGTGCCACATGCGGGATTTATCTGTCATGAAACCGACATGACCGATTGTCCGCGCCGGTCAAAGGCGCGATAGCCCGTCCAGTTGCCAGCCTGTCGCCAGCCTTGTCCCGTCACAAGAGGCTGTCACATGTATCCAGTAATCCCCTTCCCCGGACTTTATCGAAGCACGGCGCTTTGCGCGGGCGTTCTGACCGTGCTGGCCAATTCCGCCAGCGCACAGGACGCCGACCCCGCCCGGACCACGGTTCTGGATGAGGTCGTCATCACCGCCGCCCCCGCCACCACGACCGAGGACAGCAACAGCTGGACCACCGAATGGATGCGCTCGGCCACGGGGCTGGTCCTCAGCCAGAAGGAAACGCCGCAATCGACCAGCGTCATCACGCATCAGCAGATGCAGGACCGCAATATCACCACGATCTCGGAAACGCTTGAGGCCGCGACGGGCATCACCGTGCAGGCCTATGAAAGCGACCGGACCAACTATTATTCGCGCGGCTTTCCCATCGACGCCTATCAATATGACGGCGTGCCGATCCCGCGCGATGGCGTCTGGCAATTCGGCGACAACAATCCCGACATGGCGCTTTACGATCATGTCGAGATCGTGCGCGGCGCGACCGGCCTGATGCAGGGCGCGGGTGAGCCGGGCGCCTCGATCAACTTCGTGCGCAAGCGCCCGACGCAGGACTTCCGCAGCGAGGCCGCCGTGTCGCTGGCCTATCCCAAAGGCGGGCGGGTCGAATCCGACATCTCGGGGCCGCTGAACGACAGCGGCACGATCCGCGGCCGGCTGGTGGGCGTGGTGGACAGCCGCGACGGCATCCTTGATGGCTATCACAAGGACAAATATGTGCTGTTTGGCGCGCTCGAGGCCGATCTGACCGACAGCACCATTCTCAGCACCGGGCTCAGCTATCAGAAAACCAATGCCGATGGCGTGACATGGGGCGGGTTGCAGCCGTTCTTCACCGATGGCGGTCTGATCGACTGGGATAAAGGCGCCAGCACCGGGCAGGACTGGACCTATGTCAACACCAAGCGGACCGAGTTCTATGCCTCACTGGAGCATGTGTTCCAGAACGGCTGGACCGGGCGTCTGGTCTATACCCATGTCAAGAACGACATGGACGCGACGCTGGCATGGCTTTACGGCACGCCCGACCGCATCACGGGCGACGGGCTCAGCGGTTACGGCACGCGCTATGACGGCGGCTACAAGCAGAACAACCTGAACGCCATTCTGAACGGCGATTTTCAGGCCTTCGGGCGCGACCATCAATTCGTGCTGGGCGCGATGTATTCCAAGGGCGAAGGCAAGTATTTCGGCTATGGCGCGGGGGCGACGCAGCCGGTCAACATCTATCGCCTGAACGACATGCCCGCGCCGGTGCTGTCGGATACGGCCACCTACACCGATGCGAGCGAAGCCAAGCAATATGCGATCTATGCCACGGGCCGGTTCGGCGTCACCGAACAGCTGCACATTCTGGCGGGCGCGCGGGTCAACTGGTGGGACGGCGCGACCGGCGACGGCACGACGAATTCCGCCTCTTACAGGTTTTCCGGCGAGGTGACGCCCTATGTCGGTTTCACCTATGACATCACCCCGACCTATACCGCCTATGGCAGCGTCGCCAGCATCTACAAGCCGACGCTGTCCCAGGATGTGAACCGGCAATATCTTGATCCGACCTATGGCTGGAACTACGAGCTGGGCCTGAAGGCCGACCTGATGGATGGCGCGCTGCAGGCCTCGGCGGCGGTGTTCCAGACCGATCAGAAAGATGTCGCGCAATATCTGTACTGGATCCCCGAGGAAAACCGCAGCGTTTATACCAGCATCGACGGCACGGCCACGCGCGGCTTCGAGCTTGAGCTGGCCGGCGCGATCAACGACCGCTGGAATGTGTCGGGCGGCTATACCTATCGCGAATCCGAGGACCGCGACGGCAACCCGCTTTACGTCGATCAGCCCAAGCATACGCTGAAGCTGGCCACGGATTACCGCGTGCCGAACCTTCTGGACGACAAGCTGACCATCGGCGGCGCGCTGCGCTGGCAAAGCGATACCGACAGCATGGATTTCACCTCGAATGTCGAACAGCCGAATGTGCATCAGGGCTCATATACCGTCTTCGACCTGAACACCTCGTATCAGATCGACGCGCGTACCGAACTGTCGATGAGCGTGAACAACGTCTTCGACAAGAAATACTACTCGACCACCGGCTTTTCCGACACCGTGGTCTATGGCGAGGCCCGCACGGCCGAGATCACCCTGCGGGCGAAGTTCTAGGACTTTGCGCGTCTGAAAATCTTCGCGCGCGGCTTTGGGGTCGCGCGCGAAGGCGTTTGTTGCCAGGGGGCCGGCAGTCCCGCCGTTACAGCGTTTATGCCTCAACCGCTTGGGCATCGCCGCCCTGCCTGCGCCGCCAAGGTCTGACGATGGCGAAAGGCGCCGGTCCGACCGGCGCCCTCTCGCGTCTTGGGCGTCCCGCTGCGCGCTGTCGTCTTCGGATCCGTGGTGTCACGCCACCACGCAAGCCCTCAACGATGTGCCAGATAATCCGCCGAGACATAGCCCGAGATGCCGGGACGGTCGGCCAGCGACACGCGGCACCACAGCTTGCCTTTGGTGTTCAGGCAATTCTGCCGGACAAGGCGCGTTCCGTCGGGCAGGCCGATGATGATCTTGTGTTCAAGCCCCGGTCCTTCGCGCAGTTTCAGCAGATCGTCCGGCCCGGCCCCCTTGACCACGGCACCCGAGCCGACTGCGCAACCTGCGGTCAGCGCCACTGCCAGAAGAGCTGTAAGATGAAATCGCATTGTCCGTCCTGAATCGTTTTGCCCCCCAATACGACACCATCACGGGACATGACAGCAAGCCGGAAACGGACATGCGGAAGGCCCTGCCCCGCATGACAGGCCAACCGCAGGAACACGGCGGGCGCAGCGCCCGCCGTGCAGCATCCACCGTATCAGGGCCTCCTAGGCCGCAGCCGTATCAAGCAGATGGGTCTTGAAGAACGGCACCAGCTTTTCCAAGGCCAGCGCCACCGGCTCGGGCTTGTCATAGAGGTCGTAATGCGACCAGTCCTGCAGCGATACCAGTTGCCGGTCCACCGAGGCCGTGGCCCGGCCATAGATCTCCATCCCGTCGCGATAGGCGCCGAACGCGCCGACCTTCTGGCCGACCACCACCATGACAGGCTGGGTCAGCAGGGTTTCGGCAAAGGCAAAGGCATCCCAGGCCAGCGTCTTCTGCGCATGGCTGAACAGCATCCGCGTGGCACCGCCTTCGGACTGGCCGCGCGGGGTCTTGTAATAATCGGTCGCCTCGGACACGTCGCGTTCGGTCAGGCCCGCTGCGGCTGCGGCATCGGGGCTGGCGGGCAGCAATTCGTTGACCTGCAATTCGCCGCCCCGCGCCTCGGCGGTGCGTTGAGCGGCCATCGCCTCCAAAGCGCCCAGCGGATTGTATTCGCTGAAGCCTTCGCGGAACAGGCGGCCGATATTGACGCCGGTGATGCTGACAGCGGCCTTGATGCGCTTTTCGGTCAGCGTGGCGTTGATCGCATAGCCGCCACCGCCGCAGACGCCGATCACCCCGATGCGGTCAGCATCGACATAGGGCAGCGTCACGGCATAGTCGATGACGCGGCTGACATCCTCGACCCGCTGGGTCGGATCCTCGATCCAGCGCGGCGCACCGCCGGATGCGCCCTGAAAGCTGGCATCATAGGCGATGACGACAAAGCCCTGCTCGGCCAGCGCCTTGCCATAGACATTGCCCGCGGTCTGTTCCTTGCAGCTTCCGAACGGGTGGACGCTGACGATGGTGGGCCATGTCTTCGCCTCGTCGAAGTTGGGCGGGAACTGGATGGTGGCGGCGATGTGCCATGCCATATCGGCATTCTGGATGCTCACGGATTGCATGATCTTATCCTTTCAGGAACGGTGCGGGCTTGCGGGGCGTGTCGCCTTCGGCACCCAGTTTCGACGTGAAGAACGGTGCAAGGACGGAAACCGCCTCGGCGACATAGGTGTCGCCATCGTAAAGCTGCATGTGGTTGGCACCCTTGACGATATGCAGGTGCTTGTCGGTGCTGGCGGCGCGGTCATACAGATCCTCGCTCATCCACTTCGATCCGGCTTCGCTGCCCGCAATGATCTGGATCGGCTGGGTCAGATAGACATCGGCCATGTGATAGGCGTCATAGGTGATGATCTGGCTGAGGCTGCGCAGCGTGGCCACGCCCGGCGCGGTGGCACATTCCGCGCGCGGCGTGTGGTAATATTCCCATGCCTGACGCAGTTCTTCGTTCGGGGCGTCGGCTTCCTTCAGCGGCGCCAGCGGCATTGTCGCATAGCTTTCGGCCGACGCATCCGTTGTGCGCGCGTCGGACCCGGCCTGAATCAGCGGCAGCGCCTCGGCGGATTTGACGGTGTTTTCCCAGCCATTGCGGAACATCGAGCCGATATTGACCGCGCTGACCGTGCCGATGGCCTTGATCCGGCGATCCTGAATGGCGGCATTGGCCGTATAGCCCGCGCCCGCGCAGATCCCCATCGCGCCGATGCGGTTGTTGTCGACATAGGGCAGCGTGGTCATATGGTCGATCACCGCGCTGACATCTTCGGTGCTGACATAGGGGTTTTCCAACTGACGCGGCATGCCGCCGCTTTCGCCCTGATATGAGCGGTCAAAGGCGATGGTGACAAATCCCTTGGCGGCCAGCTGCGCGGCATAGGTGCCTGCGGTCTGTTCCTTCACCCCGCCGCCTGGATGCGACACGATGATGGCGGGATAGGTCTTATCCTTGTCGAAGCCTTCGGGAAAGTTGATGACGGCGGCCATGGTGATGGCAGGATTGTTGCGGTTGGTGAAGCTGATCTTTTCCATCGTCGCATTCCTTTCGGTTGAACCTGTGGGCGCTGTGGCTGTGCGCGGCCCGTGTGCTCAATCTAGGTCAGGTTTATTGCGCAAATTAGACAGATAATTTATCTTGCCCTTATCATTGAGGTGATGAATGAAACGGGATGAGATTGCCGACCTGGTGGCTTTTGTGGCCGTCGCCGAAGAGCGCAGCTTTACCAAGGCCGCCACCCGCCTTGGCATGGCGCAGTCGGCGCTCAGCCAGATCGTGCGCCGCACCGAAGAACGGCTGGGCCTGCGGCTTTTGTCGCGCACCACCCGCAGCGTCGCCCCGACCGAAGCCGGAGAGCGGCTGCTGCAGACGCTGGCCCCGATGCTGAAGGATATGCAGGCGACGCTGGCCTCGCTGGGGGAATTGCGCGACAGGCCGACCGGCACCATCCGGCTGACCACGGTGGAACATGCGGCCAAGACCATCCTGCTGCCCGCCATGAAGCGGATGCTGGCCGACAATCCCGATATCAGGCTGGAAATCACCGTGGATTACGGTCTGGCCGATGTCGTGGCCGACCAGTTCGATGCCGGGGTGCGTCTTGGCGGCGACATCGCCAGGGACATGATCGCCCTGCGCATCGGCCCGGATATCCCGATGGCCATCGTCGGCGCGCCGGATTATCTGCGCGGCCAGCCCGCGCCCGCCACGCCGGCGCAGCTTGTCGAACATCGCGCGATCAATCTGCGGCTGCCGACCTCGGGCACGCTGAACCGCTGGCGGCTGACGCGTGGCGGGCGGGAAACCCGCGTCGGCATCGACGGACCGCTGGCCATCAACAATATCGACCTGATCCGCGATGCGGCGCTGGACGGGCATGGGCTGGCCTATCTGCCACTGGATCAGGTGCAGGACCATCTGGACCGCGGCCAGCTGATCCGCGTTTTGGGCCGGTTCACCCCGGACCTGCCGGGCTATCACCTGTATTATCCGCACCGCCGCCACGCCTCATCCGCCTTCACCCTGCTGATCGAGACGCTGCGGCTGCGGGCCTGAGAGGCTGGGCGGGATGTCAGGTCGCGGTTACGCGCCCACCTCCTCGAAGGTGCCGGGCATCAGCACATGCCGGGGCGGCAGGCCGGGCGTCACGATCCGTTCGATCAGCGACAGGACCAGCGCCCGGCCGATATCGGCCATGTCCACGGAATGCACCAACGCCTTCAGCGCCAGAAACCCGGTCATCCGGCTGGTATCGCGCGTGACCAGCGCCACATCCGTTCCGGGGGCAAGGCCCCGCTTGCGCAGCGCGCTGGCCGCGCCCAGCAGGCCAAGCTCGCTGGCGCAAATCAGCGCGGTGGGGGGATGGGGGTCGCACAGCATCCGGTGAAACAGCGTCTCGCTTTCCATCATGGTGAAATGGTCATAGCCGAACAGCGGATCGTCGACCGGCAAGCCTAGATCGGCATGCGCCTGCGCAAATCCCCGCACCCGCGCCGCGCTGATCAGATCCTCGCGCGAGAGCAATTGCAGACCGATGCGCCGGTGTCCGCGCGCCAGCAGGAAGCTGGTGGCGTGATGGGCCATCGCTTCGTTGTCGATGTCGACATAGGCGTGGTCGAATGATCTGTCGCTGCGGCCAAAGGTGACATAGGGCAGATCGCATTCGGCCAGAAAGGCCAGCCGCGGATCCTGCGCGACGATCCGGGTGATGATGACGCCATCGGTGCCGCCCGACAGATGCAGATGGCGCAGCACCGCCAGCTGGTCGTCATCCGAGCCGACAGAATGGATCGACAGCGTATAGCCCGCCTGCCGCGCGGCCATGGTCATGCCCTCGATCAGCGGCACTTTCGCAAGATCGGCCAGATAGGCCTGCGTCTCCAGCGGCAGGATGACGGTCAGGGTATGCGTGCGGCCGGTGCGCAGCGCCACGCCATGCGCATTCGGGCTGTATCCGGCGGCGCGGGCTGCGGCCTTGACCCGCGCGATGGTGGCGGGCCGCACCTCGGGGCCGTCCTTCAGCGCGCGCGACACCGTGGTCACCGACAGACCCAGAGCATCCGCAATCTGCCGCAGGTTGGCGCGCTTTCGGGTGATCATTCGCTTGCATCCGATTGTCTTGGGTTCATCTAGCCTTCGGCGCTGGCATTGTCATTCCCCGAGGCGTGAAAAAGTTCATCTGCCGCCCCTTGCTGCCTATAATCCGGGCGGCATCGCCCCAGATCCCCAGATAACGGGTGTATGCAAACAAAGTCAGATTGACCAAAACGCCATCTCGTGGAATCGTAACGTTACGAATATAACAATAACCGCGATTCTTCACGGAAGTTCCAATAGTTCTCAGCGCCGGGGAGGCCCTAATGAGATCCATGATGACGACGACCACTGCCCTGCTGCTTGGCACGCTGATCGCCCTGCCCGCCGCCGCGCAGACCGTGACCATCACCACGGCTGGTGGCGATTACGGCACCGGCCTGAAAGAGGCGATGTGGGGCCCGGCGGGCACCGAGCTGGGCTATGACATGCGCGAGGAAACCCAAAGCGACAGCCTGGCCGCCGTGCGGATGCAGGTTACTTCGGGCAGCGTGACGACGGATGTGGTGCATCTGGGATCGCCCGAAGGGGCGCAGGCCGCGCAGCTTGGCCTGCTGCAGCCGCTGGACTATGCGGTGATCGACGGCGCGGCCCTGCCGGATGGCGCGCATTCCGATTACTGCTATCCGTTCGACAGCTATGGCACGGTCATGGCGTGGAACGCCAAAAGCTTCCCGAATGGCGGGCCGCAAAGCTGGGCCGATTTCTGGGATGTCGAAAAATTCCCCGGCAAGCGCGCGCTGCGCGCCAATGCGCAGGACCTGCTTGAGGCGGCGCTGCTGTCGGAAGGCGTGGCCCCGGCGGATGTCTATACAGTGTTGTCGGAAGACGGCGGCATCGACCGCGCCGTCGCGCGTCTGGCGGAACTGAAGCCCTCGGTTTCGGTGTGGTGGACCTCGGGCGCGCAGTCGGCGCAGCTTCTGAAGGACGGCGAGGCCGATCTGGTGGTGACGTGGAACGGCCGCGCGCAAAGCGTGATCGACGATGGCGGCCCGGCCGATTACACCTTCCTGGGCTCGATCATCGGCACCGACTGCTTTGCCGTGCCCAAGGGCGCGCCGAACCCCGAAGCGGCGATGAAGCTGATCGCGGCCATGACCACCCCGGAACGCGAAGCCAAGCTGACCGACTTCATCGCCTATGGCCCGGTCAATCCCGCCGCCTATGAAGGCGGGCTGATTGCCGACACCAAGCTGAAACAACTGGCCACCGCGCCGGGCAATCTGGAAAGCTCGGTGTTTTCCAAGGCCGACTGGTGGACCGAGCATGGTGAAGAGGCCCAGGTCGCTTTCGACGAAATGATGAACAACTGACCCAGACCCGATCGGAGCCCAGTTCCATGACATCGCTGCCCATCTCGATCGACAGGATCCGCAAGGTTTACGGAAACTTCGTCGCTCTCGACAATGTCTCGCTGGAGATCCGTTCGGGTGAATTCCTGACCTTGCTGGGGCCTTCCGGCTCGGGCAAGACCACGCTGCTGATGGCGCTGGCCGGGTTCGCCCGGCCGGATGCCGGACATCTGCGCATCGCCGGGCGCGACATTACCCGGCTGGCCCCCAACCGGCGCGACATCGGCATCGTCTTTCAGAATTACGCGCTGTTTCCGCATATGTCGGTGCTGGCGAATGTCGAATACCCGCTGCGGCTGCGCAAGATCGCCAAGGCCGAAGCCCGCGACCGCGCCATGGCCGCGCTGGAGCGGGTCAAGCTTGGCGGATTCGGCGATCGCGATATTGCCGCGCTTTCGGGCGGTCAGCGTCAGCGCGTGGCTTTGGCCCGCGCCATCGTCTTCGAGCCACGCATCATGCTGATGGATGAGCCGCTGTCGGCGCTGGACAAGAACCTGCGCGAACATATGCAGTTCGAGATCCGCAAGCTGCATGACGATCTGGGCATCACCACGATCTATGTGACCCATGACCAGCGCGAGGCGCTGACCATGTCGGACCGCATCGCCGTGATGAATGCCGGTCGCATCCAGCAGATCGACACCCCCGATGAGATCTATCACCGCCCCCGCACCCGCTTTGTCGCTGAATTCATGGGCGAGGCGAACATCCTGCCGGGAACCGCCCTGCAGCCGCAGGGGGTCGCCACCGATGACAGCCTGATGATCCGCGCCGAAAGCTTTCATCTGCAACCGCTGGAAGGTCCGCAGGTCTGGATCAGCGGCTGTCTGACCGCAAAGGCGTTTCGCGGCGAAAACTGGCTGCTGCAGATCCTTGTCGGCGACCGCGAGGTGCTGCTGAGCATTCCCGCCACCCGCGCGCAAGGCTGCGAGGCGCTGACCCCCGGCACCCAGATCACCGCATGGGCCGCCCGCGACCGTCTGCATGTCTTTGCCCCCGAAACCGACACCCTGCCCGAGGCCGCGGCATGAGCGACGCGCAAGCCACGCTGCTGCAACGCGACGCCCGGCGCGAGCGGCTGTTCTTTCTGTCCATGTCGCTGCCGGCGATGATCCTTGTGGGCATCTGCGCGCTGATCCCGGTGGTCTGGATCGTGCAGCAATCCTTTCGTACGCTGGCGGGCGATTACACGCTGGAGAATTACGAAAAGCTGCTGACCAGCCCGCTGACATGGCGCGCGCTGCGCGTCACGCTGGAACTGTCCGGCGCGACGCTGGCAATCTGTCTGTTGCTGGGCGTGCCGCTGGCTTTCGTGCTGGCCACCACCTCGACCAAGGTGGCCAACCGGCTGATGGTGCTGATCCTGCTGCCGCTATGGACCTCGATACTGGTGCGGACCTATGGCTGGCTGGTGCTGCTGCGCAACGAAGGGCTGATCAACAAGGCGCTGCTGGGCTCCGGACTGGTGTCGGAACCGCTGCCGCTGATCTATAACTTCACCGGCACGCTGATCGGCATGGTGCATTACATGCTGCCACTGTTCGTGCTACCGACCTATGCGGCGATGCGCGACATCGACAGCAATGCACTGCGCGCCGCCGCAAGCATGGGCGCAAGCCTGTGGCGCAGCTTCTGGACGGTGATCCTGCCGCTGTCGATGGGCGGCATCATCTCGGGCGGGACCATCGTCTTCATCTATACGCTGGGCTTTTTCATCACCCCCGCCATCCTTGGCGGCGGCAAGGTCGCCCCCATTGCCATCCGGATGGAGCGCACGCTGTCCACCTTCCAGAACTGGGGCGCGGCCAGCGCGCTTGGCGTCCTGCTTCTGGTGCTTGTCGCGCTGGTCGCGGCCATCTTACTTGGCGCGGCCCGGCTGCTGCGCCGCCAGCGGATCGGAGCCTGATGATGCTTGACGCCTATCCCGACGCCCGGATCGGACGGGTTCTTCTGTGGGTGCTGGCCGCGCTGGTGCTGGCCTTTCTGGTGCTGCCGACGCTGGTCGTGGTGCCGCTGTCGTTTTCCGGCTCGGACCTGCTGGAATTTCCGCCGCGCAGCCTGTCGCTGCGCTGGTATGAGAATTTCTTCGGCTCGGGCGCGTGGATGGCGGCCTTGCGCACCAGTCTGGGGCTGGGGCTGCTGACGGCACTTGTCGCCGTGCCGCTGGGATTTCTGTGCTGCGTCGGCATGAACCGGCTGGGCGGGTCGTGGTCGCGGGCGATCTATGGCTATGTGCTGATGCCGTCGGTCGTGCCGGGGATCCTGCTGGCCATCGGGCTGTTCTTCGTGCTGGCCAAGGCCAAGCTGATCGGCACGCTGACCGGGGTTCTGGTCGGACATGCGGTGCTGGCCATTCCGGTCGTGTCCATCGTGCTGGCTCCGGCGGTCAACCGCTTCGACTGGGGACAGGCCATGGCGGCGCGCAGTCTTGGCGCGGGCTGGGCGCGGGTTCTGGGCGGGATCGTGCTGCCGCAACTGCGCTTTTCGCTGCTGACGGCGGCGCTGATGGCCTTTCTGACCTCATTGGATGAGGCGGTGATTTCGATTTTCGTGTCCAGCGGCGCAAACAGCACGCTGCCCAAGTTGATGTTTCTGTCCCTGCGCGACCAGATCGACCCGACCATCGCCGCCATTTCGACGCTGTGGACCATGCTGATCGTCGGGCTGGTGCTGTTCATGAACGCGCGGCAGAAATGACCGCCGCGCCGATATCCGACCCCATTTCGACCGCCGGAGACCCCACGATGACATCCACCCCGATCCCGCAGGTCGATCTTGCCCTGATCACCGGCTCTGCCAATTGGGGCATCGCCATCCCCGAGGACGTGGCGATGGACGGCATCGACCTGATCGCCCGCGATCTCAGCTTCCAGACGCCATGGGGCCCCAGCGACAACTGGAAACTGTTCCGGATGGATGGCGCGATCACCGTGGACGGGCAGACCCGGCAGGCGCTGTGCATGTATTCGCATGGCAATCCGCGCGACCATATCGACCACGAATGCCACCGCCGCGCCTATTGGGTGCTGCAACAGGCGGGCGTCCGGCGCATTCTGGCATGTTCGACGCTAGGCGCGGTAAATCGGGCCATCCAGCCGGGTGATCTGGCCATTCCGGCCGATGTGATCGAACTGACCCAGACCCCCTATTCGCTGCTGCCCGGACGCCAGCGTTTTGACGCCAGCGGCAAGCGGATCATCTGCGCGGACGGCGCCCGGACGCTGGCAGCCTTGGCCGAGGCAGTCTGGCCACAGGGACGGCGGGTGCATGGCATCGAACAGGGGCTGGTGGCCGGGCATTCCTATGGCCCGCGCCTGACCACCCCGGCCGAGGCGATGGCCTTTCGCACGCTGGGCGCCGATGTGCTGAACCATTCGCTGGCGATCGAGGCGACGCTGGCCCGCGAAATCGGCGCCTGCTTCGTGCCTCTGGCCTATGTCACGGCGGGGATGAACGATTACATGGACCGCAGCACCGGCGCGCTGCTGCAACAGGATGTGCTGTCGGGCCTGCAGATGCTGAGCTCGACACTGGCGCTGGCGGTGCTAGCGGCGATGACGCCTGTCTGCCCCTGCGGCTGCGATGCGCAACTGGCCCCGCAGCCCGAAAGCCGCCACGCCCGCTGGTGACATCCGGGCCGGGCCACCTGCTTGAGTTCACCTTGCGGTCATGCCACATGGTTGCGATCACAATCACAAGGATCGCCCATGACCGAACAGCCGCGCCGCGGTCCCGGCCGTCCCCGCGAAAGCGCCGATCTTCGCGATGTCATTCTGGACACGGCGGAACATTCCTTTGCCGAACACGGCTTCAAGGGCGCGACCCTGCGCGACATTGCCGGGGCGGCGCAGGTCAATCAGGCGATGATCCGCTATTACTTCGGCACCAAGGAACAGCTTTTCGACGAGGTGTTCCGGCGTCGCGGCAGCGCGCTGTCCGGGCAGCGCCATCTGCTGCTGGACCGGCTGCTGGCCGACAGCGCCAGCCCCTCGGTCGAGGACATCATCCATGCCTATCTGAAGCCGCAATGGGACATGAAATACAGCGGCCCCGGCGGCGCGGCCTTCGTGCGGCTGCAAGCCCGCCTTCATGCCGAGCCCGAAGAACATGCCCTGCGGCGGCGGCGCGAGGTCTATGACGAATCGGTCAAGCGCTATGTGCAGGCGCTGACCGGCGCGCTGCCGCATCTGGACCGCGACACGATCAGCATCCGCATGTCCTTTCTGGTCGGCGCCTACATGTTCATGCTGAACGATCTGGGGCGGCTGGGCGATCTGACCGACGGACATGTCGTCGATATGGGCAAGACCGAGATGATGGACCAGCTTGTGCGCTTTCTTTCAGCAGGTCTTCGCGCCTGAAAAAATTTTCGTTGTAATTATTCATTCGTATAATTACCGTCGCAGGCAACCAAGCCAAAGAGAGCTCCCCATGACCCCCATCCGCATCGGGCAGATCGTCCCCAGCTCGAACGTCACCATGGAAACCGAAATCCCCGCGCTGCTGAAAGCGCGCGAGATGGTCGCCCCGGAACGCTTCACCTTCCATTCCTCGCGGATGCGCATGAAGCATGTGACCAAGGACGAGCTGTCCAAGATGGATGCCGACAGCGACCGCTGCGCGCTGGAACTGTCGGATGCCAAGGTCAGCGTCATGGGCTATGCCTGCCTTGTCGCGATCATGTCGATGGGTCTGGGCTATCACCGCGCCTCGCAAGAGCGGCTGACCAAGGTGGTGCGCAGCAATGACAGCGACGGGGCCGTGGTGAATTCGGCCGGGGCGCTGATCGACGGGCTGAAAGCGCTTGGCGCGAAAAAGGTCGCGGTGGTCACGCCCTATATGAAGCCGCTGACCGAAATGGTGGTCGAGTACATCCGCGCCGAAGGTTTCGAGGTCGTGGATTACCGCGCGCTGGAAATTCAGGACAATCTGGCGGTTGCCGCGCATGATCCGATGAACCTGCCGGGCATCGTCGCGGGCATGGACACGGCGGATGCCGATGTGATCGTGCTGTCGGCCTGTGTGCAGATGCCCTCGCTGCCCGCGATCTCGGTCGTCGAGGCGCAATCGGGCAAGCCGGTGCTCAGCGCCGCCGTCGCGACCACATGGTCGATGCTGAAATCGCTGGACCTGCCGACCCGCGTTCCGGGTGGCGGTGCCTTGCTGTCGGGGGCTTACTGATGCGCGGCTATAACGTTCACGCCAACGGCATCCGCCAGCATCTGCTGCATTACAAGGGCAACGGCCCGGAACTGCTGCTGATACCCGGCATCACCTCGCCCGCGATCACATGGGGCTTTGTCGCCGAGCGTCTGACCGCCAGTTTCGACGTGCATGTGCTGGACGTGCGCGGGCGCGGCCTGTCGGAAGCGGGCGATCTGGATTACTCGCTGGACGCCATGGCGGATGACGCCATCGCGCTGGCTGGCGGGATGGACAGCCCGATCGTGCTGGGCCATTCGATGGGCGCGCGCATTGCCATCCGTGCCGCGCGGAAATCGCCCGCGCCGTTTTCCGGCCTGATCCTGGTGGATCCGCCGGTCTCGGGTCCGGGGCGTCGCGGCTATCCGGCGCAATGGCCGTGGTATGGCGATTCCATCCGCATGGCGCAAAAGGGCTGCTCGGCCGAGGAGATGCGCAAGTTCTGCCCGACCTGGACCGACGAACAGGTCGCACTGCGGGCCGAATGGCTGCACACCTGCCACTGGGGCGCGATCAAGACCGCCTTCGACGGCTTCCATGTCGATGACATCCACGCCGACCTGCCCGAAATCAGCCTGCCCATGCGGCTGGTCGTCGCTGGTGGCGCGCAGGTGATCCAGCCGCAGGACGTGGCCGAGATCCAGGGTCTGGTGCCAAAGATCGAAATCCGCACCGTCGAAAAGGCGGGCCACATGATTCCGTGGGATGACCTTGACGGGTTCATTGCCGCGGTCAGCGACTTCAAGACAGGGAAGTAGAAAATGGACCATACGAGTTTCACGGAAATCTGTCTTCACCAACTGAAGATGTCGGGCGTGCGCAATGGCGAACGTCTGATCGTGCTGACGCAGGGCAATGATCGTCTGGACTATGCCGACGCCTTCATGGCCGCCGGTCAGCGTCTGGGCGCGCAGATGTATCACATGCGCCTGCCCGCGCCGCTGCCAAGCGCCGAATGGTCGGTGGGCGTCACCGGCCTTGCCGCCATGCCCGAAGCGGTCGAGGCGCTGAAGGCCTGCGACATGCTGATCGACTGCATCTTCCTGCTGTTCAGCCCCGAACAATTCGCCATTCAGGCCGCAGGCACCCGCATCCTGACCGCCGTCGAGCCGCCGGAACTGCTGGCGCGGATGCTGCCTTATCCGGAGCTGCGCGAAAAGGTGACCATCGCCGCCGATCTGCTGGACCGCGCCAAGGTGATGCGCATCACCTCGCCGCATGGCACGGATGTGACCTACAAGCTGAACACCTATGAGACGGTGGCGGAATATGCCTGCACCGACACGCCCGGTCGCTGGGATCACTGGCCCTCGGGCTTCGTGTTCACGGGCGGGGACGATGACGGCGTGGATGGCCAGATCGTCGTCGCACCCGGCGACATCCTGCTGCCGCAGAACCTGATGGTCCGCGAGCCGATCACCTATACCATCGAAAAAGGCTGGATCACCGATATTCGCGGCGGGCTGGAAGCGCAGATCGTCAAGGAATACATGGCCGCCTTCAACGACAAGCGCGGCTTCGGCATGAGCCATGTCGGCTGGGGCATGAACCCGAATGCGAAATGGCACAACTTCGTGCCCGGCACCTTCGAGGGCGGCATGGGCATGGAGCCGCGCAGCTTCTATGGCAACGTCATGTTCTCGACCGGGCCGAACAATGAGCTGGGCGGACCGAACGACACCGCCTGCCATCTGGACATCCCGATGCGCGGCTGTTCGTTGTTCCTTGACGATGAGGCGGTCGTGATCGACGGCGATGTTGTCGTCAAGGACATCCAGATGAGCCGCAACTGACGCATCCGCGGCCCCTTCGGGGGCCGCTTTCGCCAAGGATAACAAGAATGTCGCAAGAACAGGTCTATTCCGCCGCGGGCTTTGGCGCTGCGGTGCCGCGCGGCACGCGTCCCGCCGTCGTGGTCGTCGATTTCAGCTATGGCTTCACCGACCTGCAATATCCGACCGCCTCGGATGCCAGCGCGCAGATGGCGCGGACCCGGCAGATCTGCGATCTGGCGCGCGCCAAGGGCCATCCGGTGATCTTTTCCACCATCGCTTATCACCCCGGCGAGGTCGACAAGCTGCCATGGCTGAAAAAGGCCACCGGCATGGCCGCGCTGATCGAGGGCACGCGGCTGGTCGAAATCGACGCCGCCACCGGCATCCAGCCGCAAGATGCCATCGTGGTGAAAAAGGGCGCATCATCGTTTTTCGGCTCGACGCTGGCCGCGCTGCTGGCGGGGGCGAATGTGGACACGCTGATCGTGACCGGAGCCACCACCTCGGGCTGCGTGCGCGCCACCGTGGTGGACGCGGTGCAATCGGGCTTTAACGTGCTGGTGCCCGCCGATTGCTGCGCCGACCGCGCGCAGGCCCCGCATGACGCCAATCTGTATGACATGAACCAGAAATACGCCGATGTCACCGACGCCGCCGATATTCTGGCATGGCTTAAGGGGCTGGCGTGATCCCCCGGTCCGCGCCGTGACCGGCAAGGGCCTGACGCGCCCGGTCCGGCAGGACGGGTTCGACGGCGATCCGGCGACGCTGGACCCGTGGCGCGCCGCCCTTGCCTGTGACGGCGATCTGGTCTTTGCGGTTCTGGTCGCTACGCACGGTCCCGCCTATCGCAATCCCGGCGCAACCATGGTCATCGACCCGCAGGGCCGTTACGCCGGGGCCATCACCTCGGGCTGCATCGAAAGCGATATCGTTCTGCGCGCCGCACAGGTGCGCGCCGATGGCCAGTCCCTGCATCTGCGTTACGGCGCGGGCTCGCCCTATATGGATCTGCGGCTGCCCTGCGGCGGCGCGATCGAGGTGCTGCTGTTCAGATCCCGCGACCGCCAGACGCTGCGCGCGCTTCAGACCGCGCGCGAGGCGCGTCAGCCCGTGGCGCTGCGCATCCACAGACATGGCGATCTGGCCCTGTCCGACTGGCAGCCCTCGGCCTTTGGTCAGACGCAGATCGTGCTTGGCTTCCGCCCCGAGATCAGCTTCGCGATCTTCGGCACCGGGGCCGAGGCCACGGTGTTCGCCCGCCTTGTCAACGGGATGGGCTATGCGCACACGCTGTTCAGCCACGATCAGCGCGCGGTTCAGGCCGCGCAGCGTCATGGCAGTGCCGCGCAGCTGCTGTCGCGGCCCGTAGATTACCGGCTGGCACAGGCCGACCGCGATACGGCGGTGGTGCTGATGTATCACGACCATGATTATGAGCCGGAAATCATCCGCAGCGCGCTGGCGACGCCCGCCTTTTACATCGGCGCGCAAGGCAGCCGCGCCACGCAGGCCGCGCGGCTGGCCCGGTTGTCGGCGCAGGGCGTGCCCGATGACCAACTGGCCCGCATCCGTGGCCCCATTGGCCTGATCCCCTCATCCCGCGATCCGAAATCGCTGGCAATCTCGGTTCTGGCCGAGGTGCTGAACGTCCATTCCAGCCAATCCACCCCCTTGCCACACCCCACCACAAGCCTACCCCCTGCCACCCTGCCGAGAGCCTGATGTTTTACCGCACCGCCGACCCGCTGCCGCTTCCGCGTGATCCCTTCACGGCCATCGTCTCACCCCGGCCCATCGCGTGGATCACGACGCGGGGCGCGGATGGCCGGATGAACCTTGCGCCCTATTCCTTCTTCAACGCCGTGGCCTATACACCACCGCAGGTCGTCGTCTCATCTGTCGGGGACAAGCCTGACCGGATGCAGGGCAAGGACACCCTGTCCCATATCCTTGAAACCGGCAGCTTCTGCATCAACATCGCGGGCTATGAGGACCGCGAGGCGCTGAACCAAAGCTCGGCCAATTACGGCGCCGATGTCGATGAGGCGGCGTTGCTGGGGCTGGCCACGGCGGAATGTCAGGTGATCGACTGCCCCCGTCTGGCGCAGGCCCCCGCCGCGCTGGAATGCCGCCTGACGCAGATCGTCCCGCTGGACGGCGCGGCGAACCGGCTGGTCATTGCCCGGGTCGAGGCGGTGCATCTGCGTGACGACTGCCTGCAGGATGGGCGGTTCGACGTGACGCGATACCGCCCGCTGACCCGGCTGGGCTATTCGGATTTCGGCGCGGTCGATCAGGTCTTCCGCATGAAGCGCCCGCAGGTCTAGGCCGGGTTCGGATGCCGAAAATCGCTTGTCTGCAAACGATCAGCAGATTTTCTGCAACAAGGCGGTCAACGTCGCGCGCTCATAGGGTTCCAGCGGCGCAAGCGTCTGCTGGGTGATTTCGGCCATGATCGGCGTGACCTCGGCCAGCAGCGCCCGGCCCTCTTCGGTGGTCGACAACATGTGGCGGCGCTTGTCATCCTTGTCCACGCGGCTGACGATCAGCCCGCGTTCCTTCAGCCGCAGCACCACGCCCTTGGTCGTCGCCGCATCCATGGCGACCATCCGTCCCAGCGCGTTCTGCGACACGGGCGTCGGTTCGGCCGCAAGCCGGTGCAGAATCGAGAACTGCACCGCCGTCAGCCGCCCGCCGATGCGTTCGGCGCAGATGGCCATATGCCGCTGATAGGCTTTGCGCAGCAGGAACCCCACCTGATCGTCCAGCTTATATGCAAGAAAAGATGCTTCCGTCATTCAACGTCCATTTGCGTCATGCCATGACCTAATGCCGCCCGGCGACTGTCCTGCGCAAGTCTCTTTGCGTGTATTTGGCGCGGAAAAAATGTGCAGGATGAAAAGATAGGCATCATCTGGGCAATTTTTATTTGTATACATTCAATTTTGAATTAGCATCCGGTTTCAGCCTGCAAGCCAAGAGAACACCGTGAGACCTGATCTGGAATTCAACCTGAATGGCCAAAGCTGCCGGGCCTCGGTCGGGGCGCACAGCCTGCTTCTGGATCTGCTGCGCGATGAATTCAAGTTGAACGGGCCGAAATACGGCTGCGGCATGGCGCAATGCGGGGCCTGCACGGTGCTGGTCGATGGCGCGCCTGCGCGGGCCTGCGTGCTGCGCGCCGCGCGGATCGCGGGCCGGTCGGTGACGACGCTGGAAGGTCTGGCCGATCCGGTCAGTGGGCGGCTGCATCCGGTGCAACAGGGCTTTGTCGATGCACAGGGCGCGCAATGCGGCTATTGCCTGAACGGCATGGTGATGACGGCGGTGGCCTTTCTGGCGCAGAACCCCGACCCCACCGAGACCGACATCCGGCAGGCACTGCGCGACAATCTGTGCCGCTGCGGCACGCATCAGGAAATCGTGGCCTCGGTCGCCCGCGCCGCCGTGCTGATGGCCGGAGGCCGCAATGACTGATGTGCTTCCGGGCCTTGTGTCGGTCTATGACGACCTGCCGGACGGGCGGGTCAGCTTTCTGCATATGGACGAAACCGGCATCGCCACGGGCTTCAACGGCCATGTCGATCTGGGCACCGGCATCGAAACCGCGCTGGCGCAGATCGTGGCCGAAGAGCTGGATCTGCCGCTGGACCGCGTGCGGATCGTGCTGGGCGACACCGCGCGCACGCCCGATCAGGGCGCGACCATCGCCTCCGAGACGATCCAGATCGCTGCCGTGCCCTTGCGCATTGCGGCGGCGCAGCTGCGGGCGTTTCTGCTGGGCGCGGCCTCGCAGCGGCTGAACACGCCGGTCGCCGAATTGCAGATCGACCAAGGCCGCATCAGCGCCGAGGGCGTGGGCAAGGATTACGGCGAACTGATCGCGGGTCTGGATCTGGCCATGCGGCTGGACCCCGAGGTGCCGGTCAAGAACCCCGCCGATTACCGCATCGTCGGCCAGCCGGTCGGGCGGCGCGACCTGCCGCAGAAGGTGACGGGCGCCTTTGGCTATATCCAGGATTTCCGGCTGGACGGCATGCTGCACGGCCATGTCGTCCGCCCGCCCTATTCCGGGCGCGACAGCGGCGATTTCGTGGGCCAAAGCCTTGTTGCGGTGGACGAATCCTCGGTTGCAGATATGCCCGGCCTGATCGCCATCGTGCGCGAGGGCGATTTTCTGGGCGTCGTCGCCGAAACCGCACCGCAGGCGCGCGACATCGCCGAGGCGCTGATCGCCCATTGGCGCATCCCGCCGCCGCTGCCCGACATGTCCGATCTGCACCACAGCCTGAAGGCGCAGCCCTCAAGCTCGCGCCTGCTGGACGGGTCGGGCGATTTCGACCGGGGCATTGCCGCCTGCGGCATCCGGCTGTCGCGCACCTATCTGTGGCCCTATCACGAACATGGCTCGATCGGGCCGTCCTGCGCGGTGGCCGACTGGAACGACGGCCGCCCCGTGGTCTGGAGCGGCACGCAGAACCCGCATATGCTGCGCGGCGATCTGGCGGTGCTGATGCAGCTGGAGCCGCCGCAGATCGAGGTGCGGCGCCTGCAGGCCGCGGGTTGCTATGGCCGCAACTGCGCCGACGATGTCTGCGGCGATGCGCTGCTGATGTCCAAAGCGGTGGGCCGCCCGGTCCGCGTGCAACTGACCCGCGCGCAGGAACATCTGTGGGAACCCAAGGGGGCCGCGCAGCTGATGGAGGTCGAGGGCGGCATCGGCCCGGACGGCGATATCGGCGCCTATGCCATCGACACATGGTATCCCTCGAACCGGGGGCCCAATCTGGCACTGCTGCTGACCGGGCGCATCTCGCCCGAGCCGCGCCCATCGGATATGGGCGACCGCACGATCATCCCGCCCTATCGGGTGCCGAACAAGCGCATCACCGTGCATGACATGGCCCCGGTGGTGCGGGCGGCATGGATGCGCGGCGTCTCGGCCCTGCCCAATACCTTTGCCCATGAAAGCTTCATGGACGAACTGGCGCATGAGGCGGGCGAGGATCCGGTCGCCTTCCGCATCCGCCATCTGGACGACCCGAACGAGGCCGATCTGGTGCGCCGCACCGCCGAAGCGGGTGGCTGGGCCGAACGCAGCGGCCCGCGTTTCCGGTGCGAGGGGCGGATGGCCTATGGTCAGGGCTTTGCCTTCGCCACCTATGTGCATGGCACGTTCCCCGGCAAGGCCGCAGCCTCGGCCGCATGGGTCTGCGATGTCACCGTCGATCTGGAGACGGGCGAGGTCACGCTGACGCGGGTCTTTGTCGGGCAGGATCAGGGGCTGGTCATCAATCCCGATGGCGTGCGCGCGCAGATCCACGGCAATGTCATCCAGACCGCCAGCCGCGCCCTGCGCGAAGAGGTGACGTTCAACGCCATCGTGCCCACGCCGAAAAGCTGGGCGGGCTATCCCATCCAGACCTTCGATGAAGCGCCCCGGATCGAGACCATGCTGATCGAACGCCCCGGCAGCCCGGCGCTTGGCGTCGGCGAAAGTGCGGCGGTTCCGGCGGCGGCGGCCATTGCCAATGCGATCTTTGACGCGACCGGCGTGCGGCTGCGCGAGGCGCCCTTTACGCCGCAAAAGGTCCGCGCGGCGCTTGGCATCCAGCCCCCTGCGCCCACCGCGCTGCCCGGTCCCGTCGCACGGATGCGCCGCGCCCTGGCCACGCACCCGCTGACCCGCGCGATTGCCGCCGTCACCGGCGCGTTGACGCTGGGGGCCATCGCGCTGCCGATCCACTCGGCGATCCCCGCGCAGCGCGCCCCCGCCGCCAGTGTCTTTTCCGCCGACACCATCGAACGCGGACGGCAGGTCTTTGCGGTCGGCGATTGCGCCGTCTGCCACACGGCCGAGGGCGGGCTGGCCAATGCGGGCGGGCGCGGCATGCAGACGCCCTTCGGCACGGTCTATACCACCAACCTGACGCCCGATCCCGAAACGGGTCTGGGCAACTGGTCCTTTGCCGCGTTTGAACGCGCGATGCGCCACGGCATCAGCCGGGACGGCAAGAACCTGTATCCCGCATTCCCCTATACCGCCTTCGCCAAGATCGACGATGGCGACATGTATGCGCTTTACGCCTATCTGCAGACGCTGCCTGCTGTAGCGTCCGAAACGCCCCGTTCGACCATGCTGGCGCCGACGAACCTGCGTCCGGTGAATGCCGCGTGGAACCTGATGTTTCACGACCCGAAGCCCCTGCAAAACGATCCGGCGCAATCGGCGGACTGGAACCGCGGCCGCTATCTGGTCGAGGCGGCGGGCCATTGCAGCGCCTGCCACACGCCCCGCAACCTGATGGGTGCCGAGAAATCGGGCCGGGATGCCTATGGCGGTGCGCTGATCGACGATTGGTGGGCCCCGGCGCTGTCGGGGGTGGCTGCGGGATCGCGCGGTTGGGATCAGGACAGCCTTTATACCTATCTGCGCAACGGCCACGCACCGGGCATCGCCAGCGCCTCGGGTCCGATGGCCGAAGTGGTCCACAGCCTGCAAGGCGTTCCCGATCAGGACCTGCGCGCCATGTCGGTCTATCTGGCATCGCTGGTGACCCCGGCCCCGCTGCGCGCGGTGACGCCAGCGGATGTGCCGCCCGGTCCGGGCGCGGCCACGTTCCGCGCCGCCTGCGCAAGCTGCCATGCGCCGGGCCTGCCGGGCGCGGTCACAGCGGCGCAGGTCGATCTGACGCAATCGGCGGCCATCCGCGCGCCCATGCGCGACGGGCTGATGACCGTGATCCGCGACGGGATCGAGGCTCCGCTGGATATGGACCTGCGCGACATGCCGGGATTCGCGCAGGAACTGGACGCCAGCCAGTTGCGCGAGCTGACCGACTATCTGCGCGCGCGCTATGCCCCGGATCTGCCAGCCTGGCCGTGATTGCTTGTGTGGCAACAGTTGCCGCATCTGCCCAGAACTTCATCTGCCGCGAAAATTATGCCCGCAAACGGACAAGAAAAATGCTGACAGGTCATAATTGGGTGTATACGAATGAATAAACATGAACTCGGAGACTGACGTGCAAACAGAGCAGATTGACATCGCCGTAATCGGGGCGGGCCTTGGCGGTGCTGCCGCTGCCGCTCTGCTGGAGGCGGAAGGCTTCAAGGTCGACGTGTTCGAGCAGGCCCCGGAATTTGTCCGGCTGGGCGCGGGCATCCATATCGGCCCGAACGTGATGAAGATCTTCCGCAAGCTGGGTCTGGAAGACCGTCTTGCAGGCATCGGCGCGCATCCCGATTTCTGGTTTTCCCGCGACGGGCGGACCGGCGAATACCTGTCGCGCATCAAGCTGGGCGATTTCGCCAAAAGCGAATACGGCGCGCCCTATATCACCATCCACCGGGGCGACCTTCACGCCGAACAGATCGCGATCCTGCCCAAGGAACGCCTGCATTTCGACCACCGCTTGACCGATATCGAAGAGCGCGAGGACCACGTCCTGCTGAGCTTTGCCAATGGCAAGCAGGTGGCGGCCAAGCTGGTGATCGGCGCGGACGGCATCAACTCGGCCATCCGCGAAAAGCTGCTGGGCGTCGAAAAGCCGCGCTTCTCGGGCTGGATCGGGCATCGCGCGCTGGTCGATATGGACAAGCTGCGCGCCACCGGGCTGGAATACGAACGCTGCGTGAAATGGTGGTGGGAACAGTCGCGCCACATCATGGCCTATGCCACCAAGGGCGATGACAGCGAATATTACTATGTCACCGGCGTCCCCGTGGACAGCTGGAACCACACCGAAGGCTTCGTCGACAGCTCGCGCGAGGAGATGGAGGCGATCTTTGGCGACAACGCCCATCCGATGGTGCGCGGCCTGATCGACGCCACGACCGAGGTGACGAAATGGCCGTTCTGGAACCGCGACCCGATGAGCCTGTGGAGCCAGGGCCGCCTGTGCATGCTGGGCGATGCCTGCCATCCCATGCGCCCGCATATGGCGCAGGGCGCCTGCATGGCGATCGAGGATGCGGCCGTGCTAGCGCGTTCGCTGACCCTGACCGGGGCCGAGGATTACAAGACCGCCTTCAAGATCTATGAAAATGCCCGCCGCGAACGGGCGACCAAGGTTCAGACCATCTCGAACGCCAATACCTGGCTGAAACAGCCGGAAGATCCGGCATGGGTCTATGCCTATGACCCGCTGACGGTCGAACTGACCTGATACTCCCGCCCGGCTGTGGATGCATCGCAGCCGGGCGTCCGCCTGCCTCACATGACCCGCGGGGAGGCGGGGTAACACGATGCATAAGCAGGGAAAATAATGTCATCTCCAACAATCTCCGTCGAACAGGGCATCCAAGCCGCTGGCGTCGGCAAATTCCAGTATCGCCTGTTCATCATCTTCGGCCTTGTCTGGCTGGCCGATGCAATGCAGGTGCTGTCCATCGGCTTCAGCGCGCCGTCCATCGCTGCGACCTTCGGCATCACCGTGCCGCAGGCTTTGTCCACCGGAACGCTGTTCTTTACCGGGATGCTGATCGGCGCCTTCGTGTTCGGCCGCCTTGCCGACCGGATCGGCCGGCGTCCGGTCCTGATGATCGCCGTGGTGATCGACGCGATCTGCGGCGTGGCCTCGGCCTTCGCGCCCGATCTGCAATGGCTTCTGGTGCTGCGCTTTCTGACCGGCATCGGCGTCGGCGGCACGCTGCCGGTGGATTACACCATGATGGCCGAATTCCTGCCCGCATCGCGGCGCGGGCGCTGGCTGGTGCTGCTGGAATCCTTCTGGGCCATCGGCACGATCTTCCTGGCCGTTCTGGCGCTGATCGCAGCCGCCTATGGGCCGGACGCATGGCGGATCATCTTCTTCGTCACCGGCGTGCCTGCGCTGATCGGCGTGGCGCTGCGCTTCTACATCCCGGAATCGCCGCATTTCCTGAACAAGACCGGCAAATCCGCCGAGGCCCATGCCGTCTTGCAGCGCGTGGCCAAGGTCAACCGCTCGACCAACCAAATCGCGCCGCTGACGCCCGAGGTGATGGAGCGCAAATCTGTCTTTGCCCTGTTCGGCTCTGATGTCCGCCGTCGCTCAATCTGTCTGCTCATCGCATGGGCGCTGATCTCGGTCGCCTATTACGGGGTGTTCGTCTATCTGCCGATCAAGATGGCGGGCGAGGGCTTTGCCTTCATGCGCGGTCAGGTCTTCCTGATCCTGCTGGCCGTCGTGCAGCTTCCCGGCTTTGCGCTGGCCGCCTATGGGGTTGAAAAATGGGGCCGCAAGCCGACGCTGGTGGGCTTTCTGATCCTCAGCGCCTTTGGCTGCCTGCTTTACAGCCTTGGCACCAGCGCCTTTGTCGTCGTCGGCTCTAGCCTGCTGCTGAGCTTTGCGCTGCTGGGCACATGGGGGGCGCTCTATGCCTTCACGCCCGAGGTCTATCCCACCGGCCTGCGCGCCAGCGGCATGGGCATGGCGGGGGCCATCGCACGCTTTGGCGGGCTGTTCGCGCCCTCGATCGTGGCCCCGGTCATGACCTCGCATTTCACGCTGTCGCTGGCGATGCTTGCGACCTTCCTGGTGGTCGCCGCCGGGGCGATCTGGATGGTGGATGTGGAATCGCGCAACCGCGCGCTGGACTGACCTGACAGCCGAACCGACCTGAAACCGGGGCCGGCCTTCTTATGGGCCGGCCCCTTCGCCATGGCCGCCGCCGCGTTCCCGTTATCCGGCCCCATGCTGGCAATCCTGCCGCGATGTCGCGCCTATTCGCTGGCTGCGGATGGCATTCGTAAAGAAATCGTGAAACCCTTGTGTTCAGGCGCGACTGCGCCGAGTCGAAGCATTCGGCGCCCGATCAAACTCATGAGAAAGGGACGCATGTCACAGACAAGCACATCAGACACCAACGCCGCCGATCCGGGCATCGAGGCCCTGCCGCCGCCCGAAGGCCCCACGCAGATCATCCAGACGGATTACGAAGTCGGTCAGGACAATATCGAGGGCGTGAAACCCGTCGCCTTCGACATCCACAATCCCGTCTTCATGATCTCGGGCATCGCCGTGGTGATCTTTACCGCGGCGACGCTGCTGTTTCCCTCGGCGCTGGGGCCGTTCTTCAGCGGGTTGCGCGATGTGGTCACCGGCAATTTCGACTGGTTCTTCCTGATTGCGGGCAACATCTTCGTGCTGCTGTGCCTTGGCCTGATCCTGTCGCCGCTGGGCTCGGTCCGTCTGGGCGGCCCCGAGGCCACGCCGGATTTCAGCCTGACCGGCTGGTTTTCGATGCTGTTTGCCGCCGGAATGGGCATCGGCCTGATGTTCTATGGCGTCAGCGAGCCCTTGGGCCATTTCACCGCCGCACTGGGCGGGCCGGTGGTCGAAAACGGCGTGCGCACGGATTGGGCGCCATTGGACGGGGCGGCTGGCGACGATATGGGCGCGCGGCGTCTGGCGATGGCCGCCACGATCTTTCACTGGGGCCTGCATCCTTGGGCGATCTATGCGGTGGTGGCGCTGGCGCTGGCACTGTTCGCCTATAACAAGGGTCTGCCGCTCACGCTGCGCTCGGTCTTCTATCCCATTCTGGGCGACCGGGTGTGGGGCTGGCCGGGTCACGTCGTCGACGTGCTGGCGGTGATGGCGACGCTGTTCGGGCTGGCCACCTCGCTGGGGATCGGCGCCGAGCAGGCCTCGGCAGGGTTCCACTTCCTGTTCGGCTGGAGCACGGCGATGACCGCCAAGATCATCCTGATCGTGGTCATCACCGGCATTGCCATGGCCTCGGTCGTGCTGGGCGTGGAAAAAGGCGTCAAGCGCCTGTCCGAGATCAACATGATCCTGGCTGTCCTGCTGCTGCTGTTCGTGATCTTCACCGGGCCGACCTGGCAGATCCTCAGCGGGTTCTTCGGCAATCTGGGCGCATATGCCACGCATATCGTGCCGCTGTCGAACCCCTTTGGCCGCGACGACGACAACTTCCGCCAAGGCTGGACGGCGTTCTATTGGGCGTGGTGGATCAGCTGGTCACCGTTTGTCGGCATGTTCATCGCCCGCGTCTCGCGCGGCCGGACGGTGCGGCAATTCCTGATGGCCGTGCTGATCGTGCCCTCGCTGATCTCGGTCCTGTGGATGACGGCCTTCGGCGGCACCGCGATTACCGAGACGCTGGCCGGTTTCACCGGCGTCACCGACGCGGCGCTGGAGCTGCAACTGTTCCAGATGCTGTCGCAACTGCCGCTGACCGCGATTTCCAGCTTCATCGGCATCGTTCTGGTCATCGTGTTCTTCGTCACCTCGTCGGATTCCGGCTCGCTGGTGATCGACACGATTGCCGCAGGCGGCAAGATCCATGCGCCGGTGGCGCAGCGCGTCTTCTGGTGCAGCCTCGAAGGGCTTGTGGCCATCGCGCTGCTGCTGGGGGGCGGGCTGGCGGCCTTGCAGGCCATGGCCGTTTCGACCGGGCTGCCCTTCACGCTGGTGCTTCTGGGCGCGTGCTGGGCGATCCTGAAGGGCCTGATGGCCGAAAAGCGCCAGCTTTCCTAAGGCGTTCGACCAAAGCGAAATGGGCGGAGACGATCCGCCCATTTCCACATTCCTCGCGGCTGGCACGCCTTAGATGAACGTCAGCCCGATCGAGATGATGATGCCCGACAGCACCAGATGCAGCGTGCAGAACCCCATGATATCCCGCGCCTTCAGGCCCGCGATCCCAAGGATCGGCAGCGCCCAGAACGGCTGCACCATGTTCGTCCAGCTGTCGCCCCACGCGACCGCCATGGCGGCACGGGCGGCATCGACCCCCAGCGCCTCGGCGGCGGGCAGGATGACCGGGGCCTGAATCGCCCATTGCCCGCCGCCCGAGGGCACGAAGAAATTGACCAGCCCCGCGCTCATGAAGGTCCAGAAGGCGAAGGTGTCCGGGGTGGCAAACGAGGTCAGCCAGATCGAGATCGTCTCGGCCAGACCGGAATTCAGCATGATTGCCATGATCCCGGCATAGAACGGGAACTGGATCACGATGCCCGCGCCGCCCTTGACGCCTTCGTTCAGGCTGGCCAGCAAGCGGCGCGGCGTGCCGTGCAGCACGATGGCGACGATCAGAAACAGGAAATTCACCACATTCAGCGTCAGCGTGCCGGAATTGGCGAAATACTGAAACAGATAGGCCAGTCCCGCAGCACCGATCAGCCAGCTGAGAACGCGGCTGTTTTCCATCCGCTCGGCCGGGGTGGTGGCGGCGGTGTCGGTCAGTTCGGGCTCGGCCAGCTTTTCGGGATCGACGAACACCTCTTCGCCGGGCCGCGGCATCATCATGCGGTTGACCAGCGGCACGGCGATGAACAGCGCGATGACGATGAACAGGTTATAGGCGGCAAAGATCGTGCGGTCGGTCGGGATGACGCCGATCACGCCCTCGAACGGGTGCCCGGCCGTGGCAATCGCCAGCGGGACCGAGCCTGCCAGACCGCCATGCCAGACGATGAACCCCGAATAGGCCGAGGCGACCAGCAGCCGGTAATCCACCCGCACCTTGCGGGCCAGCGCCTTGGCAAACAGCGCGCCGACCACCAGACCGAAGCCCCAGTTGATCCAGCTTGCCGTCAGCGACACAAAACTGACCAGCAGGATCGCCGCGCCGGGCGTGCGGGCCAGATCGGCCAGCCGCTCCAGAATGCGCCGCACCAGCGGGGTCGATGCCATCATGTAGCCGGTGACCAGCACCAGCAGCATCTGCATGGCAAAGGACAAAAGCTCCCAGAACCCGGTCCCCCACATCCCGACCACGGCCATGGGCGAATGTCCCTCGATGCCCATGGCTGCGACCATGACGACAAGGGTCAGGATGACGACGAAGATATAGGGGTCGGGCAACCAGCGGTCGACCAGCCGGACCAGGGGCCGGGATATGACGTTCAGCATGTTTCCTCCTCACGCGGTTGCGGCCAAGTGTGAGGGCGCTGGCCGGGGATTCAACCGCAAATCGACCAGACCGCGCAGGCTGGCCGCGCGCGCACCTGCCCGGCACTGGCCCCGCACCCGCCGCCCTGAAAGGTTGACAAACAAGGTCAGGCTCGCAGACATATCCCCAAAAATCGACATTTCTGCGGAGGAAAAATGGATTTGAGCGGTCTGGAAGAGCTGTTGGGCACCATCGGCGGGATCGTATGGGGGCCGTTTCTGCTGATCCCCCTGCTGCTGGGCACGGGCATTTATCTGACGATCCGGCTGGGCGGCATCCAGTTCCTGCGGCTGGGCGCGGCGCTGCGGCTGGGGCTGATCAAGCGGCAGGATGACGGTGCGGAAGGCGACATCTCGCAGTTTCAGGCGCTGACCACGGCCATGGCCGCGACCGTCGGCACCGGCAATATCGTCGGCGTGGCAACCGCCATCGGCATCGGCGGCCCCGGCGCGCTGTTCTGGATGTGGATGACCGCGCTGCTGGGCATGGCCTCGAAATATTCCGAGGCGTTTCTGGGCGTGCGCTTCCGCACCACCGACACCGCAGGCGAGAAATCCGGCGGCCCGCAATATTACCTTGAACGCGGCATCCCCGGCGGCTTCGGCAAGGTGCTGGCGCTGACCTTTTCGGTCTTCGCCGTCTGCGCCTGCTTCGGCATCGGCAATATGACGCAGGGCAATTCCATCGCCTCGAACCTCGAACGCAGCTTTGCCGTGCCGACATGGGCGACGGGGGCGGTGCTGGCGGCGATGACGCTGCTGGTGCTGGTCGGCGGCATCAAATCCATCGGCAAGGTCACGGCGGGCTTCGTGCCGGCGATGATCCTGTTCTATGTGCTGGGCGCGCTGTATATCCTGATCGTCAATATCGCCGACGTGCCTGCGGCCTTTGGCCAGATCTTCGGGCAGGCGTTCACCGGCACGTCGGCTGTCGGGGGCTTTCTGGGCTCGACCATCATGATCGCGGTGCAATACGGCGTGGCGCGCGGCATCTTCTCGAACGAATCCGGCATGGGCTCGGCGGCCATCGCCGCGGCCTCGGCGCAGACGACGCATCCGGTGCGGCAGGGGCTGGTGTCGATGACGCAGACCTTTATCGACACCATCATCGTCGTGACCTGC
Organism: Paracoccus shanxieyensis; assembly: GCF_009711265.1. Classification (GTDB taxonomy): domain Bacteria; phylum Pseudomonadota; class Alphaproteobacteria; order Rhodobacterales; family Rhodobacteraceae; genus Paracoccus; species Paracoccus shanxieyensis. Next base: position 183,238 of record NZ_WMII01000005.1, on the reverse strand, counting down.
ACCGGGCTGGTCATCGTCACCACCGGCGTCTGGCAAGAGACAGACCCGGCGACGGGCGAACAGATCTCGGCGGCGATCATGACGGGTCAGGCCTTCACGCATGGGCTGCCCGGCCAATGGGGCCACTGGATCGTCACCGTGGGGCTGGTGCTGTTTGCCTATTCCACGATCCTTGGCTGGGCCTATTACGGCGAGCGCAATATCGAACGGCTGGTCGGGCGCGGCGGCGTCATGCCCTTCCGCATCCTGTTCGCGCTGGTGGTCTATTTCGGCTGCACGGTGCAGCTGGGCGTGGTGTGGAACTTCTCGGACGTGATGAACGGGCTGATGGCCATTCCGAACCTGATCGGCCTGTTGATCCTGTCGGGCCTGATCGCGCGCGAGACCCGCCACTATCTGCGCCACGATCCCCGGCTGGAAGCGAACCGCGACCAGATCGAGGCCTTCATGCAGGGCCAGCCGGGATGGGAGGACTGGAAGCGGTCCGAACGCTCGGTCCATCGCTGAGACAACGACATCCCGGCAGCCCCCCTGCCGGGATGTTCCGTTCACCCCAGCCGCCGGGCGCGGGACGTGTCGCGCAAGCAAGGCTTGTATTCGCCCCGGCCAGCGCGCATTCTGGACTTTCCCCACAAGAAAAAAAGGCCCGCCAGACCGCATGTCCGAATCCGAGAAGCTGATCCAGAACCCGCATGCGCTGCGCGACACGCCCGAACGCAATCTTGAAGTCGCCATTGGCCGCGTCGTGCGCGATCTGCGCAAGCGCCAGCGCATGACCGGGTCGGATCTGGCCCAGCAGACCGGCATTTCCATCGGCATGCTGTCCAAGATCGAAAACGGCGTCATCTCGCCCTCGCTCAGCACGCTGCAGGCGCTGGCCAATGCGCTGCGCGTGCCGCTGGTGCAATTGTTCGACGGCTATGCCGAACCGCGCGGGGCCATGCATGTCAAATCCGGCGAAGGCGTCGAAACTCCACGCGCCGGGACGCGGGCCGGGCATCAATACCACCTGCTGGGCCATATCGGCTCGAATAGCTCGGGCGTGGTGGTCGAGCCCTATCTGATCGTGCTGTCCACCGAAAGCGACCGCTTCCCGACCTTCCAGCACGAAGGGATCGAGATGCTGTATATGCTGGAAGGCACCGTCGGCTATCGCCACGGCGAACAGGTCTATCGGCTGGAGCCGGGCGATACGCTGCTGTTTGATGCCGACGCGCCGCATGGTCCGGTGGACCTGATCCAGCTTCCGGCGAAATACCTGTCGATCATCACCTATCCGCAAAGCAAATGAAAAACCGGGCGCCTTGCGGCACCCGGTCCATGGCATCCTGCCCGGCAGGTTATTTCGAGACGGCAGCGACGCCTGCGCTTTGCAGCACGGGCTTGCCCTCGGTCTGCAGGGGCACCGGCGCACCGGCATAGACGCCGTCGCCCAGACGATAGCCGACCTCGCCATGTTCGCTGGTGTCCAGACCGTCGAACTCGGTTTCGGCATCGACGCGCAGGCCGACCAGCGCGCCCGTGACTTTCAGCGCGATATAGGTGGTCACCAGCGACACAAGGATGCTGAAGCCCATGATCGCCAGTTGCGGCACCATCTGGCCCATCATCGTGCGACCTTCGGGAAAGCCCGTGCCCCCCAGCGACGGCGCGGCAAAGATCACCGTCAGCACGCCGCCGACAACCGCACCGACGCCATGCACGCCGAACACGTCGAAGCTGTCGTCATAGCCGAAGCGGCGCTTGACCACCTCGACGGAAAAGACGCAGACCGGGGCGGTCAGGAAACCGACCGCCACCGCGCCCGCCGGACCGACAAAGCCACAGGCCGGGGTGATGGCGACAAGACCCGCGATCGCGCCCGAGACCAGACCGAAGGTGCTGGCCTTCTTGCGGTGGATCATCTCGGTCACCATCCAGCCAAGCGCCCCTGCGGCACCGCCCAGCATGGTGTTCAGCATGATCATCGAAGCGAAACCGTTCGCCGCGAGCGCACAGCCGCCGCAAAACGCCAGCCAGCCCACCCACAGCATCGCGCCGCCAGTATAGGTCATCGTCATGTTGTGGGGCGCCATCATCGTCTGGCCATAGCCCTTGCGCGGACCCACGACCAAGGCGCAGACCAGCGCGGCCATGCCTGCGTTCAGGTGAACGACGTTGCCGCCCGCAAAGTCCAGCACGCCGACATTGAACACCCAGCCGCCGCCCCAGGCCATATGCGCCATGGGCACATAGTTGATCATCAGCCAGATCGCCATGAAGACCAGCACGGCGCGGAACTTCATCCGCTCGGCAAAGGCACCCACGATGATCGGCGGCGTGATGGCCGCGAACATCATCATGAACAGGATATACAGATATTCCGGGATCGTGCCCACCATGCTGTCCTGCGACACGCCCGCAAGGAAGAACTTGGCCGTGCCACCGATCACCGCATTCAGCGAGGTGTCGCCGTCAAAGACCAGCGAATAGCCGAAAAAGATCCACAGCACGCAGATCAGCGAGATCGAGGCGAAAATCTGTGTCAGCACGGACAGCGCGTTCTTGCTGCGCGTCATGCCGGCATAGAACAGCCCCAGCCCCGGCAGCATCATCAACATGACGATCAGCGCGCAGGTGGCAACAAAGGCGGTGTCACCGGCACTCAGCACCGGCGCGGCGTCCTGTGCATGGGCAAGAATCGGGAAGGTGGCCAGAAGCGTGGCCGGAAGGCAGGCTTTCCTTAGGTTCATTGCAGATACCCATCATGGCAAAATGATGGGCTGATGATGGAACACTGCGCCGGGAAAGAAAGTTTCTTCTTGCGCAAGAAGCGCAATCGCCGCGGATTCCGCGAAACTGCCGCCTGCGGCATCAGTTTGCTTACAATCGCGACAGCGACGGAACAGAACCAGCGCCCATGCCACCAACTCGGGCAGCACAAGGCGCGATTCTGCCTGCCGCGCCAGACCGTTACCGCCCTAGCCGTGAAACCGCGCGCGATAGGCCGATGGCGTGTCGCCCCGCGCGATGCGGAACCGGCGCGAGAAATGCGCCGGATCGTCGAAGCCCAGCCGATAGGCCACCTCGGCCACGGGCAGTTGCGTAAAGGCCAGCAGACGGCAGGCCTCGGTCATCGCCAGCGCCTCGGCATAGGCCGATGCCGATTGCCCGGCCGCCTGCCCGCACAGCCGGTTCAGATGTCCGGGGGTGATCGACATGGCCCCGGCATAATCGCCGGGCCGCCAGCGGTCGGCCATATGGCGCAGCACCAGCGCGTGAAATTCCGACATGCGCCGCGATGCGCCATCGGTGCTGTCGGCATCGCTGGCGCGGTCAATCTCGCAGATGGTGGTCAGAATGGCATGCGACAGCGCCACCAGCATCTGCGCGCGGTAACTGCCCGGAGCGGCAAAGACCTGCGCCAGCATCCGGCCAAGGCCGGTCAGATGCGCATTGGCCGCAGCCTTGATCGGGCGCGACAGCCGCCGGTCCAGATCCGCGCCGCTGGCGCGCAGCCCGGCAGGCACATTGCGCGGAAAGGACAGCACCATCCCCTCGGCACCCTGCCGGAAGCGAAAGCCATGCACCACCGGCACAGGGATATAGACGAACTGACCATCGCGCAGACCGCGCAGCCTGCCGTCCAGACTGACCTCGGCCTCGCCCTGTTCCATCAGCAGGATCTGCGCCAGATCGCGATGCCGATGCGGCGCGATCACCCAGTCATGCAGCCGCGCCCGGTCCCTGATGCGTTCGCAATGCACCACGTCCGGAAAGTCCGAGGTTTCCCCGAACAGGTCGAAAACCGGAATGTTGCCAGATGCCACCATGCACGATTGATACAAGTCTTTGCCGCGCGCGTCCATTCCTTGCACCGCGCGGCGGCGCTATGCCTCTTTGGATCACAGGAGGAGGCAAAGCCATGGATACACAGGTCGTCATCATCGGAGGCGGGCCGTCCGGGCTGCTGTTGTCGCAGCTTCTGAACCGCGCGGGCGTTGCGACCGTCGTGCTTGAAAGATCCTCGCGCGATCATGTGCTGTCGCGCATCCGGGCGGGCATTCTGGAATGGGGCACGGTGCAGATGCTGCGCGAGGCGGGCGTGGCCGCGCGCATGGACCGCGAAGGGCTGCCCCATGACGGCTGCTATCTGACCGATGCCGATCTGATGGTGCATATCGACTTTCGCGCGCTGACCGGCAAACAGGTCATGGTCTATGGCCAGACCGAGGTGACGCATGACCTTTACGATGCGCAGGACGCCATGGGCACGCGCATCGTCCACGGCGTGCAGGATGTCACCATCCACGATCTGGACCAGCCGCAGGCCGCGGTGGAATACACGCTGAACGGCCAGCGCCACCGCCTGACCTGCGCCTATGTCGCGGGCTGCGACGGCTTTCACGGCGTCAGCCGCCAGACCATCCCCGAGCAAAAGCGCCGCGAGTTTGAACGTGTCTATCCCTTCGGCTGGCTGGGTATCCTGTCGCGCACGCCCCCGGTGCATGACGAACTGATCTATGCCAATTCGCCGCATGGCTTTGCTCTGGCCTCGATGCGCAACCAGTCGCTGGTGCGATATTATGTGCAGGTGCCGCTGACCGACCGGCCCGAGGACTGGCCCGACGACCGCTTCTGGGCCGAGTTCCGCCGCCGCATCCCCTCGGAAGCGGCCGACCGCCTTGTCACCGGCCCCTCGATCGAGAAATCCATCGCGCCGCTGCGCAGCTTCGTCAGCGAACCGCTGCGCTGGGGACGGCTGTTTCTTGTGGGGGACGCCGCGCATATCGTGCCGCCGACCGGCGCCAAGGGGCTGAACCTTGCGGTTTCGGACGTGTATTACCTGCATGATGCGCTGACGCAGGCGCTGCTGAAAAACAGCGACGGCGGCATCGACGCCTATTCCGAACGCGCGCTGCAACGTATCTGGAAAGCCATGCGTTTTTCGTGGCAGATGACCACCATGCTGCACCGCTTCGAGGGCGAGGACAGCTTTGCCGAACAGATGCGCCGCGCCAGCCTTGCGCATCTGGCAAGCTCGGAAACCGCGCGCCGCGATCTGGCCGAGAACTATGTCGGCCTGCCCTTTTAGATAGTGACCCTTTTAGTCTGGATTGACAAAACCAGGCGGCGGGCTATTGATTCACCCGCCGCAGCTTGCGGCTGTCTTGCCGCGATGCCCTTCCGTCCGCGTTCCCAGTCGCGCCGGATTCGCACCACGACATCAACTGGGGCGTGCCATGCTTGCACCATTCCTGATCATGCTGCGCGAAGGGCTGGAGGCCGCCCTGATCGTCGGCATCATCGCCAGCTATCTGCGCCAGACCGGGCGGCGTGAATGGCTGCCCGCCATCTGGGTCGGCGTGTTTCTAGCCATTGCGCTTGCGCTGTTCACCGGCGCGGCGCTGCAACTTGCCAGCGCGCAATTCCCGCAAAAAGCGCAGGAACTGTTCGAGGCGATCATCGCCCTGATCGCCGTTGCCGTGCTGGTCGGCATGGTCTTCTGGATGCGCCGGGCGGCACGGTCGATCCGGGGGGAATTGCAGGCCTCGGTCGATGCGGCGCTGGACCGCCGCGCTGCGACATGGGGGCTGATCGGCATGGTGTTTTTGGCCGTCGCGCGCGAGGGGCTGGAATCGGTGTTCTTTCTGCTGGCGATCTTTCAGCAAAGCCGCGACGGCGCGGCCCCCTTCGGCGCAGCGCTTGGGCTGCTGGTCGCCATCGGCGCGGGCTGGGGCATCTATGCGGGCGCGCTGCGGCTGGATCTGCGGCGGTTCTTCCGCTGGACCGGCATCTTCATCCTGTTCGTCGCAGCCGGGCTTTTTGCCAGCGCCGTCAAGGCCCTGCACGAAGCCGGGCTGTGGAACGCGCTGCAAGGCCCGGTCTATGATCTTGGCACGGTCCTGCCCGAATCCAGCCCCTTGGGCACGGTTCTGGCCGGGCTTCTGGGCTATCGCGAGGCCCCCAGTCTGGGCGAGTGTCTGGCATGGGCGGGCTTTCTTGTCGTCATGCTGCCGCTGTTTCTGCGCCCCGCCGCGCCACCACCCGCACGCCTGAAACCCATGGAGCAGAAATGAGCCTGCGCGCCATTCACTTCGGCATTGCCGGTGCCGTCGCGCTGAGCGTCGCGGGCGGTGCCGCCTTCTGGTATGCCTCGCAGCAACAGACCCGGACCGCCGCCGACCGGCTGGTCACGGTCGATGCCGCCACCTGCCAGCCCAATGCCATCACCGTTCCGGGCGGGCAGCGCAGCTTTGAAATCGTCAATGCCTCGGACCGGCCCATCGAATGGGAAATCCTGAATGGCGTGATGGTCGTGGCCGAACGTGAAAACATCGCGCCGGGCTTTCGCGCCAATCTGCAGGTCGCGCTGGCGCCGGGCGAATACGCCATGACCTGCGGGCTGTTGTCGAACCCGCGCGGCACGCTGACCGTCACCGCCTCGGACGAGGCTGCGGCGGCGGCATCCGAGGTCACGCTGCGCAAGTTCCTTGGGCCGCTGTCGGAATATCGCGTCTATCTGGTGATGCAGGGCAATGCCGCCGTCACATCCGCCGAAACGCTGCGCGATGCCATCGCCAAGGGCGATCTGGACGCCGCGCGCGCGGCATGGCGGCAGGCCCGCCTGCCCTATCGCCGGATCGAGCCGCTGGCCTATCGCATCTCGGACCTGAAAAACGCCATCGACCCGAATGCGGCCTATCTGCAGGGGCGCGAAAACGACCCCGGTTTTACCGGCTATCACCGTATCGAATACGGGCTGTTCGCGCAAAACAGCACCGACGGCCTGCAACCCGTGGCGGACAAGCTGGTGGCGGATCTGCGCGATCTGGCGGCGCGGCTGAAGGCCATGCCGCTGGACCCGGCGCTGTTGACCGCGCTGCCCGGCGACATGGCGGGACAACTGGCGCAGGCGCAGGTGCCGCAGGGCGAAAGTCCCTATGCCGGCAATGAATTGCAGGATTTTCAGGCCAGTCTGGAAGGCATCGCCAAGCTGGCCGACCTGCTGCGGCAGGTGGCCGCCAGCGTCGACCCAAGGCTGGACCGCGATCTGGCGCGCGATCTGCAGACGGCGCAGGACGGCGTCCGCGCGCTTCAGGCGCAGCATGCGAGCTATCACGATGTCCCGCCGCAGGCGCGCCAGACGCTGGCCGCCGATCTGACGCGGCTTTCCGACAGTTTCGGCAGGCTGCAACCCGTCATCGGGATCAACTGAGATGACCGGGCCGAACCGCCGCGATCTGCTGCTGGGTCTGGGGGCCCTCGGTGCCGCCACCGTCGCGCGGGGCGAAGTGGCCGCGCCTGTCGCCGCCCCTGCCCCCGCAGATCCGCCCGCAGATCCGCCCGCCGTGCAGGACGCGCCGCGCGTTCAGGCCGATCAGGCGGCCCGGCGCGTGCCGTTCCATGGCCGCCATCAGGCGGGCATCGTCACGCCCCGCCCGGCGGCGGGCATCGTCGCGGCCTTCGATGTGGTGGCAGGCTCGGTCGATGATCTGGAACGCATGCTGCGGCTTTTGACCGAACGCGCGGCCTTTCTGACGCAAGGCGGCGTCGTGCCCCCGCGCGATCCCAACCTGCCGCCCGCCGATTCCGGCCTGCTGGGTCCGGTCATCGCCCCCGACAATCTGACGATCACGCTGGGCCTTGGCGCGTCCTTCTTTGACCGCGACGGCTTTGACGCGCTGCGCCCCGCCCGGCTGGACCGCATGGCGCAATTTCCCAATGACGCGCTGGATGCGGATCTGTGCCATGGCGACATCTCACTGCAATTCTGCGCCAATCTGCAGGACACCAATATCCACGCCCTACGCGATGTGGTGAAGAACCTGTCCGAGTTTCTGGTGCTGCGCTGGATGGTCGAAGGCACCGTGCCGCCGGTGCCGCCCGCGCCCGATGGCTCGACCCCCAGCGCGCGGAATTTTCTGGGCTTCCGCGACGGCTCGGCCAATCCCGACAGCAATGACGCCTTGGCGATGGACCGCATCGTCTGGGCGGGCGAAGGCGAACCGGCATGGGCGCAGGGCGGCAGCTATCAGGCCGTGCGCATCATCCGCAATTTCGTCGAACGCTGGGACCGCACGCCCTTGGGCGAACAGGAACGCATCATGGGCCGCGTCAAGCACAGCGGCGCGCCCTTGGACCAACCGCAGGCCAGCGAACACCAGCCCCCCGATTATGCCGCCGACGCGGCGGGCCTTGCCACGCCGATGGACGCGCATATCCGGCTGGCCAATCCCCGCGATATTGCCAGCGACCAGAACCTGATCCTGCGCCGCCCCTTCAACTATTCGCGCGGCGCGGTGAAGAACGGCCAGCTGGATCAGGGGCTGTTGTTCATCTGCTATCAGCGCGACCTGCATCAGGGCTTCATCGCCGTGCAGAACCGCCTGAACGGCGAGCCGCTCGAGGAATATATCAAACCCGTGGGCGGCGGCTATTTCTTCGTCCCGCCCGGCGTGGCCGGGGACGAAAACGGGCAGCAGGGCGGGGACTATCTTGCCCGCGGACTGATCGACGCAGCCAGACGGGCCTGACGCCCGCCCAGCCGAAACCTGAACCGAACCGATGGAGCGTGAACATGGTCGGACATTACATGAAGACGACGGCACTGGCCCTGGCGCTTGGCGGCTGGGCAGGCATCGCGGGGGCCGCCGATCCCTCGCTGGATCTGGTCGGGCCGCTGTCCGACTACAAGATCTATGTGGCGGAAAACACCGCCAAGCTGGTCGAGGACACAACCGCCTTTACCGATGCCGTGAAGGCGGGCGATCTGGACAAGGCCAAGACGCTGTTTGCACCCACCCGCACCAGCTATGAAAAGATCGAACCCATCGCCGAGCTGTTTTCCGATCTGGACGTGTCGATCGACGCCCGCGCCGACGACTTTGAACAGGCCGAGCAGGATCCGAAATTCACCGGCTTCCACCGCATTGAATACGGGCTGTTCAGCCAGAATTCGACCGAGGGTCTGGGGCAATATGCCGACCAGCTTCTGGCCGACGTGAAGACGCTGAACGACCGCATCACCGCGTTGACCTTCCCGCCGGAAGTCGTGGTCGGCGGCGCCGCCGTGCTGATGGAAGAGGTCGCCGCCACCAAGATCTCGGGCGAGGAAGACCGCTACAGCCGCACCGACCTGTGGGATTTCGACGCCAATTTCGAAGGCGCGGAAAAGATCTATACCCTGCTGCGCCCGCTGGTCGAAACCGATGCCGCATTCGTCGGCAAGGTCGATGGCAATTTCGCCGCCGTGCACGAGGTTCTGGCCAAATACCAGACGCCCGAAGGCGGCTATGTCTTGTATGAAAAGCTGACCGATGCCGACCGCAACGCGCTTTCGGCCAAGGTCAACACGCTGGCCGAGGATCTGGCGACCCTGCGCGGCAAGCTGGGGCTGAGCTGACCGCATCGGCCCCTGCGCCCGCCGCGCTGGGGCCGTTCATCCGGCGCGGTTCAGAAGAACGCCTGCAACCCGGTGATCGCCCGGCCAAGGATCAGCGCATGAACGTCATGCGTGCCCTCATAGGTGTTCACCGTCTCAAGGTTCGCGGCGTGGCGCATGATCTGGTAATCTTCCTGAATACCGTTGCCGCCATGCATGTCGCGGGCCACCCGCGCGATGTCCAGCGCCTTGCCGCAATTGTTGCGCTTGATGACTGAGATCATCTCGGGGGCGGCCTGCGCCTCATCCATCAACCGCCCGACGCGCAGGCTGGCCTGCAGGCCAAGGCCGATCTCGGTCAGCATATTGGCCAGTTTCAGCTGGTAAAGCTGGGTATTGGCCAAGGGCCTGCCGAATTGCTGCCGGTCGAGGCCGTATTGCCGCGCGGCATGCATGCAGAATTCCGCCGCCCCCAGAACGCCCCAGCTGATGCCATAACGCGCGCGGTTCAGACAGCCGAACGGACCTTTCAGCCCCTCGACATTCGGCAACAGCGCGTCCTCGCCGACCTCGACGGCGTTCATGACGATTTCCCCGGTGATCGAGGCGCGCAGGCTCAGCTTGCCGCCGATCTTGGGCGCGGTCAGGCCCGCCATGCCCTTGTCCAGCACGAAGCCGCGGATCTTGCCGCCATGCGCCTCGGACTTGGCCCAGACCACGAAGACATCCGCGATCGGCGCGTTCGAGATCCACATCTTCGACCCCGACAGCACATAGCCGCCCGCTACCTTCTTCGCCACGGTCTTCATGCCCGCCGGGTCCGAGCCCGCATCCGGCTCGGTCAGGCCAAAGCAGCCGATCCATTCCCCCGAGGCAAGTTTCGGCAGATATTTCTGCCGCTGTTCTTCGGATCCATAGGCAAAGATCGGATACATCACCAAAGAGGATTGCACCGACATCATGCTGCGATAGCCGCTGTCCACGCGCTCGACCTCGCGGGCGACAAGGCCGTAAGCGACATAAGAGGCGCCGATGCCGCCATATTCCTCGGGGATGGTGACGCCCAGCAGGCCCATCTGCCCCATTTCGCGAAAGATTTCGGGGTCGGTCACCTCATCGCGATAGGCGGCGGTGACGCGGGGTTGCAGCTTGTCTTGCGCATAGGCGCGGGCGGCGTCGCGCAACATGCGCTCTTCCTCGGTCAACTGGTCGTCCAGCCGGAACGGGTCTTGCCAGTCGAAGCGGCCAAGATCGGGGGCGTCTTTCGGTTTCAAAGCCATACTGGCATCTCCTGTCAGGAATTGGAAAAGGACCATGCGCCGCCGCCAAGGGCGGGGGCGGCGCGGTCGGTGGTCAGGTCGCTGCGCGAAAACACCAGCGGCGCGCGCAGCCCTTCGATGCCTTCGGGCGCGATGCGCAGGCCCCGCGCGGCGATCTGCGGATCGGCAAGGGCTTCGGCGACGCCATTGATCGGCCCGGCAGGCACGCCCGCACGATCCAGCGCCGCGATCAGACCGGCGCGGCTTTGCGCGACCGTGCGCCCCGCGATCAGACCGACCAGCGCCGAGCGATTGGCCACGCGCGCGGGGTTGGTGGCATAATCGGGATTGTCGGCCAGCCCCTCCAGCCCCAGCACGCGACACAGGCTGGCGAATTGCCGGTCATTGCCACAGGCGACGATCAGATGGCCGTCTTGCGCCGGAAACACCTGATAGGGCACGATATTGGGATGAGCATTGCCCAACCGCGTCGGCGCGACACCGCCCAAAAGCAGGTTCGCCGCCTGATTGGCCAGCACCGCGACGCCCACATCCAGCAGCGACAGATCGACCCGCTGCCCCCGCCCCGAGCGTTCGCGCTCGGCCAAGGCGGCCTGCACGCCGATCACGCCATAAAGCCCGGTGAAGATGTCGATCCACGCCACGCCGACCTTCTGCGGCTCGCCCTGCGGATCGCCGGTCAGGTCCATGATGCCGCACATGCCCTGGATCATGAAATCGTAACCTGGCTGCGCGGCGCGCGGGCCGTCCTGACCGAAGCCGGTGACCGAGGCATAGATCAGCCGCGGATGCTTCGCCGCAAGGCTGTCGTAATCCAGCCCGTATTTCACCAGCCCGCCCAGCTTGAAATTCTCGATCACCACATCGGCATCGGCGATCAGCGCCTTCAGCCGCGCCAGATCCGCCGCATCCGAAAAATCGCAGGTCACCGAACTTTTGCCGCGATTGGCCGCGTGGAAATAGGCGGCGACGGTTTCCATGCTGCCATCGGCGCGCGGGCGCTGGATGAAGGGCGGGCCCCAGCGGCGGGTGTCGTCGCCTTCGGGGGCTTCGACCTTGATGACCTCGGCCCCCAGATCGGCAAGGGTCTGGCCGATCCATGGCCCGGCCAGAATCCGCGCCAGTTCCACGACCTTCAGCCCCTGCAACGGTGATTGCGTCATCCCCTGCCCCCTTTGCGTTCCGGCGATCATTCCTGTGCTTTCGGGCGGGGGCAAGCGCCAAGCGCCGCCGCGATCAATCCCAGCGGATGCCGCGCCTTGGCGGGCGACAGCCGTTCCACCTGACAGCGGCAGGAAAAGCCAGTGGCCCCCAGCTGCATGTCATCTGTCACATGCTTGCGCCACGACATCTCGAAGAGCTTGCGCGAAACGGTCTGATGCCGCGCCTGATGGCCGTAAAGCCCGGCCATGCCGCAGCAGCCGATGGCCGGCGTCTCGACCGGAATCGCCAGCGCGGCAAAGACCCGCGCCCATTCCTGCGCGGCGGCGGGGCGGGCGCTGGCCTCGGTGCAATGCATCATCAGCCGCACGGGGCTGGCATCGCGCAGGGCCAAGGTCCGGGCGGGCAGCTTCTGGGCGGCCAGAAACTCTTGCGGCATCATGACTGCCGCCGGGCTGAACCCCGCCTTGGGGTAATCCTGCCGCAACTGCATGACGAAGGCCGGGTCCATGCCGATCAGCGGCGCGCCGGTCGCGGCGGCAGCGTCCAGCAGCGCGACCAGCCTTGCGGCCATGGCCTGAAACCCGGCGCGGTGGCCCATGGCCTGCGCGGCCTTGCCCGCCGGGCGCATCTGCAGCACGCGCGGTTGGTATCCCAGCGCCTGAAACCCCGCGATCATGTCGCGGTGCAGGCCGCCATCGAACAGCGCTGAAAACCAGTCCTGCACCAGAATGACGCTGCGATCCGGCAACGGCGGCGCGCCCGGCGCCAGATCGGCGGCGCGCAGCCGCAAGCGGCGCGGCAGGCGGCGGGCCAGCCGGTCGGGCATGTCCACCGCGCCGATCAGCCGCCCGGCCAGACGTGCCGCGATGGGCCAAAGTGGCGCCGCAACCGGCTGCATCGCCACGGCCCATGCGCTGTGGCGTTCGGCCAGCAGCGTCAGACGGTCGGCCAGCGGGCGGGCATGGCGGGCGAAGTAATCGGCATAGAACGCCCCGCGCATGGTCGGAATATCGACCTGCACCGGACAGCTTGAGGCGCAGGCCTTGCAGCCCAGACAGCCATCCAGCACGCCCAACAGGTCGGCCTCCAGCGCCGGGTCGCGGCTTTTGTGCCATTCGCGCAGCGCATCGGCCCGGCCCTTGGGGCTGTGGCGCAGATCCGCCGTCGCCTTGAAGGACGGACACATCGGCGTGCTGGCGGCATAGCTCAGGCATTGCGCATTGCCGTTGCAGCGAAAGGCGCGGGTCAGCGCGTCTCCTTCTGGCGCGTTGAACGGGCGGAACGGCGTTGAGGCGATGCCCATGATATCGTCGCGCGGGCTGACCAGCTTGCCGGGATTGAAGCGGCCCTGCGGATCGAAGGCGGCCTTGACGGCCTGCAGCGCGGCATAGGCCTCGGGGCCGATCCAGCCCTTCAGATAGGCGCCGCGCACGCCCTTGCCATGTTCGCCCCAGAAGATGCCGCCATGCTTGCGCGTCAGCGCGAATACCGCATCCGAGACCGAGACCAGCTTTGCACGGTCGGCATCCGCGTCGATATCCAGCGCCGGGCGGATATGCAGGCAGCCGACATCGACATGACCATAGATGCCAAAGCCCAGCCCATGCGCGGTCAGCACGGCCAGAAAATCATGCACGAAAGCCGGCAGGTTTTCCGGCGGCACCACGCAATCCTCGACAAAGGCCACCGGCCGCGCGCGACCGTCCACCTTGCCCAGCAGCCCCACCCCGGCCGAGCGGATGGCCCACAGCTCGCGGATCTCGGCCAGATCGGCGGCGGCATGGATCGCGCCCGCACCGGGCAGCGTCGCGGCGATGCGGCGCGCCTGTTCGACGCGCCCGGCCAGCAGCGCGGCATCGTCGCCGTTGAACTCGACAAAGATATAGGCGATGCGCTGGCCCGCCCCGGCCTGCAAGGCGGCGGGCAGGCGCGACAGGATCCCCGCCTGTTCGGCCAGCGCCTGCACGCGTTCATCCATCACCTCGACCGCCGTGGGCTCGGCCTCCAGCAAGGGGGTGGCTGCGGCCAGCGCATGGGCGAAGCTGTCGATCCCCGCGACCAGCAGCCGCTTTTCGGCAGGCGTGCGGCGCAGCTTGACGCGAATGCGGCTGATCAGGCCCAGCGTGCCCTCGGCCCCCAGAAACAGCCGCCACCATTCAAAGCCGCCCGCCTCGGGGCAGGCGCGTTCCAGATCATAGCCCGTAAAGCGCCGGTTCAGCCGGGGCGTGTTGGCGATGAAGGCCGCCCGCCCCGCCCGCACGGCCGCCTCGGCCCGCGCCAGCATCGGCGCGGCCCAGCCGGGCGTCGGCGCAAGGCTTGACAAAAGGCCCTGCGGCAGCGCGATTTCCAGCCCCAGCACGTTGTCGCTGGTCTTGCCATAGATCCGCGACCCCTTCCCCGAGGCATCCGTCGACACCATCCCCCCGATCGTGCAGCGCGTGGAGGTCGAGGTTTCCGGCGCAAAGAACCAGCCCAGCGGGCGCAACTGGTCGTTCAGATCGTCCAGCACCATGCCCGGCTCGACCTCGGCCCAGCCCGCCTTGGCATCGACGGCCAGCAGGCGGTGCATGTGGCGGCGGGTATCGACGATGATGCCACGGTTCAGGCTTTGGCCGTTCGTGCCGGTGCCGCCGCCCCGCGCGGTCACGTGCAGATCCGCGAAACCGGGCCGGGCCAGCACCTGCGTCAGCCGCGCCAGATCCGCCGCATCCATCGGCGCCACGATCAGATCGGGCGTGATCTGATAGACCGAGTTATCCGTCGACTTGGCAGCCCGCAGCGCGCGGTCGGTGTCGATCTCGCCCAGAAAGCCCGCGGCGCGCAGATCCTGCGCAAAGCCGGTCAGAGGGTGGATCGCGGAATGGCTGGTCATCATGGCCTCGCTGCTGCTGCGGCCCTTGAACCACGAAAGCGCGGTTCTGGAAAATGGAATGATCTGAACGCAGGTTCGGAAAATCCGAACAAGCTATTGCGGCATGATCAGGTGCAGGCTGGGGAAATAGGTCTGATAACGCCCCTTGTCGCGCGTCAGCAGATGATAGCCCGCCACCGCCGCATGGGCGCCGATATAGAAATCCGGCAAAGGCGAGCGCCGTTCGCCGCCGCGCCTGCGATAGGCCAGATAGGCCTTGCCCGCCAGAAAGCCTGCCGCCCAAGGCAAGGGTTCGCGCTGGAACAGATCCTCGGGCAAAAGGTCGTCCAGCGTCTCGATCCGGGCATGGGCCACGGAGAGTTCGGCATAGATGATCGGGTTGATGACCAGCCGCGCGCTTTTCCCGGCCCGATGCAGCGCGGCCGCCGACAAGCCCGCCCAGACCGGATCGTTGGTGGCGATGTCCAGCAGGATATTGGAATCGACAAGGACGGCGGTCATTCCCGCGTCAGCGCCATGATGTCTTCGGTGCTCAGCGCGCGGTCGGCGCTGCCGCGCAGCCGCTGGATCGCCTGCCCCAGACGGGCGGCATCACGGTCGCGCCCCGCCGCGACCACGCGGACGACGCCATCGTCGCCCATGATGAACTCGACCTCGGTTCCGGGATGAAAGCCCGCCAGGTTGCGGATCTCCTGCGGGATGGTGACCTGACCCTTGATGGTGATACGCATGGCTGGCTCCTTGGTATTACTCAGATGTAATACCGTCCGGTTGGGTGTCAAGATGGCGATACGTGGCCGCAGCGAGAGGGTTTTGCGCCGCGTGGGGATGCGCATCGCCATGCTCGGCCCACGATTGCCGTGCCAGCCGAGCGCCGATCTTCAGACCGCGGGAAAGGCCGAAGCGGATCTGGTCAGCAGCCTCGCCCACCCAAACCCTGCATCATTACGCCTCAAGAACAGGCAAACCGGCCCATCCCCCGGCCATCCGCCGCCTGATATATATTTATAATGACGGCCGCGCCGGAACCCCCAAGCGCGGGCAGAGGTTGGCAATCACGTCCCACGAACGGGACAGGATCACACGACTTCACACGACAATTCAGGGGTGGCGGATGCGTATCATGCACATCGCGCTCGGCGGTTGCCTCAAGGCACCGCCGATCCAATATGGCGTGACCGAGGATACCGGCGGTCACATCGCCTATGTCCTTGGTGCCGCTGCCGCGCAATGCGCCCGACCCGGCACCACGGTCGATATCGTGACCCGCGCCTTTGACGGCATGCACCCGTCCCATGCCCGCCCGGTCGAGCCGCTGTCCCAGAACTGCCGTATCCTTCGGCTGGTGACGAAAAACCGCGCCTATCTGTCCAAAGAAACGCTCGAGGCCGAGCTTCCGGCCTTGCAGCGCGCGTTTGTGCAACTTCTTGACGGGATGCCCCATCGCCCCGACGTGATCCACGCGCATTTTGCAGATGCCGCCCTGCTGGCCATGGCCGCGCAGCAAAAATTCGGAATTTCATGGCTTTATACACCACATTCTTTGGGCAGGATGAAGGCGCTGGATGCGCAGTCCCCCCGGATCCGGGCCGAGGCCGCAGCGATCCGCACCGCCTCGGCGATCATCGTGTCATCCCGCGATGAGGCCGAGCGGCAGATCATGGCTTACGGCGATGCCGGGGCCGGGCGGGTCCACCGGGTCAATCCGGGCGTGACCATGGCAGACGATCCCGGCCCGGACCCCGCGAAACGGTTGATTGCGCCGTTCCTGCGCCAACCGGACAAGCCGATCCTGCTGACGGTGGCGCGGGCCGTGCCCAAAAAGAACCTGATCCGGCTGGTTCAGGCCTATGCGGGCGCGCAAATGCTGCAGGACCGTGCCAATCTGGTCATCCTGCCCGGCCTGCGCGACGGCATGCTGGGCGCGGATGCCGGGCAGCCCGGCGTCGTGGCGCAGCTGTTCGACGCCATCGACCGCGCCGATCTGTGGGGGCGCGTCGCCGTGCCGCGCCGCCATGATGCGACCGAACTGCGCTCGCTTTACGCCTTGGCCGCGCAGGGCGGTGTCTTCATCAACCCGGCGCTGCACGAACCCTTTGGCCTGACCCTGATCGAGGCGGCGCAGGCCGGCGTTCCGCTGGTGGCCACGCGCAATGGCGGACCGGTGGATATTCTGGAGACGCTGGGCGCGGGCGCGCTGGTCGACCCGGATGACCCTTCGGCCATCGCCGATGCCTGCATGGCGATGCTGGATCAGCCGCCTGCCCTGACGGCGCAGGCACAAAGGCGGGCGACAGGCCAGTTCGACTGGCAGCAATGGGCGGCGCAGGTCGCGCGCATCATCGACACGCTGCATGGCCGCGCCGCCGGTCCGATGCGTGCAAGCGCGATACTTGCCAGCGATATCGACGCCACGCTGACCGGCTGCAAGCAAGCGGCGGCGCGGTTTTGCGACTGGCACCGCAAGCGCCCGCCGGGGCTGCTGTTTGCCGTGGCGACCGGCCGCTCGGTCCCCGAGGCGCGGCGTGTGCTGGACGAATGGCACCTGCCGCTGCCCGATCTGTTCATCACCTCGGTCGGGACCGAGATCTGGCGCCATGACGCGCCGGGACGGCTGGCGCTGTGCCGCGATTATGCGGCGGTGCTGGATCGAGACTGGGACCGCGCCGGCATCCTTGCGGCGCTGCAGGACCAGCCGGTCCGCTGGCAGGCCGATTACGAACAGCGGCGCTGGAAACTGAGCCTGCTGGGAACCGCCGCCGAGGCCATCCGGCTGCGCGACCGCCTGATGGTTCGGGGATTGCAGGCGCGGGTCATCGCCTCGCATGGGCGGTTCATCGACATCCTGCCCCCGAATGGCGGCAAAGGCGCCGCCCTGCGGTTCGAGGTGCGGCGGCGCGGCTTGCGCCTCTCCGATTGCATTGCGGCAGGCGACAGCGGCAATGATGCCGACATGCTGCTGGCCGCCGGTCGCGCCATCATCCCGGCCAATGCCTGTTCCGAGCTGGCCGATCTAGCGGGACGCCATATCCTGCGCAGCCGCCTGTCTTATGCCGATGCCGTGCTTGACGGCCTTGAATGCCACCTGATCGACCGGGCCCGGCTGGCCCATGCGTGACCTGCCGCAATCGCCCCGCCCCTTCGGTTATTTCGTGCATCATCAGGGTCGCGGCCATGCCGAGCGCTGTGCGGCCCTAGTCAAGGCGCTGCCCGCATATCGCCCCGTCACGGTCTTCTGCGCCCGCCCCGATATCCTGCCGCCTTTGCCGGGCAATGCCCGCGTGATCGCCATCCCCTCGCTGTTTCAGCGCCGCGGCGATGAGACTGATATGGACGACATGCCCGCGCCCGCGACGCTGCATTGTGCGCCCTTGGGCTGGCCCGGCATCCGCGAGACGATGGGCACGATCGCCGGATGGTTCGCCACAGCGGATCCGGCGCTGATGATCTGCGATGTCTCGGCCGAGATCGCGCAGCTTGCGCGCATCTGTTCGGTCCCGCATGTCAAGGTGCTGCAACACGGGGATCGCGTCGATGCGGGCCACCGGGCGGCCTATGACGGCGCGGTCGGGTTGCTGGCGCCGTTTTCCGCCGCCTTGGCGCAGCCGGACTGGACGCCGCAGATGCGGGCGAAAACGCATTTCGCCGCGGGTCTGGGCCTGACCGCGGCGCTGCCCGATCGCCAGCAGGCCCGGCTGCGGCTTGGCCTTGCGCCCAAGGCGCGGCTGGCGCTGGTGCTGTCTGGCGGTGGCGGCGACGGGTTTGCGCTGGCGCCGCTGGGCATTGCGGCGCGGGCGCTGCCCGACTGGACATGGCTGACCATCGGCAAGATCCAAAGCGACTGGCACGCAACCGCCGGGGCCAACCTTCAGCATCGCGGTTGGGTGGATAACCCGCTGGATTATCTGGCCGCGGTGGATCTGGTGCTGTCCTCGACTGGGAACACGACCTGTGCGCAGGTGCTGGCGGCGGGGCGGCCATGGATCGTTGTGCCGGAATGGCGCTATTTCGATGAACAGCTGGAAAAGGCCCGTGCGCTGTCGCGCGCAGGCGCGGCGCTGCATCTGCCGCATCTGCCCGCCAGCGCCCATCGCTGGGCAAAGGCGGTCCAGACCGCGCTGGCCCGCCATGATCCCTCGGCACAGGCGCGGCTGATTTCTCCCCGCCCGGCACAGGACGCAGCCGACTGGCTGGAAAGTCTGGCCCAGCGGCTGTGGCACAATGATTTCCAACACCTCGAGGTATGACATGACCCGGATTTCGGCACTGACCATCGCAAGCGGGCGCGCGGCCCATCTGGCGAACCTGATCCTTGGCCTTCAGGCGCAGACGCGCCGCCCGGATGAGCTTGTCATCGCCGTCATGCAGCAGGAAGACTATCCCGACCTGCCCCAGACCGATTTCCCGATCCGGCAGCTTCGCGTGTCCGGCGACGAGTTGTCCCTGGCGCTGGCGCGCAATGTGGCGGCGGATGCGGCCACTGGCGATATCCTGCTGTTCATCGACGTGGACTGCATCCCCGAGCCGCGCTTCGTGCAGGACTATCTGGACCGCATGCAGGGCCAGCGCGGATTGTTCATGGGCGAGGTGCTGTATCTGCCGGGCGGTGCGACGCGCGACGGTCTGGATTTCGACCGTTTCGCCAGTCTTGCGGTGCGCCATTCCGACCGCGCCGCGCCGCCCGAAACCGACCTTGCCCCCTGCCCCGATTATCGCTGCTTCTGGTCCCTGAACTTCGCCATGCACCGGCAATGCTGGCAGGACAGCCCGCGTTTCGACACAAGCTATCGCGGCTATGGCGGCGAGGATACCGATTTCGGCAAGGCGCTTCAGGAAAGCGGCGTGCCGATCTGGTGGATGAAGGGCGGACGCGTCTATCACCAGTATCACCCGCATTTCATGCCGCCCGTGCATCACCTGCATTCGGTGGTCCGCAATGCCGAGATCTTTGCGCAGAAATGGGGTCACCGCACGATGGAGCATTGGCTGTATGCTTTCCAGCTGATGGGGCTGATCCGCAATGGCGCGCAGGGCATCCAGATCCTGCGCGAACCCGCCGAGGCCGATTTCGCGCTGTGCAGCCAGCAATCGCACATGCCCTATGCCAATACGCGGCGGGTGCTGGACCGGCTTCAGGGCATCTCGGCCGAGCAGACGGGCAGCGCTCGCGATCAGGCCGTGCGGCAGGCACAAAGCGCCATGCTGCATCCGGCCGCGGGATGAGGGCCTTGCGCATCGCGGTGATCGGCCATCTGCGCCATCCCATCACGCGCCCGTTCATGGGCGGGATGGAGGCGCATACATGGCATCTGGTGCGGGGCCTGCAGGCGCGCGGGCATGAGGTGGTGCTGTTCGCCTCGGGCGACAGCGACCCCGGCCTGCCGCTGCATCCGGTCATCCCGCGCCATTACGATCTGGATTATCCATGGCACGACTTTCGCGGAACCCAGAGGCTGAATGCCCTTCTGTCGGTCTGGCACGAAGCCATGATGCGCGACATTCTGGCGGGCGGTTTCGACATCATCCACAATAACGGCCTGCACGCCCTGCCCTTGCAGACCGCCGCGTGGCAGCGCGTGGCGATGCTGACATCATTGCATGTCCCGCCCTTTCACACGCTGCGCAAGGCGGTGCAGGACTGCGTCGCGCCTTGGTCGTTGGTAACGGCCTGCACAGGGCGGCATCTGGCCGATTACTGGCCCGCCCCGCCGCCACAGGCCCATGTGCAGTCGAACGGCATCGACCTTGCCGACTGGCCGTTTCGCGCGGCGGGCAATGGTCAGGCGGTCTGGGCCGGGCGCATTACCCCCAACAAGGGTCCGCATCTGGCCATCGCCGCCGCCCGGCTGGCGGGCATCCCGCTGACGCTGTTTGGCGCGATCGAGGATGAGAGCTATTTCCGCGACCAGATCCGCCCGGTGCTGAGCGGGGGCATCCGCTATGCTGGCCACCTTGAGAGCCATGATCTGGCACAGCAGATCGGTCGGGCCTCGGTCGCGCTGTTCACGCCGCTTTGGGACGAGCCGTTCGGTCTGGCCGCCATCGAGGCCATGGCCTGCGGCCTGCCTGTCGCCGCGATCCGCAATGGCGCGGTCGACGAGGTCATCGGCGAGGCCGGGGCCTATGCCGCGCCCGACGCCCCGGATCTTGCGCGGGCTCTTGCGCAGGCCATCGCGCGGGCGGTCAAGATCCCGCGCCACATCCCCCGCGCCCGTGTCGAGCGGCTGTTTTCGCTGGACCGGATGCTGGACGGGTATCAGGCGCTTTACCATGACGCGATGGCGGGGCGGGCTGCGAACGCGGCCTGAGGCCTAGTCCCGCCCGCTTTCCAGCGAAAATGTCGGCAGGAAACTGGCCGGGGCCAGATTGGCGGCGCGGTCGAACCGATCGGCGGTCTGGGACGTGACGGTCTGGATGGCGGGACCGGCATGGGTGACCGACAGCTTGCCCTCAAGCGCGCGGACGGCCATTTCGATGCCAAGCTTGCCCTGAATGACCGGCGCATCGGCAGGCGCAGAGATGATGCGCCCGCGCCGGATGCCGCGAAACACCCCATGGCTCATATAGGTCGAAATGATGCCGGTCTTGCCACCGATGTCGGCAAGGGGCTGGTGCTGGGTTTGGCGGTCGCCTTCATCGGCCTCATGGTCGATCACCTGCTGATGCGGTGGTCGGTCGCGCGCAAGGCGGCGCTGGGTCTGTAAGCTGGCATGGTCCGCGCCCGCCCGGATCTTCGCGGCAAACCGATGACACGGCCTTAGGCCGAACCCGATGCCGCCCTGCCCGCCGCAGATCTTGCGGCTGTGGCTGGGCGGGGGGCGTGCGGTTCTGTCCGGCCCTGACGCAAACCCCTGCGCTTTGATGGCGGGACCGGCGCGCGGCCGGATCACTCGCCGTCGAAATAGCGGATGCCCTTGACCACAAGATCGGCCAGATTGGACGCGCCCAGCTTGTCCTTCAGCACAAGGCTGACATTCGAGACGGTCTTGTAGCTGATGCAGGCCCGGTCGGCGATGTCGCGATAGGACATGCCTTCGGTGATCATGCCCAAAATTTCTTCCTCGCGCCCGGTCAGGCGGGGGGCGTTGGTGCCGGGGCGGGCGACGTTCAGCAGCGCGATCTGCATGGCAAGGCGGGCATCGACATAATTGCCGCCGCGCGCCACCTCGGCAAAGGCATCGCAGATCTCGGACGGGGGGCTGTCCTTGTTGATGACGCCATTCGCGCCCGATGTCAGCGCGCGCCGGGCCAGAACCGGGCTGCGATGCATGGTAAAGACCAGGATCGGCAGATCGGGATCGACACGGCGCAGACGCTCGATCAGGCGGATGCCCGCGATCTTGTTCTTGCCCATGCTGAGGTCGATCACCATCAGATTGGGGCGGGCCTGCCGCCATGCCCGCCACCCCTCGGACGCCGAGGCAGCCGAGGCGATGTCGCAGGACACGCGGCTGCGGATGATGCGGCCCCAGCCCTCGGCCACGACGGGATGGTCGTCGACGATCAGGATCTGCAAGGGCGCGGTGTCATCGGGCGTCAGTTTCAGGGCAGCGGTCATGGCCGGGGCATCCTCAGTTCGGTATGGGTCAGGGTATGGTCGCGCCATGGCGGCAGATAGGTCGCCCCCAGCGCACGCGCGCGATCCTGCATGCCGATCTGGCCGAAGCTGGCCGCCGGGCGCGCGCCATCGGCGCTGCGCTGCGGGCCACGGCCATTGTCGGTCACGCGCGCCACAAGCTGCGCGGGATCGTCCGGCTGCGGCTCAAGGCTGACGCGGATCAGCGTGGCCTGCCCGTGGCGCATGGCGTTCAGCACGCTTTCGCGCACGAAACGATAGATCGACAACTCGGCCAGCTCTCCGGGGCTGTGGCCTTCGGCGGCGGGGTCGATGTCAAGGATGATGCGGGTCTGGGACGACACATCGCGAAACCCCGCGACCAGTTCGGCCAGCAGATCGGTCAGGCTGGCTTCGCCCAGCAGCATCGGGCGCAGATCGTTGATGGCGGTGCGGGCGCTTTTCTGGATCTCGACCGCGTGGCGGGCGATGGCGTCCAGCGTCTCGGCCAGCGCGGCGGGGGAAGCGGGCAGATCGGCGGTCATCGCCTGCGCATGGCTGGCGGCGGCGCGCAGCGCGAAAAGCTGCGGCCCCATCTCATCATGCAGATCCAACGCAATGCGCGAGCGTTCCGCCTCGGAGCTGCCGATCAGGCGCGATTGCAGCAGGTCATTCTCGGCCCGCTCGGCCTGAAGATGCGAGGCCAGCGCGTTCACGCCCGCGGCCAGATCGGCAAACTCGGTCAGCCGGTCGCCGGGCGCGCGCACCGACAGATCGCCCGCCTGCATCTGCGCCATGGCCGCCTGCACCGATTGCAGCCGCCGCCCCAGCAGGCTGGAAAGCCCGACGGCCAGCCCGACCATCGCAAGCCCGGTCAGAAACAGCACCGGCAGGATGACGCTGAAATCGTCCCAGACCTCGGCGATCTCATCGGTGGGATCGGCGGTGATCTGAAACATTCCCAGCACGTTCGGGTAATGCGTGATGGGCACCAGGGCCTGAATGGGCGCGGGCGTCATCAGCGCGGAAAACCAGCGCGGCGGGGCGTCTTCGGCGGCAAGCTGGCCATTGGCGCGGTGTTGCAGCGGCAGGCCCGCCGGATCAAGGATCCGGGCCGAGACATGGCGCAGCCCGTCGATCTCTTCGGCCAGCCCCGCCGCCTCGGCCATGGTGTCGCGCCCGCCATGGCTGGGCGGCAGGCGGCGCACCACGGATTCATGCGCCAGATGAAAGGCCGAGCCGATTTCGTCCTGCACCGCGTGGCGAGCGTTCAGGATCAGGATGGCCGAGACGATGACGCATAGCGACAGGCTGACCGCCGCGGCGATGCCGATGATGATCCGGCGCATCGGCAGGGTGCCCAGCCGGGGCGCCGCACGGCCCATCGTGGCAAAAACGGTGCTGTCGCTTTGCGCGCTCATCCGCTGTCCCCCAAGGCGGCGGACATCGCCGTTGCGTGATCCGCGCCGCCCGCGCGCAGCACGCGGTATTGCTGGGCGACCGGCCCCAGACTGCGTTCCGGCAGGCCCTCGCGCGGCAGCAGGTCGCGCATCATCCGCTCCAGCGGCGTGTCGGGATATTCGCGCGAAAGTTGCAGGACGCGGTTTGCGATCATGCGCGGGCTTTCGCGGTATTGCGCGGCCAGATCCGCAAGCTGCGCGGCCAGGGGCGCAGGCGGCAATCCGGTCTCCTCGGCCAGAAAGGTTTCGGGCGCACGGGGGTCGCCGACCTCCAGCCAATGCGCCTCCGGCGCGGGGGCTACCTGCGCGTCCGTATCCGAGGGGATGGTCTGGTCCTCTTCCTCATAGCATGCGGATAGCGCAAGCAAAATCGCCGCGCTGACCGCGTATCGCCCAAGGGCGACGCATGGGCGGAATCGCATCCTGCCAGCCCCCCTTTTGCTGCGCTGCAGTGATTCGCCGCACGCGCTTCCTCTGGCGACCAGACTATGCCCGCCTTTGGTATGGAACAACCGCAACGCGCTGCGACGTTGGTCTGGCACTTGCGGAAAACAGGGGGGCGATCCCCTGCCCGGCACAGGGAAAATCCCCCGGAAAAGTCGGGATGCACACCCCGCAGACAAGGCCGCTGGCCGGATGCCTAATCAATCTTGCGGCGGTCAGGGAGTGGAGGCCCGGACCCGCCACCGGATGTGACCGCCGATGCCGCAGCTGCATCGGGCGGTCCGCACCAGACAGCGAGAGGGAGCGAGATCGCTATGATAAGCAACACCCCCAAGGCAAGGGGCGCGTCGGGCCTTGCGATGGCCGTCGCACTGGGCTTTGCCGTCCTGACACCTGCGCCGGCGACTGCCAATGAGCAATTGGTCGAGATGGCGAAAGACCCCGCGAACTGGGTCATGACCGGGCGCGACTACAACGCGCAGAACTATTCCGAGATGACCGACATCAACAAGGAAAACGTCAGGCAGTTGCGCCCGGCATGGTCATTCTCGACCGGGGTGCTGCATGGGCATGAAGGCACGCCGCTGGTCGTGGGCGACCGGATGTTCGTGCATTCGCCCTTTCCCAACACGACCTTTGCGCTGGATCTGAACGAGCCGGGCAAGATTGTCTGGATGAACAAGCCCAAGCAGAACCCCACCGCGCGGACGGTGGCCTGCTGCGACGTGGTGAACCGGGGTCTGGCCTATTGGCCGGGCGACGGCGATGTCAAACCGCTGATCTTCCGCACCCAGCTTGACGGCCATATCGTCGCCATGGATGCCGAGACCGGCGAGACGCGCTGGATCATGGAAAACTCGGACATCAAGGTCGGCTCGACCCTGACCATCGCGCCCTATGTCATCAAGGACATGGTGCTGGTCGGATCGTCGGGCGCGGAACTGGGCGTGCGCGGCTATGTCACCGCCTATGACGTGAAATCCGGCGAGATGCGCTGGCGCGCCTTTGCCACCGGCCCGGACGAGGAGCTGCTGCTGGCCGAGGATTTCAACGCCCCGAACCCGCATTACGGCCAGAAGAACCTTGGCACCGAAACCTGGGAAGGCGACGCCTGGAAGATCGGCGGCGGCACCAACTGGGGCTGGTATGCCTATGACCCGGACGAAGACCTGTTCTATTACGGCTCGGGCAACCCGGCGCCGTGGAACGAGACCATGCGTCCGGGCGACAACAAATGGACCATGGCGATCTGGGGCCGCGAGGCGACCACGGGTCAGGCCAAATTCGCCTATCAGAAGACGCCGCATGACGAATGGGACTATGCCGGCGTCAACGTGATGATGCTGTCCGAACAAGAGGACAAGCAGGGTCAGATGCGCAAGATGCTGACCCATCCCGACCGCAACGGCATCGTCTATACGCTGGACCGGACCA
This sequence comes from Paracoccus shanxieyensis, assembly GCF_009711265.1. Lineage (GTDB taxonomy): Bacteria > Pseudomonadota > Alphaproteobacteria > Rhodobacterales > Rhodobacteraceae > Paracoccus > Paracoccus shanxieyensis. Next base: position 157,665 of record NZ_WMII01000005.1, on the reverse strand, counting down.
ATGGCGACCTGATTTCAGCCGACAAGATGGACGACACGGTGAACTGGGTCAAAGAGGTGCAGCTGGATACCGGCCTGCCCGTCCGCGACCCGGAATTCGGCACGCGCATGGACCACAAGGCGCGCGACATCTGCCCCTCGGCCATGGGCTATCACAATCAGGGCCATGACAGCTATGACCCGGAACGCAAGCTGTTCATGCTGGGCATCAACCATATCTGCATGGATTGGGAGCCCTTCATGCTGCCCTATCGCGCGGGCCAGTTCTTCGTGGGCGCGACGCTGACCATGTATCCGGGACCCAAGGGCGACCGGCAGAACGCGCTGGGTCTGGGCCAGATCAAGGCCTATGACGCCATCACCGGCGAAATGAAATGGGACAAGATGGAGCGGTTCGCCGTCTGGGGCGGCACCATGGCCACGGCGGGCGGGCTGACCTTCTATGGCACGCTGGACGGCTTCATCAAGGCGCGTGACAGCGACACGGGCGACCTGCTGTGGAAGTTCAAGCTGCCCTCGGGCGTGATCGGCCATCCGATGACCTACAAGCATGACGGACGCCAATATGTCGCGATCATGTATGGCGTCGGCGGCTGGCCGGGCGTGGGTCTGGTCTTTGACCTTGCCGATCCGACGGCTGGTCTGGGCTCGGTGGGCGCGTTCAAGCGGCTGCAGGAATATACCCAGATGGGCGGCGGCGTCATGGTCTTCTCGATCGACGGCGACGGGCCTTATTCCGACCCGATGGTGGGCGAATACGTGTCGGGTGAACCCACCTGACATGTCCCGGCTGGCCCGTCCTTCCCTGTGGGCCAGCCGATTTCCCCTTTCATTCCGGAGACGACCGATGAGCAAGCAAATGCTGACTGCGGGGATTGCGGCCCTGACCCTTGCCGCGCCCGCACTGGCCGACACGCAGACGCTGCGGGTCTGTGCATCCACCAAGGACGCGCCCTATTCCGACAAGGATGGCGGCGGGTTTGAAAACAAGATCGCGCAGGTGCTGGCCGATGAGATGGGCGCCACGCTGGATCTGGTGATGATCGACCGCGAGGCGATCTATCTGGTCCGCGACGGCATCGACAAGGATCTGTGCGACGTGCTGGTGGGCGTCGATGCGGGCGACCAGCGGCTGCTGACCAGCGAACCGTATTACCGCTCGGGCTATGCCTTCGTCACGCAGCAGTCGCGCGATTTCACCGGCGACACATGGCAGGCCGTGGATCAGGACGGCTTCAACACCTTTTCCTATCGCCTGCATTCGCCCGCCGAAACCATCCTGAAATATACCGGGCGCTATGAATACAATCTGATCTATCAGGCCTCGCTGACGAATTTCGAGGACCGGCGCAACAAATACACCCAGGTCGAGGCCAGCCGTGTCGTGGCCGAGGTCGCGGGCGGCGGCGCGGATCTGGCGATCATCTTCGCCCCCGAAGCCGCGCGGTATGTGCGCGACGCGCGTGAGCCGCTGCGCATGACGCTGATCACCAATGAAATCGAACGCTCGGACGGGGTGATCATCCCGCTGCAATATTCGCAATCCGTGGGGGTGTCGAACGCCCATCCCGACCTGCTGGCGCCGATCAATGCGGCGCTGACCTCGGGCCGGGCCAAGATCGACGCCATCCTGACCGAGGAAGGCATCCCCCTGCTGCCGCTAAGCTGAAGGAAGTCTGATGACGAAGCCCAAGATCCTTGCCGCATTGGCGCTGGCGACACTTGTCCCGGTCGCGGCAATGGCAGCCCCGCAATTCTTCAACATCATCGACGGCTCGCCGCTGAATTTCGACGACGCCATGGAGGAAGGCCGCGACACCGAGGCCGTCAAGCACTTCATGGACACCGGCGAGAACATCTATAACGAAAACCCCGAGATCATGCCCGAGGCCGAAGAGCTTTACGCCGGGATGTGTTCGGGCTGTCATGGCCATTACGCCGAAGGCAAGATCGGTCCCGGCCTGAATGACAGCTATTGGACCTATCCCAGCAACGAAGATGATGTCGGCCTGTTCTCAACGCTTTACGGCGGGGCGACCGGGCAGATGGGGCCGATGTGGGGCAGTCTGACACTGGATGAGATGCTGATGACCATGGCTTGGGTCCGGCATCTTTACACCGGCGATCCCAAGGATGCGGTCTGGCTGACCGACGAACAGAAAGCCACGTTCAAACCCTTCCAGCCCAAGGGCTCGGGTGACGACGACCAATCCTGAACCATATGCAAGGAGGAACCCATGAAACGCCTTTTCCTGACGATCGCCGCCATGGCGCTGGCCGCTCCGGCGCTGGCCTATGACGGCACGAACTGCAAAGCCCCCGGCAATTGCTGGGAGCCGAAGCCGGATTATCCCGAACGGGTCGAAGGCTCGAAATACGATCCGCAGCATGACCCGGCGGAACTGTCGAAGCAGGGGGAATCCCTTGCCGTCATGGACGCGCGCAATGCGTGGCGGGTCTGGAACATGAAAAAGACCGGCAGCTTTGAATATGACGTGAAAAAGATCGACGGCTACGACGAAACCACGGCACCGCCCGCCGAATAAGGCGGGCGCGCGCGGCGCATGCTTGGCGGGCCATGCGCCGCGCGGCTTTCGGGACGGATCATGGACAACACTCTGACGGACTGGCGCGCGCGTCTGCGCGATGCCGAGGCGGCACTGAACGACGTGGTGCTGGGCCAGCAGCGGACTATCCGCCTGCTGCTGATTTCGGTTCTGTGCCGGGGCCATGTGCTGCTGGCGGGCGATGTCGGCACCGGCAAGACCACGCTGCTGCGCGCCGTGGCCCGCGTGCTGGGCGGCCCCTATGCGCGGATCGAGGGCACGGTGGATCTGCTGCCGACCGACCTGATCTATTCGGCCCATATCGCCGAAGACGGTCGCCCGCGCATCGACCCCGGCCCGGTGCTGGAACAGGGCGAGGATCTGGCGGTCTTCTTCTTCAACGAAATCAACCGTGCGCGGCCTCAGGTCCATGCGCTGCTGCTGCGGCTGATGGCGGAACGCAGCCTGACCGCGTTCCGGCGCGACTGGCATTTCCCGTATCTTCAGGTCTTTGCCGACCGCAACCAGATCGAACGCGATGAGACGTTCGAGCTGCCCGCCGCCGCCCGCGATCGCTTCCTGATGGAGATCGCGGTGGACGCGCCCGCCGATATGGACGACCGCGTGGCGCTGGCCTTTGATCCGCGTTTTCACGACACGACGGCGCTGATTGCGGGGATCGCACCGCTGCTGCCCTATCGCGCGCTTGGCGATCTGGCGGCGCAAATCCAGTCCACGCATACCAGCCCGACGCTGCAACGCTATGTCTTTGATCTGTGTCAGGCGCTGCGCGATCCCCGCGCGCTGACCGTCGAGGGCGCCGACACCTCGCGCCTGATCCGGGGCGGCGTCAGCCCGCGCGGCATGCAATATCTGGTCCGCGCCGCCCGCGCCTGCGCATGGGCCGAAGGGCGCGACGCCGTTCTGCCGCAGGATGTGCGCGCCGTGCTGGCCCCGGTCATGGCGCATCGCATCTTTCTGTCGCCCGCCTATGAGCCGCGCCGGGACGTGCTGATCCCCGCCCTGATCGAGGCGGCCTTTGCCAAGATCCCGGTTCCCGCCGCATGAGCCAGCATCTGCACCTGTTCGACGCCTTGGCATGGCAGCTGTCGCGCCGCCTGCCGGGCGTGCGGACAGGCCAGCACGCTGGCCGGATGCGCGGCACGGGCGAGGAATTCGCCGATATCGCCCCGCTTCTGGCCCATCCCGATCCGCGGCGGCTGGATCTGCGCCGCGCGATCACCGATCCCTTCGGCACGCTGTATGTGCGCCGGTTCCAGACCCGGACCGACCTGCGGCTGCATCTGTGTCTGGACGCCTCGGCCTCGTTGGGGGTGGTGGCGGGGGCGGACCGGCTGGGGCTGGCGCGGCTGCTGATGGCGGGCTTTGCGCAGGCGGCGCGGCGCGGGCGCGATCTGTTTTCGCTGACCGTCTGCGCGGGCGACCGGGTGCTGCACGAACAGGTCCCGACGCGCCGCGATCTGGCGACCGAACTGCTGGAACTGCCGCTGCAACCGTCGGGGCGCGGCGCGGCGGCGCTGATGGCACAGGATCTGCCGCAGGACCGCATCCTTGTCGTCCTGATCTCGGATTTCGAGCTTGCCACGGATGAGCTTGCCCTGCTACTGGCCGCCCTGCGCCCGCGCCCCGTCCTGCCGATCTGGTTGCGCGACAGCGGGCTGGAAACCCCGCCCGCCCGGCTGGGACTGGCGCAGGTTCTGGACCCCGAAACCGGCCGCGGCCGCACGGTGCTGACCAGCCGCGCATGGGCCGAGGCGCAAAGCCGCGCCGCCCGCGCCCGCCACAAGACCCTGTTGCGGGTCTTTGCCGAATACGGGCTGGCCCCGGTCCAGATCACCGACAGCATCGACGTGGCCGACCTTGCCGCCGCTCTGGCCGAGGCGCCGCTATGAAATGGCTGGCGCTGATCCTGCTGCCGCTGCCCGCCATGGCGCAACAGGTGCAGAACCCGCGCCCCTATGGCTGGTGGCTGGGGGATGAACTGGTCCAGACCATCCGCGTTCCGGGGGCGGTCGATCCGGCCTCGCTGCCTCGGCCCCGTGCGGTGGATTACTGGCTGGACCTGCGCGACATCTCGCGCCGCGATGTTCCCGGCGGCACGGAAATCACCCTGCGCTGGCAGAATTTCTATTCCGCGCTGGAGCCGCGCGAACAGCAGGTGCCGCCATCGCGCATCCGGCTGAGCGATGGCACGGCGCTGGACCTGCCGGGGTTTCGCTTCGTGACCTCGCCCATCCGGCCGATCCTTGCGCCCTCGACCGTGGATCAGTTGCAGCCGGACCCGCCCTTTCACCTGATCGACCCGACCCCTGCGCGGCTGCGGCTGGCGGCTGCGGTCTTGGCACTGATCGCAGGGGCGCTGGCGCTGGCATGGCATCAGGCGTGGTTTCCGTTCCGCCGCCGCCCCGCGCGTCCCTTTGCCCGCGCCGCGCGCCAGATCGCCCGCCTGCCCGACGCGCAGGCCCGACCCCTGCTGCACCATGCCCTTGACCAAAGCTTCGGCCGCGTGCTGATCGGGGCCGAGCTTGACCGCTTCCTGACCGCCGCCCCGCATTTCGCTCCGCTGGGCGCGCAGCTGCGCGGCTTTTTCGCGGCCTCGGATGCGGCATATTTCGGCGCGGGCGCGCAGGCCCCGCAGGACATTCCCCGGCTGGCCCGCGACCTTGCCGCGATCGAGCGGGGGCGGCGATGATCGGCTTTGCCTTCCCCCCGGCGCTGTTCGCCCTGCCCTTGGCGCTGCTGCCGCTGCTGATCCACTGGCTGGCAGCATCGGGTGTGCCGCGGCTGGATCTGCGCGGGCCGCAGGGCCGTGCGGTCGGGCCGCTGCTGACCGGACTGGCGATGCTGGCGCTGGCGGCGCTGATCCTTGGGCTGGCGCAGCCCTTTCTGCGCGGCGGCAGCGTCACCTATCGCGGGATCGGCACGAACCTTGTGCTGCTGATCGACCGCTCATCCAGCATGGATGACACGTTCGCCGGACGCTCGCCGCAAGGGGGTGACGAAAGCAAGGCGGCGGCGGCGCGGCGGATCCTGTCGGATTTCATCGCGCGGCGGCCCGATGACCGCATCGGCATCGCGGCATTTTCGACCGCGCCCATGCTGGTGCTGCCAGTCACCGAAAGCCGCAGCGCCATCGCGGGCGCGGTTGCCGCGCTGGCCGAACCGGGACTGTCGCAGACCGATGTGGGGCGCGGCCTGACGCTGGCGATGGAACTGGCACATGAGGCGGCTGACGGATCGCGCGCCGTGGTGCTGGTCAGCGATGGCGCCGCAGTCATCGCCCCCGAGGTGCAGACCGCGCTGCGCAATCTGGCCGCGCGCCAGCAGGTCAACATCTATTGGCTTTATCTGCGCACCAAGGGCGCGAAAAGCATCTTTGAACAGCCGCAGCCCGGCCAGCCCGACACGCCGCATCTGCGCCCCGAACGGCATCTGCATCTGTTCCTGCAAAGCCTGCGCCTGCCCTATCAGGCCTATGAGGCCGACAGCCCCGGCGCGGTTCAGGCCGCCGTGGATGACATCGGCCGCATGGAGTCCCGCCCGATCCTGACCCGGCGCCCGGTCCCGCGCCGGGATCTGGGCTGGCTGTGCTGGCTGCTGGCGGCACTTGGCTGCGCCGCGCTGGCCGCCGCGCGCGCCTTGGAACGCCGCTATGCGCCCCGCGCGCCCGCGCCGCTGCTGGTGAGCGCATGATAAGACGGGCGGTCTTTCCCCTGCTGTGCCTGTGGGTTGCGCTGGCCTTGGCCGCGACCGTCTGGGCGGGGCTGCTGGTCTGGGGCGCGGCCCGCGACAACCGGGCCATTCGCGACCTTGCCGGGGGGCGCGACGTGGTGCTGCGCGATGGCGCTGACCCCCGCGCCGTCCATGCCCGCGCGTTGTATCTGGCGCTGCGCGACCGGCCGCAGGATGCCGAGGCCATGGCCCCGGCGCTGGCCGGTGCCGCGCCGGGGCTGCAATCCGAATACCATTACGCGCTTGGCAATGCCCGGATGCGCATGGGCTTTGACCGGATCGAGCGCAACCGTATCGACGAAGCCACGGCGCTGATCAATCTGGCCAAGGCCTCGTATCGACAGGCGCTGCGGGCATGGCCCGGACATTACGATGCCAAGGTCAATCTGGATCTGGCGATGCGGCTGGTGCGCGACATGCCGCGCGAAGGTCAGGATGGCGACAAAGACCCCGACACGCAGCCGCGCCGCCTGTGGACCGACCTGCCCGGATTGCCGCGGGGCGCGCCATGACGCTGACCCGCGCCATTCTGCCCGGGCTTGCCGCCGCGCTGGCGCTGGCCGCCGCCGCCAGCCCGGCGATGCAGGGCCAGCGCGATCTGCGCGATGTGCTGATCGTCGTGGACATCACGCGGTCGATGAATGTGCGCGACATGAATGGCGTGTCGCGGCTGGATGCGGCGCGCGGCCTGCTGACGCGCTGGATCGCCAGCCAGCCCTGCGGCACGCGCGTGGGCCTTGGCTTTTTCACCGAACGCCGCAGCCTGACGCTGATCGCCCCGGTCGAGATCTGCGCCGATTACGCCGCGCTGACCGAGACGCTGGCCGGTCTGGACTGGCGCATGGCATGGGAAGGCGACAGCATGATCTCGAAGGGGCTGAACCATGCGCTGACCCGCGCCCGCGATCTGGATGCGGCGCTGGTCTTTGTGACCGACGGGCAAGAGGCGCCGCCGCTGCCCTATTCCGGCCCCGACCCATGGCACGAGGACAGCCCCGGCGGCGTGATCCTTGGGGCCGGCGGCGATACCCCCGCGCCGATCCCGAAATTCGACGATCTGGGCCGCGAAACCGGGTTTTACGGGGCCGAGGACGTGCAGCACGCCCCGGCGCGCATTGGCGCTCCGCCGACGGATGCAGCGGACCGCCCCGGCTATCACCCGCGCAACAACCCCTATGGCGAGGCGGATCTGGACGGGACCGAACATCTGTCGGCGCTGCGGGCGGATTACCTGACCGGGCTTGCCGCCGAACGCGGCATGGGCTTTGCGCGCCTGTCGGACGGGCCTGCGGCGTTGCAGGCGGCGCTGGCCACCCATGCCGATGCGCGGCAGGTCACCACACGGCGCAGCCTGTCGCCGGTCCTTGGCGCGCTGGCGCTGGCCGCGCTGCTGGCCGCGCTGCTGGCCACCCCATTCACTGCAAGGAAGGAGACCCCATGATGAACCGCAGAACGCTTTTTGCCGCAGCCATCGCCGCGCTGGTGGCGACCCCGCTGATGGCGCATGGCCCCACGCCGCAGCAATTGTCGCGCAGCGTCAGCGTGGCCGCGCCCGCCGACAAGGTCTGGGCGGTGCTGGCCGATCCCGCAGCCATCGCCGCCTGGCAGCCCGCCATCGCCAAGGCGGAGATGGAGGGCGATGGCGCGGGCGCGAAACGTCTGATGACCTTCAAATCCGGCGGCACGCTGACCGATGGCATCGACGATATCAGCGCCGAAAAGATGATGATCCGCTGGCGGCTGTCGAAAGAGGACATCAACGTCTTCCCGGTCAGCTTCTATACCAACAGCATCACCGTGACCCCTGAAGGGGACGGAGCCAGCGTGACGTGGCAGGCCAGCTTCTTTCGAGCCGACACCACCAATGAACCGCCCGAGGCGTTCAGCGATCAGGCCGCCGTCACGGCCATGGAAACCTATGTCGATGAGGGGCTTTCCGGCATCAAGGCCGCCGCCGAAAGCGGCAGCTAATCCCCGGCTGGCAAGGTGTCCCGAAACCGCCGCACCGTCGCCTCGATGACCTGCCCGGCCATCGAGCGGCTGGGGATATAGACGTGAAAGACGTGATCGCCGCCCTGGATCACCAGCGCCCGCTTGTCCACGCCCGCCGCTGCGGCCATCAGCGCGGGCGTGTATCTGCGATAGGGATCGTCGCTGCCGTTCACCGTCATGAACGGCCCGGAATAGCGCGCCAGCGCCGCCAGCAGGTCGTGCCGGGCCAGACTGTCAAAGAAATCCGCCTGCAGCGCCATGGTGCGCCAGCCCAGATCGACCCCGACGATGCCGTCCTGCGCGGCAAGATCAAAGACCCGCGGCCCCATGCTGTCCAGCATGTCCGCCCGGTAATCCCCGACCGGCGCCCAGACCACCAGCGAACGGATGGCATCAGGCCGCGCCGCCGCCAGTTCGATCGCGGCCCCGGCGCCAAAGGAAAAGCCCATGGCGCCGATGCGCGCCGGGTCGATCCCGTCCTGCGCCGAAAGCGCCCGCAGCGCGATCTGGGCATCGTCGTTCTGCCGCTCGATCGTATGGGCTCCGGTATCGCCGTCGGATTTGCCAAAACCCCGAAAGTCGATCCGCAGCGACGCGATGCCCTGCCGCGACATCTGGCGCGCTGTGTCGGCAAAGATCAGCCCGACCTCGTCCCGGCTGGAGCCCAGACCGTGAAACATCAGAACGGCGGGAAACGGTCCCGGCCCCTGCGGCAGTTCAAGCGTGGCGTGAATGCCGCGATCCAACACCAGCGCCAGTTCCTCGGCCTGCGCGGGCAAGCACAGCGCCGCCGACAGCAGCAGGGCTTTGACGGGAATATCCATGCAGCCAGCATCGGTTGGCCGCGCGGGCGGGCGCAACTGCGGATGCGGCGTCCTGGTCCATAAGTCGCTGCCTTATGGGCGCGGATCGGTGGTCAGGCCGCGCAGATGCAGGACCGGCCCGTCGGGGGATTGGGTCAGGCTGCCGGTCACGCCGAAATAATCGGCCAGATGGCGCGGCGTCAGCACGGCAGGCGGCGGGCCATCGGCCACGATCCGGCCCTGATGCAGCAGCACCAGCCGGGTGCAATGCTGCGCGGCCAGCCCAAGATCATGCAGCGACACGATGACGCCGCGACCCTGACCCGCCAGACGGCGCAGCAGCCGCATGGTGGCGATCTGGGCCGCAGGATCCAGCCCGGCAATGGGTTCGTCCGCGATCAGCAGCGGCGTGTCCTGCGCCATGGCCCGCGCCAGCAGGGCACGCGCCTGTTCGCCCCCCGACAGCGATGTGGCGTCCCGGTGACGCAGCGCCTGCAGATCCAGCGCGGCAATGGCGGTCTCGACCGCCGCATCACCGGCCGATCCGGGCTGCAAGGCGCGGCCAAGGGCGATCAGCACCTGAACCTGCATGGGCCAGGCGATCTCGCGGCCTTGCGGCATGAAGGCGCAGGCGCGGGCGCGCTTCGCGATGGGCAGGGCCGCCAGCGAACTGTAGCCCTGCGCCGGGATCAGACCCTGCGCCGCGCGCAGCAGCGTGGTCTTGCCCGCGCCGTTCGGACCGATCAGCCCGACACATTCGCCCGCAGCCACCTTAAGATCGCAGCCCGACAGCCGACCCGGCACGCGCAAACCCTGAAGCGTCAGCAATGTCACAGCCCCTGCCTCCGCGTCTTCAGGATCAGGTGCAGAAAGAACGGCGCGCCGATCAGCGCGGTCAGCACCCCCAGTTTCAGATCACGCGCGGGCAGGATCAGCCGCACGGCAATGTCTGCCGCCAGCACCATCGCCGCCCCCCCCAACCCCGAGGCCAGCAGCAACCGCGAGGGGCGCGCGCCGACCGCCCGGCGCAGCATATGCGGCACGACCAGCCCGACAAAACCGATGGCGCCTGCCACCGCCGTTGCGCCCCCGACCAACGCCGCCACACCCGCGACCAGCAGCCAGCGCAGCCGCGCCAGATCGACGCCGCTGCTGGCCGCCGCGTCCTCGCCCAGCGTCAGCGCGTCCAGCGCCGGGCCGGTGCGCGACACAAGCGCCAGCCCCGCCAGCACGAAGGGCGCGGCGATCCAGACATGCAGCATCGACCGGTCGGCCAGCGAGCCCAGCATCCAGAACACGATCTCATTCACCGCAAAGGGGTTTGGCGACAGGTTCAGCACCAGCGATGTCCCGGCTCCGGCCAGCGCGGACATCGCGATGCCCGACAGGATCAGCGCCAGCGCGCCGCCCCTTGGCCCCGCCAGCAGCATCACCGCCGCGACCGAGACCAGCGCACCCGCCAGCGCCGCCAGCGGCAAGGCCAGCGCGAACGCCGCCGAGATGCCGGTATGGATGGCCAGCACCGCACCAAGCGCCGCCGCACCGCTGGTGCCGATCAGCCCCGGCTCGGCCAGCGGGTTGCGCAGAAAGCCCTGAAGCGCCGCACCTGACGCGCCAAGCGCCGCGCCGACCATCAGTCCCAGCAGCGCGCGCGGCAGCCGGATTTCCCGCATGACCAGCCCCAGCACGTCATCGCCCGTCAGCGCCGCCAGACTGCGCAGCGGGCCGATTCCGGTCGGGCCGATCAGCAGCGAGGCCATGAACAGCCCCGCCACCAGCAGCGCCAGAACCCCGATCAGCAGGCGATATCGCGTCATGGCCGCGCCTGTCGCAGCGCGGCGATGGTGCGCAGCACATGGGGCGTGCCGCAGACCCAATCGGGATCGGACATGGTGACGACGGGCACCTGCGCCATCAGCGCGCGCAGCGCGGGGTGATCCAAAGGCTCCTCGGCCCGGGAATGGCCGGGATAGCGGCGACCCAGGATCAGCAGGTCGGGGCGCGACATCAGCAGCACCTCCAGCGGGATATGCCCGCCTTGGCTCAGCCCCAGCTCGTCGGCGATATTGTCGAACCCCGCCTGCGCCACGATCTGACCGGCAAGGCTGGCGCTGCCCGAGCTATAGCCGTTCGCGGCATAGATCGCCGCGCGGGGACGGGGACCGGCGGGCGGGCTGCCAAGGCCCGCGTCGAAATCCGCGATCATCCGCTGCGCCTGTTCGGCGCGTCCCAGCACCTGCCCCATCCGGCGCAGGTTGTCGCGGATGCCCTGCAGGTCGGTGTCGGGGGCAAAGACCTCGACCCGGATGCCAAGGCGGCGCAGCATCTGCACGGTCGCGGGCGCGGTAAAAGCCCCTGCCAGCACCAGATCGGGGTTCAGCAGAAACACCTGTTCGGCCTGCCCGTCATTGCTGGGCACGTCCCTTGCCTGATCGGCCATGGCCGAGGCCGTGGGATCGCGCGCCAGATCCGACACCGAGATCACCTGCCCCGGCGCCGCCAGCAACAAGGCCAACTGGTCGGTGCACAGGTTCACCGACACCACGCGCTGCGGCATGTCGGGCTGGGCCTGCGCCGGCAGGCCAAGTCCGCCCGCGATGCAGGCGGCGCTCAGCCAGCGCCTCACCACCGCGCCTGCAACCCGGCATAGACGGTGCGCCCCTGCGAGGCATAGCCCCAGACATCGGAATAGTCCTGATCGAACAGGTTCACCACCCGCCCGGTCACGCGCAGATTTTCGGTCACGTCATAGCCCGCCGACAAGTTCACGACATTATAGGACGGCAAGGCCGCCGTGGCATAGTCGCCGAAATTGCGGCTGTCGTAATTGCCCGAGACATGACGCAGATCGCCGGTGATCTGGCCCCGCCCGCCCAGAACGGCCAGCGTTGCCGACAGGCCCAGCTCATGCCGGGGGCGGCGGATCTCGACGCTGCCATCGGGGTTTTTCGCGTCCAGATAGGTATAGTTCAGCGCAAGCTGCAGGCTGTCCGTGGCCCGCAGGCGGGCGGTCAGCTCGGCGCCTTGGCGCGGGCTTTCGCCGGACTGGTTTTCATAGGTCGCGCGGCCATCCGGGCTGGAAAAGACATAGCTGATCTCATCCGTCAGGCGTTCGCGGAACCATGTCAGATCGACACTGCCGCGATCGGCGGGCAGTTGATATTCAAGGCCCAGATCGACGCTGCGGTTCTGTTCGGGCTTCAGGCCGGGATTGCCGGCGGTGAAGCTGTCATCGGCGTAAAGTTCGTAATAGGACGGATTGACCAGCCCCGCCCCGGCGCTGGTATGCAGCCGGAAGGGCCGGTCCGGCACCTGCCATGACAGGCCAAGATTCCAGCTGGTGAAGTCGTCAAAGACCTTGTTGTCGTCGTGGCGCAGCCCGGCCTGCACATCCAGCCCGTTTTCCAGCGCGCCGCGATATTCGACCGCGACCGAGGTCATCTGGCGGTCGTAATCCGGGGCGCTGTCATTGCTGTCCTTTTGCCGTTCGACCATCAGATTCAGGATGTGGCGGGCCTCGGTCACCGCGCCGTCCATGCCAAGGCTGGCGCGGTATTTCAGCTTGCGGGTGGTGCCGCGTGCGTAATCGCCGCCGTCATAGGATTGTTTATAGACGCTGTCCTGATATTCCAGCCGGTGCAGCAGCCGCCCGTCCAGCATGGTGTATTCCGCCCAGACGCCGCCCTGAAATTCATGCCGCTTGCCGAAAAGGCCCCGGGTGTCGACGACATATTCATCCGCCGTCGTGGCGTCGATATAGTTCTCGGCGTCGTAGTCATACCGCTCGCGCGACCAGCGCAGGGTGGTGCCCAGCGTCAGATCCTCGGTCGCCTGAACCCAGCCTGACAGGCCCAGCGTGCGGCGGTCCATCCCGTCCTTTTCGCCGCCATCGCCCGACTGATCATAGCCGTGATCGTCGCGCGCCGAGAGGTTCAGCGCCACGCCGCCCCGCGCACCGTTCTGCGTGACATAGGCCGAAGCCGATGCGCCATTCCCCGCCTCGACCGCGCCACCATAGCCAAGGCCCGGCCCGCCCTTGCGCGTGATGATGTTGATGACCCCCGCCGAGGCGTTCGAGCCGTAATAGACCGATTGCGGCCCGCGCAGCACCTCGATCCGGTCGATATTGGCGGTCTCAAGCCCGGATAGGATGTATTCATCGGCCCCGCCCGCCGCCTCGATCCCGTCGATCAGGATCAGGGTGTGGTTCGCCTCGGCGCCGCGGATGCGGATCTGCGTCAGGCTGCTGCCGCTGCTGCTGACCGACACGCCCGGAACGGCGCGCAGCGCGTCCTGCACGGTGGCGATGCCGCGCGCCTGAATGTCCTCGGCGGTCAAGACGGTCGCGGCACGGCCATAGGCATTGCCCGCGATGGGCCCGAAGCCCGCCGACAGGATGACGGGATCAAGCGTGACGGCATCCTGCGCAACAGCTGGCAGGGGGATCAGCGCGGCAAGCGCGACAAGGTGTTTCATGGCCATCTCCGGGTCGCGGGATGCAAGGGCCCGCGGTTGCTGAACATGCCCGCCGGGTGGCAGGCGGATATTTGTTCACCACTGCGGAATGGCCGCTTTCCCGACGCGCCCCGCGCCGGAAATGGGTGAGTGCTGCGGCAGGTCTCCTGACTTGCGGATCGTCGCTTGGACCTGCCTTCCCGGTATCCCAGTGGCGTTTCTGGCCGTCGCTCACCGCCTACAGTTGCGGGGGCAGTCGCGGTATCTGACCGCGTTCCCTTTTCATCCGCGGCTGTCAGACCGCAGAACCGAAGCAGGACTGTGCTTGGCGCACGAAGCCGTGATCTGTCAAGCGGGCATCGCAGCGCGCGCGGACCACCGCCAGACGGCGGCAAAGTGACGGTGCGCCAGAACGGTGCCGCTGACAGGAAACCGTCTTGGAATGGCGGGTATATTCCTGCAAAACCATCGACAGGATATCTGCGGCAATGAGGCAAGGGGCGAAGGTGCGACGGACAAGACCCGCGATCATTGCGATGCTGTGCCTGATGCTGGGCGCCTGTTCCGCCCGCCCCCCGGCCGAGATTCTGGCCCCGACGCCGCCCATGGCACAGACCGTGGCGCAGACCGGCGCGAAAACCGTCAAGGTCTATGCGGTCACGACGCGCAAACGCGATGCGCTGCGGCCCTATGCCTTCGGAGCGGGGCGCGCCAGCGACGTGCAATTCGTGGATTTCGACATCTCGATCCCGGCGACGCATGTCTCCGGCCAGATCCAGTGGCCGGATGACACCCCCGATCCGGCCACGGATTTCGTCACGTTGCGGCAGGCCAATATCGACCGCCGCACCTTTCTGGCGCAGGTGAACGACCGCGATGTCGGCGTGTTCGTCCACGGCTATAACTACAGCTTTCAGGAAGCCGTCTTCCGCGCCGCGCAGATGGGGGCGGATGCGCATCTGGGCGACCGCACGATCCTGTTCTCATGGCCGTCCGAGGCGCAGCTTGCCGCCTATATGGCCGACCGCGATGCCGTCGATTATTCCCGCGATGCGCTGGTCAAGACCCTGACCATGCTGGTCGAGGACCGCCCGGCCGGCGGGCGCGTCAAGCTGCTGGCGCATAGCATGGGCGCACGCCTGACGATGGAGGCGCTGCGTCAACTGCGCCTGCAAGGCCAGTCCCGCATTCTGGACCGGCTGGACGTGATATTGGCCGCGCCCGATATCGACGTGGACGTGTTCCGCCAGCAGGCCGCCGTCATCGGGCCGATGCGCGAACCGATCACCGTGCTGGTGGCATCCGACGACCGTGCGCTGGCGCTGTCGTCGCGGCTGTCGGCGGGCCGCAAGCGCGTGGGGGCGATTGATCTGCGCGATCCACGGGTGCAGCAGGCGGTCAAGCAATCGGGGATGCGGGTGGTCGATATCTCCAGCATTCCGACCGACAGCGCCGCCCACAGCCGCTATGTCGATCTGATCGCGCTTTATCCGCAGCTTGAGGAGTCGGGCCGGATCGAAAACCCCGTTTCCGGCGTGCGTCAGGTGGGTGCCTTCGTCTTCGACTCGGTCGGGCAGACCTTCGATGCCATCGGCGAGGTGCTGTCGGACTGATCCCGGCGCGGGCGGGGCTAGGTCACGACCTGCCGCCCCTCGGCCTTCAGGAAGTCGCGCAACCGCTTAAGCCGCAGGCTGTCCCAGTCGTCCTTGCGCCCAAAGACGTGATATCTGCGCTGGATCGGCCCCAGCGGCTGGTCGATCCGTGTCAGATCGCCATATTGGCGGGCGATATAGTCGGGCAGGATGCACAGCCCCTGCCCCGCGCGCGTCCAGTCCAACTGCATCGCCAGGCTGGAACTTTGCAGCCCCGGCTCATGGCCCGGAAAGAACTGCTGAAAGTAATCCAGCTCGCGCGTCATCACCAGATCCGAGATATAGCCGATGGTCCGGTGCTGGCGCGGATCCGGCATGTCGCCACCACAGGGCTGGCGGTCCAGATAGGCCTCCGAGGCATAAAGGCTGAGCGTATAGTCGAACAGTGGCGCCGAAGCGAAGCCCGCGCTGTCGGGCGCGGCCAGCGCGATGTTCAGATCGCCCTCGGTCCGGGCCATGGCGACATGCTGTTGCAGCACCGTCAACTCGATCCGCAATCTGGGCTGCAGCAACGCGAACCGCCCCAGCGCCGGGCCCAGAAAGACGCTGGCAATGCCTTCCAACGCATTGATCCGCAAGGATCCCTCCAGCCCCTGTTCTGGCAGCAGCGTCTGCAACCCCTGCGACAGCGTGGCCGCCATGTCGCTGGCGGTCTTCAGCAGCGCCTCACCGGCCAGGGTGATGGCATAGCCGCGCGGGTGGCGGTCGAACAGCTGACGGCCCAGCTGCGCCTCAAGCGCGTCCAGCCGCCGGCTGATGGTGGCGTGGTTCAGCCCCAGTTCGGCCGCCGCCCCGGTCAGCGTGCCGCTGCGCGCCAGTTGCAGAAACACCGGCAGATTTTGCCACACCTGATGCTGCATCGCCGCCCCTCTGATATGCGCGTTCCCGCACAGTATATCTGCAGAATTTGCGCTGTTCATGTGCAAATTCGCGCAATAGCCTTGTCGCAGGGAGGATTTGCGATGGATGCGGATTTCGGCAGTTATGACTATGTGATCGTCGGCGCGGGCAGCGCGGGCTGCGTGCTGGCCAACCGGCTGAGCGCCGATCCCGGCACGCGGGTGCTGCTGCTTGAGGCGGGCGGCTCGGACGCCTATCACTGGATCCGCATCCCCATCGGCTATATCTATTGCATCGGCAATCCGCGCACCGACTGGATGTATTCCACCGCCCCCGTCCCGGGTCTTGGCGGGCGCAGCGTCCGCTATCCGCGCGGCAAGGTGCTGGGGGGCTGTTCGTCGATCAATGGCATGATCTACATGCGCGGTCAGGCGCAGGATTACGACGGCTGGCGGCAGCAGGGCTGCACCGGCTGGGGCTGGGACGACGTGCTGCCATGGTTTCGCAAGTCCGAGGCGCATTTCGCGGGCGGCGACGACATGCATGGCGGCAGCGGCGAAATGCTGGTCGAGCCGCAGCGCCTGTCATGGCGCATCCTTGACAGCTTCCGCGCCGCCGCCGAGGCCGAGGGCATCCCGTTCAATCCCGACTTCAACCGCGGCGACAATGAGGGCGTCGGCTATTTCCACGTCACCCAGCGGCGGGGTCGGCGCTGGAATGCGGTGGACGGATTCCTGCGCCCGGTCATGCGTCGCGCGAACCTGCGCATCGTCACCGGCGCGCAGGTGGAAAGGCTGGTCCTTGACGGGCGGCGCTGCACGGGGCTGGAGTTCACCACGCCGCAGGGCCGCCATCGCGTGACGGCGCGGGCCGAGGTGATCCTGTCGGCAGGCGCCATCGGATCGCCGATGATCCTGCAACGCTCGGGCATCGGGGCGGCGGACCATCTGTCAGGGCTGGGCATCCAGCCGGTCCATCATCTGCCCGGTGTCGGAGAAAACCTGCAGGATCATCTGCAACTGCGCATGGTCTTTGGCGTCACCGGCGTGCCGACGCTGAATGTGCGGGCGGCGACGATGATGGGCAAGCTGGGCGTCGGGCTGGAATATGCCTTTGGCCGTCGCGGGCCGATGGCGATGGCCCCCAGCCAGATGGGCGCCTTCGCGCGATCAAGCCCGGATGTGTCGCGCGCGGATCTGGAGTTTCACGTCCAGCCCCTGTCGCTGGATGCCTTTGGCGAGCCGCTGCACCGCGATCCCGCCATTACGGTCAGCGTCTGCGACCTGCGGCCCGACAGCCGCGGGACGGTGCGCATCGCCTCGGGGCGGGATCTGCATCAGCCGCAGATCGCACCGAATTACCTGTCCGAACCCGGCGACCGGCTGCGCGCGGTCCGCGCGCTGCGGCTGGCGCGGCGTATCGTGGCGCAGCCCGCCATGCAGGCACATCGCCCGGTCGAACTGAAGCCCGGCCCGCAAGTCAGCAGCGATGCCGATCTGGCCGAGGCCGCAGCCCAGATCGGCACGACGATCTTTCACCCGGTCGGCACGGCGCGGATGGGCACGGGGTCGATGGCGGTGGTGGATCCGGCGCTGCGTGTCCATGGCATCGCCGGGCTGCGGGTCGTCGATGCCTCTGTCATGCCGACCATCGTGTCGGGCAATACCCATGCGCCGGTCACGATGATCGCCGAAAAGGCCGCGCAGATGATCCTTGAGGACGCGCGCGGCTGATGACGCGGGGCAAACGGCGCTATTCGCCCTCGAATTCATAGATCGCAAGGCTGCGCTCGCGTTCGTTGACCTTCAGGCGGCGGTTGATCGGGGCATGGGCGCGGGCGGCGCAGTCGCGGCGTTCGCACAGATAGCAGTTCAGCCCGATATCCACCGGGCGCGTGCGTTCAAGGTCGATCCCGTCGGCATAGACCAGACGCGGCGCATATGACACATCGCAGCCCAGCCCGATCGCCAGCTTCTGCGCGGGCGCGCCATAGCTGCCGCCCGCCCGCGTCACCGTCCGCGCGATCGAGAAATAGCTGGCGCCTTCCGGCATCCGGATCACCTGCGTCTGCACCCGGCCCTGCATCTCGAAGGCGGCATGGATGTTCCACAGCGGGCAGGTGCCGCCGAAGCGCGAAAACGGGAACCGCCCGGCGCTGAAGCGTTTCGAGATATTGCCCGCCTGATCCACCCGCACGAAGAAGAAGGGGATGCCGCGCGCATCGGGACGTTGCAGCGTCGACATGCGATGCGCGGTCTGTTCAAAGCTGGCCCCGAAGCGGTGGCCCAGCAATTCCACGTCATAGCGCGCGGATTCGCAGGCCGCCAGAAAGCGGCCATAGGGCATCATCAGCGCCGCCGCATAGTAATTCGCCAGACTGACGCGCAGCAATGTCACCGCGGCGGGGTCAGGCAGATCAGATTCGGCGACAAGTTCGGCAATCAGCGCCTCTTGCTCCAGCCGGGCCAGCAGCACGCTTATTTGGAAGCGACGGCTGGCCTGCCCCAGCAATTCCGACAGCATCAGCTCACCCCGGTGCGGATCATAGCGGCGAAGCTGTTCGCCCATGACCTGCACCGGCAGGATGCGCACGGCGATGCCATGCCCGGCCAGCCGATGCGTCAGCACCATCAGCGCCTCATTGCGGTGCATGGCCAGTTCATTGGCCACACCTTCGGCGGCGCGGTCCAGCGCGTCGACATAGTTGTGGCGCGCATAAAACCAGTTGCGCACCGCATCCACCGCGCGCGAACTGCCCGCCAGCACCTCGACCTTGTCACGGTCGGTCAGCGGGTTTTCATCGGCCAAAGGCCGCAGCAATTCCTCGCGGTGGCTGTCATGCAGACGCACGAAGGCGGCAGCGATGCGGGGGCTGGCCTGCAACACGGCCTCGATCTCGGTGCGCGACAGGGTGCCGGTCTGCAAGGCGGGATCCTTCAGCGCGGCGGTGAATTCGGCGGCAAGCTGCGCGTCGGTCGAGGGCGCAAGCTCGGCGATGTTCAGGTCATAGACCTCGGCCAGTTTCATCAGGAACCGCGCCGAGGCCGGGCGCTGGTCGGCCTCGATCAGGGTGACATAGCTGGCCGAGACGCCAAGCTGGTCGGCCATCTGTGCCTGCGTCAGACCCAGCGACTGGCGCAACACGCGCAGGCGCTGGCCGATAATCAGTTTCTCACCGCGTTGGCTCATTGTGACAGACCTTACAAAACTGGCCGGGCTGCGGTGACATAACTGACCGCCACACCCTTTGCTGGCAGGCTCCTACTGCACAAGAAGCATGACATTACTAAGATGACATTACAACGACTCACATGGGGGGATGTCATGCCACTGGATCGTATCACCACCGCTCTGCCGCCCGTCGTCCTGCGCCGCGTCGCAGGCGACGATCATGTGCTGACGCCCGAGGCGCTGGCCTTTGTCGCTGAACTGCAGGCACGCTTCGGCCTGCGGCTGCACGCGCTGATGGTCGCCCGCACGCGCCGTCAGGCCCGCACCGATGCCGGTGAGATGCCGGACTATCTGCCGGATACCCGCGACATCCGTCAGGGCATCTGGCAGGCCAGCCCGGTTCCCGCGCAACTGGCCGATCGCCGGGTCGAGATCACCGGCCCCGTCGACCGCAAGATGATGATCAACGCGCTGAATTCGGGCGCACGGGTCTTCATGGCGGATTTCGAGGACGCGACCGCGCCCAGCTTCACCAATATCATCGCAGGCCACGCCAACCTGCTGGACTACCGCGACGGCACGCTGGAGCATCAGGCGAACGGCAAAAGCTACAGCGTCAACGCCGATGCCCCGCTGCTGATCGTCCGCCCGCGTGGCCTGCATCTGGCCGAGGCGAATGTGCTGATCGGCGGCCAGCCCGTCTCGGCGGCGCTGTTCGATTTCGGCCTGTCGCTGTTTCACTGTGGCCGCGCCTTTGCGGCGACCGGGCGCGGGCCGTTCTATTACCTGCCCAAGCTGGAAAGCCATGGCGAGGCGCGCTTCTGGAATGAGGTCTTTACCTTCGCGCAGGACCGCATCGGGCTGGCGCAAGGCACGATCAAGGCGACCGTCCTGATCGAGACCCTGCACGCCGCCTTCCAGATGGACGAAATCATCTGGGAACTGCGCGACCACATCGCCGGGCTGAACTGCGGGCGCTGGGACTATATCTTCAGCTATATCAAGACGATGCGCAATCACGCGGCTTTCGTTCTGCCCGACCGCGCCGAGGTCACGATGGATCAGGCGTTTCTGGCCTCATATGCGGCGCGGCTGGTGAAGGTCTGCCACCGCCGCGGCATCCATGCGATGGGCGGCATGTCGGCGGCGATCCCGGTCCGCGACGATGCCGAGGCCAATGAGGCGGCCTTTGCGCAGGTCCGCGCCGACAAGCTGCGCGAGGTCGGCATGGGCTTTGACGGCTGCTGGGTCGCGCATCCCGATCTGGTTCCGGTCGCGCAGGCGATCTTTGACGCCGAAATGCCCGGCCCGAACCAGATCCGCAAACCCCGGCAGGAATGGCGGATCGAACCGGCGATGCTGCTGCGGCCGCATCAGGGCAAGGTCACGCAAGCCGGGGTCGAGACCAATATCGCCGTCGCCATCGAATATCTGGCGCAATGGCTGTCTGGTCGCGGCGCGGTGCCGATCCACAATCTGATGGAGGACGCCGCCACCGCCGAAATCAGCCGCGCCCAGCTGTGGCAATGGCAGCGCCACCGCACCGCCATCGTCACCCATGACGGGGCCGAGCGGCCCTTGGACAGCGCATGGCTGGGCGAGCTGGTGCAGGCGGAAATCCTGCGCCTGCTGGACCGGCACGGGCCGAACGGCTTCCATCGCGGCCATTACGCCAGCGCCGCCCGCATCGTGCTGGAGGCCGCGACCGCGCCCGAGCTGCCCGATTTCATCACGACGCCCGCCTATGCGGTGCTGAACGCGCTGGACTAGGCGCGCGTGGACGATCTGCACCGGCCGGGCGCCCCCGCGCGCCCGGACCTTCGCAAAAGCAGACCTTCGCAAAAGCAGACCTTCGCAAAAGCGGACCTTTGCAAAAGCGGACCTTCGCAAAACCTGAAAGAAAGACCCGAAAGGATTCATCATGACCAGCCGCAAGACCTATTCCGAAATCCGCGCCGAGCTTCTGTCGCGTTACCCCTCGGGCGCGACGCCGGGTGGCGTTTCGGTCGATGACATCGCGCAACTGCGCCTGCAAAACACCTATGACACGCATCTGGACATCGCCCGCGACATGGCGCGCGTGATGCGCGCCGACATGGCGGCCTATGACGCGGACACCTCGAAATTCACGCAATCGCTGGGCTGCTGGTCGGGCTTTCATGCCCAGCAGATGATCAAGTCGGTCAAGCGGATGCGCGGCACGACCAAAGGCACCTATGTTTATCTGTCGGGCTGGATGGTTGCCGGTCTGCGCAACCGCTGGGGCCATCTGCCCGACCAGTCGATGCATGAAAAGACCGCCGTGGCCGATCTGATCCATGAAATCTATGTCTCGCTGCGGCAGGCGGATGAGGTCGCGATCAACGATCTGTTCAAGGATCTGAAGGCGGCGAAAACCGATGCCGACCGCGCCAAGGCCGTGGCCGCAATCGACGCCTTTGAAAGCCATGTCGTGCCGATCATCGCCGATATCGACGCAGGCTTCGGCAATGAACACGCGACCTATCTGCTGGCCAAGGAACTGATCAAGGCCGGGGCCTGCGCGCTGCAGATCGAAAATCAGGTCTCGGACGCCAAGCAATGCGGCCATCAGGACGGCAAGGTCACCGTGCCGCGCGAAGATTTCATCGAAAAGCTGCGCGCCTGCCGTCTGGCGCTTGAGGAAATGGGCGTGGATGATGGCGTCATCGTCGCGCGCACCGACAGCCTTGGCGCCGGTCTGACCCAGAAAGTGCCGGTCAGCCAGCAGCCCGGCGATCTGGCCAGCGAATACATCAAATGGCTGAAAACCGAACAGATCACCGAAGAAAACCCCATCCGCGAGGGCGAGCTGGCGATCTATCAGGGCGGCGAATTCGTCAAGCCTGCGCGCCTGCCGAATGGGCTGTTCCCCTTCCGCGAAGGCACCGGCCGTCAGCGCGTGATCGAGGATTGCATCGCCAGCCTGAACGACGGCGG
This sequence comes from Paracoccus shanxieyensis, assembly GCF_009711265.1. Lineage (GTDB taxonomy): Bacteria > Pseudomonadota > Alphaproteobacteria > Rhodobacterales > Rhodobacteraceae > Paracoccus > Paracoccus shanxieyensis. The sequence continues at coordinate 135,496 of NZ_WMII01000005.1, read as the reverse complement.
CGCGGATCTGTTGTGGATCGAAACCGACACCCCGAATGTCGATGAGATCGCCAGCATGGTCGCGGAAATCCGCAAGCAGGCCCCCAAGGCCAAGCTGACCTATAACAACTCGCCCAGCTTCAACTGGACGCTGAACCTGCGCAAACAGGTCCGCACGCAATGGCTGGAGGAAGGCCGCATCAGCGCCTCGGACTATCCCGAGGGCAATGAGCTGATGAAGCCCGATTACGACGCGACCGAGCTTGGGCTTGAAGCGGATGCGCGGCTGCAGCGTTTCCAGACCGACATCTCGGCGCGGGCGGGCGTGTTCCACAACCTGATCACGCTGCCGACCTTCCACCTGACCGCGAAATCGGTCGATGAACTGTCACGCGGCTATTTCGGCGAAGACAAGATGCTGGCCTATGTCAAAACCGTCCAGCGCGAGGAAATCCGTCGCGGCATCAGCGCGGTGAAGCACCAGCACGAGGTCGGCTCGGATCTGGGCGATACCTTCAAGGAAATGGTGGCGGGCGAACGCGCGCTGAAAGCGGGCGGCCATGCCAACACCATGAACCAGTTCGCCGCCGAGTAGCGAACCGGAACAAGGGCCGGGTTCCTTCGGGATTTCGGCTAAAACCGGCCCTTTGGCACGCCGCCCCCGCCCGGGGCGGCGTCGTCATGCCGGGTCACTGCTGATGCAGGCGGATATCGGCGGGGCTCTGGTCCGCGCTCCGGCCGTCGAACACAGTGGCCGGGTTCTTCTGCGGGTTGCATCGCGGCCACAGCATTGGCCGATGCCTGATGCTGGCACATGCGGCGGCGGCGGCATCGCTGCGGTCGGTCGACACATATGGCGCGGTCGAATCCTCTGAAACCTGCTTGGCTCTGGCCCAGTCTTACGGGTGGCGGGATGCGCTGGCCATCACGCGATCTGAACCATTCAGTCTGGCAAAAGGGTCACCGGGATGACACTCAAGATACTGATTTAGCGGATAATTATCGACACAACCTCTCCCGTAAAAGTTGAATTAATTACCTATACAAACGGTTAAGTTGATCCGATTCGCCATCCGCAATAAAAAAAGCCCATGTTGGTTAAGGAGTGGCCGGGATGGGCAAAGGAAATTATCGTCAGCGTTTGACCGAGATGGGATGGTGGGGCGCGTTCTTCATCATCGTGATGCCCTTGTTCTCGGTGTTCTTCTACTGGTTGCATCTGGATTATACCAACGAGATGGCGCGGTTTCTGGCGCAGGATATGGCGACGCTGGCCGCAACCGCCGGGACATTTGCGCGGATTTTCGGCGGCGTAGCCTTGGCGTTCCTGCTGTTTCCGATCTGCGGCGTGGTCATGGTGTTTCTGGGCCGCGAATTTTACCAGCCCGATCTGAAACGCAGCTAAGGCCACCAATCCCCGCCATCGACCACGACAAGCCGCCGCCCTCGCGCTGCGGCTTTTTTCATGCGCAATCGCGATGACCACCCGGCCCGATTGCGCCCGCGCTGCAACCACGTTCAACAATTTTAGAGAAAGTTGATAATCATCATTGCCACCCCCGAGCGTTTTGCTCAATCAAAGGGTGATATGCAGGCATGTATTTCGTCTGCGCGTGGTGCCCGTTTGCGGCAAACATCCGAAGAGCTGCTTCAGCGTCTTCGCGCTTTTAGGGATTTTGCGATGAAAGCCGGGCCTTGCCGCCAGACAGCACGACCAAGAATCGCGCTTCGGCAAATAGTGCAGGCCCTGCTGATGGTGCCGCTTTTGGCGGGATGTGTGGTCGTCGATGCGCAGGACGGCATCCTGACGCGCCAGCAGATCGAAGAGCGTACGCCCTATGCCAGCGTATCGACCGGGCAGGCATGGGTCAACGCGCCGGGCATGCGCAGCGTCTTGCAGCGCAACCTGCGCACGGGTCTGGAACAAAAGATCAGCCTTGCCAATGATTCGGCGGTCCGGGGCGACAACGTGATGATGCTGCGCACGCAAAACGGCGTGTCCGGCTTTGGGCGGCTGCGGTTTGAAAGCGTCATCGACCGCTTTGGCGGCATGCCTTATCCCTTTACGGATGTGTCCTCTGGCAGCTTGCTGCAAGGCGATGACGGGGTCGGAGCCTATTTCTGGGTGACCGAAAACCTTGGCGACGCGACCTGCATTCTGGGGATGCGCCGGTTGAATTCGGGGATGCGGCAATTGCCCGGCAATGGCGGGGTGATGGATATCGTGCTGCGCAACTGCGTGCGTGGCACCCAGCAGGATGCCCTGGCGCCGCTGATGGCGGACAGCATCGGCGTCGCGCCTATCGCCCGCGATCCGCAGGGCAACAGCCGGATGCTGTCGCCTTTGGCCGCGCCCTCGGCCAGCGTCATCCCGGTCCAGCGTGCGGGAACCCAACCATGAACCGGCGCGTCACCCAGTTTCTGCTGCTGGCGCTGTGGGGGCTGATGCTTCTGCCGATCTTCGTGCTGAGCGCGATCCCGGTATCTGACGCGGCACAGGCCATGCTGGGTCTGTTCGCCGTGGCGCTGGTGGTGATCCTGAAGCCCTTTACCGCCAGCATCGCGCCGCGCATGGCGCTGATCGGCGTGGCCAGCATCGTCGTGCTGCGCTATTGGTTCTGGCGCGTCACGGCCACCCTGCCCGAGCCGGGCCTCAGCGCGTCCTTCATCTGCGCCGTGCTGCTGCTGATCGTCGAGACCTATTCGATCCTTGTCTTTTTCCTTGGCGGCTTCATCACCGCCGATCCGCTGGATCGCGGCCTGCCGCCCAAGGTCGAACTTGAGGACATGCCCAAGGTCGACATCCTCGTGCCGTCCTATAACGAGCCGGTCGAGATGCTCAGCATCACCCTGTCGGCGGCCAAGAACATGATCTATCCGGCCTCGAAGCGGCGGGTCGTGCTGTGCGATGACGGCGGCACGGATCAACGCTGCAATTCGCCCGATCCGGAACTTGCCGCCCGCGCCCGCGCCCGCCGGGCCGAACTTCAGGCGCTGTGCGCCGATCTGGGCATCATCTATTCGACCCGCGCCCGCAACGAACATGCGAAAGCCGGCAATATGAGCGCGGCTCTGGCACGGCTGGATGGCGATCTGGTCGTGGTCTTTGACGCAGATCACGTGCCCTCGCGGGATTTTCTGGCGCGCACCGTCGGGTATTTCGCGCAGGATCCGAAGCTGTTTCTGGTCCAGACGCCGCATCATTTCATCAATCCCGACCCGATCCAGCGCAACCTTGGCCTGAAATCCCCGCCCGAGAACGAGATGTTCTATGGCATGATCCATCGGGGTCTGGATCGCTGGGGGGGCGCGTTCTTTTGCGGCTCGGCTGCGGTGATCCGGCGCAAGGCGCTGGACAGCGTCGGCGGCTTTGCCGGTGAAACCATCACCGAGGACGCCGAAACTGCGCTGGAGATCCATTCGCAGGGCTGGCGCAGCCTATATCTGGACCGCGCGATGATCGCGGGATTGCAGCCGGAAACATTCGTGTCCTTCATCCAGCAGCGCGGCCGCTGGGCCTCGGGCATGGTGCAGATGCTGGTCCTGAAGAACCCGCTGTTCCGCCGTGGCCTGAAGCCGCTGCAGCGGCTGTGCTATATCAACTCGATGTCCTTCTGGTTTTTCCCGCTGATCCGGCTGGCCTACATGCTGGCGCCGCTGACCTATCTGTTCTTTGGCATCGAGATCGTGGTGACGACCTTTCAGGAAGCCATGGCCTATGTGCTCAGCTACATGGCCGTGGTGCTGCTGGTGCAGAACGCCATCTTCTCGCGGTATCGCTGGCCGCTGATCTCGGAGGTCTATGAGATCGCGCAGGCGCCCTATCTGGCCACGTCAATCATCAAGACGCTGCTGAAGCCGCGCGGCGCCAAGTTCAACGTGACCGCCAAGGACGAAACGCTGGCCGAGGATTACATCTCGCCGATCTATGGCCCGCTGGCATGGCTGTTCGCGCTGACGCTGGCCGGGGTGATCGCGCTGATCGGGCGCTGGATCGCCTTTCCGGGCGACCGCAGCGTTTTGTCTGTGGTGGGGGTCTGGGCGGTCATCAATTTGCTGATGGTGTCGCTGGCGCTGCGTTCGGTGTCCGAAAAGCAGCAGCGCCGCGCGGCGCCGCGCGTGGAACTGAGCCTGCCCGCCATGGTGACATGGCCGGGATCGGGCCAGCATCCAATCAAGGCCACGGTGCTGGACGTATCGACCAGCGGTGCGCAGTTGCGGCTGGATCAGGTGCCGCGCGGCATCGGCGCGGTCATGGTGCGTCAGGGCGACGAAATCAGCTTCCGCCCCAGCTTTGCCAATGCGCCGCATCTGGAACAGGACGTGAAGGCCGTGGTTCTGGTCATGTCGAATTCCGGCAAGGACGGCCCGACGCTGGGTCTGCGCCTGCTCAGCGACCAGCCCACCGCCGCGCGCGAGGCGGTGGCACAGATGATCTTTGGCGACAGCGAGGTCTGGCAGGCGCAGCGCCACGCCACCCGGCAGGGCAAGGGCCTGATCGCGGGGCTGTTCTATATCATCGGCCTGATGCTGCGGTCCTTTCCGAAAACCATCCGCGATTTCATGCACGAACCCGCGCGCCGTCGCCGTGTCGCCCTGACCTCGAACAAGGCGCAGCGCCCGGCGCACCTGATGGCCTTCGGGGCCGATTTCGATCAGGAGCAGCATCGCAACCAGTCCATGCCCGCCCCGATCGAGGATTTCATCGAAATCGAGGCGCAGCGATGACCGCGCGCGCCCGCCCGATCCTGTTGGGAATGTCGCTGCTGCTTTGCGCGGGTGGCGCGCTTGCGCAGGATATCGTCCTGCCGCCCGCGCCCGCCCCGGCCGAGACCCCGCCGCCGACCGAGGCTCCCTTGGTCGGGCAGGCCATCGACGCAGCCCCCGCCCCGCGCGACAGCACGCCCGCGCAGCCCGTGGCCCAGCCACCCGCCCGGACCTTGCTGAAGCTGCGCCCGCAGGCCATGCTGCCGCAACAGGTCCGCATGGGTCCGTCGCTGCCGCAGCCCGGCATCCTGCGCCTGACCGGAGAGGTGGCGCATGTCGATCTGGCGCTGGACATGCCCGCAGATCAGGCCCTGCCTGACAGGCTGCAACTGACGCTGCGCTCGGCCATCAATGTGCTGCCGGACAGTTCGGTGATGCGGGTGGCGGTGAATGACGGCGCGCCGGTCGATCTGCCGCTGAACAGCTTTGCCGGGTTCACGCAACTTGATGTGCCGGTGCAGGGGCTAGTCGCCGGACCGAACCGCGTCACCGTGACCCTGCGCCAGCCGCACCGGATCTTTTGCGGCCCCGATGCCAGTTTCGGCGTCTGGACCGAGATCGACCTGACCCGCAGCGGCGCGCTTTTGGCGCAATCCGCGCTGCCGCCCACGGCGCAGGGCTTTGCGCTGGCCCTGTCGCAGCAGATCGGCAGCGGCCTGCCCTTGACCGTGCTGGCCGATCCCGAGGCGGACCCGGCCATCCTGCGCCAGTTGACCGATGCGCTTGGCGAGACGATGCAGGGACAGGGCTGGATCAATATCCGCAGCCCCTATGACATCACGCCCCGGCAAGGCCCCTCGGTCGCGCTGATCGCGGCCGAGGCCGCACAGATCGACTATCGGCTGGACGGCCGGGCCGCGCCGACCATGGTCGTGGAATATCAGGGCGACAGCCTGCCGCCCCTGACCGAGGCATTGCAGGAACTGGCCTTTCCGGCCATGGCGCAGGCGCCTTTGCTGACGCCCGGCCAGACCCACAGCTTGCAGGATCTGGGCCAGACCGACATCATCGGCAATACGCGATATTTCCGGCAGGATGTCGCATTCCGGCTGCCCGATGACTGGCTGCTGCTGGCCAATCAGAAAGCGCGGCTGAACCTGCAATACGGCTATGCCGAGAACCTGCCGCGGGGCTCGATCCTGCTGGTCAAGGTCAATGACGAAACCGTGCGGCTGCTGCCCCTGGATCGCGATGGCGGCAGGTTGCAGGACGTTCTGGCGGTGGGCTTTGGCGCAAGGCTGCTGCATTCCGGCCTGAACATGCTGAGCTTCGAGATGATGGTGCCGGGCAATCCGCCCGATGTGGCCTGCCCGCCGCGCCAGACCGACATGCTGGTGGTGACCAAGGAAAGCAGCCTGCTGGTTCCCCGGGCACCGTCAATGGAACTGGGCGGGTTTTCCTCGGCGCTGTCGGGGCTGACGGCTGCCGGGATCACCGCAGATCCCAACGCCACCGAACGCGACCGGATGCAGATGGCGGCGATCCAGCTTGCGGCGGGGCTGCGGCCCTCGGCCCAGCCCGATGCGGCGGTGTCGCTGATGGTGATGGATTTCAGCACCCTGCCGACATCGCTGGCCGATGTCTCGCTGCGCGATCTGCAAGAGGCGCTGTTTCCGACCGCTGCGGCCAGCCGCGCGCCCGCCGCAGCGGCAGATGCACCCGCAGCCGCACCCGCACCCGCATCGAATTTCCGGCTGAGCGAAACCGAACCCGCGCCGCCAGCCACCCCGGACAACGCCGGTGGCGGCGGGGCGTGGTCGCCGCTGGCATGGCTGAACGGCCAGCGCGAACGGCTGGAGAAATCGGCCTTTCTCAGTTCCGGCGAAACCCTGTCGCAATGGCTGCAAGGACGCCGGGGCGATGCGATGCTGATCACGCTGGATGACAGCCAGCCCGACGCGCTGGGGCTGATCCTTGGACCAGAGGCCCAGACTGCGGGCATCAGCCGCGCGCTGCAGGATCTGCGCAGCAACCGTCTGGGTCAGGGCGCGGTGGCGCTGCTGTCGAATGACGGCGGCTGGCAGATCTGGTCACCCATCGAAACGCCCCGGCTGCAGGAACGGGTCACGGTGATGAACCTGTTCCCGGTTCTGGGCAATTTCGCGTCATGGTCGCCCTTTCTGTTCGCGACCGTCCTGCTGGGTCTGGGGCTGCTGTCGGTCCTGCCCGCCCTTGCGATCGTCGTGATTTTCCGCAAGTCGAGGTTGCGCTGATGAACCGCCGCACGCTGCTTTCCAGCGCCATTGCCGCCGCCCTGCTGGGGCTTGCAGCCCAGCCCGGCCTTGCCGCCGCGCCGCAGGGCATCATCCCGGCAGGCCATCCGCTGCATCCGTCTTGGCAGGCATGGAAAACCCTGTGCCTGACCGATGACGGGCGCGTGGTCGATGGCTTTCAGAACTCGGCCAGCCATTCCGAGGGTCAGGGCTATGGCCTGACGCTGGCCGCCATTTTCGACGACCGCCCGGCCTTCGACACCATCATGGAATGGAGCGACCGCAACCTTGCCATTCGCGACGACGCGCTGATGGCATGGCGCTGGCGACCCGATACCGTGCCGAATGTGCAGGACCGCAACAATGCTTCGGATGGGGATCTGTTCTTTGCATGGGCGCTGGTCATCGCCGGAACGCGGCAGGACCGCCCCGAGCTGATCCAGCGCGCGGGCCGCATCACGCAAGACATCCTGCGCCTGTGTTCCGCGCGCCATCCCGATGGCAGCGGGCGTCTGGTCCTGCTGCCCGCCGCCACCGGCTTTCGCACCGCCGATGAGGTGATCGTCAACCCCTCGTATTATATGCCGCGCGCGATGATGGATCTGGCCGCACTGACCGACCAGCCGCGCATGGCGGCGCTGGCGCAGGACGGCATCGGCATGATCGACGATCTGGCCCGCGACGGTCTGGTGCCCGATTGGGTGGCGCTGACCGCACAGGGAAGCGCGCCGCCTCCGGCGAATTTCTCGCAGAATTCGGGATATGAGGCGATCCGCGTACCGCTGTTTGCGCTGTGGTCCGGTCGCAGCGATGCGCCGCCGGTGCGCGATTTCTCGGACGCGGCCATGGCTGCGTCGGGGGACGGCAACCCGGTAGTGTTCGACCCCAGGAGCCGCGCCGTGATCGAGACCAGCGCCCATGCCGGATACGGCGCGGTGACGGCCTTGTGCAGCTGCGCCTCGGCTGCGGCCTATGGCTCGACCATGCGGCCCTTTACCGCCGATCAGCCCTATTATCCGGCCACGCTGCACCTGATGGCGCTGGTCGCCCAAGCCACCCAACTGCCGAAATGCGTGCCGCTATGATCAGAACCGCCTTGATTGCCGCGCTGCTGTTCAGCGCAAGCCCCGCTTTGGCGCAGACCGCGCCATCCTCGGATGAGTTGCTGGCGCTGAATGTCTATGTCCAGCAGGGCGACAGCGCCGCGACCGATGCCGAATTGCGGCGGTTGCGGCTGAAATATCCGCAATGGACGCCGCCCTCGGATCTGAAGCGGCTGTCGGGGACCAGCACGCCGCAGGCCGAGATCGACCAGTTCTATCGGCAGGTCGCGGCAGGCCAGCTGGATCAGGCGCGCCAGACGCTGGCCAAGGCACGGCGCGATTATCCCGAATGGACGCCCGCCCCCGACATGACCGCGCAGCTTGAGGCCGCAGACGGCCAGCGGGCACTGGACGCGGCGCTGCAACAGAATGACGTGGCGACAGCCCGCAGCGTCGCGTCGCGCACGCCGGGGCTGTTGCGCTGCGACCGCATCAACAATGCGTGGCGCATCGCGGACGGGCAAAAGGCCGCCGGATCGAATGCCGAGGCGATGGCGACCTATCGCGCCATCCTGTCGGCCTGCACCGATCCCGGCGATCTGGTCTCGACGCTTGAGAAAGCCGACGGGGCGGCCAGCGAATCCGAATTGCGGGCGGCCGCGGCCCAGCTGAGCGCGCGCCTGCCATCCGAGGCGGGACGCTTTGACGCGGTGCTGCAACGGCTGCTGGCCGGGCGCGGCGTGATCCCGCCGGCGGCCGCCGCGTCCGCTGCGGCGCCGACGCCGCAGGCCGCTGCCCCCGCCCCGCAGGCCCGCCAATCCGGTCAAAGCCAATCCAATCAGAACCAGACCAGCCCGCGCCGGACCGAACGTGCGGCCGCGCCGCAAACGACGACCTCGCGCGCGCCGCGCGGGGAAAGCCCGGCGCAATGCGCGGCGCGAACCGCCAACGCGCGGGCGGCGGGCACGGTGCTGGAGCGGGCGTGGTGCGTCTACAATCTGGACCGCACCATGGACGCCATGGCCGACTTCCGCGCCGCGCTGAACGGTCGGCTGAACGCCCAGCAGCGGCGCGATGCGCAATATGGCCTTGCGCTGTCCTATCTGAAGATGGGCATGTCGGAACCCGCCTCGCAGATCGCCGCGACCGCCGATTTCGACCGCCGCCAGCGCGTTGACATCGAGCGGCAGATTCTGGATCAGCGCGGCGTGCAGGCCTATAAGCAACGGCGCTATCGCGATGCCATCCGCTATTTCGACGCCATCGAGCAGGTGACGGGCTCGATCCGGCGCGATCTGGCGATCCTGCGCGCCTATGCCTATCTGAATGCGGGCCAGCGTCCGCGCGCCCTGACCGAATTCCGCAGACTGAACAACGAGTTGTCGACCTCTGAAACCCGGCGCGGGCTTCAGGCGGCCTCGGATTGATCTGCCGGATCTGCAGCATGTCCTTCGTATCCGCTTTCTTGCGCATTTCAGGCCCCATCGGAGACAGTCCTTGAGCAGGCGCCAAAAAAATCTGTCGCTCAGCATGCAGTTCGCCCTGATCATGCTGTGCTTTGTCGTCGTCGTGGCCTGCGTCAGTTCGATGGGCATCTTCGGCACGCGCACGCTGTCCAAGGCCCAGAACGACGTGCGCGACCTGACCAGCGCGCTGACCTCGATCGAGGCGGTCGAACGCTCGATGCTGGCGCGGCAACTGGCGCTGGCGGATACGCTGGTGCAGGGCACGCCCGAAAGCCGCAGGGCGTTTGAAAAGGCCAATAACGACACCAACGCCAATATCGAAACCCTGCTGCGCCTGCAGGTGCTGGACCAGCAGGCGCTGTCGGATGCGGTGGCCATTCAGGTGGCCAGCACGCAATGGCTGAACCTGAAGGCGCTGCCGCTGCTGATGCGCTTTGACCGCATGACGCAGCGGACCGACCGCACGCGGGTGCTGGCGGAATATCTGGCCGCGAATGCCTCGCGCATGTCGCAGACCACGGAACTGGTGCCGACGGCGATCTTTGACCGGCTGTCGGATCTGGTGCAGCACCGCCTGACCGAAGCGCGCGAACTGCGCGATCTGGCGATCGACGGGCTGCGCAATGCCACGTTCCTTGCGGCGGCCTTGGTGGCGCTGACGGCGCTGGGGGCCTTTGCGCTGCTGCATTACCGCTTCAGCCGCCCCATCGGACGCTTTGCCACGACGATGGGGCGTCTGGCGGGAAATGACCGCAGCGTGCTGATCCCGTTTCAGGACCGCCGCGACGAAATCGGCGCCATGAGCCGGTCCTTGCTGGTCTTTCGCAATATCGCCGTGTCGCAGGTCGAGGATCTGGAGGTCAAGCGCGCGCTGACCAGGCTTTCGGACATCCTGCAGGCGCAAAAGACGCTGAAGGATTTCGCGCAGGCCGCGCTGGATACGCTGTGTCATGATCTGGGCGCCTCGGTCGCGGTGTTCTTTTCGCATGACGAGGCCAAGGGCAGGCTGCATCTGTTCGCGGCCCATGGCTATCACCACCCCGAGGGCGCGCCCAAAAGCTATGCTCTGGGCGAGGGGCTGGTGGGTCAGGTCGGGGCGGATCGCCGGATGAAGATCCTGTCGCCGGTGCCTCCGGGCTATCTTCGGGTGCAGTCCGGCACCGGGGCGGCAGATCCCCAATCCATCCTGCTGCTGCCGGTCGTGCTGCATGATCGGCTGATCGGCGTCATGGAATTCGCCTTGGACGAGCCGTTCGATTCCGTGCAGGGCCGCATCATCGCCGAGGCGATCGACGTGGTGGGCCTGCCGCTGGTCAATCTGCAACGCGCACTTGAGACCAAGGATCTGCTGCAGCAAAGCCTGCGCCAGACCGAGGAATTGCAGGCCGCCGAAACCGAGATGATGGCCCAGCAGGAAGAACTGCGCGCGACCAATGCCGAACTGGCCTTTCGCAGCACCGAACTGGAACAGACGCAGGAAGAGGCCTTCAAACGCGCCGAGGAACTGGAACGCACCAGCCAGTACAAATCCCGCTTTCTGGCCAATATGTCGCATGAGCTGCGCACGCCCCTGAACAGCATGCTGATCCTTGCGCAGGATCTGGCCACCAACAGCACCGGCAATCTGGACGCCGATCAGGTCGAAGGGGCGCAGGTCATCCATGCCAGCGGCGTCAGCCTGCTGCGGCTGATCAACGAGATCCTTGATCTGTCCAAGATCGAGGCGGGCAAGATCGAGATCCAGCACGAACCCATGTCCACCCGCGCGCTGATCCAGACGCTGGAACATGCCTTCCGCCCGCTGGCCCAGAAAAAGGGCGTGGGCTTCAGCATCAACGGCGCGGCGGATCTGCCCGCGACGATCCTGACCGATCCCGGCCGGATGGAGCAGATCGCCAACAACCTGATTGGCAATGCGCTGAAATTCACCCGCGAGGGCGCGGTGAATGTCACGCTGGCCCCCGGCGATGACGGCCGGACGCTGTGCTTTGTGGTGCGCGACACCGGCATCGGCATCCCGCAGGACAAGCTGCAGACGATCTTTCTGCCCTTTGAACAGGTCGATGCCAGCACGCAGCGCCAATTTGGCGGCACCGGGCTGGGGCTGTCGATCTCGCATCAGTTGGCGACGCTGTTGGGCGGCACGCTGGAGGTGGAAAGCGTGGTCGATCAGGGCTCGGTCTTCCGGCTAACGCTGCCGCTGATCGCCTCGGACGGCGCGGCCCCTGCGCCCGCGCCGCCCGCCCCCCTGTCCGACACCGCCGAGCCTCCGCGCCCCGCGCCCCCGCCGCCGCGCCCTGCGATCCCCGTGCGGACCGCTGGCGGCTCGGTTCTGGTGATCGAGGATGACGACGGCACGCAGAAAGCCATCTCGCAGCTTCTGGCGCGGGCCCGCATCGGGGTGACGCCCGCGCTAAGCGCCGAACATGCGCTGGATCTGCTGAAGGCGCAGGATTTCGACTGCGCCATCGTCGATCTGGGCCTGCCCGGCATTTCCGGGATCGAGCTTCTGGACCAGCTTGAAAAACTGGGAAAAACCCTGCCCATCGTGGTCTATTCCGCGCGCGATCTGCTGCCCGACGAATTGCTGCGCCTGCGCGGGCATACTGAAAGCATCGTGCTGAAAGGTGAATATTCCGACAAGCGCCTGCTTGAGGAAGTGCGTGCCATCCTGAACATCGCGGACAGCGCCGCCCCCGCGCCGCCGCCCGCGCCTGCCGATCCCGCGCCTGCCGCCCCGGCGGCGCCCCCGCTCGATGACGGCACGCCCATCGCCTGCAAGCTGCTGCTGGTCGATGACGACATGCGCAACATCTATGCTCTGGCCAAGGTGCTGCGCGCGCGCGGCTGCGATGTGGTGCTGGCGCAGGACGGGCTGAAGGCGCTGGCCGAGCTTGAAGCCCATCCCGACACCCAGCTTGTGCTGATGGACATGATGATGCCCAATATGGACGGCTATGAGGCGATGACCGAAATCCGCAAGCGTGGCGGCGACTGGGCCGATCTGCCGATCATCGCGCTGACCGCCAAGGCGATGAAGCAGGACCGCGAACGCTGCATCGCCGCAGGGGCCAGCGACTATATGTCCAAGCCCATCGACGTGCCGGTGCTGCTTGGCAAGATCCGTGAGCAGCTTCAGCATGCCGCCTGACGTGCAGGATTTCGTCCATTTCATCTATGACCGCTTCGGCTATGATTTCCGCAAGTATCGGCCCGCGACGCTGACCAGCCGCCTGCACAATATCTGCGCGCGGCTGCATCTGCCGGGCATCCCGGCTCTTGGCGACTGGCTGGTGCAGAACCCCGACCAGATCCGGTTCTTCGTCGACCAGCTTTGCATCCCCGTGACCGAGCTGTTCCGCGAGCCGGAGACCTTTGCCGAGGTGTGTGCCCATGTCTTTCCCACCCTGCACAGCTTTCCCCGCATCACCATCTGGCACGCAGGTTGTGCGGCGGGGCACGAGGCCTATTCCATGGCCATCCTGCTGCACGAGGCAGGGCTTCTGGACCGCAGCACCATCTTTGCCAGCGATATCTCGTATGCGGTGCTGGAAAAGGCCGCGCAGGGACGCATCCCGCGCGATCAGGTGCAGGCGGCCCAGACACGCTATCTGCAAGGCGGCGGCGCGGACCTGCTGGATGCGCATTTCGACGCGGTGGGGCCGCTGATGCAGTTAAAGCCCGAGCTGCTGTCCAAGATCAATTTCATCGAACACAGCCTGTCGACCGATGCGGTCTTCTGCGAGGCGAACCTGATCTTTTGCTGCAATGTGCTGATCTATTTCGAGCGGCAGTTGCAAGGCCGGGCGCTTGGCCTGTTCTCGGATTCGCTGGTCCGGGGCGGGTATCTGTGCCTTGGTCAGCGCGAAACGCCCATCGGCGCACGCACTAAATTCGCCAAGCCGCCCGGTGCCAGCTGGGTCTATCGCTCGATATCGCGCCCGCGCCCGCAACTGGCCGGGGCCGAGGCCCTGGCGACCCATCCCCCATGCCAAGCCGCCCCCCCGCGCCAAGATGACGGAAGCTGACCCATGACCGAAGATCTTTATCCCGATCAGACCACGGATCTGCCCCGGCCCAAGATCCTGATCGTCGACGACATTTCTGCCAATCTGACCGCCATGCGGGTGCTTTTGCGCCACAAGGATGCCGAAATCATCACGGCGCAATCGGGCAATCAGGCGCTTTCTCTGGCGCTGGATCATGAATTCGCACTGGCCCTGCTGGATGTGCAGATGCCCGAGATGGACGGGTTCGAGGTCGCCGAACTGCTGCGCGACAACCCGTTTTCCGCCGAGACGCCCATCGTGTTCATGACGGCTTCGAACGCGGATGAATTCAGCCAGCTCAAGGGCTACAGTTCGGGGGCCATCGACTATATCGGCAAGCCCATCAACGAACAGATCCTGCTGTCCAAGGTGGAAATCCTGCTGAACCTGTATCGCAGCAAGCAGCAGCTTGTGCGCGCGCTGGCGCAGGTCCATCAGCAAAAGCAGCTGCTGCGCGCGACATTCGATGCGGTGCGCGACGGCATCATCGCCACGGACAATCTGGGCCGCGTGTCATGGATGAACCCCGCCGCCGAACATCTGACCGGCTGGAGCGCCGCCGAGCATCCCTTGCTGTCATCCGCCCTGCCGCTGGAAACCTGCGAGGGTCAGCCGCTGAACGACCGGCTGTTCGGCGACACCCCCGCCGTGTCGGCAGGCACGCATATCATGATGCGCGACCGGGGCGGCAAGACGCTGGCGATCACCAAATCCTCCTCGGTGGTCTATGATCGGGAAAACCAGCCGGTTGGCGGGGTGATCGTGTTTCAGGACGCCTCGCAATCCTATGCGCGGCAGCTGGCGCTGATCGGTCAGGTCGAAACCGATCCGCTGACCGGCCTGCTGAACCGCGCGGGCTTCAACAAGCGTCTGCGGGCGCTGCTGGCGGCGCCGGTGTCATCGAAACGCGACGTGGCGCTGCTGTTCGGCGATCTGGACAAGTTCAAGCCGGTCAACGACCTGCACGGCCATGCGGCGGGCGATGCGGTGCTGAAGGCCGTCGCTGCCCGCATGAGCCGCTGCATCCGCGACGGCGACATCGCCGCGCGTTGGGCGGGCGATGAGTTCGTCGTGGTGATGGTCTGCGACGACCGGCACGAGGCCGAACAGATGGCCGAGCGTCTGCTGGACACCATCCGCCAGCCCATCGACATCGGCAAATCCGGCGAAGGGGTGCAGGTCGGCATCAGCATCGGCATCTCGATGGCCAGCGACGCCGGGTGGGACCATGACGAAATCTTGGAACAGGCGGACAGGTTGCTTTATGCCCGCAAGGCGGAAAGGCATCAGCAGATGCGCGCAGCAACTTGAAGTCGCAGCCCTCTCGCCGCTAGTTTTGCCGATGCCAGCATGAAAAGGGCCGCGATCTTGCCAGACCCAGCGACCACGCGGTTGTTCCAGACGCTTGCGGTGCCGGGGATCCGGGACTGGTCCGACACCCCGCTGGGCGATCCGGCCAATGGCTCGACCGCGCTGCGATTGGCGGTGCGGCAACTGGCGCAAGCGGCGTTTCCGGTCTGCATTGCCGTGGGGGCGGCGCAGCGGCTGGTCTATAACCCGGCCTTTGCCGCGCTGATCGGCCCGCGCCATCCGGCCCAGTTCGGCCAGCCCCTCGGCGCGGCAGGCAGGCTGCCGAAGGCGGAACGCTTTGCGCTGCCGTCCGACGATGCCGAATTGTGGCTGTTCTGGCCGCCCGATCCGCTATGCGCCTGCGGCATCGACGCCACGACCCTGCGCCATGCCACCGAAGCCAACCTGCTGGGCGTCAGCTATCAGCCGCAGATCCGGATGTCGGACGGCGCGGTGGCGGGGTTCGAGGCGCTTGCCCGCTGGCATCACCCCGAACTGGGCGAGGTCTCGCCCGAGGTCTTTATTCCGCTGGCCGAAAAATCCGGCCATATCGGACTGATCGGCGCATGGGTGCTGCGGCGCAGCCTTGCGGAATTCGGCGCGCTGGCCGGGTCCTGCGACACGCGGCTGGCCGTCAATGTCTCGCCCCTGCAACTGCGCGATGCGGGCTTTGCCGATCTGGTCGCGGGCTGTCTGGCCGATGCCGGACGGCCCGCCGCGCAACTGGAGCTTGAGATCACCGAGACCGCCCGGCTGGGCGAAGATGCCCAGACCCGCCGCACGCTGGCCGATCTTCGGGCGCTGGGTGTCGGGCTGGCGCTGGACGATTTCGGCACCGGATACAGCAATTTCGCAACCTTGGCGCAGGTGTCGTTCGACCGGCTGAAACTGGACCGCGCACTGATCGCGGGCTTGCCGGCGGACCGCAGCGTCAGGCTGATCCGCGCCATGCGGCACATGGCCGACGCGCTGGGGATGGAGCTGCTGGTCGAAGGCGTCGAGACCGTGGAACAGGCCCGCATCTTGCGCGATCTGGGCTGCGATCTGGCGCAGGGCTATCATTTTGCCCCGCCGCTGGTGCTGGCCGATGCCGTGACGTGGCTTCACGCACGCGGGGCACGGTAAAAGACTTGCATCCAAGGGCAGATCATCTCATCTGTCGTGCAACTTATGCGATTGTCGGGGCAAGCGATGGCAACGATCACCCTGCGGCCGGGCAAAGGCGCGGTCTCTGACATGTCGATGATTGACTGGTCGGCGCTGCTGGGCTTTTCCTCGGTCAGCCGCGGGACCGGGCAATTGCGCCTGTCCGACAGCGCCACCGATTATGCGCTGCTGTCGGGTGCGAACCTGACCTATGGCGGCGCGGGGCCCGGCGGGCTGAAATCCGGCACCATCCTGTCGATGAAGGTGGTCATTGCCGGTCAGCCCGTGCTGGAGGCCGTGGGTCTGCAGGTCGGGGCCGCCGCGCTGGCCAATGCCTATGGCGCGTCGAATGACCGGCTGTTTTCGCAATTGCTGCTGGCGGGCAATGACCTGATCCGGGGCTCGGCGCTGGCCGAGACGCTGCTGGGATATGGCGGCAACGACACGCTGCACGGCTTTGGCGGCAGTGACAAGATCTTCGGCGGGCTGGGCCACGACCAGCTTTTCGGCGGCGCCGGAGCCGACACGCTGCTGGGCGAGGCAGGCAATGACCTGCTGTCGGGCGGCGATGGCAATGACGCGCTGTATGGCGATCTGGGCAATGACACCTTGCAGGGCGGGACCGGCAACGATGCGCTGTATGCTGGCGACGGCAATGACCGCCTGTCGGGCGAGGCCGGGCATGACAGCCTGTTCAGCGGCACCGGCAATGACACCGCCTCGGGCGGGGCGGGCAATGACACGATTTATGGCGAGGCGGGCAACGACCTGATCGCGGGCGATGATGGCGATGACTGGCTGTATGGCGGCACCGGCAACGACACCCTGTCGGGCGGCAGCGGCAATGACCGGCTTTACGCTGAAACCGGCGATGATTGGTTGTCGGGCGGGCTGGGCAATGACTGGCTGGGCGGCGGCCCCGGCAATGACAGCCTGCAGGGCGATGCGGGCAATGACACGCTGTTTGGCGAAGACGGGGCCGACCGGCTGTCGGGTGGCGATGGAAACGACCAGCTTTTCGGCGGGGCGGGCAACGACACGCTGATTGGCGGGCCGGGCGCGGACCGGCTGTTCGGCGGCGCGGGGGCGGATGTCTTTGTCTTCGTGACCGCCGCCGAGTCGACGCCGAATATCCGCGACTATATCGACGATTTCAGCGCCGCGCAGTTCGACCGCATCGACCTGTCGCAGATCGACGCGAACAGCACCTTGGGCGGCAATCAGGATTTCCACTATATCGCCAGTCAGGGCTTCACCGGCACGGCGGGCGAATTGCGCTGGACCCGCACCGCCGACGCGACCTATGTGCAGGCCGATCTGAACGGCGACGGCATCGCTGATTTCGCCATCCAGATCGGCAAGTCGATCGACATGCTGCGTTCGGATTTCATGCTTTAGGCGACCGGCCGCCCGCTGCAATCGGCGATAGATCCGGCCCCGGATCGGGGTATAACGGCGCATGGATACCGGACGCCTTCCGCCCTTGCGCAGCCTTGTGGCCTTTCAGACCGTCGCGCGATGCGGCAGTTTCACGCGCGCGGCGCAGTTGCTGTCCCTGACGCAAAGCGGCGTCAGCCGTCAGATCGCCCAGCTTGAAAGCTATGTCGGCGCTGCGCTGTTTGAACGGCAGGCGGCGGGCGTCGTGCTGACCAAGATCGGCGAGGAATATGCCAAGGCCGTCGGCCGCGCGCTGGACGCCCTGCAGGCGCTGGAGGTCGATCAGTTCGCCCGTCATGGCGGCGACCGCGTGACCATCGCCTGTTCGCAGGCCGTGGCCGATCTGTGGATGATGCCGCGCTTCAGCGGTCTGCGCGCGGCCTTTCCCCATCTTGAGCTGAAGCTGGTGGTGAATGATTTCTTTGAACAGCTGCGCCATGACGAATACGATCTGGCGATCTATTACCGCCCGGTGAAGCCCGCCGATCACGACGTGACCTCGCTGGCCCCCGAGGAGATGTTTCCCGTCATGGCCCCCGGCGGCGTGCCGCTGGCGCAAGAGCCCGCGCCGATCCTGCTGACGGTCGAGGAAACCCACAAGGAATGGACCGACTGGGGCAACTGGCTGTCTGCCACCGGCCTGCGCCTGCCCGAAGCCGCGATGCGCTGGAAGCTGGGGGATTATCACCTTGCGGTCGACTCGGCCCGGCGCGGCATCGGCATCGCGATGGGCTGGAGCTGGTTCATCGTCGATCACCTGCACGACGGCACGCTGGTTCCGGCCGATACGCGGCCGTTTCGTGGCCATGGGGAATATTACCTGATGCGCCCGACCACGCGGCATCAGCGGCGCATGGCGCGTCAGGTCGGCGACTGGCTGGTGGCCAGCAACCGGATCTGGCAGGCGGGCTGACGCCGGCAAGCGATTAGAATCATGCGCGAAACCAGCCCTGTTGCAGAGGCTGCAAGGGGGTATGACAAAAATTCATTTGCTTCTGCAAAACCTCCCCCCGATTTTTTGCCAAAAAGCCCCGATGACGCCGGGGGTAAGGAAATCACACAGGGGAAACGACATGACAAAGCCGCATGGTCAGCGTGGAATCGACCGCCGTGGCCTCCTTTCCGCAATGGCCGGGCTGGGGCTGGTGGGCGTGACGGGCCTGCCGCTGCGTGCGCAGGAAGCGCCGCGCCGGGGGGGTGTCTTGAAGATGGGGATCAGCGGTGGCTCGACTACCGATGATTTCGATCCGCGCAAGCTGGCGGACTGGGTTCCGGTCAATCAGGCCTATATGGTGATGAACGGGCTGGTGGAAATCGACAGCGACAATCTTGCCCAGCCCGAACTGTTTGAAAGTTGGGAGACTGCGCCCGGTGCGATGGTCTGGACCTTCAACATCCGGCAGGGCGTGACCTTCCACAACGGCAAGCCGCTGACCGCGGATGACGTGATCTATTCGCTGAACCTGCACCGGGGCGACAGTTCCTCGGCGGCGCGCTCGGTCGTGGCCCCGATCACCGAGATCACCAAGACCGGCGAACATCAGGTGCAGATCACGCTGGACTCGGGCAATGCCGATCTGCCTTATGTGCTGTCGGATTATCACCTGCTGGTCGTGCCGCAGGGCTTTGACGACTGGTCCAACCCCATCGGCACCGGCCCCTTCATCCCCGAACGGATCCAACCGGGCGTGCGGGGCCGCTTTGTGCGCAATGAAAGCTATTGGAAACCCGGCTGCGCCAATGTCGATGCGGTCGAGGTCGTGGTCATCAATGACGTGACTGCCCGTACCAATGCGCTGCTGTCGGGTCAGGTGCAGGCGATCAATGCGGTCGATTTCAAGACTGTGCGCCTGCTGGCCCGCGCGCCCCGGGTGAACATCCTGCGCTCGGCCGGGGGGCAGCATTTCACCTTCCTGATGGATTGCACCAAGGCCCCCTTCACCGATGTGAATGCGCGGCTGGCGATCAAATATGCGGTGGACCGCGAACAGCTTCTGAACACGGCGCTGGCCGGTCTGGGCCAGCTTGGCAACGACCATCCGGTGCCGCAGACCGACCGCTTCTTCAACTCGGAACTGCCGCAGCGCAGCTATGACCCGGACAAGGCGAAATTCCACGCAAGGCAGGCGGGGCTGGACCCGATGGCGGTGACGCTCTCGGCCTCGGAGGCGGCGTTTTCCGGCGCGGTCGATGCGGCGGCGGTGTTTCGCACGGCGGCTTCGGGCGCGGGCATCGATGTGTCGATCAAGCGCGAGCCGGCGGATGGCT
Source organism: Paracoccus shanxieyensis (assembly GCF_009711265.1). Classification (GTDB taxonomy): domain Bacteria; phylum Pseudomonadota; class Alphaproteobacteria; order Rhodobacterales; family Rhodobacteraceae; genus Paracoccus; species Paracoccus shanxieyensis. Next base: position 115,778 of record NZ_WMII01000005.1, on the reverse strand, counting down.
ATTGGTCGGATGTCTGGATGCAGGTTCCGTTCTGCATGTCCTATTGGGGCGGTCGCCCGACGGCGGATCAGATGCTGACCATCGCTTACGAATCCACCTCGTCCTATAACGACACGCGATGGGCCAACCCGCGTTTCGACAGCCTGCTGCGCGAGGCGCGGGCGCTGCTGGACGAAGAAAAGCGGCGCGAGATCTATTGGGAATGTCAGGCGCTGATCCATGAGGACGGCGGCGCGATGATCCCGATGTTCGGCGATTATCTGGACGCGGTGTCCACCGACCTGCGCGGCACAAAACCCCATGCGATGTTCAACCTGATGGGCGCGCGCATGGCCGAAAAAGTCTGGTTCGACGCATGATGTTCACCCTGATCGCAAAACGCGCGGCCCTTGGGCTGCTGACGCTGTGGCTGGTTTCGGTGCTGGTCTTTGCCGGGACCGAGATCCTGCCCGGAGACGTTGCCGCCTCGATCCTGGGCCAAAGCGCCACGCCCGAAAGTCTGACCGCCCTGCGCCATGAGCTGGGGCTGGATGTGCCCGCGCTGCAGCGGTATTTCACATGGCTGGGTGGGTTTCTGACCGGCGACATGGGCCAGTCCATGGCCAGCGGCCAGCCTATTGCGGGGCTGCTGTGGCCGAGGTTCTGGAACACCATGGCACTGGCGGCCTATGCGGGCGTGATCGCCGTGCCGTTGGCCGTGGGCATGGGCATTCTGGCCGCCGCGCGACGTGGGGGTATCTTTGATCGGGTAAGCAATATCCTTGCGCTGGCCTTCGTGTCGCTGCCGGAATATTTTCTGGGCCTGCTGCTGATCCTGTGGCTGTCGGTGCAGACCGGCTGGCTGCCCAGCCTTGCCGACACCTATGAAGGCATGGGCATTGCCGCGTGGTTCCGCGCCACCACCCTGCCGATGCTGGTGCTGGTCATGGTGACGACGGCGCAGATCATGCGCATGACGCGCACCACTGTGCTGGGCGTCATGGATCAGCCCTATGTCGAAACCGCCTTTCTGAAGGGCCTGCGCAATGGCCGCGTCGTGCTGCGCCATGCCACGCCCAACGCAGCCGCACCCATCGTCAACGTGGTGTCGTTCAACATCGCCTATCTGATCACCGGCGTCGTGCTGGTCGAGGCGGTCTTCAACTATAACGGGCTGGGCCGCTTCATGGTCGATGCCGTCTCGAAGCGCGACCTGCCGATGGTGCAGGCCTCGGCGATGATCTTCGGCGCGGTCTATGTCTTTCTGAACATGGTGGCCGATATTGCCGCCATCGCCCTTAATCCGCGCCTGCGCCATCCGCGCGGCAAGGAGGCATGAGATGAAGAAGCTTTCCTCCATTCCCTTTACCGGCTGGCTTGGCCTGATCCTGATCGCGGCCAATGTGGCGCTGTTCCTGTTCGGCCCGATGCTGGCGCCGTTTGGTCAGGAACAGATCGTCGGCCTGCCCTTCGACGGCCCGCAGCCCGGACATCCGCTGGGCTTTGACCAGAACGGCCGGGACATGCTGTCGCGCCTGCTTTACGGGGCGCAGACCTCGATCGGGATTTCGCTGGCGGCGGTCTGCCTGTCGTTTCTGATCGGCGTGCCGCTGGGCATTCTGGCGGCGATCCGTGGCGGCTGGCTGGATCTGGTGCTGTCGCGCGTTGTCGATACGGTGATGTCGATCCCGGTGCTGATCTCGGCGCTGGTGGTGCTGCAGGCGCTTGGCTCATCGCTGCCGGTGCTGATCGTCACCATCGCCTGTCTGGACAGCACCCGCGTCTTCCGCCTGTCGCGGCTGGTCGCGCAGGGCATCAACGTCATGGAATATGCCGAGGTGGCGCGCCTGCGCGGCGAAGGGCTGGGCTGGATGATCCGCAAAGAGATCCTGCCCAACGCCCTGCCGCCGCTGGTCGCGGAATTCGGTATGCGCTTTTGCTTCACCTTCCTGTTCGTGGCGGGCCTGTCCTTTCTGGGTCTGGGCGTGCAGCCGCCCTTTGCCGACTGGGGCGGCATGGTCCGCGACAATCAGCAGGGCATTCTTTACGGGCTTTACGCGCCCCTGTTCCCCGCCGCCGCCATCGCGCTGGTGACGATCGGCGTGAACCTGACCGTCGACTGGCTGCTGTCCGGTCGCACCACCGTGCAGGGAGACAACAGATGACCAACACCGTCCTGAAGATCCGCGATCTGCGGGTCGCCACCGCCGAAGGCACCGAATTGCTGCACGGCGTCTCGCTTGATCTGGAAAAGGGCGAGATCCTTGGCCTGATCGGCGAAAGCGGCGCGGGCAAATCGACCATCGGCCTTGCCGCGATGGGCTATGGCCGCGGCGGCTGCCGCATCACCGGCGGCGAGGTCTGGCTGGCCGACCGCAATCTGGCCGCCAGCACCCGCGCCGAACGCGAACAGGTGCGCGGCGCACGCATCGCCTATGTCGCGCAAAGCGCCGCCGCCGCCTTCAACCCCGCCCGCCGGCTGGACCGCCAGATCATCGAGGCGCCGCTGTATCACGGCCTGATGACCGAGGCGCAGGCCCGTGCGTGGATGGTCGAACTGTTCACCGCGCTTGGCCTGCCCGATCCGCAGACCTTCGGCAGCCGCTATCCGCATCAGGTCTCGGGCGGGCAGCTTCAGCGGGCGATGGTCGCGCTGGCCATGGCCTGCAAGCCCGACATTCTGGTGCTGGATGAGCCGACGACGGCGCTGGACGTGACCACCCAGATCGAGGTGCTGCGTCTGCTGCGCGACACGATCCGCAAATATGGCACCTCGGCGCTGTATATCACGCACGATCTGGCAGTGATTGCGCAGGTCGCAGACCGGCTGCTGGTGCTGCGTCACGGCAAGCAGGTCGAAACCGGCCCGACACAGCAGATCCTGACCGCGCCGCAGCAGGACTATACCCGCCGTCTGGTGTCGGAACGCCGCGAAAGCCTGTCGGCCCCCGCAGGGGCTGACCACAAGACCGGCACCGAGCTGCTGCGGCTGCAGGGCATCTCGGCCGCCTATGGCAAGACGCCGGTGCTGTCGGATATCGACCTGTCGGTGAAGCGCGGCGAGACCGTGGCCATCGTTGGCGAAAGCGGCTCGGGCAAATCGACGCTGGCGCGGGTGGTGGCGGGGCTGCTACCGCCCATAGCAGGGGTCTGCGCGTTTCAGGGCAGCGATCTGCCCGGCAGCTATCGCAAGCGCGGTGCCGATCTTTTGCGGCGCATCCAGCTGATCTATCAGCTGCCCGATGTGGCGCTGAACCCACGCCAGACCGTCGCCGAAACCATCGGCCGTCCGCTGGCCCGCTTTCAGGGGCTGAAAGGCCGCGCCAACCGGGCCGAGATGCTGCGCCTGCTGGATCAGATCGGCCTGCCCGCCCAGATGGCCGACCGGCTGCCCGGCGCGCTGTCGGGCGGGCAGAAGCAGCGCGTCTGCATCGCCCGCGCGCTGGCCGCAGCGCCCGAGCTGATCATCTGCGATGAGGTCACCTCGGCGCTGGATCCGCTGGTGGCCGAAGACATCCTGCGCCTGCTGCGCAAGCTGCAGGATGAGCTGGGCATGACCTATCTGTTCATCACCCACGATCTGTCGGTGGTGAAGCGGCTGGCCGACCGCACGGTGGTGATGCAGCAGGGCCGGATCGTCGAGATGGCCGACACGGCCACGCTGTTCGACGCGCCCGGCCAAGCCTATACGCGCAAGCTTCTGGCCTCGGTGCCGCAGCTTGATCCCGGCTGGCTGGATCAGGCGCTGGCCGGCGCCTGACCCCCTTTCCCTATCTGACTTGACGACAATCGGAGAGCCATTCATGGCAATCGACATTCTTGAGCACGTCTGGATTCCCATGTCCGACGGCACGCGCCTCAGCGCCCGGATCTTTCTGCCCGACGGGCTGGACGGCGCACCCGCCCCTGCGGTGCTGGAATATATCCCCTATCGCAAACGCGACGGGACGCGGGGGCGCGATGCGCCGATGCACGGCTATTTCGCGCAGGCGGGCTATGCCGCCGTGCGTGTGGACATCCGCGGTTCGGGCGACAGCGAGGGGCTGCTGGCCGACGAATATCTGGCGCTGGAACAGGATGATGCGGTCGAGGTCATCGCATGGATCGCCCGCCAGCCATGGTGTGATGGCAATGTCGGCATGATGGGCAAAAGCTGGTCGGGCTTCAACGCCTTGCAGGTGGCCGCGCGCCGCCCGCCCGCGCTGAAGGCGATCATCACCTGCTATTCCACCGATGATCGGTTCAAGGACGACATCCATTTCATGAATGGCTGCCTGCTGAACGACAACCTGTGGTGGGGCTCGATCATGATGGCCTATCAGGCCCGCCCGCAGGATCCCGAAATCACCGACCCCGGCTGGCGCGCGGCATGGGAAAAGCGGCTGGAGACGCTGCCATTCTTCCCCGCGATCTGGGCCGAACATCAAAGCTATGACGCCTATTGGAAACATGGCTCGGTGCAGGAAGACTATGCCGCCATCCAGTGCCCCGTTCTGGTGGTGGGCGCATGGGCCGACAGCTATACCAATTCCGTGCCGCGCCTGCTGGAACATCTGACCGCGCCGTCGCGCGGCATCATCGGGCCGTGGGGGCATGTCTATCCGCATGACGGCGCGCCCGGCCCGGCCATCGGCTTTCTGCAAGAGGCCACGCGCTGGTGGGACCAGTGGCTGCGCGGCCAAGACACCGGCGTCATGGATGAGCCGAAGCTGCGCGCCTATGTCAACGATCCCGTGCAGCCCGACCCGACGCGCCCGGTCCAGCCGGGCCGCTGGGTCGGCAGCGCATGGCCGCTGCCCGACCCGATGCGCGTGCTGTATCTGGGCGGCCACGGCACGCTGGGCGAGACCGCCGAAGCCCCGGCGCTGCTGCCGATCCGGTCGCCGCAAAGCCATGGCATCGCGGCGGGCGAATGGATGGCGGTGGGTTGCGCGGGCGAAATGCCCGCAGATCAGCGCATCGAGGATGGCGGCGCGCTGACCTTCGACACGCCCGTCCTGGAACAGGATCTGGAAATTCTGGGCGTGCCAGAGATCGCGCTGCATCTGGCCTCGGACCAGCCGGTGGCGCATCTGGTCGTGCGGCTGGGCGATGTCGCGCCCGATGGCAAGGTGGTGCGCGTCAGCTATCAGGTGCTGAACCTGACCCATCGCGACGGGCATGAGGCACCGAAGCCGCTGCAACCGGGCCGCTATGAGACCGTGCGGCTGAAGCTGTCGGCCTGCGGGCATCGCTTTGCGGCAGGGCATCGGCTGCGGGTGTCGGTGGCGACGGCCTATTGGCCGATCATCTGGCCCGCGCCCTGCGCGGCGACGCTGACCATCGACAGTGCCGCATCACAGCTGCATCTGCCGGTCCGCCCCGGCGGCGACACGCATGCGGGTTTCGCGCCGCCCGCGCATGGGCTGGATGTGCCGGTCACCATGATCCGCCCGGCCAGACTGGAACGCAGCGTGACCACCGACTTTCTGACCGGAAACGTCACCTATGTCACCGACGGGCAGGGCGGGCTGTTCGGCGAAGGCATCCTGCGTTTCGACGAGATCGGCACCACACTGTCGCACAGCCTGCGCCGCGAACTGACCATCCATCCCGACGACCCGGCGACGGCGGCCTATACCCTGCGCCAAAGCTATGAAATGGGGCGCGAGGGCTGGAAAACCGTGATCGCGCTGGACAGCGAGATGACCTCGGACCGGGAAAATTTCTACCTCAAGGCGCAGATGACCGTCCAGCATAACGGCGAACATGTCACCACGCGCGACTGGGCCGAAATCGTGCCGCGCCGCCTGATCTGACTGCCACGAAAAGCCCCTGCCACGGGGCTTTTCACATCCCCGGTTGCGCAGACAGGAAACCGCCAGCGCCCGACAGGCGTTGGCTGCGGATGGCGCATGGCCCCTGCCCGGTTCGGCCCCTAGCCTCGGCCGCGTCTTCACCCGCTTGCCGCTGCGTCATCAGGGCCATTTCCGCGCTGGATCATCCAGTCCGTTCAGGACATACTGAACAAACAGAACACAGCGCGGATCTTTCATGCCCGGACCGGACGCCCATCGCAAATTCATCGAAGCCCTTGGCGTCATGGCGCAAATCGAGGGGCGGTCCCGCATCTCGGGTCACATCATGGGCTATCTGATTCTGGCCGATGGCCCGCGCAGCCTGACGCAGATCGCCGGGGATCTGCAGATCTCGAAAGCCTCGGTCTCGACCAATAACCGCGAATTGGAACTGCTGGGCATGGTGCGGCGCGTGGGCCAGATCGGCAGCCGTCAGGACATGTGGGAAATCGCGCCACGCCCCAATGAACAGATGCTGCATCACCTGTCGGCGCGGTTTCGCCAGAATGCCGACACGCTGGCCTCTATCGCGGCCGATTTCGACGCCGGGGACGGTGCGGCCTGCGCACGGGTGCAGGATCTGGGCCGGTTCTATCGGCTGTCATCGGATTTCATGGACACATGGCTGACACAGATTTCAGCGACATGCTCGGCCGGGGCGGAACAGCAGGAACCCTCGACATGACCAGCGATAGCGCGACACCCGCCCCGAAAAGACGCCGGCGTCTGCTGATCGCGCTGGCGCTGCTGGCCGCGCTGGCCGTGGCCGCCATGCTGCTGCGGGGCCGCGAACAGGCCGCGCCGGACACCACCGCCCCGCCCGAGGTGGTGATGCAGCTTCTGCCCTCGGAAGTGCATGAGGTCGCGCAGGGCGGGCTGTCGGACAGCGTGCAACTGACCGGCTCGCTGGTGCCGGGGCGCGAGCTGACCATCTCGGCCGAGGTGGCGGGCCGGATCGAGGCGGTGCATGTCCGCGAAGGCGACGCGGTGGTCGCCGGGCAGGAACTGGCGACCATCGACGTGGAAACCCTGCGCAACCAGCTGGAACAGCAGCAGGCGACGGCGGCGGCCACGCGGGCGCAGCTGGAACTGGCGCGGGTGCAGTTGAAGCGCACCAATGATCTGGTGGCGCGCGGCGTCACCAGCGCCTCGACCATGGAAACCGACACCGCGAATGTCGCCCAGCTTGAGGCGAATTACGCCGCGCTGATGAAGCAGGTGGCCTCGGCCGAGGATGACCTGTCCAAGGCCCGCATCACCGCGCCCTTTGACGGCACGATCAGCGCGCGCGCGGTCAATCCCGGCGCCTATGTCACCCCCGGCACGGAAATGCTGGAACTGGTGGATATCTCGAAAATGTTTCTGGAGGGCGGCGTTCCGGTCAACAATGCGCCGCGTCTGGCGACGGGGCAGCGCGTGTCGATCCGGGTGGACGGCATCGACCGGCGCAGCTTTCAGGGGAATATCGACCGCATCGCGCCGGTCGCCGTGTCGGGGACGCGGGTGCTGCCGGTCTATGCCTCGATCGACAATCCCGACCGGGTGCTGCGCGGCGGCATGTTCGCCTCGGGCGAGCTGATCCTTGAACAGTCGGACGGCATCGGCATCCCGGCCAGCGCGATCCGGCAGGATGGCGAGGCGCGCTATGTGCTGAAGATCGACGGCGACCGCGTGGTTCGACAGGATGTGCAGATCGCGCGCAACTGGAACCGCGACCGCACGGCGCAGATCAGTTCCGGCCTGCAACCGGGCGATCTGATCGTGTCGCAGCCGCTGGAACGTCTGCGCGACGGCATGCGCATCAACCGCGTGGGCGGCTGACATGATCCTGACCCGCATCGCCGTCCGCCAGCCGGTCTTTGCCACGATGGTCATGATCGCCATCGTCGTCATCGGGCTGTTTTCCTATTCCCGCCTTGCCATCGACGAATTGCCCGAGGTGGACTTCCCGGTCATCGCCGTCGTCACCTCATATCCCGGCGCGACGCCCGAGGCGGTGGAAAACGACATCATCAAACCCATCGAGGATGCCGTCGCCACCCTGTCGGGCATCGACACCATCACCTCGACCGCGCAGACCGGCACGTCGATGGTGCTGATCATGTTCGACCTTGAGGTCGACAGCATCACCGCCGCGCAAGAGGTGCGCGACCGGGTATCGCAGGTGCAGGGCACGCTGCCCGACGATGCCGACGATCCGCGCATCCTGCGCTTTGATCCGACGGAAATGCCGATCCTGTCCATCGGGCTGTCGTCATCGGTGCTGGGGGCAGGCACGCTGACCAAGCTTGCCGAGGATGAGATCTCGACCCGCATCGCCAATGTGACCGGCGTGGGTCAGGCCTCGGTCGTGGGCGGTCTGCCCAATGAGGTGCAGATCCTGCTGGACCCGGAACGCCAGACCGCGCTTGGCGTCGGCGCGTCGGAAATCGCGGCGATCCTGCGCGACGACAATGCCGACCTGCCCGCAGGCGACGTGACCGAAGGTGCCAGCACCCGGTCCTTGCAGGTCGAGGGCCGCATCGCCGAGCTTCAGGGCTTTGAGAACATCATCATCGGCCAGCGCGGCGGCTTTCCGGTCCGGCTGGGCGATCTGGCACGGGTCGGCACCGATCTGGCCGAACGCGAAAGCCTTGCGATGATCGACGGCCGCCCCGCCATCACCATCGACGTGCTGAAGACGCAGGGCGCCAATACCGTGGGCGTGGCCGAGGCCGTGCGCGCCGAGATCGAAAGGATGCGCGTCGATCCGCTGTATGACGGCATCGACATCTCATTGATCCGCGACAATGCCGTGCCGGTCGAACAAAGCTTCAAGGCCGTGCAGAACATGCTGATCGAAGGTGCCATTCTGGCGACCGTCATCGTGTTCCTGTTTCTGAATTCGTGGCGCTCGACGGTCATCACCGGGCTGACGCTGCCGATCTCGATCATCGGGACGATGGCCGCGATCCATTTTCTGGGCTTCACGCTGAACATGATGACGATGATGGCGCTGTCGCTGTCCATCGGCATCCTGATCGACGATGCCATCGTGGTGCGCGAAAACATCATGCGCCACCTGCATATGGGCAAAAGCCACGAACAGGCGGCGCTGGACGGCACCGCCGAAATCGGGCTGGCCGTGCTGGCGACCACGCTGTCCATCGTCGCGGTGTTTCTGCCCGTGGCCTTCATGGACGGCATCATCGGGCGGTTCTTTCTGCAATTCGGCATCACGGTGTCGGTCGCGGTGATGATTTCGCTGTTCGTGTCCTTCACGCTGGACCCGATGATGTCGTCGGTCTGGTATGATCCCGCCTCGGAAAAAGACGCGAAGCGCGGCCCCATCGGCCGGGCCGTCCAGCGGTTCGACCATTGGTTCGAGCGTGTGACCCGCGCCTATCGCCGTCTGATCGAATGGGCGCTGAACTGGCGCAAGACCACGCTGGCCATTGCCGCCGCAGCCTTTGCGGGCGGGTTGATGCTGTTCCCGCTGGTCGGCGCGGAATTCGCCCCCGCCTCGGACAATTCCGAGGTGCAGGTGGAAATGGAGCTGCCCATCGGATCGTCGCTGGACCGCACCCAGACCAAGATCGAACAGGTCGATGCCATCCTGCGCGGCTTTCCGCAGGTGATCGGCACCTATGCCACGGTGAATTCCGGCAGCAGCACCGGCGGTGACAGTGCCGCGACCATCACCGCGCGGCTGGTGCCGCCGACCGAACGCACGATGGATCCCGCCGAACTCAGCGTGCCGATCCGGCAGGCGCTGGAACAGGTGCCGGGCGCGACCTTCCGCGTCGGTGCGGGCGACAGCTTCGGCGGCGGCCTTGCCACGCCGGTCGAGCTGAAGATCCATGGCACCGACCTGAACACCCTGAAACGGCTGTCGGGAGAGCTGGCGGCAGAAATGGAAAAGCTGCCGGGGCTGGTCGATGTGCGCACCTCGCTGGATGATCCGCAGCCCACGCTGGGCGTGCGGGTGGACCGCGAGGCGGCATCCGATCTGGGCGTGACGCTGGCGCAGATCGGCAATGCGCTGTCCCCGATGGTCGCGGGCGAAACCGTGTCGGAATGGACCGCGCCCAATGGCGACAGCTATGATGTCGTGGTGCGGCTGCCCAAGGATCTGCGCGACGATGCGGGCAAGCTGGCCAGCCTGCCCATCGCGGGCACGCAGGACGGCCAGGGCGTCATCCGTCTGGACCAGATCGCCCAGATCGAGGCCTCGGAAAGCGCCGGCGAGATCACGCGCGAAAATCGCCAGCGTTCGGTCAGCATCACCGCCGGTCTGGGCGACGGCGCCGATATCCGCACCATCCAGCCCGGCCTGCAGGCGGCGCAGGCCGCCGTGGCGCTGCCGCCCGGATACGGCTTTGCCACCGGAGGCGACGCCGAAGACATCGCCAAATCCGGCATGTCGGCGCTGGTGGCGCTGGGGCTGGCCATCGTCTTCATCTATCTGGTGCTGGCCTCGCAATTCGGCAGCTTTTTGCAACCCATTGCCATCATGTCCTCGCTGCCGCTGGCCATCGTGGGGGTGATGCTGGGGCTGATGATCGGCGGATCGACCCTGAACATGTTCTCGGTCATCGGCTTCATCATGCTGATGGGTCTGGTGGTCAAGAACGCCATCCTGCTGGTCGACAATGCCAATCAGCAACGCGCCGAGGGCCGCCCCCTGCGCGAGGCGCTGATCGAGGCAGGCGCCACCCGCTTCCGCCCCATCGTCATGACGACGCTGGCGATGATCTTCGGCATGATCCCGCTGGCCATCAACATGCATGGCGGCAGTTCGCAAAACGCCCCCATGGCACATGCGGTGATCGGCGGGCTGATCTCGTCGTCGTTGCTGACGCTGGTGGTGGTGCCGGTGCTGCTGACCTATGTGGACGGTTTCCTGAACCTGATCCGCCCATGGCTGCCTAAGGCGCCCGACGACGCGCATCACGCGCCTGACCGGCTGCCTTGACCGCCCGCCTTGACCGCCCGCCTAAACCGGGCCTGTCTTGACCGGGCCTGCCCGCCCGGTCATCCTTGCCCGCAGATACGCCCCCCGCAGGAAGCTTTCATGCCGTTGTCCCGCCGCAGATTTTCCGGGCTTCTTGCCCTGATACCAGCCGTGATGCTGCCCCTGCCCGCGCTGGCGCAGATGAAGCAGCTTGACGGCCATGTCACCTATCGCGAGCGCATGGCGCTGCCCGCCGATACCGTGACCGAGATCCGGCTTGAGGATGTCTCGCGTGCCGATGCCCCGGCGCAGGTGATCGCGCGTCAGGTCATCCGCGATGCGGTGGCCAGCCCGATCCCGTTCCGGCTGACATTCGACAGCACCGCGATCCAGCCCGGCCATGATTATGCCCTGCGCGCCCAGATCCGCGACGGCGACGACCTGCTGTTCACCACGACCACGCATCACCCGGCCTTTGGACCCTCGCAGGACATCACCGTTCAGCGCGTGGCGCAAAGCCCGGCCCTGCCGCTTGGCGGCGATTGGCTGGCCGAGGATATTCAGGGCGGCGGCGTCATCGACAATCTGCAATCGACGCTGCACATTGCCGAGGATGGCCACGTCAGCGGCAGCGGCGGCTGCAACCGCTTCACCGGCACGGCCCGGATCGAGGGCGCGACCCTGCGCATCGGCCCGCTGGCCAGCACCCGGCGGCTGTGCCCGCCCGCCGTCATGGATCAAGAGGCGAAGTTTCTGCAAGCCCTGACCGCCGCCCGCAGCTTCCAGACCCTGCCCGCGCAGCGCAAGCTGCTGCTGCTGGACGAAAACGACCGCCCTATCCTGCTGCTGGCGCGCTAGGTCGGCTCGGACCTGCGGTCCGTGCGGGCGCCTGGGCGTGATGTCGATCTTTGTCGCGGGTGGTCAAGCGGTCCGCCGTCACCGGGCACAGCGCCCGACGGCGCTAGGCCAGACCGCCGCGAAAATGCGCCAGAAACTGCTGCGTCGCGCGATCCTGCGGATCGGTGATGACCTGCTGGGCGCTGCCCTGTTCGACGACATAGCCATCCTGCATGAAGATGACCGTATCTGCGACATCGCGGGCGAAGGCCATTTCATGGGTGACAAGGATCATCGTCATCCCCTGCGCCGCCAGATCGCGGATCACCGCCAGAACCTCGCCCACCAAAGCCGGATCCAGCGCCGAGGTGGCCTCATCGAACAGCATCACCTCGGGGCGCATCGCAAGGGCGCGGGCGATGGCCACGCGCTGCTTCTGCCCGCCGGACAGGTTTTCCGGGTTGGCATCCGCCCGGTCGCGCAGCCCGACACGGTCCAGCAGGGCCAGCGCCTCTTCGCGCACCTCGGCTGCGGGACGTTTCAGGACGCGCACCGGCCCGGTCATCACATTGTCCAGCACGTTCATATGCGGAAACAGGTTGAAGTTCTGAAACACCATCCCCGTATTCGCCCGAAACGCCGCCAGATCCCGGTCGCGGATCCGCAGACGCCCACCCGAGAAATCCATCGTCTGGTTCCCGATCCGCACCGCCCCCGCATCCGGCACCGACAGCAGGTTCAGGCTGCGCAGCAAGGTGGATTTTCCCGAACCGGACGGACCGATCAGGCCCACGACCTCGCCCTTGCGCGCCGCGATGTTGATGTCCTTGAGAACGTCCAGATTGCCAAAGGATTTGCGTAGACCGACCACTTCGATCATCTTGTTCATGCCTTCCTCCGCCGTTCGATCCGTTGGGCCAGTCGCGTCATCGGGAACAGAACCGCCATGTAAAGCGCCGCGATCAGCGTATAGGTCTCGAGCGGCCGATAGGTGGCCGAGGTAACCAACTGCCCCTGATACAGCAGATCCGGCACGGCCAGAACCGACAGCAGCGAGGTGTTCTTCAGTTGCAGCACCGACTGGTTGACCAGCGGCGCCACCATCCGGCGCAGCGCCTGCGGCAGGATGATCCGGCCCATCAGCGTGCCGCGCCGCATCCCGATGGCGCGTCCCGCATCCCACTGGCCCATGTCGATGGACGCGATGCCTCCGCGCACGATCTCGGCATAGAATGCCGCGCCATACATCGTCAGCGTGATGAAGGCCGCAAGCGCGGGCGACAGGCTGACCCCGATCAGCATGGGCAGCGCATAATAGCACCAGACAAGTTGCACCAGCACGGGCGTGCAGCGGAACAGCTCGGTCACGATCATGATCGGGATGGTCAGCACCTTCAGGCCCGACAGCCGCGCCAGCGCAAAAGCCGTGCCGACGAGAAGACCCGAGATGACGGTCAGGATGGTAAAGCCGATCGTATAGCCAAGGCCCACCGCGAAGATGCCGCGATATTGCCAGAGGCTGGAAAAGTCCCACTGATAGTCCATGAAGTCAGCCTTTCCCCTGGCCGACGAAGCGTCGGGGTGAGGTGGCGCTGAACAGCCAGTGTCCAAGCGTCAGGATGTCGAAAACCGGCAGGCCAAGCGCCTGCGAAAGATCCACCGAAAAGCGCGGCATGTTCGTACATTCCAGCACGATCGCCCCCACATCGGGGTGCCGGGCAATCAGCCCATGCGCGGCAGCCAAGATCTCGGCCGCCATCGCGTCGTGGTCATAGGGCTGTCCGCCTTCGATCAGCCCGTGAAAGGCTCCGTTGGCAGGCAGCCCCACCACGGGTGTCGCAGGGTCTGCGCCCACGGCCAGAAACGCCTCGGGGCCCAGACTGGCTGCGTCATAGGTGATGACACCCAGCACCCGGCCCTGCGGCAAGGTCCGCGCCACCAGCGGAAGCTGCACTAGGCTGGAGGCCGCGAATGGCACCCCAAGACCGGCCGCCAGAACCGCCTGATGACGCGCCATGAACCCGCAGGATGTCAGGAGCGCCGTCGCGCCCTGTTCCACCAGCGCGCGGCCCTGCGCCATGAAATCCGGGATCAGGCCGCCTGCGCCCTTGCGGATCACCGCATCGGGCGTCGCCCCACCCCGTTTCGTCCGGCCAGTCGTCTGGCCAAGCTTCAGGTCTCGGAGATCCTGCGCATCGGCGCCCGCGCGCAGGAACTGAAGGCCATGGGTCACCCCGTCATTGTCCTTGGCGCCGGAGAGCCGGATTTCGACACGCCCGACACGATAAAGGACGCGGCCATCCGCGCCCTGCAGGCCGGGGATACGAAATACACGGCGCTGGACGGCACCCCGCAACTGAAGGCCGCCATCGTCCGAAAGATGGCCCGCGATCACAACCTGACCTTCACCGCAGATGAGGTGACGGTCGGCGCAGGGGCGAAACAGATCCTCTATAACGCCATGATGGCCACGCTGGAGCCCGGCGACGAGGTTATCATCCCCACTCCCTGCTGGACCACCTATTCGGCCATTGTGGAGATCTGCGGCGGGGTTCCGGTTCACGTTCCCTGCACCGATGATCAGGGCTTCCGTCTGACGCCCGCACAGCTTCACGCGGCCATTTCGCCGCGCACGCGCTGGCTGATGCTGAATTCGCCGTCAAACCCCACGGGCGCTGCCTATGATGCGGACGACATCGCCGCGCTGGCCAAGGTTCTGGCGGCCCATCCCGATGTCTGGATCATGAGCGACGACATCTATGAACACATCGTTCATGACGGCTTCCGCTTCGTGACGCCCCTGCAGGTCGCGCCATGGCTGCGCGACAGATGCCTGATCGTCAACGGCGTCAGCAAGGCCTATGCGATGACGGGCTGGCGCATCGGATATGGGGTGGGACCGCGCCCGCTGATCCGTGCGATGGCCGTGGTGCAAAGCCAGTCCACCTCGAACCCCTGCTCGATCGCGCAGGCTGCCGCGGTCGAGGCGCTGGACGGCCCGCAGGACATGCTTGCAATCCGCCGCGACAGCTTTACCCAGCGCCGCGATCTGGTGGTGGACCGGCTGAACGCCATCCCCGGCCTGTCCTGCCGCCGCCCCGAGGGCGCGTTCTATGCCTATGCAAGCTGCGCCGGGATCATCGGCATGACCGCACCGGACGGCCAGGTGATGCAGGACGACCGCGCCTTCTGTTCATGGCTGCTGGAAACCACGCATGTCGCCATGGTGCCCGGCGCGGCGTTCGGGGTGTCGCCCTATTTCCGCATCTCTTATGCGACCTCGATGGCCGAGCTTCAGGACGCCATGGTCCGGATCGCCGCAGCCTGCGCCACGCTGTCCCGTGACTGAACGCGTTCCCGCTGCATCCTGGTGCCTGCTGGCGGCGGTGATCCTGCTGCCCGTGGGCAGTCTGGGCGGCGGGGCGTGGGCGGTTGTGGCAGCGTCGGGGGCGGTCGTGCTGTCTGCCGCCCTGCAATGGCGGCATCTGCTGCCGCTGGCGCGGGTTCTGCTGGGCCTTGGTGCGGCGGGCGCGGCGGGGCTGCTGATCACAGGTCAGTGGCCCGCGCTTCTGGCGGCGCTTGCGCAGGGCGCGGGCTTTGCCGCCCTGATGGCCGTGCTGGGTTTTCTGCGCCATCCCGTGCGCAAATCCCGCCTTATCGCGCAGGCCACGCAGGCGCTGCTTTCGGTGCCGCCATCGCGGCGCTATGGCGCGACCTATGCCGGCACGCATCTTCTGGCGCTGATGTTCAACGTCGGCATCATCGCGATGATCTCGGACCTGACGGCCGGGTCGCGCGCCCGCCCGACGCTGGTGATGGCGGCGATGCGGGGGGCGGCGACGGTGGCCATGTGGTCGCCGCTGGGCCTTGGATTTGCCATCGTCTCGGGCGCTCTGCCGGCGTTTCAGGCGCTGCCATTTCTGGCGGTGTCCGCAGCCTTCACCGCCCTTGCGCTGGCGGTGACGACGGTCTGGCCGCTGCTGCCCCGCACGCTTCCGCAGGCGGGTGCTGTTCCGGCGATAGCCTCGGGGGCCATGTGGCAGGTGGTGGGGCTGTCCGCGATCCTGCTGGCGGCGGCGGTGCTGCTGCATCTGGGGCTGGACATCGGCTTCACGGTCGCATCGATCATCCTGCTGCCGCTACTGTCGCTGGGATGGATGGCCGTTCAGGGGCGGCTGTCCGAGACGCCCACCGCCCTTGCCGGACTGACAGGATTGCGCAACGAGGGCACGATCTTCCTGTCGGCCAGCATCATCGGCACGGTGCTGTCGCAGCTGGTCGGCCAGACGGCATTTCCGGCGCTGCTGACCTCGGGGGCCTTGCCGATGCTGCCGATCCTGCTGCTGACCATGGCCGTCATCCCGCTGACGGCGGCGGCCTATATCCCGAATTCGGTCTTCGTGGTGATGGTGGCGCAGCTTCTTGGACCGAAGCCGATCGGGTTTGAACACCCGCTGGCCCTTGGGCTGGCGCTGTCGGTCAGCTGGACGACGGCCATTTCGGTATCGCCCATCAGCGCGATGTGCCTGATGGCCGGGGCGGCCTGCGGCGTGCCCTCACGCGTGGTCGCGCATCGCTGGAATGCCCCATGGGCTGCGGCCTTGGCCGGGTTGGGCATGCTTGCCGTGACCGCGCTGATGCTGTGCTAGACCGCGCGGTAATCGCGGTCTTGCGCCGAAAGAACCGCCTTGTCCCAACTGTCTGGCAGGGTGCAGATCATCAGCGCCTCATCCCGACCGGCCATGACGATGGGTCGGGCATCAGGCCCCGAGACGACGGATCCGCCATCATAGACCAGACCGCGCTCATCTCCGCACAGATTGGCATAGGCCACCGTCAGGCGGTTTTCATGCGCGCGGGCAGGCACCAGAACCTGCGGAACATGCCCAAATCCTGCCGGATTGGCGGTCGGCACCAGCAGCAGATCCGCGCCGCGTCCTGCCAGCCCGGCCGCGTGCTGGGGAAATTCGATATCGTAACAGATCAGCAGGCCCGCGCGGTGACCGGCAAGCCGGAACACCGGCGGCGGCGCAGCGCCCGGCTGGAAGATGTCGCGCTCGGCCCCGTAAAGCTGGATCTTGCGGTAATGCGCCAGCAGATCGCCGTTGGCGTCGAAGCTGCTGGCCGCATTGAAGATGGCATCGTCCTGCCGCTCGGCCCAGCCAAGCGTCAGCCCGCACCCCGCCTCGCGCGCCAACCGGGACACTTGCGCCATCCACGGGCCATCCGGCGTCTGGGCCAGCGCCCGGATGGCCTCGGGCTGGTTGTATCCGGGCAGGAACAGTTCAGGCAGCAGCAGCATGTCGGCCTTGGCCCGTGCGCTTGCCGCCAGCAGCGTCTCGATGCGGTCAAAGGCCGCGTCGATGTCTCCGGCCGGGGACGGCCCCTGATGCAGTGCAAGTTTCACGACCTGTCCTTTCGTCTTCAGCTTATGTATGCCGATCCTGCCCAGCCCTCCAAGGTGCAACGATGACCCTGACCGCTTTCGGACCCGACTTCACCTTTGCCTATGACGCCTGGCTGCAACATCCTGCAGGTCTGGGCCAGCTGCCGCCCGACATGCACGGAACCTCGGTCGCGGTGATCGGCGCCGGGGCTGCGGGGATCGTCGCCGCCTATGAGTTGATGCGGCTGGGGCTGCGCCCGATCGTCTATGAGGCCGGAAAGTTCGGCGGTCGCCTGCGATCCGAGAGGTTCGAGGGCGCCGAGGACATCATCGCGGAACTGGGCGGGATGCGGTTTCCGCGCTCCTCCACCGCATTCTGGCATTATCTGGACCGTGTGGGCCTGCAGACCGAAGCCTTTCCGAACCCGCTGACCCCTGCGGCCGGTTCCACGGTCATCGATCTGGAAGGAGAAAAGCATTTTGCCCGCACGCTGGCCGATCTGCCGCCGCTTTATGCCGAGGTGGCGCGCGCCTATGACGCCGCGCTGGAAGAGGGCGCGAATTTCGCAGCCCTCCGCGCCGCCGTCATCGCCCGCGACGCCGATGCGGTCAAGGCGATCTGGGACCCGCTGGTGCACGACTGGGATGAGCGCACCTTTTACGATTTCGTCGCCTCGTCCAAGGCATTCCGGGGTCTGTCCTTCCGCCACCGCGAGGTCTTTGGTCAGGTGGGCTTCGGGACCGGCGGCTGGGACAGCGATTTCCCGAACTCGATGCTCGAGATCCTGCGCGTGAACCTTCTGGGTCTGGACGACGACCAGCAGCTTGTCGTGGGCGGGGTGGGGCAGATGCCGAAACGCCTGTGGGGCGATGCGCCCGCCTGCACGCATTGGCCTGCCGGCACGAGCTTGGCATCGTTGAACGGCGGGGCCACGCGTGGCCGGGTCTGCACGCTGGAGCGTGATGATGCAGGCGGCGATATCCGCGTGACGGACCGCTGGGGCCGCCGCGACCATTACAAGGCGGTCGTCGTGACCTGCCAAAGCCACCTGCTGACCACCTCGATCCGCACCGAAGAGCGGCTCTTCGACCAGAAGCTGTGGATGGCGCTGGACCGGACCCGCTACATGCAGGCGGCGAAAACCTTCGTCATGGTGGATCGCCCGTTCTGGAAAGACACCGACCCGGTGACGGGCCAGCCGCTGATGTCGATGACGCTGACCGACCGCATCACGCGCGGCACCTATCTGTTCGACAACGGCCCGGATCGCCCGGCGGTGATCTGCCTGTCCTACGCCTGGATGACGGATGCGCTGAAGGTTCTGCCGCATTCCGCCGAAAAACGGGTGGATCTGGCCTTGCAGGCGCTTGGGGCCATCTATCCCGGCGTCGATATCGCAAGCCATATCCGCGGCGAGCCGATCTGCGTCAGCTGGGAAAGCGACGAGAATTTCCTTGGCGCCTTCAAGGGCGCGCTTCCGGGGCATTACCGCTATAATCACCGCATGTATGGGCATTTCATGCAGGATGCGATGCCCGAGGAACAGCGCGGCATCTTTCTGGCGGGCGACGGCATCAGCTGGACCCCCGCATGGGTCGAGGGGGCGGTGCAGACCGCGCTGAATGCCGTGTCGGGCGTGTTGCGCCATCTGGGCGGGCAGCACGATCCCCTGAACCCCGGTCCAGCCGACCGCTGGGCGCGCCACGGTCCGGTCTGCCTGCCCTGAGCGGCGGCTGATCGTGACGGGCGCGCGGGTTGGCTTGGGCCAAACCCAGCCTAGCGTCCTAGCGCCGGGTTAGGCATCGCCGCGACAGCTTTGGCAGTGCTGCACAATCGCTGCGCCCCGCTTGCCCCCGATCAGGACCGGCGCGCCGCCTGAGGCCGCCCTGCCCGGCTGGTCCTAGGCCGCGTAGCCCCCGTTATACGCCTCGCTTTTCCGGCGGATGCGGGAATGTTCGACGATCCTTTCGCGCGCGATCCCCCGGAACTCCTCGATCGAGGCATGTCCCCGGCGTTCCAGATAATCGGCAAGATCGCCCTTCAGCTCTTGGATCAGGTTCGTGCCGACGCCGCCGCTGCCCTTGTCCTCCATCGCGGCGGTGCAGACCTGCAGATTGCCCGCGCCATGCACGATGAAGTTGAATGCCTCGCGAAAGCCCCTGATGCCGCCGATCCCCGAGACCGCCTTGTCCGGAAACGCCCGCGAAATATCCGAGACGCGCTGCAGCGCCTGATGCAGGATCGCCAAGCCTCCAAGGCCGCCCGATGTGACCAGCCCGTCCACCTCGACCTCGAATTTCAGGGTCTCGGGGTCCATCAGCGGCAGCGAGGGAAAGGTGTTGCAGAGCGAGATCGACGCCGCCCCCGCCTCATAGGCCGCCTTGGCTCCGTCGATCAGCGATGAGGACGACGGCGTCAGTTTCACCCAGATCGGCACGCTGACCGCTTCGGTCACCGCTTTCAGGATCGAGCGGATGATGGTTTCGTCATTGGCGATATGCGCGCCCATATCCTTGCGGTCCATATGCGGGCAGGACATGTTCAGCTCGATCGCGTCGCATCCCGCGTTCACGACGGCCTTGGCAAGCTTGCGCCAGTTGTCCATCTCGGCCTCGCTTCCGGCGCCGGCCATGATCGAGGCGATCACCATGCGGTCGGGATAGGTGGTCTTGATCTCCTCAAGATCGGGCAGCCACAGATCCAGCGGCTGGTCCGAAATCAGTTCCCAGTTCCAGGATGAATGCGACACGGTGTCGGGCCGCTTGTAGCGCGAGACATAGGGCTTGGTCTCGCTGGCGCGCTGATAGATCGTCTTCGGCCCGGCGACGTTTTCGACCGGATGCAGCCCGATGGTCTTGGTAACGACACCGCCCCAGCCCGCCTCGAAGGCCCGAAGGATCTTGGCCTTGCTTTCCGTCGGCGGCGCCGAGGCCAGAACGAAGGGATTGACGAACTCAAGACCAGTGAAGGTGGTAGCAAGGCGATTTGTCATGGCGGGCTCCCTGTTTCTTTTCAAACAGGACCACAATTTTTTATCAAACAGTCAATAATTTTCTGATCGCCCCGCCATGCGAAGGTGAAACGGGCCGGGTTTGGCACGGTTTCTGATCGAAAGCGCGGCAGATGCGCGCTTGCGACAGAACGGCCACGGCCAGTAATGCGCGCACGGCGGGGCGAGTTTCAGTTGGTGTTGCTGTCCCAAGAATGCCGAGCCGCGTATGTTTCCATCACCCACCCCGGCAATCTTTTCTTGCCAATCGGCGGCGCAGCGGGTGGTTTCGCAGCGGCGTTCCAACCTTGGCGCAGACTGTTGCAAGCCGCCCGGCGGTTCGGCGACAGGCGCATCACGCGACCGCATCGCTGTTAGCAGATGCGACCGGAGCCTTTCACAAACCAACGCCCCCGCAGAAGCTGCGGGACGCGGCTTTTGGCAGGGTCGTCGTAAGCCGTCGTGAGGGGGCAGCGCGCAACGATGCAGCGCCGCGTGCGATCAGGCGACCGCAGCCTGACAGGCAATCTCGACCAGAATATTCTCGGCGGCCATATTGGCCTCGACCGTGGCGCGGGCCGGCAGGGCATCTTCGGGGATCCACGCGTCCCATGCGGCGTTCATGGCCGCAAAATCCTGCACGCAATGCTTCAGCCAGATCTGCGCAAACAGGATGTTCGAGCGGTCGGTCCCTGCCACGGCCAGCAGTTCGTCGATGCGCGCCAGCACCTGCCGGGTCTGGCCAGCGACATCGGCGCTGCGGTCGGCTGCGACCTGCCCGGTGACATAGGCGACGCCGTTATGCACGACCACATGGCTGAGGCGCTTGCCGTTGGGTTCGGCGCGGGTGATGGACATGGGAACTCTCCTTGGATGGTATTCAGGCGCCGCGAATGCTGCGCGCGGCGTTGGAAATCGAGCGTGCGGTGTTGACGACAAGCGGTGCCAGCCGCGCGGTCGCATCGGCAAGCGTCCAGCGGCTGAAGGGCACGGCGATATTGATCGCGCCAAGCGGGCGGCCATCGGCGTTGACGATCGGCGCGGCGACGGCGATATCGCCGACATAGACCTCTTCGTTCGAGGTTGCGAAACCATCGACATGGGCCTGCCGCGTCACGGCGATCAGGGCGTCCAGATCGGTGACAGTGTTTCGGGTCATGGCGATGCGCGCCGAACCGGCCAGCAGGGCGGCAGCCTCGGCCTTGGGCAGTGCCGACAAAAAGGCCCGCCCCGCCGCAGTGCAATAGATCGGCAGGCGCTGACCCAGCGGTATATGGATCGAGATCTGCTTGTGGCTGGCGAAGCGCGCGACATAGACCATCGAGTGATCGACCGGCTCCAGCAGGTTGCAGCTTTCGCCCGTATCGCGGTTCAACTCGTGCAGATAGGGGTTCGCGCGCTCGATCAGCTCACCGACCTGCAGATATCCCGCCCCGACCTGCAACGACGCAGGCGTCAGGCGCAGCCGCTTGCTGTGCGGATCCTTGGCCAGATAGCCAAGCGCCTCCAGCGTGAAGGCGGCGCGCTGGGTGGTGCTTTTGTTCAGCCCCGTCACGTCGGCAAGCTCGCTCAGGGTCATCTCGGCATGGCCGGGCACGAAGGCCGAGATGACCCTCAGCCCCTTGGCCAGTGCCGTCACGAAAAGAGGATTGTCGCTGTCGTCCATGCCGCCCGTCCTTAGGGTTCGTTCCGAAAGGTGATACATTGCGCCGTCATGAAAAGCATCGCGATATCGCCTGCCGATCCCTTACATCGGATGCGTGACGCGGCGCAGAAAATCCTGCGTGCGTTCATGCGTCGGATTGCGTAGCACCTCGGCCGCAGGCCCCTGTTCGACAATATGCCCGTCCGCCAGAAACAGCACGCTGTCGGCCACTTCGCGGGCAAACTGGATTTCATGGGTCACGACCAGCATCGTCATGTTCTGTTCGGCAAGCTCGCGCATGACGGACAGAACCTCGCCGACCATTTCCGGATCCAGCGCGGATGTCGGCTCGTCGAACAGGATCGCTTCGGGCTGCATGGCAAGCGCGCGGGCGATGGCCACCCGCTGCTGCTGACCGCCCGAAAGCGACGAGGGATAGGCCTGCATCTTTTCGGCCAGTCCGACGCGACGCAGCAGATCCGCCGCGCGGTCACGAACCTCGGCGGTGTTCTGCTTCAGGACATGTACCGGCCCTTCCATGACGTTCTCAAGCGCGGTGCGATGCGGGAACAGGTTGAAGCGCTGAAACACCATCGACACCCGCGTGCGCAGGGCGCTGATCGAACTGGCCTTGGCGTCGATCAGGTCGCCATCGATGGTGATGCGGCCCTTTTGATAGTCCTCAAGCCCGTTGACGCAGCGCAGCAGCGTGGATTTGCCGGACCCGGACGGACCGATCAGGCAGACCACTTCGCCCTTCGAGATGTTGGCGTCGATGCCTTTCAGCACCTCGTGATTGCCATAGGACTTGTGCACATTCTCGAAGCGGATCATCTCGACCTCCCAAGTTTGCGCTCAATCGTTCCCATCAGGATGTTCAGGGGAATGGTGAGGCACAGATAAAGCAGCGCCACCAACGTAAAGACCGTCAGGTTGTCAAAGGTCGATGACGCCAGCGCCTTGCCCTGCATGGTCAGTTCCGCGACCGAGATGACCGAGACCTGCGAACTGTCTTTCAGCAGCATCACCGCGTTGTTGGCATAGGGCGGCATCACCACGCGCGTCGCCTGTGGCAGGACGACCCGGCGCATCATCATGCCGTGCTTCATGCCGATCGACTTTGCGGCCTCGACCTGTCCGCGGTCGATTGCTTCGATACCGGCGCGAAAGGTTTCCCCGATATAGCACGAATAGGTCAGCGACAGACCGACGATGCCTGCCTGCAACGCGCTGAGGTCGATGCCAAGTTCGGGCATCACGAAATAGATATAGAACAGCACCACAAGGATCGGGATGCCGCGCACGATTTCGACGAAGACGCGCGTGGGTCCGGCCAGCCACCAGATGCCCGATGTCCGCAACAGCGCCCAGACGAGGCCAAGCATTGTGGCGGCGATCAGCGAAAGCACCGTGACAAGGATGGTGTACCACAGACCGGAAACAAGAAGCGGCAGGTATTCAGCCGCCCGCGAGGCAAAACTTGGCATGATCAGCTTGGTCCCTGAAGAGCGGTTGCAAGGGACGGGGCGGCGTGCGTGCACGCCCCCCGCGCTATGGGGTCAAAGGCCGTAGGCCGCGAAGATCTTGGCCATTTCGCCGTTTGCCTTCATCTTTTCGATCGAGGCATTCACCTTGGCCAGCAGCTCGGGGTTTTCTTTCGAGACGGCAAGCGCGACATCGCCAGTCTTCATCGGCGTATAACCATCGACCAGCCGCACACCCAGCGCCGGGGTTTTCGAGATTTGATAGGCGATGATCGGCGCATCGCCGAAGCCCGCCTTGATGCGACCCAGTTTCACGTCGCGCATGATGTCGGCCAGGCTGTCGTAAAGCTTGACCTCGCCAAAGGTGCCAAGCGCCTTCAGCTGATCCGCGAAGGTGGTGCCGATCTGGGCACCGACGGTTTCGCCTTTCAGACCGTCAAGGGTGTAGTTGGTGCTGTCATCTGCGGCGACGAACATCGCATCGCCATAGCTATAGACCGTTTCCGAAAAATCGACGACCCGACGGCGCTCGTCGGTGGCGAACATGCCTGCGGAAATCATGTCGATCTTGCTGGTTTGCAGGCTGGGGATCAGCGCCGAAAAGGCCGAGACCTCGAAATTCGCGCCCATGCCGTTATCGGCGGCAATGGCCTTGGCAAGATCGACCATCGCACCGGTGGTCGCTTGCGTCGATGTGTCGACGAAGGTGAAGGGCGTGCCGGTGGTGGTCACACCAACCTTGATCGCCTCATTGGCGACGGCGGCATGGCCAAGGCCAAGGGCAAGGGTGGCAGCGGCAAGGGTCTTGATCAGCATGGGCGTCTTTTCCTTGTCAAAGGGGGGGAATGAATCGGCAGTCGGATCAGGACGTGGCCGCAAGGCGCGCGTCCTTATGGTGCAGCCAGCGATAGGCCAGCGTCTGGCCGATGCGCAGGAACCGGCCGAAGGGGTAGCGCGCGGGCTCTTGCGTCAGGAATGCCGCGCCATTCTTGACCGGCAGGCCTGCGGCCATCTGCGCAAGCCGCGTCCCCGCATGCATCGAGAAGGACACGCCCGATCCGGCGTAGCCACCGCCCCAGAACGCCCCCTCAAGTCCGGGCACCTGATAAAAGAACGGCAGAGAGTTGCGCGTGACCGCCACCCATCCGCCCCACCAATGGTCGATGCCGATCCCGGCCAGCGCGGGGAATTTGCGGACCATGGCGTTATACAGATAGGCGCGATGTTTCGGATCGGTGGAATCCGCGCCGCTGATGGCGCTGCGGCCGCCGAACAGCACACGATTGTCCGGCAGGCGGCGGTAATAGAACAGAAGCTCGCGCGTATCGAACAGGCAGCCATCGGTCGGAATGCTGGCCCTGACCTGAGCATCCGACATCGGCGTGGTCACGATGATCTGCGAATGCACCGGCAGCACCCGGCTGGACAGGCGGGGATGAAGGCTGTTCGAGGTATAGCCGTTGGTCGCGACGATCACCTTGGGCGCCGTCACGCTGCCGCCGGGGGTGCGCAGCGTATGCAGGCCGTTCTGGGTGGTCCAACCGATCACCGGCGAATCGCTGTGGACGGTCGCGCCTGCCGCGCGCGCCATGCGCTGCAGCCCATGCGCCAGCTTCAGCGGGTTCATCGCGAACCCGTCCGGCAGGTGCAGGGCGCCAAATGCCTCGGGGCCGCCATGGATGCCGTCCAGTTCGCGGGCCTGAATGAACCGCGCTGGATAGCCAAAGACGCGATTGTAAAGCTCGACCTCGGCCTGAAGCTTTTCGGCATGCGGCGCGAAGGTTGCGACCTTGTACACCCCGTCCGGTTGGCGGTCACAATCGATCCCGCCTTCCTCGATCAGCCGCCGCACCGTGTCCAATCCGGCGCGAAGTTCATCGAAAAACGCCCGGGCGGTGGCTTCGCCGAACTGGGCGATCAGCGCCGCATGGGGCATGCGCCCGCCCGAGATGCGGGCAAAGCTGCCATTGCGCCCCGAACAGCCCCATGCAGCCGACCGCGCTTCCAGAACGACCGCGCGCAATCCCTGATGCCTTGTCAGCTCCAGCGCCGCCGAAAGGCCGGTATAGCCGCCGCCGATGATCGCGACATCCGCCCGCGTTTCCGAGGCCAGCGTGCCGTCATCGGGCTGCTCTTGCGGGGCCATCGCACGCCAATAGCTGTCGGCAGCAGGGATCTGCGACGGCGGATAGGAATGGACCAAGGGATCGTAGATTTGCTTCATGATGTATCGTCTAGCGATTTTATATATTGAATATTACTTACTGCACAGCTCAATTTGCTCTGTAAAGAAATATTTATAATTCCGATGTTGAGTTTTCCGATTGATGCCTTTTTCGGCTTCCGCCTGACGGCATTGCCCCATTGCGCCAAGATCGGTGAATTTTCGCCGCGGCCGCACCCCCTTTGCGGCCCTCGCCTTACGGATCGGGAACCGCCCTGCCCGTTGACGGCTTTCCTTGGTCAGGAGGTCGTCGATGTCACCACGGGCGAGTTGGAAGGGCACTCTGAAGATCGGGGAGCTGACCTGCGCGGTGGGGCTTTATACTGCCGCCTCGACCTCGGACCGGATTGCGTTTCACATGATCAACCGCGCGACCGGCCATCGTCTGCGCCGCGAATTCGTCGACAGCGACACCCGCAAAGCCGTGGAGCGCGACGATCAGGTCAAGGGTTATGAGGTTTCGGACGGCGAACATATCCTGCTCTCGGATGATGAGATCGCCTCGGCCGTGCCTGACAGCGACAAGGTGCTGGGCGTCACCGCCTTCATCCCCTGCGACGGGATCGAGGATGTGTATGTCGACAAGCCCTATTACCTGACGCCCGCAGACACGCCTTCGGTCGAGGCGTTTGGGCTGATCCGCGACGGGCTGCGCAAGCAGGAGGTGGCGGCCATCGCCCAGACCGTGCTGTTTCGCCGGATGCGCACCGTTTTGATCCGGGCGCATGATGCAGGCATGATCGCGACCACGCTGAATTTCGATTATGAGGTGCGATCCGCCACCGATGCGTTCGACGGCATCCGCAAGGTCAGGATCGACCCCGAGATGCTGGATCTGGCCCAGCACATCATCAAGACCAAGATGGGCAAATTCGATCCCGCCAGCTTCGAGGACCGCTACGAGGCGGCGGTGGCGGAACTGGTCAAGGCCAAGGACGCCGGCAAGACGCTGCCCAAACGCCCTAAGGAAAAGGCCAAGATCATCAGCCTGATGGATGCGCTGCGCGAAAGCGCCAAGCCGCAGCGCAAGACCAAGACCCAGTCCAAGACCACCCGCAAGGCGGGCTGACATGTCGCTGGAGACCTATCGCAAGATGCGGGACTTCAGGGCGACATCCGAGCCGAAGGGCCGGAAGTCGCGCAAGAAGGGCAACAGCTTCGTCATCCAGAAGCACGCTGCCCGCCGCCTGCATTACGACTTTCGCCTTGAGATGGACGGCGTGCTGAAAAGCTGGGCCGTCACGCGCGGCCCCAGCCTGATCGCAGGCGAAAAGCGGCTGGCCGTGCATGTCGAGGATTACCCGCTGACCCCATCTCAGCCCACCGAACCCAGGACCATGGCCGAGCCGATGCCTCCGGCGGCGGCAATTGCGCAGAGCGCGTTGCCGGGATGCCGCTGAAGCTCGTGAAACGCGCGGCATACCAGAATGGCGCCGGACGCGCCGATCGGATGGCCGCGTGCCAGCGCGCCGCCGGACAGATTGGTGCGGCTTTCCGCCAGACCGGCCATGCGCAGGCAGGCGATGGCCTGCACGGCGTAAGCCTCCATCAGCTCGGTGACGGACAGATCGCCCGGCGTCAAAGCCGATTTCGCCAGCGCCTGCTGGATCGCCCGGACCGGCGCGATCCCCGGCAGCATCGGGTCGCCACCGACCGAGGCATGGGCACGCATGGTCACGGCGCGCTTGGCCCCCCGGGCAAGCCTGTCCGATACGACAAGGCAAAATGCCGCGCCATCCGCCTCGATGGCCGTCGCCGCCACGCTGACCGAGCCGCTGACGATTTTCGACCGGCGGGCGACCTGCTGGCGCAACGGACGGGCGAATGCGTCCCGGTCCTGACCAAGCAAAGGCACAATCTCGGGGCGCAGGGCAGTTTCCGCGGCCAGCGCCTTGCGATGGCTTTCGACCGCAAAAGCGTCCTGTTCGTCGCGCGAGATCTGCAGCGATCTTGCCAGCGCATCGGCCGCATCGGCCATATCCGGGTTCTGGCCCGGAAACGGGCTGAACGGGGGCTGGGTATAGAATTCGGGCCCGCCATCCGCGGCGCGCCGGGCCCGCAGCGGGCGCTGGGAAAAGCTTTCGCTGCCGCCCGCGATGACGGCCGGGGCCAGACCCGCATCGACATAGGCCACGGCCATCGCGACGGCATCCAGACCGCCTGCGCATTGGGCGTCGATGCTGATGCCGGAGACATGCCCCAGACCTGCAAACAGTGCCGCCATGCGGGCCGGATTGCCGCCGCCCCCCAGCGCGTTCGACAGGATCAGTTGTCCGATATCGACGGGGCGCAGCCCGGCATCGCGCAACAGCGCATGGATGACCGGCGCGGCAAGCTGATGCGGGTGCAGGTCGGAAAACGCGCCGCCGCTGGGCATGACGGCGGTGCGGCGCGCGGCAAGGATCAGGGCCATGGACAGACCCGCGACAGCCGCGACAGATCGGGCTTGCCCGAGGGCAGGACCGGCAGGCGATCTACCCAGATGATCTTGCGCGGGACCATCGCCGCGCCCAGACCGGACAGGATCTGTCGGCGCAGCCAGCCTTCCTCCGGGGCCGCGTCGCCCGTTTCGATATAGGCCATCAGAACATGCCCGCGCTGATCGTCGGGCACGGTCGTGACGACGCAAAGCCGGTCGGGCAGCAGGCCCGCCAGAAGCTGCTCCAGCGCCTCGGGATGCACGTTCCGATCGGCGATGGTGACCATTCTGTCCTGCCGGCCCAGCAGGAAAAGACAGCCCTGTGCGTCCAGCCGCCCGATTTCTCCGACGGTCATGTATTCGCCGTCGCGGCGGGTGGCGCGGCTGTCCCCCTGCACATAGCGGTCGAACAGATAGGGGCTTTTCACCCAGACTTCGCCCGCGTCGCCCTGCCGGGCGCGGATCTGCAGCGTGACACCGGGATAGGCGCGCCCGACCGAACCGGCAGGCGTCTGCGCATCTGTCAGGGTGATGAAGCTTGTCTCCGAGGCGCCGTAAAACGCCCGCAGATCCGCACGGGGAAACATCTGCCGCACCTGCGCATCTGTCGCAGCGTCCAGCGCGCCGCCACCGCACAGCACAAGACGCACGCCGGGGGCCGAAGCCCCGGACAGCATCCGCAACTGCGTGGGCGTTGCGTAAAGCACGCTGATCTGATGCTGGCGGATCTGGTCAAGCTGGGTTCTGGGGCGAAGCCCGTGCAGAACATGCAGCCCCATGCCGCAATGCGACGCCTCGGCAATGCCATAGACCGTCAGCGAATGGCTGAGCGCACCAAAGACCGCCGCCCGGTCCACCACGGAAAAGCCGAACAGATCTCGGTTGACGGCAAAGCTCAGCCGCCAGGATTGCAGGCTGCGCCGGATGATCTTAGGCTGACCGGAACTGCCCGAGGTGCAGCATTCGATGGCGGGCGTGCCCTTCAGCTTGCGGATGAAGGGCGCGTCCGGCTGGACGCGAAACGCCGCGTCCTTGTCCAGACATGCCAGCAGCGTCCGCAATGCCGCCGCGCCCGGACCGGCGGTGTCGGGCAGAACCCGGGTCTTTCCCAGATAGATCTGTGCGGCGGCCATCGGCTTAGCCCTTCCCAAAGCCCCGGAATGTGGCGTATTCCGCCAGTTCGGCCCGCTGGGTGCGCAGGCCGTTGACGGCCGCCTGCCGGTCGGGCCGCCCCAGCGCGATGCCGCAGACCACGATCTCGGACTCGGGCAGGCCAAGCGTGCGGTGGGTCAGACGGCCATGATTTGCCAAGGCGCCAATGCCGCAAGTGCCATAGCCCATGCTATCCGCCTGAAGCATCAAGGCCATCAGGCACATGCCCAGATCCATGAAACAGCCCGCGCCAAGCCCCTTGTCGATGGTGACGACGATGCCGACCGGGGCGTCGAAAAAGGCATAGTTTCTGGCGAACTGCGCCTGCCTTCCGGCAAAGTCGCGCCGCTCGATGCCAAGGGTGCGATACAGCGCATGGCCCGCCGCATGTTGCCGCGCGCGCAGGACCGGCGGCAGGGGCTGGGGAAAATAGCTGTATTCGCCGGGCTCGGGCGGCTGATGCGCCACGCCGGACAGGGTGTCGCGCAACAGGGCCAGCGGTTCCTGGGTCAGGACATGAAAGCGGCCGGGCTGCAGGTTCGCACCGCTTGGCGCCCGCCGCGCCGCTGACAGGATGCGTTCAAGATCGGCCAGAGGGACCGGATCGGACAGGAACGCGCGGCAGGATCTGCGCTGCTCAAGAAGGTCTGGGATCGGGTTCTGCACGGGCGATATGTCTGCTTTTTCCCGGAGTTTTGTCCGGATCTGGGGTGGCGGATGCTACCGTCCCGAAAGCCGCGATGTCCAGACGCCGCGTTCTGTCGGTTCGCGCGGTGCAACGCCAGAACTGTTCCCCGCACCTTCGGCAGCGCAGAAGATTTCGACTGCTTTCCCGCCGCAATAGAGAATCGCGAACGGCGCAGAACTGTGATTTCTTAAAACGATAAGATCAGTCGTGTAATACAGGCGTCGGGAAGGAACGGATGTTGTGACCATTCAGCTTACGGAACACAGGGTGCTGACCGCCGCGCCGCGCAAGCGCGAAAAGACGAAGCTGACCTTAGTGCAGCTGAACGTCATCTCATGGCTGGCGCCGGTCGGCTTTCTGCTGATCTGGGAGGCCGCATCCCGGCTGGGCCTGATTTCGCCGCAGGTGCTGCCCGCCCCCAGCGCCGTCGCCGCGACCGGCTGGCGCTTGCTGGCGAATGGGTCATTGTTCCAGCATCTGGGCGCCAGCCTTGCGCGGGCCGCCGTGGGCTTTGCCATCGGCGGCGGCATCGGGTTCGCGCTGGGTGTGCTGGTCGGCTTTTCACGGCTGGCCGAGGCGGTGCTGGACCGCTCTATCCAGATGATCCGTGCCATTCCGTTTCTGGCCATGCTGCCGCTGGTGATCGTCTGGTTCGGCGTGGATGAGACGGGCAAGATCTTCATGGTTTCGCTGGCGGTGATGTTTCCCATCTATATCAACACCGTGCTGGGCATTCGTCAGGTGGATCCGAAGCTGCTGGAACTGGCGCGCGTGACCGGGCTGTCGTGGAACGCCACGATCCGCCGGATCATCCTGCCGGGCGCGATGCCGTCGATCCTGACCGGGGTGCGCTATGCGCTGGCGGTGGCATGGCTGGCGCTGGTGATCGCCGAAACCGTCGCGACCACGCGGGGCATCGGCTTTCTGGCGATGGATGCGCGGGAATTTTTGCAAACCAATGTCATCGTGCTGACCATCCTGATCTATGCCGCGATCGGCGTCGGCGCCGACAGCCTGGCCCGGCTGCTGGAGCGTCGGCTGCTGCGCTGGCATCCCAACTATGCCAAGGAGGCATAAGATGAGCGCTGTTTTCGTGCGCGGCCTGCGCCGCCAGTATGGCGACCGTGTGGTGATCGACAACCTTGACCTGCGCATCGACGAAGGCGAATTCGTGGCGCTGCTGGGCGAAAGCGGTTGTGGCAAGACCACGCTGCTGCGGGCGCTGGCCGGGCTGGACCCGATTGACGGCGGCCATATCGACGCGCCGGGCAAGCCCGCGGTCGTCTTTCAGGAACACCGCCTGCTGCCATGGACGCCGCTGTGGCAGAACGTGGCCTTGGGCATCGAAACGCCCGAGGGCCGCAAGGCCGCCGTGGCCGTGCTGGGCGAGGTTGGCCTTGCCGGACGCGAAGAGGACTGGCCGCGCAACCTCTCGGGCGGGCAGGCGCAGCGGGTCGCCTTGGCGCGGGCTCTGGTCAGGGAACCGAAGCTCTTGCTGCTGGATGAACCCTTTGCCGCGCTGGATGCGCTGACCCGCATCAAGATGCATGTGCTGATCCGCGAACTGGTCGCACTGCACCGGCCCGGCGTACTGCTGGTGACGCATGATGTGGACGAAGCCGTGGCGATTGCCGACCGTATTCTGGTGATGCGGGCCGGGCGGATCGCCGCCTCGTATCAGGTCAGGGGCAGCACCGGCCTGCGCGAGGTTCTGCTGAAGGAACTTGGCGTCGAAAGCGACACCCGCGCCGCCTGACGCCGACCCACACCCCCTTTTTCAAAACACGGGCTTGCCCGAATGGCGCAGCCTTGCCTTGCGGAGACGGACATGACGATCAACAGACGCAATCTTCTTCAGGCGACCGCCGCGTTCGGCGCGGCGGCGCTTGTCGGCCTGCCGCCGCTGACCGCACGGGCGCGCACGACCGATACCGTGCGCCTTGGCTGGGGCCGGGGCGGTCTGCCGCTGATTGCCAAGCAGCGCGGAGAATTCGCCAAGGAACTGGCCGCAAAAGACATCAAGGTGGAATGGGTCGGCCCCTTCCCGAACCACGCGCCATCGCTGCAGGCCGTGGTGGGCGGCAGCGCCGATTTCGGCTTCTGGGGCAGCACCACGCCGGCGCTGGCCGCGATCCTTGCCGGCTCGCCCCTGGTCTTTACGCAGTTCAATGTCTACAAGCCGCGCTCGACGGCGATCATCGTCAAGAAAGACAGCGGCATCGACAGCGTGGCCGATCTGCGCGGCAAAAGCATCGCCGTCAACCGCTCGGGTCTGGGCGAGTTCCTGTTGATTGCGGCGCTGGAAAAGCACGGCCTTGGCCGCAACGATGTGACAGTGGTCTATCTGAACCCGCCCGATGCCGCCCCGGCCTTTGGTCAGGGCAAGGTCGATGCGTGGTCGATGTGGACCCCTGCCGTCGACATCGCCCGCGAACAGTTCGACGCCAAGGACATCTTCTTTGAAGGCACCGATCTGGATTTCCTGATCGACTATTCCAGTCTGGTGACGACGCGCGACTTCGCGACCGAGAATGCCGATCTGCTGCGCGCGACCATCGAGGCCTATCGCAACGAAGGCAAATGGATCAGCGAACATCCCACCGAGGCCGAAACCATCGCGCAGGCCGAGGGTCAGTATAGTGACGCCGTGCGCGATCACCTGATCGGCTATCACCGCCAGAACCTGTTTTATCAGGCGGATGACGCCGAATTCCTGGCCCAGTTCCAGCGCGCCGCCGACTGGTTGTCCGATCGGCAGATCCTGCCGGGCCGCATCACGGTCGCCGACCATGTTGTAAGGGGGTAAGCCATGGCCAGACCTGTCCGCCTTGGCGTCAACGTGCTGGCCTCGGGCCGCCACGACGCCGCGTGGAAGACGCTGCCCGATGCAGCAACGCTCTCGACCGATATCGACGCCTTCATCCGCATCGCCAAAGTCGCAGAACGCGGCCTGATCGACGCGCTGTTTCTGGCCGACGGCCCCGGCGGTCTGGTCGAGGAAAGCTTTACCCGGCCATGGCGCGCGCTGGATCCGGTGACGCTGCTGTCGGGGCTGTCGCAGCAGACCGACCATATCGGGCTGGTGGCGACGACCTCGACCATCTTCGGCCATCCCTATGTGGTGGCGCGCCAGATCGCCTCGCTGGACCATATCTCGAAGGGGCGGGCGGCGTGGAACATCATCACCAGCCAGACGCCGGTGGCGCTGGACGCTTACGGTCTGGACAAGGGCTTCAGTCAGGACGAGCGTTACCAGCGCGCCAGAGAATTCGCCGAGATCGTCACCGGGCTGTGGGATTCCGTGCCGCAGGATGCGGTGGTGGCCAGTGGCGATGTATTCGTCGATGAACGCCGCCTGCGCCCCATCGACGTGCAGGGGCGCCATTTCCGGGCGCGCGGCAGCCTGTCGGCCACCGTGCCGCCGCAGGGCCGTCCGGTGATCTTTCAGGCTGGCCAGTCCGAGGACAGCAAGGCCTTTGGCGCGCGCTATGCCGATGCGCTGTTCACCGGGCAGCGCACGCTGCAAGGCGGGCAGAAATTCTTCGCCGATGTCAAGGCGCTGGCCCGCGCCAATGGCCGCGATCCGTCGCAACTGCTGGTCATGCCCGGCCTGTTCCCGATCCTTGGCAGCACCGAGGCCGAGGCGCAGCGCCGCAAGGCCGATCTGGATGCCGGGCTGGATATCGGTTTTCTGCATGGCGAACTGGCGCGGCATTTCGGGCTGACGCCGGATGACATTCCGCTGGATCGGGTGCTGCCCTTCGATCTGATCGACCGGGCCGAGCCCAATGTGCCCATCGCCTCGCGCTGGCCACGGGCGCAGATCCTGTCCGAAGCCCGGCCCGCGAACTGGACGGCGCGGCAGGCGGCGCTGTCCAATATCATCGGCGGGCACCGGATGGTGGTCGGCACGCCCGAACAGGTGGCCGACGACATTCTGCGCTGGATCGACGGCGATGCGGCGGATGGCTTCAACCTGAACATCGACGTGCAGACCTCGGGGCTTGAGGACATCGTGGATCACCTGATCCCGATCTTGCAAAAGCGCGGCCGGTTCCGCACCCGCTACGAAGGCCGCACGCTGCGCGATCATCTGGGGCTGGCGCGCTATACAGACCCGCGCGATCTGGCCACGCGCCGCACCGGAACAAGGGACTAAGGCCATGCGACACACGAATTTCATCACCGGCGTGACCACGCCAGACTGGGCCCCCGTCACGCGGCGGCTGGGCTTTGACGCGCTGTTTCAGGACTTCGCCGATGGTGCGGCGGCGCGGGATGTTGCCCGCCGCCCGATCTTTGACGAAACCGCCGAACTGAAGCGGCGCGGCTTTGCCGCCCTGCGCCTGAACGGCACGACCCTGCCCGAGCTTTTCGCGCTGGCCCGCGATCTGGCGACGGCCGATCCCAATATCGCGCATGTCTTCCGCAACCACTTTTTCGCGGTCGAGCATCATCTGAAAACCGAAAACCACGGCTTTTCCCGACATGTGCTGGACCTGGCGCGGGCCAATCGCATGTTCGGCGTGGCGTTTTCGGAACAGACCACCAGTGCCGCAGGCGGGCGCAGCCAGATCCCGGCGGCGGTGCTGGAACCTGACGGCGACGGCTACCGGGTGTCAGGCACCAAGATCTATTCGACCGGCAATATCTATGCCGACCATCTGTTCGCCTCTGCCATCGATCCGCACGGCGCGGTGCGGCAGTTCTTTATTCCGACGACCGCCCCCGGTGTCGTGCTGGAAGATGACTGGGACGGCTTTGGCCAAAGGCTGACCGGCTCGGGCAGGACGGTCTTCGACCGCGTGGCGATCCGCCCCGAAGATCTGTTCGACCTGCCCGCGGCCGATCCCGACGCGCCCTATCTTTACCATTACACCTTTCATCAGATCTATCTGACCACGGTGATCTCGGGGATCGTCAACCGCGTGCTGCTGGATGCGCTGAACCTGGTCCGGGGCCGCAGCCGCAACTTCTATCACGCGCTGGCCGAGCGCCCCGCGGATGAGCCCGAATTGCAGGCGGTGATCGGCCGCATCGCAGGCTATCGTGCCGCCATCCTCGCCGTGACCGACCGCGCCGTGCAGGCGCTGGACCTTGCATGGCAAAAGGCCGCGACCCCCGATGCGCAGCGCCTGTCGGTTGCCGCCAGCATCGCCGCGGCCGAGGCAAAGGTCGTGGTCGACGAAACCGCAGCCCAGCTTGCCAGCCTGCTGATCGACGTGTCCTCGGGCAGCGGGGTGTCGGCCTCGCGCGCGTTGGACCGGCATTGGCGCAATATCAAGGTGATCGCGGCGCACAACCCGCGCATCTACAAAGAGCGCATCATCGGCGACCACTACCTGAACGGCGCCCTGCCCCCGACCGGCGCGTTTTTCTGAAAAGGGCGATATGGGGGGGCGTTTGCGGACCGGGGCTGGGGACTTGGGATAAATCACCGGGTCTGCCACGGGCGCTGTCATTGAGCATCTGGTTTGGCAGCTGCTTTGCAAGACATTGCTGATATCGGGTGCGACAGGACGACTCCCCTCCTCGACAGGCTGACACAGGGCAAACCCTTTCCCGGCTGCCAACGGTGTCGTAAGACAATCCAGCGTCGCGTTGACGGTTATAACGTATCGCGCCAGAATACGCCTGAAAGATGTACGGCCCTTGTGAGAAACATGGATCCCCGAAATCGGCCTATCTGCCGCAGGCTTTGCCGCGCTCGGAAGGTCCGCAGCGCGATATCTCACAAAATTCAAACCAGTTGACAGAATCCGAGATCGAAGCCTTGAGGAAGGACGCCGCAGACGCGCGCCAGATCATCCGGGCGATGATCCGCAAATAAAGCGTCCCGCGATATGCCCGCGCTATCAGTCGTCGTCCGATTGAAGCGCCCCACTCCCGACTAACAAACATCACCCGGAACCCGCTTGCTGGCGCGGTTGTTTTCCCAAGGTGGCCTGACGCCCTGCGCGGCAAGATCGCCCAAGCCCTGCAGCCAGCATGATCGGAGAGCCGATGCCCGCGCCAGTCCGCTATACCGACGATCTTGAAACCATCGACAGCGATGAAGCCGCCACCGTTCGGTCTCTTCTGGACAGCTTCGACCATATCCTGCGGACCACGGCGCGCGACTATGGCCATGCGGTGCGCTCGGTCCATGCCAAGGCGCATGCCGTGCTGCAAGGGACGCTGCAGGTGCATGAGGGCTTGCCCGCGGAACTGCGGCAGGGACTGTTTGCCACGCCCGGCACGCATCCCGCATGGCTGCGCGTCTCGACCAATCCGGGCGATCTGCTCAGCGACAAGATCTCGCTTCCGCGTGGCATCGCGCTGAAGGTCGAGGAGGCGCGCGGCCCGCGTCTGGATGGTGCGATCGGGCAGGCGCAAGACTTCCTGATGATCGACGGCCCCGCCTTTGCCGTGGCGACCGCGCATGATTTTGCCCGGCAGCTGAAGCTGCTGGCCGCGACGACGGACCGCGCCGAAGGCGGCAAGGTGCTGCTGTCAAAGATCCTGCAGACGGTGAATGCGGCACTGGGCCGGGTCGGGGCGGAAAGCGCCTCGCTTGCCGGGATCGGCGGCGCGCCGCAGGTGCATCCGCTGGGCCAGACCTATTTCAGCGCGACGCCCTTCCGCTATGGCGACCATGTTGCGAAGTTCCGGCTGCGGCCGCTTTCGGCCGATCTGACAGAACTGACCGGCAAGAAGATCGACACCAGCGACGGCGACAGCCCGATCCGGGCGCATGTCCGCGCCTCGATGGCGGGGTTCGATGCGGAATGGGCCTTCGAGGTGCAGCTGGCCCGCGAC
Organism: Paracoccus shanxieyensis; assembly: GCF_009711265.1. GTDB lineage: Bacteria > Pseudomonadota > Alphaproteobacteria > Rhodobacterales > Rhodobacteraceae > Paracoccus > Paracoccus shanxieyensis. Next base: position 79,406 of record NZ_WMII01000005.1, on the reverse strand, counting down.
CTCGTCTGCCAACCCATCGAGGATGCGAGCCAGATCTGGGACGAGGATGAGGCCCCCTTCGCGCAGGTCGCCACGCTGCGGGTGCCGCGTCAGGACAGCTTGGATCCGGCGCAGGTCGATCAGGTGGATCTGGGGATGCGCTTCAGCCCGTGGAACGGATTGCAGGCGCATCGCCCGCTGGGCGGTGTGAACCGCGCCCGCCGCCTGCCCTATGAACAATCGGCGCAGTTCCGCGCCCGCTTCAACCGCTGCCCGATCCACGATCTGGACATGGCGGAATGACCGACCGGCCCGCGCGCGAGCAGGATCCGACGACGCCCTTTTACGCCCGACCCAGCGGTGGCTGGGGATCGCTGAAAAGCGTGGCCCGCCATGCGGTGCAGGACGGCATGTCGCTGGGCACATTGGCGACGCTCAGGCGCCAGAACAAGCCCGGCGGGCATATGTGCACCTCATGCGCATGGGCGAAACCGCCAGACCCGCATCTGGCCGAATTCTGCGAAAACGGCGCCAAGGCCACGATCTGGGATCTGACCCGCAGGCGCTGCGGGCCGGATTTCTTTGCCGCCCATCGCGTCGCCGAATTGCGCGACTGGTCGGATTACGACCTTGAGGCGCAGGGTCGCCTGACCCATCCCATGCGGTATGACGCCCAGACCGACCGTTACGTCCCGACCAGCTGGGACGCGGCATTCCAAGCCATCGGATCAAAGCTGCAGGCGCTGGATCCGGGCTCGACCGCGTTCTACGCCTCGGGCCGGGCCAGTCTTGAGACCTCGTTTCTCTATGGGCTGTTCGCGCGGCTTTACGGGCATAACAACCTGTCCGACAGCTCGAACATGTGCCATGAGACGACCAGCGTGGCCTTGAAGAAGGCCATCGGCTCGCCCGTCGGGACCTGCGTGCTGCAGGACTTTGAAAGCTGCGATCTGATCCTGTTCTTTGGCCAGAACACCGGCACGAACAGCCCGCGCTTTCTGCACCCCATTCAGGACGCCGTGCAGCGCGGCTGCCGGATCGTCACCTTCAATCCTGTGCGGGAACGCGGGCTGATCCAGTTTCTGGACCCGCAAAGCCCGGCCGAGATGCTGGGCGGGCAAGGCACCACGATCTCGCATCCCTATCTGCAATTGCGACCGGGCAGCGACATTGCCGCAATCGCCGGTCTGGCAAAGCATCTGTTCGACATGGACGACACGGCGCCGCTGATCGACCGCGCCTTTGTCGCCGCCCATACCACCGGCTTTGACGCGTTCGAGCGTCATATCCGCGCGCTTGACTGGTCGCAGATCGAGCATGCCTGCGGCCTGACCCGCGACGATCTGCACGAGGTCGCCCGGATCTATGCCCGGTCCGAGCGCTGCATCGCGGTCTATGGCATGGGGCTGACCCAGCATGTGCATGGCAGCGACAGCATCGCCATGCTGGTCAACCTGCTGCTGATGCGTGGCAATATGGGGCGGCCCGGCGCGGGGATCTGCCCGGTGCGCGGCCATTCCAATGTGCAGGGCCAGCGCACCGTCGGCATCTCGGAAAAGCCCGAGCTGGTGCCGCTGGACCGGCTGGCCCGGATCTTCGACTTCGCGCCGCCCCGCGATCCGGGCTGGAACACCGTTCATGTCCTGCAGGCTTTGCTGGATGGACGCTTGCGCGGTTTTGTCAGTCTGGGCGGGAATTTCGCGCGCGCCATTCCCGACCAGTCGCGCACCGATCCGCTGTGGCAGGGTCTGGCGCTGAACGTGCAGATCGCCACGCGGCTGAACCGGTCGCATGTGCTGGTGGGCGATGGCGCGTGGCTGCTGCCCTGTCTGGTCCGGGCCGAACGCGACATGCAGGGCGGCAAGCCGCAGGCCGTCAGCATGGAGGACAGCCTTAGCCACATCCACGGCTCGCAGGGGCGGCGCGCGCCCGCCAGTGACCAGTTGCTGTCAGAGCCCGCGATCATCGCCGGGATCGCGCAGGCGACGCTGCCCGACAATCCAAAGGTCGATTGGCCGGGCTGGGTGCAGGATTACGCCCGCATCCGCGACCTGATCGCCAAGGTCTATCCCGACCAGTTCAGCGATTTCAACGCCCGGCTGTTCAAGGCTGGCGGCTTTTATCGCGGCAACCCGGTCCGCCAGCGCGACTGGCAGACGGACAGCGGCAAGGCCGGTTTCGCGGTCCCCGAGACCCTGACCGCCTTGCAGGGCGCGCGGCAGTTCACGCTGATCACGCTGCGGTCGAACGACCAGTTCAACACGACGATCTATGGCGATGACGACCGGCTGCGCGGGTTGCGCGGCGACCGGATGATCCTGATGATCTCACGTCATGACATGCACCTGCTGGGACTGGCCAAGGGCGACCGCATCAGCCTTTGCGCCGATTATGGCGATGACATACCGCGCCGGGTCGATGGGCTGCGCATCGTGCCCTATGACCTGCCCCCCGGTTGCCTTGCCGCCTATTACCCGGAAACGAACCCCTTGGTGGCGTTGGGCAGCCACGACCTGCAATCCGGCACTCCGGCTTACAAGGGCGTGCCGGTCAGGATCGAAAGGATGGCGCCCATCGGGTAAGCCCGCGCCGGTCGCCGCCTAATCCACCCCTAGCGCCGGGGCGCGGCCATGCTTCAGCACATGTTCCACGCCGCGCCGCAGATGGTCGCGCAAGATCCCGATGGCACGTTCGGCATCATGATCCAGCGCGGCATCGCACAGCGCCTGATGTTCGATCCGGGATGCCGCCGGACGAAAGGCCAGCGCAATCATCTGATAGCGGAGGTATTTGTCAAAGATCTCGGCATGGGCATGGATCAGCACGGATGAGCCGCAGGCCGAGATCAGTTCCTGATGAAAGCGCCAGTCGCTTTGCCGCCACTGGTCGATATGCGCGGTGTCGCCAGCTTCCAGATGTTCCTCGTGGCTGTCCAGTTTGTGATGCGCAGCAACGACCCGCGATTCCCAGTCCAGCGTGCCCCGGGCAAAGCTGCGCGCCAGCGCGTGCTCTTCGATCAGCAGCCGCAGATCGGCGATCTCGTGCAGGCCCTTGGCCGAGATCGGCGCCACCTCGAAGCCGCGCTGCCCCTCGGCCAGCACGAACCCGTCGGTGGCCAGCCGGGCCAGCGCCTCGCGCAGCGTGCTGGCCGAGGCGGCATAGACCCCGCGCAACTGATCCAGCCGCAGCTTCTGTCCGGGGCGCAGATGGCCCTGAATGATGTCGCCGCGCAGACGCTGATAGATGCTGGCCCCGACGGTTTCACCGCTCATTCCGGTTGCCCCCGGTCGATCAGCAAGCCGCGCGCGACGGTATAGTCGATGCAGGCGCAGATATGCTTGGTCAGCACGGCGCGGGCGCGGTCGGTGTCGCGCGCAAGCGCCGCCGCCAGCAGCGCGTCATGTTCGCCCACCGCCTCTTGTCCGCGAAAGATCACCAGCAAAAGCTGATAGCGCAGGAAGCGGTCGATGATGCGGTCATGCGCCGCCAGCAGTTCCGCCGAGCCGCAGGCCGAGATCAGCGCGACATGGAATTCGCGGTCATAGCGTTTCCAGTCGGCGGTGGCGGCGCGGTCGCCTGCCAGCATCCGGCCTTCCATCCGCGACAGCTTGTGATGCGCGCCGACGACGCGGGCCTCCCAGTCCAGATCACCGGCGGCAAAGGCCATGCCGATGGCGTGGCATTCCAGAAGCACCCGCATCTCGGCGATCTCGCGCAGATCCTCGGCGGAAATGCGCGTCACCTCGAAGCCCTTCTGTGCCTCGAACAGGATCAGCCCCTCGGATGCCAGCCGCGCCAGAACCTCGCGCAGGGTGGTGACCGACACCTGATAGTCGTCGCGCAACCGTTCCAGCCGCAGCCGCGTGCCCGGTGCCAGACGGCCAAGGATGATGTCGCCGCGCAACCGGCCATAGGCGGTTTCCCCGGCCGATCCTGCCGTTTGCAATGCTGCGTTCATCACCCTGCCCCCGCCGCCATTCCGGACATGTCCCCATGCCTTATCATCGTGTGAAACAAAAAACATCCGATGAAATACGAATCCATTGTTGATCTGGCGAAAATCGGCTGCCATGCTGATCGGATAAAGCCAGCGCCGGGGAGGGCGACTGACTGTCAGGGAGGACATGATGACATTACGACTGACCCGCCGCGGCTTTGCCGCGCTTGGTGCGGCTGCGCTGTCCACGCCGTTTCTGGCCCGCGCCGGTCTGGCGCAAGAGGCGCGAAGGATCCGCTTCTCGGCGGTGTTTTCCGAACAGGACATCCGCGCCGAGATGATGCGCCGCTTTGCCGAAGGCATCGGCCCCGGCTTTGCCTATCAGGGCTTTTACGGCGGCGTGCTGTTCAAGCAGGGCACGGAACTGGTGGCCTTGCAGCGCGGCAATCTGGAAATGTCGAATATCGCGCCGCAGGACGTGTCCAAACAGGTCCCGGCTTGGTCGGCGCTGACCTCGGGCTATCTGTTCCGCGACGCGGACCACCTGACGCGGATGTTCGCCTCGGATGTCGGCACCGAGATGAAGACGCTGGCCGAGGATCAGCTGGGCATCAAGATCCTGGGCCCGACATTCTATGGCATCCGTCAGCTGGGCCTGAACACCACCAAGAAGATCGCGACGCCCGCCGATCTGGCCGGGGTCAAGCTGCGGATGCCCGGCGGTGAGGCGTGGCAGTTTCTGGGCACCGCGCTGGGGGCGAACCCGACGCCGATGGCCTATGCAGAGGTCTATACCGGCCTGCAGACCGGCGCCATCGACGGGCAGGACAATCCGCTGCCGAATGTCGACAACATGAAATTCTACGAGGTGATGAAGCAGATCGTGCTGAGCGCGCATCTGGTGGCCTTCGACCTGCTGACGGTCTCGGGCAAGCTGTGGAACGACATGACCGAAGACCAGCGCGCCGCGATGCAGAAGGCCGCCGATGACGCCATCGCCTTTTCCACCGCCGAACACAACACGCGCGAGGCCGAGCTGGCCAAGAAGTTCGCCGATATGGGGCTTGAGGTCTATGCCCCCGATGTCGACGCCTTCCGCAGCCATGTGCAGAAGGCCTATCTGGATTCCAGTCTGGCGCAAGACTGGCCCGAAGGGCTGATCGACCGGATCTCGGCGCTCTAGCTCTAGGCGCGCCCGCCCCCATCAGATGCCCCCATCAGATCCCCGTGCCAGATCCCCTGCACGGGCCCCAATCATCGAGGTTGTCCATGTCGCTTCCCAAAGCCGCCGCATGGCTGCGGCGCCGGGCCGAGAATGTCGTCGTGCTGATGCTTCTGGCGATGTTTCTGGTGTTCCTGCTGCAGATCGTGTCGCGCTATGTGCTGAACTGGCCGATCGGCTGGACACATGAAATCAGCGTGCTGTTGTGGATCTGGCTGGTGCTGTTCGGCGCGGCCTTCGTCGTCCCCGATACCGAGGAAATGCGCTTCGACCTGATCTATGGCGCGGTGGGCGCCCGCACCCGGCGGATCATGGCGCTGATCACCGGCATCGTGACGGTGGTGGCCTTGGTGACGGCAATGCCCGCGACATGGGATTACGTCAGCTTCATGCGGGTGGAATCGACCGCCTATCTGGGGATCCCGTTCAACTGGGCCTATGCGATCTATGTGATCTTTGCCGTGGCCATGATCGTGCGGCATCTGTGGATCGGCTTTCGCGCCATCTATGGCAAGGCCCCCAAGGCCTATGACCCGACGAAAGCGAGTTCCGGCGTATGAATTTCTTCGGTCCCTTTGCCATCACGGTCTATGGCATCACCGCGCTGGCCATGCTGGGCCTGCCCATCGGTCTGTCGATGATCGTGGCCTCGGTCGGTTATCTGTGGATGACCGGCATGGACATGGGCAGCGCGGCCGAACAGTTCCTGAACGGGATGTATTCCAATTATATCATCCTTGCCGTGCCGCTGTTCGTCTTTGCCGCCGAGATCATGAACTCGGGTTCCATGACCGAGCGGCTGCTGCGGTTCTGCAATGTGCTGGTCGGGCATCTGCGCGGCGGGCTGGCGCAGGTGAATGTGCTGCAAAGCCTGATCTTTGCCGGCATGTCCGGTTCGGCCATCGCGGATGCGGCGGGTTCGGGCCGGATGATGCAGAACATGATGACCCGCGACAATCGCTATACGCCCAGCTATGCCGCCGCGCTGACGGCGGTGACGGCGGTGATCGGACCGATCCTGCCGCCCTCGATCCCGCTGGTGGTCTATGCGCTCGTCTCGGATGCCTCGATTGGCTATCTGTTCATGGCGGGCGTCGTGCCGGGTCTGCTTATGACCGCCATGCAGATGGCGCAGGTCGGCTGGGACGCCCGACGCCACAATTTCCCGATCGAGGAACGCGTGCCGCTGCGCGAAATCCCGCGCGTGACATGGGCGGCCTTTCCGACGCTGCTGATGCCGGTGATCCTGCTGGGCTGCATCTATAGCGGCGTGACCACGCCGACCGAGGCCGCCGCCCTTGCCGCCGCCTATGCGGTGCTGGTCTCGGTGGTGATCTATCGCAGCCTGACATGGCGCGAAGGCTATAATGCCGTGCTGATCTCGGCCAAGACCTCGGCCTCGATCGGCATGATGATCGGCGGGGCGCTGGTCTTCAACTATGTCGTGACGATCGAGAACATCCCCGAAACCTTGCGCGCGCTGCTGCAGGGCTGGGATCTGACGCCGCTGCAATTCCTGCTGCTGGTCAATGTCATCCTGCTGGTGCTGGGCTGCGTGCTGGAAGGCACCGCCGTCCTTCTGATCATCGTGCCGGTCTTCATCCCCACCGCCGTCGCGCTGGACATCGACCTTGTGCATTTCGGCGTCGTGGTGGTGGTCAATATCATGCTGGGTCTGGTGACGCCGCCCTATGGGCTTTTGTTGTTCATCATGACCAATATCTCGGGCTCGCCGATGAAGGACATCATCCGCGACTGCCTGCCCTTCCTTGGCTGGATGGTGCTTTGCCTTGCGCTGATCACCCTCTTTCCCGACCTCGTGCTGTGGTTGCCACGCCTTGCCGGTTATGCCGGCTGACCAGAAAGACCTGTCATGACCATCCATATCCTGAACGGCCCGAACCTGAACCGCCTTGGCAAGCGCGAGCCGGAAATCTATGGCCACACCACCCTGGCCGAGGTCGAGGCATGGGCGCGCGACGCCGCGCAAGGCACGCCGGTCGAATTCCGCCAGTCCAATGCCGAATCCCAGATCATCGACTGGATCCATGAGGCCATCGACGATGGTGCCCGCGGCATCATCATAAACCCGGCCGGGCTGACCTTCACCTCGGTCCCGGTGATGGACGCGCTGAAGATGTTCCCCGGCCCGATCATCGAGCTGCATATCTCGAACATCCACCGCCGCGAGGCGATCTATCATAAATCGCTGATGTCGCCGGTGGTGACGGCGGTGATCGCCGGTCTGGGACCGAAGGGCTATCCCACCGCCGTCCGCGCGCTGCTGGAGCTGATCGGCTGATCTTGCCCGCGCGGCAAGCGCCGGGCCCTACAGGCTCAGGAAATCCGGATCCTCGGATATCGGGCGCGCCGATCTGATCGCGGCAAGATCCGGGGCGCGCGGCGCGAATTCGGGCAGGCCCGCGATCACCGCCTCAAGCTCGGCTGCGACCGCCAGAACGCCAAGGTCATCATACCGCCGCCCAACGATCTGCAGGCCAAAGGGCATCCCGTTGCCATCAAAGCCGCAGGGGATGGTGATCGAGGGATGCCCCGCCAGCGTCGAGGCGTAGGCCATCGCCAGCCAGTGATAATAGCTTTTCGTCGCGATGCCGTCGATCTGGGCCGGATAAAGTTCGTGCCAGTCGCGCGGGCTGATGGTCACCGCCGGAGAGATCACGACATCATGGGTCTCGAACCATGTCTGCCAGCGCTGGTGATATTCCCCCTGCATCGTCAGCGCCCCGGCGATGTCATCGGCGCTATAGCCGCGGCCCTCATGCACGTTCGCGGTCACGTTCGGGCCGACCATCGCGGGATGGTCGTCCAGCCGCTGGCCATGCTCGGCCACGAACAGCACCCCGCGCAGAACCGAGAAGATGCGGTCGGCATCCCGGCAATCGGGCGTCCCTTCCTCGGCCCGACCGAAGACCGGCGACAGCTGCGCCATGGCGCGGCGGAAATGCGCGCGGACGATATTTTCGGTGGGCGCGAACCCGTAATCCTCGGTAAAGGCCACGCGCAGTGCGGACAGATCGCGCCGCGGCAGACGGGCAAACCCCGCCACATCCCACGCCGTCCGGCCATCGACCACCGCCGTATAGGGATCGCGCATGTCGGGCCGCGCCATCACCGACAGCATCAGCGCGGCATCCTCGACATTGCGCGCCATCGGTCCCGAGGTCGGCAGCGGGAAAAAGCCTACGCCGCGCGTGCTGCCCGGAACCACGCCCGGCGACGGGCGATAGCCGACGACACCGCAGAACGCCGCCGGATTGCGCAGCGACCCCCCGGTATCCGATCCGGTCGCCAGCGGGAAATACCCCGCCGCCAGTCCCGCCGCCGATCCACCCGAAGATCCCGCGCAGGTCCGCGTCAGATCGTGGGGATTGGCGGTGGCGCCATAAACCCGGTTGCGCGTATTGCCGCCCGCGCTCCATTCGGGGTTGTTCGTCTTGCCCATGGGGATCGCGCCTGCCGCGCGCATCGCCGTGACGATCGCCCCGTCCTTGGCGGGAATATTGTCGCGAAAAAGCTCCGAGCCATAGGTGGTGGGCAGGCCCGCCACATCGATCATGTCCTTCACGCCGAAGGGCAGCCCGTGCAACGCGCCCAACCGTGTGCCAGCCGCTTGCGCGTCATCCGCCTTTTTCGCGTCCGCGCGCAGCCCGTCGAAATCGCGCGCCACCACCGCATTGATGGCGTGATCCAGCGCCTGAACCCGAGCGATGCAGGCATCGGCCAGTTCCCGCGCCGACAGCGCCCTGCGCGAGATCAGGCGACGCGCCTCTGCTGCGCCAAGATCGGCGGGATCGGTCGGGACTGTGGATGGCATGAAACGCATTTCCTTTCGCGGGGGCTTGGGGGGGCCTTACGGGGGGCATCCAACGCAAAAAAGCGACCGATGGCCAGAGATGCGGGATGCAGATCATCGAAAGATTGCCGGTTGCGCCGGACCCACGCCTTGAAATGTCGCAACCCTGACTTGTGGCGGTCACTGCGGCGATCATGCCGTCCCGCTTATCGACGCTTGCGCCCTACCGCGACCGGACACGCGGCAGCGCCGCGCGCCGGTTCGGCCTGCCCCTGCCCCGGCCTGCGCCTGCGGCATCGTCGCCGTGATCCCACCAGACGGCTGCGGCGGGGACGCAACTGACGGCTTATTCAGCGGATGAACGCATGGGCATCCTGCGGCTGCCAGCGAACATGCAGCCGGTCGCCCGCCGCCACCGCACCCAGCATCGGATGGCCGAAGTTCAGCCGCACCGACAGCGGATCGCCCCAGCCGGTGCGGGCGGAAATCGTGCTGTTATTGCCCAGAAAGGTCACGTCCTCGACGATGACCGGCAGCGAGGCGCCGTCGGGACCGGCTGCACGCGACAGCTCGATCCGTTCGGGTCGCAGCATCAGTTCGGCCAAGGCACCCGGCTGGCCCGCGCCATGCAGCGGCACATCGGCCAGTTCGGTGCCATCGGCAAAGCGCAGCGTGGCGCGGCCGTGATCGGCGGTAAACCAGCCCTGCGCACCAATCTCAGTGCGGCCGCGCAGCTCGCCGAATGGCTGTTCTACGAAGAAGCGACACCGGCGAAATCCGCGTGACATGCTATTGGATTGCGCTTGGCCGCAGCCTGCTGGCGCGGATCATCGTCGCAAGCCAGAACACCATTCTGATCGCGGCGACGGCGGTGCTGATTTCGGTGATCGTCGGCGGCACGCTGGGGCTGATCGCAGGCTATCGCGGCGGCTGGATCGGCGATGTGCTGCTGCGGCTGGCCGATGCGATCATGACGTTTCCGTCCATGCTGCTGGCGATGATCGTGCTGTTCGTGTTCGAGCCGGGGGTGACCAATGTCATCTTCGTGCTGGCCGTGTCGCGCATCCCGATCTTCATGCGCACCGTGCGGGCCGAGGTGCTGGAGCTGAAGCAGCGCATGTTCGTCGTGGCCGCCCGCGCCACCGGGGCCAGCACCGGGCGCATCCTTTTGCGCCACATCGCGCCGATGGTGCTGCCGACGATCATCAACCTTGCCGCGCTGGAGATGGCCTTCGTCATGCTGGTCGAATCCGGTCTCAGCTTCCTTGGCATCGGCATCCAGCCGCCCGAGGTGACATGGGGGCTGATGGTCGCCGATGGCCGCAACTATCTGGGCTCGGCCTGGTGGCTGGCCTTCTGGCCCGGCCTTGCGATCATGCTGACCGCGATGTCGCTGAACCTTCTGACCAACTGGCTGCGCGTCGTCACCGATCCGGTGGAACGCTGGCGCCTTGAAACCGAAGCGAGGTAACCCATGCCCCCTCTGTTGTCCGTCCGCAATCTGTCGGTCCGCTTTCCGTCCCGCGCGGGCCTTGTCCGCGCCGTCGAAGATGTCAGCTGGGACGTGAACGCCGGCGAAACACTGGCCATCCTTGGCGAAAGCGGCTCGGGTAAATCGGTCAGCGCATCGGCGGTGATGAACCTGATCGAAACGCCCCCCGCCGTGATCCCGCAGGGCCAGATCCTGTTTCAGGGTCAGGACCTGCTGCGCGCCGATGCCGAAACCCGCCGCAGGATCAATGGCAAAAGCATCTCGATGATCTTTCAGGATCCGCTGGCGGCGCTGAACCCGGTCTATTCCATCGGCTGGCAGATCGCCGAGACCATGCGCGTTCACGGCATCGCCCCGGATGTGGCGCAGGCCCGCGTCATCGAATTGCTGGCCCGCGTCGGCATCGACGATCCCGAACGCCGCATGAAGGACTATCCGCACCAGTTTTCGGGCGGGCAGCGCCAGCGTATCATGATCGCCTCGGCCATTGCGCTGAAACCGCAACTGCTGATCGCGGATGAGCCGACATCGGCCTTGGACGTGACGGTGCAGGCGCTGGTGCTGGATCTGCTGAAAGAGATTCAGGCCGAAAACGGCATGGGCATGGTCCTGATTACCCATGATCTGACGGTGGTGGAACGCGTGGCCGACCGCGTTGTCGTCATGCAGGCGGGGCGGATCGTGGAAAGCGGCACCTCGCGCGAGGTGATGCGCAATCCCCGGCACGACTATACCCGCCGCCTGCTGGACGCCGTTCCGGGGCGCGCCGGGTTTTCCGACATCGCGACCGGGCAGCCGCTTCTGTCGGTGCAGGGGGTCAGCAAGATCTATGGCGGTCACGCCCGTCAATTCGCGCGGTTGCAGACGCAGCCGGTGCGGGCGGTCAACGATGTCAGCTTCACCATGGCCAAGGGCGAGACGCTGGGCATCGTCGGCGAATCCGGGTCAGGCAAATCCACGCTGGCACGGATGATCCTTGGGCTGGACGACCCGTCCTCGGGGACCATCCGGTTCGACGGCACGCCCATTCAGGGCCTGTCGCCGCAGGATGCCTATCGGATGCGGCGCCGTGTCCAGTTCGTGTTTCAGGATCCGACCGCCTCGTTGAACCCGCGCATGACCGTGCAGCAGATCATCGCCGAGCCATGGGCCATCCATCCCGACGTGCTGCCGAAACGCCAGTGGCGCAGCCGGGTGGCCGAATTGCTGGAACAGGTCGGGTTGAAGGCCGAACATGCCGACCGCTACCCGCATCAGTTCAGCGGCGGCCAGCGCCAGCGGATCGCCATCGCCCGCGCATTGGCGCTGCGCCCTGAACTGATCGTCTGCGACGAGGCCGTCTCGGCCTTGGACGTGTCGGTGCAGGCGCAGGTGATCGATCTGCTCAAGGATCTGCGGCGCGACTACGGCCTGTCCTATGTCTTTGTCGCGCATGATCTGGCGCTGGTGCGCGATTTCGCGACCTCGGTGCTGGTGATGTATGGCGGCAAGATCGTCGAGCAGGGGCCGGTGCGGCAGGTCTATAACGCGCCGCAGCACGATTACACCAAGGCCCTGCTGCGCGCCAGCGGTCTGGTCCCGCAGCAGGCGGCCTGAGGGCGCGGCTATCGGTGGCCCTGCCGGTCATGGCGGCAGGGTCCTGACGACCCATGCGGCTGGGTCTGGCCTGCACCATGATCCGCACCTTAGGCGCCATGCGCGAACAGCCGCAGCGTCCTGCGGATCACGCTGCGGCAATCGACCGGGCATCGGTGTCGTCACGGCTGCAAGGGAACGCGCCAGCCTCGGCGTCAGGTGATCGGAAAACCCATGCAGACCCTATCGCTTAGCGAGGTGGCGCAGCTTCGCCATCGCGGGCCGCCTGTTTCTGCGCCCCGGTGACCGTCACGCAGATATTTTCTGCCCATTCTTCGGGCGGCAGGCCATGCTTTGCGCGGATCATTCCCATGACTCCGCCCTTTTCCATGTCAATATAAGTTTAGACATAGGGATTATCTAAGTTTATACATATAATATGCGAGAATTCACTCCGGGATGACCGCCGATGCAGCTTCTTGCGCATGCCCAGATCGCCGCCACGACCGATACACCAGCCGGTTTCGCCCGGATCCGGAATGGCGCCGATCTGACCTGCCGCATCGTCGTCCACCCGCACCATGCCCGTATCTTCGGAGGCACGCTTGTCTGAACTGACCCCCATGATCCTGATTCCGGGTGAAACCACTTTGGCCCAGCTTGAGCGCGTCTGGCGCGAAGGTCTGGCCGTGCAGCTGGATGACAGCGCCCGCCCCGGCATCGCGGCATCCGCCGCCCGCATTGCGGCGGCCGCCAATGGCGATGTGCCGGTCTATGGCGTGAATACCGGGTTTGGCAAGCTGGCCTCGATCAAGATCGCAGCCAAGGACACCGCGACGCTGCAAAGAAACCTGATCCTGTCGCATTGCTGCGGCGTGGGTGAGCCGGTCGAGCCGGAAACCGTGCGTCTGATCATGGTGTTGAAACTGCTGTCCTTGGGGCGCGGCGCATCCGGCGTGCGCCCCGAAGTGATCGCGCTGATCGAGGCGATGCTGGCCAAGGGCGTCCTGCCGGTGATCCCGTCGCAGGGCTCGGTCGGCGCCTCGGGCGATCTGGCGCCGCTGGCCCATATGGCCGCCGCGATGCTGGGCGAGGGGCGCGCGGTCTATCAGGGCCACGAGATGGCATCGGCTGAGGCTTTGGCCGCCGCCGGCCTGTCGCCGGTCGTGCTGGCCGCCAAAGAGGGGCTGGCGCTGATCAATGGCACGCAGGTTTCGACCGCCTTTGCGCTGGCGGGCCTGTGGGATGCCTATGCAAGCGCGCGGGCGGCGCTGGTCACCTCGTCGCTGTCGACCGATGCGATCATGGGCTCGACCGCGCCGTTTCTGGACCAGATCCACACCCTGCGCGGCCATCGCGGCCAGATCGTCGCGGCCCGCACCATGCGCGCGCTGATGGACGGGTCCGAGATCCGCGAAAGCCACCGGGACGGCGATACGCGCGTGCAGGACCCCTATTGCATCCGCTGCCAGCCGCAGGTGACCGGCGCCTGCATCGACCTGCTGGGCCAAGTCGCCCGCACCTTGCAGATCGAGGCGAATGCCGCGACCGACAACCCGCTGGTGCTGACCGAGGTGGATGCCATCGTCTCGGGCGGGAACTTCCATGCCGAGCCTGTGGCCTTCGCCGCCGACCAGATCGCGCTGGCCATTGCCGAGATCGGCGCGATTTCCCAGCGCCGCATCGCGTTGATGGTGGACCCCGCGCTGTCGCATGATCTGCCGCCCTTCCTGACGCCGGATCCGGGGCTGAATTCGGGGCTGATGATTGCCGAGGTGACTTCGGCGGCGCTGATGTCGGAAAACAAGCATCTGGCGACGCCGTGCAGCACGGATTCCACGCCGACCAGCGCCAATCAGGAAGATCACGTTTCCATGGCCGCGCATGGTGCGCGTCGGCTGAAACGGATGAACGCGAACCTTGCGCATATTCTGGGCATCGAGGCCATGTGTGCCAGCGCCGGCGTCGAATTCCGCGCGCCGCTGAAAACCTCGGGCGTGCTGCAACAGGTCATCGCCACGCTGCGCCAGACCATTCCGGCGCTGGATCAGGACCGCTACATGGCCCCCGATCTGGCCGAAGCCGCGCGGCTGATCCATGACGGCACGCTGGTCGCGGCGGTCCCGGCCGAACTGCTGGCCGAGGTGGTCGCATGACCCCGGTTCAGGTGGGGCCAGACGCGACCACGCTGCGGGCGATGTTTCACCGCGATGTCATCGGTGCCAATCGCGCTGGCGACGGAAAGCGAATGGCGTGCGCGCCCAAGACCATGACTTGAATCTGCCCGGCATTCTCTGATCCTAAGGGGCGCGGGGCCGCAACGCACCGGGACCACGCCCCTACCTGTCCAACAAGGAGCAACGACATGACTTTCCACATGACCGTGAAGGCGGCGGCGATCAGCCTGCTGGCCCTTGGCACGGCGGCACATGCCGACCAGCTGGCCGACATCAAGGCCGCGGGCAAGATCGTCACCGCGACCGACATGCATTACGCGCCCTTCGACATGCTGAAGAACGGCACCTATGAGGGCATGACCAAGGATCTGTTCGACGAGGTTTCCAAGGAAATCGGCGCCGAGCCGGTCTATCAGGACATTCCCTGGACCGCCGAACTGCCGGGCCTTGAGGTCAAGAAATTCGACATCGTGATCGCCCCCGTCACCATCACCCCCGAACGGCTTGATCGTTACACCTTTACCCTGCCCATCGCCGATGCCACCGTGTCGCTGGTCAAGACCGCCAATAGCGATCTGACCAAGCCCGAAGACATCAAGGGCAAGACCGTGGGCGTCCAGCAAGGCACCGCGCAGTTCAAGCAGCTTGAGGCTTACGGCGAAAAGCTGGGCGGCGTGACCATCAAGGAATACGGCACCACCGACGAAGCCTATGCCGATCTGGCGGCGGGCCGTCTGGACGCGGTGGCGGGTTCGCTGCCGAACCTGACCTATCTGGTCAAGGAACGCCCGGAAACCTTCGCCTTGTTCGAGCCTGCAAAATTCGGCGAGCCGAAATATTTCGCCTGGGTGCTGCGCAAGGATGCCGAGACGGAAACCTTTGCCAAGGCGATCAACGACGCCCTGCTGAAAATGACCGATGACGGCCGCATCAAGGCGATTCAGGAAAAATGGCTGGGCAGCTATACCGAACTGCCGCGCGAAGTGCCTGCCGAGTGATCCTTGACCGGGCAGAGGTGACGCCTCTGCCCGCCTTCCCGCCTGCCTCAGGACAAGATTATGTTCTCAATCCCCGTCTTTCTGGAAAGTTTCCAGCCGCTGCTTTGGGCTGCGCGCTATACGCTGCTGATCTCGGGGTTGGGCATCGTGCTGGGACTGATCATCGGCACGCTGATCTGTGCCGCGCGCCTGTCATCCTGGGCCGGGCTGCGCGCCTTTGCCGGGCTTTGGGTCAGCTTTCTGCGCGGCGTGCCGCTGCTGGTGCAATTGCTGGTGTTTTATTATTCGCTGCCCGTCATCGGGCTGGATATCCCGCCCATCGCCGCTGCGGTGATCTGCGTCGGTGTCTGCGCAAGTGCCTATATCAGCGAGATCTGGCGCGGTGCCATTGCCGCCCTGCCACGCGGTCAGGTCGAGGCCGCGCAGGCCATCGGCATGACGCCCCGCGATACATGGGTCCGGGTGATCCTGCCGCAGGCCTTCACCATGTCGCTGCCCGCGCTGGTCAACGAACTGATCCTGCTGGTCAAGGCCAGCTCGCTTGTGTCGGTGGTGGGCATTCTGGAAATCACCCGCGCCAGTCAGGCGCAGGCCGCGACCACCTTCCGCCCGCTTGAGGTCTATATCGCCGCGGCCTGCGTCTATCTGGTGATCAACCTGTGCCTTGCGGTGCTGGGACGTTATCTTGAACACAGGACGGCAGTGTGATGGACCTGATTTCGCAATACGGCCCGGCCCTGCTGCGCGGTTTCGGCGTCACCGTGACCTGCTGGCTGCTTGGCACGGTCTTCGGCATGGTGCTGGGACTGGGGATCGCGCTGGTCCAGCGTTATGCGCCGCGCCCGCTGCGCTGGCTGATCCAGATCTATATCGAAATCATCCGCGGCACGCCGTTTCTGGTGCAGCTGTTCGTGCTGTATTACGGCGGCCCGCTGATCGGCCTGCGGCTGGACGCGCTGCCTGCGGGCCTTTTGGGCCTGACCATCTATGGCAGCCCCTATTTCGCCGAGATCTTCCGGTCGGGCTTTCGTGCCGTCGGTCAGGGCCAGATCGAGGCCGCCCGCGCCATCGGCATGACCGAGCCTGCGATCATCCGTCGGATCCTGCTGCCCTTGGGGCTGGTCTCGGCGCTGCCTGCGCTGGTCAACTTCTCGATCATTCTGACCAAGGAAACGGTGATCCTGTCGGTCATCACCGTCCCCGAGCTGATGTATCAGGTCAACCGCATGTCCACGGAGACCTTTCGCTATGTCGAGGCCAACCTTGTGCTGGCGCTGTTCTTCTGGGGGCTCGTGGAAGCCATCAGCCGCCTTGGCCGCCGGTTCGAGCGCCGCGTGACCCAACATCTGATCGAAAGGACCTGAGATGCAGGCCTCATCCGTTGAAATCACTAAGGTCAACAAGTTCTATGGCCCGTTTCAGGCGTTGAAGGATGTCAGCCTGTCGATCCCGCCGGGCAAGGTCACCTGCCTGATCGGCCCTTCGGGGTCGGGCAAATCCACGCTGCTGCGCTGCATCAATTTCCTTGAGGAATACGACTCGGGCGAGGTGCGCATCGATGGCAAGCTGATGGGATATGACGCGCCGGGTCGCAAGATGTCGGGCAAGGCGCTTCGTGGCATGCGACGCGGCATCGGCATGGTGTTTCAGCAGTTCAACCTGTGGCCGCATATGACCGCCCTGCAGAACGTGGCCGAGGGGCTGATCCGGGTGCGCGGCATGGCGCGCCCCGAGGCCGAGACCCGCGCCGCCGAGGCGCTGCGCAAGGTCGGACTGGCCGACAAGATGGGCAACCATCCGGCCCGGCTGTCGGGCGGCCAGCAGCAGCGCGTGGCGATTGCCCGCGCCATTGCCATGGAGCCGCAACTGATGTTGTTCGATGAACCGACCAGCGCATTGGACCCCGAACTGGTGGGCGAGGTTCTGAACGTGATGAAGGCCCTGGCCAGTGAAGGCATGACCATGGTGGTGGTGACGCATGAGATGGGCTTTGCCGCCCATGTCGCCGATCAGGTGGGTTTCATGGAAAAAGGAGAGCTTGTCGCCGTGGACAGCCCGCAGGCGATCCTGCACGCGCCAAAGGACCCACGCATCTCGGATTTCCTGCAGACCTATCATGAACGCAATGCGTTCTAGATCCGGCATGGCGGCACATCCCGGCATGCGGCCTTTGCTATTTTCACCCGCCTGCGAAACCGGCGGCCGTTTTCCGCAAGGCGATGCTTTGGCGGAACGGCATGACTGGACAGGCCATGACCCTGCGGAGCCTTCCTGAATGAGCGGTATCATCCGTCGCGCCTGTGACCGGCAGTTTCGCCCGTGGAAGAATGGCGGAGGCGAGACCGCCGAAATCCTCTGCCATCCGGAAAATGCCGGTTTCGACGCGTTTCAGTGGCGGATCAGCACGGCGCGGGTGGCGTCCTCGGGGCCGTTTTCGGTCTTTCCGGGCGTGGACCGCGTGCTGACCGTGCTTGAGGGCGGGGCGATGACCCTGCATCTGCCGGGCGGCCAGATGGTCCTGCAGCCGGGATCGGATCCCTTCGCCTTTTCAGGTGATTTGCCCTGTCATGCCGATCTGCACGACACGGCGCTGCTGGATCTGAACGTCATGGTGCGCCGTCCGCTTGCGGCCCGCGTCACCCCCGCCGCCAGCTATCAAGATCCCGCCCCCACCTGCCTGATGCGCTGTGTCTTTGCGCTGGAACCTGTTGCCGGCCTTGCGCGCCACGATCTGCGCGAACTGCCTGACGCGCCTTTCGTTCCGCAGCCCGGCACGCTGATCATCGAGATCTTCAGCCCGTGAAGCACCGCCGCAACCCGCAGGCGTGATCGTCCGGCGCAGCGCCGGAACGATCCCTGCGGCCGTCTTGGCATCGCGTCATCAGAACAGATGATTTGGCCATCAATCCCCTGCCGCCAGATTTGCAGATGCCGCTGACCCTGCACGGCGCTTTGCCCCTCCCTGACGCCCAAGCATGTGCCGCCACCATCGGCTGCGCGCACCGGAACAGATCATGAAAATTGTTGGCTGTTTTCATGCCGGTCTTAAGGGGTGGGTAAACTATCACGGTTAAGACCATAGGCGCAAAATCAGGATTCGCCCGCCTTGACCAACAGTCTCGCCCCCTGCCAAGACGCGCCCCCGCGGCCAAAGGACCTGATCCTTGCCGCCGGTCTGGCGCTGGTGGGCGGGGTCTTTCTGATCGGTCTGATTCTGTCCTTGGATGCCGTTCCCGGCCATTACATCGTGTTCGGCCCACCCGGCACGGACGCCGCCGGCATCATCTATGACGCCGGCGGATTGATCATAAATACCAGTGTCCTGCCCTCTGTCGGGATCGGCGCCGCAGGCGACGTGCAGGATTTTCCAAAGGCGCTGCGGGCGCATGGCGCATGGCTGGTCCTGCCCGCTCCGGCTGCCGGTTGCTTGAAAAGGTAAGGTCGCGATGCCTCAGGAATTGCTCATGCTGCGGGAACGGTTCAGCAAACTGCTTGTGCTGCTGCTCTGGGCGCATGTGCCGGTGCTGGGCCTTGCCGCGGCATGGAACGGCCGGATGCAACCGGCCGCGGCCATGCTGATCGGGGCGATCATCGCTGCCACCTATCAGGGCATCCGCCAGAAATATCGCATCGCCGCCGTGGCGCGATATGCTTCGGCGGTCCTGCTGCTCGCCGAACCGGCGCTGCTGCTTTTGCTGTTTTCGGGTCATCCGTGGCAGATGGACATGCATATGTATTTCTTCGCAATTCTGGCGCTGAACATCGCGTGGTTTGATCGCGGCACCATTCTGGTATCGTCTTTGCTGATGGCGATTCATCATCTGGTCTTGCTGTATCTGCTGCCGACGGCGGTGTTTCCGGGGCAGGGCGATGTCAACCGGGTGGGGCTTCATGCCATGATCGTGCTGTTTCAGGCCGGGGTGCTGGTCTGGGTCAGCGATATGGTCAAGCGCCGCTTCGAGCATATTCAGATCATGGGCGCCGAACTGGCCGTGCAACGCCGGGCGCTTGAAGAGCGCACCCGCGAAGCCGAGGAAGCCAGCCGCGCCAAAAGCATGTTTCTGGCCAATATGAGCCATGAAATCCGCACGCCGATCAATGCGATTCTGGGCTTCTCGAATCTGGTTCAGCGCACGCCGCTGGACCCCAAGCAGCGCGATTATGTCAGCAAGATCAATACGGCAGGCAGCGCGCTGCTGCGGCTGATCAACGACATCCTGGACTTCTCGAAGATCGAGGAGAACAAGATGGACTTTGAATCGAATCCCTTCGACCCTCGCGCCGCCATTACCAGTCAGGTGCAGCTGGTCTCGGAAGGCATCCGCAGCAAGAACCTGCAGATCGAGGTCCACATCGACGACCGGGTCCCGGCGCAGGTGATCGGCGATGAGATGCGGCTGAACCAGGTGCTGCTGAACCTGCTGAGCAATGCGATCAAGTTCAGCGCGCGCGGGATCATCGTCGTGCGCCTTACGCTGATCGACGAAAGCGAGGACATCGCGCGCATCCAATGTTCGGTCAGCGACAATGGCATCGGCATGACTGCCGAACAGATCGGGCGGCTGTTCACCGCCTTTACCCAGGCCGATTCCACGACCACCCGCCGCTTTGGCGGCACCGGGTTGGGGCTGGCGATCTCGCGCCAGATCGTCGAACAGATGGGTGGCTGGATCAAGGCCGAAAGCCTGATCGACATCGGCAGCCAGTTCACCTTTCAGGTGCCGCTGGGCATCGACCGGACCGTGCCCACCGCGGTATTCGAGCCTTCTGAAAAGATCCGGCGACAGCGCATCCTGATCGCGGATGACAACCCCGCCGCCCTGCACATCATCTCCGAGATCTTTCGCCACTGGGGCATGGCCGTCGATACGGCAGGTTCGGGGCTGGAAGCCCGCGACATGGCCGAGCGGGAAGCGCGCGCTGGCCGCACCTATGATCTTTTGCTGATCGACTGGAAAATGCCCGAGATTGACGGCCTGCAGACGGTGCGCGACATTCGCGCCTGCCCGGCGATTGCCGTTCCGCCGCAGGTGGTGATGATGACTGCCTATGACACCTCGGACCTGATCCAGGCTGCCGCCTTGGACAATATTCGCGGTTTTCTCTGCAAGCCCATCACGCCCGAAAGCCTGCTGCACGTCTTGGAAAGCCTGCCCGGCCATGCCACGGCCGGTCCGCAAGGCCCTGCCCCGGATCCTGTGGCGCCCGCCCCCGATCCCGTCAGCGGCGCGACGATCCTTCTGGTTGATGACAGCGCGATCAACCGCGAAATCGCCACCGCCTTCCTGAAAGCCGCCGGTTTCCGCGTGGATCACGCCGAAAATGGCGTGGTGGCCTGCGCAAAGGTCGCCAAAAACCGGGCGCACTACGCCGCCGTCCTGATGGATGTGCAGATGCCAGAAATGGACGGCATCACCGCCACGCGGGAAATCCGTCGCCACTATCCGGCGACCGACCTGCCAATCATTGCCATGACCGCGCATGCCTATCCGGAAGAGCGTCAGAACTGCCTCGATGCCGGCATGAATGAGCATCTTACGAAGCCGATCGATTCCAAGCTGTTGATCCGGACGCTGCAAAGCTGGATCGCGCATCTTCAGCCGGACGCGCCCAAGGCCGATCTGCCAGCGGAGCTGCCACCCTTCGACATCAAGGCCGCCTTGGCCCGGCTGGACGGCAAGGCCGATCTGCTGCGCCGACTGATCATCGACTTCGGCACGCAACATGCCGATAGCTGCAACGAACTGCGGTCACTGGTCATGGAAGGCCGGATCGAGCAGGCCCACCGTCTGGCCCATGACCTGAAAGCAGTCGCCGCCACGCTGGAGATCGCGGATCTGGCCCCCATCGCCGCAGCGATTGAGGACAGTCTGGCCAAACCGGATGCGGCAGAGCGCGGGATTGCCGATATCGAGCAGATGCTGGAGGATCTGTATCTGGCCCTGCGGCCCGCCGTCCACGCCGCGGCTCGGCTTTCGGATGCGAACACCGATGCCGCCGCGCCCGATGCCACCGCGCTGGATGCCGCCGCAACCGGGGGCGGGCCTGCAGATCCAGCGGCGACGCTGGCTGCCTGCGCGGCATTGCGCCCGCTGATCCAGCGACACAGCCTTTCCGCCTTGGCCGGCTTCCCGGCGCTGGCCGATGCCTTGGGATTGGATCAGGGCGCACGCACCGCGCATCCTTTGGCCAGGGCCTTGCAATGCTATGATTATGCCACTGCAACCGAACAGCTCGACACAATCGAACTTCACGCCCGAATGGGTGCTGCCGCGTGATCGCCAATCCGGGGGATCCTGATCGTTGACGACAAGTCCGCGAATATCTGGATTATGGCAGGCTCCAACAGCTATTTCCCCCAGAATAGCACAGCGGATGGCCAAGATACGGGATGGGTAAACCTGTCAGCTTTTCTGGTCCCGCGGTCCGCCCCCTCCCCCGTTTCCCCGCACTTATCGCGTTCAAACAGCGCCAGCGACAACGCGGCCTTGACTTGGCAAATCCGGCCCAGCCCGCTAAACAGGGACCAATCGCAGGGACCCGGTGAAAGCCCGGGTGGCTATTCCGGCCGCCGATCCGCCGGACCACGCATGTTTTCCACGTGATATCCAATGAACAAGGCACGGCACTATGTGCGGCAGTGGCAGGATAACCCTGTCCGCGAAATTCTTGCAGGGGCGGTCGCGACCTTTGCCCTGATCCCCGAAGTCATCGCATTCTCATTCACCGCCGGGATCGACCCTGCGGTGGGGCTTTATGCGTCTTTCGTCATCAGCATCGTCATCGCCGTCTTTGGCGGTCGTCCGGCGATGATCTCGGCTGCGGCAGGCTCGGTCGCTTTGGTCGTGGCGCCGCTGGTGCGCGATCACGGGGTCGAATATCTGTTCGCGGCGGGGCTTTTGGCCGGGCTGTTCCAGATTCTGTTTGGCTTTGCGCGGCTTGCCACGCTGATGCGCTATGTGTCGAATTCGGTCCGCACCGGCTTTGTGAATGCCCTTGCCGTGCTGATCTTTGCCGCCCAGCTGCCACATATCATGAACGCCGGGGCGACCGGGCTTGCGGTGATGGCGGCGGGGCTTGCGGTCATCTACCTTGCGCCGCGTGTCACGACCAGGGTCCCGGCACCGCTGATCTGCGTGGTTCTGCTGACGTTGGCCTGTCAGGCATTCGGCATCAGCGTGCCGCGCGTGTCGGATCTTGGCACGCTGCCCGATGGCTTGCCGGTGTTTCACCTGCCCGAGGTGCCGCTGAACCTTGCGCTTTTGAACATCATCTTTGCCCCGGCGCTGGCGATTGCGATGGTGGGCCTCTTGGAAAGTCTGATGACCGCTGGCGTCGTCGACGATCAGACCGGCACGCCGTCGGACAAGAATGCCGAGGCGCGCGGGCTTGGCCTTGCCAATGTCGCGGCCAGCCTGTTCGGTGGCATCGCCGGCTGCGGCATGATCGGACAGACCGTGTCGAATGTGAAATATGGCGGGCGGGGCCGGCTTTCGACCATGGCGGCGGGCGGGCTGCTGCTGTTGCTGATGGTTCTGGCGGGCGATGTGATCGGTCAGGTGCCGGTGGCCGCGCTGGTCGCGATCATGGTGATGGTTTCGGTCGATACGCTGGACTGGGGCTCGTTGCGGCGGCTGCGCCGGACGCCTGCGCTGTCCAATCTGGTGATGCTGGCGACCGTCTGCGTGACGATCTTTACCCACAACCTGTCGCTTGGCGTGCTGATCGGCGTGCTGATGAGCGGGGTGTTTTTCGCCGTCAAGGTCGCGGCGCTGCAGCAGGTGCGGCGCGATGGCGATCTTTACATCGTCGAGGGGCAGATTTTCTTCGCCTCGGCCGATGCCTTCATCGAGGCCTTCGACCCGACCGATCATGATGGCCCGGTGACCATCGACCTGTCCGGCGCGAAGCTGTGGGACATCACCGCGCTGGCCGCCGTCGAGAAGGTGCGTGACCGGTTCCAGCGTCACAATCTGGCGGTCACGATCAGGGGAGACACCCTTGCCGGGGACGTTCGACAGCCCGAAACCGACCTGCGGCCATAAGGGACAAGCGCCCCTCGCGGCGCGGTGATCGCGGGCGGTTTTCCGCTCGCGGTTTCGGGAACGCGGCGCGGCTTGCGCTGGCTTGTTGCCGTCCGGGCGCCCGGCTAGAAGCGCCACAGTTTTTCCTGACATGAGATCGAACCATGGCGGATGAAGTGCTGCAGGCGCAGGACGGTTCGTCGCTGTCGCCCCCGTCCTGGTTCCGCCGCAATCGCGTCGGGATCATCGCGCTGGCCTCGACCCTGATTTTTGCCGCCGTGGTGCTGGGCATCAGCCGCATCACCCATGATGTCAGCTATGACGCGGTGCTGGCGGCGCTGGATCAGGTCTCGGCGCTGCGGCTGGCGGGGGCGGTGCTGTGCATGGCGCTGAGCTTTGGCTTTCTGGTCTGCTATGACCTGAACGCGCTGCGCTTTGTCGGCGCGCGGCTGCCGCTGGTGCAGGTCGCGCCGGTGGCCTTCAGCGCCTATGCGATCGGCAATATGGCAGGGTTTGGCCCGCTCAGCGGCGGTGCGGTGCGGTTTCGCGGCTATGGCCGCCTTGGGCTGGGCAGCGACCGCATCGCGCAGGTCGTGGCTTTTGTCACGGCGGCGTTCGGCATCGGGCTGGCGGTGATCGGGGGGCTGGCGGTGCTGGTCTTCGCGGGACAGGTCGCAGGGCTGATCGGCCAGCCGCCAGGCCTGCTGCGGGCTGCGGCGGCGCTGGTGCTGGGCGGGCTGGCGCTGGCCGCGCTGTGGCTGTGGCGCGTCAGGCCCGCGATGCTGCCCGATGATGCGACCGAGGGCCGGGGCTTTGCCCTTCCCTCGGCCCGGACGGCGGGCTGGCAGATCCTGATCACGGCGGGCGACCTTTTGGCGGCGGCGACGGTGCTGTATCTGCTGCTGCCCGCAGACAATCCGATGCCTTGGACCGTCTTTGTGCCGCTGTTCTGCATGGCCTTGGGGCTGGGCGTGCTGAGCCATGTTCCGGGCGGGCTGGGCGTGTTCGAGACGATCATGATCGGCGGGCTGACCCCGGTCCTGCCGCCCGAGCAGGTGATCGGCGCGCTGGTGCTGTATCGGCTGGTCTATAACGTCCTGCCGCTGGTGCTTGCGGCACTGCTGCTGGCCGGGACCGAGTTCATGGCGCATCGCCGGCTGTTGGGTGCAATCTGGGCGCCGCAGGTTTCGGGCGCGGTGATCCCGCCGCTGATGGCGCTTTATGCGTTGGTCTGCGGGGCGATGCTGGTGTTTTCGGCGGTGCTGCCGGTGGCGCAGGACCATCTGGACTGGCTGGCGGGAACCGTGCCGCTGCCGGTGGTGGAGCTGGCGCATTTCCTGTCGGGCCTGCTGGGTCTGGCGCTGTTCGTGGCGGCGCGCGGGCTGGCGCATCGGCTGGACGGTGCCTTCTGGGTCGCCTTGGCTGCGGCGGGTCTGGCGCTGGTCCTGACCCTGCCCAAGGCCATCGCCCCCTATGAGGCGATGGCGCTGCTGGGTCTGGTCGCGGCGCTTTTGCTGACCCGGCGCTGTTTCGACCGCCCGGCGGCGCTGCTGGCCGAACCGCTGACGCCCTTATGGCTGGCCGCGCTGGCGGTGGTGGTGATCGCCGCCACGGGGCTGCTGTTCTTTGCCTATCGCGATGTGGATTACAGCAACAGTCTGTGGTGGCAGTTCCAGATGTCGCAGAACGCGCCGCGCGGTCTGCGCGCGCTTCTGGGCATCGCACTGGCCGGGTTCGCCATCGGGCTGTTGTCGGTGCTGCGCCCGGCCTCGCGTCAGGTGCAGGCCGCCGCGCCCGAGGCCTTGGCGCAGGCCATCGCCCTGGCGCAATCGCAGGATGACAGCGGCGCCAATCTGGTGCGGATGGGCGACAAGGCGGTGATGCTGTCGCAGACGGGCGATGCCTTCATCATGTTCGGCGTGCAGGGCCGGTCGTGGATTTCGCTTTACGGGCCCTTGGGCGCCCAGTCGGCGCGGCCGGAACTGCTGTGGCGCTTTGTCGAGGCGGCGCGCGGCGTCGGGGCGCGGGTGGTGCTGTATGAGGTGCCCGCCGATCTGCTGCCCGCCTGCGCCGATATCGGTCTGCGCGCGCTGAAGCTGGGCGAGATGGCGGTGGTGAACCTTGAGACCATGGACTATGCCTCCAGCCGCTGGGGCGAACAGCGCCGGGCGCTGGCCAAGGGCACGCGCGACGGCATGGCGCTGCAGATCCTGCCGCCCGAAGCCGTGCCCGCCGTGCTGGACGATCTGGCGCGGATCTCGGACGCGTGGCTGGGCCAGCACAAGGCGCGCGAAAAGGGCTTTGCGCTTGGCCGGTTCGATCGCGCCTATGTCGCCAGCCAGCCGGTGGCGGTGCTGCGCGACCAGGGCCGGATCGTGGCCTTCGCGACGCTGATGCCGACCGCCACCCGGGCCGAGCTGTCGATCGACCTGATGCGCTTTGGCACCGATGCGCCGCGCGGCGCGATGGATTTCCTGTTCAGCGCGCTTCTGGCCGATGCCAAGGCGCAGGGCTATCGCCGCTTCAATCTGGGCATGGCGCCGCTGTCGGGCTTTGCCACCCATGCCGCCGCGCCGATGTGGAACCACTTTGGCGAGGCGATCTTTACGCATGGCGAAAAATTCTACAATTTCCGGGGGCTGCGGGCGTTCAAGGCCAAGTTCAACCCGGACTGGGAACCGCGCTATCTGATCGTGGGCGGGGCGGTGTCGCCGGTGGCGGCGCTGATCGACGTGACGCTGCTGGTCGGCGGCGGACTGAAGGGAGTTGTCGGGAAATGAACAAGGCCATGCTTGCCCTGACCGGGCTTTTGCTGGTTGGGCCGGGTCTGGCCCTGTCCGCTTTGGCCGCACCCGCCCGCGCGCAGGAAGGCCCCGAAATGGTCGAGGCCGAGGGCGCCTATGACGCCGGCATGATCACCGACCCGCATGTCTATCTGCCTAAGGGCAAGATGGCGGGCGTGGTCTTTCTGATCTCGGATGCGGCGGGCTGGGGCGATGCCGACGACGCCGAGGCCCGGCATCTGCGCGATCAGGGTCAGGCCGTGGTCGGGCTGGACCTGCCCAGCTATCTGCAGGGGCTGGAACAGCATCCCAACGACTGCGCCTATGCCATCGCCGATATCGAGGATCTGTCGGGGCGGCTGCAAGCTCAGGCGGGCGGCGATTATCGCCTGCCGGTGATTGCCGGGCGCGGCGATGGCGGCGGGCTGGCGCTGGCACTCGCCGCGCAGGTGCCCGCCTCGACCCTGGCCGCGACGGTGGTGGTCGATCCTGCCGCCGCGATCCCGCTGCAAGCCCCGCTTTGCACCGAGGCCAAGCGCGAAGCCGTGGGCAGCCGCTTTTCCTATGGGCTGCAGACCGGGCCGCTGAACCAGAAGCTGGACGTGGTGCTGACCGATCGGGCCACCCCCGACAGCCGCGCCCATGTCGCGGCGCTGGATGCGGATTTCCCCGAAATGAAGGTCTCGCAGACCGCTGGCGCGACCGACGCCGCCCTGCAGGTGGCGCTGGACGCCCGGTTGACCGCGCTGGCGCAGGCCGAGGGGCCGCTGGATCTGCCGCTGGACGAAATGCCGGTGGCAAAGCCCGCCCTGGACACGATGGCGATCTTCTATTCCGGCGATGGTGGCTGGCGCGATCTGGACTATGAGGTCGGCCAGCAGTTGCAGGCGGCGGGCGTGCCGGTGGTCGGCGTCGATTCCCTGCGCTATTTCTGGAGCGAGCGCACCCCCGAGGAAACCGCCGCCGATCTGTCGCGCATCATCCGCCATTACCGCGCCGCATGGGGGGTCAGGCATGTCGTGCTGCTGGGCTATTCCTTTGGCGCCGACATCCTGCCGGTCAGCTATGACCTGCTGCCCGATCAAGACAAGGCCAGCGTCGCGATGCTGAGCCTGCTGGCCTTGTCGCATGACCGCGATTTCGTGATCCATGTCTCGGGCTGGCTGGGACTGTCCAGCGAAAGCCAGCAGGATCCGACCGCCGATCTGGCCCGCGTGCCGCCCGGTCTGGTGCAATGCGTCTATGGCACCGAGGATGACGAGGATGCCTGCCACAGCCTGACGGGCCTGGGCTATGAACTGCTGCCGATCAAGGGCGGCCACCATTTCGACGAGGATTATCCGGCGCTGACCACGCGCATCCTGGACGCGCTGAAGCGGCGGCTTTAGGAGGGTGGTGCGGGAAGGCGTGTGCCGGGCGGCATCGTTCTGCAGCTTGTTACGCAGGTCTTTGCGTGGCGATGCGGTATGGTCGGCAAGTGGTTTTAGGGTCCGTTGCGGACGGTAGAAAATTACGCGGCTAGTGGCTTGATAAACCTCAAAAGCCGAGTGTTAATGATGTTTGACCCAAGCGAGTAGGCCCTCTAGTTTGGCTCCGCACGATGGTTGAAGGATAGGCGCCGAATGAACCCAAAAGCCACACTAAGTCTCCACACGGTGGACTACCCATTTGAAACCCTTTCTTTAAGAGCAAAATCAACTCCAAAGAAACTTATCCTAGATCCCGATTTCCAAAGAAAGTACAAATGGGATAAAGATGGGTGGGCGCGAGCATCGAAGTTTATTGAATCTTGCCTCATGCGAATTCCGCTGCCTTCATGCTACTTTGCGGAGAATGAGGATAAAGCACACCTCGTAATCGACGGCGTCCAGAGAATTACTACTGTGATGCGCTTCATGGATAATGAGTTTGCCCTTGAGGGCTTGACTGTCTTGAAAGCGCTTGAAGGCAAAAAGTTCTCTGAAATAGGGACTTGGGCCTCAGATTTAGAAAGCACAACTATACGTTGTGTTATTCTTAGGAATGAGAATCCGAAAGAATTGATTGCAGAAATTTTTTCTCGCCTGAACAAAGGTGCGGTGGAGTTGTCTGATCAGGAAATTCGGCACGCGCTGTTTCCGGGAGATTTTGACAAACTTCTTTCTGAGCTCGCGGAGATAAAAGAAATTAAAAGATTCAAGCAAGGTCGAGCGCCTACAAGTCAGAATGACGCAAGAGAGGGCGAAGAGCTAGTATTGCGTTACTTTGCGTTCAAAGAGGCGCCGGAACAGTATGGTGATAACTTATCCAGATTTCTTGATAGCTTCATGGAGAAAACAACCAAGTTTGACAGTGCCCATATCTCCCAATTGAGAAAAGAGTTCAAGGCCAGCCTCGCGGCGTGCAAATTGGTGTTTGATGATGAAGAGCTTTTTTCAGATATTAACAAAGATAGGCGCCGTCAGGGTATCGTATACTACGACCTACTGATGGTGTCTCTCGGAAGAATCCCAACGAAAACCCTGCGAGCAAAAAGATCCAAGGTCAGAGAAGCATTCGCAGCACTTTGCGCTTCTCCGGACTTCAAGAGACTGACGGCTGGTGGCTTACAACGAAAGACCTCCATAACGCGCCGGAATGCGCTGTGGGACAAGAAACTCCAGGTTGCGATTAAGTGATTAGTGCTGATCTTCTACAAACTTACCATAGCCAGCTTGATGGGTTGAAAGAAGTTGTTCGCGCTTCCGCGGAGAGATCCACTATAGAGCCGCCTGACGCACTTTTTTATGAGAATCAGAACGTCTTTATTAAGTCGTATCTTGTAAGTGCGTGTTCAATTTTGGAAGCGTTCATACAAGATATTGCTAGCGAGTACATGTTAAGTATTCAAGGTCGGATAAATTCGGCAAACCTCCCTCACAACTTTGTGGCATGGGTGGCAGGGCACGAAAAATCAACTTCTGAGTTTAAGCCTTTTGTCGGGGCAAAAATTAGGAAAGATATTTCAGACATGATATCTCCAAACTATTGGAAGACGATGAAGGCGTTTGAACGCATTGGCATCGACATATCAAAGCCAGAAGTTGTTGCATTTAAAGACTATGTGGTCAGCATCGTTGAAAAACGCAATAAGATTGTCCACCATAACGACGAGGCTTCGGACTTGAGTTTTAATGACATCATTGACGCCATCGATCAATTCAGAGCTTACACTCAGTGCGTTTTTAATGCGGTTGTGGCTGATCCGCATTTGGGCGGAGCAACCTAACTCAAAAATATAAACCTATTCCGCCATCACGCGCCCACATATGCCGCTGTGCGCAGCACCGCAGGCTGCACGTGCAGCGAATGTCCGTCAGCCACTGTCCAGCGCCACCACGCTGCCAAGGTTGCGAGATCGCCACTTTGCGCTCCTGATCCGGCAGTCGCGATCAAAGGGCTGCACTCTCCGCATCCAGCAGACGGCACAAGTTTACGGCGAGAACCGTCACCGC
Organism: Paracoccus shanxieyensis; assembly: GCF_009711265.1. Classification (GTDB taxonomy): domain Bacteria; phylum Pseudomonadota; class Alphaproteobacteria; order Rhodobacterales; family Rhodobacteraceae; genus Paracoccus; species Paracoccus shanxieyensis. The sequence continues at coordinate 49,932 of NZ_WMII01000005.1, read as the reverse complement.
CCTTGTCCCCAAGCGGTTGTGCCAGATCAGGCGTGTCGCAGATGCGCCTCCCAATCGGGGTGGCCGATGATCCGGCGCAGCCGCATCAGCTTCCACGCGCCGTATTTGTGGAAATCGAAATCAAGATGCGAGACCTTCAGCTGCACCATCGACCATGCCGCCCATTTCACATCGGCAAGTGCCTTGTGAATGGTGACCCGCGCGATCATCTGCCGCGTCACGGTCCCGAAATATTCCTCGATCAGCTCGGCCTCTTGCGTCGGGGTGAAAAACATCTCGCCGAACCAGATGCCCAGATCGTAGCACCGATCGTTCATCGAGGCATATTCGTAGTCGATCAGCATGACCGAGCCGTCCTGGCCGATCATGAAGTTGCCGGGCATCGGATCGTTGAAGGACGGGACCAGATCCAGCCCCGAGGCCATCAGCGCCTGCCGCGCCAGTCGGTCGTTCAGCGCGATCCACGCCGCATCGCGGGGGCGCGGGCCGCCAAGGCTGCGGACCTGATCGTTATGCTCGTCGATCATGTCGAAGACGGTCTTGGTCAGCCCAAGCGCGGGCAGCGCGTGCATCCGGCGATAGGCGGCGATGGCGGCCGCGCGCTTGTCGCGGCAGGCGAAATCGGCATGGGTGGATGGGCGGCGGTCGGACATGAAATCGTTGATCTCCACGCCCTTATGCGCCAGATCGTCATAGACCTTTGGCCCCAGACCCGCAGCGGCCGCCTTGCGCGAGGCGTCCAGCGCCGCCACGCGGTCGATGAACATCTCGGTTCCATTGCCCGGCACCTTGACGAACCAGTCGCCATCATCGGCCGTGACGCGCCAGTTGGAATTGCTGATCCCGCCAGAGACGGGGCGATAACGCATGCCTTGTCCGGCGCGAAACAGCGGGGCCTCCAGAAGGATCGCCTCAAGTGCCAGCTCGTCCGGGCGGGTGCCTTGTCCCAAGGTTTTCATGCGGTCCCCCTGATGGTGCGGGCCTTCAGCTCGAACTGGGGATGCGACAGCTGCATCCGCGCGCGCATCAACCGCCATTCGCTGTATTTCAACCACTCCACCGCGCGCCGGACCGAGGTCTTGCCATGCCCCCGCGCCCAAAGCCCGTGCAGCACGTCATCGACGATGGACCACAGGCGCGCGCGGGCGAAATCCGCCTCGGTACCGCCATAGGCGGCAAAGGCGGGACGCATGTCTTCTTCGAAATCCGTCATCTCGGCCAGCAGCGCGCCCACATCATACATCGGATCGTTCATCCCGGCGCGGTCGTAATCCACCAGCAGCCCGTTCGTCATCAGGTTTGACGACGATCCGTCATTGCGGCAGGGCACGGTCGGTGCCGCCATCAGCGGCTCGCGGATGCTGTCCAGAAGGGCGAAGATCCATGGCGCATCCTCGGGCAGATCGGTCATCGCCTCGATCTGCGCATAGGGGTCGAACCGGCCCGCCAGCGCGGGGCAGCCGTGCAGGCGTTTCAACGACCCCATCGCGGCGCGCATGAACGCCGCATCCTGCAGCGTGGAATGACGGGCCGGGCCGCCGTTTACGGCCTGCATCGCGATCGCGGCACCTTCGGACCAGACCACGCACGGACCTGCGCCCGCATCGCCCGCCGCCGTTGCCAATGCCATTGCGGCCGCAAGGTCGAAGCCGCCGCGCATTTCGGGGTGCATCACCTTCATGAACACGCGCTGACCGTCGCGCATCCCAAAGACCGAACGGCTTTCCAGCGCAAGGTAGCTGGGCGAGGCCAGGGCATCCGGCCCCGCCACGGCATCGGTGATGCCCGCCGCCTCCAGCACCTCGGCCAGCATGTGATCGGTGACCAGCGCCGTCATGCGTTCGCCGCCGCGGCCTTGTCCAGATCGCCGCCCGCCGCGTCGATGCGGCGGATCATGTCGACCAGAACATCGCCCCCCGCCGCCAGATCCTTGGGCGAGGTATATTCGTCATGGCGGTGGATGATCCCGCCGACGCTGGGCACGGCAACCACGACCGCCGGGCAGCGGCGCAGCACGGCGATGGCGTCATGGCCGCCGATGGTATCAAGCTGCATCCTGGGCAGCCCGTGCAGGTCCGCGCCCAGTTCCGCAAGCCGCACAAGGCGCGGGTCGAACCGGCCCGCCGGGCGGCGATCGATGGACGCGATGTCCGCCGTGACGCTGGCCTTGGCGGCCAGACCGGGCAGCGCGTCGCGCAGGCTCGTCTCGGCCCATTCCAGCGTCGCGGGTTCGGGGGCGCGCAGTTCGGCAAACAGCACCGCCTTGCCCGGCACGATATTGGGCGAATTCGGCGTCACATCCACCCGCGCGACCGAGGTATAAAGCGTGTCGGCCGCCGTATCCGACAGCTCGCGCACCTTGGCGATGATATAGGCCGCGCCAAGGACGGCATCGCGCCGGTCCTCCATCGCGGTGGGGCCGGTGTGGTTCTGTTCGCCCGTCACCTCGATGCGGACCTTCAGCGCACCCCAGTGGCGCAGGAACGGAGCGATCTTCTTGCCCGCCCGTTCCAGTTCGGGGCCGCCTTCGATGTGGATTTCCAGATACAGATCGGGGCTTGGTGCGTCGTCGGTGCCGGCATAGCCGGTGCGGACCAGTTCATCGCGCACGGATGTTCCGTCGCGATCCTTGCGGTCCAGCGCAAAATCCAGCGTCAGTTCGCCGCTGAACACCGAAGATCCCAGCAGGCTGGGTTGAAAGCGCGCGCCTTCCTCGTTCATCCAGTCCGCGATGACATAGTTGCAGCTGGCCTTGCCTTCGGCGCGGAACGTCTCGATCGCGGCAAGCGCGGCCATCACGCCATAGGCCCCGTCGAACCGCCCCCCCAAGGGCTGGCTGTCCAGATGCGAACCGATCATCACCAGTGGCGCATCCGGCCCCGCAAGGTCGATCCGCCCGAACAGGTTGCCGATCGCATCGACCAGCACGGTATAGCCGCGCGCCGTCATTTCCGCCGCGAACCAGTCGCGGGCGCGTTTGTGATCGTCGGTCAGCGCCGGGCGATCCACGCCGCCCAACGGTGTGGCGCCGAATTCGGATACCTTTGTCATCAGGCTGTCCAGCAGGGCTGCGTCGATGCGGGTCAGGGTCTCAGACATGGGCGGATTCCTTCAGCGCAGGTTTGGGGTTCAGGAAACAGGCGGCCAGCGCACGTCCCCCGCGCGATGTCAGTGCGGGGCTTTCCGCGCGGCAGCGGTCGAAGGCATGTGGGCAGCGGCTGGCAAAGGCACAGCCGGGCGGCAGGTCGATGGGGCTGGGCGGCTCGCCCTCCAGCAGGCAATCCTCGGGGCGATATCGGCGTTCCTCCAGCGTCGGTGCGGCGGATAGCAGGGCGCGGCTATAGGGGTGGCCGGGGTCGAAGAACAACCGCTCGTTCGGCGAGACCTCGACCGTTTCGCCCAGATACATCACCGCGATGCGCGAGCAGACCCGCCGCACCATCGCCAGATCATGCGAGATGAAGATATAGGTGAAGCCATGCTTGGCCTGCAGACGCTCGAACAGGTCCAGCATCTTGCCCTGTTCGGTCTGGTCCAGCGCGGACAGGGTTTCGTCCATGATCAGCAGGCGCGGCTGAAGGATCATCGCGCGCGCGACGTTCAGCCGCTGACGCTGGCCCGCCGACAGACCCGTGGGCAGGTCGTGATAGATCGCGTCGGGCAGGCCCACTTCGGACATGACCGCGCGGGCCCGTTCCTGCCGCTCGCGGGGGGTGCCGATGCGGTGGATCTTCAGCGGCTCCTCAAGGATCGAACCGATGGGCGATTGCGGCGGCAGCGAGCCATAGGGGTCCTGCAGCACAAGCTGAAACTGGCGCCGCATCTCGCGCAGGCGCTTCGCGGACGCGGCGCCGACATCTTCGCCCTCAAATTCGATCTGGCCGGCGTCGGGGCGCTCAAGCCCCGTCAAAAGCCGCATCAGCGAGGATTTCCCGCAGCCGGATTCGCCGACGACGCCGAAATTGTCGCCCTGATAGACATCGAAATCCACGTTGCGGACGGCCTGCACCAGCGACTTGCCCATCTGGCCGCGGCGGCGGACCTCATAGGCCTTGGCGACGCCCTTGACGGACATGATCGGACGGGCGACCTGGCGCGCTTCGGCCTTGGCGGCGGTGGTCGACCACAGCTTGGGCAGTTCGGCGATCAGGGTGCGGGTATAGCCGTGCTGCGGATGCGCGACCAGCGCCGAGGGCGTCTGCGTTTCGACCACGCGCCCGTTGTTCAGCACCATCACCGCATCCGACGCATCGCAGGCCACCGGCAATGAGGAACAGATGAACAGCACGGCCGTGTCGAATTTCGCATTCAGCTCTCGCATCAGCTTCAGGATCTGCGCGGCGACTGTCACGTCCAGAGGCTGCGTGATATTGTCCGCGATCAGCAGCGCCGGGTCCGAGATCAGGGCGTCCACGATCATCGCGCGCTGCATCATGCCGCCGGAATACTGGAACGGGTATTCGTCGAACCGCTGGGCGGCGGCGGGGATGCGGACGGCCTCCAGCAGGGCGATGGCCTTGGCCTTCGCCTCGGCGGCTGAAATCTGGCGCACGGCGCGCAGCTTTTCCACCAGTTGTGCGCCGACGGTCATGGTCGGGTCCAGCGCGCCGGCGGGATTGCCGCCGACATAGGCGATCTCGCGTCCTGCCAAGGCACGGGCATGGGCCGGATCCGCGCGCAGATCGCGGCCGCGAAAGCTGATCGTGCCGCCCGTCACCGCAAGGGGCGCGGAAAGCCAGCTTGCGATGGCGCGGGCCAGAACCGTCTTGCCGGATCCGCTTTCGCCAATCACCGACAGGATCTGGCCGGAATGCAGATCGAACGACACATCCGTCAGGATGGCGCGATCCCCCGCGCTGACCGACAGGTTACGAACACTCAGCAAGGGGTCCATCAGGCGCCTCCGTAGATCGTGTTGCGGGCACGCTCCAGCGAGGCCCCCATCAGGTTGATGCTGGTCAGCGTCAGGAACAGAAAGACCCCCGGCATGGTCGCGATCCACCATGCGTTCATGATGTATTTCCGCCCGTCCGAGATGATGTTGCCAAAGGTCGGCGTCGGCGGCTGCACCCCAAGGCCAAGAAAGCCCAGCACGCTTTCAAAGATCATCATCCGGGCGATGTCCAGAACCGCGACAAAGGCCATCGGCGGCAGCACCAGCGGCAAGAGCAGCGTGAACATGATGCGGAAATCGGTCGCCCCCAGCACCATCGCGCCGCGCACATATTCTTTTTTGCGTTCGGCCATGATGTTGGACCGCATGACGCGGGCATAGACCGGCCAGCCTGCCAGCCCCAGCACAAGGATGATCGACGGGATTGTCGGCCGCGACACGCCAAGAATGGTGATTGCAAGGATGATCATCGGGATCGACAGCTGCGCATCGGTGATCCGCATCAGCACCGTGTCGATGGTCTTGCCGTAATAGCCCGCAAACAGCCCGATCAGCGCGCCGACCAGCAGCATCAGCACCGTCGTCGAAACCCCGATCAGCAGCGAATAGCGCAGGCCGACCAGCGTGCGGGCCAGCATGTCGCGGCCCAGTTGGTCGGTGCCAAGCGGGTGCGCCCAGGACCACCCCTCACCCATGAAAAGCGGGGGCAGAAGTTTCTCGCGGATGCTCATCTTGGTCGGGTCGATGCCGCTGATCTCGGGATACAGGATCGCGGCGGCCAGCAGCAGCAGGAACACGACCATGCCGATGCGGAACTCGGTCGAGGCCAGCGCCAGCCGCCAGATGCGGGACGAAATCTTCACGGCGGTTTTCGGGGCCGCCTGTGCGGGAATGTCCATGATGCTCATCAGTATTCCAGCCTCGGGTCGATGGCCGTGGCGGCAAGGTCCACGACGATATTGATCAGCACGAAAGCGGCGGCGGTGACGATGGCGATGCCCTGAATCAGCGGGAAATCACGCCGCATCACGGCGTTGATCGTCAGAAGGCCCAGACCGGGATAATCAAAGATGAACTCGACCACCAACACACCGCCAAGCAGCATCGAGAACTGCACGCCAAGCAGGTTCAGAAGCGGCACGGCCGAGTTTTTCAGCCCGTGCCGGAACACGATCTGGTTGCGTGACAGCCCCCGGACACGGGCGATGTCGATGAAGTTCTGGCCCATCACATTGGCCACGGAAACGGTCAGGGTGCGGATGATGAAGGGCGCCATTTCGATCGCCAGCACCAATGCGGGCAGGATGGTATAAGCAAAGCCCTGATAGCCGATGGCGGGCACCAGCTTCAGCTTTACCGACAGCAGCAAGGCCAGCACGATCCCAAGCCAGAAATTCGGCAGGCTGACAAAGACCGAACTGAGGTAAAGCGCCATCCTGTCCGGCCACCTGCCGGGGTTCAGGCCGCCCGCGACGCCGATGGGAATGGCGATCACCAGCGCAAAGACCATCGCAAGAAGCGCAAGCTGGATCGTCATGGGCGCTGCATCCGCGATCAGCGTCAGCACCCGCGCACGTTCGCCCCGCGTGCTGTCGTCGAAACTGGCCCCGCCCACGGCAGCACCCGATGCGGGGCGCACGAAGGACTGACCCAGATCGCCCTGCACCACGCCGCCCATATAGCGGCCGAACTGCACATAGATCGGGTCGCGCAGGCCCATGTCGGTGGCGATCTGTTCGATCAGCGCCTCGGGGGCCATCCCGCCTGCCATCAGGCGCACCGGATCACCCGGCACGACGCGCAGCAGGGTAAAGATCAACGCCGAGACCAGAAAGACGATCAGCGCGCCTTGCGCGAGGCGCCGCATAAGAAACCTGAGGACGAACATGCGACCCTCCTGCTTGAATAGCTGGCGGGGGCGCGGACCGCACCCCCGATTGGCTTACCCCATGACGGCCTTGGACGCGTCGGACTGGCCGTCGGGATAGATGAACAGCCCCTCCAGATCCGCGCGCATCCCGTGGATCAGCACCGAGGTGAACAGCGACAGCGCCGGCACCTTGTCGGCAAGCATCGGCATCAGGTTCGTCTGCAGCGAGACCTTGCGTTCCTCCAGCGAGGGCGCGTTGCGTTCGGCGTCCAGTGCGGCGTCGATTTCGGGATCCTCGATCCCGCAGATGCGTTTCGAGGTCGAGTGGAAATGCGTGCGCAGCACCAGATCGGGTTCCGGCGAGCCGGTGGACCAGCCGCAATCGACCATATGGCCGGGGCCGCCGCCGGGACGGTCATAAAGCCGCTCGTTCCAGGCCGCGACCTCCATGACGTTCAAGACGACATTGAAGCCCTGTTCCTGCATCAGCGCGGTGATGACTTCGCCGTATTCCTTGGTCTTGGGATAGAAGCCGGTCGAGGTGATATATTCGATCTCGGGCAGCCCCTCGCCATTGGGATATCCGGCTTCGGCCAGCAGGCGCTGGCATTCTTCGGGGTTGTATTCGGGATAATTGTCCAGATCGATATAGCCGAACTTGATCGGCGACACGAAGTTCGTCGAGGCCTCGCCCGCGCTGCCCATCACCTCCATGATCATGGCGCGGTCGATGGCATGGCAGGCGGCCTTGCGGACGCGCCAGTCGTTGAACGGCGGTTTCGAGCAGCGGAACCACAGATACTTGTTTTCCACCGATACCAGACGCGACAGCTTGATGCCTTCTTCGGCTTGCAGCGTCTCGACCTGCTCGGGCTCCAGCCGTTCGATGACATCGGCCTGACCGTTCATCAGCGACAGCATCCGCGTCGTGGCGTCGCCCACGAACGAGAAGGTGACGCCCGGAACCGTGGGGGCGCCTTTGAAATATGCGGGGAACGCCTCCATCACGGTGTCGTTGCCGCGCTGCTCGACGAATTTGAAGGGGCCCGTGCCGTTCAGGCGCTGCGTCAGCGGGCCGCCCGGTCCGGCCGCGACATCCTTGGCCGACAGGATCGGCAGATACGAGGCAAGAAAGATGAACAGGCTGGCGCCATAGCCACCCTTGGTCGTGTCGACGATCACGGTGAAATCGTCGGGGGTGGTCACCTCGAAGGTGGTTTCGGGGCCGGGATAGACCTGCTTTGGACGGTCCAGCTTTGCGCCATATTCAAAGGTCGCCTTCACGTCGGCTGCGGTGAAGGGGTGGCCGTCATGGAAGGTCACGCCCTCGCGCAGCTTGATCTGCAGGCGGAACGCGTCAAGCTCGGTGATCTCGGTCGCCAGTTCATAGACGGTTTCGTCGGGTTTTTCGGGGCGCATGGGCGCGCGGGTAAGATAGCCCATGACGAAGCCTTCGATGTTCGTCTGCGACAGCGTGGTATGCGCGGTCGGGTCCCAGTTGCCGGTGATGTTTTCGGCCGACAGGAAGACGATGGGCTTCAGCGTCTGGGCCATCGCGGGGCTGAAGAAGAAATCGGCATTGATGCGCGGCGCGGCGAAACCCGCACCGGCCAGCGCCGCATAGTTCAGGAAGTTGCGTCTGTTGATCATGTAACCTCTCCTTGTTGGGGAACGGATGCTTTTTGCACCTCGTTGTCGTTGTTCAGGCGGCGGCGCATCCTGCCAGCCGTTCCAGCATCGCCGCATGCAGTTGCGGCGTGGCCGAGGCCAGCACGTCACCCGCCGAGTCGATGCCAAGCGGTTGGCCCGACCAGTCGGTAATGACCCCGCCCGCGCCTTTGACGATCTGGACGACGGGCAGGTAGTCATAGGGTTGCAGCCCGATCTCCAGCACCAGATCGCAATGACCCGAGGCCAGCAGGCCGTAATTGTAGCAATCGCCCCCGAACCGGATCAGCCGGACGCTGCGCCGCAGCGCGTCGAACGCCGCCGCCGAAGGTCCGGTGAACAGCAGCGGATCGGTGGTATAGGCAAAAGCCGATTTCAGATCGCGGCAGGCGCTGGTGCGGCAGGGCGCGCCATTGAATGTCGTGGGCGTGCCTTGTGCGCCCTGCCAGCGTTCATCGATCGCCGGCATGTCGATCTGGCCAAGGCACGGCTCGCCGTTCTTCAAAAGCGCCATCAGCCCGCCGAACAGCGGATGGCCGGTCACGAAAGACTTGGTTCCGTCTATCGGATCGACGATCCAGATATGGTCGCTGTCCAGATTGATCGGGGCCTCTTCCTCGCCAAAGATGCCGTGCCGGGGGAATGTCTCGGTGATGCGCTGGCGCAGGAACGCCTCGATCCCGCGGTCCGCCACCGTCACCGTCACCGGGGAACTGTCTTCCTTATCCTCGACCGTCAGGCCGCTGCGGAAATATTTCAGGGCAATGGCCCGCGCCGCATCGGCTGCGTCGGCTGCAAACTGCTGTTCTGTCATCAGGGGATGGGTGGATGTGTCTGCCATGTCCTGCGCCTTCGGGGTCTTTCGGCAAGAATGGTCCCGTCCAATGCGCGGACTGTACGAAATTCTTGGGCTCCGCCGCGGAAATCCAAGTAAAAGCACTTTCCTGCATAAATATTGGTGCGATCTGGTCGAATAATCAGCGAATTTGACATTAATATTCATGCAAATGCAGATTTTTGGCGTGTTTATGTGGATTTGCGCCTGCTTTCTGCGTATCCGAAAGATGGAACGGAGAATCGCATGTGGTCACACGAACGGCAGGCAAAGATCCTGGAAAAGCTGACGCTGGACAGCAAGGTTTCAACGGTCGAGCTTGCAGAAACCTTCGGGATTTCTCGCGAAACCGCGCGGCGCGATCTGATGGAGATGGAGCAGAGCGGTCATCTGCGGCGCGTTCATGGCGGTGCGGTCCCCGCCATCACCGGCATAGATCCCGAGCCGCCCTTTTCGTTGCGGCTGGAGCAATTCGCCGAACAGAAAGATGCGATTGGACGGGCGGCCTGCGATCTGGTCCCGCAAGGATCTACCTGTTTCATCGACGCTGGCACCACGACCATCGCCTTTGCGCGCCATCTTGCGGCGCGGGGCAATATCAGGGTCATCACCAACTCGATCGAGATCGCTCAGATCATCGCCGGCGGCCGCGATACCGAAACGCTGCTGCTGGGTGGGCGCCCCCATACAGACGTGCCCGCGACCTATGGTGAGCTTACCCTGTCCGAGATCGACCGCTTCCATGGCGATTTCGCCGTCATCTCTCCGGTGGGTCTGCACCTTGCACGCGGCGCTTCGGACTATGAATTGCATGAGGCGGAAATCGCCCGCGCGATGATGCGGCGATCCAAGGAATGCGTGATGCTGTGCCATTCCAGCAAGATCGGCATCGAAAGCCGCGTCGGCATTTGCCGGATCGATGAGATCGACCATCTTGTCGTCGATCGGTCCGGGGAAGCCATCTCGATTCCGCGCGGGACGTTGCATCTGGCCGATTGAACCGGATTGCCGGAATGCGCCGATGGTCTGCTGACGACGCGGCGATCAGACGGCAGGCGCGGCGCTGTCGCCTTCCGGCGAATCGAAGGCCGGGGGATCGGCTTGCCGAGAACAGATTTCTGATTTTGTCCGGTTTGATAGTCGCAGCATGTCGTCAGGCGGCGAAAAACGCAGGCCGCGTAATATTGATAAACTTGGTCGTGATAAGCATCCTTCGCCGAATGTGATGCCTGCGTGCCCCCGGCGCTTGGGCCGATACCCGGATATGTCTGCCGCCAAAACAGCGGTGGCCGCAGCGCAAAAGGATGTTTCATGACGGCAGATAATGTTTTGGTCGCCCGGTCCGGGTTCCTTTGCCGTCTGTTGCCCGCGCTGTCCGTGGCGACGGCGATGATTGCCGCAATGTCGCCCGGACAGGCGGCGGCGGAAGGCAGGATCCGGCTCGCCCAGCAATTCGGGATCGCCTATCTGGTCCTTGACGTGGTGCGCGACCAGCATCTGATCGAAAAGCACGGCAAGGATGCCGGCATCGACATCACGGTCGAATGGGCCCAGATCTCGGGGGCGACGGCCATGAATGAGGCGCTTCTGGCCAATAATCTTGATGTCGTCTCGGCGGGCGTGCCGCCCGCGCTGACGATGTGGGACCGCACGCGCGGAAAACAGGACGTGAAACTGGTCGCCGCGCTGGGGTCGCTGCCGAACTATCTGATCACCACCAATCCCGACATCCACACGCTGAAGGATTTCGGCCCGAACGACCGGATCGCCGTCCCGGCGGCCGGGGTCGGGTTCCAGTCGCGCACCCTGCAGATCGAGGCAGCCAAGCTGTTCGGCCCGGACGAATTCCAGAAACTGGACGCGATTTCCATCAGCCTGCCGCACCCGGATGCGACCGCCGCGCTGATTTCCGGCGGAACCGAGGTCAATTCGCATTTTTCCTCGGCGCCGTTCTATTATCAGGCGCTGGCGGGCAATCAGGCCGTCCACAAGGTCATCAGTTCCTATGACATTCTGGGCGGCCCGGCGACGTTCAACGTGCTTTACAGCACAAGCGCCTTTCACGACGAAAATCCCAAGACCTACGCGGCCTTCTACGCGGCACTGGCCGAGGCGGCGGATTGGATCAACGCGAACAAGGCCGAGGCGGCCGAGGTGTTCATCCGCCAGCAGAATTCCAAACTGCCGCTGGAACTGGTGCAACAGATCATCGACGACCCCGAAAACCACTTCACCATCGTGCCGCAGAACACCTTTGCCTATGCCTCGGAACTGGCCAAGCTGGGCGTCTTGAAGAACAAGGCAAGCTCTTGGCAGGATTACTTTTTCCCCGAAGCCTATGGCGGGGCGGGCGGCAGCTGACGACCGGCGGGCGGACAGGAAGGACGGTGGGGGCGGACGCATGGACGGCATGACATTATCCGAAGCATCAACTCGGGGCGCCGCGGCGGTCGGCGCCAGGGGGGACCGCACCGCGCTGCCCCCGCCGCTGCTTTGCGTGGACGGGGTGACGCTGGAATACCGCGCGCCCGGACGTGTGGTGCGGGCGACGCAGAATGTCAGCTTCGACATATGGGAGGCCGACCGGTTCATCCTGCTTGGCGCATCCGGCTGCGGGAAATCGACCCTGCTGAAGGCGGTCGGCGGCTTCGTCACCCCGCGCGAAGGGCGGATCCTGCTGGAAGGCAAGCCGGTGCGTGGGCCGGGACCGGACCGGGTGGCGGTGTTTCAGGAATTCGACCAGTTGCCGCCATGGAAGACGGTGCGCGAAAACGTGGCCTTTCCGCTGCGGATCTCGGGGCGGCTGGGCCGGAAAGAGGCCAGCGAACGCGCCGCGCATTATCTGGAAAAGGTCGGGCTGACCCGGTTCGCGGATGCCTATCCGCATACACTGTCGGGCGGCATGAAGCAGCGCGTCGCAATCGCCCGTGCGCTGGCGATGGAACCGCGCGTGCTGCTGATGGACGAACCCTTTGCCGCGCTTGATGCGCTGACCCGTCGGCGCATGCAGGAAGAGCTGCTGGCGCTGTGGGAAGATGTGCGTTTCACCCTGCTGTTCGTGACCCATTCCATCGAAGAGGCGCTGATCGTCGGAAACCGCATTGCGCTGCTGTCGCCGCATCCGGGACGGATGCGGGCGGAAATCAACAGTCATGCATGGGGTCTGCACAGCGGCGGCAGCCCGGATTTTCAAGCGGCGGCAAACCGGATTCACAGCTTGCTGTTTGAAGACGGCGACGCCCATGACGGCAAGGACAGGCAATGACCGACATTCTGGGCTTCGACATGCCTTCCCCTGCCCGAGCGGAACCGCCGGTCCGGCCCGAATACGAACGCCCGCTGGAACCCTTGGCGCGGTCTGCGGCTCAGGCGCCACTGCCGCTGCACCGGCGGTTGTGGCAGTTCGCCTGGCTGCGCAAAGGGCTGATTCTGATCGCGCTGGCGCTGCTGTGGGAAATATTGGCGCGCTGGCAAGGCAATGATCTTTTGCTGCCATCCTTCAGCCAGACGCTGCGGGCGTTTTTTCAGGACATCTCCAGCGGCATCATCCCGGAACGCACGATCAATTCGCTGAACGTCCTTCTGAAGGGCTATGCTGCGGGGGTCGTGCTGGCCTTCGTGCTGACGACACTTGCGGTATCGACGCAGATCGGGCGCGATTTGTTGTCGACACTGACATCCATGCTGAACCCGCTGCCGCCGATCGCGCTGTTGCCTTTGGCGCTGTTATGGTTCGGCCTTGGGCCAAACAGCCTGATCTTTGTGCTGGTGCATTCTGTGCTGTGGCCGCTGGCGCTGAACATGTATACCGGGTTCACCGGCGTGCCGGAAACCTTGCGGATGGCCGGGCGGAACTATGGGCTGCGGGGCCTGCGCTATGTGCTGCTGATCCTTGTGCCGGCGGCGCTGCCGTCGATCATCGCCGGGCTGAAGATCGGCTGGGCGTTCGCATGGCGAACGCTGATTGCGGCAGAGCTGGTCTTCGGCGCGTCTTCCGGCAAGGGCGGTCTTGGCTGGTATATCTTCCAAAACCGCAACGAGCTTTACACCGACCGCGTGTTCGCGGGGCTGATCATGGTGATCCTGCTGGGGCTGCTGGTGGAAAACGTGCTGTTCCGGCAGCTTGAAAAGCGTACCGTGATCCGCTGGGGCACCAGCCGCTGATGCGGAGTTGGCAGGCGCGCGATGCACGCGCCTGCGACCTGCCAGATCACGCGCGCCGCGCCACCGGCAGGTCCTGCATCCCGTTTCGCAGCAGCGGCAGCAACTGATCGCCCTGACGCCGGATCTCGGCCAGATAGGGCGTATCCGACAGGATGAACGTGTCGATCCCAAGATCGCGATAGCGGTTCAGCGCGCGCGCCACATCAGGGGCCGATCCGACCAGCCAGGTCGTTGCCGCCCCGCCGCCCCCGAACCGGCCCGGCGCGGTATACAGGCAATCGTCCAGCACGTCGCCCCGCGCCGCCAGATCGTGCAGACGCTGCTGCCCGACCGCCACCGGCCCGTGGTGGTCGTTCCAGCCCTTGCCCGCCGACCGCGCCATGGCCTGAACCCGGCTTTCGGCATCGGACCATGCCTGATCGGTCGTATCGCGCACCACGGTCGTGATGCGCAGGCCGAACCGCAGCGGCGGCAGGTCGCGGTCAAGATCGCGCGACAGCGCCTTCAGCCGGTCGATCCGGGCTGCGATATCGGCCAGCGGCTCGCCCCAGAACAGCTGCACATCGGCCTCGGTCGCCGAGACGGCCTCGGCCGCAGCCGAGGCGCCGCCAAAATAGATCGGCGGATGCGGACGGTCGGGCCGCGCGGCAATGCGGGGCACCACGTCCGCCCCGGATATACGATAGAATTCGCCGTCGAAGCTGACCCCGGTTTCGGTCCAGAACCGGCGCATCAGGCGCATGAATTCCTTGGTGCGGGCATAGCGGCGGGCGGAATCGGTCTGGGTATCGCCATATTCGGCGGTGCCGTCCTGACCCGAGACGATGTTGACCCGCGCCCGGCCTTCGGACAGCAGGTCCAGCGTGGCGATTAAGGTCGCGAATTGCGCCGGCTGCCAGTAACCGGGACGCGCCGCAACAAGCGGCTCGAACCGCGTGGTCCGCGCCGCCAGCGCCGTGGCGACGGCGACCGTATCGGGGCGGCCCCAGCCGTTGCCCAGAAGCGCCCCGGCCCAGCCATGGTCCTCGACCGCCCGCGCCTGTTCGGTCAGATCGTCAAGAAAGCTGCCGCGTCTTTCGGCACTGTCGCCCCGATGTCCCGTGTCGATATGGTTCGGGATATACCAAAGATAATCCTGCGACTTCGTCATGTGGCTGTCCTGTGCTTTCCAGTTGCTTGACAGGATAAACCATTGCCACGGCATAAAAATTAGCCATTCCTGCGGGTAAACGATGAAATCTTTCTCTCGCAGGGGCTGCGGGAAGGACGCGCGCATCGGATCCATCGTCATCAGGTCACGTCGAACCAGTACTGCGGCGCGGTTCAGCATCTGACCCGCCAGAATCCCGCGCTGCATTGCTTTTAGGCGGGCGGGAAGAAATGCCGTTTGTGCAGCTTTACAGCCGCGCGCAAGATCAGTAGCTTTCCACCAGAGCAAGTCGCAGAGTCTTCATCTGCCGCGACAACCGCGTCGCGTTGTTCACTGGCACGGCAGGATCTGGACAAGCATGTCCCCCTGTCCGGCTGACAATCAAAAACTCTGCAATTGATCGGCGCTCAACGCACTGACCTGCGCTGCGACTTGCCGCCGACATTTTGCCGATATTCCCAACATCGGAGCAAACATGACCATCAACCGCCGTCAGGCGTTGGGCGCAATTGGCGCTGCGACTGCCCTCAGTTTCGTGTCGACCCGCGGTTTCGCGCAGGAAGGCCCCATTACCGTCTCGGCTTTGTATGACCAGTCGGGCGGGCTTGAATCCTATGGTCAGCCCATCGTCGACGCGCTGCGCTTTGCCGTCGATGAACAGAATGCCAAGGGCGGTCTGCTGGGCCGCCAGATCAAGCTGAATGTCTATGACCCGCAGTCGAACATGCAGCTTTATGCGCAATTCGCCCGGCAGGCGGCGCTGTCGGACAAGCCTGCGGTGGTGTTTGCCGGGATCACCTCGGCCTCGCGCGAGGTGGTGCGGCCGATCATGCGCCAGTTCAACACGCTGTATTTCTATGCCAATCAATACGAAGGCGGCGTCTGCGACCGCAACATGTTCGCCACCGGCGTGACGCCGGGCCAGACCGTGCAGAAGCTGGTCGATCATTCGATCAAGACCAACGGCGGCAAGGTCTATATCGTCGCGGCCGATTATAACTATGGCCAGATCATCTCGGATTGGGTCAAGAAATACACCGCGGATAATGGCGGCGAGGTGCTGGGCGTCGAGTTCTTCCCGATGGATGTGACCGACTTCAAGACCTCGATTTCCAAGATCCAGGCGGCAAAGCCGGATTATGTCTGGTCGGCATTGGTGGGCGGCGCCCATATCTCATTCTATCGGCAGTGGAAGGCCGCGGGGATGCTGGGCAAGATCCCGATGTCGTCGACCACGTTCGCGGGCGGCAACGAACATGTCATTCTGACGCCCGAGGAATCCAACGGCATCATGGTCTGCCAGAACTATCTGCAGGAGCTGGACAATCCGGTGAATGCGCAATTCGTGGCCGATTTCCATACCAGGTTCGGCGCGGATTATCCCTATATCACCGAACTGGGCATGGGCGCCTATCAGGGCTTCCGGCTATGGGCTGCGGGCGTCGAAAAGGCTGGCAGCATCGAGCGGATGCCGGTGATCGAGGCGCTGGAGACCGGCATCTCGGTTCAGGCGCCCAGCGGGCTGGTGACGATTGATCCCAAGACCCATCACACCACGATGGATGTCCATATCGCCCGCGTCGAAAACGGCGGCCTGGTCCCGGTGCAGACCTTCACCCAACAGCCGCCCGCCGATACCGCGCTGGTCTGCGATCTGATCGCCAAGCCGGATGACAATCAGCAATACGTCATCGACTTCTAAGGAAAGATCATGGATTTCGCGGCAGTCCTTGCGATCGAAATCCTGGGGTCGATTGCCATTCTGGTGCTGATCAGCATCGGACTGGCCGTCGTCTTCGGGATGATGAAGGTCATCAACATGGCCCATGGCGAGTTTCTGATGCTGGGCGGCTATGTCGCCATTTATGGCACCAATCACGCCGGTCTGAACTTCTGGGTCAGTGCGCTGATCCTTGCCCCGCTTGTCGTGGGCGGGGTGGGGCTTTTGCTGGAATGGCTGGTGATCCGCCACCTTTACGGGCGGATGATCGACACCATGCTGGCGACATGGGGCATCAGCCTTGCGCTGATCGGTGGCATGACCATGCTGGTGGGCAACACGACCACGGGGATTTCGACGCCGCTCTCCAGCCTCAGCATCGGCGATTATTCCGTCAGCGGCTATGTGATCTTTCTGATTGCCTTGGCGCTGGCGATCTTTGCCGGGCTGTTTTGTCTGTTCAGGCTGACCACCTTCGGTCTGCTGGCGCGGGCGACCACGCAGAATGCCGATATGGTCGCGGCGCTTGGCGGCAATCCGCGCCGGATCTATGCGCTGACCTTCGGTCTGGGGGCGGCGCTGGCCGGTCTGGGCGGGGCGGCGCTGGCGCCTCTGACCGGGGTGATCCCGACCATCGGGGCCTCATACATCGCCAAGGCCTTCATCACGGTGATTTCGGGGGGCGCGGCGGTGATCGCGGGCAACCTTTCGGCCTCGGTGCTGTTCGGCGTCGTCGGTCAGGCCTTTACCTATGTCTATACCCCCGTGATCGGCGAGGTCGCGCTTCTGCTGACCGCCATCGTGCTGATCCGCATTCTGCCGCAGGGCATCACGGGCCGCTTCTTCCGGAGGTCGATCTGATGGGTCGTTTCGCGCAATCGCTGGGGCTGCTGGCCGTGCTGGCGGCAGGACTGCTGGCCCCGGCACGGCTGGAGCTGTTCACGATCTATGAATTCACCGCCTATCTGATCATGGCCGTGCTGGCGCTAAGCCTTGCCTTCGTCTGGGGCAAGGGCGGGATCATGTGTCTGGGTCAGGCGGCGTTCTTTGGTCTGGGCGCCTATGCATGGGCGGTCGCTGCGATCAATTTCGGTCCGGGGCTGGTGGCGCTGGCCGTGGCGATCGCCGCGCCTGCGGCATTTGCCGCCGTGCTGGGCTATTTCATGTTCTATGGCCGCATCAACGACATCTATATCGGCGTCATCACGCTGGCGGTGACGCTGATCCTGTTCAACCTGATCAACTCGACCTCTGGGCCGCAATACCGCATCGGCGCGGCGCTGCTGGGCGGGTTCAACGGCATGACCGGCATTCCGACGCTGGCCTGGCCAGACGGCACGCCGCTGGATCCGGCTGCGATCTTTCGCCTGACGGTCATCGTGATCGTCGCGGGCATCGTCGCCATCACCCTGTATCTGCGCACCACGCCCGGCAAGATTGCCATCGCCGTGCGCGAGAACGAAACCCGCGCCGAGCTTCTGGGCTATAACGTCGCGCAGTCCAAGCTGATCACCTTCACGCTGGGCGGCGCTCTGGCGGGCCTTGGCGGCTGTCTGTTCGCCAATTGGGGCGCCTTCGTCAGCCCGACGATCTTCAGCCTGGTGCAGTCGGCGCAGATTATCATCTGGGTGATCGTCGGCGGGCGCGGCACGCTGATCGGGCCGATCCTTGGCTGCATCGCGCTGCAATGGGCCACGACCAAGCTGGGCACGCAGCAGGTGGTGCAGGTCAATCTGGTGCTGGGCGTCGTGCTGGCATTCTTCGTGCTGGTGGTGCCGCAGGGGATCGTGCCGATGATCTGCGGCCTGCTTCGCCGCAAACCATCGGCCAAGGCGGAGCATCCGGCATGAGCGACGACATCATTCTGCAGGCCCGTGGACTGGGCATCAGCTTCGGCGGTGTCGATGCGGTGAAGGCGGTGGATTTCGATCTGCGCCAGCGCGAGCTGCGCTGCCTGATCGGACCGAACGGCGCAGGCAAGACCACGTTTTTCCGGCTGCTCTCGGGGCAATATGCGCCGACGCGCGGCAGTGTCACCTTTCGGGGCCAGCCGCTGTCCGGGCTGAAGCCATGGCAGATCGCCCGGCTGGGCATCGGCATCAAGACGCAGGTGCCCAGCCTGTTCGAGGGGCTGAGTGTAAAGGAAAATATCGACGTGGCGGCGCGTGCCCGCCTGCGCGGCCGGGCGGTCGCGCCCGTCGTGGCGGATGTGCTGGAACATATCGGTCTGGGCGATCTGCGCCATCGTCCCTGCGCCGAACTGGCGCATGGTCAGCGGCAATGGGTCGAACTGGGCCAGATGCTGGCCATGAAACCGGCCGTCGCCCTGTTGGACGAACCCGCCGCCGGCATGACGCATGGCGAAAGCCTGAAGACCGTGCAGATCATCCGCGACATCACCCGGCACAGCGCGGTGATCGTCGTCGAACACGATATGGATTTCATCCGCATGATCGGCGATTGCGTCACCGTCTTTGAACGAGGCGCGGTCATCGCCCAAGGCAGCTTTGCCGAAATCTCACGCGATCCGCAGGTGCGGGCGGCCTATCTGGGCCGGAAGGAGGCCGCAGATGCTTGAAGTCACAGGACTGCAATCGGGCTACGGGCGTGTCCCGGTGCTGCGCGGTGTGGATCTGGCGCTGCAACGGGGCGAATGCATCGGCCTTTTGGGCCGCAACGGCATGGGCAAGACAACGCTGCTGCGCGCCATCATGGGCGAATTGCCGACATGGGGCGGGCAGGTCGTCAAGGATGGCCGGTCGCTGAATGGCCGCGCCACGCAGCTGCGCGCAAAATCCGGGATCGGCTATGTTCCGCAGGGCAAGCAGTTGTTCAAGCTGCTGACGGTGCAGGAAAACCTGCGCATGGGCTGCGTCAAGAACTTCAGCGCCGCGTCCGCCCGCATCGCCGAGGTGCTGACGCTGCTGCCCCGGCTGGTGCCGCTGCTGGACCGCCCGGCGGGGATGCTGTCGGGGGGCGAACAGCAATTGCTGGCGCTGGGACGCTGCCTGTGCGGCGAGCCCGACCTGATCTTGCTGGATGAACCGACCGAGGGCATCCAGCCCAATATCTGCGACGAGATCATCGACGTGTTGATCCATCTGCGCAGCGAAAAGTCGCTGTCGATCATTCTGGTCGAACAGGACATCGATTTCCTCTGGTCGATCTGCGACCGCGTACTGGCGGTCGACAAGGGCAGCATCGCCAAGACCATTGATCCCAAAGCCGACGGATCGACCGAGGAAGCCAAGGCATTCATCGGGATCGAGGGCTGAGACGTGACCATCCGCAAACCGAATTTTGAAGACATGCTGGCGGCCGATCAGGATCTTGGCCTGCGCCTGTCCACCGACGATCTGACCGCCTTCACCGGGATGATGCAGGCGGTGGCCGAGGACTATGCCATCGTCGACGCACTGACCCCGGAACTGCCGCCGGTGCGCTATCCGCGCGCGCCCGGCCATTACCCTGCACCCGAGGATAACCCGTTCAACGCCTGGTTCGTGAAATCCCGCGTCGAGGGTCGCGCGGGGGGGCCGCTGTCGGGTCTGCGCGTCGCGCTGAAGGACAATATCATGCTGGCCGGCGTGCCGATGATGAACGGCGCCTCAAGCTTGCGCGGCTATGTGCCGGATGTGGATGCGACGCTGGTGACGCGCCTGCTGGACGCGGGCGCCGTGATCGAGGGCAAGGCGCAATGCGAATATTTCTGCGTCTCGGGCAGCAGCCATACCAGCGCGCTGGGGCCGGTGCGCAATCCGCATGACGAAACGCGCTCGGCGGGCGGATCGTCCTCGGGCTGTTCCGCGCTGGTGGCGTCGGGGCTGGTCGATGCGGCGATCGGCACCGATCAGGGCGGCTCGGTCCGTATTCCCGCCGCCTATGCGGGCTTTGTCGGCATGAAGCCGACCTTCGGCCTTGTGCCCTATACCGGGGTCATGCCGGTGGAAATGACGCTGGATCATGCCGGGGTGATGTCGGGCGACGTGGCGACGAATGCCCGCGTGCTGCAAGCCATCGCCGGCATGGACGGGCTGGACCCGCGGCAACAGGACCTGCCCACGGACCGCGCCTATGGTGCGGATCTGCTGGCGGGGGCCAAGGGCCTGCGCATCGCCGTGGTGCCCGAAGGCTTCGGCTGGGCCAATTCCGAAACCGGTGTCGATCAGGCTGTCCGCGCCGCCGCCGCGCGGCTGGACGAACTGGGCGCGCGCGTCGATGAACGCCCGATCCCCCTGCACCGCAAGGGCCACGCGATCTGGACCCCCATCGCGACCGAAGGCACGGTCGCGCAGATGGAGGGGCTGAACTATGGCTCGAACTGGAAGGGGCTTTATGTCACCAGCCTGATGCGGGCGCAAAGCGACTGGCGCGACCATGCGGCGGATTTTCCCGATGACGTGAAATCGGTTCTGCTTGCCGCGCATTATTTCCGCGGTCAATATCGCGGGCAGACCTATGCCAAGGCGCAAAATCTGGTGCGCCGCCTGAAAGCGGCCTATCTGGCGGTGCTTGCGGATTATGACATGCTTCTGATGCCGACCGTTCCCCTGAAGGCTCCGAAGCTGCCAGCGGTGGATTGCGGACCCGCCGAGTGGGTCGGACGCGCGCTGGAAATGAATGCCAATACCGCACCCTTCAACGCAACGGGTCTGCCCGCCCTCAGCATCCCCTGCGGACGCGCGGATGGTCTGCCGGTCGGCATGATGCTGATCGGGCGCGATCACGCCGAGGCGATGCTGTATCGCGCGGCCGCCGCCTATGAGGCCGCGTTCGACTGGAAAACGCTGTGATGCCGCTGCTGAACACAAGCAAGGACAGCTGGCCCGTCGGCCTGCTGTTTTCGGGGGAAAGCCAGACCTCGACGGTCGAACATTCGCAAGCCTGCGCCACCCTGCTGGCCATCGACGAGGTGAACGGCGCAGGCGGCATCGACGGCGTGCCTCTGGTGCCGCGCCATCTGCCCATCGGGCCGCGTCCCGACGACTATCGCAGCGCCGCCGAACGGCTGTGCGACGACCATGGCGTCCGGGTGCTGTTCGGCACGCATATGTCGAATTCGCGCAAAGCCGTGCTGCCGGTCGTCGAAAGCCGCGAGGCGCTGCTGTTCTATCCCACGCTGTATGAGGGGTTCGAGTTTTCGCATCATTGCGTCTATACGGGTGCGGCGCCGAACCAGAACTCGGTGCAGTTGGCGCGGCATCTGCTGCGTCACCACGGCAAGCGGGTGTTCTTCATCGGCAACAACTACGTCTTTGCCCATGAATCGAACCGCATCATGCGCGATCTGTTTGAACAGGCGCAGGGACAGGTCGTCGATGAGGTCTATCTGCCCTTCCACGCCCCGGATGAGGCATTTGCCACTGTCATGGCCCGGATCGAGACGCTGCGCCCGGATGTGATCTATTCGACCGTGGTCGGCAGCGACACGATCCGGCTGCAACGCGCCTTCGCCCCCACGCGCAGCCGCGCGGACGGCGCCGTCATCGCCAGCCTTGCCATGAACGAAGCCGATCTGGCGCAGATGAATGCCGATCTGTCGGAGGGCTGTCTTGCGGCAGCGCCATGGTTTGCCACGCTGCAAAACCCTGCCAGTCAGGCCTTCCGCGCGGGTATGCATCGTCGCTTCGGCCCGGATATACCCCTGACCTCGGGGGCCGAGGCTGCGTATTTTCAGGTGCATCTGTTCGCTCAGGCGGCGCGTCAGGCCCGGATCCTGTCATTCGACGCGGTTCTGGCCCAGCTTGGACAGGCGCGTTTTGCCGCGCCCGAAGGCGATGTCTGGATCGACGCCGCGACCCATCACACATGGCTGTGGCCTCGGATCGGGCGGGTCAGCGCCGCCAATGCCTTCGAGGTGATCGAAGAAGAGACGGCCCCGGTCAAGCCCGAACCCTATATGGTGAAACACAGCTTTGGGAATGATCTGATCAGCCATGTCTAAGCCCAGCGGCCAGCCAAGGATCAGCGATCTGAGAGGCACCAGGGTTCTGGCGCTGCTGCCCCCCGGGCGCGAGGCCGAGGGGCTTGTCACCCACCTGATCCGCATCGGCTGCCTGCCCCGGCTGGAATGGCCCATCCCCGAAAAGCTGCCTGACGACATCGATGTGGCCATCATCCCGGTCGATTCCGATGCGCGCAGCGCGATCCGGGTGCTGATTGCCAACCTGACGGATCTAAGCCCGCCGATCATCGCTCTGGTGGGCTATGAAGATCCCTCGACGCTGCAACTGGTGCTTGAGCTGCGCTCTGCCGCTGTGATCGAACGGCCGGTGAAACCGTTTGGCCTGCTGACAAACCTGAAGATCAGCCGCGATATCTGGAAACGCCGCCGCAAAGCCCTTGAACGGCTGGCGGCTGCCGAACAGCGCCAGTCGGCCCTGTCCATGGTCGATATCGCCAAGACGCTGCTGTGCAAGGTGCGCAATATGGACATGTCCCAGACCCACCGTTATCTGCAAAAGACCGCCATGGACGGGCGCATCCCTATCGAAGTCGCGGCCGAGCAGGTGATTGCCGAGATCACGGCAGAAGCCGCCGCTACCAGACCCCTGCCTGACATGCCCGACTAATTTCCCGCAGCTTGCTGTTCGTTTTTCGTCCGGCGTTGCCGCCACATTGCCCTAGAAAGCATCCCATGGACTGCATCCCCGTTTCCGCATCACCCAGATCAGCTTGCATTGCGGCCTTTGACCGGCGCGCGCCTGTTGCGCTGCGTCTGTCGTGCCGCGCGATCCCCACCTTTCGACGGCGGCCCTGCGATGCGGGGCCGCGCCATCACATACCGCCAACCGCCTGAATACCCGCCCCGGCGCGACCGCCGGCTTTCCCCAAGATAACGGAGCTGATGACATGACCGACCCGACCCCCGGATTTTCTTTCGACACGCCCGGCTCGACGCTGGTGGAATGGGCCGGGGCCGCGCGGATGGGCGAGCTGCTGGGCGGCTGGTTTGCCGCGCGCAATGTCCTGATCGTGACGGACAAGTTCCTGAACGATGCCGGGGTTCTGGATGCGGCGAAAGCTTCGCTGGCGGGGCATGGCTTCACGGTCTCGGTCTTTGACGATGTGGTGGCCGATCCGCCCGAGGCGGTGCTGACCGCCTGTGTCGCGCAGGGCCGTGCGGCGGGGGCCCAGATCGTCATGGGGCTGGGCGGCGGCTCTTCGATGGATATTGCCAAGCTGGTCGCGGTGATGCTGGTCAGCGAACAGCCTCTGGCCCAGCTTTACGGCATCGGCAAGGTCACCGGCCAGCGCCTGCCGCTGGTGCAGGTCCCGACCACCGCAGGCACCGGGTCCGAGGTCACCAACATCACCATCCTGACCACCGGCGAGACGACCAAGATGGGCATCGTCGCGCATCAGCTTTACGCCGACCGCGTGCTGCTGGACGCCGAACTGACCGTGGGCTTGCCGCCGATGCAGACGGCGGCGACCGGCATCGACGCCATGGTCCACGCCATTGAGGCCTATACCAGCCGCCACAAGAAGAACCTGCTGTCGGACATCTTCGCGCGTGAGGCGCTGCGGCTTTTGGCGCGCCATCTGGTCCCGGCCTGCCAGAACGGCCAGGACCGCGCCGCGCGCGAGGGCATGCTGATCGGCGCGAATTTCGCCGGGCAGGCGTTTTCCAACAGCCCCGTTGGGGCGGTGCATGCGCTGGCCTATCCGCTGGGCGGGCATTTCCACCTGCCGCATGGCCTGACCAACGCGCTGATGCTGGGTCCGGTGCTGCGTCATAACATGTCCGTCGCCGCGCCGCTTTATGCCCAGCTTGCGGATGTGGTCCTTGGGCCTTCGGATGAGGGGGTGCAGGCCCGCTCGGCGGCTTTTGTCGGGTTCATGGAGGATCTGATGGACCGCTCGGGCGCGCCGCGCCGGCTGCGCGATGTGGGCGTCGGCGCAGACAGCCTGCCCATGCTGGCCCGCGACGCGATGCTGCAGACACGGCTGTTGCAAAACAACCCCGTCGAGGTCGATGAGGCCGCCGCCCTGTCGCTGTATCGGCAGGCGTTCTGAGGGGGGCACATGCGTTCGGTCGTGGCGGGCGCGCTGTGCCAAGCTGAGGATCCTACCCGCTGAAAAGCGCGACCACGCGCGTCTTGCAGGGCGTCGCCCTGAAATAGATCTGACCCTAGAAGCGTCGATGACATTGCGACATCAGCCCCGTGCCCCCGCTTCAGCCCCCATCACCGCGATAATCGCTGGCCGGGTCGATCACCGCCAGCAGGCGGGTTTCGCCCGTGCCCTCGATCGGTGGCGAGCGATGCAGCAATCGCGTGCTTTCCTGCGGCCAGCGCGCCCCGCGCAGCAGCGTGACGCTGCCGGTCGAGATCTGCTGCGGCCGGCTCTCGTGTCCCACCTGTGCCAGTTGCGTGCCACGCCCGCGATAGGTGCACAGCATCCGCGCCGTCATATTGTCGATATGAAATCTGCGGCAGGAATTCGTGGTGATGACCTGAAGACGCAGGTGAAGCATGGGCGAGGCCATGACCTCGGCCATGATAAGGCTCAGCGCGGCCAGATCGCTGGCCAGCAGGTCACGGAACGCGCCGTCCGCAATGCCCGCCAGATCGCAGGCGGCCTGCACGCAGGGCTCGACCGCGCCGACCGGGACCAGCGTTCGCAGCCGTGGCAGGTTTCTGGCGGGCAGCGCGCCGATCCAGTCCAGAAAACCCGGCAGCGGCTTGCGTTCCCAGATGGCGGCCGCGATCCCCGGCGATCTGATGGTCCGCAAAATCTCTGGATCATGGCTGTGCAGGACCGCGCGGGCGTCGCCACGCGGGGGGAAGGCGATGACGTTCATGCCGTGATGATCTTTCCCGGCAACGAATTCACGAACATGGTGTCCTGCGGCCGGAAATGGATGACCGAGCGGATGGATTCCCCGGCGTGAAGCAGATCGAACGCCGTGTTGATCTGCTCATGCGCCATATTGTGGGTGATATAGGGATCGACGCTGAAATCGCCGCGCAGCCATTCGTCCACCATCCCCGGCAGTTGCGACCGCCCCAGCACGCCGCCAAAGGCCGAGCCGCGCCAGACCCGCCCCGTCACCAGCTGGAACGGCCGGGTCGAGATCTCTTCGCCCGCACCGGCCACACCGATCACCGTGCATTCGCCCCAGCCCTTGTGGCAGCATTCAAGGGCTGAACGCATGACGCTGACATTGCCGATACATTCAAAGCTGTAATCGACACCGCCATCGGTCATGTCGATGATGACCTGATGGATGGGGTCGGCAAAGTCCTTGGGGTTGATGCAGTCATGCGCGCCAAGGCTTTTCGCCAGCAGGAACTTGGACGGGTTGGTGTCGATGCCGATGATGCGGCTGGCCCCGATCATCCGGGCGCCCTGAATCACCGCCATCCCGACCGCGCCCAGACCAAAGACCGCCACGGTCGAACCCGGCTGCACCTTGGCCGTATTGCGCACCGCGCCCATGCCGGTGGGCACCGCACAGCCCATCACGCTGGCCTTGGCCAAGGGCGCCTGTTTCGAGATCTTGGCCACGGCGATTTCCGGCAGCACGGTATATTCGCTGAAGGTGCTGGTGCCCATATAGTGATGGATCATCCTGCCCTTGTAGGAAAAGCGCGAGGTGCCATCCGGCATCACCCCCTGCCCCTGCGTCTTGCGGATCGTCTGGCACAGGTTGGTCTTGCCCGATCTGATATAGGGGCAGTTCGGATCCTCGGGCGTATAAAGCGGGATGACGTGATCGCCGGGCCTGACCGAGGTGACGCCTGCGCCTAGTTCCTCGACGATGCCCACGGCCTCATGACCCAGCACGGCAGGAAACAGCCCTTCGGGATCCGCGCCCGACAGGGTGAACATGTCGGTATGGCACAGGCTGGTCGTCACGATGCGGACCAGAACCTCGCCGGCTTTCGGGCCATCCAGATCGATCTCTTCGATCTCCAGCGGGCGGTTCGGTTCCCAGGCGATGGCGGCACGGGTTTTCATGGCGGTCTCCGTTGGTCAGCGCCATGTCTTCGGGCATGGCGTCCAAATTGACGTAAGGTTATTACATATCGCTAATGAGAATCGCAAAGGCCCGCAATGCAAAACTTCAAACCCAGACTTTCGGTTGAGCAGGTCGAGGAAGGCCATGATCTTGCTCCGAGATTTGACGCATCAGGGCTGATTTCGGTGGTGACGACCGATGCCGGCAGCGGCGAGGTGCTGATGATGGGCGTGATGAATGCCGAGGCGTTGCAGCGGTCCATCCAGACGGGTCAGGCGCATTACTACAGCCGCGCGCGTCAGTGCCTGTGGCACAAGGGCGCAACCAGCGGGCTGGTGCAGACCACCGTGGAAATGCGCATCGACGACGATCAGGACGCGGTCTGGCTGCGGGTGCGGATCGCGGGCGGGGCCAGTTGTCATGTGGGCTATCGGTCGTGTTTCTATCGGGCGGTACCGCTGGTGGGCGATGCGCCGCTGCTGTTCACGGAAAGCGAAAAGGCCTTCGATCCTGTCCGCGTTTATGGCGATGCCCCGAACCCGACCCAGTTGTGACGCGATCTGGATGGCCCGGAATATGGATGGCCGACGCGCTTGATCTTGCGCGGGCGATGCGCGGCCATGTCTGGCCCAACCCGCCGGTCGGTTGCGTCATTGCGACGGGCGACCGGCTGATCGCCACAGGCGCGACCCAGCCCGGCGGGCGACCCCATGCCGAACGCTTGGCGCTGGAGCGTGCCGGAAACGCCGCCCGCGGGGCCTCGCTGTATGTCACGCTGGAACCCTGCTGCCATCATGGCCAGACGCCACCCTGCGCCGATGCGATCATCGCGGCTGGGGTCGCGCGGGTGGTGGCCAGCCTGCGGGACCCGGATCCCCGGGTGAATGGCGGCGGCTTTGCGCGGCTGCGTCAGGCGGGGATCGCGGTGGATATCGGTCCCGGCGCGGATGAGGCTGCCGCGATCATGTCGGGCTTCCTGCACCGCATCCGCAGCGGTCAGCCCCAGCGGATGCTGCTAGACCGCCCGACCGATGCCATCCCGGACGGCGCGGACGGTCTGCTGACGCCGCGCGGACTGGTGCTGCGCGGACGCCCGCTGCTGGCGCTGGACCCGCATCGGCCGGTCTGGCCCCAGCTTGGCCAGCTTGGCCTGACCTTGGTGGCGGTCAGTCCCTGATAAGGCGGGTGCGGCGACCGGCCGGGCCTAGACCCGCAGCACGGCCAGAAACGGCTGCTGGCCCGACGACAAGGCGTCGAACTGGCGGCGGATCGCGGCCTGATCAAGCACGACCCGGCGCAGGGGCGTGAAATTGACCCCGCGTTCGGCACAGATTCGGGCCGCGGCATCCGCGCTTGGCCGCCCGGCCTTTGGCGCAGCGGAAATGGGCATGTTTTCCCCTGTGGTTGGACTGGGATATTGCGATTGAAGCCGACCCGATCACGGCACAAGCACCGGGCCCGGACCGCTTAAGGACCAACCTGCAACCACCCTGGCCACCTGTCCTGCCCCGCCTCAGGCGACGTTGCGCTGGCCCCATTGCGGGAACGGGTCGGGCAGTTTCGTCCATGCCTGAGGCGTGAAGTCCACAGCCTCGACCAGCGCGGCGTCCAGGGCGGCGGTGATCGCGGCGCGGTCCATGCCTGAACCGATAAAGACCAGCTCCTGCCGGCGGTCGCCCCATGGCTCGACCCAGTTCTTTTCCATTTCTGCCAGCGCCTCGGGGTGGCTGGGCCAGCGATCCTGCGGGACCGAGGCCCACCAGCCCCCCAGCGGCTTCACGGACGAAATCGCCCCGGCAAGGCTGAATTCAACCGCCCAGTTCGGGCGGCTGGCGATCCACAGATGACCCTTGGCGCGGATGACGCCGGGCAGATCGCCATTCAGCACGGCGTGGATCTTTTTCGGGTGAAAGGGTCGGCGCGCACGATAGACGAAAGACGAGATGCCGTATTCCTCGGTCTCGGGGGTGTGGTTTTCAAAGCCATACAGCTCTTTGGCCCACATGGGATGCATATGGGCGCGGTCGAAATCGAACAGGCCCGTGTCGAAGATCTCATCGGCATCGACGCGGCTGAAATCCGTTTCGATCAGGCGGGCATCCGGGTTCAGGGCGCGCACGATCTTGCGGGCCTGATCCAGACGTTCGGGGCCGGCCTCGGTCACCTTGTTCAGCACGATGACATCGGCAAACTCCATCTGATCGGTCAGCAGGTCGACCAGAGTGCGCTCATCCTCCTCGCCCAGCGATTCACCGCGATCGGCGATGAAATCATGGCTGGAGAAATCCTTGGTCAGGTTGATGGCATCGACCACCGTGACCATCGTGTCCAGCCGCGACACATCGGACAGGCTGCAGCCATCCTCGTCGCGGAAATCGAAGGTGGCGGCGACCGGCAGCGGCTCGGCGATGCCGGTGGATTCGATCAGCAGGTAATCGAAGCGGCCCTCGGCTGCCAGCTTGCGCACCTCGTCCAGCAGATCGCCGCGCAGCGTGCAGCAGATGCAGCCATTGGTCATCTCGACCAGCTTTTCCTCGGATCGCGACAATTGGGCGCCGTCGCGCACCAGATCGGCGTCGATATTCACCTCGGACATGTCATTGACGATCACGGCGACGCGGCGGCCGTCGCGATTGTTCAGGATGTGGTTCAGCAGCGTCGTCTTGCCCGCGCCCAGAAAGCCGGACAGGACAGTAACGGGAAGGCGGGTGTCGGTCGAGAGCTGGCTGACGGGCATGGCGTCCTCGCAATGTGATAATATTACATTTACTAAGCTGCGCGGCCACCCAGCCACAAGGGCCAGCAGACAGAATTTTGTTATATTATTACGTTTTTCTGCAGCGGGTTGATTTGCTCCGGCGCGGATGGCTGAATGCCGCGGGCAAAGGGTCTGGAAAGACGACGGACGCGGTTTGGACAGTAAGCACATGAATGGTAAAGCGAAATTCTTTGATCCGGGCGACGAACGCGGCATCCTTCGCATCTCGATTGCGGTGACGTTGGTCATGTCATCGCTGGGGATCGGCTTCGGCCTGATTTCCGGGTCGTTCTCGATCACCTTCGATGGGGTCTATTCGCTTGTCGATGCCAGCATGAGCCTGTTGTCGCTGGTCGTCGTCAACCTGATCACCTCGTTCACCCTGGCCAAGGGGCTGTCGCGCAAGCTGCGCGAGCGGTTTTCCATGGGGTTCTGGCATCTTGAGCCGATGGTGCTGGGGCTGAACGGCACGCTGTTGATCGGCGTTGCGGTCTATGCGCTGGTCAATGCGGTCAGCAGCCTGCTGGAAGGCGGCCGCGACCTGGAATTCGGCTGGGCGATCATCTATGCGGTTTTCACGCTGATCGCCTGCACCACGACTGCCATCGTCGAGGCCCGCGCCAACCGCAAGCTGGGTTCGGAATTCATCCGGCTGGACGTGAAAAGCTGGGTGATGTCGGCGGGCATCACGGCGGCGCTGCTGATCGCCTTCTGTATCGGCTTTGGGGTGCAGGGGACGACATGGCAATGGATCTCGCCCTATATCGATCCGGCTGTCCTTGCCGTGGTGTGTCTGCTGATCATCCCGCTGCCGGTTTCGACCGTCCGGCAGGCGCTGGCCGATATCTTTCTGGTCACGCCTGCCGATCTGAAGGCGCATGTGGATGTGGTGGCGCAGGCTTTCGTGAAAAAGCACGGTCTTGTGTCGCACCGCGCCTATGTGGCGCGCGTGGGCCGCTCGAAGGAAATCGAGCTGTTCTTCATCGTGCCCGCCGATGCGCCCGCCCGCCGCATTGACGAATGGGACGCGCTGCGCGACGAGATCGGCGATGCGATTGGCGGCGAAGGCCCCGACCGCTGGCTGACCGTCGTCTTTACCGGCGACCCCGAATGGGCCGAATGACCTGATCCATCACCGCGCCGCCGTGGCCTTGGCTGTGGCTGCGGCTGCGGCTGCGGCATCCGCATTGACAGCCCGCACGCAGCCGGTCAATTTCACATCCTCACCAGGGGCGTCCCGACAAGGGGCTGAGATACTGCTGGGCCGCAAGGCAGCGCAGGAACCCTATGAACCTGATCCAGTTCATGCTGGCGTAGGGACGGTGCGGTTGCCTGCTGGCCGGTCTGCGGTCGGGGGGCGGCCTTTCCTTCTTTCCGTCCATGCTGGGTCTCCAACGCCTTGAAAGCCAGGAGCCTGACATGACCGATCTGCCCCCCAAGACACCCATCACCCAAGTGACGACCGGGCCGCTGCCCGCCTCGGAAAAGATCTTTCAGCCGGGGATGCTGCATCCCGAATTGCGCGTGCCGATGCGCCGCATTGCGCTGCATCCCAGCGCGGATGAGCCGCCGGTGACGGTCTATGACTGTTCGGGCCCCTATACCGATCCCGCAGCACACATCGCCATTGATGCCGGTCTGAGCCGCATCCGCGAAGGCTGGGTCGCCGGGCGCGACGCAACCCAGACCTATGCCGGACGGGTGGTGCAGGCCGCCGATAACGGCTTTGCCACCGGCGCGCAGCTGACACCGGAATATACGCAGCGCCACCTGCCCCGCCGCGCCCGCGCCGGGCAGGCGATCACGCAACTGGCGCAAGCCCGCGCGGGCATCGTCACGCCGGAAATGGAATTCGTGGCCATCCGCGAAAATCTGGGCCGTCAGGCGCTGGCGCAGTCGGTCCGCGACGGCGAAAGCTTCGGCGCGGCCATCCCCGATCACGTCACCCCTGAATTCGTGCGCGACGAAATCGCCCGGGGCCGCGCCGTGATCCCCGCCAACATCAACCACCCCGAACTGGAACCCGCGATCATCGGCCGCAATTTTCTGGTCAAGATCAACGCCAATATCGGCAATTCCGCCGTCACCTCGTCGATGGCCGAGGAGGTGGAAAAGATGGTCTGGGCGATCCGCTGGGGCGCCGATACGGTGATGGACCTGTCCACGGGCCGCAATATCCACAATATCCGTGAATGGATCATCAGGAACGCGCCGGTCCCCATCGGCACGGTGCCGCTGTATCAGGCGCTGGAAAAGGTCGGCGGCGTGGCCGAGGATCTGAGCTGGGACATCTTTCGCGACACACTGATCGAACAGGCCGAACAGGGGGTGGATTATTTCACCATCCATGCCGGGCTGCGGCTGGCGCATATCCCGCTGACCGTGGACCGGGTGACGGGGATCGTGTCGCGCGGCGGCTCGATCATGGCGAAATGGTGCCTGCATCACCACCGCGAAAGCTTTCTTTACACGCATTTCGCGGAAATCTGCGACATCATGCGCGCCTATGACGTGACCTTTTCGCTGGGCGACGGGTTGCGGCCGGGCAGCATCGCCGATGCCAATGACGCCGCCCAATTCGCCGAGCTGGAGACGCTGGGCCAGTTGACCCGCATCGCCTGGGATCACGATTGTCAGGTGATGATCGAAGGCCCCGGCCATGTGCCCATGCACAAGATCCGCGAAAACATGACAAAGCAGCTTGAGGTCTGCGACGAGGCGCCGTTCTACACGCTGGGACCGCTGACCACCGACATCGCGCCGGGTTACGACCACATCACCAGCGGCATCGGCGCGGCGATGATCGGTTGGTTCGGCACGGCGATGCTGTGCTATGTCACGCCCAAGGAACATCTGGGCCTGCCCGACCGGGACGACGTGAAAACCGGGGTCATCACCTACAAGATCGCCGCCCATGCCGCCGATCTGGCCAAGGGCCATCCGGCGGCGCAGATCCGCGACGATGCGCTGTCGCGGGCCCGGTTTCAGTTCCGCTGGCAGGATCAGTTCAACCTGTCGCTGGACCCCGATACGGCGCGGGCATTTCACGACGAAACGCTGCCCAAAGAGGCGCATAAACTGGCGCATTTCTGTTCGATGTGCGGGCCGAAATTCTGCTCGATGAAGATCAGCCACGACATCCGCGACGCCGCCCGCGCCGAGGCCGGCATGGCCGGGATGGCCCAGAAATACCGCGATGGCGGCGATCTTTACATGCCCGCTGCGGCCAAGGCGTAAGGATTGGGGGCCAGCCTGTGAACGGGCTGGCCCCCCTTGGCGCCATCCGGCGTCACCATTTGACCGCCGCGCGATGCGGCTGGTCTGCTGGCAGCCGATCAGACCGGCCTGCATACGGGGCCATGCCACGGGCGTTCAGCCGTTCACGCCCTTCATGCCCTCGGCGGTATAGCGTTCGCCTGTAAAGCTGCCCGGCGCATAGGCCTGGTTCAATCTGGCGATGTCATCGGCGGACAGCTTCAGGCTTGCGGCAGCGATATTCTGTTCCAGATAGCTCAGCCGCTTGGTGCCGGGGATCGCGAACACCCCCATGGCCAACACCCAGGCAAGGGCCACTTGCGATGGCGTCGCCTCGCGCAGGTCGGCAATGCTGCGCAGGGTGTCCAGACGCGCCGTATTGGCCTGCAGCGCCTCCGCACCGAAACGCGGCGCGTTGCGACGAAAATCGTTCGGGGCAAGGCTTTCGCGATCCAGCGTGCCGGACAGCAAGCCACGCCCCAGCGGACTGTAGGCGACAAAGGCCGTGCCCAGTTCGCGGCAGGCCGGCAAGATATCGGCCTCCATGTCGCGGGTGGTCAGGGAATATTCGCTTTGCACCGCCGCCACGGGATGGACCGCATGGGCCCGGCGCAGGGTTGCGGCCGAGACCTCGCTGAGGCCGATCCGCGCGATCTTGCCCGCCTGCACCAGTCCGGCCAGCACCTGCATCGTGTCCTCGATCGGCCGCCCGGTCTCGGCGCGGTGGACGTAGTACAGACCGATCTGCTCACCCCCCAGACGCCGCAGCGACGCGTCACAGGCCTGCCGGATATAGTCCGGGCTGTTGTCGATGCTGCGGGCATATTCACCCGCAGCCTTGCGGATGCCGAACTTGGTGGCGATGACCGCATCCGGGCGGCCCTGTTTCAGAAACCGCGCCAGCAGTTCCTCATTATGACCGTTGCCATACATGTCGGCGGTGTCGAACATCCGCACGCCCAGATCATAGGCGCGGGCCAGAACGCTCAGCGATTGGGTGTCGTCGGTGTCGCCATAGAATTCCGACATGCCCATGCAGCCAAGCCCAAGCGCGGGCAGGTCAGGAACATCGGTGCCAAGCGGCAATGCGGGGATCATCATCGGTGCTTCCTGTTTTGCGGCAGATGCTTTCTTGCAGCTGCGCGGTCGCATGAAAACTGCATGACCATGCACGCCATCTGTGCGATAACGATCAGATGAACTGGGACGACCTGCATGTGCTGGCAGTGCTGGACCGCGAAGGCTCACTGGCTGGCGCGGCGCGGGCGCTTGGCGTGAACCATGCCACGGTGTCGCGGCGTATTTCCATGCTGGAACAGAGCTTGGGCCAGACGCTGGTGCGGCGTCTTGCGCGGTCCACCCCCCTGACCGAGACGGGAAAACAGGTCGCCGCCATCGCGCGGGACATGGAACTGGGCGCGCAGCGCATCGAACGCTTTTCCCATGCCGCGCAGGGCACGCTGAGCGGGCGCGTGCGGCTGACCGCGCCGCCCGTTCTGGTCAGCGAGGTCATCATCCCCGCCCTGCGCCCTCTTCGTGCCGATCATCCCGATTTGCAGATCGTGCTGTCCGCCAATGCGCAGATCGCCTCGCTTGACAGCGGTCAGGCCGATCTGGCCGTCAGGATGGTCCAGCCGCAGGGAAGGCAGAACATCGTGCGGCGCATCGGCGCGGTCGAATTCGCGCTGTACGCGACGCCCGACATCGCGAAACTACCGCCGCAGCAATGGCGCTTTGTCGCCTTTGACGAGACATTGCGCCATGTCCCGCAGCAACGCTGGCTGGAAGAGTTCGCCGCCGATCGCCCGCTTGATCTGCTGACCGGGGATTTCCACAGCCAGTTCGCCGCCGCCAAAGCGGGCCTTGGCGTCGCCCTGCTGCCGCGGGTGATGGCGGAAGGCTGCAGGGATCTGGTGCGCGTGACCCGCGAACAGCCCGAGGCGCGGCCCGTATGGATGGTGATCCATGCCGACCTGAAACACGCGCCAGCGGTGCGCGCGGTCGCCGGCATGCTGGTCGAGGCGATGCGCAAGATCTGAGCGGCGGCAGGCGCGCCCGCAAGCGTGCCCTCAGCCGCGCTTTGACATTGCAGCTGCCGCTGATCGCCTGACGCGACGGATCATCAGAACGAACCCGAAAAGCATCGCAACGATCAGCGTGACCGGTATCATGATGGGCAAGGCCAACATTCGCCATGCCGATGCAGGGAACCGCTCATGGACCAGTTTGACCCACCACGCATCAAAGCGGTCATATGCCCGTTCAAGTGCAGTGTGCATCGCGCCCCCCCTGTGCTTCCTGCTCTGCGGATAATGTTGGTGCCATTTGCCATTCCGCTGGTGCTGATCAGCCTGGAACGCAGGCTGAGACTTTGACAGCGGCTTGCCCAAGTTGCTTGCGTCACTCGCGCCGCAAGCTGTCCAATCGCGACGCTGTGTCGCCGCCTGTCCGGTCAGGACAACCCGATGCCCCGTCTTGTCGCCAAGCGCGATGCTGTCCTGCCCATGCTATTCCGCCACAGATACCTAGCTTGGCAAAGTCAGCCTGTATCAGGTCTTTCCCGACTGGCCCGCGATACGGTCGGCGGGATACAGGGGGCAATCGTGCCGCCGCGCGCGATGAACCGTAAGCGGCAGTACACCGAAACCCTGACCACGCTGCGACAAGCCACCCTCGGAAGATCATGACGACACACGACACCCCCCTGATCCACGGCGATGCCGGACCGGCGGTCATGATCGTGCCCATCACGCAGGCGACGGCGGCGACCTTTGCGGATCTGTTCATCCGGCTGACCTTCCTTTGTTTTATCCAGACGGGGACCAAGCGGGTCGTCTGCCCGGTCAACGGCGAAATGATCGCAGAGGAAGGCGACCTTATCATCTTTCCGGCGGGCTCGCTGGTGACGCTGGAAAACCGGCCGCTGCTGAACGCGCATTACCGGGCGGATGGCGTGTATTTCACCCATGATCTGATCGACGCGGTTTTCGCCGATCAGGGACCGGGCGCGGCGCCATCCGGGATTCAGATCGTCCGCGCCGAGCCACACCGCCCCGACCAGATCCTCGCGCTGATCCAGCAGACGCTTGCCAGCGAAGCCCTGCCCCTGCCGATCCGCCGGCACCGCCTGCTGGAGCCCCTGATCTGGCTGCGGCATCACGGCGTCCGCTTGCCGGCCCGTGACGATGACCAGCCGCTTGCCCGCCTGCGCCGGTTGATCGAGGCCGATCCGGCCCGGCCCTGGCGCGCCGTGGATGCCGCCCGTCACTTCGCCATGAGCGAGGCGACCTTCCGGCGCTGGCTGGCGAAATCAGGACATGGCTTTGCCAAGATCCTGCACAATACCCGGCTGGAGGCAGGGCTGGCGCTGCTGCAATCGACCCGTGCGCCGATCTCGCAAATTGCCTTGGATTGCGGCTTTCAGACGCCCTCGCATTTTTCCGATGCGTTCAGGAAGCGGTTCGGGATCAGGCCGATGGCGATCCGGTCAACGGCGATCCGGTCAACGGCGGAATGATCGTTTTTCGATAGTTTTTGATCGCGCCTCGGAAGCGGGACAGACCGTGGCGCCTATGATGCGGGCATCGTCATTCACCAAAGGGATCATGACCTTGCTTCTTCAGAAAACGCTGCTTGGCCTGTTTGCGGCTGGCATCATCGCGTCACCGGCCGCCGCCCAGAATTTCCGGCTGTCAAGCAGCTCGGTGGCAGAAGGCGCACAGCTTGCGCCCGCGCAGGTCTTCAAGGGGTTCGGCTGCGACGGCGGCAATACCTCGCCGCAACTGGCATGGGCGGATGCGCCCGAAGGCACGAAAAGCTTTGCCGTGACCGCCTATGATCCCGACGCGCCGACGGGTTCGGGCTGGTGGCACTGGAATATCGTGAACATCCCCGCAGCCGCGTCGCAGCTGCCGTCCGGTGCCAGCGGGACGGACAAGCTGCCAGCGGGATCGGTCGAGTTGCGGAACGACTATGGCACGGCGGGCTTTGGCGGCGCCTGCCCGCCGCCCGGCGAGATGCACCGCTATGTCTTCACCGTTCATGCGCTAGGCGTCCAGACGCTTGATCTGCCGCCGGATGCCAGCAACGCGCTGGCGGGCTTCATGATCGGGGCCAATACGATCGGCAAAGCCAGCGTGACCGCCGTTTACAACCGCTGACCAAGGCGGGCGGCGCGGTCACAAACAGAAATCAGATCATTCTTGTCATTTCCCCGCGCCGCCCGCATCATCAAATCATGACAATCTGGCGCCCCGACCCCTCCACCCTGCACCGCCCGGCCTATCTGTCGCTGGCCGAAAGTTACGCGCGTGCCATCGGCAACGGGCTGGTCCCAGCCGGCACGCGCCTGCCGCCGCAGCGGCGGCTGGCCGATGATCTGGGCCTGTCGGTGCAGACCGTCTCGCGCGCCTATGAAGAGCTGATCCGGCGCGGGCTGGTGGTGGGCGAAGTCGGGCGCGGCTCATTCGTGCTGCCGCAGGGGGCCGAGGCACCGCCGCCCTATCTGGCCGAGCGGGCGGGCGGTCTGGTCGATCTGTCGATCCTGAAGCCGGTGACCGAGCGCATGCATGTCGAGACCTTCCGCGACGGGCTGCATTGGGTCGCCGAAAACCTGACCAGCCCCGCCGCGCTGTCGTTCCGCCCCAGCTCGGTGCTGCCGCAGCATCGCGGGGTCGCGGCCGACTGGCTGCGGCGCGGCGGCATCGACACGGCCCCCGAATGCATCACCCTGACCGACGGCGCCACCTCGGCCATCACCACCGCGGTGATGAGCGCGGTGCCGCCGGGCGGCACGCTGGCAGCGGCGGGGCTGACGCATCACCTGCTGATGCCGCTGTGCAAATACCTTGGCCTGCAGCTTGAGCCATTGCCCATCGACCATGACGGCATCGTCCCCGAAGCCTTGGACCATCTGGCGCGAAAGGGCAGCCTGCGGGCCGTGTATATGCAGCCCTCGGCCATCAATCCGCGCGCGCTGGTGACCAGCCTGCAGCGCCGCGTCGAGCTGGTCGAGATCGCCCGCCGCCACGATCTGCTGATCGTCGAAAATGACATGCTGAACGTGCTGATCGAGGATCGCCCCACCCCGCTGGCGGCACTGGCGCCCGAACGGGTGCTGCATATCAACGGCTTTACCAAGTCGAACCTGCCCGGTCTGCGGGTGGCGTGGCTGGTGTCGCCGCCCCGGCTGGCGGCGGTCACCGCGAACAGGCATCTGGTCACCAACTGGATGGCGACCCCCGCCATGGTCGAACTGCTGAGCCACTGGATCGGCGATGGCACGGTGGACCGGCTGATCCTGTGGCAACGCGAGGCGCTGCGCGAACGCCACCGCATCGCCCGCGAAGAGTTGGCCGGCACGGTGTTTTACGCGCATCCGCAAAGCCTGCATGTCTGGCTGGAACTGCCACCGGGCCGGGACGAGGATGAATTCGTCGCTCAGGCCCGGCAACGCGGCGTGGCGGTCGCCTCGGGCCGCGCCTTCCGGCTGGACGAACGCCAGCGCCGCGACGCAGTGCGAATCGCGCTGGGTTCGACGACAGCCGAGGATCTGCGGCACGGGCTGAAACTGGTCGCCGAAACCCTGCGCAGCACCGCCGAACCGCTGCTGCCGCTGGTTTGATAGGCAGTCGCGCGGGATAAATTGTTATGATATTATTTTCTGATTGACCTGATATAATTGTCCTGCAAATTTTCCCCTATCAGCACAAGGGGGCCAGTTTGGACCAGCCGATCATCCGCATCCAGAACCTTGAAAAATCCTTCGGCACGCTGAGGGTGATCGACGGGCTGAACTTCGACGTGGCGAAGGGCGAAAAGCTGGCGCTGATCGGGCCGTCAGGCTCGGGCAAGACCACGATCCTGCGCATCCTGATGACGCTGGAGGACATTTCCGGCGGCCGCATCGAGGTCTGCGGCGAGCCGCTTTATCACATGTCCAAGGGCGGCGCCGAGGTGCCCGCAGATGAGGCGCATCTGCACAAGATGCGCCGCCATATCGGCATGGTATTCCAGCATTTCAACCTGTTCCCGCACAAGTCGGTCCTGCAGAACATCACCCTTGCGCCGGTGCTGACCAAGGGCGAAAGCCGTGCCGCCGCCGAAAAGCGCGCCCGCGAATTGCTGGATATGGTGGGTCTGGCCGACAAGGCCGATTACATGCCAAGCCAGCTTTCCGGCGGGCAGAAACAGCGCGTCGCCATCGCCCGCGCCTTGGCCTTGCAGCCGCAGATCATGCTGTTTGACGAAGTGACCTCGGCCCTTGACCCCGAACTGGTCGAGGAGGTGCTGGAGGTCATGAAGCGTCTGGCCAATGAGACCGACATGACCATGCTGCTGGTCACGCATGAAATGGGTTTTGCCCATGATTTCGCCGATCGCGTGCTGTTCTTCGACAAGGGCCGCATCGTCGAACAGGGCCCGCCCGACCAGATCTTCACCGCGCCGAAACAGGACCGCACGAAGTCCTTCCTGCGCAAGATCGTTGCCGCCGGACAGCGCGTGTGACGCCCCACCAACAGGAGAGAATGATGAAGAAATGTCTGATTGCCGCGATGATCCTCGCGGCTCCGCTGCCCGCCTTGGCCGACAAGCTGGAGGATCTGAAGGATCAGGGCTATGTCCGCATCGTCATCGGCAACGAGCCGCCCTATACCGCCGTCGCCTCGGACGGCAAGGTGTCGGGTGCTGCGCCGGATGTGGCCCGCGCGGT
Organism: Paracoccus shanxieyensis; assembly: GCF_009711265.1. Taxonomy (GTDB): domain Bacteria; phylum Pseudomonadota; class Alphaproteobacteria; order Rhodobacterales; family Rhodobacteraceae; genus Paracoccus; species Paracoccus shanxieyensis. Next base: position 10,939 of record NZ_WMII01000005.1, on the reverse strand, counting down.
CTTTGCCGCCATGGGCATCACGGATCTTGAAGCCTCGATCGCCGAATATGGCGCGATGATCCCCAGCCTTCAGGCGGGCCGGGTCGATGCCATCACGGCGGGCCTGTTCATGAAGCCGGAACGCTGCAACGCCGTCGCCTATTCCCAGCCGATCCTGTGCGATGCCGAGGCGCTGCTGCTGCCCAAGGGCAATCCCAAGGGCTTCCAGGCCTATGGCGACATCGCGGCGGATCCGGCGGCGAAACTGGGCGCGCCCGGCGGCGGCACCGAGGAGAAGCTGGCGCTGGACGCCGGTGTGCCGCGTGACCGGCTGATCGTGGTGCCCGATCCGCAATCGGGGCTGAAGATGCTGGAAGACGGCCGGCTGGACGCCTATTCGCTGCCGGTGCTGTCGCTGAACGATCTGCTGAAGAAATCCGGCAGCACTGCGCTCGAGGTCTTTGCCCCGGTGCAAGGCGCCCCGGTCTATTGCGACGGCGCGGCCTTCAACAAGAACGACACCGCGCTGCGCGACGCCTTTGACGTGGAACTGGCCAAGCTGAAGGAATCGGGCGAATTCGCCAAGATCATCGAGCCCTATGGCTTCTCGGCCGCCGCCGCCATGTCCACCTCGCGCGAACAGCTCTGCGGCGAGTGACCTGAACGGGCGGGGCCGCACCCCGCCCACCCCTTATCTGAAAGGCAAGGCATCAGCGCATGGGCGACTGGGCGGGATATCTGACACTCATCCTTCAGGGGGCATGGGTCACGGTCAAGCTGACGCTGCTGGGATCGAGCGTGGCGCTGGTGGTGGCCTTTGTCGCCGGGCTGGCGCGGCTGTCGCGCCATGCATGGCTGCGCTGGCTTTCGACCGGCTATATCGAATTCTTTCGCGGCACCTCGATTTTCGTGCAGCTGTTCTGGATCTATTTCGTGCTGCCGATGACTGGGATCCAGCTTTCGCCGATGCAGGCGGGCGTCATGGCCTTGGGGCTGAACGTCGGCGCTTATGGTGCCGAGGTGGTGCGCGGCGCGGTGCTGTCGGTGCCGCGCGACCAGCATGAGGCCTGCACCGCCGTCAACCTGACGCGGTTTCAGCGCATGCGCCATGTCATCCTGCCGCAGGCGCTGCCCCTGATGCTGCCGACCTTCGGCAACAATGCCATCGAATTGATGAAGGCCACCTCGGTGGTGTCGCTGATCTCGCTGTCGGACATGACGTTTCAGGCGCAGGTGGTGCGTTCGCAGACCGGCAGCACGCTGCTGCCCTTTGTCACCATCCTGCTTTTGTATTTCGTGCTGTCCTCGGTGATCTCATTTGTCATGCGCCGGCTGGAACGCCGGGTGACGCGCGGATTGGACGGGGTGCGCTGATGGAATGGGACTGGAATTTCGCCTGGTCGATCCTGCCCACGCTGCTGGACGGCTTGCGCATCACGCTGATCGCCACCCTGCTGGGCGCCGTGGTCGCCGCCGTGCTGGGGCTGGTCTTTGCCATCCTGCGCCGGTCGCCGAACCGTGCGATTGCCCGCATCACCGGCTTTGTGGTCGAATTCATCCGGGGCACGCCGCTGCTGGTGCAGCTTTACTTCATCTTTTACGTCCTGCCCGATCTGGGCATCCGCCTGCCTGCGCTGACGGCGGGGGTGCTGGGCATGGGGCTGCATTACGCGACCTATGCCGCCGAGGTCTATCGCGGCGGCATCGAAAGCGTGGCCCGCGGCCAGTGGGAGGCCGCGCGCGCCACCAACCTGACCACGCGCCAGACATGGGTGCATGTGGTCCTGCCGCAGGCGGTGCCGCCGATGATCCCGGCCATGGCGAATTACCTGCTGGCCATGTTCAAGGAAACGCCGCTTCTGTCGGCCATCACCGTGTTGGAGCTGATGAATCAGGCGAAATCGGTGGCCAATTCCTCCTATCGCTATGTCGAGCCGATGACGATGGTGGGGGTGATGTTCCTGATCGTCAGCGTGATCTCGGTGATCGGGCTGCGCTGGCTGGAACGCCGCTATGGAAGGATCGGCCAATGACCGAAATCGTGACTGCCGCACGCGCGCCCCGGCTGGATGCCCGCCCCTTTGCCCATCGCATCGGGCTGGTCACGCTGTCGACCGACCACACGATCGAGGCCGATTTCGCCCGCATCGTCGCCCCGCGCGGCATCGGCGTTCACGCGAACCGCATCGCATTCGCCAATCCGGTGACGCCGGAAACGCTGGCCGCGATGCAGCCCGATCTGGCCGAGGCGGCGGCGCTGATCCTGCCGGACGAGGATCTGGACGCGGTGGTCTATGGCTGCACCTCGGCCTCGGTGGTGATCGGCGATGCGGCGGTGCGCGCGGGTATTCAGGCGGGCAAGCCGGGGGTGGCGGTGGTCACGCCGATTTCAGCGGTGCTGGCCGGGCTGCGGGCCATGGGCGCGCGGCGGCTGTCGGTGCTGACGCCCTATTCGGTCGAAACCTCGACGCCCATGGCGCGCATGTTTGAAGCCGAAGGCATGGACCTGCAACGCTTCACCTGCATGAACCTGCTGGACGACCGAGAGATGGCGCGGGTGCCTGTGGACGAAATCGTGGCCTTCGCCCGCGAGGCCGTGACACCGGGATCCGAGGCGCTGTTCATTTCCTGCACCGCCGTGCGCGCCGCAGGCGTGATCGACCGGATCGAAGCCGCTTGCGGTGTGCCGGTGCTCAGTTCCAACTATGCCGCCGCATGGAACGTGCTGCGGTTGTGCGGCGACCCGACGGCGGCGGCGCCGGGCCATCTGATGACGCTGGATCTGCCATGAGCGTGACGCTGGACGACATCCGCGCCGCAAGCGCCCGGATTCGCGGCCATGTCGCGGAAACGCCGCTGCTGCGCGACGACGCGCTGTCGGCGCGGCTGGGCCAGCCGGTGCTGATGAAATGCGAATATGCCCAGCCGACCGGCGCCTTCAAGCTGCGCGGCGCGACGAATGCCATTCTGTCGCTTGGTGATGCGCGCGGCGTCGTCACCGCCTCGACCGGCAATCACGGCCGGGCGCTGGCCCATGCCGCCCGCGCGCTTGGCCTGCCCGCCACCGTCTGCCTGTCGCGGCTGGTGCCCGCAAACAAGGTCGACGCCATCCGCGCCTTGGGGGCGCAGGTCCGCATCATCGGCGACAGTCAGGATCAGGCCATGGCCGAGGTCGCCCGCGCGGTGACAGATGACGGCCTGACCCAGATCCCGCCCTTTGACCATGCCGATGTCATCGCCGGGCAAGGCACCATCGGGCTGGAGATCGGCCAGAACGGTGATTGGCCGGATGCCGTGCTGGTGCCCTTGTCGGGCGGCGGTCTGGCCGCCGGCATCGCGGTGGCCATCAAGGCGATCTCGCCCGCGACCCGCGTGATCGGCATCAGCATGGAAAACGGCGCCGCCATGGCCGCCAGCCTGCGCGCCGGCCATCCGGTCGAGGTGACCGAGGTTGCGACGCTGGCCGACAGTCTGGGCGGCGGCATCGGGCTGGACAATCGCCTGACCTTCGCGCTGTGCCGCGATCTGCTGGACGGGGTGCTGCTGGTGTCCGAAGCCGAGATCGCCGCCGCGATCCGCCATCTGGGCCAAGCGGGCCATATGGTCGAGGGCGCCGGCGCCGTGGGCCATGCCGCGCTGCTCTCAGCCAAATTCACCCCGCAAGGGCCGACCGTCACCATCCTGTCGGGCGGCAATATCGACCCCGCCCTGCACGCCCGGCTGATGGAGGCCGCCGCATGAGACCGCCCATCACCATCCTGACCGAGACCGACCTGCGCGCGCTGATGCCGCTGGACGCCGAGGCCGTCACCTGCATCCGCGAGGCGTTCGTTTCATTGGCAACGAAACCCGTGGCGATGCCCCCGATCCTGCGGCTGGACATCCCGGAACATCGCGGCGAGGTCGATGTGAAGACCGCCTATATCCCCGGCCTGCCGCATTTCGCCATCAAGATCTCGCCGGGGTTTTTCGGCAATCCGGCGCTGGGGTTGCCTTCGACCAATGGCATGATGGTGGTCTTGTCGGCGGAAACCGGGCTGGTGCAGGCGCTGCTGCTGGACAATGGCTATCTGACCGATCTGCGCACAGCCGCCGCCGGGGCCGTCGCCGCCGATGCGCTGGCCCGCCCTGATGCCCACCGCGCCGCGATCCTTGGCGCGGGGATGCAGGCGCGGATGCAACTCAGGGCGCTGGCGCTGGTGCGGCCCCTGACACAGGCGACGGTCTGGGCGCGCGATCCGGCCAAGGCACAGACCTTTGCCGCCGAGATGACCGGCGCGCTTGGCATCCCGGTCACCGCCTGCGCCACCGTGCCCGAGGCGGTGCGGGATGCCGACCTGATCGTCACCACCACGCCCGCCGAAAGCCCGATCCTGCATGATGCGCCCTTGGGCGCGCATATCACCGCCATGGGCTCGGATGCCGGGCACAAGAATGAAATCGCGCCCGCGCTGCTGGCCCGTGCCCATTACGTCGCCGACCGGCTGTCGCAGACCCGGCTGATGGGCGAACTGGCGCATGGCCCGCTGCGCGATGAACCCTTTCCCGAACTGGGTCAGGTGCTGGCCGGGCTTGCCCCCGGCCGCTCGCGCCCCGCCCAGATCACCCTGGCCGACCTGACCGGCACCGGCATCCAGGACACCGCCATCGCCACCCTGGCCCTGACCCGCGCGCTGGACGCGGGCGCGGGACAAGCCTTCACCGTCTGAGAGGACATCATGACCGAGGTAATCCTGAAATTCACGCGCGAGGAATATGCGCAGCGCCTCGCCAAGACCCGCCGGGCCATGGACGAAAAGGGCGTCGATCTGCTGATCGTCAGCGACCCCTCGAACATGAACTGGCTGACCGGCTATGACGGCTGGTCCTTCTATGTGCATCAATGCGTGGTGGTCCCGCCCGAAGGCGAGCCGATGTTTTTCGGGCGCGGCATGGATGCCGTCGGCGCCCGCTTTACCGCCTATCTGGCCGAGGCAAACATCATCGGCTATCCCGATGATTACGTGCAGAACACCCAGAAACACCCAATGGACCTGTTGTCGCAGATCCTGACCGACAAGGGCTGGGGTGCCAAACGCATCGGCGTCGAGATGGACAATTACTGGTTCTCGGCCAAAGCCTTTGCCGCTTTGCAAAAGCATCTGCCGGATGCGCGCTTCAGCGACACCACCGGGCTGGTCAACTGGCAGCGCGCGGTGAAATCGGCCACGGAACTGGATTACATGCGCAAGGCCGGCGCCATCGTCACCAAGATGCACGAACGCATCTTCGAGAAGATCCAGCCGGGGATGCGCAAATGCGATCTGGTGGCCGAGATCTATGACGCGGGCATTCGCGGCACGGACGGCTTCGGCGGCGATTACCCGGCCATCGTGCCGCTGCTGCCCTCGGGGCGCGAAGCCGCCGCCGCGCATCTGACCTGGGACGACCGGCCGATGCGCGCGGGCGAAGGCACGTTCTTTGAAATCGCGGGCTGCTATAACCGCTACCACGCGCCGCTGTCGCGCACGGTGTTTCTGGGCAAGCCGCCCAAGGTCTTTACCGAGGGCGAAAAAGCCGTGCTGGAAGGGATGGAGGCTGGGCTTGAGGCCGCCCGCGCCGGCAATACCTGCGAACAGTTCGCCGGGGCGTTCTATGCGGTCCTGAAGAAATACGGCATCATCAAGGACGGCCGCACCGGCTATGGCATCGGCGTGTCCTATCCGCCGGACTGGGGCGAACGCACCATGTCGCTGCGTCCGGGCGACAAGACCGTGCTGCAACCCGGCATGACCTTCCATTTCATGACCGGCCTCTGGTCCGACGAGATGGGCCTTGAGATCACCGAATCCATCGCCATCACCGAGGGCGCGCCGGAACTGCTGGCATCGGTGCCGCGCAAGCTGTTCGTGAAGGATTAGGGCGATGTTGCAGATGCAGCTTACCCCTTCGCCGATCACGGCGACGGTCGATTTCGCGGCGCCCGGCGTCAGCCATGGCTTCCTGCGGCTGCCGTGGTCGCGCGACGATGCGGCATGGGGGTCGATCATGACGCCGATCACCGTGGTGGTGAACGGCGAAGGCCCGACCGCGCTGCTGACCGGTGCCAACCATGGCGACGAATACGAAGGCCCGATCGCGCTGTTCGATCTGGCCGCGACCATCCGCGCCGAAGATGTCACCGGGCGCATCATCATCGTGCCCGCGATGAACTATCCGGCCTTTGGCGCTGGCACCCGCACCTCGCCCATCGACAAGGGCAACCTGAACCGCAGCTTTCCCGGCCGACCGGATGGCGGCGTGACGCAGAAGATCGCGGATTATTTCCAGCGCGTGCTGCTGCCGATGGCGGATGTGGTGCTGGATTTCCATTCAGGCGGCAAGACGCTGGATTTCCTGCCCTATGCCGCGGCGCATATCCTGCCCGACAAGCGGCAAGAGGCGGCGGCCTTCGATCTGGTGCGGGCCTTTGGCGCGCCATGGTCGGTCAAGATGCTGGAGATCGACGCGGTGGGCATGTATGACACCGCCGCCGAAGAGATGGGCAAGGTCTTTGTCACCACCGAACTGGGCGGCGGCGGCACGGCGACGGCGCGCACGGCAGGGATCGCCAAGCGCGGCCTGCGCAATCTGCTGATCGCGGCGGGCGTCTTGCGCGGGCAGGTCACGGCTCAGCCGACGCAATGGCTGGATATGCCCGATGCCGATTGCTTCACCTTTGCCGAGGATGGCGGGCTGATCGAATTTCTGGTCGATCTGGGCGATGCCGTCGAACAGGGCCAGCCCGTCGCCCGGATCTTCCCGGTGACCCGCACCGGCCTTGCGCCGGTGACCGTGAGCGCAGGCCGCGCCGGGCTGATGCTGGCGCGGCATTTCCCCGGCATCGTGAAACCCGGCGATTGCGTCGCCGTCATCGGCGTGGAGGTAGAAGAATGACCGATAACCCCTTGATGCGGCAACAAGCCTATGTGAACGGCGCTTGGGTCGGCGATGCGCGCTTTCCGGTCACCGATCCCGCCACCGGCGCAGTGATCGCCGAAGTCGCCAAGCTGGATGCCAAGGCCGCGCATGCCGCCGTCGATGCGGCACAGGCAGCCTTTCCGGCTTGGGCCGGAGCCCTGCCGCAGGAACGCGCCGCCGTGCTGCTGCGCTGGTTCCAGCTGATCCGCGACAACCGCGAGGATCTGGCCCGGCTGATGACCGCCGAACAGGGCAAGCCCCTGTCGGAATCGCGCGGTGAAATCGACTATGCCGCCAGCTTCGTCGAATTCTATGCCGAGGAAGCCAAGCGCCCGAATATCGAAAGCGTGACCTCGCATCTCTCCACCGCCGAGATGGAGCTGTGGCGCGAGCCGGTGGGCGTCGCCGCGCTGGTCACGCCGTGGAATTTCCCCTGCGCCATGATTACCCGCAAGGCGGCGGCGGCGCTGGCGGCGGGTTGCACCGTGGTCGTCCATCCTTCGGCGGAAACGCCGCTGTCGGCCACCGCGCTGGCGGAACTGGCCGACCGCGCGGGTTTTCCGCCGGGTGTCTTCAACGTGGTGACGGGTGACGCGCCCGAGATTGTCGGCGAATGGTGCCGCGATGCGCGGGTGCGGGCGCTGTCCTTTACCGGCTCGACCCAGATCGGCAAGCTGCTGTACCGGCAAAGCTCGGACACGGTGAAGCGGCTGGTGCTGGAACTGGGCGGGCACGCGCCCTTTATCGCCTTTGCCGATTGCGATCTGGATCTGGCCGTCGATGAGGCGATCAAGGCGAAATTCGCCACCTCGGGGCAGGATTGTCTGGGCGCGAACCGCTTTCTGGTCGAACGCGGCATCTATGACGACTTCTGCGCCCGGTTCGCCAAGGCCACCCGCGCCCTGACGCTGGGCCCCGGCATCGAGGACCGCGACCTTGGCCCCCTGATGAACGAAGCCGCCGTCAAAAAGCAGGAAGAACAGGTCGCCGATGCGCTGGCGCGCGGCGCCCGGCTGCTGACCGGCGGCAGCCGCGATCCGCAGGGGCCGCTGTTCTATCAGCCCACCGTGCTGGCCGATGTCCCGCCCGAGGCGCGGATTTTCCATGAGGAAACCTTTGGCCCGGTCGCGGCCATCGCCCCCTTCGATACCGAAGATCAGGCCGTGGCCATCGCGAATGCCAGCGAATACGGGCTGGTCGCCTATGTGCATTCCCGCGATCCGCGCCGCATCTATCGGCTGTCGCGCGCGCTGCAATTCGGCATGGTCGCGGTCAACCGCACCAAGGTCACCGGCGCGCCGATCCCCTTTGGCGGCATGAAGCAATCCGGCCTTGGCCGCGAGGGCAGCCGCCACGGCATGGAAGCCTTTACCGAAATCAAATACGTCTGCCGCGATTGGGCAGATCACAGGAGCGCATGATGCTGACCAATGACGAGCTGTCCAAATGGGACCGCGAGAATTTCTTTCACCCCTCGACCAACCTTGGCCAATTCGCCCGCGGTGAGGGCGCGCAGCGCATCATCAAGACCGCCGAGGGCGTGCATATCACCGACCGCGACGGCAACCGCCTGCTGGACGGCTTTGCTGGCCTTTACTGCGTGAACGTCGGCTATGGCCGCCCCGAAATCGCCGAGGCCATCGCCGAACAGGCCCGCGAACTGGCCTATTACCACAGCTATGCCGGTCATGGCTCCGAGGCGAATATCACGCTGGCGAAAATGGTGATGGAGCGCGCGCCCAAGGGCATGGCGCGGGTCTATTTCGGGCTTGGCGGCTCGGACGCCAATGAAACCAACATCAAGCTGGTCTGGTATTACAACAATATCCGGGGCTTGCCGCAAAAGAAAAAGATCATCTCGCGCTGGCGGGGCTATCACGGATCCGGGCTGATGACCGGCTCGCTGACCGGGCTCGAGCTGTTTCACAAGAAATTCGACCTGCCGCTGGCGCAGGTGATCCATACCGAAGCGCCCTATTACTATCGCCGCCAGGACGGCGCGATGACCGAGGAACAGTTCAGCGCCCATTGCGCCGAGGAACTGGAAAAGCTGATCGCCGCCGAGGGCGCGGACACCATCGCGGCCTTCATCGGAGAGCCGGTTCTGGGCACGGGTGGCATCGTGCCGCCGCCCGCCGGTTACTGGGACGCCATCCAGAAGGTGCTGGACCGCCACGACATCCTGCTGATCGCCGATGAGGTGGTGACGGGCTTTGGCCGGCTGGGCTCGATGTTCGGCTCCGACCATTACGGGATGCGCCCCGACATCATCACCATCGCCAAGGGCCTGACCAGCGCCTATGCGCCGCTGTCGGGCAGCATCATCGGCCAGCGCGTCTGGGACGTGCTGATGCAGGGCACCGATGAAAACGGCGTGCTGGGCCATGGCTGGACCTATTCCGCCCATCCGATCGGGGCGGCGGCTGGCATCGCCAACCTGCAACTGATCGACAAGCTGGGGCTGGTGCAGAACGCCGGCGAAACCGGCGGCTATCTGAACGCGCAGATGCAGGCCGCGCTTGGCACCCACCCCCATGTCGGCGAGATCCGGGGCGAGGGCATGCTCTGCGCCGTGGAACTGGTGCGCGACCGTGACGGGCGGCAGCTTTTCGATGCATCCGAGGGCGTCGGCGGCAAGGCCGTCGCCGCCATGCTGAAACGCAGCGTGATCGCGCGGGCCATGCCGCAGGGCGACATCATCGGCCTTGCCCCGCCCCTGTGCCTGACCCGCGCCGAGGCCGACACCATCGTGGCCGCCACCGCCGAAGCCGTGACCGAGGTGCTGGGCCAGCACTGACACGAATGCGCGCAGGGGCCGCCCGGCCCTTGCGCCAATATCGCGCGGGTGCGGCGCTGTCGGCGTCGTGGTGCGTCACCAGCATGGACTGAGCTGCGTTCCTGCGGGCCCACAATCTGGAGCATTCGATGAGCCGCCGTGGCAACTGCCATGAGTTCAAGACGGTCCACGCCAGCGGAGCAAATGATCCGGGGGATCATTTGCAGGCGCAGAACGCCGTTGCCGAGAGCTTCTTCAACCTGCTCAAGCGCGAGCGGATCAGGCGCAGGACCGGACCCGCGAAGACGCAAGGCAGGACGTGTTCGATTACATCGAGATATTCTACAACCCGAAGCGCAAGCATGCGAGAAACGGGATGCTGTCGCCCGCTGAGTTCGAACGGCGGCAGATGATGAGAAGTGAAGGCGTCTAAGAAACATGGGGCTATTCAAAGCTACGCAATGTTGTTGCCTTGATGCATGCATCCCCATCCAGAGGCCCATCTTCCTGCGACGGCTTTCCTTTTGGTCGTGGCTGAACCTGTCAACGGATTTGATCCGATACCGGCCAGCCTCCTGACAACGCCAGCACCTGATTTCATGTTACCGACTGACCTATCAATAACTGCATTTGCCAGGTCATTTTTTCCTGTAAGGCGCATTAGCAAGAGTGTTTCATCGGAATCTGTCTTTTCTGCCTCCTCGGAGGCACATTGTCCTGGCGTAGATCGCAGGGGGACAGACCGAGCGTTCGCTGCTTCTGCTTGGGCAGCTCAATTGCTTCCTTCCGCAAAAATGTCTCGGCGAAATCTCTCGCGAGTTTCATCGCTTCTGGGCGAAGTCGGTAACTGACGCTTAGCTGTGCCCAGGATAGTGCCCCGCGGCGTGGTGTAGGAGCGCCGACCCTCGGAGAGGTCAGGGCTTGTTCAGGTGGCCACGGCGGGCAGCCTGACGGTTGGATTGTCGGTCACACGGGCGAGCGTTTCAAGGCTCATGTAGCGTCTTGCGACCGCCCATTCGTCGTTGGTCTCCAGCATCAGTGCGCCGACCAGGCGGATGATGGCCTCGTCGTTGGGGAAGATGCCTATGACGTCGGCGCGCCGCTTCACCTCGCGGTTCACCCGCTCCAGCGGGTTCGTGGACGCGATCTGGGTCCAGTGCTCGCGTGGGAAGGACATGTAGGCCAGGACGTCGTCGCGGGAGGCGTCCATCAGGGCACCGAGTTTGGGTTGTTTCTCCCGCAGCG